>CAWJTC010000005.1:0-599468 GCA_963845725.1 uncultured Acidobacteriota bacterium
CCCCACCGTGATTGCCGGGTTAGCGAAGCTGGTCGAGGCGGTGAACCAGTAGGCCGCGCCGATGTAGGCACCGACCGCTGCCGGGGCGCTGGCCGCCCGCCCGGTCCGGGCCAGGGCGAAGATCACCAGGATCAGCCCGGCGGTCGCAATCACCTCCGAGAAGGCGTGCGCCCCGCTGGCCCGGTGCTTCACCGAGATCGATACCGCGGCCTGCGCGAACATGAGGTTGGCCGCGACCGCGCCGGTCACGCACCCGCCGACCTGGGCCAGCAGGTACGCGGCGGCGTCCCGCCAGGACATGCCGCCCAGCGCCGCGTCAGCGAATGACACCACCGGGTTGAAATGCGCGCCCGATACCGGCCCGAACATGAGGATGATCACGAACAGCCCGGCCGCGGTCGCCGCCGGGTTCTCCAGCAGCTCCAGCCCGGTATCACCCGGAGACAGCCGCTGCGCGGCGATCCCTGATCCGATCACGATCGCGGCCAGGAACGCGCTGCCGAGGAACTCGGCGGTCAGCCGGCGCAGCAGCATGGCACGCGGAGATACGGGTGTCCTGGTCACAGGGCTCATCTTGACGCATCGCGACTGCTCAGTCAAGATTGACTCAATGAACACTGAGCTAACCGGCGACCTAGCGCGGCGTGCCGCCATGCACGCGGCGCTGGCCGACCTGGCCGGCGCCGGATCACTGACCTGCTAGCCCGAGGAGACGCCTCCCCGTCCGAGCTGGCCGCGATGCTGGCCATGCCGTCCAACCTCCTCGCCCACCACCTGCACGTCCTGGAGCAGGCCGGCATCATCAGCCGCCGCCGGTCTGAAGGCGACCGCCGCCGTACCTACATCCGGCGGCCGCAGGCCCGCTCGAACCGCCGGCTGCTCAGCTTGCGCGGACCGCCCCGCGCGTGCTGTTCGTCTGCACCGCCAACTCAGCCCGGTCGCACCTCGCGGCGGCGCTGTGGCGCCAGGCCAGCACCATAGCATGGGCGCTACTGAAGGACGAGAAGGTGCAGCGGGTTTTCTATCGCACGGAAGCGTCCCGTGCACGGTTTGACACGGCGCTATCAGGGGCTGCCCCCAGGAGTTCTTCGATCAGTTTTGGGCCCCGGTGACGGAGCTCTTTCGTGAGGACCGGCCAGGAGCACGAACAATAAACAAGGCCTTAGGGTGGCTGCTCGACCCTAAGGCAGAAATCGTCCCATCCTTGTGCTGGACCTTTCCAAGGAGCAGGCCAAGGGGCTGTTCTGGAACGACCGGATCCAGGCCCTAGTCATAAAACGTCTGCTGGATGGCCTCGCGCAGACCGCGGAGTTTATTTCTACAAAGAAGGAGAAAGCCTAAATACCCTGGTCGTGATCGACGAGGCCCACAGATTGGCACCAAACGAATTGCCTAGAGAAGAGAGGCAGCGCGCGGCGTCCGATCGGTACTAATTGACGCCGTTCGCACCACGCGAAAATACGGTCTTGGATGGTTGTTTATCTCACAGACGCTGTCAAGCTTGGACAGGGAGATCATCCAGCAGCTTCGAATTTTCTTCTTCGGGTTCGGTTTGGGGCTAGGGCAGGAGTTCCAATCCCTTCGGCAACTGGTCGGCTCATCGAGTAAGGCATTGGACCTCTATCAACTATTTAGAGACCCTCATTCCGCGTTCGACACTGCGTCACGACAGTACTCCTTCATGACAATCGGCCCTGTAAGCCCCCTGTCATTTTCAGGGACCCCCTTGTTTCTCAACGTATTCAACAAGGTTGACGATACCTAGCAGCGAATCGGCTTAAAGAGAAATAGGGTCAGCGCGGGCGAGCGATTCACCGGCCGCGACTTCTTCTCTCGCCGCGCAGTGGCTGTCCACATACTCATCCACCAGCTTGACGAACTCGGCACCATGTGTTCGCCTTTGAACACCAGCCCCGATCAATTAGCCTTCAGCGACTTCTTTGAAAGCTCGCCTTCGAAATGGCTTTCAACCTCTCCACGACTGGGCGGGGTTTTCATGTGGGTCAATACGATCGAATAGACGACTTTGTTGCCTTCAACCTGAGCGGTGATAAACGTCGTCTCGTCCAGTTCCTGGTTGGTGAATTTCACTTTTCTGCCATCTGCAAGAGTCTTGATCCACTCGTCGCTTGGCATTTTCAGTTCCTCCACCGCAGTTGTGGAGAACTATAGGGATTCTTCGCCTTCGTGGCAAGCTTCGCAAGCGAAGCTGCCACTACGCTCAGAATGACAAGGGGGCAGAGTGACGGCTAGTCGGCGACGACTTCTTCTCTCGCCGCGTAGTGGCTTTCCACATACTCATCCACCAGCTTGATGAACTCGGCGACGATGTGGTCGCCCTTCAGCGTGGTGAATAGGCGGCCGTCGATATAGACGGGAGCTTTGGGTTCTTCGAAGGTTCCGGGCAGCGAGATGCCCAGGCTGGCGTGCTTGGATTCGCCGGGGCCGTTGACCACGCATCCCATGACGGCGACTTTCATTTCTTCGACGCCGGTGTAGCGTCCCTTCCAGTGCGGCATTTGCTCGCGCAGGTAAGTCTGAATCTGCTCCGCCATTTCCTGGAAGAAGGTGCTGGTGGTGCGGCCGCATCCGGGGCAGGCGGTGACTTGCGGAGTGAAGCTGCGAATGCCCATGGATTGCAGAATCTGCTGGCCCACGCGGACTTCTTCGGTGCGGTCGCCGCCGGGCGCGGGCGTCAGCGACACGCGGATGGTGTCGCCAATGCCTTCCTGCAACAGCACGCCCAGCGCCGCGCTCGAAGCGACGATGCCCTTGGCGCCCATGCCGGCCTCGGTGAGTCCGAGATGCAGCGGATAGTTGCAACGCGCCGCCAGCGAGCGATAGACGTCGACAGGTCCTGCACGCCGCTGACTTTGGCGCTGAGAATAATCTGATCCGGACGCAGGCCGTACTTTTCGGCCAGCTTCGCAGAGTTGAGCGCGCTGACCACCATCGCTTCCATCGTCACTTCGCGGGCGTCTTTCGGCTCGTCAAGCCGCGAGTTCTCGTCCATCATGCGAGTGAGCAGAGCCTGATCAAGCGATCCCCAGTTGACGCCGATGCGCACCGGCTTCTGGTTCTCGACGGCAACTTCGATCATGGTGGCGAAGTTGGAGTCGTCCTTGCGGCCTATGCCTACGTTGCCGGGATTGATGCGGTACTTGGCCAGGGCACGGGCGCACTCCGGAAACTTCTTGAGCAACAGATGGCCGTTGTAATGAAAGTCGCCGATGATGGGGACGTGTGATGCCTTGCTTGGCTAGTTCGTCGACGATGGGGGCGACAGAGGCGGCGGCGTCTTCGGTGTTTACGGTGACGCGGACGAGTTCGGATCCGGCTTTGGCCAGGGCGGCTACTTGTTGCACGGTCGAGGCGATGTCCGCGGTATCCGTATTCGTCATGGACTGCACCACGATTGGTGCATCGGAGCCGACGCGGACATTGCCAATGGTGCAGGTTAGGGATTTTCTGCGGTGAAGGTTGGCCATGGGAAGCTTTATTTTAGCACGCAGGGAAGGCCTCACCACAGGGGGCACAGAGGTTCACAGAACGTGGGAATCAAAAGCTTTATCGCAGAGGGCGCAGAGGTCTCGCTCCGAGATCACTGAGAAAAGTGGTCTCAGGCGAGGGCGCCCGCCCCACACTTACGGCAGTCTTCCGGCTAGGCCGGGCAGGGTTTTGGCCAGGTCGTTGTAAATGACCATGACTGCGAACAATACCAGGAACACAAATGCCGTCTGATAAATGCGTTCCTTGATGCGCAGGCTGATGTCGCGGCCCATCAGGCTCTCGATGAACAGCAGCATGATGACGCCGCCATCGAGGATGGGGATGGGCAGCAGGTTGAAGATGCCGAGGTTCAGGCTGATGGCGCTGGTAAGTTCGAGCAGCGGAGTCCAGCCTTTCTCGCTGGCGGCGGCTCCGGCGGCGCGGCCGATGCCGATGGGGCCTTCGATAGTGCGGATCGACATCTTTCGCTGCGACCAGTTTCTCCATCAACTCAAGAATCAGAAGCGAAGTCTTGCGGTTGTCTTCAAACGAACGGTGCAAGGCCGCGCCGAACGAGAGGCTGCCGACTTTCAACGGGCAGGCTGCCGATGCCGATGCGGTAGCGTCTTGGTCTGCAAGGTCGGTACATCGGCCAGCATCGGCTGGATGGTAAAAGTCATGAGTTTGCCGTCGCGGGATACGGTCAGGGTCGATGGGCTTGTCTTTGGTTTGTTTGAGATGCTCAATCATCGCGCCCAAAGCCGGCACGGCTGCCCATCGAGCGAGACGATGACATCGCCGACTTTAATGCCGGCTTTCTCTGCCGGCATGTCAGGCTCGAGTTCGGTAACAATCATAGCGCGCTTGGGATCCCAACCCGCAAACCCGATCTGCGAGATGCCGTAGGCTTCGGGAGTGATGGTCAAGCTCAGGGTTTGGTCCCCGCGCTGGACGGCCACGCTACAGGCTGGTTGGGGTTCATTCCACCTTGGGTTCAACCTGCTCCCAGGTGGGATTCTCGATTCCATCAATGCGAATGATGCGGTCCCCAGGTTGAAGTCCAAGCTTGGCCGCGGGTGAATCCTGTTCCACCCAGCCGATGACCGCGGGCTGGTCGAGATAAGCGGGATACTCGAAATGAACCATGTAAACGCCGGTCAGCAACCCAATGGCCAGCAGGATGTTCATGGAAGGGCCGGCGATGGCAATGATGAAACGATGCCAGCGCGGGTGGGAAAGAAATTCCGCCGGGTCGCCGGTGCGCTCATCCATGGGATTTTCGCCGCTCATCTTGACGTAGCCGCCAAGCGGCAGGGCGCTGATGCGATAGTCGGTATCGCCACGTTTGAAACCGAGCAGGCGCTTGCCGAAGCCGATGGAAAACACTTCGACACGCACTCCCAGCAACTTGGCGGCGGCGTAGTGGCCGAATTCATGGATCAGAATCATGAACCCCAGGACCACTCCGACAGCCACTACTGCGGTAAGAAATTCCTGCATATAAGTTGTACGAATCCCCTTAAAGAATGGATGACGCTTGCCGCTGAACTGCTGAACAGCCCCTTGACTCGACTTTTTCCTGGCGCGCTGCGGCGGGCCTCGCTGTCCGCCTCCAGCACCTGTTTAATAGATTCCAATTTCTGGCTTCCCGTTTCAGCCAGCACCATCTTTATAATCTCCGGGATTTCGTCGAAACGAATGTAGCCGTCCAAAAAGGCTGCGACGGCGACTTCGTCGGCGGCGTTAAGTGCAACAGTTTTCGCACCTCCAGCCTCTGCCGCTTCATACGCGAGGCGCAGACAAGGGAATTTTTTCATGTCCGGAGGGCAGAATTCGAGGTGCCGTAAGTCCATGACCGGGAAGCGCATATCCGATTGAATCCGCTCCGGATAGGTCAAAGCGTACAGGATCGGCAGGCGCATGTCGGTCACTGAGAACTGAGCAAGTATGCTGCCATCCACAAACTCGACCATGGAGTGAATTGTGGATTGCGGATGCACCATCACCTTGATTCGCTCGACAGGCAAATTGAACAAGCCGGCAGGCCTCAATCACTTCGAACCCTTTGTTCATCAGAGTCGCGGAATCAATGGTGATGCGGCGGCCCATTTTCCAGGTGGGATGATTCAACGCCTGCTCAACCGTGATCGAGGAAAACTTTGCCTGAGGCGTGTTCAAAAACGGTCCGCCGGAAGCCGTCAGCCAGATGCGCTCCACTTCCTCCATGCGCCCCCGCGCAGGCACTGATGAACGGCATTATGCTCACTGTCGATGGGCAGAAGCGGTTTGCCCTGGCGGCGGGCTTCGGCGGTGATCAACTCTCCCGCAGCCACCAGACATTCTTTGTTGGCGAGGCCGACGGTTTTTCCGGCTCGCACGGCTTCGTAAGTGGCTTCGAGGCCGGCGACGCCCACGATGGCGCTTACCACGAAATCAGCCTCAGGATGCGTAGCGACACGGACGCTTCCGGCCGATCCGTGGATTACTTCGATTCCGCCCACTCCGGCGGTCTTGAGGCGGGCCTGCAGGATTTCCGCGTCGGACTCTGCCGCCATCGAAACCAAGCGTGGCCTCCACCGGTGGGCCTGCTCGAAAGCCGCGTCGACATTTCGGCCGGCGGCCAGCGAGACCACCTGAAAGCGGTCGGGATGCGACTCGACGACGCTGAGAGTGCTTCGGCCGATGGAGCCGGTAGAGCCAAGGATGGCAATACGCTTCATGGGAACTCAATGAACCACAAAGGACACGAAGTATCACAAAGGTCAAGCAACCAGGCTTTTCCTTTGTGCGCCTTTGTGTCCTTCGTGGTCGGGACGTTGTTTACTGCATCACACGCCAAGCCGCATAGTACCACAGCACGGGAGCGGCAAAGAGCAGGGCATCGATGCGATCGAGCATACCTCCATGCCCGGGCAAAATCGTTCCCGAATCCTTCACGCCAGCGCCGCGTTTAATCAAAGATTCCACCAGGTCGCCCAACTGAGCGGCGACGTTGATGGCCGCCGAGAGCAGCAAAGTCGGCCATAGCGGCGGCTTCTGCAAGGCGAAGAATCCGTCCCGCCGCGTCGATCAGATGGGCGTTCAACAGCGCGGAACTAATGGGCAAGGCGTAGTTGTACAGCAACATGCCGACTACCAGACTTGCCAGCAGTGATGCCAGTGCGCCCTCCCAGGTTTTCTTGGGGCTGATTCGTGGCGACATCAGATGGCGGCCCAGCGATCGCCCTACAAAATAGGCAAAGATGTCGCCCGCCCAGACCAGCAGCAAGAGATACAACAGCAAAAATGCCCCCGACCATTGCTCGCGCAGTTGCACCAGCAATCCCATTGGAAGCGCAACGTAACCAAAGGCAAACACCGAGACCATCGCCGCCGGAAGCGCAGTGCTCAAGTCCGACTTGCCGCAGGCCGACGGTGAGGAAGACAAAAGGTGCAATCGCCGCGGCGAATCCCACGCTGTAAACAAAAATCGCCGTGGAGAGTAGCGGCTTCGCGTCCGGACTGACCGCCATGAACAAAAAGAACGCGCCCACAAAAAGATAAGTGGGCCAGCGGAACGGACGGATGCCATAAGCCTCGGCCAGCTTCAGGAATTCCTGGGTGGCGAGCAGCGCCACTAGCGCCGCCACCAGTGCGACTACGGGAACCGGGGCCCGCAACACCAGCAGGAGAACGACGGGGATCAGAACCACTGCGGTGAGGATGCGTTTGAGCAGGTGCAAGAGCCTTAGCCCCGGACCATCTTTGCGTGGTTCGAATGTGCGGCTTCTGCCAATCCGCCATAGCGCCGCTCACGTTTCTGATACTCGGCAATCCCTTCCAGCAAATGAACGCCGCGAAACTCGGGCCACAACGTCGGCGTCACGTAAATTTCCGCGTAGGCCAGTTGCCACAACAGAAAATTGCTGAGCCGCATCTCGCCGCTGGTGCGCACCACCAGATCGGGATCAGGCAAATCGCGCGTATAAAGATGCCGCGACACTGCGTCTTCGTCGATCTTCAAGTGGCTTCAACCCCCGTTGCGTGCGGCGGCATTCACCAGCGAGCAAAATGCGTCCACCAGCTCGCTGCGGGCGCTGTAGTTGAGCGCCAGAGTCAGCGTCATTCCTGTATTGTGCGAGGTAGCTCCTCGCGCCCACTGCATTTTCTCCTGCACTGAATCTGGCAATTCGTGCTGCCGTCCAATGTATTCCAAACGGATGTTGTTCTTGTTGAGCGTAGGGACTTCGGCCTTGAGATAACGGCACAGCAGGCCCATCAAGAAATCCACTTCACTCTTGGGACGTTTCTTCCAATTCTCCTCAGAAAAGGCATACAGCGTCAGTGCAGGAATGCCAATGCGGGCGGCGGTTTCGACGGTGGAACGCACCGCTGTCACACCGGCGCGATGTCCCGCAATGCGGGGGAGATGGCGGCGCTTGGCCCAGCGGCCGTTGCCGTCCATAATAATAGCGATGTGTCTTGGGAGCCGGGCCGTGTCCAAATGCTGGTAAATCTCCGCTTCCTTGCGGTCGAGCCCGGCGGGAACTGTTCGTTGCAAGCTAACCTCTTCTGTTTGTTGACGCTACCACAGGTTGCGGGTGGTTGCAATGACACCGAAGAGACATCCGGCGACGGGCGTTGGCAGAGGCTCAATCAGTTCCTACGCTTTGTGAGCAAAAATGGGAGCCAGGTCGCTGCGGCTGGCGATGCGGTCCGTCTTGGCCTCTTCCTGAATGCTCTGAGCAATTTGCAGCGCTTGAGCGTAGTGAGGTGCAGCGTCAGCTGCATGGCCTGATAGCTCAAGCGCATGGGCCAGCAGGAAATGGCTTTGAGCGAGCAGCGCCCGCAGGCCGAGTTTTTCGCTGCGCGTGGCTGCGCTTTCCAGCTCGCGCTGCGCCAGCGGATATTGTTTTTGATTGGTGAGTGCCTCGCCCAATAACACGGAACACTGGATCGAAAGGTATTTCAGGCCCATCGTATCCGCCCGCTCGGAAAGAGTGCGCAGCTGGCTCACAACTGTGCTGCCTCGCCCCTGGACGACCGCCAGTTTGGCGAGATTGATTTTCGCCAGCAGACTGAGCCTCGCATCCGTAGTATGCGATGCCGCCTGGAGAGCCTGATCGTACAAGGGCGCAGCAGATTTATAATCGCCTCGATAAAAGAAGTTGTCGGCTTGATAGCCGAGCACCGCCGCTATTTGCGCCTGATTCTTAAGCCCACGCGCAACCGTCAAGGCCTCATCCAGGCTCTTCTCGGCGTCTTCGCTGCGTCCCACCTGGGCCAATGCATTGCCGTAGTCGGCAAGGACTTCTGCCAGCCAAAAACCGTTCTCTTTGGTCTCGCGGAATATCTTGAGCGCATCTTCTTCGGAACTGACGGCAGCGCCATAGCGTCCCTGGTAGCCGAAGAGCGTGCCCATGCTGGCAGACTCGATGGCGGCGCTGCGATTATCGCCGACGCTTCGCCGCAGATCGAGCGCGCGTAAGTATTGCTGAAGCGCCTGATCGTATTGCCCCAGCTTGGTCGCGGTTTCTCCTAGATTATGGACCGTGTCCGCGATGTCGCCGGGAACTTTGAGTTTCTCGCGAAGTTGTAAGGCTTGCTCGAAGTAGGTGCGCGCATCTTCATAATGCGCCATCGACAGATACGTGTTGCCGATGCTGTTGAGAACCAGGCCCTGGTCGCTCAGGTTGCCGAGATCAACCTGAATTTGCAGCGATTGTTTGTAGAGTTCGAGCGCTTTCTCGTACTGGCTGCGATTGTTGTAGAAGTCGGCAAGATCGTTGAGCACTCTTGCGGCGTCCGCTTTATCGCCCATTTCACGGTAGGAATCGAGCGCGCTGTTGTAGTCTTTCAGCGCCTGATCCGGCTTTCCCAGCGGCTCTTCGGTTTGGGCGATGGATTCAAGGCTGTCGGCTACGCCCTTCTTCAGACCGAGCCGTTGCTTGATGGCCAGGGAATCCTGAAAACTGCGAAGCGCGTCGTCCCACTTGGTCAGATCCGAGTAGGCGATCCCCATGGCCTGAAGGATTTGAGCTTTTTCTTCGTCATTACCAAACTCAACCGCCATGCCCTGAGCGCGGGTCAGGTATTCCAGCCCGCTTTGATCGTTGCCACTCTTGATCTCGACCCGGCCCATCGCCAGCAGTCCATCCACACGCTTAGGATCGATGGTTAGAACCTTCGAATATGCGTCCCGCGCCTTATCGAACTCGCTCGATTTTTCGTAGAGATCGGCCAAGGCAAAGTGCAGATCGGCATTCTCAGGAGACGCCTTGACCAGGTTTTCGTAGGCTTCAATCGCCTGCGGATAATTCTTCAGTATGGTGTTATGTTTCGCAAGAATCAGGTATTTCTCGGCTGCGGGAAGTTTGTCACTGAGGCCGGCAGCATTTTGCGACAACCGTTCCGCGTCATCCTCCTGGCCCAACTGAGCAGAGGTTTCAGCTAGCTCCGAATAAGCTAACGCAAAGTTCGGGTCTTCTTTGGTTGCGGATTCGAACTGCTTTTGCGCGTCGAGAAAATTCCCTTGCCGGGCAAGTTCAACACCTTGCTCGTAATCATGGAGGGCGGGAAGGGAACTGGTGGAAGGCTTAAAAGACTGCCCCTGGAGTTCTTTGATGATGCTTTGAGAAAGCGCCAGATTGTTGCGAATCTCGCCGGCCAGGTGATCGACGGCAGCGAGCACGTCTTTCTGGTTGCTCGACTCAGTAAGTTTGGCGGTGTGGGCGCGTTTGAAATCCTGCACCGTGGTATCGATGCGGATCTCGTCTCCGAATTTCGTATATTGACCCCAGACTACGGTATCGGCGTTGCTGAAGTCGGCGAGGCGTTTGACCGTGGGAGGATCGAATAAGGTTGAAGGCAGAATACGCAGGTCACGAACGATTTGACCGATGCGCTCCGGAGAAACTACGCGCAAAGACGCTGACTGGCCGACGTCCGTGCTCAGCATCTGCGCCAGGCTGTCTCCCAGCCAATCCAGGCTCGGGTCTCCTGAAGCGTTGCGGAAGGGCAGAATTGCCAGCGACACCGCAGGACCGGCGGACTGTGTCTGAGGCTTGGAATGGAATCGCTCGCGCAGTCCGATTCCGCCAAGCAGCGCGATGAGCAACACCACTGCTGCCGCCACGCCATGTTTTTTCCACGAAAACCACTGCGGCAACGCCCCGGTGATCTTTGAGGTCCACGGGACCTTGCTATTGCCCTGGGTCCACTTATCCAAGTCGTCCGCAATCTCGCGCGTGGATTGGTACCGGCGCTTGGGATCAATCTCTAAACACTTTCTCGCCACCTCGCTTAGAAATGGCGGAACATTCGGATCCACCTGGACCGCCGGCCGGGCGGGCTCCTTGGTCCGCTTGAACATGGATGCCTGCGCCGTATCCGCCTCGAACGGCATCTTGCCCGTAAGCAATTCAAAGAGAATCAGGCCCAGCGCGAAAATATCGGATTGCGGGCCGACGTGCTCGCCCCGCACCTGCTCCGGAGACATATATTCCGGCGTGCCCACGAGCATCCCGGTCTGCGTCATTCCTCCCGGTTCGACCGAACGCGCGATGCCGAAATCCATCACATAAACCCGGCTCTGCTGGTCGACCATGATGTTTTGCGGCTTGAGGTCGCGATGCACCACGCCTTCAGCGTGCGCAGCTTCCAGGGCCAGGCAGACCTGTTTGATAATTTGAACGATCGCTTCAACCGGCAATTTCCCTTTGGATTGGATCAGTCCCTTCAGGTCCTGACCATCGACGAAGTCCATGGTGATGAACTTGACCCCGTCGAGTTCGCCAAGATCAAAAATCCGGATGACGTTGCGGTGGGTTACCTTGCGGGCCAGAATCAGTTCCTGCTTGAAGCGTGCCAGCACCTCGGGATGCACTGCCAGCTCGGGGCGAATTACTTTCAGTGCCACCACGCGGTCGAGCTCGCGGTCTGTCGCTTTGTACACCGCGCCCATGCCGCCTTCGCCGAGCATGGAGAGAATTTCGTAGCGCTTTCCCAGGAAACTTCGAGGCAAGAGCGGCGAGCGGGAGCCGGAAGATGGGGCAGCCGGCTGTGACCATCCTTCGGCAACTCCGGCGGTAGCGTCGCCGGCCGAAGTTACGGCGACTCCGACCGTCACATCCCCGGATGACGGTACAGCTACTCCGACGGTGGTATCTCCGGATCGAGGCGCTGGTATTTCGGCAGTTCTCGGCGGAGGCAGAGTGACAGCCGTTGCCTCACCGGCTTCGAGGGGGGCATCGCATTGCACGCAACGAAGCGCGGTCGGAGGGTTCCGGGCGTGGCAATGCGCGCATTCCATGTCGCCCGCCATTCTACCGCTAAAGGCAGCCGTCACAATGGTTTTCGGTGGCCCAAGCCGCCTGCAGACCGTTCTAGTACCCTATGCCCGACAACGGAACCTTGTGCTTCTTAAACACGGTATTGTCGTGCAGTTCCACGTCGCCGACGCGCTTGCCCTTGCCTTTGGGAGTGAAAGTTACGTTCATGACGCACTGCGCCTTAGGCTGCAAGGTAGTGCCGTTGCCGCAGGTGGTTCCTGACGCGAAGGCGAAGTTGCCGCTGATCGTCATGGTACCGAGAAGCAGAGGAGTCGTTCCGGTGTTAGTCAAGGTCACCGTCTGCGGCCGACTGGTTGTGCCAACTTTTTGACCTAAGAAATTCAGGTACGTCGGCTTGAGATTCGCGTGTGGATTGATGACCGTGGCACTGAGCGGCACAGTCTGCGGGCTTCCGGGCGCATTGTCGCTGACCGCCAGCGTGGCTGTCGGGCTGTAGCTCTGGAGATTCGGTATGCAGAGCACCAGGATCTTACAGGCTCTCCCTGCCGCCAGGTTCTTGGGGCAGAAACTGCGGACATGGAAGTCGGCAAGATCGTTGCCTGGGGCCGAAATTGTGATCGCGCTGACGGTCATCGGGGCGCCTCCGGTATTGGCTAACGTGACGAAGGCCTCGCCCGGTACCTTGGGGTAGAGGGTGCCGAAGTTTATTTTGGACGGGGTCACCTTGGCGATGGGACCCGATCCACTAAGCACTTGAATGGTAGCGCTGGCCATTTGCGGCGGATTATTGCTGGCCGAAAGAGTGGCCGTGTTTACATAGGTGCCGGCGCTTGAATCGGCACTCATCACATGCACGCTGGCGCTAATGGCGGGAGACAGGCTGCCTAGAAAGCAGGTCAATTGTTGCGGAGCGCCCGCGTCGACGATGCCGCAGGTTCCGGGCCCGGTGTAAGGCGGGCTGATGAGCCACTTGATGTTGGGGCCACTGGGCAGAGGATCGCTGAGCACGGTGTTGGTGGCGGTTCCAGTACCTGGCGCCGGGCTATTGCCCATGGTTATGGTATAGCCGATGGGGCTGCCGGAATTTACGATGCCCTGATCGGCAACTTTGGTCACACTCAAGTCCGGGGCCGCGACGGTGATCGGGAAGGCTACCACCACGTCGTTGAATTGCTTGGTCTTGCCCCCGATACCCGCATCGGGCGGCTGGTTCGGGTCGAAGTAAGTTGTAATGTCAAACACGAACTGACAATAGATCGGCGGATTCGTCGGATTTCCATTGATCAGCATCGGTGTGTTGCAGTCAGTCCCGTAAGGCGTAATGACGGACGCTTCGTAGTCGGGGTCGTCGAACAAGCGCGGATTATTTACCTGATAGTTAAGCCCCGGCGGAGGCAGATACGAGGTATTGTTCCAGGCAATCGACCAGGAAATGGGACCGTTGTAATCAGTGGTAGGAGGCTCGTTTCCACGGCTCCCGAAGTACACACTATAGAAGACGCAGTTGCCATTCGAATATGCGTCGCAGGCGGGCACGATGGCGTCACCGTTGCTCAGCGTTTCGTAAGTGAAGAAGCTGGTGAAACGGCAATCGAAGTCCGTAAGCACGTTCTGCCCGGATGGGCAGTCTCCGTTGGCCTGAGTGGTGGGAACTTCGGTTGCGGCCACGGTCATGGTGAATGGAGTGTTTACCTCCGCCGCGGTCAGCGCCAGTGAATGGGCATTCGGATCAGGGCAGGGGTTCTGGCCGGAAGGGCAATTGAACACCGCCGGCGGCGCGGTGACATTGGAGCAGGGATAGACGCCATTTGGACAGGTGAATGGCGCCGACATGGTGACCGCCGGCGGCACAAACGCAGCCGTCACCGACTGGTTTGAGTTCATTAATACCGAACAGCCGTCCGTACCTGAGCAAGCCCCGCCCCACCCACCGAAGGTGGTGGGTTGCATGCGGAGTGGCGGTCAGGTTGACCGTGGTACCTGCGCGTAGGTAGCCGAGCAGATTCCGGACTGCACACCCGCCGTGTCAATGCAGTCAATTTCTTGCTGAATCGTCGGTGACCGTGCCGTTGCCCGTGCCCAGTGTGGTCACCGTCAGCGTATAGGTAGAGTTCGATGCCATCACCGATAGGACAACCTGGGTGGCGCTGTAGTTGACCATCCAACTTAAGTTCGGGGGCAAGCTGGGTAAGTTGGTGGTGGCAAACTGGCCGGTGAGTGAAGTGGCCGTCAGGATCACGAACTGGTTGCCGGCGGCGGGCGTAAAGTTATTGACCAGGCTCACATTGAGCGTGCCATCGAGGGTCGCGCCGGTCGGCACATTCAGTTGCGAGTACTGCGTCCCTGCGGTAAGCCCTCCGATCACGACGTCATAGGAGCCCGCTGAAGCCTGGCTGTAGCTGCCCACGCCGTTGATGCCTACGGTCAATATGCCAGGGTTCGGTATGTCGCCCGCCTGCGTGAGCCCTGCCATGCTCACGTTGCTGACGACCGTCCCATCACCGGAGAGTGTGCCAGTGCCCGTCACGCTTAGGCCTTTCGAAGCGCTCAGCGTTCCGTCAATCTGCGCGGTTCCGCCGTTCAAGTTGAAGGCGACGGGCGATGCGGTGCCGGCAGCGGTCACTTGGAACAGGCCTGCATTCTGGGTGAAAGAAGTGACAGTGAAGGATGCCGAATCCAAAATCATGTTGCCAGCGTTCACCAGAGACGAACCGGTAATCAGGTTCGCGCCGCTGGTCATCATCACCGCGCCGACGCCGGTCAAGGTCGCACTCCCGGTGGGAGCATTCAGAACCGTAGTGTTTCCTGTCGAAGCCAGCAGCAACGTGCCGTTGTTGTTGATCGTCCCCTGGATATTGGTGGTGCTGTTGTTGCCGACCGTGTAGGTACCACCCGAGGCAATCGAAACGGCGTTCGCTGTGCCATCCAGAGTGAGAGTGTTTCCGCTAAAGCTTCCTACAAAGCCACCGCTGATGCCACTCACAGTTCCGCCCTGGATCGCGAGTCCATTGGAGAACTGCACTGCCGCGCTGGCGCCATTCGCGACGATGTTCGCGCCGGCATTATTGACGGTCGTGCTCACTTGCAACATGCCAACTCCGGTTGCTTCAAGCAAGCCCTGGTTCGTAAGGCCACTCGGATTCAGTACCAACGAGCTCGAAGCATTGGCATTGATAGATCCTTGATTGACTACTGCCAAACCGTTCCATCCGATGACTCCACTGCCCTGTAAAGTGTTACTGACGTTGGTCAACGTTTGGTTGCCCCCAGTAGTCGCGAGGGCGGCCGCACCGTTACCCGTTGTGCTTAGGGTCACGGTCCCTGCTCCGGCCAGGGTGACGGCACTGGCCATGGTGAGGAATGTGTTGTTTCCCGCGGCGTTCACCTGAATGGTGCCGGTGTTGTTGATCGTTCCCAGCAAGTAAGTCGTGGAGTTGTTGGAGACCGCGTAGGTGCCCGCGATGGTCAATGGACCCAGGGCGTTTCCGTCCAAGGTGATGGCGTTTCCGCTCGGGATAGTCAAGACGCCATTGTTGAGGCCGGCCAGCGTTCCACCCTGAATGGTGGCGTTGTTAACGAACTGAACGCTTGAGGTCGCTCCGTTTACCTCGATGGTGCCGCTGCGATTGCTGATGGTTGAACCACTCAGCGCCAGGATGCCTCCCGAAGTGGCCTCCAGCAGTCCCTGGTTAGTAAACACACTCGGATTTAGCGTCAGCGTAGTTGCCGGAACATTGGCGTTGATAATTCCCTGATTCGTCACCTCCAGGCCGTTGTACCCAATGACGCCGAAGCCTTGTAAGCTGTTGTTCACATTCGTCAGCGCCGGTTGCCGCCGGTGGTCGCCAAAGCCGCTGTCCCGTTCCCCGAAGTGCTCAACGTCACCGACCCTCCGCCGGTCAGGCTTACCGGCCCGGCCATGGTCAGAAACGTGTTGTTGCCGCCCGCATTCACCTGAATCGCGCCTGCATTTTTGATCGTCCCCAACAAGTAGGTGGTGGAGTTATTGGACACTGCATAGGTACCGGCGATCGTAATCGGACCCTGGGTGTTTCCATCCAGGGTGATGCTGTTGCCACTTGGTATGGTCAAGACTCCGTTGTTGATTCCTGCCAGCGTCCCGCCCTGAACGATGGCATTGTTGACAAATTGCACCGACGAGGTTGCTCCGTTCACCTCGATCGTACCCGTGGGGTTATTGATCGTCGAACCGCTGAGCGCCAGAATGCCGCCGCTCGTGGCCTCCAGCAGGCCCTGGTTGGTAAACACGCTCGGATTCAGCGTCAAAGTACTGGTCGAAATATTGGCATCGATGGTCCCTTGATTGGTCAACTCTAAACCGTTATAGCCAATAACGCCGAAGCCTTGCAGGCTGTTGTTCACATTCGTCAGCAGCTGGTTGCCGCCGGTGGTCGCCAAAGCTGCGGTCCCGTTCCCCGACGTACTCAAGGTCACCGCGCCCCCCCCGTCAGGCTCACCGGCCCGGCCATGGTCAGAAACGTGTTGTTGCCCGCTGCGGCCACTTGAATCACGCCCGTGTTGTTGATGGTTCCATTCAGATACGTAGTGCTGTTGTTGGACACGGTGTAGGTACCCACAATTGTTAATGCACCGTGAGTGCTGCCATCGAACGTTATCGCGTTGCCACCCGGGACGTTGAGATTTCCCCCTGCGCTCGCAGTCAGGGTTCCGCTCTGAATCACGGCTCCGTTTGCGAACTGCACGTTGGAACTGGTGCCAGTCGCCAGAATGTTTCCGTTTGTGTTGTTGAAGGTCGTACCGTTGAGCTGTAGGGTGGCTGCGGCGGTCGCTTCCAATAGCCCAGTGTTGGTTAATCCACTCGGATTTAGTTCCAGTATTCCTTGCGCCGGAAGATTGGCGTTGATGGTGCCCTGATTAACCACCGCCAAGCCGTTATACCCAATGATGCCTGTACCTTGCAGACTGTTGTTCACATTGGTCAGCGTCTGGTCGCCGCCGGTCGTGTCCAGGGCTGCCGTCCCGTTACCATTCTTTGTGAGTGACACGCTGCCGCCGCCCGTCAAACTCACCGGCCCCGCCATGGTCAGGAACGTATTATTCCCCCCAGCGTTCACTTGAATCGCGCCTGTGTTGTTGATCGTCCCCAGCAAGTATGTTGCGGAGTTGTTGGAGACTGCATAGGTGCCGGCGATCGTCAAGGGACCCAGCGCGTTCCCGTCCAAGGTGATGTTGTTGCCACTCGGAACGCTTAACACACCCCCATTGACGCCAGCCAGGGTTCCCCCCTGGATGGTCGCATTGTTTACGAACTCCACGCTGGAGGTCGCTCCATTCACTTCGATCGTGCCGGTGCGGTTCGAGATGGTCGAAGCATTAAGCGCCAGAATTCCCCCGGTCGTCGCTTCCAGCAGCCCTTGATTCGTGAACACGCTAGGGTTGAGCGTTAGAGTATCGCCGGAAATATTGGCGTTAACCGTCCCTTGATTGATCAGTGCCAGGCCGTTGTACCCGATGACACCGAACCCTTGCAGCGTGTTGTCCACATTCGTCAACAACTGGTCCCCGCCGGAAGTCTCTATGGCGGCAGTTCCGTTCCCGCCGGTAGATAGCGACACCACGCCGTTTCCGATCAGACTTACCGCGCCTGATAACGCGAGGAACGTGTTGTTGCCCTGGGCCGCGATTTGAATCATTCCGGTGTTGTTGATGGTTCCGGTGATGTAGGTAGTGCTGCCGTTGGCTCCGGCGTAGGTACCGACAATGGTCAATGGGCCGCGAGCATTGCCATCGAGCGTCAGGGCGTTACCACTCGTGACGCCGAGACTTCCACCGCCGCTGGTGCTGAGGGTTCCGCTCTGGATGGTCGCGCCGTTCGCGAACTGCACATTCGAACCCGTGCCACTCGCCAGAATCGTACCGCCGGTGTTGTTGAAAGTCGTGCCGTTCAGTTGCAACGTCGCGCCCGCGGTTGCCTCCAAGAGTCCTTCATTGGTTAATCCATTCGGGTTGAGTTCCAGTATTCCTTGCAACGGCAGGTTGGCGTTGATAGTGCCCTGATTGATTACCACCAAACCGTTCCAACCGATGACGCCTGCCCCTTGCAGGGTGTTGTTCACGTTCGTTAGCGTCTGAGTGCCGCCGGCAGTGGCCAAGGCAGCCGTTCCGTTACCACCCTTGGTCAAGGTTACTGAGCCGCCGCCCGTCAAACTCACAGCACCGGACATGGTCAAGAACGTGTTGTTGCCTCCCGCATTCACCTGAAACGCACCCGTGTTATTGATCGTGCCCAACAAGTAAGTGGTGCTATTGTTGGCTACCGTGTAGGCACCCGACATGTTCAACGTACCCAGGGTGCTCCCGTCCAGAGTGAAGCTGTTGCCGCCAGGTGTAGTCAAGGTTCCACTGCTGGAGGTGGTCAGTGTTCCGCCCTGAACTGTTCCACTCACGAACTGCACAGTCGATCCGGTGCCCGTTGCAAGAATTTTTCCACCGGCGTTGTAGAAGGTGCTTTCCAGGTTCAATGTGCCGCCGGCGCTGGCCTCGAGCAGTCCCTAGGTTGGTGAGGCTCGGCGGATTCAGCGTCAGCGCGACGCCTCCACTTGTATTGGCGTTGATGATTCCGCCAGCCTGGTTGACGACGATCAAACCGTTATAGCCGATGACACCGAACCCTTGTAGAGTGTTGTTCGCATTGGTCAGCGTCTGGTTGCCGCCGGCACTGGCGAGAGCTGCGGTTCCGTTCCCCGAGGTCGATAGCGATATCGTACCGTTTCCTGTGAGGCTCACCGCTCCAGCCATGGTCAAAAACGTATTATTGCCTGCCGCGCTCACCTGGATGGCGCCTGTGTTGTTAATGTTTCCGTTCAAGTAAGTAGTGCTATTGTTGCTGACGACGTAAGTGCCGGCAATCGTCAAGGTGCCCTGGCTGCTTCCGTCCAGGGTGAAGCCGCTCCCACCGGGTGTAGTCAGGGTTCCACTGCTAGCGGTGGCCAGTGTTCCTCCCTGGACCGTTCCGCTGACGAACTGCACGCTTGAACCGCTGCCACTCGCCAGTATTCTTCCGCCGGCATTGTTGAAGTTGCTCTCCAGTTGCAATGTGCCGCCGCTCGTAGCCTCCAATAAACCCTGGTTGGTCATGCTGGAGGGATTCAGCACCAGCGTGCCGGTACTGGGCGTGTTGGCATTGACAATCCCGCCCGCCTGATTGATCACGATCAAGCCATTCCATCCGATGACGCCCGTCCCTTGCAGGGTGTTATCAACATTGGTCAGGGTTTGATTGCCACCGGAAGTTGCAATGGCCGCCGTTCCGTTACCTCCTTTGCTCAACGTTACTGAGCCCCCGCCCGTCAAACTTCCCGCGGCCCCCATGGTCAGGAAAGTGTTGTTACCCGCAGCGCTGACAAAGATCTGACCGGCATTGGAAATGTTTCCGAAAGCCTGGAGTTGGTTGTTATTGCTGATGGTGAGGCTGCTTCCGCTATCGATATAAAGCGCGCCGACGCTGACGGAGATATCAAGATTCACGGCGGAAGGCGGCGACATGCCGTCGTTGATGCAGACATTCACGGTGCTGCTGTTCGGAACCGTCTGGGTGCTCCAGTTCGCGGGATTGCTCCAATTGCCGGATGCGCCGCCGATCCAGTTGGTGGTGGTCCCGGTGCAACTGGTCACAGCGTTCAATGTGAATGTCGCCGTCACTGCTTGATTGGAGTTCATCGTTACCGTGCAGGTCCCTCTGCCACTGCAAGCCCCGCCCCAGCCGACAAAGGTCGAACCCGCATTCGGAGTGGCAGTCAACGTCACACTGGTTCCAGACCAAAAATTCGCGGCACAGGTCGTCGGGCAGTTGATGCCTGCCGGATTGCTCATCACCGTACCACTGCCATTACCCGCTTCCGCGACGTTCAGAGTGAACGAATTAGTTGCGCCCGTGCCGGACAGAGCGACCGTTTGAGTGCTGCCCGAGATGTTGTTGGAGTTGTCAGTGACGGTCAGCTGCCCGTTGAAATTTCCGCTGCCAGAAGGCGTGAAAATTACGAAAATGGTACAGGATGAATTCGGCGCCAATTGCCCGCCGGCCGAACTGCACGTATCGCCCGGACCCTCAAAGAAGTTCGAGGTCAGAGCATAACTGAAAATCAAAGGCGCGCTGCCCGGGTTCCCCAGGGTGACGGTCTGCGCAGGACTCTGTGTCCCCACTTGCTGATTGCCAAAGCTGAGGCTTGGCGGCGCGACATCCGCCAGCGGGGTTGCCACCAGAAATCCGTAGGCTGAGATATTTCCAATCAGGGGACTGCTCTGAGGACCGGTAACTGTAGAGGTAGCTTCTTCGCCTTCGGTGGCGTAGGCGTAGATGGTGTGGAACCCGGGCAACAGCGTCGTCGTGGTGCCGGTAAAATTCCCAGGTTTGGTCAGAGTGGCGGATGTCCACGATCCTAGCCAGGTGTCCGTCTGAAACAGTAACTCGTCCACGGGCGCGGTGCTTAGACCGTTCGAAGCCGTAAAGTTGAAGGTCGGCATCTCATCAGGAGTCTGATTGCCCGCGAGTGGCCCAATAGCCGTGGCAATCGGATTCGGCCGGATTTGTTCCGCGGTAATCACGCTGGTATTCGAGCTGAGGTTGTTGACGACAAACACTTCATCCGTGACAGGATTTGCAGCCACGGCATGAGGCTGGTTGGCATTGGGGTCGGTGACACTGACGGGTGTGTTGCTGCTTCCATCGATGACCGTCACGTTGCCGAAGTCGGTACTGTTGTTCCCGTTGTTGGCGACGTAGATCCGATTCAATGTCGGGTTGACGGACACGGCGGCAGGCGCCATGCCCGCAGGCACGGTGGCGATTACTGCCAGCGTGGCGCCGTCAATCACTGAGACCGTATTGTTCCCATTGTTGGCTACATAGATTTTGTTAGTGACTGGGTTGAGCCCCAGGGCGCTGGGATTGCCTCCCACATCGATAGTTGCCACGACTGTGGCAGTGACGCCATCGATGACTGTGACGTTGTCGCTGTACGAGTTAGCCACATATATCTTGTTTGTCAACGAGTCGACTGCCAGGGCAACGGGGTGGCTCGCGGCAAAATCAGTGATGGTCACGTCGCTGGAGACGACAGGATCGAACACCGTGACGTTGTCACTCGCGCTGTTCGCCACATAGACTTGGCCGGTAGCCGCATTGGACGCCACCGCGACTGGGGCCGTCCCCGCGCCGACCGTGGTCGCCACGGTGTTGTTGGCCCCGTTGATGACGGTCACGGTTCCGCCGCCGTTGTTGACCACATAGACGGTGTTAGTCACGGGATTCGCGTCTACTGCGACGGGAGTGCTTCCGGTGTTAACGGTGGCGGCAACGGAATTGTTGCTTCCATCGATCACGGTAACGGTGTTGTTTCCGCTGTTCGCCACATACACCAGGTTGGTCGAAGGGTTCACGGCGACCGCCACTGGATTCGTTCCAGTATTAACCGTAGCAACGACTGTATTGCTGGCGCCGTCGATCACCGAGACGGTGCTGCTGGCGCTGTTGACCACGTAGGCCTTGTTCGTCACCGTGTTTAGCGCCACCGCAACCGGATTGGACGAAGTAGAAAGGGTGGCGGCAAGTGTGTTGTTGTCAGCGTCGATCACGGTCACGTTGGCGCTGCCGTTATTCGCCGTGTAAACCGTATTGGTCACGGGATCGACTGCCACGGCAACGGGAGCAATTGCGTTGGGATCTGCAACCGTCACGGTCGCATTGGAAGCGCCGTCAATCACTGTGAGGTTATTGCTGGCGTTATTGACAACGTAAATCTGATTCGTGGTCAGATCGGCAGCCAGCCCAATTGGGCCGTTTCCCGCGGTGACTGTAGCGGTCGCTATATTGTTGGCCCCGTTGATTACGGTCACATTGCTGCTTCCGTTGTTGGCTACGTAAACGGTGTCGGTTACGGGATTGACTGTGACGGCCGCGGGGTTTGTTCCGGTGCCCACTGTGGCAATAACCGTGTTGCTGGCCCCACTGATCACCGTAGCGTTGTTGCTGCCATTATTGGCGGCGTACACCACGTTGGTCGCAGTATCTACCGCGAGGGAGACCGGATTAGCTCCAACCCCGATCGTTGCTACGACCCTGTTGTTGGCACCGTTGACGACCGTGACATTGTTACTGCCGCGGTTGGCCACATACACCATGTTGGTCGCCGGATTCACCACGACCGACGTAGGATTGCTTCCCAAGCCAACGCTGCCGGCCACCACATTTCCATTGCCGTTGATCACCGTCAGGTTGTTGCTGCCGCTGTTAGCCACATACACCATGTCAGTAATGGGATTCAGCGCGATTGCAACCGGAGCAATGGCATTTGCGTCGGTGACCGTCGAAGCGGTGTTGGTTGCGCCGTTGATGACGGTGATGTTATTGCTTCCGTTGTTGACCACGTAAATCATATTGCTCAACGGATTCACTGCCAGGGCAACCGGGTCAGTTCCGGTGTTGATAGTTGCCGTGACCGAGTTCGTGACTCCGCTGATGACACTGACTGTGTCGCTGGCGGAATTGACCACATAAATGTCGCCGGTGACGAGGTTAACCCCGACCGCGGCAGGCGAGTTTCCAACGCCGATGGTGGTTGTTAGATTTTGGGGGAAGGCTGCTAGAGCGCAGAGCGTGACAACAAACAATAGCCAGAGCGCCGCCAGCGCCGGCCTTGAACGGTTGGCCTGAGTGCAAGGTCTAAGAGGAAGCGAGAATCGCTGCTTATTCGAGAGCTTTTGATTTGACGGGTGGCGGGTTATTTTCATGGGCGACGTCTCGGTTCAATTGCCAAACCTGCGATCATTCGCGCTGGCGAGAACCTTCTGGGCCCGGGCGTCCAGTGTCTCAGCGAGAATCAACGACCCGGGCTGACGACTTCGTCCCTTTACCTTCCAAACCCGGCGCAGCATTGTAACCTCTTTTCGCGGGCTGTAACAGTGTGAAATAGTTTGCACCTTGGCCCATCTAGCACGGGTTTCGACGGTGCAAAAGCCGTACTATTTTGCAGTGGAAGTCTCCCCAACCTGTCGTTGTCAATCCTCGATTTCCCGACGTCTTTAGAAGCGCTGATTTCCTGTCATGGCCGGGTAATTCTCGGTGTAGACTATGGCGGCGATCAAGCCCGCCCCGAGCCGAATCTGGCAGGGCTAACCGTTTCGAGGCCTACTCATGATTCCGAACCGTCGGTTTTCTCTTTCTTGCCTTCCTTTTGACCTGGGGATCTGCGTCTTAATGTTTCTGTCGATGGGATCCGTTGCTGTCTCGCAGGTAGCGCCGAGAGCCACGGTGGGCACACCGCAGGACGTCCTCACTTATCACGGCGACAATTTCCGTACTGGGTGGTTCTCCTCGGAAACCGCGTTGACGGCAAGTAACGTGAATGCGCAATCATTCGGCTTGCTGCAAACTGTTCCGCTCGACGGACGGGTCGATGCCGAGCCTCTAGTCGCGCTCCAACAGACGATCGACAACCAGGGAGTGCATGACGTGGTGTATGTGGCCACGGAAAACAATAGCGTCTACGCGCTCGATGCCGAAAATGGTTCGACCCTGTGGCAGCGCAATTTCGGAACGCCCGTGCCCGATTCCTACAAGAGCGGCGACGATAACGTTTACCCGGTGATGGGCATCCTGGGGACACCGGTGATTGATCGCACCGTGAACGCGATGTACGTGGTGGCGGATGTTTACAACGGATCCACGGACGCCTTCCAGTTACATGCTATTTCTCTGAGCAATGGCAACGATTTTGGCAGGCCGGTTACCATTCAGTTATCGGCGAAGTTGCAGAATGGGACCACCTGGACATTCAATTCCAAGTACCAGTTGCAGCGCGCCGGCTTGCTCGAGGCTAATGGCGACATCTATGTCTCGTTTGGCAGTAATGGCGATATCAATCCGAATATTTCCCGTGGAACGATGATTCGGTTCAACGCCGCCTCACTCACCAGGGTCAACGGTGGAATCACCGACAGGCTTGGCAGCAATTCTTCGACCTACTATCTCTCCTCCATCTGGCAGTCGGGTTACGCTCCGGCCTCCGATGCAGGCGGAGACGTCTATTTTGCGACTGGCAATAGCGACCCTGGTCATCCCAGTTATACCGCGACCGGTAACCGCCCAGAGAGCGTGATCCGGGTTTCTGGCGATTTGAAAGGCGTGCGCGGAAGCTTCACCACCTACAACTATTTCCAATTGGATCAAGGCGACTCCGACTTGGGTTCCGGTGGCACGCTGGTGCTTCCCGATCAAGCGGGTAACATCCCGCATCTCGCAGTCGCAGGCGGTAAGGATGGCCGTGCGTTTCTGCTCAACCGCGACCACCTGGGCGGCTATACGCAGGGCGGACCGGACAAGGTGGTCCAGACGTTCAGCAGCGGCGGGTGTTGGTGCGGGCCGGCTTATTTCGTGGGTTCAGACGGCATACCTCGCGTGGTGACCGGCGGCCGCAACGGAGTTACCAGCTGGAAGCTTCAAACCTCGCCCTCAACTCAGGTGGTGTTCGACAGCACCACGGGCTCCGGTGCCGTGAACGGCCTTCCTGACAACGGCGGGTCCGTGCCGGTGATTTCCTCGAACGGAACCACCACCGGTTCGGCCATCGTGTGGTTCGTGCAAAAACCGGCATCCTCGTCGGACCAGAATCCCGGCACGCCTGTAACTTTGCACGCTTACGCGGCTTCCAACCTGGGGCAGCAATTGGTCTCGATCCAGGCCGGGACCTGGACCCACGCCGATAACAGCAATGCAAACCTCGTCCCCACGGTGGCGAACGGAATGGTCTACGTTGCCAGCAACCAGCAGTTGCAAATTTTCGGCTTGTTCTCGGCCCATGCGGGCGCTAAGACGGTTGGCCGGAAGCCGCTGCCGCCCTCCGAGCCGGCGGTCATCACATGTCCGCCTGAAATAAGTCCACTCCAGGCAGCGGACGGCATGCGAGCCGGTGTACAGGAATTCCGCGGCACGGTTTGTAAGCTAACGGGAAATCAATTGCAAGTGGCGCTACCCGGACAGCGCAGCATCTCGGTCGATGTGGCTGAGGCTCTCGCCCATCATCGAACGCCTCTTCTGAGTCCCGGAAGGCCCATCAAGATTCGCGCAACCATCGACGGAAACGGCGTCGCTCACGCTCAGCGAATCTCCCATGCGTACGCAATACCGGAAGAGCCGTGAGGCGCAAGGGCGCCGAAATCTGCGATCGGCCGCATTCGTCGAGGCTAAGCGGCGGCCTCTTCGGGGACGACTTTTAACTCGAGCTTTTCCGTATACCGCAGCACGGTCAGAGAAGTGCGGACACCCACGCATACGTCAGTCAGCAGACGTTGCAAGTCATCGACGCCTGCGATTGGCTTGCCATCAAGAGCTACAATCACGTCGCCTTCCCGCAGACCTGCCCGCTGAGCGGGACCACCCTGGGTTACAGAAATAACCACTACGCCGCTTTCCTGTGGCAAATCGTAGAAGCGCACCAGGCGCCGATGCAGCGGCGTATTTTGTGCCTCCACGCCAATCTGGCTGCGGCGGATTCTGCCTTCCTGCAACAGCCGCCCAGCGACAAATTTTGCCGTGTTGATCCCAATCGCAAAGCACAGTCCCTGTGCGCCCATGATAGTGGCCGTGTTCACGCCCACCACCTGGCCGTCCGAGGTCACCAGAGGGCCGCCGGAATTTCCAGGATTGAGCGAGGCGTCGGTTTGAATGACATCCTCTATTAAGCGGCCGGAATAAGAACGCAGCGACCGCCCCAGCGCACTGATGACTCCCGCAGTCACGGTGTATTGAAACCCGTAAGGGTTGCCAACAGCAATTGCCAACTGGCCCACGCGCAAACGCCGGGAATCACCCAGGGGCGCAGCGACCAGACTGGGTGCATCGATGCGGACCACCGCCAGGTCGGAAGCGGGATCATCACCGATGGTATGGGCAGGGAACCCGCGGCCATCAGGCAGCGACACTTTGATTCTCGTTGCCTCATGCACCACATGGCTATTGGTGAGGATCAGGCCATCGGGAGCGAATACGAATCCCGAACCGCCACCTTGGCGCTCTCGGGGTTCGCCCGAACGGCTCCGTCCCGCCTGGACGACCTCAATCTTTACCACTGACGGGCTGATTTTCTCCGCCGCGCTTACGACCGCCTGCGAATAGGCATCCAAGAGCGGCGCATCATCCGGAGGAAAGCCTGATTCCGCGGTATTACCTAGAACACGAAAGACAGTATCTTCAGAACTCATAGCTGCTAGATGAAGGGGAAGCGATTTCGGATTCAGCGCGGGATCGGGCAAGGGCGGCGTTATTTCGGACGCAAACGGGTTGCGTCGCTCGGCAGGATGCAGGTCGAAGCGACTTCTCTTAGATCTGTCTCCAGTGATGTGCCCAGTGCTTCCAATTCCTTCGGGCTCATGAGCCTCTGCATGCCTTCGAACAGCTGTCGTTCTTCCTTGCGGACGTGCAGCGACAATGCGACGGCGAAAGCAGCAAGATCGTGCTGCTCCAAGGCTCGTAGCCGTGCGCGGGCGAAGAAGTCCCGCAGAACTGCGTGTTCTTCAACAAGTTCCTGCACGACTTGCTTCAGCTCCGGGAGCTTCGCGGCTGCGGGAAATAAATCCTTTTCTTCGGCGGAGAAGTGGATTGTGATCTCCTGCTCGAAAATCTGCTCAATCTCAGCCTGCCAGGCATCGAAGTCAATATCGCCTGCCTGGATCGCTCGATCGAGCCGCACACACAGCGCCAAGGCATGCTGGTGTTGCCGGGAAAGCGGGATCAGATTTTTATCGCGCAGCATCTGCTGGCATTCTATCGGTTATTCGCGTCGCGGGCTGCTGCTGGGTCATGCAATGCATCGCACCAAAGCCCCAGATCAAGTCGCCGGAGTAAATGCCGACGACTTCCCGTTCAGGAAATAAGTCGGCAAGGATTTCGAGGGCGACGCGGTCGTTGGGATCGTTGAAAACGGGTACAAGCACCAGCCCGTTCGCGATATAGAAATTGCAATAGCTGGCGGGAAGGCGGCGGCCTTCAAAGACAACCGGTCCCGGCATCGGAAGCTCAACAATGGAAAGAGAAGCACCATCCTGATTGGTGGCTTCTCGCAAGCGCCGGATGTTGTCGCGCAAAGGCGCGTAGTTAGGATCGTCCGGATCCGATTCGACCATCGTCACAACTGTGTCTGGACTGACGAAGCGCGTGATGTCATCCACGTGGCCGTGCGTGTCGTCACCGGCAATGCCGCGACCCAGCCAGACAACCCTGGCCACACCGAGATGATCGGCAAAAATCTTTTCGTAGTCCTTGCGCTTCATGGCTGGGTTGCGCTGCTGCACTTTGCTCAGCAGGCATTCTTCCGTGGTCAGCAGCGTGCCTCGACCGTTGACGTCGATAGATCCGCCTTCGAGGACCACCCTCTGCTTTCCGAATACCGGGCGAAGTTCGTGCGACCCGGCGGCCTTCGCCATCAGGCTACCGATCTTCTCGTCCTGCTTCCAGTTGGGATATTTGGCCCAGGCGTTGAAGCGCCACTTGATCGCCGTCAGCCCTTCCGAGCCTGTCACGAACGTGCAACCCGAATCCCGCGTCCAAACCCGGTCGGTAGGCCAGCGGTGGAAGTGAACATTGCCGCTAAGAGCATTTGCCAGCTTTAGAGTCTTGCGCGCCCGTTTTTCCGCGGCCGCATCGTTGACAATCAGTTCTACACGCTCGTGGCGCGCCAGGTGACGAATGATTTCCGCGTAAACCCAGGGAATCGGCTCGAACTTGCCGGGCCAGTCGTCTTTGAAGTGTGGCCACGCCAGCCAAGTTGCGGCGTGCGGTTCCCACTCGGCGGGCATGCGCAAGTTGTCGGCCATGGCTAATCAATCAACCGGCTGGTGATGGGAGCGTAGCTGTCGATGCGGCGATCACGCAGGAACGGCCAATTACGGCGAATATCTTCGAGCGCGCGAATGTCGACTTCGCCCAGCAGAATTTCTTCTTTGTCGTGGCTTGCCTCCGCGATCACTCGTCCAAAGGGATCGCACAGAAACGACCCACCCCAGAATTCGAGGCCTGCGCCGGGGGCGGACTTGCCGCGGATGTCTCCGGTTTCAAAACCCACGCGATTCACCACGGCCACGTAAACGCCATTGGCAATGGCGTGGGCGCGCTGAATGGTGCGCCAGGCGTCGTGCTGCGCTTCGCCGAATTCTGCTTTCTCGGCAGGATGCCAGCCGATCGCAGTGGGATAAAACAGCACGTGCGCGCCTTGCAGCGCTGTCAAGCGCGCGCCCTCGGGATACCACTGATCCCAGCAGACGAGCGTTCCAATGCGGCCCACGCTAGTGTCGAAGGCGCGGAAGCCGAGGTCGCCGGGGGTGAAGTAAAACTTTTCGTAGTAAAGAGGATCGTCGGGAATGTGCATCTTGCGATACAGCCCGCGCGTAGCGCCGTCAGTATCGAAGACGACAGCCGTATTGTGATAGACGCCGGCGGCGCGCTTCTCGAAAAGTGAAGCGATCAAGACAATTTTCAATTGCTGCGCAACTTCCGAAAGCTTGGCCGAACTTGGCCCCGGTATGGGCTCAGCCAGATCGAACAGAGCCGCATCCTCGCGCTGGCAGAAGTACTGCGTCTGAAAAAGTTCCGGCAGGCAGACGATCTCCGCCCCTTGCTTAGCTGCTTGGCGCACACGATCAATCGCGCGGCGCAGATTCTCGTCGGGATCGGACGTGGCCGACATCTGAATCAATCCCACCCGGAATTTGTCGGGCACTGTAGACATCGATTGCACCAGCGAGAAAATAGAATACCAGTTCTCAGTTGCCGCGGTAGCAGATGGCTGCTGCCTTCTAGTAGAGTAGTACTTCCAGAAAAAATGGACCCGGAGATGCCAAGATGAAACACGGCAACCATGACGGCAGCGGGATCGACCGCAAGCTCCATAACCCCGTCGAAGACCGTTTGACCCCACTCGAGCCCCTCGATCTCACGAAGGTGCGCACAATCGACGACCTGGTTCGCGCCATGGGCAAGACCGCGTTTACCGGACGGCAAATGGGTGAGGCCGTGGACGTGCTGGAGGCCATGGCGCGTGACGAAGAGTGTTTCGTGGTCATGACCCTGGCCGGCGCCATGACCGTCGCCAAACAGGGACTCATCATTACCGAGCTGATCGACCGCGGCATTGTGAACGCCATTGTTTCCACCGGAGCGCTGATGGCCCACGGGCTGGTCGAGGCCACCGGCCGCGCCCATTTCCGCTACAACCCCGATGTGCCTGACACCGAACTCTACGAGCAGGGCTACAACCGGGTGTACGACACGCTCGAGCCGGAGACAAATCTGGACGAAGTCGAGGAAGTGATGTCCGAAGTATTGGAGGGTTGGGACCACTCCGAAGTGATGTGCTCCTACAAGCTGAATCACGCCATTGGCGCATACCTGGCGAAGCATGCGAAAGACCAGCGTGGCATCTTGAAGTCTGCTTACGAAAAGGGTGTACCGGTTTTCGTGCCGGCTTTCACCGATTCGGAGCTGGGTTTGGACGTGGCGTTGAACAACCGTCTGCGCGAGTCCACCGGTCGCCACAAAATAAGGTTTGATCCTTTCGAGGATCTGGAGCATTTTGCCGCCACGCTACTGCGGCAAACTCGCCTGGGAATCTTTACCATCGGCGGCGGCGTGCCGCGCAACTGGTCGCAGCAGTTCGGGCCGTTCATTGAACTGCGGCATCGGCGTATGGGCGAAAATGTCCCGCTCAAGCGCTACCACTACGGCGTGCGCATCTGCCCTGAGCCGGTGTATTGGGGAGGATTGTCCGGAAGCCCCTACAGCGAGGCGATTTCATGGGGAAAGTTCGTGCCTCCCGCTGAGGGCGGGAAGTTTGGCGAGGTCTTTGTAGACGCCACCGTGGGTTTGCCAATTATCGTCGCCGCCGTTCTGGAGCGGCTGGGCAAGACGTCGCCTAAGAAGAAGGAAAAGGCGGCTGCCCGAAAGTGAGTTGTTCGACCCGAGTTCTTCCCGACTTCGGTGTGGTCATCGCTTTAGGAGCTAGAAGGCCTGATGATTTCCCCTTGACGACTTATTGGTAACGTCATAGTGTTACAGCCGGTTTAGTACGCGCAAGAAGAATGCGCATCTTCGGACTGTGGCAAGAAGTTCGCTCTGATTGTCACTGCTGAATTCTCCCCCAAGCGCATTCGCCGCAGGAAGCAGTGGGTTGCCGCTCCGTAATGGCAGGCCCAGGAGGGTCGCATGGTTAGCAAAATTACGTGGCTCACACTGACACTGCTGCTGAGTTCTCTCACCTTGGCACAAGAGACAGTCATCTATCAGTTCGGGGCGGCTGGCCCGAATGACGGGGCCGAGCCAAATGGTGGACTGGTATTTGACGCCGCTGGGAATATGTACGGAACGACCGTAAAAGGAGGCTCTTTTGGCTTCGGCACGGCGTTTGAGTTATCTCAACTCAAAGATGGCACATGGCAAGAGTCTATCCTGTATAACTTCTGCTCCGCCGGTAACCTTTGCCAAGACGGGCAATTCCCGAAGGCGGGATTGATTTTCGATGCCGGCGGTAATCTCTACGGCACGACCACGTACGGAGGTGCAGGCGGCAGTGGCACGGTTTTTGAACTCTCTCCACCTTCCCAGCCAGGTGGCAGTTGGACTGAGCAGGTCCTGTGGAGCTTTCCCGGAGCGGACGTCGATGGGCTGAACCCATACGGTGGCGTGACAATTGACGCTGCCGGCAATTTGTATGGGACAACCTCGGGCTCGGTTACTGAGGGCGCTGGACTGGTCTTTGAATTATCTCCAGGACCAAACGGTTGGACGGAGTCCCTGCTGCATGTCTTTTGCCTCAACTACCCGGACTGCTCGGACGGAGCGCAGCCAGAGGCAGGTGTGACCTTCGGCAATGCCGGCAACCTCTACGGGACAACAATGTTTGGCGGGCAGCCAGACAAAGTTGGGTGGGGCGTGGCGTACGAGTTGTCCCCAACGCAAAGCGGCTGGACCGAGACTGTGCTCAAGGTATTTAGCTCTAAGACGGGTGGCCAAACAACCGCTGGAATCACTATCGACCCGGCAGGAAACCTGTATGGTGGCTTGTCCCAAGGCGAAAACTCGTGCGGCGGTTACTTTCGCCTGAAGCCATTCGCGGTTCTCCAGTTGACGGGCGGGGACGGGTGTTCCCCGGGATCGGATCTGGTTTACAGCAGGGGAGCGTTGTTTGGCTCTACCGGTCAGGGCGGGAATTCGCAGGGCCTACTGTTCAAGTTCACAAGGAAGGGAAATCACGTCGCCCAAACCATCTTGTACACCTTCTGCCAGCAAGCGAATTGTGCCGACGGAAGCATACCAAACGGTTCGCCGACGTTGAGAAATGGCCAGCTTTACGGCGCTACGGAACAAGGTGGTCTCTACAATTCGGGCCTCATTTATCGGATTGCGGAGTAGAGATCGGCCCAGCTAATCGAAGATCAGCACTGCTGACGCGATCACCGTAGTCCAAAGCCCACGCTTATCGCCCACCGCGGATTGGGTCACGTTCGCGGTACGCACGATCTTATTCGAAATGCGGTAGATTTCCTTCTTTTCATCCCAGGAGCGGTCGGGATCGAATTCCACGTTCAAAGTAGTCGCCAGCATTTCGGCTGCGAGTTCTTCGGCGTAATCACCGGCAGCGTTGTCGGTTTCTCCGAACGAGTGATGCTCACTCAAATAGCCGTAGGTGTTGCGATCTGCGGGAATAGCTACACCAATACTTGAAGCCAGCAGGCGATGCGGTTCGCGGGTGGAATTTTCGGCCACTACCGCAAAAACCACTTCGCCGGGACTCAAATACGTCAGCCCCTGCGAGCGGGGAACCAGTTTGCAATTCGGCGGGAAGATGGAGGAAACTCGCACCAGATTCTGGGCAGCGATGCCGGCGTCACGCAGCGCCAGCTCGAAAGAAGTGAGACGCTCCCGATGTTTTCCGACCCCTTTAGTGAAAAAAATCCGCTTAGGGACCATGTCTTTTCCCAATTCTTGTTCCTCCGCTGCCGGGTGAGTTGAGGGTCAAATTTAACACAGCGTGTCCCGCAGGCAATATGAAAATTGGGTTACTAGGAAGAAATTTTCAAGGCCAGAGTCGCCGCGCCCCCGCTGTCCGACTCGGCCAGACTACTTGGCGGCGGCGACTGAACTGACCGAGATGGTACCCGCATCGAGCGTGCCCTTGACCGTGACCTTCTTGGCGGCAAATTTGTCCAGCAAGTCCAGGGTCGCCTGTTTGTCGGTATCGAGGATGTAAACGTTGTCTCCCACCACCAGCGCGTATTTCGATCCTTTGCTCACGCACGTTCGCAAACAGGAGGCATCGTCGCCGGCCATCATGTGCTTGGCGCCGCACATGGCATCGCTGACCACGCCGGTGAAAGTATGCATCTTGGCCGCGAAGGCCGCAGTCGCGAGCAACAGGGCGAGTAAGAGAGCGGCCGATGGGACGACGAACTGTCTCGAAACTGATCTCATGAACTTGACTCCTAAGGGTTATGCTGTCTTGGTAAGCGTAACAAATTTCGGTGCTGGAAGTTGTTAAGAACCCCAAACATCAACAGCACGGATGGAGTCACCCCTTGGGGTCGAATCGCAGGCTCACGTCCACCGTCCTATCCTTGGGGTTGACCGATTCGTGAATGGTGATGATCCAGTCGCGCAGATCCCTATCCTCCTTCTCGGCGAATTGCTTCGGATAGTCCGAGTTGTAGGTATCTCCGGAGCGCAACACCCAGGCAGTCTGCATTCGCGCCGTGGTTTCTGAATCGAGTCCATGAATGTCCAAGTCGCCCATGGTATAAACGTCGCCTTCCTGGATGGTAACTGCATACTTGACGGAGAGCGTCTTGTCGTCGACCTCGCGGTGGGACTTGATCGCTGCAGCCATATGGCCTCGCGTGCCATAAAGGTGCTGCATCTCTGTCAGGTCATTTTCCAATCCGACCACGTTGACCGGCTGGCCAATCTGCGCCTGAATCAGCTTGCGCAGCACATTAGTCGCGATAACTTTGTTTCCCGCAATCGTAAGCCCGGCCAATTTGTATTGCGGACCGGGATCGGGGTGGAAGGCGACATCGACTTGCGTTTCCTCCTGCGTCACATTGGGGTCGCTCTTAACCACCGTGGCCTCAGGCTCCCCGAGCGTGGCTTTCAAGTACCCTTTCTGCAAATAGAATCGCAAAAAGTTTTTTTCCGCCTGGGTGCGAATCGCAGTGCGCGAGTATTCTGTTCCCTTGAGATCCTCGGCTGCGGACTGAAGCAAAGTGAGCAGGCTAGGATCGGCTCCCGGGAACTGCACATTGCGAATGGTGATGTCCGGGCCGCTCACGCTGAAGTCGAACGCTTGCGTTGTCCCCCCGTCGCCGCTGACCCGAGTGTAGTCGGCGCTGCCTTCTACTTTTGCTTCAATCAGCAGCGCTTGCAGCGCCAGTGAAACCTGGTCGGCCAGGCCGCCCATCACCGGAAGCTCGCCATGAAAGAGGGGAACCTGGGCATGCAGCTTCTGGGCGAGATCTTTACTGGAGAACCAGACGAAGTTCTCGAAGCGCGCCGGCACGAAGGCGGGCGAATCCTTTACTTGAAATTCCACCTTGGTGCCGGCGTCCGAGTAGCTGAAGCGGTAGGCAACATCGCTGAAGGCGCCGCTATCGGCCAGCAGCCGGGCAGCGGCTCTAAAATCGTCCTCATGCACGGTCTGACCGATTTGCAATCCGGTGGCGGCGGCAACATCTTCTGGCTTGTAGCGCTTGCTTCCGGTGACGTTGATGGCAATGAGCTGATTCGCCGAGTCTGATAGCTCTTTGGCCCCAGACTTGGGAGTCTGAGCGACGAGGCCAAAGGCACAGAGCAGTCCGCCGATCAAGAAAAGGGAATTGCGAAGCTTCGCCGGGGAGAACATCGCGATCACGGTGCGCCTACAACTGCATCCACACCCTTAATTCTGACGGCAATATCAATGAACGCCAGCGCGGCGCGGCTGAGGGATTTGTCTTTGCGAAACACCAGGGCAAGGTCGCGGCGAATGGTGGCATCGGAAATTGTAACAGTCGCCAGCGAACTGGCGCGCACGTCCTCAAAAACGTTGGAGCGGGCGATGAAGCCAACCCCGGCATCGGCGGCCACAAAACGTTTCAAGAGTTCGCTCGAGTCCAGTTCCATGATGTATCGGGGTTTCAGTTTGCGTTCGAAGAAAAGATCCTCTAGCGCGTCGCGAGTGTGTCCGCCCTTGGGAACGACCAGCGGGAACTTTGCCACTTCGGAAATCGTTGCCGACTGCTTCTTGGCCAGCGAGTGTTGTGGGGGCGCGATAATCACCAATTCGTCGCGATGGATCAACACCACCTTTAGCCGGGTATCGTCGACGGGAAGCGAGACCACGCCGAAATCCACCGAGTTGTCGATCACCGACTCCAGAATCTTGGCGTAGTCGGAGCGCCGGATGCCGATGTTCACATCCGGATATTGCTTTTTGAACTCGGCAAAGACCTCCGGCAAAATGTGCAGGCAGGTGCCTTCGTTGGCTCCGACCACAATCTCGCCACGCGGTACGCGCTCGGTCTCGGCAATGGCAGAGAGCACGGCCTTGCGAGACTCCATCAATTCTTCCGCAAACTTGAGAAATAGTTTGCCGGACGCGGTCAGTGAAACTTTGCCTCCGGAGCGGTCGAGCAGCCTGGCTCCGACTTCTTCCTCCAGCAGGCGAATCTGCGACGAAATTGCCGGCTGGGTGCGGAAGCGTTTGTCGGCCGCGCGCGAAAAGCTCAGGTGCCGCGCGACTGCAAGAAAGGTTTCCAGTTGATCGAAGTCCATGGGAGCTTTCGGCCGTCGCAGGCAAAAGCCGTCGTGCGACTTGCCTGTGTCTGATTTCCATATTACTCCCGAGCGTGGGAGATTTTGCTCTGCTTACTGCCGAGCCGGCTGGCTAACGCCACGAAAGGTCTCGCGAAGCCGGGCGCAGAGACCGCAACGAAACCTTCGTTCTTAAAGCTGCAACACATTTCACATGAACCCTTTTTTCTTGACGATCGCAGGTTTCTCGGATAAAGTCTGTTGCCGCAGTAGCAGTTGACCCCGGGGGCAGTTCACTTCTTCGCCGGAGGTACCTAGCATGTCCCGCTTCGTCTCTCTCTAGCCTTCCCTATGGAGGTATTTCGCCATGAGAATCTGGCTTTGTTTAGCGGCGTCGGTGCTCATCTGTCTTCTACCTTTCGGAGCAGCCGGGCAGTCTCACGGGCCGAGCGGCTCCTCTAAGGGAACCTTGACCGTCGCCCAGCCGTCGTTAACCTGCTCCCCCGCCCCTTGTGTTTTGCCACCCACGCTCTCCTCGGAGGGAACGAGCTGGGTCGGCTTCGCGCCCGCAGCTGCCAACCCTCGTAGCCCAAGCCAGCTAATTGTTGGGAGCGTGGACGGCAATTGCGGTGAGTTCACCGAGCTCGGTTTCCATGTATCGAACGACGGCGGTTCCACTTGGAGCACCACCTGCATGGGCTACCTGAATGATTTTGGCAAGATGTGGCACAACGGAGGCTTCCCACTTGTAGGCTACGACCTAAAGGGCTCGGCATACATTGCCGGCTACTACCAGTGGAACTATAACGATATTTACAATTCGGTCGTCGGGCTGGAGAAATCAACTGACGGCGTCACCTGGAGCACGCCGATCGCGGCGCTGGGAAACGCTTCCTCAGAGATATTTGGTGCCTCGCTTGCGGTCGACCAGAGCGCAGGCAGCCCATACACTAACACTGTGTATGTGCTGGGGGTAAACGACTCACCCGTTCAGGTCCTCGTCTCGCGTTCGCGTGATGGCGGGACGACCTGGAACACCGCACAGGTGGCAGCGGACGGGCCCCATCAGTTCACAAACGAATATGATCCTAGTCTCGCTGTCGGCAAAGACGGGACACTCTACGCGGCTTGGATGCACTGCGATATCGTTGGGGAATACTTCTGCACCAATAACACAGACTACATCCTCTTCTCGAAATCAAGCGACGGCGGCGTTACCTGGTCACGACCACAGCTGGTAATGAGTGTTCACGAAGTACCCGGCCAGTGCGGCTGCTACCCCTTCGGGCAAATTCCGAATACTAATGTGGCCACCCTGAATACGCCCGCGCTCGGCGTGGATGACGGCGGCGGGCCGTACGCCGGACGGCTCTATGCCTCGCTGTATGAGTGGACGGGCACACAAATGCGGGTCGTCGTCATTCACTCGACGGACGGAGGTACAACCTGGTCCAAGCCCGTCCCGGTTGCTCCACGAGGCGAGACCCACGATCAGTTTTTCCCCTGGCTTTCGGTGAGCCCGACTGGGTTGGTCGGCGTGAGCTGGTTTGACCGGCGCAACGATCCCGCCAACATCGATTACCAAGCCTATGCTGCCATCTCTTCCGATGGTGGGGAGAGCTTCCAGCCCAACATCCAGCTCACCACGGCATTTTCCAACCCTTACGACACAGGGTACAACGTCGACTTCAATTTTCTGGGCTACTACGCTGGCAACACCTGGGACGGCCCGAACTACTTCGTCGCCGCGTGGATGGACACCAGCGACGGCATCAGCAGCCAGGATTACGTCGGCGGCATCCGGCTGAAGTGAGTTAGCTTCATGCCGGCGAGGCGGCACTGTCCGGATTCGAACACTTCCTCCCACGATTGAACAGAAGTATACTTTTTCCCAGCTCCCTCAATCCATCTAACTTGTTTCCTCTGCGAGGCTTGCCCGAGGCGATCCGGTGGCCGAGGGCGTGCCCTTGTGGAGGCATAAATGGATATCGCTCGGCCTAATATCGCCCGGCAAAAGCGCAGGCGCCGGATCATTTATATAGCGGTTGGAATCGTGCTGCTGACGGCAGTGACCATGGGCCTGTCGCGGCTCAAGCCGGCAGCCCCCACCGTCGAACGTTCCACCGTCTGGATCGACACGGTGAAGCGCGGCTCGATTCTCCGCCAGGTTCGCGGACTGGGAACCTTGGTGCCGATGGAAGGATCGATTCAGTTCCTGCCCGCGGTTACCGAAGGCCGAGTGGAAAAGATCCTCGAGCTTCCCGGCGCCCAGGTCAAAGCGGACACCATTCTGCTGGAGTTGAGCAATCCTCAGCTTACGCAGGAAGCGCTCGATGCCGAGTGGAAGCTGAAGGCCGCCGAAGCCGATTATAAAAACCTTCAAGTCCAGCTGGCCAGCCAGGTGCTCGCGCAGAAGTCGCTCTCCGCGCAGGCCCAGTCGGAATACAGTCAGGCCAAGATGCAATCTGATATCGATACCCAATTGGCCAAGCTGGGGGTGATCTCGCAGTTGAGCGAAAAAGTTTCCAGTCAAAAGACGGCGGAATTGGCCACGCGGAACGACATCGAAAAGCAGCGTTTGGTCAACAGCAGCGAGGTGCTGCAAGCACAGTTGCAAGCCAAGCAGGCCGAGGTTGAAGAGTTCCGGGCCCTGGCAGATCTCAAGAGAAGTGAGCTTGACCGGCTCAAGGTCCGCGCCGGTATTGATGGTGTGCTGCAGGAGCAAACCCTGAAGATCGGACAATTTGTCACGCCTGGGACCACGCTGGCGAAAGTGGTTCAGCCGCAGCGGCTTAAGGCGGAGTTGAAGATTGCTGAAACCCAGGCGAAGGACATACAGCTTGGCCAGCCGGCCTCGATCGATACACATAACGGTGTTATTCCCGGTCACGTTGTGCGCATTGATCCGTCTGTTGTAAATGGAACGGTGACGGTGGACGTGGCCCTCGACAGCGCGCTTCCTCAGGGTGCGCGGCCCGACCTCAGCGTGGACGGAACCATCGATCTGGAAAAGATGCAAAACGTGCTCTATGTGGGGCGTCCGGCCTTCGGGCAGGAACAGAGTACCGTTGGCATGTTTAAGTTGGAGCCGGATGGAAGCAACGCTGTTCGTGTGCAGGTGAAGCTGGGGCGCAGTTCCGTAAACACCGTCGAGATTTTGCAGGGACTGAAAGAAGGCGACCAGGTCATTTTGTCTGACATGTCTCGCTGGGATAACTTCGACCGCATTCGCTTGGATTAACATCCCTGTGCTCCTCCGTGAGCTCTGTGGTGATGAATTCAAAGCCTTGAACCACAGGGGACACCGGGGACAACGGGATTTCACAAGATCAGAAAGGAACTTCAATGGCTGACGCGGGAACCATGATTAGCATGGAGAACATCACCAAGGTTTTCTACACCGATGAAGTCGAGACCCATGCGCTCTCCGGAATTCACATGCAGATTCGCAAGGGCGAATACGTGTCGATCGCCGGGCCTTCGGGATCTGGAAAATCCACCCTCTTGGCGCTGATCGGTCTGCTCGATTCGCCGAGCGACGGGACCTACATTTTGAATGGCAATTCGGTGGCGAATCTCGACATCAGCGAGCGCTCGCGCATTCGCAACCGTGAGATTGGATTCATCTTTCAAAGCTTCAACCTGATCGGCGACCTCAACGTGTATGAGAACGTCGAATTGCCGCTTACCTATCGCGGCATGCCGTCAAATGAGCGTAAAGAGCGGGTGCACGTTTCGCTGGAGCGCGTGGGCATGAACCACCGCACCAAGCACTATCCCTCGCAGCTCTCGGGAGGTCAGCAGCAACGCGTTGCGGTGGCGCGTGCTTTGGCTGGAACGCCTTCGATCCTGCTGGCGGACGAGCCCACCGGGAACCTGGATTCACGCAATGCCGAAGCCGTGATGGACTTGTTGCGCGACCTGCATCGCGAAGGCGCCACCATCTGCATGGTGACGCATGATCCCCGCTTTGCGCGTCACGCCGACCGCCAGATCCACTTGTTCGATGGACGCGTCGTCGAGGAGAGCGTTGAGGTTGGTTAATGGAATCGCTCATGCAGGATGTTCGCTATGCTCTGCGAATGCTGCGGAAGAGTCCCGGCTTCACTGCCGTCGTCGTGATCACACTCGCGCTGGGCATCGGCGCGAACACTGCGATCTTCAGCGTGGTCAATGCGGTGCTGATCCGGCCCCTGCCATTTCCCAACGCTAACCGCTTAGTGATGATTTGGGAAAAACGCCTGCCTGACGGCGAGCAGCAAAATGCCGCTTCGCCCGCCACGTTTTTGAACTGGAAAGAGCACGCCACCGTATTTGAGCAAATCGCTGCGTGGTTCCACTGGACCAAAGTCTTGACCGGAGGCGCAGCCACACGACTTCTGACCAGCTTATTGTTCGGGACCAGCGCCAGCGATCCGGCAACTTTGGGAGTGTTGCTGGTCTTCTCTTGGCGGTTGCATTGTCGGCTTGCTACGTTCCGGCACGAAGCGCCATGAAAGTCGATCCCATGGTGGCTCTGAGGAACGAGTAAGGAGAAGAAGATATGACCGGAACCCTTCATGATCTTCGTTACGCGACGCGTGGCCTGACTAAGAACCCGGGCTTTGTTCTGGTTGCGGCCCTGACGCTGGCGCTGGGCATCGGCGCGAACATCGCGGTCTTCAGCGTCATGAACGCTATTTTGCTCAACCCGAGCGGGATTCCGCATCCTGAGAGTGTGGCGGCCTTGCGGGTCAAATATAACTTGGCTGATCTCGCCAATATAAACATTTCCGCTCCTGACTTCGGAGACGCGGTAACCGGGAAGGATGTCTTCACATCCGCGGCCATTATGCAGGGCCAGAATTTCAATTACACCGGCGATGGCACCACGCCTGAGCGCTTGGTTGGCGCGCAGGTTTCCTGGCAGTGGTTTGATGTGTTCTGGGCGAGTCCGTACTTGGGGCGAGTTTTTCGTCCTGAAGAAGATCAGCCCAACGCCAACCACGAAGTTGTCCTTGCCTACCAGACCTGGAAACGGCGCTTCGGTGGCGACCCGGCCATCGTGGGAAAAAGCCTCCTTCTGAACCAGGAGTCCTATCAAGTAATCGGCGTGATGCGCCCAGACTTCGATTGGCCGAACGGTACTGAGCTGTGGTCTCCAATCGGCCTGCCGCCCGGCCGATATTTCGATCGCAAGTTCCGCCATAACGAGAATCTTTTCGGAGTGGCCCGTATGCGTCCGGGGGTGAGCGTCGCCCAGGCCAACGCCTATTTGCGGTTGAAGTCAGCGCAGGAGATCGCCGCCGAGGGTCACAACAGCTACAGCGAAAGCTCGGGTTGGGGAATGTTTGCCATGCCGCTGATCGAGTTTGTTGCCGGCAATCTGCGCAAGCCGCTTGCCATCCTGCTGGCCGCGGTGCTCACGGTGTTGCTGATTGCATGCGCCAACATCGCGGGCTTGCTGCTGGCACGTGCCACCGGCAGACAACATGAGGTCTCAATTCAGATTGCCCTCGGGGCAGGGAACGGGCGGTTGATACAGCAAGCTCTTCTGGAAAGTTCGGTGCTCGCAGTGATGGGGGTCCTGCTTGGCCTGGCCCTCGCTCACTTCGCGATTCCTCTACTGCTTCTATTGGCCCCCGCAAGTTTAGCGGGCAATCTGACTGTCCACATGGGAGGGCCCGTGCTGTTGTTTGTCTCGACCATTGGTGTGCTGTGCGTGCTTTTGTGCGGAACCGTGCCGGCCTGGCACATGACCCACAGCCGCTGGTTTCAGATCTTGCAGGAGGGCGGGCGCTCCGGCACTTCGGGCAAGGTGCGACAACGACTGCGCTCTACTCTGGCCGTCGGTGAGATCGGTCTGGCGATGCTGTTGCTGGTGGGCGCCGGACTATTACTTCGCAGCTTGGCACAGGTGGAAAGGATCGAGACAGGTTTCGAGCCTCGCGGACTGATGACGGCCGTGTTCTCGCTTCCGCCCAGCTACAAGACGAATGAGCAACAGGCAGCTTTCCTGACCGCAGCCGAACAGGAGCTAAAGAGCATACCCAGCGTGAAGGATGTCGCGCTCGCGGATGCCCTGCCTTTTTCGGCCAACGGAGGCTTGTCATCCTTTGAGATAAAAGGAAGAGTCACGGCGCCGACCGATCCCGGCCCGCATGGCAGCATTCGTTTAATCTCCCCGGATTACTTTTCGACTTTACGCATACCATTGCTGCGGGGAAGATTTTTCACGGCGGAAGATCGAGCGAAAACTGAACAAGTGGCTATTGTCGATACTACGCTCGCCCATCAATATTGGCCGAACGAGGATCCCATTGGCCAGCACATCGGTTTTGGCAGCGACTCTCCCTGGATGACGATTGTCGGAGTTGTGGCTCACGCCAAGAGCTCATCGCTCGAGGCTGACGTGAAAGAAGGTTTTTACTTCCTTCCTCTGGCGCAGTCCCCGAATCCGGGTGGCGAAATCGCCATTCGCACGGACACCGGTCACCCCGAAATGATCGCTGGCGCCATGCAGGCGGCCATCCGCCGCGTGGACCCCAACCAACCGCTCTATGACCTCAAAACCATGGATGAACGGGTAGACGGTTCACTGGTCGGCCGGAAGTTCCTGGTCGTTCTGCTTTCGATTTTTGCCGGGCTCGCGTTGCTGCTGGCTGCTTTAGGCCTTTACGGAGTGATCAGCTATTCGGTGCGCCTGCGAACTCGCGAACTCGGAATTCGCGTAGCCCTTGGTGCGGAGCGAGGGGATGTCTTGCGGCTGATTCTAGGCCAAGGTGTGCGACTAGCCGCTTTCGGCCTAGTCTTGGGGCTGGCAGCAACGTTTATTGCTGGTCGCGCGCTCTCGAGCCTGCTCTATAACGTGAGCCTATTCAATCCGCTCACCTTGTTGTTAACTTCGGTGCTGCTGCTGGCCACAGTTCTGCTCGCCAGCTATTTGCCAGCCCACTGGGCAACCAAAGTACAGCCGATGGTGGCGCTGCGCGATGAATAAGAGGTTGAATTGAGATGGAGAGACTGATCCAGGACATTCGATACGGCTTCCGCATGTTGCGGAAGTCGCCGGGTTTCGCCGTGGTCGCCATCGTGACACTCGCACTGGGCATAGGCGCGAATACCGCTATGTTCAGCGTAGTCAATTCGGTTCTGCTGCACTCTCTGCCCTTTCACGATCCCGACCGGATCATGGTCGTCTGGAAGACGATGTCGAATGGACAGCCGAACGCCTTCTCCACTCCCGCGTTTCTGGAAATGCGGCAGCAGGGAGACATATCTGGCGCACATGGGTGCATATTCCGGAGTCAGCTACAACCTGGCAGGGAAGGATGTTCCCGAGCGGATCGTCGGCGGAAAAGTAAACTCCGATCTTTTTCCGGTGCTGGGAGTGCAGCCGGCTCTCGGGCGTGAATTTTCGCCGGAAGAAGATCATCCTGGGGCCGGCAAATTCATCATCTTGAGCCATGCCCTCTGGCAAACCAGATTCGAATCGAGCAAAAACATCCTGGGCAAAGTCGTCACTCTCGACGGCGCTCCCTACACCGTGCTTGGTGTGATGCCGCGTAGGTTTCACGTGCTCACCGACCAGGAGCTGTTTTGGGTTCCGATGCAGATGGAAACCACCAGCCCACAAGCCTCCGCACGTAACATTCACTGGCTATTCGCATTCACCCGGCTAGCCCCAGGCAGCACGCGGAAGCAGATGCAGACGGTGCTCGACGCGATCGCCTCGCGATTGAAGGCGCAAGACCCCACGGGTGAAGGTGGTTTCGGCGTGACGCTGATGCCGATGAGCGTGTTTCTGAACGGCGATGTAAAGCCTGTTCTGTTGCTGCTCATGGGCGCAGTGGCCTTTGTGCTTCTCATTGCTTGTTCCAACGTGGCCAATCTTTTGTTGGCACGCGGCGCCATGCGGCGGCGGGAAATCTCTATCCGCACCGCTCTGGGCGCGGGCCGTGGCCGGGTGATCCTCCAGTTGCTCACCGAGAGCGTGTTGCTTTCAGCGTTGGGCGGTACTTTTGGTCTAGCTCTGGCCTGGGTCGCGGTCAAAGTTTTGGCCGCAATCCATCCTGTCAGCATTCCTGCCGTAGAAACCGTTTCTATCGACCTGACCGTGCTTGCCTACACCGTCCTGTTGTGCGGCGTGGTGGGTATTCTGTTTGGCGTGGCTCCCGCGCTGGAGGCTTCTCGCGTTAACGTAAGCGAAACGCTGAAGGAAGTATCGCGCGGCAGCAGCGGCGCTTTTGGTAGATACCGCGTCGTGCTGGTAGTCACAGAAACTGCACTGGCTTCCATTCTGCTGATCGGGGCAGGGCTGTCTCTGAAGAGTTTGTGGCATGCCGAGAGTGTTGACCCAGGTTTCAATCCCAGCGAATGAGTTGACGTTCCGCATCGCTTCGCCAGCGCAATATACTGGCAACCGCATCCCGCTTTTCTATCAGCAGGTCCTGGAGCGGGTGCGGGCATTGCCCGGAATCCAGTCCGCCGTACTGGCGCGAAATTTGCCCATGAGTGGCTCCGATCCTTCAATGGCGATTTCGATTGAAGGTACGCCCCCGCCGCCTTCTCAGATTCCAATCGTGACGCGTTTTCGCGCGGTCGGACCGGGATATTTCAGCGGTTTGCAGATTTCGCTTAAGAACGGCCGCGAATTCGATGAGCACGACACCGCTGCGGCCCCGCGCGTCGCCGTGGTCAGTGAAAGTCTCGCCAAACTCTATTGGCCCAAGCAAGACGCGATCGGCAAACGGATCAAACCTGAGGTTACCGGAGGCGAATGGTACAGCGTCGTCGGAGTTGCCGCAGACGTCCGGCATTGGGCGGCGGATGTCACCGACGTCGAGCCTACTGCCTATTACCCATACACTCAGGTGCCCGAAGCATTTCTTCCGCAGATGGAAGGCACCATGAGTATCGCGGTTCGCAGCGCGAACTCCGCCGGGCTGCTCGACTCGATCCGCGCGGCCGTGGCCGAGGCGGACGCGACCGTGCCGGTTTACGGCGTGAAAGCCTGGAAGAAATGGTTGCTGATTCCGGATCACTGCGGCGCTTCGATATGTGGCTGATCGGAAGCTTTGGCACTCCTGGCGTTGACGCTGGCGGCTGTCGGCATTTATGGCGTCATGGCCTACTCGGTCTCGCAACGCACGCGGGAAATCGGGATTCGCATCGCTCTCGGCGCGCAGCGCAGCAACGTTTTGCGCCTCATTATGGGCCAGGGAGCGAAACTCGCCCTGGCCGGCGTACTGGTTGGAGTTGCCGGCGCTCTTGGCCTGACAAGCCTCATGGCGAGTTTGTTGTTCGGTGTGAGCGCACGGGACCTGGGAACGTTCTCGCTGGTGCCCCTGATCGTGTTGGCGCTGATTCTGATCGGTTGTTACATCCCAGCGTACCGCGCTACCAAGCTCGATCCGCTGGAGGCGTTGCGGGAAGAGTAGTCGCCACTTTAGCGACCTTAGCGGAATCCTTTGCGACCTTTGCGGTTAAGAGCTTCCGACCGCGAAGTTCGCCAAGACAAACGAAAAGGGACGCGAAGAAATTCGTGTAAGAGCGAACTGCCGTATCTAAGAATTCGTCGGAGAAAACATGATTCAGCTGCGCAACATCGAAAGAACCTATAAAACCGGCGCCGGTGTCACCTATGTGCTGCGACGGATCAATCTCGACATCCGGGATGGCGAATTCATCACCGTCATGGGACCTTCCGGCTCGGGGAAGTCCACGCTCATGAGCATTCTCGGCATGTTGGACGACGCATGGGCCGGCGAATACACCTTCTTGGAGAACGAAGTCCACAAGCTCGACCGCAAGCGGCGCGCTGAACTGAACCGCAAATACATTGGCTTTGTCTTCCAGAGCTATCATCTGCTCGACAATTTGACGGTTTACGAAAATCTTGATGTCCCGCTCTCCTACCGCAATATTCCCCGCGGTCAGCGTGCCAGCATGGTCGCGGAAATTCTGGATCGCTTCCAGATCGTGGGCAAGAAGGATCTTTATCCCAGCCAGCTTTCAGGTGGACAGCAGCAACTGGTGGGCGTGGCTCGCGCCGTAGTGGGCAATCCGAAATTGATTCTCGCCGACGAACCCACGGGCAACCTCCACTCCAGCCAGGCCAAGGAAATTATGGACCTGTTCAAGAAATTAAATGACGCCGGAACCACCATCATTCAGGTCACACATTCGGAGGTGAACGCGGCTTACGGCCACAGGACGATCCAATTATTCGACGGCTGGATCACCAGTGATCCGGCAAATCCGCAGGCAAGAATTCCAGCAGCGGCAACACCGTAAGTGAGAGCAACATGGAAACAGTGATTCAGGACGTTCGTTACGGACTGCGGATGTTGCGCAAAGCACCGGCTTTCACTGCTGTTGTAGTGATCACGCTGGCCCTCGGCATTGGCGCCAACACGGCCTTGTTCTCCGTGGTAGATGCGGTGCTGCTGCGGCCGCTCGCAATATCCGCAACCCCAGCAACTGGTGGCGGTGAAAACGGACATGCCAGGGATCAACCTGACGGACAGAGGCATGTCGCAGCCCGAGTTGGAGGACTTTCAGAAGCGTTCTGGGGTGTTCACACAAATCTCCGCCGTATGGCCCATTAACGCCAACATCACCGGACGGGAGAAGCCGGAACGGGTGGAAGCCAACGCCGTGAGCCCTAATTTTTTCACCCTCCTGGCCGCGAAACCGGAGTTGGGACGGGTTTTCAACGACGGTGACGATCGGCCAGGATTTTCTGAAGGCGCGGTCATCAGCGACAGTTTGTGGCACAAGATGTTCGGTGCCGATCCTAACGTGCTCGGACAGGCGGTCCGTCTTGACACCGATCTCTACACCATTATCGGCGTCATGCCGCCTGAGTTTCGCCATCCCGGACGGACCCTTCGTCAAGATGTCGAGATATGGGTCGCCGCTGGTTACGCCGCAGACCCGTTCCCACATCCGCCCTTGCGGACGCAACGTTTTATTCCAGGGGCCATCGCTCGGCTTCAGCCCGGCCTGACGTTGGCGCAGGCGCAGTCCAAGCTTGACGTTTTCGCGGCACAATTGCGTGAGCAATACCCGACGGACTATCCCGCGACGGTGGGCTGGCGTGTACGGCTTGTTCCGCTGCGGCAAGAGGTGGTGCGGCAATGTCAGCTTGATGCTTTTCCTGCTGCTGGCGGCCGTCGGGGCGGTGCTGTTGATCGCGTGCGTCAACATCGCCAGCCTGCTGCTGGCGCGCTCTTCGGCGCGATCACCGTGAAATCGCCATCCGCCAGGCTTTGGGAGCGGGAACCTGGAGACTCGTCCGGCAAACTTTAACGGAAAGCGTGGTGCTTTCACTTTGCGGTGGACTGCTTGCCGTGCCACTCACCTTCTGGCTGAAGAGCATTTTGCTCACCTTGGTACCCTCGACCCTGCCCCGGTTGTCCGAAGTAACGGTAAACGGGCGGGCGCTCATGTTTGTGGTGGCGGTTTCCGTCCTGACCGGATTGCTGTTCGGTCTGGCTCCGGCTTTGCAAATGTCGCATTGGCGGCTGATGGAGAAGCTCAACCAGGGAGCGCGCGGCGTGGGGATTGCCTCACGCCAGCATCGCTTTCTCCGCGGGCTGGTCGTGTGCGAATTTGCTCTTTCATTAGTGTTGATGGTCGGCGCTGGCCTGTTGTTGCGCAGTTTCTGGAAGGTGCTGGAGGTGCAACCCGGCTTCAATTCCGACAATTTGGTGACTGCGCAGATGTGGCTGCCGGTGCCGAACGACCCCAGGAATAATCCTTATCCCACGCAGGAAAAATTTAATGTTTTCATGAGCGAGGTTCTGCGCCGCGTCGGCGCCTTGCCCGGAGTGAAGGAAGCTGCCATCGGCGGAGGGGTTACGCCCCTCGCGGCACTGTTACGTAACGCGGTCCCCTTTAACCATCGAGGGCCGAGTCGCTGCCGCCTGGTGAAACGCCGACCGCCGAGTTGGGAGTGGCGACGCCCGATCTGTTTCACCTCCTCCAGACCCCGCTAATCCGCGGACGGTTCTTCACCGAAGCCGACGATGACAAGGGAGAGCCCGTCCTGCTGATTGATCAAACCGCCGCAGAACGTTATTGGCCCCACGAGGATCCGGTAGGGAAGCGAGTCGAACTGCAAGTCGGCCGCAAGCAGCAGATGCGGAGGATTGTGGGGATCGTAGGGCGAGTCCGGAGCGACGGGCTGGATGCTCCCTACGCGCCCCACCTGTTTCTGCCTGCGCGGCAGATCGCCTTCAATTCCATGACGGTTTACGTGCGGGCTGCGGCGAGTCCAGAGGCGTTGGAAGGACCGATTCGGCGCGAGGTCCAGGAAGTCGACCCTAACCTGCCGGTATTCGGAGTGCGCTCGGTGCGCAGCGTTATTTCCGACTCGCTCGCGTCACGCCGGTTCGCGATGCAAATTCTAGTCTTTTTTGCGGCGACCGCCATGCTGCTGGCGGCGATTGGAATTTACGGGGTGATGGCCTACTTCGTGAGCCAGCGAGTACGCGAAATCGGCGTCCGCATGGCTCTCGGCGCGCAGCGAGGTGACGTGGTGAAGCTGGTCGTGAGACAGGGCATGTCGCTGGCGCTCATCGGAGTTGTGTTGGGGTTGGTTACATCTTTGTTCCTGATGCGGTTGATCGCGGGATTGTTGTTCGGAGTCAGCTCCGCCGATCCTGTGACTCTGATGATCTTTACCGCGCTCCTGGCCGCGGTTGCTTTGCTCGCCAATTACGTTCCGGCGCGGCGGGCGGCAAAAGTTGATCCCATGGTTGCGCTGCGTTACGAATGAGGAATTATGGAGACACTCTTACAGGATGTTCGCTACGCGCTGCGCATGTTGCGCAAGAGTCCGGGGTTCACGTTCATCGCCGTGGCCGCGCTGGCCTTAGGCATCGCCAGCACAACGGCGATTTTCAGCGTGGTCGACGCCGTTTTGCTTCATCCCTTGCCCTATCCCGATTCCGGGCGAATCCTGAGCGTGCGTGAATCGGATCGCATCACCGGCGAACCGCACGACGGCCCGTCCCCTGCCAATTACCTGGATTGGCGGGCACAGAACCATGTGTTCAGCCACATGGCCGCTTCGCGAGGCTGGCCGGTGAATCTTACTGGCGGCGACCGCGCCGAACGCGCGCGCGGCGCCATGACGTCGCCGGATTTTTTCCCGCTCTTCGGGGTTGCTCCGATTCTGGGCAGAACGCTATTGCCGGATGACAATCAACCTGGAAAAGATCATGTTGTCGTTTTGAGCGAAGGCCTGTGGAAGCGGCGCTACGGTTCTGACCGGGCGCTGGTGGGCCACGATATCACGCTCAACGGTGAGCCGTACACCGTGGTCGGAGTAATGCCCGCAAGCTTCACTCCCGATGGCTATGGCGAATTGTGGCTGCCTTCGCGCTGGGGCGTGCCGGTGCATCCCTTGCGTCCCGACGAGGATCCTCGTCCGGTGCGCGGCAACCATTACATGGAGGCATGGGCGCGACTCAAACCGGGGGTGAGCCTGCAACAGGCACGCGAGGAATTGAACGCAATTGCCGGCCGCCTGGAGAAGCAGTATCCGGTGGACGACAAAGATGTCGGTGTCAGCCTGATCAGCATGCAGGAGAATCTGGTCGGTGACATCCGGCCAACGCTTTTGCTGCTTCTGGTCGCCGTCGCATTCGTTTTGCTGATCGGATGCGCCAATGTCGCCAATCTGCTACTCGCACGCGCCAGCGGCCGCAGCCGTGAAGTTTCAATTCGTGCAGCTCTAGGCGCAAGCCGGTTGCGCGTGATCCGGCAAATGCTGACGGAAAGCCTTGTGCTGGCGTTGGCGGGAGGAGTTGCAGGAGTTTTGTTGGCTGCCTGGGCGGTGCCCGTGCTTTTGGCGATAAGCCCTCCCGACATCCGTAATGCTGCCGGTGTGGGAGTGAACCGTGATGTTCTCGGATTCAGCATCGTAGTTTCGGTGCTTTGCGGCATCCTGTTCGGCCTGGCTCCGGCGGTGCACGCATCACGAGCGGACTTGAATGATCATCTGAAAGAAGGGGAACGAGGCAGCACCGCGAGCCACGGTGCCACGCGTTCGGTGCTGGTGGTTGCGGAAATTGCGCTTTCATTGATTCTGCTGGCCGGTTCCGGGCTGCTCATCAGGAGTTTTGTTCGATTGATGCAGGTCGACCCGGGTTTTGACACCAGCCATCTCCTGGTATTCAACGTGGTCCTTCCGCCTTCGGCCACGGCCGCGCAACAGGACGATTTCTACCAGCAGGTAGTGGAGAAATTGCGAACGCTGCCGGGAGTGCAATCGGCCGGAGCCGTAAGCCGAGCGCCACTTTCTGGCGGCAATAGCGACCGTGGCTTTCAGATTCCCGGCAGCAGCAAGCAGTACGATGCCGATATTCGCATCAGCACTCCTTTGTACTTTCAAACCATGGGTATCCCACTTCTCAAAGGCAGAGTGCTCAACCAGCATGACATGCACAGCCCAGTACTGGTCGCGGTGATCAACCAGGAGTTGGCGCGGGAAGTGTTTCCCGGCCAGGACCCGATTGGCAAGTACATTGTGAATTTCGAGACGGTGAACGGGCCAATCCAGATTGTGGGTGTAATCGGCAACGTGCGCCACGAAGACCTCGGAACCACACCTCGCCCGGAGATTTATTTTTCTTTCGGCCAGGTGCACTGGCCATCTGCCTTCATGGTGGTGCGCACCCAGGCCGCGGATTCGATGACGTTGGCCACGGCGGCGCAGAATGCCGTTGCCAGCGTCAACCGCGACACCCCGCTGGCGAATCTTCGCACCATGCAGGACATGGTCGCGCACTCGCTGTTACGGCGCAAGTTCGCCATGCTGCTGCTCTCCATTTTTGCCGGACTGGCGATGCTGCTGGCGGCGATCGGCCTTTACGGCGTCATGTCGTACAGCGTTTCCCAGCGTACCCACGAAATTGGGATTCGCATGGCGTTGGGCGCGCAAAAAGAAGACGTGCTACGGCTCGTGGTGGGGCAGGGAATGAGGTTGGCGGTGCTAGGCCTCATTCTCGGACTCGTTGTTGCGGTTGCGCTTACGCGTTTGATGGCGACGCTACTGTTTGGCGTCAGCGCACACGATCCGAAGACTTTTGCGATCGTAGCAGGGCTTCTGGCCGCGGTTGCTTTGCTCGCCAATTACGTTCCGGCGCGGCGGGCGGCAAAAGTTGATCCTATGGTGGCGCTGCGCTACGAATGATTTTGCACCGAAGGAGACGCAATGACGGTAGCTCGTATACTTTCAACCAATAATAAATGCAATACGATACACGGAATCCATCTAGCATCACTTGTGGTTGTGGTGTTCCTTGCCGCCTCCTGTGCAACGGCCCAGAATCTGGCTGATTACTCGAAGCCGGCGTCTCATTTTCCCTACCTCGTGAGCCCATACGTTGCTCATCAAGTGCCGCCGCCAAGCTTCGGCAACACGCCACGAATCGAAACCATGCTCAAGGACGGCAAGCTGCGGCTGTCGCTGAGTGACGCCGTCGCGCTCGCCCTCGAAAACAATCTCGATTTGGCCATTGCCCGCTTCAATCTCTCCATCGCCGACACGGACATCTTGCGGGCAAAGTCGGGCGAGAGTGTTCGCGGTGTCGCCACCGGGTTGGTGCAGGGAACTCCCGGCGGCGGTGTGGGAGGCTTCGGCAGCGGTGCTCCCGGCGCAGGTGCAGGCGGTACTTCCGGCGGCGCCGGTGGCGCTGGCGGCGGTGCATCAGGATTGGTGCAGTCTACCTTGGGTGTCGGCACCAACATCGACAACTTCGATCCCATCATCAGCGGTGGCATGGACATCGAACACGCCACCTTCCCGCAATCCAGCATTATCTTGAACGGCGTTAATCCATTACAGCAAAACTCCGGCGTCGCCAACTTTGGTTACAGTCAAGGATTTGCATCAGGCACACTGCTCTCGGTTGGTTTCAATAACGATCGCATCACCAACAACAGCCTGTTCAGTATTCTGTCTCCTGAAGTGGACAGCGCCTTCCGCTTTTCTCTTCGCCAACATCTGCTCGCCGGGTTCGGCTTTGGGCCTAACATGCGCTTCATACGCATTGCCCGTAACAATCGCGAGATCTCCGATGTAGCCTTCCGCGGGCAGGTCATTTCAACGGTTTCGCAGATTCAGAACATTTACTGGGACCTGGTCAACGCCTATGAAGACGTGAAGGTGAAAGAGCGCTCTTTGGAATTGGCCGAAAAGACCCTTTCCGACGACCGTGAGCAGGTGAGAATTGGCGCCATCGCTCCCATGGAAGTCATGCGTGCGGAAAGTGAAGAGGCCGCTCGCAATCAGGACTTGCTGCTCTCGCAAAACGAGCAGCAATTGCAGGCGCTGCTTATCAAGAACGCCATCACTCGCGATTTAAGTGATCCGGTCCTGGCGTCAGCCGAAGTGATTCCGACCGATACCATGAGTATTCCGGAAACCGAAACAGTCACGCCCATCCAGGATTTGATCGCCGAAGCGGAGGCCCACCGCCCCGAACTGGCGGAATCGCGCATTGACCTCACCAATCGTGAGATCACTCGCAAAGCCGCAGCCAATGCCTTGAAGCCACAGGTAGATCTGGTGGCGTTCTACGGGGCCTACGGTTTGGCGGGAGTACAAAATTCGGCCTATGCTGGCTCTCCTATTTGCGGTAACCCGCCCTGTCCCCTGTTGCCTACGTCTGGATATTCAAACGCGTTCAGCGATCTGTTCAAGAACAATTCTCCCGACTATTCCGTTGGAATCAATATCAACATTCCGCTGCGCAACCGGGGCGCGCAGGCCGACCAGATCCGCTCGCAATTGGAATACCGGCAAGCGCAGCTGCACCTGCAACAATTGCAGAATCAGATCGGCATCGAAGTCCGCAACGCTCAATTCGCTCTGGTACAAAACCGCGCCCGGGTGAACGCCGCGCGCAAGGCCCGCGATTTGGCGCAGCAGACCTTTGACATCGAGCAGAAGAAGAAAGCTCTGGGCGCTTCCACCAGCAACCTGGTGTCTGCAAGCTGACCGCGATTTGGCCCAGGCAGAGTCGAACTTTGTAGCCGCCGAGTCTACCTATGAAAAATCTCGCGTCGAGCTGGACCGCGCTACGGGCCTCACTCTGGCCCACGCAGGCATTGAACTTGAGGATGCAGTGCGCGGTACGGTGCAACAAGAGCCGACTTTCTCCGGCGTAACTCCCAGGAACATCGCCCAAGAACAAGATTCCAAAACGGAGCAAAATTGAGCCTCGTGCAAAGTCCGACTACGGAAAAGGATAGAATTCATCCACGTTCGACTGCCATGCCCGCGCCGAGCCATTCCGGGTCACGCCTCCTGATTGCCGACGATCAGCGCGATGTGCTCGAAGCTCTGCGGCTTCTCCTCAAACCTGAGGGTTTTGCCATCGAAACTGCGACTTCGCCGCCCGGCGTACTGGACGCGCTCGGCCTCCGCGAATTCGATGCCGTTCTCATCGATCTGAACTACACTCGCGACACGACCTCCGGCCAGGAAGGTCTGGATCTGCTTTCGCGCATTCAAGCCGTGGACAGCACTCTTCCGGTGATCGTAATGACCGCCTGGAGCAGCGTCGATCTCGCCGTGGAGGCCATGCGCCGCGGCGCCCGCGACTTCGTCCAAAAGCCCTGGGAGAACGCACGCCTGCTCTCGGTTTTGCGCACGCAACTGGAGCTCGGCGGTGCTCTACGGCGCAGCCAGCGCCTGGAAGCTGAAAACCGTTTGCTGCGTGCCGAAGGGCTGCCCAAGTTTATCGCCAATGCCGAATCCATGCAGCCTGTGCTGCGCTTGGTCAGCAGCATCGGCCCGTCGGACGCCAACGTGCTCATCACCGGCGAGCACGGCAGCGGCAAAGAGGTGGTCGCTCGCACACTGCACGCGCTTTCCAATCGCGCATCCCGTCCGCTGGTGGCCGTCAACACCGGCGGCCTGCCCGAAGGAATCTTTGAGAGCGAACTTTTCGGTCACGTGAAAGGCGCCTTCACCGACGCCAAAACTGATCGCATCGGACGCTTCGAGCTGGCGCATGGCGGAACACTCTTCCTCGACGAAATTGCCAACATTCCAATTTCCCAGCAGGCCAAGCTGCTGCGCGTGCTCGAGAGCGGCGAGATGGAGCGGGTCGGATCATCACAAACCCGCCGCGTGGATGTCCGCATCATCTCTGCCACCAATGCCGCTCTCAATCAGGAAGTCGCCGCCGCGCGATTTCGGCAAGACCTTCTTTTTCGCCTGAACACCGTCGAGATCCAGCTCCCTGCGTTGCGCGACCGCCGCCAGGACATTCCTCCCCTGGCCACATACTTTCTCAGTCGCTACGCCGAACGTTATCGCAAACCAGCGAAGACCTTCGACCCTCCCGCGATGCAGGCCATGCTCGAGTATCCCTGGCCGGGCAACGTGCGCGAACTCGACCACGCGGTCGAGCGGGCGGTACTACTTTCAAGCGGAGACGCCGTACGCAGCAGCGACCTCAGCCTGAAAGCTCCCCAAGCCAGCGCGCAACGTCTGGAAGAATTGAGCCTGGAAGAAGTCGAATCCCTCTTGATTCGCAAAGCAGTCGACCGTTATGGTGGCAATATCAGCCAGGCGGCTGAGGCGCTGGGCTTGAGCCGTAGCGCGCTGTATCGGCGTCTGCAGAAATATGGAATCGGAAGCAGCTAACCCGGTCCGCCCGGCGGTCGCAGTCACGTCTCCGCCCCCGCCTCGCGTCCGGCCGCCGGCAAAAACCCAAGCGCCATCTGAGCCACGAGAACCGCATCCTGCTGCTGGCCCTGGCGTCCGGCGCCGCTGGCGTGCTCTTAACCATGGTGTTGCTCTGGACCGGTGAGCACGATCCCAACACCCGCTGGAGTTTGACCATCCTTGTGGTTCTCCTTTGGGTGGGTTTTGCGTTCGGATTGCGTGCTGCGGTAATTCGGCCCTTGCAAACGCTTTCGAACATGCAGTCGGCGCTGCGTGAGGGGGATTTCTCGTTTCGCGTCCGCGGCGCCAAATCGGGCGATGCGCTCGGCGAGTTGATGCTCGAAGTCAATACTCTTTCCGAGCTGTTGCGCGAGCAGCGTTTGGGAGCGATGGAAGCCAGCGCCCTGCTCACCACGGTGATGACCGAAATCGACGTTGCCGTGTTCGCCTTCGACGGCGACCAAAGAGTCCGCTTGGTGAACCGCGCCGGCGAGCGCCTCCTAGCCCAGAATGCCGAACGCTTGCTGGGAAAGAGCGCCGAAGAACTCGGCCTGCTGGAATGCCTGCAGGGAGAATCCGCCCACACGTTAGAAAAGAACTTTCCCGGACAGTCAGGCCGTTGGGGTGTCCGCCGCTCTGTGTTCCGTCAGGGCGGCAAGCCGCACTATCTGGTTGTGCTGGCCGACCTGAGTCGAGCCCTGCGCGAAGAAGAGCGCCAGGCCTGGCAGCGCCTGGTGCGCGTGCTGGGACATGAATTGAACAACTCGCTCGCGCCCATCTGCTCCATCGCCGGCAGCCTTGAAGACATCATGAGGCGCGAGGTTCGTGCCGCCGATTGGCAGGACGATCTCCGCCGCGGGTTGCGCGTCATCGCCGACCGCTCCGACGCCCTTAGCCGCTTCATGCGCGATTACTCCCGCCTCACTCGTCTGCCCAAGCCCGAGCTTCGTCCCACCGATTTGAATACGCTGGTCAAGACCGCGGCTGGCCTGGAGACCCGCACCACAGTTGAGATCGAACCCGGGCCACCGATCACCATGAATCTTGATTCCGCTCAGCTGCAACAAGCGTTGATCAATCTGATCCGCAACGCCGTGGACGCTTCGCTCGAAGCTGGAGGAAAAGTTCGTGTTGGCTGGACAAAAAATGGAAGCTGGGTCAATCTCAGCGTGCGCGACGAAGGCCCCGGCATCGCGAATCCTGGCAATCTTTTTGTACCCTTCTTCACCACCAAACCAGGAGGCTCAGGCATTGGCCTGGTTCTGAGCCGCCAGATCGCCGAAGCCCATGGCGGCACACTCACGTTAAGAAATCGCGAACATGACGAGGGCTGCGAGGCGATCATTCAATTCCCGCTTTCGACCTGAGTCGTCCATCGGCTGGGTTTCTCAGCGCGCTCTGCAACCGTGCTCAGCGATCTCGGCGTTTTGAGATGTTGCATCTGCCGGGTGATTCAAGACCCTAAACCGCGGAGAGCGCTGAGAACCGCCGCAGGGTACGCCGAGAATGCAATTGCAAAAGTTGCGACGCTGCCGCAAATGGCAAGTCACAGCCAACTCCTGGCGCCATACGTTACAATGACTCGCCCTTTAACACTCACGATTTCCTACATCAGACGTGGAGGCAAAATGAAACGGTTGCTGCTGTTGTTGATCGTCGGCCTGGCGTTCGCCGGAACCCTGTGCGCACAAGACAAAGACAAGAATCAAGACCAGGAACCCACCCAAGATCCGGTCATGCAGGATTCAGACAAATTTTTCCTTCCTAAAGACACACTCTGGGGGTACGCTCAGTTCGACCTGGCGCCTCCGCACAACGAAATCGATCCCAATATGTGTGCGGGTAACGCCGGCGCTTACGGAGGCGTCAATGCTCCGTGCAGCCTGTTCGCCCGTTACATGCTTTCCGGTTTGCTCGAGGTTCGGCCTTTCGGCAAAGGCCAGTTGCGCCGCTTCATGGTCTGGGGACAGCCCTCGTTTCTATTCGGCAAGACCATTCCGCAGACCTTGTACACCTGGTCGCCCGACGCTATCGGGATTGAGCACTCATGGGGTGCGGCAATCTACATCGCCAAAGGATTCGATATTCGTTTCACCCAGCACTTTCTCTTTGATCGTCTGGGTGCGCGGGACAAGAACCTCGGCCCGGCCGACCTCGGCAGTAACGGCCCCTGGGGACGATACAACGCCATTGGAGTGAGAAAGACTTTTGGGACGAGGAGATGGTGAGATCCAGCGAAGGGACTGAAAAGAGAAAGCGCCTTTAGCCGCCGAGGCCAACTCAACTCCTGGCCGGAACTACGCTGCTGCTGCCACCGGCCGCCTGCGCTGAAACAGCCAGATAATCAGCGCTACGAACCCTCCGAAGAGCATCAGTGGCGCGACCAGGATCATCACCATCCACCCCGCGCCGCCCAGCGAAGTAATGTCGCCCGCGATTTTGGATTGCGGGTCGCGCTTTACAATGCCGGCTATGGCCTCTACATCGCCTGCGATTTGGGTCCCGCTTTGTAGCCGGACATCGCCCACCACCGCCGTGGCGCCTCCCGCCAACTGCGCGCCTTGTTCCAGCACTACGCTGCCGCCAACCGCCACCGCGTCTCCCGCAACTTGTCCGCGGATGTAGATCGAGCAAGCGACGCAGACGAGGTCGCCGGCTTTGTCCTGCGGCTGAACATAGATGTCGCGTCCGATATGGACTTGGTCAGAACTCTGCGCCGCGACCAGCGGAGCGCAAAGAAGAACAGTTACCGCCGCGGCAATGATCACTGCATATCGGCTAGTTCGAGGCATAAGCTTCCCCCAGCACCGTTGTGCTCACTCAATAGTACGCTGCTTCAAGCCCGGAAGTTCCTGCTTAAATGCCTGCAATTTCATGGTTCTTGGTGCCTGGTCTTGAGACAATAATTCCGCACGTCTCCGAACGCCGTTACTCCGATATGCCCAATCGACATCCAGCGCTCCAGCGTATGGTGACCGGTGCGATGCAGGATGTACGAAATCCCCACCGAAGTCATCGTGCCCGCCGCTTCCAGCGCGGCAAATCCCGCCGAGTTGTTCACCACAACGTCGGGAAGGAGAATCTCCTGCCGCCCGCGGGCTTGAAAGTTGCGCGTCGAGGCGTAATCCATCCCCCGTACCACTGCGACACCCGAAAACAACAAAATGTTTTCCCGGTCCCAGAAGCGATGCACCGGTATGGCCACCGGCTGGGGTGCGTTGGGAGCTACCGCCTCTCCTGTCGATTGCGTCTGACCTGCGGCCAGCGAAGCACCCATCGTTGCGAATCCTAGAAGCAGTAACAGACCGGCCGCTCTCCGAAGCATCTCAGCATTCTAACGGTGCCGGCGGTGATCTCGAAATGGTCGAAAGGACTCGGGGCTTGGCGAACTTTGCGCGATCCCTTTGCGCACTTTGCGGTAAGAGCTTTCGACCGCAAAGACCGCGAAGTCCTTCGCAAAGATCGCAAAAGGACCTAAGAAACGAGACTAGGGCCCTGCGGTTTCCCTGGCTCTTGCCCACCCTTTATAATTGTGGGTTCCCTCAACTCTTACGGAGGACGTGAATGGCAGTCTCTTACAACGGTCTTGCTGTGCCCCGGGATGGGGCGACCATCGGCCACGTCAACGGGCGCTACAAGGTGCCGGACAATCCCATCATTCCTTTCATTGAAGGAGACGGCACCGGCCGCGACATCTGGAAAGCTTCCGCGCGCGTGTTCGACAGCGCTGTGCAGAAAGCCTATAGCGGCAAGCGCCGGGTCGTCTGGTATGAAGTTTTCGCCGGAGAAAAAGCTTACTCCAAATTTAAGAACTGGCTTCCCGATGATACTGTCAACGCAATCCGTGAATTCCGCGTCTCGATTAAAGGCCCGCTGACCACGCCCGTCGGTGGCGGCATCCGCTCGCTGAACGTCGCCTTGCGCCAGATACTTGATCTTTACGCGTGCATTCGCCCGGTGCGCTATTACAAAGGCACGCCATCGCCGGTGAAAAATCCCGAGCGCATGGATATCGTCATCTACCGCGAAAACACCGAAGATGTTTACGCCGGCATCGAGTGGGAAGAGGGAACACCGGAATGCGCCCGGCTGATCGAATTTCTGAATAAGGACATGCTGAAAGGCAGCAAGAAGCAGGTCCGTCTCGATTCCGGTGTCGGCATCAAACCGATTTCTGTCAGCGGCACCAAGCGCCTGGTGCGAATGGCGATTCAGTTTGCCCTGGATAGCGGCCGCAAGACCGTCACCCTGGTGCATAAGGGAAACATCCAGAAGTTCACCGAGGGCGCGTTTCGCAAATGGGGATACGAACTCGCGACCGCGGAGTTTCGCGATAGAGTCGTCACCGAGCGGGAAAGCTGGATTCTCGACAACAAAGACAAGAATCCCAACCTCACCATCGAAGAAAATGCCGCCCTCGTCGAGCCCGGCCTGGAGTTTGCCGCCGAAGCCTTTCGCCAGTCGGTGTATCAGGAAGTCCGCGACGTTCTCGCGGCCATCTGTGGCACCCACGGCAAGGGCGCGTGGAAAAAGAAATTAAAGATAAACGACCGCATTGCCGATTCCGTGTTTCAGCAGATCGTCACCCGCGCCGATGAATACTCAGTGCTGGCCACGCCCAACTTGAACGGCGACTACATTTCCGACGCCTGCGCCGCACAAGTAGGCGGATTGGGAATTGCCCCGGGCGCCAACATCGGCGACGGCTATGCCATCTTCGAAGCCACGCACGGTACCGCGCCCAAATATGCCGATAAAGACGTCATCAACCCCGGCTCGGTGATTCTTTCCGGCGTCATGATGTTTCGATTGATGGGCTGGAAAGAAGCCGCGGATCTGATCGAGCAGGGGATGGAACGCACCATCGAACAGAAAAAAGTTACCTATGATTTCGAGCGGTTGATGACCGGCGCCACCAAAGTCAGCACCAGTGACTTCGCGAATCACATCATCGAAAACATGGGCGCGGCTGTGCTGAGCGCAACGCGATGAATTCGCCTTGTGCTCCTCTGTGCCCTCTGTGGTTAAGCTTTTATTCACTTCGGAAAGGACTCTTCATGCGCAATAAAGTCACGATCGTAGGCTCCGGCAACGTCGGCGCTACCGCCGCTCACTGGATCGCCTCCAAGGAACTCGCCGACGTCGTTCTCATCGACATCATCGACGGCGTGCCTCAAGGCAAAGGCCTTGATCTGCTCGAAGCCATGCCCATCGAGAAGCGCGATTCGCACGTCCTCGGCACCAACGACTATGCCGATACAGCCAACTCCAACATCGTGGTCATCACTGCCGGCATCCCGCGCAAGCCCGGCATGAGCCGCGACGACCTGCTCAACACCAACCACAAGATCATGAAAGACGTGGTGAGCAAGGCGGTTCAGCATTCGCCCAATTGCATTCTCATCATCGTATCCAACCCGCTTGATGCCATGGCGCAAGCTGCGTACAAGATGAGCGGCTTGCCCCGCGAGCGCGTGATCGGCATGGCCGGAGTGCTCGATTCTGCGCGCTTCCGCGCCTTCATCGCCGAGGAGCTGAAAGTCAGCGTTGAGAACGTCACCGCATTCGTTCTCGGCGGCCACGGCGACACCATGGTTCCGCTGCCGCGCTATTCCACCGTCGCTGGCATCCCCATCACCGAATTGATGGACAAGGCCACCGTGGATCGTTTGGTCCAGCGCACCCGCGATGGCGGCGCCGAGATTGTGAAGTATCTCAAGACCGGCAGCGCCTATTATGCGCCCTCTTCGGCAGTCGCAGAGATGGTCGAAGCCATTCTGAAAGACAAGAAGAAAATCCTGCCCTGCGCGGCCTATCTCGAAGGCGAGTACGGAATCAAAGGTCTCTACGTTGGAGTGCCGGTGAAGCTGGGATCGAAGGGAATCGAGAAGATCATCGAAATCAAACTGACTGCCGATGAGCAGGCCGCACTCAACAAAAGCGCCGAAGCGGTGAAGGAGTTGGTGGCAGTGATTGGGGTGTAGACAGTCAACCCCGGAAAGGCACGAGTTTCTTTCCGTCCTGGCCCGACGGCAAAGCAACGTAATCGGGAAGGGCACGACTTCAGTCGTGCCGCCTCTAGCTCATGTGAGACCGGCTTTAGCCCCTGAGGGCCTCCGCGCTTTCCCATCCCGGCACAATCGCAAAGAAAAATAACCGGGAAGGGCATGACTTTCAGTCGTGCCGATATAGGCTAATAGGAATCCGGCTTCCACCGGTGAGGGCAATCGTGAAGCCCACACGCCTAATCTCGCCCCCGGGAACTTACTTCGTCACGTCGATAACCTGGCAGCGCAGACGACTGTTCGTCGTCGAGAATATGGCTCGCCTATTTCTTAAAACCCTCTATGGATACAGGCGGCAAGGTCGATTCGAACTGCACGCCTTCGTCATTATGCCCGATCATTTTCATTTGCTGATCACGCCTGCCGAGGAAGTCACTCTCGAGCGTGCCATGCAACTCATCAAGGGTGGATTTTCGCACGCCGCAGGGGAAGAGCGTGGACACGGAAAATCAATCTGGGAGCGCGGATTCACCGACCATCGCATCCGTGATGCCGAGGACTTCAAGCATCATCGAAACTATATTCACGCGAATCCTGTGGAGGCCAGACTGGTGGACAGGGCCAGCGACTATCGGTATTGCTCAGCCTTTCCGGGATTCAAGCTAGATGCGTGGGCCTCAGTGGCTAAAGCCGGAATTTTTGGGGCGGCTTGATCGGCACGACTGGAAGTCGTGCCCTTCCCGGTTCCTCCCTACACCCTTTCCACTACCACTGACTTCACCGCCGCATCCTTCACCGGCTTATCCTGCTTCCCGCGCGGGACACTCACAATCTTCTCCACCACATCGTAGCCCTCGACCACTTCGCCGAAAATCGTGTGCTTGCCGGTGAGCCACGTGGTGGGCGCAACGGTGATGAAGAATTGTGAGCCATTGGTGTTCGGTCCGGCATTGGCCATCGCCAGCTTGCCCGGCTTATCGAACTTGTGCGGCGATCCCTTGGTCTCATCTTCAAACTGATAGCCCGGCCCGCCAAAGCCCGTGCCTGCCGGGTCGCCGCCCTGAATCATGAAATCAGGAATGACGCGGTGAAAAATCGTGCCATCATACAAACGGTCTTTGCTCTTCTTGCGGCTCACGGGATGGGTCCACTCCCGTTTGCCTTCAGCCAGGTCGATGAAATTCTGCACCGTCTTGGGGGCCTCTTTCTCGAACAAGCGGCAGACGATCGTGCCTTCAGAAGTATCAAAAATTGCATAAGTGCCGGGTTGCCGTGTCATGAAAATCCTTTCCGTAAAAAGTGTCGTCCCGAGCGAAGTCGAGGAATCTGCTTAAATATTGTCATCCCGAGCGAAGTCGAGGGATCTGCTTCTCGTGTTACTTCGCGCCATGAATGGTAATGTGAACGATCTTCACCGGCCGATAAGGCTTGTCGTCCGAATCCCGCCCCATGCGAGCGATCTCTTTCACCAGCGCCACGCTGGCGTCATCGCATTGGCCGAAGATCGTGTAGCCGCCATTCAGGCTGGGGTAGGCAACTTCGGTGATAAAGAACTGCGAGCCATTGGTGTCGGGCCCCGAATTCGCATAGGCGAGGCGTCCCGGACGGTCAAACTTCACGTCAGGAGAAGTCTCATTCTTGAATTCGTAGCCCGGGTCGCCGGTGCCATTGCCCGCTGGGTCTCCGCCCTGAATCATGAAATTCGGGATGACTCTATGGAAGATCGTCCCGTCATAAAGCGGCACGCCATGCTTTTTCTGATGCGTGACCGGACTGGTCCAGTCTTTCGTACCATTTGAAAGCCCAATGAAATTCGCCACTCCGATAGGAGCGATGTCCGGAAAGAGCGTGCAGGTAAGCTTGCCGGCTGTGGTTTCGATGATTGCCGTGGGGCCGGCCCCAGCCGCAGCGAATGCCGCCTGCGATATCAAAGCGAATAGAGTAATTGTTGCAGTGAGAACCAGCTTACGCATGACTCAGCTCCTTGAAGTTTGATAGCGGAACTATGAATTGTACGACACAGAGGCGAAAATTGCCTTGCGCCGGCCCGGCCTTTCTTCGCGTACTTTGCGAAAATTTGCGTCCTTCGCGGTCAAAAGCTTCGGAGTTTCTGCATCTCCCGGCTCACCCGCTCCACCTCAGCAAACACCCGCAGCACATTTCCGCCAAGGATTTTGTGAATGTCCTCCGCGCTATATCCCCGATCCAGCAAACCCTGCGTGATCTTGGGCAAGTCGGCGGCTGAGTCCATGCCCTGCGGTGTTTGGCCGCTTACGCCATCGAAATCCGAGCCCAGTCCCACATGATCAACACCTGCCACCTTCGCAATATGATCGATGTTGTCGATCAGCACTTTGAAGGGCGGCCGCGGCAACTTTGCCATCCATTGCCGCTGGATCAGTTCTTCATCTATATAAGTTGGCGTCTTGCCCTCGACTTTCAGTTTGTCCAAATACTCCTTAGCTGCGGCATCGCGTTCCTTCTCCTGCGCCTGGTTAGCGTTCCAGTTGCTCTGATCGTCGAAGCCGGAATAGAAATTCACATCCACCACGCCGCCATTCTTTGCCACCGCGCGCAGCATATCGTCGGTCATATTGCGCGGCGCGTTGCACAAAGCCCGGGCCGATGAATGCGACGCAATCACCGGAGCTTTGCTCACTGCGATCGCATCCCAGAACGTCTTGTCGGCAACGTGGGAGATGTCTACCATCATTCCCAGGCGGTTCATCTCCAGCACGACCTGCTTGCCGAAATCGGTGAGACCGTTGTGATGCTGCACCTTGGGATCGTCGATGTCGCCGGAAGAATCCGCCCACTCATTTGTGTTCGACCAGGAGAGCGTCATGTAGCGCACGCCCAGGCGATAGTAGTCGTGCAACAGACGGATGCTGTTCTCGATCGAATGTCCGCCTTCAATGCCCATCAGCGCTGCCAGCTTCTTCTGCTTATGGGCGCGTTCAATGTCGGCCACGGAGAACGCCATCATCATCCGGTCAGGATGGCGTGCCGCCTGTTCGTACACCGTATCGATCAATTCCAGCGTGTGCTTGGCGTAGTGACCCTTGTTGGTTTCAGGATCTACCCAGATGGAGAAAAACTCCGCTCCCAGATTGCCGGCGCGAGCTTTGTCCAGGCTCACGTGACCAATGTCTTTGGGATCGCTGTTGCCGATATCGAAGCTGTCATCCAGGAAACGCTGCGGCGTGTCGGCGTGAGTGTCAACCACGATCGCTGATTCGTGGATCGCTCGTGCCTTCGCGCTGATAGCGGATGGATTCTGAGAGAGAGCCAACGACGAAAGCACGACCGTCGCCAAGGCCGGGCCCAGGCGCAAAAGGAAAGATCGAAGTGGAGTCATCAGAGACGAATTCTATAACGTGGGATGACGAAACCGGTAACGATACCTTCTCGCGTGGAGTTGCTCTGCGGTTTACTGCTCGTTGCTGTATGCGCCTAATGCTTCCGGCTGCGGGCCGTCGGCTGACTGACTTGCACTTTGCGGGCTCGCCACATGTGCGCGACTCGCGCCAGTCAGCATAGCTGCCCGCGACGGCCACATGGAACACCCATTGCCGCCGCTCTTCTTCGGGTTCAATCAGGCCTTGATCTTTAAGCGGCATCATGTAGGTTTGCATCCACTTAATCTCATCGCGGGTCATGCCACGCCGCTGAATGTCAACGGTAATCCCGGCCAGGTGCGACGACGCAGTCTCGCCCTTTTCGGGCGCAGCGTTGCGGTTGTGGCGGCGCAATTTCTTCTGCACCTGTACCGTGCGCACCGCAGAATTCACCTGGATCTGACTGTGGAATTGGTTGTAGTAAGCGGCGCTTAGGTCTTGCAGAAAGTCGCGCGTCCAGGGGCGGCAATAGCGGCGGTCAGGATCAAGCTCGGGATCAATGCGCAACGTCTCCCCCGCCACAATCGGAACCAGATCCCCGCTGGCAATCAACTGATCTAGTTGAGCCTGGTTCTGGATGCGCGGCAACTCCATCCGGTCGATTTCCGCATTCTGCCTTAACAGCGAATCCCGGGAAGGCCGAAACACCGGGTCCCAGCGCAATCGCCGCAGATGTACTCTGCGTCGGCTCGTGCGATGCGGCGGCCGTGGCACGTACTGATGCAATCCGAAGGCCTGGACACACAGCGACAAGGTCAGAAGCGCGGCCAGAACGATATTTTGTGTTCTCGTTCTCACGAAGTGGCTCAACTCCTCAAAACGTGCTGAATGGCAGGCTAGGCGGTCATTCTAGCGCACGCGCCGCGCCGGTGGTCCAATAAATATGCTCTCTGGTTACCAAAGAGTTGCCCGGATCGCAGGTTACTGTGGTTACTGTGCGGCCCTGCTACGAGCACTCCTTACCTGTGACGAGCAGATGGGTTGCCGTTTCTAAATCCTGCAGCTTGCGGGCAAGTTGCTGCGTTGCAAGCGTAGGAGTGTCTCACAAAGTGGTAGGACTGCGCTAGTCAACAAAAATTGGCGCTCTCACTTGCGAAAAAGGTCACCGATGGCCTGTTTCATCACCGAGCCGCCAACCTCGGAAATCGACCGGGTGAGCGGAATGTCCTTGGGGCAAACCTCCACGCAATTTTGCGCGTAGCCGCATTCCTGAATGCCGCCATCCCCCATCAACGCCGTCAGCCGCTCCCGCTTCAGCGCCGCTCCCGTGGGATGAGTGTTAAACAGTCGTACCTGCGAAATAGTCGCCGCACCCACAAAGCCGGTTTCGTCGTTGAACTGCGGGCATACTTCCATACAGCAGCAGCAAGAAATACATCGCGATAACGGATACGCCGCTTCCTGTTGCTCCGCCGTCATGCGGGGCCCCGAACCCAGATCGTAGCTGCCATCGATCGGAACCCACGCCTTCACTGCCTTGAGATTTTCGAACAGCACCTGGCGATCTACGGCCAAATCGCGCACTACGGGAAACTTCGAAAACGGCTCCAACCGGATAGGCTGTTCGAGCTTATCCACCAGCGCCGAACACGCCATGCGCGCTCGTCCGTTGATCAACATGGCGCATGAGCCGCAAACTTCTTCCAGACAATTGGAGTCGTAAGTAATCGGCGTAGTCGGCTTGCCGTCGCGCGTCACCGGGTTACGAGCAATTTCCATGAGCGAGGAAATCACATTCATGCCCGCGTGCCAGGCAAGCTCGAATTCTTCCCAATGGGGCTTCGCGGCTGGGTTCTCCTGCCGCTTGATCTTGATGATGACACTCTTGGCCATTAGCTTTTAGCCCTTACCCGCAAAGCTACGTTGTCTGTGCCCTTTGTAGTAAAGCCCTTCAATACTTCCTCGGCCGCGGCGGAATCAGCGAAATATCCACCGGCTCGAACTCAAACTTCGGCTCATCTGCGTCCGGAGCAAAATATGCTTTGGTCGTCTTCAACCAGTTCTTGTCATCGCGCTCGGGGAAGTCCGGCTTGTAATGTGCCCCACGCGATTCATCTCGCATCGCCGCCCCCTGCGCGATCACACGCGAAAGCTGGAGCATGTTGTAAAGCTGCCGTGCAAACATCACGCTGGTGTTCGCCCACTGGGAACGGTCGCTGAGATTGATTTGCCGGAAGCGCTCCAGATACTCGCACAGCTTAGCATCCGTTTCCTTGAGGTTTTTGTTGTATCGGATGACGGTACAATCTTTGGTCATCAGTTCACCCAGTTCGCGCCACAAGCGGAATGGATTCTCCTTGCCTTCGGACTTCATCAACATCGCGTTATTTTCTTCCTGCTGCTTGCGCTCGGTGTCAAAGTGCCCGTTGCTGGCCGCAGCTTTGAGGTTGCGCGCATATTGCACCGCCGCCGGCCCGGCGATAAACCCACCGTAGATGCACGACACCAGCGAATTTGCTCCCAGCCGGTTGGCCCCGTGATATTGATACTCGCATTCTCCCGCTGCATAAATACCGGGTATGTTTGTTGCCTGGTTGAAATCCACCCACAGCCCGCCCATGGTGTAATGCATCCCGGGAAAAATCTTCATCGGCGTGTCGCGCGGGTCGTCGCCGACGAACTTTTCGTAAATCTCCAAAATTCCTTCCAACTTGCGATCGAGAATCTTGCGGTCGATGTGCGTCAGGTCCAGATACACCATCGGCTTGCCGTCGATTCCCAGATTGTGTTCAAACACAACCTTGAAAATCGCGCGCGTGGCTATATCGCGCGGCACCAGGTTCCCGTATTTCGGATACCACTCCTCAAGGAAGTACCAGCGGTCTTTCTCTGGGATCGCCTTCGGCTCTCTTTTGTCGCCCGGCGTCTTCGGCACCCACACCCGGCCGCCTTCGCCGCGCGCCGACTCTGACATCAAGCGCAATTTATCTTCGCCGGGAATGCATGTGGGGTGAACCTGAATGAATTCGCCATTGGCGTAAAAGCATCCTTGTTGATACAAAGCCGACTGGGCAGATCCGGTACAAACGACCGAATTCGTAGACTTCCCAAAAATCGCGCCATTGCCGCCAGTGGCGATGACGATTGCGTCGGAAGGAAACGTCCGCACTTCCATCGACCGTAAATCCATCGCGCAGATGCCGCGGCAAATCTTGTTTCCGTCGAGCACGGCCGAAAGAAACTCCCAATGCTCGAACTTCTTTACCTTGCCCTCGGACTCATACCGCCGCACCTGCTCATCCAGCGCATACAGAAGCTGCTGCCCTGTTGTCGCCCCGGCGAAAGCTGTGCGGTTGTACAAAGTCCCGCCAAAGCGGCGGAAGTCGAGCAGGCCCTCGGGGGTGCGGTTGAAGGGCACGCCCATGCGATCAAGCAGATCGATGATGCCCGGTGCGGCCTCGCACATTGCTTTAACCGGTGGCTGATTGGCCAGGAAATCGCCGCCATAAATGGTGTCGTCGAAGTGTTTCCAGGTGGAATCGCCTTCACCCTTCAGATTCTTGGCCGCGTTGATTCCACCCTGTGCGCATACCGAATGCGACCGCTTTACCGGAACGATGGAGAACAGATCAACCTGCCCGCCCATTTCCGCAATCTTGATCACTGCGGCCAGGCCTGCCAGTCCGCCGCCGATCACCGTAATTTTAGGACTTGTTGCCATCTTGGCTTGATCTTCAATAACACCCGCGTCAGTGCATGGTGGTGGTCAGCGTGACCTGCATGGCCCCGTTCGGTTCCAGCGGCGCACGCAAGAACGAATACATGGTTGCCGCGCCCACTCCGACGAAAAGCAACCCTATCGCCAGGCAAACGTAACCAAAGCGGCGTCGCGCCTTGTCGCCGGTCGTGATGCCCCATTTGGCCGCAAACAGCCACAGGCCATAGGCAAAGTGCCACGACGCACACAAAATGCCCACCGCATAAAATGCCACCGCCCACGGACTCTGAAATTCCATCTGCACTTTGCCGAACGCGGCGTCCGGATGGCTCAAAAGGTGAATTCCGGTAAAGCGCAGATGCCAGGTGTGCCAAACGATGTAGAAGAACGCGATGGCGCCCGTCCAGCGCTGCGCGTTGTACATCCAGTTGCCGGCCCACGGATATTCAACCACGTTGCTCTCGCCGCGGTACCAGATATAAAACCCGTAAAGCGCGTGGTAAAGGATGGGCAGCCAGATTCCAAACAGCTCCAGCCCGACCACAAACGGAAAGCTGCTCAGGAATTCAACTTGCTTGGCGTAAGCGGCGGGACCGCGCGTGGCGAACGCGTTCGAAACAAAATGCTCGATTAAGAATGCCCCAATGGGAACAATGCCGGTGAGCGAATGCAGACGCCGCAAAAAGAAGGAATAACCCTGGCCTGCACGCAACGGTGCCACGCCTCCGCGAACTTCGATTGGAGACACAGGTCTGGCCGTCGATGCCACGAACGCTCCTATGAATGCACTGGGATAAAGATAACATTTTATTATCTTGTCGAGAGAGAAGGGAAGTCAAGCAAGGGTGCCGATTCATCGGCCTACTTTCCGGCTGCGCGCAGCGCTGCGTTCCATTGTTGCGCTAAGCCCAGTTCCCGAACCCATTTCTCGAGATAGGAGCGGTCCAGCGACTCCCGTCGCAGCCGCAATATCGCGATGACGTCCTCAATTTGCCGTTGTGATCCTCCCAGTTTTGCCCACTCCAGCTTGGCAATCACTATATCCTCCGCGCTAGCCACAAAAATATGGAGTCCCTGCACGTCAACCCTTTGGCGACGACCGAACTCCATTCGGCTGAACGCTCGTGATTTGCAGATTATGAAGTCGATTTTCCATCCTGTGACCAGGTCGATTACGTTGAATAGAGATTGCCCCCGGTGGGAGTCGAGTGCGGCGTCCAAATCTGCGTAGTAGGATTCGCGCGGCAGGCCCCTTACAAAAGCTTCCAGCTGTGCCGCTGTGGCCTCGATGACGAGATCGACGTCCTGGGTGGCGCGCGGAACGCCGTGGTAAGCACTGGCAAACGATCCCGAGAGCATGTAGGCAATGCCCGCTTGATCGAGCGCCGTAGTGATTTTTCGTAGAACCTCGGTGACGCTCATTGCAAGGGCGCTGGCAATTGCGCGGGCAGGAATGCCATCCTGAGCAGTTCGCGGGTGATGCGACCTTCCTGCCATTCCGGATGCTCGCAGCGAATTCGTTCTCGACACAATTCCCTAGCGAACATGCTCATCTCAAACGCCAGGAGCAGCCGCTGCTCTCCGGACATCGCACGCTGAATCTCTAGCTGAACAGCTTGCGCTGCAGGATTCGTGTCGGTGATAGGCACGAGCAAATGTTACCATGCAGGACTTAACTGCGACTTCTACGTTTCCAGTGCAGCTGAGGATGGCAGCCTATCCCCCGGCAATCGCCCCGACGACAATAAATGGCTCTTTCCCTGAGACGACAGCCTCGGGCAGGGGAGCATCCGGCGACTCGTGAGACAAATCTTCCTCGCAAGCGAAAAATCTCAGGAACGGCCTGCGCTGTAGCGTAACGTGATCACGGATGGTCCCGCGCAGCATAGGATAGCGGGCCTCGAGCGCATCGAGCACCGACCGTTGTGTGATCGGGCCGGCGATCTCGAGTTCCACGTCGCCGCTGACGTGCGCCAGCGTTCGGAGGTGGGGCGGAAGTATGAGGCGGATCATCCCAGCGTTTGTACCTCCACACTTAACACCGCCGGCAGATCCCGCACAATAGGACTCCAGCTATCGCCCGCGTCCGCCGATACATACACCTGGCCGCCGCTGGTGCCGAAATATATGCCGCATTTGTCGAGCGAATCCACGGCCATGGCATCGCGTAGCACGTTGACATAGCAATCCTTTTGGGGCAACCCGTTGGTCAGCGCCTCCCACTCATTTCCTCCGGTGCGGCTGCGGAAGACGCGCAGCTTGCCTTCAAGCGGAAAATGCTCGCTATCACTTTTGATCGGCACCACGTAAATCGTCTCCGGCTCGTGCGCGTGTACGTCGATCGCAAATCCGAAGTCAGTTGGCAAATTGCCGCTGACTTCCGTCCAATTGTCTCCGGCATCGTCCGAGCGCATCACGTCCCAGTGCTTCTGCATGAACAACACTCCCGGACGCTTCGGGTTCATCGCCACATGGTGAACGCAATGCCCGATTTCGGCACTCGGATTAGGGAGGTATTTCGAATACAACCCGCGGTTAATCGGCTTCCACGTCTTGCCGCCGTCGTCAGTACGAAACGCGCCTGCCGCCGAAATCGCGATGTAAATCCGTTCCGCATTGCTCGGATCCAAAATAATAGTGTGCAAGCACATACCGCCTGCACCCGGCTGCCATTTGGGGCCGGTGCCATGCCCGCGCAGACCGGAGAGTTCCTTCCAGTTCTGGCCCCCGTCAGTCGATTGGAACAAAGCAGCATCTTCCACACCGGCATAAACTGTATCGGGATCCGTAAGCGACGGCTCCAGATGCCACACTCGCTTGAACTCCCACGGATGCTGCGTCCCGTCGTACCATTGATGCGTGGTGAGCGGTTTGCCGCTCTCGGCAGTCGCGTCATAAACAAACTTGTTGCTTTCACTTTTCGGCGGCCCAGATGGAGCCTCGCCCGCTGGGGTTCCCGGCTGATGCCAGCTCTTGCCGCCATCATCCGAACGCTGGATGATCTGTCCAAACCATCCGCTCGACTGCGAAGCATAGATGCGATTGGGATCCGCGAGCGAGCCCTTGAGGTGATACATCTCCCAGCCGGCAAAATGCGGCCCGCTGACCTCCCATTTGTCGCGCTTGCCGTCCGCGGTGAGCACGAACGCACCCTTGTGTGTTCCCACCAGAACTCGTACTTTGCTCATCGTGTCCTCGTTGCTTTCTGTCTTGGACGGCTCGAATGTTACTGTTTAATCCGGCTAAGGTTCGAGATCAAATACCGCCTTAGACGTTTCCGGATCGAAAGGGATAGAGCAATGGCTGTGTACGATTTGCCATCGGCCCTGATTCCGCTGATAGCAAGCCGTATATCTTAGCCACGGCTGGGTTCCAGCATGATCCTCTCCCATCCCCGTGAAGCGCAAGAACCAATGCGCAACCGCCAGGTCGCTGCCTACCATCACCCGGACATCCCGTGTTTCTATCCCGAACGCCGCAGGAAAATGTGCCAAAGACGCAACCCAAATCCGCCGGAAAGCGCTGGCGCCTCTGATTTGCAATGGCGGTTTCACGTTAAACACCACAACATCGTCGGCGTAGTGAGCCATGATTCCGTCCACATTCTTGCCGCAAATCGCGCCTGTCTCGTCCGCGATAAGTTGCCGAATCTGCGCTTCGTCATGAGCGGTGGCCGATTTAGTCATCGATCACTGTCCATCCGCCGGGGCCGCGGTCCCGTCGGCCCATTTGCTCATGGGAATCACAAACACCGTCACCGGCTCAGGTGTGTCCTGATGCACGATGACTGGCGAGCCGGGAAGTTCAGCACCCCAGGTCACACCGTCCATGCGTGGAAAGTAAAACATCAGATGCGGCCCTCCGTGCCCATACACCGGGCCGAAGTCGGTTTGCTTGGACATCATGTAGCACATCGCACCGGTCTCCGGCGGTGGTAACTCTTTCCTTTCGAATGCAGCCCTCATGGCGTCGAATATCTGAGTCTTACTCATTCCCGCCATAGCCCATTCTGTCCTCTGTAAGGTGAGTTGCAGGTGAGACTTTGCGGCCGGCGGATTGTAGCAAATCGGTTCCCGCACCGTGGGATTAAAAAACGCCGGGTCGTCGTACGCCGACGTCCACGCTCGTTCAACAATGCAAACGAAGCCGTTGCTGCCTTTAACCGCAGTTTCGTAACCGTGCCGTCCGAGGACCAGCACCTCCGCATCGTTCGATATTGATGCCGGCGCCGCGCTGCGTGCCATGGCAATTTCTGCGTTTCGGTCCGTCATCAGGTATTGATCGATCGGCGCCATTCTGTCATAAAGCGTGATGCCTGGCTCTTCTGCGCGCGCCTGTTGCCAGGTGGCTAGCAGCACAACCAAAGCGAATCCTAATGCGCTTACCTTGGCCATCTTTAGCCTCATTTTTTCCTTTTCTTGGGAGAAACGACGTTCTCATTTCATTGCATCCGAGGGTGCCGCCGTTCCGTCGGACCATTTGGCGACCGTAATCAGGAATACGGTCAGCCGGTCCTGAGGATCGTCCGCGGCCAGAATCGGTGAGCCGGGCAAATCTGCGCCCCAAATCTCAGCCTTCGTTTGTGGAAGGAAAAACATCAGGTGTGGATACCAGTGCCCGACACGGTCGCCCAAATACCCTTCCTTCGACATCATGTAGCACATCGCGCCAAGCTCCGGCGTCGGCAATTGCTTTTTGGCGATGCCGGTTTCAATGCTTTCGAACATCTGCGCTTTGGAGTCTCCCCGCAGTATCAACTCTGTCCTTTTAATCATGAGGGGAAGGTAGGATCGAGCGGCCGGCGGGTTATAGCAGATCGGAGCCCGCAGCTTGGGATTCCAAAAATCAGGATCGTCGATTCCCGCGGTCCATGATCGTTGCACGATGCACACGAAACCGTTCTTGCCTTCAACCGCAGTTTCGTAACCATGTCGTCCGAGCACCATGACCCCGGCATCGTGTGAGATAGATTCTGGCGCCGCAGTCCGCGCCAGGGCTATTTCCGCATTTCTATCCGTGATGAGGTACTGCTCAAGCGGAGCCATGCTCGGATACGGTGTTTTGGCATCCTGCGCGTGCCCCTGGGGCATCACGCCCAGCACGATCGCCAGAGTGAAGGTTTCTAAAGCGATCGCCCTTACCATTCTTCGGTTCATCAGTCGCTCCTTGATGGAAAGCTAAGCCGCTTTGCCGCAGTTAATCATCCACGGGATGCCAAACTGATCGGTGAGCATACCGAACCGGGCGGCCCAGAATGTCTCCTGCAGCGGCATTTGCACCTGCGCCTTTTCTGACAGGGCGTGAAATGTGCGTTCGGCCTCGGCAACGTTTTCAATCTGCAGAGTCACGCAAAATCCCACCGGCTTTTTGTAATGATCCGGCGGAGCGTCCGCACCCTGCAATTGACCGTCTCCCACTTGCAGGCTCGCGTGCAGAACCCGGTTGCGCCATTCCGGCGGCACTTGCTTTTCTACAGGCGTGCCCGCATGCGGCTGCATGAAAGTGATCTTGCCGCCCAGGCACTTCTCGTAAAACTTGAACGCCGCTTCGCACTGACCGTCGAAGTTAAGGTAGGGATTCAATTGCATAATGCGGTCCTCGCTTCCTTGGTGTGAGAAATCGGTTACACGCCTGGGTCGTCCCACCCTCCGCGGTTTGGCGAAGAGTGGGATTCCAGTCAGTCCTTACGCCGCTTTCGCAGTCTGCGTGCGCATCTGTTTCATGAACTCACGCATGCGTGCGATATGGCCTGGGGAGCGTTTGTTCATCCAGGCCTCAAAGCGTTGCGCAGCTTTTTCCAGATTGACGAGAAATTGCTGGTTGGCCCATTGTTCTCGTCCTTCGGCGATGGTCGGCTTGATTCGCTCCCAGACGCCAAAAAATTCGCCGCTGGTTTCGAAGAACAGATCATCGTGCAGCAGCTCGTAGTTCAACAGAGCGCAGGCTTGTTCCCAATAGCCGACCACCATCATGAAGTTAGTACCACCTTCGGTTCCCGGGGCGGCGATCCGCATTGCGTCGTTCCAGGTTTCCGCAAAATAGTTCTTGAAGAACCAGTCGCGTGCCTGGCGCAGGCGGGCCTCTCGCCGCTGGTCAAAGACTTGTAGATGAAGTTGAGCTTGTTCATGCGTTGGTTTTGTTGCCATGATGTTCGTCTCCTTTACGAATGGTATGTTTAGTGGAACTGGAACCGAGTCCAGCCTTTCCTTTTACAAGTAGATCGAACCAGAAGCCGCCGATTCGACAGATGCGAGCTTAATCCCCCGCGTAAGCCTGCTCCAGCTTTTTGATGTCAATCTTGTCCATTTGCAGCATCGCCTGCATGACTCTTTGCGCTTTCTGGGTATTCTTGTCGTGCAGCAGTTTGCCCAAAATCGAAGGAATGATCTGCCACGACAGGCCATACTTGTCCTTGAGCCAGCCACATCGGGAAGGCTTCCCGCCGCCTGACAGCAATTTCGCCCGCAGTTCATCAACCTCCGCCTGGGTCTCACAGTTCACGAAAAACGAGATGGCTTCCGTAAACTTGAACAGCGGGCCGCCATTGAGCGCGAAAAACTCCTGCCCATCAAGTTGAAAGGTCGCCGACATGACCGTTCCCTTCGGCCCTGGCCCAGCTTCACCGTATCGAGTGACTGTTCCCACCTTCGAATTCTTGAAGATCGAAACATAGAAGTTGATGGCTTCCTCGGCGTTGTTGTCGAACCACAAGAACGGTATGATTTTATGCATGGAGTTCTCCTCAGTCCGCTCTTAAGCTTGGCAAGTTTGGAATTTCTACCACCGGCCGGATCTCGACTGTGCCTTTGCGTGCGCTCGGAATCTGCCCGGCAATCTCGATCGCCTCATCGAGATTCTTGGCTTCGACCATGAAGTAACCGCCAAGCTGCTCGCGCGCCTCTGCAAATGGCCCGTCGGTCACCAGCTGCTTGCTGTCCCGCACTTTGACGCAAGTCGCCGTGGTCACCGACTGCAACGGGTCGGCGCCGAGATACTGCCCCTTCGACTGGAGGCGATGACAAAGCTGGGTCGACTCTCCATAACACTCCTGCCGCTCGGCGTCGGTCCAGGCGTTCTCGTCCGCATAAATCAGCAGCATGTATTTCATTTCTGTGCCTCCTTAGTGAATCGAACGGCGAATGTACAAATCGACAATAACCCACTATTTTTTTCGAGTCATCAGCGCTCGCAAGCGTCCTTCTTGCTCTTTGATTTCCCGCGCGTCCGTCAGGCCTAGTTCCTCCGGCTCGAATACCTGGCGAATCTCCACTTCGGCGCCTTCGTCGAAAGGAGCTCGCTTGAGCCACTCCACGGCTTCCTCCATCGATTTTGCTTGCCACAGCCAATAGCCTCCGACGAGTTCCTTGCTTTCGGCAAATGGCCCGTCAATCACGATAGTCTTGCCTCCCGAAAATCGCACCCGCTTGCCCTTGGAACTCGGGTGGAGTCCGTCAGCTGCGAGCATCACCCCCGCTTTGACCAACTCCTCGTTGAACTTCCCCATTTCCGTAAGCAGTTCCTTGGTAGGTAGAACGCCCGCCTCCGAATCCTTACAGGCCTTTACCATCACCATGAACCTCATCGTTTATCTCCTTATCGAGTTGAAATCCCCGTTTTTCGACGCTTCCATCAACGGATCGAACGGCCTTCAGCGAAATCGACACTTGGGACCAAGAATATCTACAATCAGTTATGTCTTCCGAGGCCGCCGATGCCGTAGAAGCAGTTTACCGCTCCGATTGGGGCCGCATTATCGCCGCCCTCATCACCCTGGTCGGCGACTTCGACCTCGCCGAAGAGTCTGCGCAGGAAGCCTTTACCGCAGCTGTGGATCAGTGGCAGGTCTCCGGTATCCCTGAATTCCCACGCGCCTGGATCATTCAAACTGCCCGCCACAAGGCCATCGACCGCATTCGCCGCAATCTGCGGTTTGAGGAAAAATTGGAAGCTTACGCGCTCTCCGGCCTGCTGCGTACAGTCGAGGAGCCGGATTATGACTCGACCGACATTCCCGACGAGCGCCTTCGCCTGATCTTCACTTGCTGTCACCCCGCACTCGCCCCTGAGGCACAGGTGGCATTGACCCTGCGCACGCTGTGCGGTCTGGAAACCGACGAAATTGCGCGCGCATTCCTGGTCCCGCCCGCCACCATGGCGCAGCGCTTGGTGCGCGCCAAACGCAAGATTCGCGACGCTGGCATTCCCTACGTTGTACCCGAAACCAAAGACTTGGCGGCGCGGCTGGACGCCGTCCTGACCGTGATCTATCTCGTCTTCAACGAAGGCTATGCAGCCACGAGCGGCGGCCCGCTGCTGAGGACCGATCTCTGCGCGGAGGCCATCCGTCTGGGACGGCTGCTGCGGTCGTTGATCGGCCCGCAACCTCCTGCTGAATTGACGGCTCTCGTTGCCCTGATGCTTCTGCACGATGCCCGGCGCGATGCCCGAATCGATGAGGTCGGGGATCTAGTCGTTCTCGAAGACCAGGATCGCAGCCGATGGAATCAAACTCAGATCGCCGAGGCCATCCCGCTCGTCAACCAAGCCTTTCGCGGCGGGTCCACGCCATTTGCCTTACAGGCTGCGATTGCGGCGGTGCATTGTCAGGCGGCGCGCGCCCAAGACACGGACTGGGCGCAGATCGTACGTCTCTATGATCTTCTCGAGCAGGTGCAACCCTCACCCATCGTTTCTCTGAACCGCGCCGTGGCCGTGGCGATGGCGGAAGGCCCTCAAACCGGGCTTACGCTGGTGGATGCACTTGCTGCTACCAGCAATCTCGACAGCTATCACCTGCTGCATGCCGTCCGCGCCGATCTGCTGCGCCGCATCGGATCCTCAGCCGAAGCTGCCAAAAACTACGAACGCGCGCTAGCGCTGGTCACCAACGATAGCGAGCGGCGGTATCTCGAGCGCCGGTTGGCGGAGGTGCAGTCGGTGGCCGGTTGATCCTCATTACAACACTACGCTACTGTGTGGGACTTTCCGTTCCTGAGAACGATTCCTACTCCCGCCACGCCCACTCCAGAAATCTTCTGAACGCTGCTCCGCGATGGCTATATTGAGCCTTTTCTTCCGCGCTCAATTCCGCGAATGTTTTTCCGATCTGCGGAAAAAAGAAAAGCGGATCATACCCGAAACCGTTCGATCCTCGCGGCGCATCCAAAATCATGCCTTCCGCCTGGCCGCGGAAAACCTCCAAAGTCTCTCCATCCCGCGCCGCCGCGATCACGCACACGAATCTCGCCGTCCGCTTTTCCGGCGGAACTTTCTTCAACTCTCGCAGCAATCGCGCATTGTTGGCGTGATCGTCGCTGTTGGCGCCCGCCAGATGAGGCGCTTCAGCCGCATAGCGCGCCGAATGCACTCCGGGAGCGCCACCCAGTGCATCCACCTCGAGTCCGGAATCATCCGCCAGCACAATTTCCCCAGCGGCATATCGGCTGTAGGCTTCAGCCTTCTTGCGCGCGTTGGCCTCGAAAGTGAGCCCATCCTCAACCACCGGGGGAAGGGAAGCGAAGCCAGGGAGCGGCAGCCACTTCCACTCCCAAGGACGCCGCTGCCCCGGCAAAGTCCCTGAGTTTTCCCGCATTAGAAGTTGCGATCAGGACCCGCTTCACATCCGGATTTCCTCTGTGTCCTCTGTGTCCCTGTGTTGAGGGTTTGCCCTGTGACAAATTCTCCGGGATTTTACAGGAAATTAACCTTCCTGAAACCTGCTCGTCGCCCTCGCTCACTAGACTTCGAGCATTCGAGGTGGAATAAACCCGGCGCTACAGGGGTCTGCACGAGAGACGGCGTGCAGGCCCCTTAACGCTGTTTGGCCCGCAAACGCACACTTTCGGCGTTCTCGTGCGGGTCGCTCTGAATGGAAGAAACTGCTGTGAGCCTAGGCGGGAGCCACTTCTTCTGAATTGCGTTGCTGGCGGAGTGCCTGCAGGAATTCTTCCTGGCTCAGCGACTCGCGCTCCGCGCAATAACTCAAGCAAAGGATCGTCCAGTGTCCTCCGCCTCTGACAGCCGTCGGTTCGCTCTGGCTATCCTCCGTCAGCGCCCGCGGCGTAATCAGCAACTCAGGCACCGTCCCCGGACGGCTGCTGAGAAATTCGATGAAACTTCGTGACTTGTGCGCGCTCATCGGCGGTGCGCGCCGCGAACTCAATGCCCATGCCGAATCCGGGATGCATCACCCGCACTGTGCCCTCGGCTTGCGCTTCCATGCCTTCCGCTCGCAGCGATAGCGTAATGCCCGCGCGTTCCGGGAATGGCGACTCCGTCTCCACATAGCACCCGCCCACGCTGAGATCGGTCAATTTGCACTGGGTTACCGGTTCCGGATCAGGCGGCGGAGGTTCGGGTGCATTCGCCGCAACCCAGTTTTGCAGAGTCGTCCGCAGGCGTCGCGGGAAGTCCCACGAAATGCACGCCCGGCCTGTCCGTTGGGATTGGCCCACGCGATTTCGCCGCGGGCATCAATCTCCGTCCCATCGGGAAGGCAGAACTTCACCTGAATCGCCGCCGCCGGCCGCAGCGGTTGCGCCGCCAGCAGATCCAGTCCATCCTCGCTCAAATCCAGCAGGATACCTTCGGTCTCCGGATCGTCCTCAACTTTCAGCTGCACCGGAACTTGCACTGGGACCCGGAAGGACGATCGGCGTTCGCGCTTCAGCAGCACGGTCGCCGCCCGCAGGCTGGCCTCCGCCTGCTCCGGTCGAAAATGGTTTGTAAAGCACGAAATTGGCGCCTTTGCCGAACACATTGCGGAGCTTTGACTTGTCGCTCAGCAGGGCTACGGTGACCACGTGGCTGCGCGGAGCAGATTGCAAGACATTTTGCAGGACCAGTTCGGCGCTGTGGGGGTCATCGAAGTCGACAATCACCGCGTCGAACTGCTGTTCGGTGAGCTGGCAAATTCCGTCCGAATACCCGCAGCGCACCGCTTCCACTCCCAACCCGGACAGTACTCCGGTCAGGACGGAAGTCGATTCGTCGTCTTTGGAAACCAGCAGTGCTTGAAACGTCATAGGCCGCTCGTAACGGCGCCAATGGAATACTGATCTCAGGGCCAGCGCGGTGAACTGCCGAGGCTTGCCGGCGCCGCTTCCCGCACCGGCTGCGGCCGCTTTCGCCTCCGGCTGCTCATCCATTTCGGAGAGAACCGCGCTGTCGTCGTCTTCATTCTCGGCGAGCAAAGGGGCCACTTCCCGCAGCTTTTCGGCCGCTTGCTGCAACATCTCGATCTGCTTGCCCAACTGGGCGTACTTGGCCTGCTTCCGCCGCAGTACCTCATGGATGTCCTTCATACGACCCCCTTTGGCAAATTTACGGTCGCTACCGGACATGGTCAATTGCATTTGCCCGCACCGCGATTACGTCCGTAACCCATTGCTCCCGAGTACGTTCCCACTTGGAAGAGTTGCCCAATTGCTGTAGCCCGGCCAGGTCCGCGCCGTTTGTCCCGATTTCATTCGACCATCCGAATATAGGCGTGGCTTCTTATGCTATCCGCGGTTGTTTTGGGGTATTTCAGGTGCGGTACTCGGATCTTCGAGCTTTTGCCCTATTCTGGCCGTGTATCTTTAGCCCTATCAGCCGGTTACAGGTCGCCCTTGGATGGCTAGATCGTGCCATAAGGTGGCACGAACGGGGGATTTACACCTCTGCGCGAAAATCATACCTTGTCCATGAGCAGTTCTGGGGGAGGGCTGTTCGGGCGTCCCGCAACTCGAAAGAGTTCGGGGCGCTTCTTATTTTGCAGCGGCGTTTTCGCGGTGCCGCCCACAAATCTGGCCAACCCCCTTTCCCGGCGCCCTCTGCTCGTGTTCTCCGCAACCTCAGCGATTTAAGATTGTCCATCGATTCACATCTCCCCCTACCTTTACATCCTCAACCCGCTCATGTTCTAGTTCTTGCGACACCCTAATCTTCACGGAGCGCGTGTTTGAAGCCCAAGGACCTGCTGATTCTTCTGCTCCTCACTTTTGGAGCGCTTCAGATTCACGGCTACCACCCTTGGGCTGAGGACTCCGAACTTTACGTACCGGGAATCGAGAAGACTCTCCATCCCAACCTCTTCCCATTCAATTCCCAGTTTTTCGAAACTCACGCCGGCTCAACCTTGTTCCCGAACCTCGTCGCCGAGGCGGTTCGCCTGAGTCATCTGCCGCTCACTGTCGTACTCTTCATTCTGCATGTTGCTTCCATCTATCTGTTCTTGCTCGCCTGCTGGCAACTGGCGCGCAGATGTTTTCCCGGCTCGAATGCTCGTTGGGCTGGAGTGACCCTCATCGCAGCGCTCCTCACCTTACCCGTCGCCGGGACGGCCCTATATATCTTCGATCAATATCTCAACCCGCGGAACCTGGCCGCCTTCCTCTCGATATTTGCCATCGTCAAAGTGCTCGACAAAAAATATGTCTACGCCGGACTGCTTCTCGTCCTTACCGCTGCCATCCATCCCCTGATGGCGGTCTTCGCTATCGCTTACTGCTTTCTCCTGGTCGCACTCCCGCATCTTGACCTGGGCGTGGCCGCCCTAGCGTGTCTACTGCCCTTCGGAATCACGTTCGCTCCGCCCTCCGCGGCCTATCATCAAGCTGCCCTCACCCATTCCTTTCACTACATCACGCGCTGGGCGTGGTACGAGTGGCTCGGAATGTTGGCGCCTCTCCCTATTCTCTATTGGTTCAGCCGGCTGGCACGAACTCGAGACTGGCAGAACTTAAATCTTCTCTGCCGGACCTTGGTCGTCTACGAACTCATCTTTTTTCCATTCGCTCTCGTGCTCTCCACAGTTCCGCGCTTCGAAGCCCTGGCACGACTTCAACCTATGCGCTCGTTGTTCCTGCTCTACATTCTGCTGTTCCTGTTTATCGGCGGACTCCTAGGCGAATGCATTTTGAAGAACCAGATATGGCGCTGGCTCGCGCTGTTCCTTCCCCTGTGTGCGGGCATGTTCGTCGCCCAGCTCGCGCTGTTTCCCGCCAGCCGCCATATCGAGTGGCCCGGCGCTGCGCCAATCAATCCCTGGGAACAAGCCTTTGTCTGGACCCGAGAGCACACTCCCACCGACGCAATCTTTGCCCTCGACCCTGAAGTGCTGAAGATTCCCGGCGAAGACGAACAGGGTTTTCGCGCCATCGCCCAGCGCAGTCGGCTCGCCGATCACAGCAGCGATGCTGGCGCCGTCTCCATGTTTCCCGGACTGGCGGAGGAGTGGCTCCGCCAGGTGCAAGCGCAAGCCGGGTGGAAACACTTTACGGCGGATGACCTTCGCCGCCTCCACGCGGATTTCGGAGTAACTTGGGCTGTCTTCCAGTCTCCCGGCATCGCGGGGTTGGATTGTCCTTATCGCAATTCCACCGTCCTGGTTTGCCGCGGGTCGCAGGGCAACTAATCACGCCAAAATGTGTTTTACTTGGTAGAATACACGGCATTATTAAAACCAAGCGGTGGTGAGCGTCATCTTAATCGGGAAGGTTCCCGGGGCTGGCTTTCTTGTTTTGCGGTTGTCTCAATTTCAACGGTAACTGATAAACTGGAAAAGATTGCCAAATATTCAGGGGACGAATGGAAAACCTTGGGGCTCCGCTCGCTCGACCAGGCAATCCCAAAAGGATCCGTGCTCATGTCCCGTGCGCCAACAGTAGAGGAAATTGCCCCCTTGTTCGACTACTGTAAATGGAATTCACAATTAGCTGATCTGTCCAGGCAATACGCAGAGAACCATCCCTTGCCTCACGTTTTCCTCGGGGACTTTCTCGATGCCGACGTCGCCGAAGCGATGGCGCAGGAGTTTCCCTGCGCCCACACCGAGGCTTGGATCCAGTACAAACACCACAACGAGAATAAACTTGGCATGGCCAAGCGCGAGCTTTTTCCGCCCCGCCTGGGCATGGTCACCGATGAACTGAATTCCCCGCGATTCGTCGACTGGCTTTCGAAACTCACCGGCATCCCGAACCTTGTCGCCGATCCCTCGCTCGAAGGCGGCGGCATGCATCAATCCAGCCGCGGCGGCTTTCTCAATCTGCACACCGATTTTTCCCATCACCACTACCACAAAAACTGGCGTCGCCGGGTCAACATCATCCTTTACTTGAACGAAGCCTGGGAGTCGGCGTGGGGAGGAGCTATCGAATTCTGGGATTCCGGGATGAAGCAGTGTTTCTCCAAATATCCGCCACGGTTGAATCACGCTGTGATCTTCAATACCGACGACCGTTGCTTCCACGGCTTCCCCGAGCCTCTCACCTGTCCCGAAGGCCGGACCCGCAAGAGCCTGGCGTTTTACTACTACACCGTGGAGCAGGAGTCGAAGACCGCGCCGCGTTCCACCAACTATCGCGCCCGTCCCGGCGATGGAATCGCCGAATCCGCCATGATCTGGCTTGACAAAACTGCCGTCGATCTCTACTCGCGCGCCAAGGCCCGCTTCGGATTCTCCGACGAATGGGCGAGTAAAGTTCTCGGAGTAATCTCGCGAAAGAAGTAGTTCTACAAATGTAGGGCGGGGAGAAAAGGCGCCTTAATCCGCGTGGCTCGTAGCCGGCGACGCCGGGCCGGGCAGAGCTGCCTTCCGGCTTGAGCGCAGCCGGAGCTTGTCCATATAGAGATAAACCACTGGCGTGGTAAACAAGGTCAGCGCCTGGCTTACGATCAACCCGCCGACAATCGTAATACCCAGCGGCCGCCTCAATTCTGACCCAATCCCCGTCCCCAACGCCAGCGGCAGCCCACCCAGCAGCGCCGCCATCGTGGTCATCATGATGGGACGGAAGCGCAGCAGGCAGGCTTCATGAATCGCATCCAGCGGCGATTTACCTTCGTTCCGCTCCGCCAGCAGCGCGAAGTCAATCATCATGATGGCATTTTTCTTCACGATGCCAATCAATAAAATGATGCCGATCAGGCCAATCACATCAAGTTGGTTATGCGTCAGTTTCAAAGCCAGCAGAGCCCCCAACCCCGCCGAAGGAATCGTGGAAAGAATTGTGATGGGATGAATCAAGCTTTCGTACAGAATTCCGAGAACGATGTAAACCGTGAGGACCGCCGTGATGATGAGAATGAGTTCGCTGGACTGGGAATCCTTGAACGCGGCCGCCGTGCCTTGAAAGCCGGCGTGGATGGTCGCGGGAAAATTGATTGATCCTTCTGCCTTCTCAATCGCGGTCGTGGCTTGACCCAGTGAGACGCCCGGTCCCAGGTTGAACGAAATTGTCACCGCCGGCCACTGTCCCTGGTGATTCACCGCTAGCGAAGTATTCGCTGGGCCGTAGTGGGTGAATGCGGAGAGCGGAACCATCGCGCCGTTCGACGAATGCACATAGGTGTTTTCAAGTGTCGCCGGGTCCTGCTGAAATTGCGGCGCGACTTCCATCACCACATGGTACTGGTTGAGCGGCTCGTACATGGTCGAAACCTGCCGCTGACCGAATGCGTCATAAAGCACCGTATCGACGTCCGCCGCCGATACACCCAGCCGCGATGCAGTGTCCCGGTCAATCACCAGATTTGCCGACAATCCCTTGTCTTGTTGATCGGTGTTCACCTGCCGGAGCAGGGGGATGGCGCGCATTTTTTCCAACAACTGTGGCGCCCAGGTATTCAGCTCGGTCAAATCTTCGCCTTGCAGCGTGTATTGATATTGGGCCTGGCTGAGGCGTCCGCCAATATTCAGGTCCTGCTGCGCCTGCATGTAAAGCGTCGCTCCGGGTACTTCGGCAAACTTCTTGCTCAACTCGTTGATCACCTGGTCGGCGGTCAGCTTGCGTTTTTCTTTCAGAGTGATATACATCCGCCCCTGATTCATGGCCGTAGTCCCGCCACAAAAGCCGATCATGTGTTCCACGTTCGGTGTCCGCCATCGCGATCTTCACATAGCGCCGCATCTTCTGGCTCATGGCGTCGAAGGAAATGTCCTCCGCCGCCTGAATCGATCCCTGAATTCTTCCCGTGTCTTGCTGGGGGAAAAAACCTTTAGGCACATTAAAATACATGAAAACGCTCAAGCCGGCGGTTGCGATCGTGATCAGCAGCATGGTGAACTGGTGGCGCAATACCCATCCCAACCCGATGCCCGTAAATTTTCAGGATTCCGTCAAATACCTTCTGGCTGGCCATGTAAGCCCGCCCATGTTTTTCCTCGTGCAGCGGCTTAAGAAATTGCGCGCACATGGTTGGGGTCGTGGTAAGAGAAACGATCAGCGATACTCCAATGGCCGCGCTCAAGGTGACCGCAAATTCCCGGAACAGCCGTCCGACAATACCTCCCATCATTAGAATCGGGATGAACACCGCCACCAGCGAAGTGCTCATCGAGAGCACGGTAAAGCCGATTTCGCGCGCCCCCCGGAACGCCGCCTGCACCGGTTTCATCCCTTGTTCCAGATAGCGGGTAATGTTTTCCAGCACTACGATGGCATCGTCCACCACAAAGCCGGTCGAAATGGCCAGCGCCATCAGACGATAAATTGTTCAGGCTATAGTGCAGCAGGTACATCACCCCGAACGTGCCAACCAGGGAAAGCGGAACCGCGATGCTGGGAATGATGGTCGCCCGCACCGTGCGCAGAAAAACAAACACCACCAGGATCACCAGAATTACGGAGATCACAAGCGTGATCTCGATATCTCGCAAAGACGCGCGCACCGTAATGGTTCGGTCGGAAACTACCGTGAGTTTGATGGCCGGTGAGATCGACGCTTCCAGCTGGGGCAACAAGCCGAGTACGTTGTCCACAGTCTGAATAATGTTGGCGCCGGGCTGGCGAAAAATGATCAACAAAACCGCCGGCTTGCCGTCGGACAGTCCATAAATGTGGGCGTCTTCCACCGAATCTTCGACCGTGCCCACATCGCCTAGCCGTACCGCCGCTCCGTTTTGCGCGTTGTAAGCCACCACCAGCGGACGGTACTGGTCGGCATGCAGCATCTGGTCATTGTCGGAGATTGTCCAGGTGTGCTCCGCATTGCCGACCTCGCCTTTCGGCCGGTTCGCATTCGCCGATCCCAGGGCCACCCGCACCGCATCCAGCCCGATGCCAAACTTGTTGAGCAGATTTGGATCCAACTCCGCCCTCACCGCCGGATTGGCTCCGCCGGCAACATACACCTGGCCTACACCGCTTACCTGCGATAATTTTTGCGAAAGGATCGAATTGGCTTGGTCATAGATGTCCGGCCGGGTAACGCTATCGGAGGTCATGGAGACAATCAAAATCGGCGCGTCTGCTGGGTTCACCTTCCGATACCACGGGTTTCCGGGGAGATTCGAAGGCAACTGGCTGCGTGCCGCGTTGATTGCCGCTTGCACGTCTCGTGCGGCTGCGTCAATGTTGCGGTTGAGGTCGAATTGCAGAACGATTCCGGTCGCACCCAACTGGCTGACCGAGGTCATTTGGTTGATGCCGGCGATGCGTCCGAATTGCCGCTCCAGCGGCGTCGCTACCGCCGACGCCATGGTTTCCGGGCTTGCCCCCGGCAGGCTCGCCGACACCTGGATCACCGGGAACTCGACCTCCGGAAGCGGCGCCACCGGAAGAAAGCTGAACGCCAGCGCTCCTGACATTAACAGCGCCAGCGTCAGCAGCGACGTTCCAATCGGTCGCTTAATAAAGGGAGCAGAAACATTCATGGCCTAGTCCCCGGCCGCCGCTTCTTCGATCGGATTTCCGATACCCAGCCGTTCAAACTTTCGCGCCAGCCGGTCAAACCACAAGTAGACCACCGGCGTCGTATACAAAGTCAGCGCCTGGCTTACCAGCAGGCCGCCCACGATCGTGATTCCCAGGGGATGGCGCAGTTCCGATCCGGTGCCTCGGCCCAAGGCCAGCGGCAGACCACCCAGCAACGCCGCCATGGTCGTCATCATGATCGGCCGGAAGCGCAGCAGACTGGCCTGAAATATCGCTTCCTCCGGCGGTTTATGTTCCACGCGTTCCGCCTCCAGCGCGAAGTCGATCATCATGATTGCGTTCTTCTTCACGATGCCGATCAGCAAAATGATTCCAATGATCGCGACCACACCCAAATCATTCCCGGTGATCAGCAAAGCCAGAATCGCGCCAACGCCGGCCGAAGGCAGCGTCGAAAGGATCGTAATGGGGTGGATGTAGCTTTCGTACAAGACTCCCAATACGATATAGACCGTCACAATCGCTGCCACAATCAGCCACGGCTCGGTCGAGAGCGAGTTGCGAAACGCCGCGGCCGTGCCCTGAAATGCCGTGTGCACACTCGCCGGCAGGCCAATTTCCTGCTCCGCCTTCTCAATCGCCTGCGTGGCATCGCCGAGCGATTTTCCCGGCGCCAGGTTGAACGATATGGTTACGACCGGAAACTGCCCCTGATGATTGATTGCTAACGCCGCGTTCGAAGTGTTGAGCTGGGTAAAGGTGGAAAGCGGCACTTGCGGCCCCGTAGCCGATTTCACATATAGGTCCTTGAACGATCCCGGGTTCTGCTGAAACTGCGGGGCTACTTCCAGGACCACGTGATATTGATTCAACTGCGTGAAGATGGTCGAAACCTGGCGCTGTCCGTACGCGTCATAGAGCGTGTTATCGATCTGCGCCGGCAGAATGCCCAGCCGTGAGGCCGTGTCCCGGTCGATCGTCAGGTCTGCTTGCAGGCCTCCGGTTTGCTGGTCGCTGGCCACGTCCCGCAACTCCGGCAGCGTGCGCAGTTTGGCCACCAACTGCCCTGATAATCGGTCCAGCTCTTTCTGATCGGCGTCCTCCATGGTGTACTGAAATTGAGTTCGGCTCACCCGGTCTTCCACCGTCAAGTCCTGCACCGGCTGCATGAACAAGGTAATGCCTTCAACTTGTGCCAGCTTGGGCTCCAGCCGCTGAATAATCTCCGTCGCCGTCGCCTTGCGCTCATCACGCGGCTTCAAGTTGATCTGGATGCGGCCGGTGTTGGGTGTAAGGTTCGTGCCATCCACTCCAATGAACGAAGACAAACTGGCAACATCCGGGTCTTGCAGGATCACCCGTGCCAGGGCTTGTTGATGTTGAGCCAACGAAGCGAAAGACACATTCTGTCCCGCATCCGAAATCCCCAAAATCAGGCCGGTATCCTGTACCGGAAAGAATCCTTTTGGCACAACCACGTACAGGAACAACGTCAGAACCAGCGTGCCGAACGTGATCAGCAGCGTCGTGGGCTGGTGCTTCAACACGAACTTGAGCGTCCGTCCATAGAACTCGATGACTTTGTTGTAGAACTCCTCGGTGACGCGGTAGAACCGGGTCTCTTTCGAAGCACTTTTCGGCTTGAGCAGCTTGGCGCACATCATCGGCGTCAGGCTCAAGGACACCGCCGCCGAAACCAGGATGGTCACGGCCAGCGTTACGGCGAACTCCCGGAACAGCCGGCCGACGATGTCTCCCATAAACAAGAGCGGGATCAGCACGGCGATCAGCGAGACCGTTAGCGAAACGATCGTGAACCCAATCTGCCCCGCGCCCTTCAACGCGGCATCCAGCGCCGAATCTCCCTCCTCCAGAAACCGGTCGATATTCTCGATCATGACGATCGCATCGTCCACCACGAAACCCGTGGAAATGGTCAGCGCCATGAGCGTCAGATTGTTGAGGCTATACCCCAGCAGATACATCACGCCGAAGGTGCCCACAATGGAAAGCGGCACGGTGACCGCCGGAATCGACGTCGCCCAGAGATTCCGCAGGAATAGAAAGATGACCATTACCACCAGGGCAACAGTCAGCATCAGCTCAAACTGCACATCCTTGACCGAAGCCCGGATGGTCGCCGTCCGGTCGGTCAGTATCGTCACGTTGACGGATGCGGGCAGGCCCGCCTGTAACTGCGGCAGCAGTTTCTTGATGCGGTCCACCACGTCGATGATGTTTGCACCTGGCTGGCGCTGAATGTTCATGATGACCGCCGGATCCAGGTTCATCCATGCTGCCTGCATCACATTCTCGATACCGTCGGTGATGGTTGCCACGTCGGACAGGCGTACCGGAGATCCGTTGCGATAGGCAATGACAATGGAGCGATATTGATCGCCCGACAACAACTGATCGTTGGCGGCAATAGTGAATGACTGCCGCGGCCCATTCAACGTTCCTTTGGCCTGATCCACATTTGCGGCCGCCAGCGCCGTCCGTACATCTTCCAGGCTCAGCCCATAGGAAGCCAGGGCGGTTGGATTCGCCTGAATTCGCACCGCCGGTTTCTGTCCGCCGCTGAGCGAGACCAACCCGACTCCGGTCACCTGTGAAATCTTCTGCGCCATCGCCGTGTCCGCCAGGTCTTCCACCTTGGAAAGGGGCAGGCTCTTCGAAGTCAGTGCCAAAGTCAGAATCGGCGAATCGGCCGGATTCACCTTGCTGTAAATCGGGGGATTAGGCAGATCGGAGGGCAGGTAAGTGGTGGCTGCGTTGATGGCCGCCTGCACTTGTTGTTCTTCCACATCAATGTTCTGATCCAGCCCGAATTGCAGGGTGATGACTGAACTCCCAAAGGAACTGGTCGAAGTCATCTGGCTCAGGCCGGGCACTTGCCCGAATTGCCGTTCCAACGGCGCGGTCACCGACGACGCCATCACGTCGGGGCCCGCGCCCGGGTAAAACGTCATCACCTGGATGGTCGGATAATCTACTTCCGGCAGCGCGGAAACCGGAAGTTGCCGGTAGGCTACCCATCCCGCCAGCATGATGGCCACCATTAGCAACGCAGTGGCCACCGGCCGGAGAATAAAAATTCGCGACGGATTCATGACGCCGGGGTTCCTGCTTGTGTGGGCATATTGCTTGCAGGTTGCTGTTTGCTGGATGGCCGCGCCTGCCGCACTTCAATCTTGCTGCCGTCCTGCAACTTGTCCTGACCATCGGTGACTACCACCTCAGACGGTGAGAGTCCGCTGGCAATATTTGCCACGTTGTCTTGCGTGAACGCCACCGTGATCGGACGAATATCCGCCGTATTGTCCGGCTTCGCCACAAATACGTACGTACCTTGGGGGCCCCGTTGCACTGCCGCTGCCGGAATCACTGTGCTGTTTTTCCTGACTTCGAGCAGCAAACGGATGTTCACAAACTGGTTCGGCCAAAGCGCGTCGCCCTTATTGTTAAATACTGCTTTCAGGCGTCCGGTCCCGGTCGTTTGGTCAATCTGATTGTCGATCGTCTCAAGCGTTCCGGTGTCGAGCTTCGTCTGATCGTCCCGGCTGTAGGCCTCCACCTGTAGCGGACCCTTCGCCATGTGCTCTGCCACCGCGGGCAGGCTGTCCTCCGGCAGGGTGAACAGCACTGCGATAGGCTGAAGTTGTGTGATCACTAGTAGAGCATTCGTGTCGGTCGCATGGACCATGTTTCCCGGATCCACCAGCCTCAGTCCCACTCGCCCGCTGATCGGCGAGGTGATATGGCAATACAGGAGATTGAGTTTGGCATTGTCCACCGCCGCCTGGTCATTGCGGACTGTACCTTCCAGTTGGTCCACCGTCGAGGCCTGCGTATCCACCTGTTGTTGCGACATTGCGCCTGAAACCTGTAGCAGATTCTTGTAACGCTCATAATTCAGCTTGGCATCGCGCAACGACGCCTGATCCTTGAACAGAGTCGCTTGCGCCTGGTCCAGCACCACCTGGTAAGGCCGGGGATCGATTACCGCCAGCAGCTCGCCCTTGTTTACGAACTGGCCTTCCTTAAAATTCACCTGCACCAGTTCGCCATCCACCCGTGACTTAATATTGACTGTGTAGAACGCAGTAACCGATCCCAACCCGGTAAGGTAGTAGGGCATGTCGCGCCGCTCGGCCGTGGATACCGACACCGGTACCGCCTGCGCGGTATTCGCCCGGGCCGCGTTCGGTCTTTCTCCCCCGCACCCCAACCAGCCTAGGCATAACAATGGAGCCAACACCACGACTGCGTAGCGGGCGAACAATAACGCAGTGGCGCTTCCTCGCACCACCCTGGGGCGAGAGCCTGTGCCAGTGTTCTTCTCCGACCCCTGCTCAACCACTTCCTGCCCCATGTGCGAACCTCGTCTATGAAAAGGATATGATCGGCCGACTATCAATTCTTGATCGCTCATCGTTATGTCTTAGACGCTGAAAAACTCCTTGCGGCTCCTCGATTTTACGCTGCTCGGTGCTCTCTGGCGAAACTCAGAACTCCCTCAGAATCAATACTATTACCCGGCAGCAATTTACCCGGAACCTTTACAAACTTTTACCTTAATGTGACTCTCGAGTATAGTGGCTCGCGGCTTGCCATTATGCCCCAGCCACAATCCAAAGCGGCGATCGTCATTCGTGACCTCAAGGGCTTCCAGGACCTCAAACACATCGAGGCCGTGGAGCGGGAAGTGTGGGAGCTATCTGACCTTGACACCACCCCCCTCACTCTCGCCATCGCCACTCAGCAGGCAGGCAACCTGTGGTTGGGGGCGTTCGACGGTGACACTCTGGCGGGCTTTGCTTTCGGCTTCCTCGGCATCGAGGACGGCCGTCTCAATCTGCACTCACACATGCTGGCGGTGAGCGCTGCCTACCGTAATTCTGATCTTGGCTACAAACTCAAACTGGCGCAGCGGGATCGCGTTTTGGCCATGCGGATCAATGACAGTCGCATCACCGAGATCACTTGGACCTTCGACCCGCTGCAAAGCAAGAATGCGCACCTTAATTTCGCCAAGCTGGGAGTTATTTCCCAAAGCTATAAGACTGATTTCTACGGCCCGGAAACTTCCAGCACCCTGCATCGCAACAGCACCGATCGCTTATGGGTGAAATGGCTGCTCACTAGCCGCCGCGTGCAAGCCCGCCTGCAAGGAAAAGACAATCGCGCCGAAATGCTGGACGCGCTCTGTACTCTGCAACCGCTCGTCCAGTTCAACGCCCACGGCGAGCCTTCGCGGACTGATTTGCCCGCCGCCCTACTTCGCCAGAGAATCGCTATTGAGATCCCGAGCGACATCGGAGCAGTCGAAAAGAAAGATCCCGTTCTAGCCAGGCAATGGCGCCTCGAAACCCGCTGGGCTTTCCACCAGGCCCTACAGTCCGGATTTTTCGTCGCCGAGTTCTGCCGTACTGTCCGCGGCCAGCAAGGCCCGGGAGTCTATCTGTTGGAGAAGGGCGCCGCGGAAGAATACGTTCCCGAGCTTGCCTACCACGCAAAAGACTCCCGCTGATCGAATTCTGTGTACTTGACTCCAAGGAGTGACCAATGGCTTGCAATCCAGAAATCCTGAAGCATGTTCCACTCTTCGCTCTGCTCGATGAAGATGAAACCGCCGTGTTATCCGGCCAGGTGGAACTCAAGACCTTCTCTCCCCGCCAGCGCATTTACAAGATCGGTGATCCTGGCGGACGCGCCTACGTCATGGTTTCCGGCAAAGTCCGCCTCACCACGGTTGACGAAGATCATCAGGAGGTCATCGTTGATGAACCCGGCACCGGCGAATTCTTCGGCTTCGCTTCCATGCTGGAGCAGTCTCCCCACCAGACCAACGCCATAGCCATCGAAGAGACGATCTGCCTCGAGGTCGATCGCGAGGACATCATGGTCCTCTTGCAGCGCAAGCCGCACGCCGGCATGGACATGCTCTCCGTGCTGGGCCGCCAGTTCCACGCCGCCCAGCAATTGGTGCGGGCTCGCGCCGCCCGCAATCCTAATCGAGATGATTGAGCAGGAAGCGACTTTTGGCGAACGCATCGCCGACACCGTCGCCGGTTTTGGGGGCTCCTGGACTTTCATCATCATGTTCTTGGTCGCTCTCGTCGCCTACAGCATCGTCAGTGTGTCAATGGGCAAGACTTCCTGGGATCCCTATCCCTTCATCTTGCTCAATCTGTTTCTCTCCATGCTCGCCGCCATTCAGGCTCCAGTCATCATGATGAGCCAGAACCGGCAGGACACCAAAGACCGCCTGCGCAGCGAACTCGACTTCGACGTCAACCGCCGCGCCGCCGCCGACATTCAGGGCTTGGCCCGAAAGCTCAATGCACTCGATGACAAGCTCGGTGACCTCGACGATTTGCTGCGCAACAAGCCGGCGCAAGCCTGAAGTCAACAAATTTTCCTGAAGCGGCGAATGTTTTGTCTGCTAAGCTTCTGGGCGTAATGTCAGCTGGCAAAATGAAAGGTATATATGTTTCCGTCTAGGCCAAATGCCGCTCATCACTGCTCTTCAGCTCGTGCCGTGAGGAACCTGCTTTCGACCCTCGGCCTGACCTGCTTGTGTTTGCCAGGCATACTCGCGCCCACAGTGGCCCACGCCAAGATTGCACCGTTCGTAAACGTTCACACTCCATCGCGATCGACCGACTCCGTGGCGGCTCGTCTGGCTGCTCAAAACGCGCTCTTCAAGCAGCAGTTCGAAGATGACATGCGATCTTCTCCGGAGAGCGAGACCGCCCGCGGCGACTACCGCGATAACGCCATGCTGGATGATTACTCAGCGGCAGCCAGCACCAGGCAAAACGTCGTTGATCGTGCGTATCGCGCCAAGCTGGCCGCCATTTCTACAGACGGATTTCCCGAGCAGGACCGCATCTCGCACGATCTCCTGCTTCACGTTCTGGATAACCGCGTTGCGGACTACGAACTGAAGGATTATGAGATGCCCATTTCGCAAATGCAGGGCATCCACAACAGTCTTGCCGATCTACCCAACTCCGTGCCGCTCGACACCGTTCAACATTACGAAGATTACATCGCCCGTCTCCACCAAATTCCCCGTGCATTCGAGCAGACCATCGACGTGCTTCGCCAAGGAGAAAGAGACGGCTTGATGCCGGTGAAGATGCTCCTCGAACAAATACCCGCTCAATGCGAAGGCACAATCGCCGAAAACCCATTCCTCGCCCCGACGAAGAAGTTTCCTGCTTCTTTTTCGGAAGAAACCCGGAAGCGCCTGACCGATGAGATCGTGCAGGCTGTGAATTCGGAAGTTCTTCCCGCCTATCGCCGTTTCGCCGACTTCATCGCCAAAGATTATGCTCCTCACGGCCGGACCAGCATCGGGCTGAACAGTTTGCCGGACGGTGCTCGCCGCTACCAGCAAGCCATTCGCGAGCAAACCACCACAAACATGTCGCCCGCGGAAATTCATGCCCTCGGACTCAAAGAAGTGGAACGGATCAACGGCCTGCTCACCAATCTCGCCCTCAAAGCCGGCTACAAAGATCTCGCCAGCTTTCGCACCGCGCTCAACAGCGATCCCAAATACGTGCCGAAATCCGCGGAACAGATCGTCGATGACTTCCGCCGCTACGTCAGCCAAATGCAGCCCCGCCTGCCCGAACTCTTCGGAGTCTTCCCGAAAACTCCCCTGACGGTAGAAGCAGCGCCGGCTTCCCAGCCCAACAATCCCACGCACTATGTTTTCGGCACGCCGGATGGAAGCAGGCCGGCGCGAGTCGTGGTTGCAACTTCCAACTACGCCCATCGAAAACTGCTCAGCGACGAGACCCAGGCCTACCACGAAGGCATCCCCGGCCATCACTTGCAAATCTCCATCCAGCAGCGCCTGACCGGTTTGCCCGAGTTTCGCCTCCACGTCATCAATAATGCCTACGCAGAAGGCTGGGCGGTTTATGCCGAGGCCCTCGGTAAGGAGATCGGTTTTTTTCAGGATCCGGCCTCGGATTATGGGCGCCTCAATCTCGAATTGATGCGCGCGGTTCGTCTGGTCGTCGACACCGGAATTCACTCCGAAGGTTGGACCCGCGAACAAGCCGTGGCCTATTTCCGCCAAAGCGGCGCCGGAGACGAACCTACCATCCAGGCTGAAATTAATCGCTACATCGCGTGGCCGGCTCAGGGGCTCAGCTATCAGATCGGCAAGCTCAAGATTCTTGATCTCCGCCATCGCGCCCAGCAGAGGCTCGGTCCGCGCTTCGATATCCGCGCCTTCCACGATGAAATCCTCAGTGGCGGAAGCCTGCCGCTCGACATGTTGGAAGCTCGTGTCGATAACTGGATCGGAAGCCAGCTTCCGGCTCGCACCGACAGATGAAGGCCCCTACCCGAACTCCTCACTTCCCATTAGAATCTCCCTGACACTCTCAACGGAGAACCACATGGCCGCGGATCCCAGCGCAAATATCGATTCCGTCCTGCAAGAGCAGCGTAAGTTCGAGTGCCCTGAGCACTTCCGCCAGCACGCCCATATCAAGTCGGCCGAAGAATACGACCGCATCTATCGCGAATCCGTCGAGCAGCCGGAGAAATTCTGGGGACGCATCGCCGAAGAACTCCACTGGTTCAAGAAATGGGACAAAGTCCTCGAATGGAACCACCCCTGGGCCAAGTGGTTCGTCGGCGGCCAGCTCAATCTCTCCTACAACTGCCTCGACCGCCACGTGCAAGTCACACGCGCAAAAACAAAGCCGCGATCATCTGGGAGAGCGAACCCGGCGAAGTTCGCACCCTCACCTATCAGCAACTGCATCGCGAAGTGCAGAAGTTCGCCAACGTCCTGAAGTCGCTCGGGCGTCAAGAAAGGCGACCGCGTCGCCATCTACATGGGCATGACGCCGGAGCTGCCCATCGCCATGCTGGCCTGCGCCCGCATCGGCGCGCCGCACACCATCGTCTTCGGCGGATTTTCTTCCAACGCCCTGGTCGACCGCATCCACGACTCGCAGGCCGTCGCCGTCATCACCCAGGACGGTGCCTATCGCCGCGGCGCCGAAGTCAAACTTTTTCCCGCCGTCGAAGAAGCGCTGAAGTCGTGCCCGTCGGTGAAGCATGTCGTCGTCTACCAGCGCACCGGCTCGCCCAATCCACATGCAGCCCGGCCGCGATCACTGGTGGCACGAGCTGATGGCCTCCGTCTCCGACGAATGCCCCGCCGAGCCGCTCGATTCCGAACATCCGCTCTACATCCTCTACACCTCCGGGCACCACCGGCAAACCCAAGGGCATCGTCCACACCACCGGCGGATATTCCGTCGGCACCTACCTCACCTCGAAGTGGGTTTTCGATCTGAAAGAAGAAGACACCTACTGGTGCACCGCCGACATCGGCTGGGTCACCGGCCACAGCTACATCGTCTACGGCACCGCTGCAAAACGGCGCCACCAGCCTGATGTACGAAGGCGCGCCCAATCATCCCGAGCCTGACCGCTTCTGGAGCATCATCGACCGCCATCAGGTCAACATTCTCTACACCGCGCCCACCGCCATCCGCACCTTCATGAAATGGGGCGAGCAGTGGCCGCGCAAACATAAACTCGACAGTCTTGCGCCTGCTCGGCACCGTAGGCGAGCCCATCAATCCCGAAGCCTGGATGTGGTATCGCGAAGTCATCGGCCACGAGAATTGCCCGATCGTCGATACCTGGTGGCAGACCGAAACCGGCAACATCATGATCAGCCCCGTTCCCGGCGCCGTCGCCACCAAGCCCGGGTCGGCTACGCGCCCGTTCCCGGCGTGGTCGCCGAAGTCGTCACCATGGACGGCAAGCCCGTGCCCGACGGCTCCGGCGGCTTATCTGGTCATCAAGCAGCCCTGGCCCGGGCATGGTGCGCACTATCTACGGCGATCCCGACCGCTACGTGCAGCAATACTGGTCGCAGATTCCGCCGTATTATTTCACCGGCGACGGCGCCCGCAGAGACAAAGACGGCTATTTCTGGATCATGGGCCGCGTCGACGACGTCATCAACGTCTCCGGCCATCGCCTGAGCACCATGGAAGTGGAATCGGCGCTGGTGGCTCACGAAGCCGTGGCCGAGGCCGCCGTCGTCGGCCGGCCCGACGAGCTGAAAGGCCAGGCGATCTCCGCCTTCGTGACGCTGCAACAAGGCCGCCAACCCACGCCCGAACTGAAAGAAGAATTGCGGCGCTGGGTGGCCAAAGAAATCGGCGCGCTCGCCAGGCCTGACGACATCCGCTTCAGCGACATGCTCCCCAAAACCCGCAGCGGAAAAATCATGCGCCGCCTATTGCGAGAGCTCGCGACCAGCGGCGAAGTGAAGGGCGACACCACCACGCTCGAAGATTTCAGCGTGATTTCGAAGTTGAAAGAGCAGGACGAAGTCTAGCTTGCAAGCCATGTCATTTCGAGCGCCGCCGGGAAATCTAGTCTTATAAAACTTGTCATTTCGAGCGCCGCCGGAGCGCAGCGATGGCAAGTCGAGAAACCTGCTTTTGTCTTTGGGCGACGCGACAAGAAATGGGCCAGCTAATTCCAGCCGCGACGTGGCGCAAGAATAAAGCCCACGGCGTAAGCTGTGGGCAAACTGCGGCCCACCCTCACGCCGCCGCTACAAACCCCCAACCCTCTCCGCCGAACTTGCCTACTTTCGATTCTTGCTCCCGCCCGAACGCACACAAACTCGCCGTGCTTACCGAAATTTCATCCCGCGACAGCGCCTCGCCGATCAGCGCTTTTGAGGCCCCTTGGCTCTGTTCGAGCAACGTCCGTGCTAATACCCGCACGTCCTGGTCTGGCGATGACAGCGCCCGCACCAATTCCAGGCCCGCATCTTCTTTGCCGAACTGGTTCCACACCATTCCGCACAACACCAAATAGTCTCCGTACATCGCCAACCTCCCGCCATTGGGATTTGTTTCTGCTCTTGGTTGTACGTAAGTAAGACGCGAAAGAGGGGCACAGTGTTGTCAATTTCTTGTCAAAAAAGGTGAGAGCGAACGGTGTGAGCCGAAATAATTAACTTTAGACCCGGCTGGGCTGTGCCGCTTTCGTCTCGCATTTGTGCGCGTTAAACTGCCTCTGAATAGAGGATTGCGCATTCCCCTGGTTCGGATCGCCCGCGAACTGAGCGTTGCACTGCTCGCAGGTTCCGAGCACCGGAACGTTTCTCACCCGCTTCACGATCCGAAGATTCCGCTTCGCCATGAAACTCTCCTCCGGGTCTACGGCCCCGACTGCATCGCCAGTTTTCGCTCTTCCTCGGTCATTTGCCGCCATAGCACCTCCAGGTCCTGCTGGATGCGCACGTTCCCCGGATCCTGATGCAGCGCCTTGGCGAACCAGCGATAGGCGGTGGGCACGTCGCGCGTCACACAATGGCCAGTGGCATACATCGTCCCCAGCACACTCTGCGCCTTCGCGCTGGAGCGCGCCGCCGCCACCAGCAGGTTTTTGCTGGCGCGTCTACAGTCCTCCGGGACGCCGTGGCCGTACAAATAGTTTTCACCTTCGGCTTCCAGAGCATCTACGGGCGCATCCGCTACGGGGGCTTTGCGTTCAACCATGGGCTTAGCCGGCCGAGGGGCGACGTGCGTCGCCGTTGGCGGTTCGGTTATCGGGGTTGCTGCCGAATTCGTCGGCCCTTGGCTCGCCGGATTTGGCGCCGGCGCCGCCGCCTTCTCCGGAGCCCTCGACACGGCTTCGGTTATCGCTTGATTCGAAGGTGTTGCCGCTGGTGTCGTCGTTCCTGCCGCTGCGGCAGGCGAGGGCGCCGGCGTCGCCGCAGATGTAGGCGCAGGTTGATTTTCAGGAGTCGCCGTTTGCGTCATCGGCGTGCTTGTCGTTGCCGCAGGCGTAGCCGTCGTCGGTGCCTGCATGGCCGGAGCAGGGACTGCCGGCGGAGGATTGGTGGCCGGGCTCGACGGGACAGACTCAGGAGCCGATGTCGTGGGCGTGGCTGAGCTGGTGCTCGGGTTCACCTCCGTAGCCGGGTTCTCCATCGTCTGGTCTATCCGCCCACGGATTTCTGCTCGCCAATACCATGCCGCACTTCCCACAGCGGCGAGGAATATCAAGACCGCCAACCACCGCTTCCAGGCGTTGCTCTCAGGCTCGTCTTCAAGCAGGTAGCTGAGCCGTTCGCGCTCCGTCGGCTCAGACCTTAGCCCCAGAAGTGAAGGTTCTCGCATCGTCGATTGCGGGGGTGTCGCCTTCGGCTCAACTGCCGCCGGCTTGGGCTGCGCGACCGCCGGCCTTGGCCCCGGCGCCGGTGGCTCTGGCGCTGCTGGCGTTGCGGCCCGTGCCGCCACCTGCCGCGCGGAGGGCAGCTTGGCTCCGCACATCCCGCAGTAACTGTGTTGCGCCAGGTTTTCGTAGTTGCAGTCTTCGCAACGGACAAACATCGATTCCGCCATATACCAAAGCCTATGCTACAGTATTTGCCCAATGGGCCGAATAGCATTGGGCATCGTTTGCGGTATTTCGTTCGGACTGCTCGACGCGGCTCTCATGCTGCCCTTGTCTTTTCCCGACAAGCGCGCAGCCATTTTAGGTGCTTTTCTTGACCGCTTCGCCATCGGTTTCCTCATTTGTGTGGTGGATCTGCCTTGGCCGGGCTGGCTCAGCGGCATGATCGTGGCTTTACTGGTCAGCCTCCCCAGCGCCGTTATCACCAAAGCTTACGCCCCGATTCTTGGTATGGGAGCCATCGGCGGTATTGTCATCGGCATCCTGCGGGCAAAATTCGGTCATTGATCCATAGCACCTAGCTCAGGCTCACCGCTTCTTCCCCAAGTTGTTGATTGATTAAACGGGACATCAAAGTTTTCAAGGCTTCGCCGGTCTTTTGCAGCACGAAATCCTTGCACTCCTCTGACCAGTCCAGCTTAAAACTGGTGGCCAGAGCGGAAATCCATATCTGACGCACCGGCGCATTCGGTGAGATCACGAAACGAGTGCCATCTTCGAAGCCAACTTGCAGCGCGCCCGCTTGATCTTCAACTTCAATGTCGGAGGATTCTTCCGCGGTAATCAAACTCTGCTTCAACGAACTCAGGGCCGCGTCGGCGTGGTTGCGAAAAGCGATTTCATCGAGCATGAAGCGATTATAAGTCGTGGCAAGGCAACTTGTGTCTCAGACCAAAGAACCTCTCTACGCCGGATATAGCGTGTCGATCTTTGCTGCCATCACGAAGTCGCTTTCCGTAAGCCCGTCGATCTTGTGGGTCCAAATGGTAATCTCGGCTTTTCCCCACTTCAGCAGAATGTCAGGATGATGGCCCTGTTCTTCGGCGACGGCGCCGACACGATTCACGAAATCCAGCGCCTGCTTGAAATCAGGGAACGTGAAAGCGCGAGTGATGTGGTGCTCGTTGACGACCTTCCAGTTCGGAAGCTGATGGCTGAGCGCGTGCAGTTGCTCGCCCTTGAGCGCCGGCACGTCGCCACGGCAGGGAACACAATCTTTGCTCGCAAGTAAAGACATGGCAGGATCCTCACACCTTAGGTTAGTCGAATTGCTTCGGATTTGAAAAGGCGGTCCGCGTCGCGTCCAACGACTTGTCATCTCGAGCGGCGCGGATGGCTGCCGCAGGCAGGCGTCCGCACAGTCGAGAGACCTGGTGTTCGGTAAGGATCTCTGGCCCAGTTTGCCTAGAACGGTATATCTTCATCGCTGATCGGCGATGAAGAAGCTGCCACTGGCTCCGCGTCCGGCGTACGCTGATCGAAATTGTTGCCGCCGACCGCCGCGCCCCGCGCCGAATCTCCCGCACCCTCACCGCGTCCGCCCAACAGGACCAGATCGCTGGCAACGACCTCCGTCATATATTTCTTCTGGTTCGTCTGCTTGTCGTCCCAGGAGCGGGTTTGCAAACGGCCCTCGATGTACACCTTGCCGCCTTTTTTCAAATATTCTCCCGCAATCTCGGCCAGCCGCTGCCACAGCACCACGTTGTGCCATTCGGTGCGGTCCTGCCATTCGCCGTTTTTGTCTTTGTAGCGCTCGTTGGTGGCCAGCGCCAGTTTCGCCACCGGCGTGCCTTGTGGCGTGTACTTCACTTCGGGATCTTTTCCCAGATTCCCAATCAGGATCACTTTGTTGACACTTTTGCCTGCCATAAGAGCTGCTCCTTCCGCCCGCCTTCGGGGTTGAAAGCGCCACTATAGCAGAACCGGGGCAGTGGAGGGCTGTGATGAATGAACATCGCGTTCAGCCGTTAGCTCTAGGCTTTTAGCCAAAAGCCAAGAGCTAAAGGCCAAGAGCCGAAATGCTATAATCTCCGCCATGGCAGCCGACACCAAGGCGGTCGGGATGGTTCCCGACGAGTTCAAGTTCGAACCCCGTTCTACCGGGATTGACACCCCTCGCAAGAAGAAACCAAAAGAGTTGGCGGTCATCACCGAGTGCTGCACCGGCTGCGCCGGTTCGCCCGCCTGCGTGGAATATTGCCCCATCGAAGACTGCATGTTCTGGGTCCCGGACGAAGACCATCCTCCCTTCGGCCGCATCCAGGTCGACCCCATCCTCTGCATTGGCTGCAAGAAATGCGTCAGCAAAGGCCCCGAAGGCTGCTTCCTCGACGGCTGCCCCTGGGATGCCATCGTCATGGTCGATACCACCGAAATCGAAAAAGAAGTCGGCGTCATGCCGATCTAGTGTTAGCTTTTGTGGGGCTTGGCCACCCTGGCATCTGATCCAAAACCTTTAGGGTGCCCCGTCCAAGCTCCGCTTGGGCGGGGGTGTTCATTCGTCACAGCTTTGTCGATTGATTCCGAACTACGCTCCCTGAATGCCCTGGGGACTCAAGCGCTTTCAGCAATCTCACCAGCTCCACTTCGTGACTTTCAGTTGTTACCGTCGCCGCGCCAACTTCGTGAAAGACCGTTCCTTTTCTTATTTCGAATACGCTCTCGAGCGCGTGCGTCAGTCATACGGGATGTGCGTGTACGGCTACGTGGTGATGCCGGAGCATGTCCATCTGTTGGTGAGCGAACCGGAGCGGGAGATGTTGGCGCGGGCAATACAATCGCTCAAACAGTCCGTGGCGCGCACTCTGGCGTTACGGGCGAAGGACCCGTTCTGGCAGGCGCGATATTACGACTTCAATGTCTGGAGCGAGAAGAAATTCGTGGATAAGCTGCGCTATATTCATCGCAACCCAGTGGCGCGTGGACTGGTAAAGAAGCCTGAAGACTGGCCATGGAGCAGCTTCCGTCATTATCTGACGGGCGCGGAGGGAACGGTGGAGATCGAATCACACTGGATGGGGCGGCGGAGGGAGAAGATGGGAATATTCCCGAAGGTGCGGGTGCGCTCCACATAAAAGCCCCGCCCAAGCGGAGCTTGGACGGGGCACCCCAAAGAGTTAGATTAGGTGCGTAGGACGGGCCAGCCCCCGTGAGCCATCGAGGATTTGTGTGGTCCGGGACTCGGGCTGCCCGCGCCTTGCCCCTCACTTCAGCCGGATGCCGCCGACGAAATCTATCGGGTAAGAACTCTGGCTGTTGTCCATCCATGCCGCCACGAAATAGTCCGGACCGTCCCAGGTGTTGCCGGTGTAATCGCCGATGTCCTCGTTCTGCGTGTCCTTATTCGGATCAGAGAACGCAGTAGTCGAGTGCACATTTCGGAAAGTCAGTCCGCCGTCCGATGAAATTCCGGCGTATGCCTGATAGTTGATGTTGTTGGGATCGTTGCGGCGATCCAGCCAACTTGCTCCCACCAGCCCCGTGGGACTGACGGAAATCCACGGCAAGAACTGGTCATGCGTAATGCCTGGCGCCACCGGAACCGGCTTCGACCAGGTATTCCCGCCGTCGGTCGAGCGCACCACTTGTACCTGCATAAATGTGCCCGTCCAGTTGTACATCGAGATGTAGAGATTGCCGGAATGCGGGCCGTTGCTGGCGTCGGCGGCGATGGCCGGGCCGTCGGGCACAAAAGCGGTCTTTGTGTTCGGCAGCGGATAGATCACATCCACCGTGGCGATCGGTTTCGGGGTCGACCAGGTGTTCCCTCCATCGCTCGATCTGGAAAACACCACGTAAACCGGGCCGTCGCCGCAGAAGTTGTTCTGGTTGCAGTACAGCCATGTCAGGTAGACTGCACCGTCCCTGCCGACAGCCATGCTGGTATAACGGTCCGTGTCGGGCGTGATTTGAACCGGGGCCACGTTTACCTGTCGCCAGGTCGCGCCCCCATCGCTGGAGTGGGAAACCACCACCTGATTCCGCGAGTTGATCCCGACCGGACCGTCCAGCACGCAAGAAACGTAGACCGAGTTGGCGTAAGGGCTAGTTGCGCCGTCATCGACGGCCATCCAGCACCAATACGGGTTATAGTTTCGGCGAACCACGACAGGAGCGGGCGCGGACCACGTCGCGCCATCGCTGGACTTCTGGAAGGCCTCGAATAAGAGCGCCGATTCCCGGTCTTCGTTGAAGTAAGTACCGCCTATGTACGCAGTTCCGTTCAGATCATAGCCCAGAATCGGACTGCCTCCCGCGCCGTACGCGTCGCCCTCGTGATCCAGAGGGCTCATGCAAAAAAGATCGCCCCAGTTCGATCCACCGTCGAAAGTCAGATTGAAGCCCGAATTGGTTGGGTAAGGGCATTGAAGGTCGTCGCTACCCAGGATCAGATGTTGCGGGTTTGCCGGGTCGGCCGCAATCGGGGCGTCGAAGGCACCTTGTGTTGCTCGGGTGGGTGGAATCACACACGGAGCGGGCGAGCACGAGAGCGCCTCGAAGCGTCCCATGCCGGCGGCGTCAATGTCTTGGCCTTGGGCCAGAGCGATGGCCGCTGTGAGGACGGCTAAGACCGCCAACAGTCGATAAACCGAACCCACGATAAACCTCCTGAATCTACTAATCTATTGCGGCTGAACACAGCCCGTCTCTGGGCACAGCCCGAACACGTAGACCTCGTTGCCTCCGTCGGGCCCCATATAGACTCGCCCTTGGAAGACCATGGGGACGTTAAATTTCGCATTGTATTGGAGGGTTACACCGCTGGTTGCGCTATTGTAGAGTTCTTCTAGCGTGGTGGCATCGTAGGCATGCAGCGCCGAGCCGTTGTCGGTACCGGTACAATCCGTGGGGTTCCCTTGATTGCGGTGTCCCTCTATGGCCCACAGGACGCCAGTTCCCGCCACCGCCCCGTCTCCCTGATTGGTGGAGGAAACCGAGGGGGTTGGGGAATAGTGGCAGAAGAAGTCCTGTGTGGGGGTGGCGTAAGAGGATGAGAGAGGCCCCGCGCCTCCGCTCGTCTGAAGGGCGAACTGGTAAATCTGAAGGGGCGTGGCAGCGGGGTAACCCGCGCCATCCGAAGCCGCGTAGTAAAGGAAATAGTGGGCAACATTATTCGAGTCCCAATACTTCCAGTAGGCCGGGCTATTCCAGTAGCCCTGGGTGGGATCACTCGGTGGTATCTGCGGAAATGGCCCGAAGATTTCGACGGCGTTGCCGTTGGTGCCGGTTGGCCGCATATCATCGCGGTCGATCACATAGATATTCGATTCTTTGTCGGCATTGACCGACATGTTTACATTTCCCAAATTCTCATCGTAGTAAAAGGGCTCGGGGAAGAGCATAATTCCGCCGGAGCCGAAGTCCGAGTCATTGATGCAGCGTCCCGGGCCTTTGGACTTCTGCGGTGGCTGGTAGGTGAGATTATCCGGCGGGTCATAAAAATCGATTACCGGGAAACTATCGCCGCTATTGGAAGGAGGGAGCAGCTTGAGCGCACTGTCGCCCCGATCAACAGGATCGCCGCTCAACCCAAGGTCGAAGGTTCCGTTACCGGTCACCGTATAGATGTAGGTCCCGTCACTGGCAGGCCCAGCGCCACTGCCCCAGATGCCGCCGCCGGTGCCGTATGGGGTTGTAGCAAAGATCGCCGTCTGCTGAAACGGCGGATTGTACTGGTATCCGAAAACCCAGCCGTTTTCCCGCTCGCCGTCGCCCGGGGAGAAGGCCACGTACACAATGCCATTCAGCAGGAGCAGCGCCGCGCGTTGAATGTGTCCGGCGTCAAAGCTGACCAGGCCGCCGTTCCCCGGATAGGTCGATGAGCAGTTTGCCGCCTGGGGGGTGACGTCCCCCGGCACTACTCCCTGGATCTGCGTTGAAGCCGTGACCTCACCGCTGAGAATGTCCAGGGCAAACAGCCAGTACTGCGGCATCGGGTCGCTCGGCACATTGACTGAGCCGACCGCGTACAGCGTTTGTTTGTCTCCGTCGATGACCGGCGTTCCCATGATTCCTACGGTGTTACCTGCAGGAGTATTCTCCTCACATGGCGGGAAGGATCCCGCGAGATTGTTAATTGAGCAGTCCACGTAGGTACCGTTTACTTCTCCGGCCACGTTCCTTACCCAGACCTGTGCGCCGTCTGAGGCGTCGAAGGCATATACATCGTCCTCCTCGTCCGCGACGAATACCAAGCTACAGTTGCCCGTGCATCCCGCTATGGATCCCAGGCCGCTGACCGCAAGCGGTTCGGCATCGACCGAGCCAGCGAGGCTCAACTGCCCGACCAAGCCGAAAAGATTGTTCCTGAGGGCAGCGGGAGTGAGTATGGCTTCATTCTGTTGCCAGCCGGTACGGCAGTTATCGTTGTGCCAGGTGGTGACATCTGGCTTTGAGGGCGTCGGACAGGTGTTGTTTTGGGCTTGTGCGACTGAAGCCAGCAACATCATAGACACTGCCAGAGAGAGAGAGAGAGACGAAAAACGACGAAGCGGGACATGCTAGGCGCCTCCGGCGAAAAAATGAACTGCCCCGGGGTCAACATCTACTGCGGCAACAGACTTTATCCAACAAATTCCCAAATGTCAATCGCAAAATCTGGCCCTGTCGCCTAACCCATAGGTATGTCGCCGGATCGTGCCCCTAACTGGCGATAAGTGGCCTGACACCGCCGATGTGCTCTGCATGCTTGCCCCTACTTCTCTCTCCCCCGTATCGCTTCCTCTGTCGCTACCGCCTGCTGCCGGACATGGTCCGGAATGTCGGGCAACTCCCGTTCATAGGGCAGCACTGCGGCAATGTCCTCGGGCTGTCCAATCACGTATAGCCCGCGCAACGCTTCCCACACCTGCTCCGTCCCCGGATCAACCGTGGCAATCTCCGCTCCGGCCGCGACGTTCTGCCCGACTTGCACCCGCATCTCTCGCAGCCTTCCGCTGATCGGCGAGCGCACTTCCTCCGCCTGTCCGTTGCTCTCCACCTTGGCCACCAGCCCGCCCTGATGAATAACGGTTCCAGGCTCGCTGATATCGACCACTTTTCCCGCCTGCGACACCGTGATCGTCGCCGGTTTTAGAAGTTCGACAAGTTGCGGACGCCCGCTCGCGTCGCCAAATCGCACCAGCGACAAAGCCGCATTCCCCCGCACTGTCAGAGACGGGTCATTCAGCATCTTCAGCAGCGCCTCATGAAATCCCGCGCCCGCGGTGTCCTCCCCCATCACCCAGGCATCGGTGTTGCGCACTTCCACCACCGGATAATTCGCCAGCCGCACCGCCTCCGGATACCATTGCTTCACCTTGACATCTCCGCGGCTCATGCGCTCTCCCATCTGCACCAACGCATGTTGAATATGCCGGGGATGCTGCGTGTCCTGTAGATATTCCCCAAGTTGTTTGTCGGAAAGCTGCCGTCCAAACCAGGTATTCCACCAGAACAAGAACGGCATGAGGACGATCAGCCACGCAGTGACGAAAAACAGGATCCGGTTGCGTGTGGACATGCGCGGGCGTAGCTTGGTTGCGGAAACCTGAGGCATGTCGGAAGGTCGGGGTAGGGAAGCCATTTATTTGTTTATCTCCCTCTGTGTTCCTCTGTGTCCCCTGTGGTCAAGCTCTTCCTAACTATTCCACGATATCGGCATCCAGCACCCGGTCCTGCTCCAGATAATGCGAAACCGCGTACTGCGCCAAAAGCGGCGTCTGTAGCTTGATTTCCGCCCCGATCCATTCCCCCTTGGCATGGGGTGCGTTCGCGGGATTCTTGAACGGCCCGCTCGATCCAAATTTCGGCCCGAACTCCGCGCTTTGGATCTGATCGAACTGCTGAATCCCACGCCAGGCTACATCGCCCACCGTGCCTGAGACATCGATCTTTAATCTTACGATCGACATAATCAAATGCCCGCTGCTGACCGGGAAGACCCAACCTAGCTGTGCGGGAACCATTGGTAAAGCATGAAGTAGACGAGCACGCCGGTCACGCTAACATACATCCACAAAGGCCAGGTCCACCGCGCAATGGCCCGGTGCCTGTCGTATTTTCCACGTAGTCCGCGGGAAAGGGTGATAACCACCATAGGCACAATTACGATTGCGAGGGTGACATGGGGGATGAGGACAATCAGATAAACCACATGCCAAAAATGGTTGCCGAGAAAACGGATATCACCAACCTGATAATGGAAATACAAGTAGCACGCCAGAAACAATCCGGAGGAAACTACGGCGGCGATCATGCAAGCGCGATGGGCGGCGACTTTGCCGCGCATAATCAAGCTGCGGCCAGTCAGCAACAGCACCGCGCTGGCCCCGTTCAGACTCGCGATCAGCGCAGGGAAGTCGGCGTATTGCTCAGGGATCACGCCGCCGGCCTCGTGCTGCGTCGATTTACCATGAAGAACGATAATCCGAACATGGCCACCGCGAACAGACCCAGGGCCGACATTGAAACCGGCAGCGAAGTCAGCGTGGGGCTCGCAGGGAACAGCAATCCGCGCAATCCTTCCACCCCGTAAGTCAGGGGATTCGCCCGCATCACCCATGCCAGCCATCCCGATGCCCCCGACAACGGAAACATTGCGCCGGACAATAGCCACAACGGAATCAGAAACAAATTAATGATGGCGTGAAACGCCTGCGTGGAATCCATCCGCCAAGCAATAGCAAATCCCAGCCCGGTCAACGCAAACGAAACTAGGAAAACCACCAGCGTCACTAGCAGAAAATCGCCCAACCCCATGCGCACACCGACGAACGGCGCAAACGCCAGGAAAATCAATCCTTGAATCGTTGACAACGTCGTTCCCCCCAGCACCTTGCCGAGCACAATCGCGGAACGCGGCACCGGCGCCGCCATCACCGACAGCAGAAAACCTTCCTTGCGATCTTCAATCACCGACATCATGGTGAAAATCGAGGTAAACAGCACGATCATGATCAGCGCGCCAGGATAGAAATAGTCGAGATAATGCTGCTGCCCGGCGGCGTTGCCGGAGCGAAACGAAGTGCCAAAACCCGACCCGATCACCACCCAGAAAAGCAGCGGCGAAGCAATCACTCCCACCACCCGGCTGCGCTGCCGGTAGAAGCGAACAATCTCCCGCCACCACAGCGTGAACGCTGGCAGGCTCACTCCAGTGGAGACGGCCACGGGCATGGTGGCATCGCGCGTTGCCATCTTATTTACGCTCCTGTGTCGCCACCGAGGCGGCGTTGCCGTGCTTCTTGCGAAGCTCGAGATAAACATTCAGAAACAAAATGCCGGAAAGTGTCAGCAAAATCAGGCTCAGAAACAAACCGTCCACGGTCGTCACGCTACCGTTGATCACCGTCCATGCAATTCCCACGAGCGGTATGATTCCCAGCACGATTGAAAGCAGCAACATTGAAAGCTTATCTCCTGTTTTTTCCCTGAGTTCTCTGCGCCAAACGCTTCTACGCCTCCGCCTCCCGAGCTTCAGCGCTTCCCTCCGTCCAGAACCTGTGTCCGGTACGATGAATGAACACATCTTCGAGCGTCGGCTTGCTCACCGAAACCGCGTCGATCTCCCGCGGGAACGCCTCCACCACCTCGGTGATGAAGCGATGGCCCTGCTCCCGCTCCAGCCGAACCTTGCCCTGAAGCACTTGCGCCTCCACATGAAATCGCTTTTGCACCCGTTCTGCCAAGGACGCCGGATCGCGGGCATCGAGCAGAATCACATCCCCGCCAATCTCATGTTTCAACTCGTTCGGCGTTCCTAACGCCACGACTTTGCCCTCATTCAAGATGGCCAGCCGGTCGCAGCGCTCCGCTTCTTCCATCAGGTGAGTCGTCACCAGAACCGTGACTTTTTCTTCATCTCGCAGGATCGCCAGATACTGCCATAGATCGCGCCGCGCACCGGGGTCAAGTCCCGTCGTCGGCTCGTCGAGCAGCAAGACTTTGGGATGATGCAATAATCCTTTGGCTAGCTCCAGGCGGCGCTGCATACCGCCGGAAAATGTTTCGGCTTTTTCATGGGCGCGATCCGCCAGCCCCACTCGCCCCAGCATCTCCTGAATACGCGCTTTGAGCGCCGCACCTCGCAAGCCGTAAAGGTGCCCCTGATGCCACAGATTTTCCGCCGCGGTTAGCTTCACGTCAATGCTCTGCGCCTGAAACACCACACCAATGTGGCGGCGCACGGCGTTCGCTTCGCGCGCCACATCGAATCCCAGAATGGCGGCCCGTCCTCCCGTTGGAATCATTAGTGTCGAAAGGATGCGGAACAGCGTCGTTTTGCCGCTGCCGTTCGGGCCTAGCAGCCCGAACAACTCAGCCGAACGCACCTCAAAGGAAATGCCATCCAACGCAGTGCGTTCTTCGTAGCGGTGAACCAGGTTGTGAACCGAAATGACCGCAGGGGCGTTCTCTGGGAGGCTTACATCGTTGGGGAGTGTGGACGTTTTAGAAACCACAGAACATTCTACCCTCTTTCTCGGCCGCGCTTTACGCCGCCACCGGACTACCTTCTTGGCCTCGCACTCGCTCTGCGAACGACACCGGAACATGCCGCCATACCTGAATCGCAAGCACCACCGCAGTCGCCAGCACCAACGCCCCGACCGCCACATGCGCCACGGTCGATATCACCATGGGCAATTCCGGCTGGACCGCATCATGGCCCCAAGCGACTCGCGTCAGGAACGCTATGAACCCCAGGCAGAGCTGTGTGATCAACAGGGCCAGCATCAGAATCGCCGGCCGCCGCACCGCTTCGATCTTCCCGTACACTGCCAGCGCCCGCACCGCTGTCCAGGTCAGCACCAGCGCCACCACCGGGGCGTTCACCACATGCGGCCACCAGCTCATGCCGTGATGGCGAAACATCGCCCCCAGAATGAGTTGCACATAGAGCACAAAAATCGAGAGCAAGGTCAGGGTGATCAGGCTCGGCTTGCGCGAATCCAACTCTATACTTGGAACCTCTTCCACCCATCGCCGTCCGGTGAACACCGCAATCGATACTGCAATACAGAAGAAGGTTTGCGCCAGCGCCGCGTGCGCCGAAGAAATTGCCGGTGGCAGATAAAACAGCACTGTCAACCCGCCCAGAACACCCTGGGCAATCACCGTTCCCAAAGCCCCAACCGCCAGGGCCTTCATCCAGCGCCGTTTTTCCACGCGCCAGGTCCAGATCGCCAGAATGATCGTCAACAGCCCCACGAATTCGGCGATCATGCGATGCGTGTGCTCAAAGCGCACTCCGCCCACCATGTGTGGAATCTTGTAAAGCGATCCGAAAGAAGTTGGCCAGTCCGGGACCGAAAGGCCGGCGTCGTTGCTGGTCACCAGAGCCCCGGCGATCAGCAGACAGAAAGTCGCACTCGCCGTGAACACCGCAAAGCGGTGCAGGCCGCGATTATACGGCATGGGCAGGGATCGCAGAGTTGGCTCCTTGCTGCGTATGAGTCTTTATAGCGCCGCCGTCTTGCGGACAATCTCGAAGCGGCGGCGCTACCGGTTAACCTAGCTACTGCATCTTGAAGCTGGCGTCCACAGTCTTGCTGTCTTTCGGCGCCAGCGTGACTTGCTGGGTCTGCTCGCCCAATTTTTCCTGCACGAAGGCAATGGTGTAGGTTCCCGGCGGCAGGCCCTTGATCTCGTACTTCCCATCCTTACCGGTCACCGCGTAAAACGGACTCTTCACCACGTTGATGTACATCCGCATCCACGGATGCTGGTTGCACTTCACCGGCAGCATGATCTCTTCCCGCGCGAAACTCTTCTCAATGGCCGCGGAGCCCGGGGGCTGCGATTCATTCCACTCGCGATTGGACTGCGGCGTGGGGTGAATGTTATGCGTGGTCTGGTCATCGTTCTTGATCTCGATGTTTTGCCCCGCCATCACGCCCAGCACATGCGGATGATATTTGCAGCCTTCCTGGTTGATGGTCGCAGCGGTCGTGGGAACATCGAACGTCCGGGTTCCCAAGCCATCCTTCACGTAGACGAAAACATTGGCCAGATTGCCCCCGTCGTCGACGATGGTCTCGGCCGTGTTTACACCCTTGCAGGCCGCGTCCTGGCTCATATCGATCTTGGCTTCCTTGGGGGCTGCGCCGTCCAGTTTCACGGTGCCAGTGATGCTGCCAACCGTGTTGGGATCAATCGGCGTAGCTGCTGCTGCCGGCTGAGTCGCTTCCGGGGCAGCCGCCGGTTGTGCTTCCTCCTTCTTACTACAGCCGACCAGGACTACGAACCCCAGGCACAGCACACCCATTAAAGCAATCCATGTTTTCTTATTCATGATGTCGCCCCTTCGTGGAGTATTGAACATAGCTTTTTCATGCGAGGACGCGCATTCTCGCCCGTCCAGATTGTTAGCCTGTACTCGTGGCCGACGCTACAGAACCTTACATTCTATCGCGAACCGCCACTCGCTGCCGTGGTAGTCTGCCTGCCCGGCGGCTGGTTCGAAGCCCGCGGTCGACCCATCGACGCCGCCACCCGCCGCTGCTCCTCCGGCGTGAGCTGGAAAATATATTCCACAAGCAGCTTGGAGTGGTCTTTCTCATAGCCCTGGAACGACGGCGGCGTTGGACCAGCAAACACCCATTGACCGTTCTGCTTCCGGAACAGTCCCGAGGGCATCGACGTTCCCGGGCTGATCGCCTGCGGATCCAGCACCCAGCGCTCCGCCCAGTCCGGCTTCAGACGTTCCTTCGCCAGCAGGAAGTTCGGCGCCGTCGCGAACTTGTCATGCTGCGGGTCGCCGGTGGCGTGACACTTCAGGCAAGGCGCTGCGGTACTCGAAAACAGGCTGCGTGCCATGTCCGTTTCTTTGGCGGTCAGCGTCGGTACCTGCTCCGGAATATATGGCATCGGCTGCTGCGAGAGCGCCTGGAAGAATCGCACTAATTTTCGCAGCTCATTATCCGAGAAGGAGAACGTCGGCATCCGCACTTGCAGATACGGACGAACTCCGTTGCGGTTCGTGTCTGTCTCGCTCAACGACGGGTTCGACAGGAAGCGTCGCAGCCACTCCGGGTCAACGCGCGCGCCCTCGGTCAAAAGTTTCGGAGGCAGCAACTCAGGATTGTCCTTGTATTGCGGCAGGCCCATCAGAATCGTCTTCTGTCCGGGAATAAATTGGTGGCAGCCCATGCAGTTGTACTTCTTGACGATCCACCAACCTTCTTGAATATCGTGCCGCGCATCTCCCGGCTTGTATTGGTAGCTTTCCGGCAGTGAAGTTTCCTCGCTCCCCAACAGGAACGTAGTCAGCGCCTGAATCTGTTCCTTATTCAGATGGAGATTTGGCATGCGCAGAACTTCTGTCTCAGACTTGATCTTTCCCTTGTCGTAGACATTGGGCTCGGCCAATTTATGCTCGAAGAATCCCTTGAGGTTGTACCACGGACCTTTTGCCGGCCCCTCAGGTAGCCGCGCCAGGTCTTCGGGATCGGTAATCGGCTCCTCGGTTCCGCGCTGTGCGGGCACAGTGAACAGCGCGAAGTCCAGGCGCTCGATCGGCTTGCTGCCTTCATACGTCAGTTCAGTGCCGATGCGGCCTTCATCCTCTAAACCTGAAATTTCGTGGCAACCTGCGCAACCGTATTGGCGAATCCATTTCTTGCCTTCGCCTTTCAGTTTGGGATCGTCCATAAAAGACGCCTCGGCGTAGTCGGAAGGCTCTTTCCGCTTCTGCGTCATCAGGAAGGTGGCGATGTCCTGCGCGTCTTCCTCGCTAAGCCGCAGGCTCGGCATCACGGTCATGTTCTGCACTTGCAGTTCATGGCCGTCATTCGGGCACTGGCTGTGCTGCAAATCGAACTGGTAAGGTAGACCCTTCTTGGCGTAATCCTCTGGCCCGATGTCTTTCTTCTCGTAAGGACAATACGGACGCGTGCGCTGGCGCGCATTATGGATCCAGCGCACTAGGTAGTTGTAGTTGGCTTTTTCACCTTCACGGGACAGGTTGGCCGCAAATGTCCCGCCCATCATCTGGCTGCCTTCACCAATGGAGTGGCAGGCGAGGCATCCCCGGGTCTGAAAGAGTTGCTTGCCATGTTCCACGTTGCCCGGTTTCTGAACCGGCAAGGGATCGGTTAGCGCCGACTGCCACAAATACGCCGAAATCGCCTGAATCTGATGATCGGTCAGGCGAAAATTCGGCATTTTCGTCGTGGGACGAAAATCCGTAGGCTTCTTCAGCCACACCGGAATCCAGTTCTTGTTCAGCTTGAGCCGGACATCCTTGAGATTCGGTCCCACCTTCTTCTCATCCTGCATAAGACTATGGGACTCAAAATCAAGCTGCTGAAGATGACCGTCGATCTTGCTGTTGGCCACCTTCAGGGCGATGGCTTGGTCGTTCAGGCGGTTGGCTTCGTCATTGGTTTCGGCGGCGTCAGCCTGCTTCATCAGATACGCCGCCTGCTTGGAATTGTCGATCTTCTGCTGGTCAGAAAGTTTCAGTTGCTGCGCGATCGCATTTAGCTGCTCGGGCTCCCGGTCGTAGCCTTCGTAGCGGTGGCAGCCCATGCAACCTTTTTGCCGGAAGAGGTCCTTGCCTTCATCGATGATTTTCCATTCCGTGCCACCGCTGGCCAGCACCATGTCAGCCGCGTGGCAGTTCTGGCACCCCGCCTGCACGTTCTGCCTGGGGAACAGCGGCCACAGCCAGTGCTCATAAGTGCCGTGCGCTTTCTCAACGCTCGTAGTCGCGCGCCCGTTGCCTTGATGGCAGGGTGAACAGCCAAATTTCTCCGGATCATGAATACTCAGCAATTCCGGCTGAGGATGGCTGGTAAACGCCCGCGCATATTCATCAGGTTGTTTTTCGCCTTTCGCCATCATCGATACCGCGGTCAGATGCAGCGGTTCGAGAATGCCCATGTGGCACGATTGGCAGCGGTCCACGATATTGGCTTCAGGCACGTTGATCTGCACGATGTGCGGGTCCCACAATTCCGTCTTTCTCTTTAACCCATCAATCTGTGTAGGGGTGAGCGCCACCATGTGATTCATGATGTAGGCCAACATCGCCGTGTTGGCCGCGGTCACCGGTTTCAGCACGGTTCCCAACTCCAGGCTGAGCCGGGTCTTCTCGGCATTCGCCTCATTGAAAGCCTCCTCAAGCTGCGGGAACGTATATTTCTTCCGGCTGTGGTCGGGAAACTCAACCGTCGCCTCTTCGCTTTCGTATTCGGTCAGCTTTTCCTTCAGGCTCTTGCGCGAGGAGGCGCTGGTTGAAGTCTCGACGTCGTAATTGATCGCATTGACGTAAGCCCGCCGGTCGGTGAACACCGAGCGCACCGCCAGCAATTTGCCATTCGCGTCGGCCAACTCTTCCTTGATCTTCGCTGCTGGCTCCTTTGTCTGCTCCTCGGCTTGCTCGTACGTCCGCTTAAGCGCCTGATAGTCAGGAGCGCTTTCCACCGCAGTCTGCGACGCTTCCGACTTCGAAATCGTCTTATCCAGCAGCGCGGTGTAGCGGGTTTGCCACTGGTGCTGGAAAGCTTTCCACGGCCGCTGGGCAAAGTTCTCGTCCCATAACGCCCAGAAGAGCGTGGCCATGAGAATCACCATGGCAACGACGTAATGCAGCGCATACGACTTCGTGACTATCGGATCTCGCTCTGGAATCGGTTGTTCAGGCAAAGCATTCTCCCTGACAGTCGTTGGTCGTCCGTCGTCGTTCGTCGGCGATCATCACTGCCAAAACCCAACGACCAAAAAAAGCCGACAAGTTCATACGTTGAACCACGGTGTGATCCACACGTACTTGATGTGCCACAGCAGCCGCAAAGCCATCTTTCCCGGCAGCGCCACCATCGTCAGCAAAAAGAACTGCATGAGCGAGTATTGCAGCAGACTCATGCGCTTGTAATCCTTCGGGTTGTAGCGCCGAAACAGAGCGTGAACTACAAGCCCGCCCACCAGGTAGTAGCCGCCAACCACCATCGCGCCAAAAATACCCTTACCCAGATTCGAGGTGATGCCGAAAAGATCGGGCAAGTCGCGGTTCACCTCGTAAATCAGGCGATTGTGGTCCCAGGTTTGTCCCGGCCAGAACCATTGCCAGCCAGGGCCGCGAATAAAAGTTCCAATGAGGATCATCGAGACCCAAAGAATGATGAATCCGAATAAGAATGTTCCGATCGCAAACTTGCGCTGCCTGATCGTGTAATAGCCGCTGCCCAGCGGATTGGTATCAATATAAGGAATGATCATCAAGCCGACGATGATCAACGTAGGCATCACTACCCCGGCGATCCACGGGTCAAAGTACACCAGCATCTCCTGCAAGCCCAGGAAATACCACGGAGCTTTCGCCGGATTCATCGTCAGGTTGGGATTCGAAGGCTCTTCCAGAGGCGCATACAGCGTGATCGACCACACCATCAGGATGATGGTGACGATAATCGCAGCCAAAAACTCAATCCGCAACAGAAACGGCCAAACATGAACTTCTTTTTGCCAGCCGGGCCGAAACGGCCACGCTTTACGGTAGCGAGTCTTCGCCATCGCCGGATTGGTTTCCAGTTCGGCAATCAGCGCATCATTGGCCCTGGCCTGTTTCAACGCCAGATAGCAATAGAAAATCAGCAACGGAATCATGCCGACAATGGGCACATTGTCGGGGGCGGACGCGATCTGCCAAAGTTGATGCCAATCCATAATCTCTCCACGAACCATGTGGGGACAGGCGCCTCGCCCATCCGGTCGAAGCTCAGCTTGAAAGTTCTAAACCTGCCGTCTCGGTTTGTCCGCTTCTTCGGCGAGCATCACCGGAGCCGGCCCGGAAATGCCGCCGTCTTTTCTTACTCGCCAGAAGTGAACGATCATCAATACCGAAGCCACAATCGGTATTCCAATGCAGTGCCATATATAAGACCGCAGCAGTGCGTTGGCGTCCACAATCGATCCGCCCAGCAGCCCGAAGCGTACGTCGTTATAGGCAGTCATGCCCAGTTGCCTTGCCGAACGGGCCCTCATGACCCAGAAACGGCGTTGCCCGCGCCATGTTGGTTCCTACCGTGACCGCCCAGAATCCCAGCTGATCGTCAGGCAGCAGGTATCCGGTGAAAGAAAGAAGAAGTGTGAACACCAGCAGCAGCACCCCGATATTCCAGTTGAACTCGCGCGGTTTCTTGTAGGAGCCGGTCAGGAATACCCGGAACATGTGCAGCCAGACCGCAATCACCATCAAGTGCGCGGCCCAGCGGTGCATGTTCCGCAACAATTTGCCAAAAGGAACGTCGTGCTCCAGGTACAGCACGTCACGGAAGGCCTGCACCTTGCTCGGGTGGTAATAGAACATCAGCAACACGCCGGTGAAGGTGAGCACGATAAAAAGATAGAACGTAATTCCGCCCATGCCCCAGGTGTAGCTGTAACGCACCGCATCGCGATTGATCTTGGCCGGATGCAAATGCAGGAACACGTTCGAGAGCACGCCCAATGCGCGATTGCGGGGCGTGTCATCGTGCTTGTGACGGAAGATGGAAGTGTAGACCTGTGTCTTGGTCGGGTCTTTCAGGCCTTCGATCTGCTCTTTCGCTTTCGCCGGAACGTCCGTCTTAAGCGATTGAACATCGTCCTTGACGCCAGCCTTCACTCGCTCCAGCAGTCGAACCCGGTTCCCGTTGTTTCCGTTTCCTTTTTCTTCAGCCATTATCTTCCTCTACAGATTTGGTGGAGCTTTCGCTTGCGATTGTGATTACCCCGGTAAATAAGCGCCGGGATCGTTGAACTGGCTAGGTTGGCCTTTGGGCCACTGATAAAGCTTGGCTACATCTACAAGAATTTGGCCGTCGGCCGCGACTTCGAGATGGGCACGGTCCATCGGCCGTGGCGCCGGGCCTTCGAAGTTGATGCCTTCGCTGTCGTAGCCGCTGCCGTGGCACGGACACTTGAACTTGTTCTCGCTGGGTTTCCAGTCCGGGGTGCAACCCAGATGCGTGCAGCGGGCATAGATCACGAACAGGCGGTCAGGCGTGCGATCTACCCATATGCGGTACTTCTGTTGAAACTTGGTGTCAACGCCCAGCCCAAAATCGGCGGGATATCCAATCTTGAAGCTGGTCGCCGGTTCGAACAGAGTGCGTGGAAGGAAGAATCGGAAAAAGGCCAGCAACCAGGCAGTCAGAAATGCCGCAACCGTCGCCCAAACCAGCCGCCGGCGGGCACGGTTGATCTCATTGTCTTCCGGCCCAATCGCCGCCAATCCGCCGGCAGCCGCTGCTTTCGAAGTTCCTACCGCCGGTGTGCCCACATAACTTGTGGAAGCTCCGCTGCGCGCCACCGAAGCTGCCGCAGAAGAGGCCATCGCCGGAGCCGCCGCTCGCGGAGCTGCCGCAACCGCTGCAGCTACAGGAGACGCGGCAGCCGGAGCCGCCGGTTCGCCTAACAGAGCCGCTATTTCGGCGTCATTGAGCGCCGGCAATCCTTTACGCCCACGTCGCGCTTGCTCGGCGGCGATAGTCGACTTGCCCCACTTTTTCCCTTGCGCCACCCAGCCTGCGACTTCCGCGCTGATATTCGCTGCGGCAACCGCGGGAGGAGCCGCAGCCACAGGTGCCGCTGCTGGCGGCGCAGCCACCGCCGGAGCCACTGCCGCCGGGGCCGCGGCCGCTCCGCCGACTTCCCACCCCATCGGCTGCCCGGCTTTCAGCGCCTCAATGTCTGCCTCCGAAAGCAAAGGCAAGCCCTTGCGCTGCCGATAGGCCTGCTCCATCCCAATGACCGAATTGTTAAGAGCTTTCCGCGGCAACGGCGGAAGGCGCCCCAGAATGCCTGCGGATTCGTCTGCCATCCCTCTACTCCCCACATCGGCGATACCGCTTGCCGAAAACTAATCTAGGGTGCCGCTGACTTCCGCGGCGCCAGGCCAACCTCAATCAGCGGCAACCAGTTCGCCGCCTTCCCGTCGCATCAAATTTACACCAATCGCAGTCTCCACCAGATCCGCCAGTGCCGAAATGAACGTCGGAGAATTATTCAGTCCCGGCATCATTTCAAATTTTGTGATGCCGAGCGTGGCCGCTTCGCGCCGCGCTTCGTGATCAATCTCGCCCAGCGTCTCCACGTGATCGGAGACAAACGAGATCGGAACCACACACACCTCGCGTGCTCCTTCTGCCGCCAGATTTCGCAGCGTGCGCTGCAAAGACGGCTGCAACCACTTGCTTGCGCCCACCTTGCTCTGGTAGCAAAGGCGGTGTCCATTGCTCCATCCGCCCCGCCGCATGAGCAAATCTACGGTTTCTTCAATCTGCCGCTGATAAGGATCGCCGTTTTCGATAACCTGCACTGGAACGCTGTGCGCGCTGAACACCAACTCCGGCCGGCGGGGGTCAGGAAAACGCGCCAGTGTCTCATCAATCTTTTCCACCAGCGCGTCCAGATAAAGAGGATGACGATAAAACGGCTCAACACAGTACGCCGGAAGTTCATCCTGAAACTGCCTCTGCCATTCGTTCAGGCTGCTGCCGGTCGTGGTGCTGGAATATTGCGGATAGAGCGGCAACAGCACCACTTCGTCGCAGCCCGCAGCCCGCACCTGTTCGATCGCTTCGGCCGTAAACGGATGCCAGTAGCGCATGGCCACAAAACAGCGCGCGTCCATCCCCGATTCAACCAAACGCAACTGCAAAGTCCGCGCCTGCTGTTCGGTAAACCGCCGGATCGGCGAGCCTCCTCCGATCGCGGCATAGTGGTGCTGAACTTTGCGCGCGCGCGTGCTCGAAATCAATTTTGCCAGGGGTTTACGCCCGATGCGGGCGAAAGGGAAGTCGATGATGTCGGGGTCACAGAACAAATTAAAGAGAAATGGCTCGATGGCTTCCAGCGAGTCGGGCCCGCCAAGCTGGAACAGAACCACACCTGTCCGCCGTGTTGAGTGCGCCATCCCCCGAAGATCCTTGTCAACAAAAGAACAGAGGATGTTACTCAATCACAGAGCCTTCGTCAACGAGGAAGTTAACCTGCCGGTTGCGCCACTCCGTTTTCCATCGCCGCAATAATGGAATCCGCAAACTCCGACGTGCCCGCTTTCCCGCCCACGTCTTTCGTCAGCTTGTCGCGGTCGCGATAGACCTTCTCCAGCGCATTGCGGATTTTCAGAGCCGCGTCGAATTCTCCCAGATGCCGCAGCATCAGCAGGGAACAGCGAATCAGTGCGGTAGGGTTGGCGATATTCTTCCCGGCAATGTCCGGCGCCGAGCCATGCACCGCTTCAAAAATCGAACAGTGGTCGCCAATGTTCGCACTCGGCACCAGCCCCAGCCCGCCAATGAACGCCGCGCATAAGTCCGAGATAATGTCGCCGTAAAGATTTTCCATCACCAGCACATCGTACTGATAAGGATTCATCACCAGCTGCATGCAGGTGTTGTCCACAATGTGCTCGGCATAAGTAATTTCCGGAAAGCCCTTGGCCACATCCCGGCAGCAGCGCAGGAAAAGCCCGTCCGACAGCTTCATGATGTTGGCTTTGTGGATGGCATGGATCTTCTTGCGCTCGTTCTTGCGCGCATACTCAAACGCAAACTTCGCAATCCGAGTCGAAGCTTTCTCGGTGATGATCTTCAGGCTCTCCACCACCCCCGGCACCACTTCATGCTCAATGCCCGAATACAGGCTTTCGGTGTTCTCCCGCACAATAATCAAATCCACCTGCGGATAGCGCGTCGGAATATGCGGCAGGTTGCGGATTGGCCGAAAATTCGCATACAGCTCGAATTGCTTGCGCAGAGTGACATTAATGCTGGCAAAGCCCCCGCCGATGGGCGTGGTCACCGGCCCCTTGAGTCCGACTCGCGTCCGCTCAATCGATTCGCTCAGTTCCTTGGGAATGTATTCGTGATATTTCTCGAAAGCCTCAGCCCCCGCGGCGAACGTCTCCCATTCGAACTTCACCCCCGTGGCTTCGAGAATCCGCACCGTTGCCCGCGACACCTCGGGGCCGATGCCATCGCCGGGAATGAGTGTGATCTTGTGGGCCATAGGCTGGTTATTTATCGGCAGAATTGCGGTGCAACTTGATAGCAAACGTCAATTCTTCGCCGTCGGCTTGCCGCGAACCTCCGCCGCGTCCTTCGTCTTGAGCAAATCTTTCAGCTCCGTCATGAATTCCTGCACATCTTTGAAGTCCAGATACACCGATGCAAATCTTACATAAGCCACTTTGTCATAACGCCGCAAGCGGTTCATGATCAGCTCTCCCAGTTCGCTGGTCTTGCGCTCGCGTTCCGCCGACTCAATCACAAAACTCTCAGCTTCGTTCACAATCTGTTCCAGCTTGCTGATTGGCACTGGCCGCTTCTCGCACGCCCGCAAAAGGCCGTTCAGGACCTTCTGGCGGTCGAATTTCTCACGCCGCCCGTCTTTCTTGACCACCATGTAGGGAATTTCGTCGATGCGTTCGTAGGTGGTGAAGCGCTTCTCGCACTTCAGGCACTCGCGCCGCCGGCGGATGGAATCCGCCTCTTTGCTCTCGCGCGAATCCACCACTTTGTCGTTCGCAAATCCGCAGAAAGGACACTTCATGGGGCTAGTGGGTGAACCAGTGATTGTAACAGGACGTGCACGCGCTAAATGCGGCTCGCCGTCTCTGCGTCCTCTGCGGCCGTCCTTTGCGACCTCTGCGATTTTAGGATGTTGTACTTGCCTCTTCCTCTTCCGCCTTCTCGCTCTCCGCCGCCACCTTCCGCAACGACAGCCTCTCATGATGAGCAAACACCAGCCCAACCGGCACAATCGCCATAAAACTTACTAGCCAAATCAGAATCCCGCAGCTTACCGCTAACTCCCGCGGAATGTCGAACACCTTGTTCAGCGCCTCAATGGTTGCCAGTTGTGCGCCGCCGCCCACCCCTGGCAGTTGCACCAGCGAGCCCACCATGCCCGATCCCAAGAGCAGCAACACCTTGGTCACGCTCATCGCCTGCATAGGCGCTCCATAGGCGTGGGTGACTTCCTCATAACTGACTGCAATCATCCACCACATGAGCAGCGACGCCACCGAAACCTGCACCAGCTCCCAAAATCCGTGAATCGTGTGCAGCCCTTCGGCAAATTCACGCACTCGTAGGGCGATCCGTTGCCCCAGATTCTTCGCCAGATGAGCCAAGCGAACTTCCACCCAATCCGCCACGCTCGCGCCCCGATAACCGATCAGCAGCGTGACGCACACTAAGCCGACGACCAGCCCCGACAGCACGTATCCCGATACGTGCACCCAGTGGTTATAGAGCGGACGCTGGGCCGCAAAGGCGCGCAGCTTCGTAGGCAGAAATATGGCCGAAACGATCAGCACGGTAAACGCCGCAAGGTCGAAGATCCGTTCCACCGCCCACACCCCCATCTGCGACGAGAAACTCAGTTTGGTGCGGCGGGCAATCAAATAAGGCCGAATCAGTTCTCCCGGTCGTCCGAGCAGCGCCAGTCCAGTGAAGCCAACCACGGTGGGAGAAATAAGCTCGGCCGTCGAAGTATCCCTGCGCACTGGACGCAGGAAAACTTTCCAGCGATAAGCGCGAAGCACATAACCCAGGTAGATATACAGAATTCCACGGACGACGTGCTGCCAGCTCACGTCGCGACTGTTGACCAGGAATTTCTCCCAGTCGAAAGTCCGCCACTCGCGGAACTGCATATACACCAATCCCGCCAGTACGGCCAGCACCAATCCGTAAATCAGGGCACGCGATTTGTTCATGAAAGGGATGAAAGACTGCGAACGCTTTGAAAAGCACGGCTTCCAGCCGTGCCGTCAATCTACTGCGCAGACTGCGCTACTGGCCTCACCGATTGCCCCGTGTGGGCGCTGACTTTCTTTACTCCATCTGCTTTCCGTTCCGCCAGCTTCTTGCGATTGAAATCGCGCACTACTCTTGCCACATAAGCCTGGGTCTCATAATAAGGAGGCACGCCGTGATACTGTTCTACCCTCTGTGGGCCGGCGTTGTAAGCCGCCAGCGCCTTGATCAAATCAAAGTCGTATCGCACCAGCAATTCGCGTAAATAGCGTGTGCCCCCGTCCACATTCGTTGCCGGATCGAACGGATCAGCCACGCCCAACTGTGCCGCGGTTTGCGGTTCCAACTGCATCAAGCCCATCGCTCCTTTTCGCGACACTGCCTTCGGATTGAATCCGCTCTCCGCGCGAATCACACTGTTCACCAGATCCGGATCAAGATGATAACGATGGCTCACCGAGCCAACCACATCTGGCAGCTTCAGAACGGTCGTCCCAGGGACCGGCGTCAAGTCCGGTTCGAAATGGTCGATCTCTTCGCTGCGAACATCCACATACCCGCTACCATCGTTATTGAGATAGAGCCGCGTAACCGCGCCCATGACTTCCCGCCGCTCGTGCCGGATGGAAAATCCGTTGCGCAGCACAGCAACATCCGCCGCGAAAGCGCAGACCGAGACGCCAATGAAGGCGAGTCCCACAACGAGTTTTCCCAGAAGCCGCATATAAAATATCTTGTCATCCCGAGCGTAGTTTCATCGTACGAAGAACGATGAAACGCAGTCGAGGGACCTGCTATTTCCCGTTGTCGCTAAACCTGCACCCGCGCCTGTCCCATTATCTGCTCGATCGCTGCCGCAACTCCATTTTCCGCATTCGACAAAGTCACATTCCAGCCCTTGCCGCGCAGTTCTTCCGATGCATTTCCCATGATAAATGGCGATCCCGCGTAAGCAAGCATCTCAATGTCGTTATAGTTATCACCAATGGCCATGACCTGTTCGCGGGCAATGCCCCGGAAATTGGCCCAGCGCTCCAGCGCGTGCCCCTTGGTGCATCCTCGGTTGAGTACATCCACAATCGACAAATCGCGCACCGGATACTCCGTGCGCAGCACCGAAATTTGTCCTTCCACTCCGCTCGTCGCCAGACCCGCCAGCGCCCCATGCATCCGCGCGATCGGCCCGCAGAACATGGCCTGCACCGGGTCCTGGGTCAACGAATCTTCCAGCGGAATCACAAAATCGATGTACTCCAGATTCTTCTCCAGCCAGCGCTGAATGCTGACGTTCAGCTCTCGCATGTGCTCCAGCACAATCGCACCTTTGCCCTCGACGTCAAAGGTCAGCACCGTATTGCCCCGAAATCCCTGCATATCGCCGCAAAGTCTGCGGCAAACTTCCACCGGAAGCAAATCACGATGAAAAGTTTCGCCCGCGAGCGATCGCGTGACTGCGCCATTCGAACTGATGATCCACAGATCAAATCCCAGCAGTTCGGCAATCGGCAGGGCAAACTTGTGCCGCCGCCCTGTGACTAGAACGATCTCCACCCCCTCGGCTTGCACCCAGCGCAACGCCGTCATATCAGCTTCCGAAATCTGGAACTGGGGATTGAGCAGGGTGCCGTCAATATCGGCGGCCAGCAGGCGGATGGAAGGTTTTGCCACAGTCGATTCTAACATCGGCTGCCAGGCCGCAAGCCTACGAGCGTTGGAGAAAAGCACTCCCTCGCTGTCGATCTTAGGTTTTCTTTGCGGTCGTTGCGAAAGCTTTGCGTACTTTGCGGTCAAGAGTTTTCAACCGCAAAGTTCGCTAGGGAATCGCTAAGAACGCAAAGAGGACATGTGCCAGTCGCTTAGGAACACGTCCTCGCCATGCTATAGTCCGTTAATCCATGGGATCGCTGATCTTTTTATTTTATCCGTGGGGGCTCATCCTCCAGGCGGTCGCGATTGTGCATTTCATTCGCCGCCGCCCCGATGGCTATTGGCTTTGGATCATCATTTTTCTCGGCGGCCTTGGCGCGCTGATCTACATCGCCGTTGAAGTCATTCCCGACGCCGGCCTGCTCCGCCAGTCTTTCAAGGTTTTTCCCCGCCGCAGGCGCATCCGCGAACTCGAATACGCAATTCTGGATAATCCTTCCGCCGGCAATTATGAAGAGCTGGCCGATCTATACCTCGAAGAAGGGAATTACGCCCGCGCCCGCCATTGCTATGACATCGCCATCTCTGCCCGCACCGATTCCCCCGACCCGTTCTACCGTCGCGGCATCGCCGAAATAAAGATGGGAGACTTCGCGGCCGCCGTCCCTGATCTGGAGCGTGTGGTATCGCAGGATTCAACTTATGACTTTCATCTCGCCGCCGCCCAGCTCGCCCATGCCTACGCCAACACCGGTCAGCCCGAGAAAGCGGAAGCTCTGTTTCGCGAGGTCACGAAGATTTCGACGGCATCAGAGACCTACTACAATTACGCCAGCTTTCTGGCATCCGAGCGGCGCAACGACGAAGCTCGCCAGTGGGCGCAGCGCATCCTTGCGAAAAGGCCGACTATGCCTGCCTACCAGCGCCGGCGCGAACGTCCTTGGTTCCGCAAAGCCACAGCGCTGCTACTGCGGTTGAAGGTGTAACGCATCCGGGAAATGCAGCACCATCCGCAACGGCTCCGCCTGCTGGCCGTTTTTCGACTTCAGCACCAGCAAACGGCCATCACTGCCAAAGCCCAACGGCCGCTCTTCAAGCGTGGTGACCACAGCTGTACCGCCGAGTTCCATGGTTTCGGGATTCCGGATTTCTGTCGCCATCAATTTCTTGCCATTCGCAAAATACAGCTTTTTTCCATCGTGGCTCCAGGCGTGCCAAAACCCAGCTCCTTCGGAAGATACTTGCATCTTGGCATGAGCTCCCGGAAAATCGGTGATATAGACTTCTTCACGCCCTGATTCGTTCGAGTCATATGCCATCCATTTCCCGTTGGGTGAAACTTCGCCGTTCCTTTCATCGTAGCCCTGAGTCAGCAGTGGAATAGGCTTGCCCCCGTCCACCGGCTGGGCATAGATGTCGAACGCCGTCTTCGGATCCTGAGCACTTGTGATCAGGTACTTGCCATCCGGCGTCCACGAGGTGACGTAAGCGATATCCTGGATCTCCGAAGTGATTGGCTGCTCTGCGCCCGTGGCCAAAGTCTTGATCCTCATACTTCCCTTGGTGCCAATGCTGGCGGTGATGGCGAGCTTGGTCCCATCCGGTGAGAATGCCGAATAGATAAGCCCCGGCGTGTTAAACGTCTGCCGGGCCATAATGTTGCGTTCCACGTCGAAAACCCAAAGGTCAGTGTCGGGGGCGTCCGGTGCCCGCTTCGCGAATGCGACTTTCTTCGCGTCCGAGGACACGCTGATCAGCCCGCTAATGCCGCTAATGGTGTCGCCGAATTCTTCACTCTCTTTTCCCGGCAGCTTCACCCACGCAAATCGCGACTCGCTGGTTTGTGCCTTCCGGTAAATCAGCGTGCCCGCAGTCGAGGCCGAAAAATTCCCCAAGTCTTTCGGACCCCAATATTCCACGTCCTCGGCCACCGGAATTGGATTGCCACTAACGGTCATCGACTTGGGATCGAAATGCTGGGCCATCAGATTCCGATCGTGGAGGTAAAGCAGATAACCTTGCGCGTATACCGCGTTGGACGCGTGTGGCAACACCAGTTTCGGCTCAGCTCCGTCCAACGATCCGGCATAGAGGTCTCCTACGTTGGCTGCCACCAGCCGCTGCGTGAATAAGAAGTGTTTGCCGTCGGGCAGGAATATCGGATTACGATGAGTGTGGCCTTTGCCTTTCAGTTTGGTCACTGCTACCGGCGTGCCCCCGCTCTCCCCGACTTTGTAGAGAGACTCTTCAATGTTGGGCGTAAACACGATCATTCCCGCTTGGCTCCATGCGCCTCCGCGCCCGGCCGGCGCATCGCAAATGATCTGCACCGGTCCTCCCGCGGCCGACACCGTGCGCATCTTACCGTTGGAGAAGAACCCAATCATGTTGCTGTCCGGCGACCAGAAGGGAAACATGACGCCTTCGGTCCCTGCGATCACCGCCGCTTTGCCGCTGGTCAGATCGTGCATCCAAAGTTCGCTGCCGTTCGGAGTCTCGGCTGGAATGGCCACCTTTCTGCCATCCGGCGAGATGACTGCTGCACCGTATTGGGCGACCGTCATATCCGTTCCGCTCGGCAAATCGATGTCAGCCCGCACCGGCTGCTGCTCCTCTGAGAGCTGCCGCGCATAGTAGAACGCAGCAAGCACGGCGGCCAATGCCAGCGCCCAGCCCGCAACCGCAAGGATCATCCCCAGCCGTTTTCGCTCGCGCCGTGCCCCTGCCACCACCGCGGGCACTCCAGCTTTACTCCCCATTTCCGAAATAGCTTCCAGTTGCAGCTTTAAATCATGCGCCGATTGCCAGCGCTCGTCCGGATCTTTCGCTAGACAGATGCGGATCAGCTTCTCCAAAGCCGGCGGCGTCATCGGCTGCACCACGCTGATCGGTTCCGGCTCTCGCTCCAGAATCGCCGCCAGCACTCCTACTTGCGACTTGCCGTCAAACGGCCGTTTCCCCGAAGCCATCTCGTAAAGCGCACAGCCGAAGCTGAAAATATCCGACCTGGCATCCGCCTCAGCGCCTTGCAACACCTCCGGCGCCATGTATTGGAACGTGCCTACGATCAAACCTTTTTGTGTAAGCGGCGTCAGTGGCGATGTCATCTGCGCCACGTTCATGGTCGGCGTCGAGGGTGTCAGCACACCGACACCCGTCCCCGAAGACAGCGCCCCCGCTGTTTTTCCCTTGGCCAGACCAAAGTCCATCAGCTTGGCGCCCGACTTGGTCAGCATGATGTTCCCCGGTTTCAGATCGCGATGAATGATTCCGTGCCGGTGCGCACGCTCCAGAGCATCCGCAGTCTGGATCGCGATGGTCAGCACCTGGTCGAGTGGCAGCGGGCCTTTCAGCAGCCTGGCGGCGAGGGTCTCGCCTTCCAGATACTCCATCACCAGAAAATCAATGCCGTCCTGGTGGCCGACATCGAAGAGCGTACAGATATGCGCGTGCTGTAGCGACGAGATAACCCTGGCCTCACGCTCGAAACGAGCTTTCAGGTCAGGATCAGATTGCAACCGCGGCGGGAGAACTTTGATAGCGACATCGCGGCCGAGGCGGGAATCGTGCGCACGGTACACTTCTCCCATGCCGCCTGCACCCAAAGGCGATTGAATCTCGTACGGTCCGAGCCTGGTTCCAGCCGTCAGCGCCATGCAGCGCGAATTATACCGGACAGCGAAGGTCGACGCCTTACTTCTCGCACTGCTGCATTTCGCGCCCTTGCGATTAAACTCAGTGGGTAGTTCCGAGGAACTCCACATGACGGTATCTGTGTTTATCGGGACCAGTGTCGACGGTTTTATCGCCCGGCCTAACGGCGATCTCGACTTTCTGCCTGAGGGCGGCGGCGAACCCCATGGATATCCCGAATTCATGGCCAGCGTCGATGCGCTTGTCATTGGCCGAAAGACTTTTGAGACGGTTCTCGCGTTTCCGGAATGGCCCTACGGCGGCAAGCGGGTGATCGTTCTTAGCAGCCGCCCTATTGATTTTTCAACCGTGCGCGGAGGCACGGTGGAGCAAATGGCCGGCCCTCCTGCCGACATTCTGTCGAAGCTCGCCGCCGGTGGTGTCCGTCATATCTACGTCGACGGAGGAGTCACGATCCAGCGATTTCTGCGCGCCGGCTTGGTCCACCGCCTCATCATCACTCGCGTCCCTGTACTTATTGGAGAAGGAATTCCTCTCTTCGGCGCATTGCCGCGCGATGTGCGCCTGCATCATGTGGCGACGCAGTGCTATCCGAGTGGCCTGGTGAAGAGCGAATACCGCGTCGATGCGTAGGATATCGAGCGGGAACTGAATTACGTCGCCTGGGTGGCGGGGATTGCCCGTGCCAGACTATGCCCGCTTGCTGGCTCGCCCGGCCGCACCGGGCCCGGGGTTCTCACCGTCCGCGCTGCCAGTTGATCTGCTAGCCGATCCGGATTGCTGCTGCGGCCAGCCGTTGCGTCGGATGCCGGTTTCTTGAGCGTGGGCAACACTCCGACCGCCTGGTTTCTTCCGCCCTTTTTTGCCTGGTAGAGAGCTTCGTCGGCCAATCGCAGTACTTCCGTGTAGGCGATTGCTCCAGCCTCATCTTCGTACCACGGAAATACCGCCCAGCCGATCGAGCATGTACAAGGTATGCTGACACAGCCTTCGAGTTCGAAAGGGTCCCGGCCTACAAAGTTCAACACCCGGTTGGCCAATGTCGCCGAATCCTCGCGATTGGTGTAGCGCGAAGCCACTAGGAACTCGTCTCCGCCCCAGCGGATGAGCGCATCGGAGTGCCGGATCGCCGAACTGATCCGCCGCGATATCTCCACCAGTAATTTGTCGCCCACATCGTGTCCGTAGCGGTCGTTCACCTCTTTGAAGTAATCGGTGTCGATAATATAGAAGACCAGATCACGGTTCCGTTTCCCTTGCGAGGACACTGCCGGAGAATACGAGCGCACCACCTGGCGCACATCCCCCTCAATCGTGGCGTTCAGAAACCGCCGGTTCCTGGCCCCGGTGAGCACATCGGTGAGCGAATCTTCCCGCAGTTCCCGGTTGGCCCGGGCCAGTTCCTTGTCCAGGCGATGTTGCTTGATCCAGGTCATCGTGCCCAGGATCATCATCGTGATCAAGGTCAGCAACAGCCGGAAACTGCGCACCGGTGCCGGCGCCGCGCTATAGTACAGCGCCCAGCCGGCCATCGCCGGCAGGGAGAGAATCGTTATCACCGCCAGGCCCGACATCCAAAGATCTCGCTTGCCCTGGTCCGCTTTTGCGGGCTCGGGCCGTAGCGTCTGCGTCCTCGCCATCAGTCCCACTCGTGCGAACCACGCCATCGCCAAGAGCAGTGGCGGGTCGTAGATGCTCCCGGTGTAATATTGCCCGTAATCGATTGCCAGGCTGGAGGCAACGGAAGCGAACCCATATACCACGCCTGCCATGAACAGCGTTCTGTAAACCGTTCTCCACGCTCCCGTGCTCCGCAGCCAGATGCTCCCCGCGCACACCAGAAAAACGAAATGCTCCAGGAAAAACACGACGTCAAAACTGTGACCGTAAGCCGCCTCATCGGGCCACACAAACTGCCACGGGATCACGACAAATAGATAAAGGTACAGCCACCAGGTCACCAACAATGCAAAATCCAGCGCACCCAATTGCGTGGTGTGCTCGTCGCGTTCCAGATGCGGTTGCACCGCCAGCGCGCCCATGAACGGCACGAGGTGCAGGATGAGAATTACATCTCCGATGAATGGATTCGGCACTTCCTGGCGCAGTACCACCTCAAAGTAGGTCCAGAGTCCCTGGGCGACCAGCCAGAGCGCGCTTCCCAGGGACATCAGTTGCCAGAAAAGCCGGGTGCGATGTTCTGCTCCCCGAGTGTTGACCATGAAGCAAACCAGCAACACTGCAAGCAGCAGAGTTTGGATGATATCGCCGATGGCCGTAAGCAGATAACCACGCGGCATGAAGAGACACAGCGCCGTGTCTAGGGCCACAAGCCCGCAAATCAGCCACCAACACTGCTCCCGGCGCATGGGACGAGCATCCACGTTTGTGATTCTAGGCCCGTCCTCGGCCTCAAGGATGTTACCGAGGTCATCTCTACACGTCCCAATTGGGAATGTACTCGCGGGGTTGAGCCAGCCGCGCCTCTCCGCGATTTCGCTTTGCAGGTTTAATCGCTTTCCACCGAAGCCGGAGTCAACTGCGGCGCAAAAGTGACCTATGCGGAGGTAATCTTGGAAAGCGAAGCGGTTCCGAACTGCCGGTCGGACGCGGCTGGAATCTTGTTATGTTCGGGCTTCATTTGACGGCTCAAGTGCGAAGTCCAGAGTGCTCCTGCTACCACGGTCACCGCTCCAAACACCACCCACCCCTCCATCACCAACTTAAGCCAATGCATGAATCCCCCGGGATCTTCGAAACAGCCGTCCGGCGCAGATTATAGGGCAAATCCGCGATCTTGGGAACGATGAAAAAGTTTTCCTACATATTGCAGCCGCAAGGGACCGGGGACTCTATCGTTCTCTAGAGTCAAACGTCTATATACGCCAGCACGGTGAGAGAAGGGAATCAAGACTGCCAACAATTCTGGCATGAAATAGCGGGGGTGCGCAGCGTGCGATTCCTGCGAGAGTGCCGATCCCCATGCCGGAACTTAATCTGTTTCCCTCACGTATCATAGAGTTAGAAGCATGAGTTAGAACCATGCGGGTGCTTTTTGAAATTTTCGCCGGAACCCTGCGTACGCTATGGGCGCACAAGCTGCGGTCGTTCCTCACCATGTTTGGCATCGCCTGGGGCGTTGGTTCGCTGCTCTTGCTGGTGGGACTCGGCGAAGGCTTTCGCTCCGGAAACCGCAAGCAATTCGATCAGATCGGCGAAAACGTATTGTTCATCTTCGGCGGCCGGGCCCCGGCCATGAACGGCAGCTTCAACAGCCTTCGCCAGTATTACCTCACCTACAAGGATTACCAAGATGTTCGGGATGAATGTCCCGACGTTGGTTTGGTCGTTCCCATCATCGCCCGTGATGATATTCGCGCCGTGAGCGACTTTTACCAAAGCAGCGGCCGGCTAATGGGCGTTCCCGCGGAGTTTAACGAGGTTCGCTACTTGCCCATGAACGATGGACGCTGGATCAACGACCTCGACGATTCTCAAAAGCGCCTGGTTGTGGTGCTAGGCGACGAAGCCCGCAAGAACCTGTTTCCCGGACGCCCCGCTGTCGGCAACACCATCTTGCTCGGTGGGCTGCGCTTTCAGGTGATAGGAACCGCCAAACGCATTGGCCATGGTGACAACAACACCGCCAACCTGCGTATCTTTATTCCTTTTCACACCATGCAGAACTTTTTCCCGCCGTTGAAGGTCGGCGAAATCGACAATGCTATCTCTTTTCTGAACTACAAGCCCAGAGTTCGGGATCTGAACGAAGTCGCCAAACTCGAAGTTCACAAGATCATCGCGCGCAATCACGGTTTCGACTATCGCAACCTCGATTCCTTCGATGAGTGGGATACGGTCCGCACCTCCGATCAAGTCGGCAAGATTTTCGATGCCATGAACATGTTCCTGGGCAGCGTTGGCCTCGTAACGCTGGCCTTGGGGGCGATCGGCATCATCAACATTATGCTGGTCGCAGTCGCCGATCGCACTCGCGAAATCGGTCTGCGCAAAGCCCTGGGCGCCACCAACCGCAGCATCATGTTTCAATTTTTTGTTGAAGGCGCGTTTCTCACTCTGCTGAGCGGCGGCATCGGCATGGGAGGGGCAGCCGCTCTCATGGCCGCGCTCTCCACCTTGCCCTCGCCTCCAGGTTGGGACACTCCTAAGATCGTCCCCATAACCGCGGCGCTGGCCATTGGCTCGCTAGCCTTTGCCGGCGTAGTGGCCGGGCTTTATCCCGCGCGCAAAGCTGCGCACCTCCAACCCGTCGAAGCTCTGAGGAGGGAATAAGTGAAGCGCGATCTGCTGGAGCAAGCCTACAGTGCTATGCGCCACGACCTCCGGAAAACTGTGCTCACCATGCTGGGCATGGCCTGGGGCATTGCCACCGTTGTCCTGTTGCTGGCCTACGGTGAAGGCTTCGGACGCGCCATCGAAAATATCTTCCATAGCTTCGGCGCGACCGCAGTCGGAATTTTTCCCAATCGGACTTCGGAGCAGGTGGGCGGCAATAAGGCCGGAGTTGAAGTGCGCTTCACCAATGATGATGTCGAACTGCTTCGCAATGTCGTGCCCCTCGTTCGCCGCATCGCCCGCGAATCCGATAAACAAAGCAACGTCCAGTACGGTGACCGCACCTTTAGTTTTCCCATCATGGGTACCGATCCCGACATTTTCGACATCTGGAACCTGCACGTCCAAGACGGGCGTTTCCTCAACGATCAGGACAATTTGACCCACGGCCTCTATGCCGTCATCGGCTCCGAAGCCAAGGATAAGTTATTTTCCGGCCGGCCCGCGATTGGAGAATCCATCCGCTTGGATGGCGTCGCTTTCCAGGTGGTCGGCGTCTTGCAGCCCCGCATGCAGGAAGGCGACGACGATGACAACCGCTACGTCTATATTCCCTACAGCGCAATGGATGTATTGCAAAACAATCACTACCTGGGCGGCATATGGCTTTCGTCCGAGGGCATCGATCACGACAAACTCACCCGCACCATACGCGAATCGCTCGCTCTCGCTCATAATTACAAACCTACCGACGAACGCGCTATTTTCCTCTTCGATGCCGCCAAGCAGCTCGATCAATTCAACATCATCACTACCGGTCTGAAGATTCTGCTCGGCTTCATCGGTACCATCACGCTTGGCATCGGTGGTATCGGCCTCATGAACATCATGCTGGTTTCCGTCACCCAGCGTACTCGCGAGATTGGCGTGGAAAAAGCTTTGGGCGCCCGGAAGCGGGACATTCTGTTTCAATTCCTGGCGGAGGCTCTGGTCATCACCGCGGTCGGCGGGGTATTCGGCATCATGCTTTCTTACGCGATTTCCCTGTCGGTAGGAACTCTGACCCTATACAGCGCGCTTGCCCAACACGCCTCAGCGGGAGACATCACAATTCTGGTCGCGCCCAAGACTCTGATCATCGCTACTGTGATTCTAGCGCTGGTCGGCATCGCCAGCGGCATGTTCCCCGCCATGCGCGCCGCCAACCTCGATCCCATCGAAGCCCTGCGCTACGAATAAACCCTTATAAATTTGTCATTCCGAGCAGAGCGTGATCGTTCGCTTGTCGAATGATCATGCGTAGTCGAGGAACCCGCTGTTCGTGACTCTACAGCTTCACACTCCCCAAAAACTCCGGCACCTTCCTTACCTTGGTCATCTGCTCAAACCCATATGCAATCTTCAATAACGTCCCCTCGCTCCACGGACGCCCGAAAAACGAGATTCCCACCGGCAACCCAAATATGAATCCCGCCGGCACCGTAATATCCGGATATCCCGCCACCGCCGCCGCATTCGAACTGCCGCCATTCGAGCAGTCTCCATTCACCCAATCCGTGAACCAGGCCGGTCCGGCCGTCGGCGCCATAATCGCAGTCGAGCTTGAATTGGTCCATCACCGCGTCAATGCCCTCTTTGCGCGAAAGCCGCTGGTCTTTCTCCAGTGCATCGATGTACTCTTTGCTGGTCAGAGGTCCTTTGGCCTCCGCCTTGATAAAAATGTCCTGACCGAAATATGGCATCTCCTTAGCCCTACTTTTCTCATTAAATTCGATAACCTCCTGCAATGATCCTGGCGCTCCCGGCCGCGCCGCCAGATACGCATTCAGATCGGCCTTCAATTCATACAGCAGCACCATGAACTCCGATTCGCCGAACTTTCCATGTGACGGCAGGTCCGCCGGATCCACAATCTCTGCCCCTGCCCGCTTCATCTGGTCGATCAGTTCATTCATCAGCACATCCACCGCGTCATTGAAGCCAAAATACTTCCGTGCCACGCCAATGCGTGCCCCCTTCAAACCGTTGGGATCAAGAAACTGGGTGTAATCCGCCGCAGCTTTCCCCACTCTTGCCGCTGTCGCACTATCCCTTGCATCCACTCCCGCCATCACTCCCAGCAAAATCGCCGCATCCCGCACCGTCCGCGCCATCGGCCCAGCCGTATCCTGGCTATGCGAGATGGGAACGATTCCAGAGCGGCTCACGAACCCCACCGTCGGCTTGAATCCCACCAACCCATTCGCCGACGCCGGACACACCACCGACCCATCCGTCTCCGTGCCCACTGCCACCGCGCACAGATTTGCCGCCGTCGCCGCACCCGATCCCGAACTCGATCCGCACGGGTTGCGGTCAAGCGCATAAGGATTCTTCGTCTGCCCGCCGCGCCCGCTCCATCCGCTGCTCGAATGCGATGAACGAATATTCGCCCACTCGCTAAGATTCGTCTTCCCCAGAATCACCGCTCCCGCCAGCCGCAGGCGTTGAACCAGGAACGCATCTCGCAACGGTTTCGACCCCAGCAGCGCCAGCGACCCCGCCGTCGTCTGCATGCGGTCGGCCGTGTCAATGTTGTCTTTGATGAGCACTGGAATCCCGTGCATGGGCCCGCGCACGTGGCCTTGCGCCCGTTCTTTGTCGAGCGTATCCGCAATCGCCAACGCATCCGGATTTACCTCAATCACACTCGCCAGCGCCGGCCCATGCTTGTCGATCTCCTCAATCCGCGCGAGATATTTCTCCGCGATCGACCGCGCCGTATATTTTCCCGAAGCCATGCCGGCTTGCAGTTCGGCAATCGTAATTTCGTCCAATTCGAATGCTTTGGGGCGAGCCTGCGGCGCCTGCGATCCCACCATCTCCCGTGCGCCCGCCAGCGCGGGCAAGGCCGCGGCAGTTACGCCACTCAGCAAACCTGTTTGCAGAAAACGCCGTCGTTGGGGCAGGGAGATTGTTCAAGAGGTTTCTCCTGACTGGAATGGCTTCCACAAGAAACGGCATTATAGGCGATCCAGGCGAGCCAGATGTTACGTCGAGCAAGGGTCAGAGCCGTAGCTAGCCGCGTAGCGGCACCAGTAATAAAGCCCACTGCGCAAGCCGTGGGTGCCAGCGGGAAATGATTAAGCCCCGCAGGGGCGAAAGAATCGCAGCAAAGAAAAGCACCAGGGAGGGTTCACGAACCATCGCCCGGCCAGTGGCGTATAACGCTGCTCCATCCGATTTGTCTGCGTCAGGACTGCTTCGTTTCCAGCTTCTTCCGAATCCTTCGCAATTCGATGAAATTCAGCGCGGTCATCGTGCAAAGCACGCTGCCGAACATAATCATCACAATGCTGTCCATTGAGGCGGGCTCCTCCCCCGCGTAGCTATTCGCACTACTCATCGCCTAAGGGCAGACTTCTCCAAGAGAATATAACCGAAAGTGGCCCCGCGCTGTTGGCATTTTAGCTACGGAACCCATGTCGATTGGTACTTCGGTGTTCGCTGTCCTCTCCGTGGTCGTTTTGATCGGCGAAATCTGTGGCTGCTACGGGGTGTTTTTCTTCTTTGATCTGTGAGAAGCCGTGCAAATCCGTGGCCCAACCTGTCTCGGCGCTCTCTGCGATCTCGGCGGTAGAAGCAAACCCCATGCAACGAACCACGCAGGTAATGCTTCAAACTAAGTATCCGGCAGGTATAATAAGGCCATTCATGCCCAAGTATTCCATCGTCGTTCCCCTGCATGATGAGCAGGAGAACATAACCGACCTCTACGACCGCCTCAAGGCCGTCATGGAGAGTCAGCGGCGAGACCTTCGAACTCGTCTTCGTCGACGACGGTTCCCGCGATCGCACTTTCAATCTGCTGCGCGAGATCGCCGCCATTGACAGCCGCGTGACCGTGGTCCGCTTGCGCCGCAACTTTGGCCAGACTTCCGCCCTGGCTGCCGGCTTCGACCACACTCGCGGAGAATACATCATCGCCATGGACGGCGACCTCCAGCACGATCCCGCCGACATCCCGCTGTTCCTGGAAAAAATCGCCGAGGGCTATGACATCGTCAGCGGCTGGCGCAAAGTCCGCATCGACAATCTCTGGCTGCGCCGCATTCCCTCGCGCTGCGCCAACTGGCTTATGGCCAAACTGAGCGGCGTCGATATTCACGACTTCGGCACTACCTTCAAAGCCTATCGCCGCACCATTCTCGAGCAAGTTCCGCTCTACGGCGAGCTACACCGCTTCATCCCCGCGCTCGCTTCTGCCTATGGCGCTTCCATCTGCGAGGTGCCTATCCGCAACGTGATGCGGGAGAAAGGCGTACTTCGCACTACGGCATCTCGCGCACGTTCCGGGTATTTTTCGATCTCATCACCATCCGGTTCTTACTTCGCTATCTCTCGCGGCCGTTGCATTTCTTCGGCAGCCTGGGCATGCTCAGCATTTTTTCCGGTGGCGGCATCGCCCTCTGGCTGATGCTCGACAAGCTCTTCAATCATTCCGACACCATGGCCCAGCACGGCCCGCTCATGATTTTTGCCGCTGTGCTTTTATTGGCTGGATTGAATATGCTGGCGGTGGGATTGCTGGGCGAGATGCAGGTGCGCCACTACCACGAGCCCACCCGCCGCGCCCCTTATTTTGTGGACCGCGTCCTCCGCGCTCAAAGCAGCGAAGAACACACCGTCTCGGAATAGCTGTAGGCGCGGGCGTCCTCGCCCGTGCGGCTTTGAAAGGCGCACTTCCAACCGCGCACTAATTTTATAACTCTGTCAGCGCAGTCGAGGGACCTACTTTTCGCGCGCTCTAAACAAAGGTAGACTGCGCTCCAGAACTCGCCCGGTCAATTTGGCTTCAAACGGTCTAGGCCCTACTTGAACGCCTCCTTATTCACCACATACGGCACCTTCGTCAAATCCCCGCCATAATTGCCTTCAAGCACATCAATCAATCCCTGCATCGTCCGCCCCGCCATCCCTTTATCCGGATCAGTCGAGAGCCGCGTAATCCGCGCCGCGCTCGCAAAGTGCGGCAGCAGCCGGCAACGGTCTTCGATCGCCGGATCGCGCAACGGCGAATCCGCCGGCAACGGCTCTTTCTCGTAAACGTCCAGCGCCGCCCCCGCAATCCATTTCTCGCGCAACGCCTTGGCCAGCGCCGCCTCATCCACCACCGGCCCCCGCGAATCATTCACCAGATAGGCTGAAGGCTTCATCATGCGCAGCGTCGTTTCGTTAATCAGATGATACGTCGGCGTCGTGCTCTCGCCTTCGCGCAGCAGCGGCACATGGATGCTCACGAAATCCGCAGTTCGCAGCGCTTCCTCCAGCGAAACATACTTGATCCAGGTTTTCTCCTTCTGAATCCCCCGCGCATGACGCAGATCCATCACTTCCTGAATTCCCTTGATGTACTCGTGGTTCTGATACGCCGGGTCGTAGCACAAAATGTTCATGTCGAACCCGCTGCACTTCTTGATGAACGCCAGCCCAATGCGCCCCGTGCCAATCACCGCCACAGTCTTGCCAGTGACCTCGTCACCCAGGAAGGGAAGATAGGGGTGCCAATATCCCCACTTGTTTTCGCGAGTGAGATGTTCCGCTGGCCACATCTTTCTGGCCAGCGATGCCAACATGAAGAACGCAAACTCCGCCGTGGCTTCGGTCAGCACATCGGGAGTGTTGGTAAACGGAACTTTATAGCGATTGGCGTCTGCCCGGTTGATATTGTCAAAACCCACTGCATATTGCGCGATCACCTTCAGCGTGCCTTTGCCCGCGTCGAAGATTTCCGCGTCAACCGGATCGCGCAAAGTGGTAATCAGCCCATCAATCCCCGACTGCACTTTCTCGATGATCAGGCTCTTCGACGGTGGTTCGGGCTTGGGATAAACCTCGACTTCATAGCCTCGCTTACGCAGCAGTTCGATGGACTCCCCAATATCAGCCGTGGCAAAAACCCGAAATTTCTTGCTCATGACTGGTTGGCTCGGAAAAGTTACAGAACTGGCTCAGGACTTCCGCCGGCAATCATGATAACCCGTCGCGCCACAGAATTACGAATGTCCGGTTCGGCTAAGGTGTTTCGGGAGCACCAAAATCTTTGCGGAACAGCGTGCTTGCAACCGCCCGCTTATGCAGCGCTTCGCACTTGCTCCGTGTATTCCGCGTCTGCCCTTGCCGGAAGCAGGACCCACAGCGTGTAGATTCCGAGCGCGGTGCCGAGCGGAACATGCAGCAACGCAATGAAGGCAAGAATAATCGTCAGCATTCGCCCCCAGGGCTCGCGTTGCAGCAGAGCCCATCCCGCGACGAACCCAGCCACCGCTTTTAACAGAATCAGCGTGCCAATCGTGCCAAATAGCGAATGCAAAAAGCCCACTGGCACATCGGGCGAAGCCCCCATTTCGTGCAGATGCGCGAACACAACATTAGCGAGAATAAGTAGAACTACCCCGAGCAGGGCATTCAACGCGGAGAAGGCCAGCCACAGGATCCCTACCAGCCGAATGTGGTCCCCCACTCTGGTGTGTCGCGGAAAGGCCGCAACCGCTCCTGCTGCAAATTCTTTTCCGCATCGCCCACAAAACCGCTGGTCTCCTTGAACCGGCGTTCCACACTTATCGCAAAACATGTTCCCCCCTTACTTTGCCAGGCAGCAATGAACGTAACCCTTCCACACTCATTCCTGATGGCGGCTCGTTTACTCCGACTACGCTGCCCTCTGCAGCCCTCGATCTATAATTTTTCTTGCGCCAATCCAATCCAGCTCGCGGCACAGCCTGCTGATCTTCTCATAGCGGCAGTGAAATTCCTGGAGTTGGGAAGGTGTTAAAGGTGCTCGCTGTCCGAGGGTCTCGATTTGAACACGAATGAGCACATGGACTTCATCTTTGATAGTACTGCCTGGGGTTGTCATCATCGGAGTCTCCAACTCCATTCTCGCCGGTAGGGAGGACAGCAGCCTCCTGCATCATGGGAAGTATTTATGAGCCACTGATCTGCCCGGCGAACTCTTCCTTTTCTTTCCCCGAGCCGGCCTTCTTGACCTGCATCAACTCGACCGCCTTTTGCGCGATGTGTTCTGCGCTGACCTCGAATTCTTTGATCAACTCCCAGGGCGCGCCCGAATCGCCGAACCGGTCTTTCACTCCCACCGCGCCGGTGATCACCGGCAATCCATAAAGCTGCGGCGCTTCCGTGATCACACCGCTGACTCGCCATGCCAGAGCGCCCACTTGGTGCTCTTCCGCGGTCACAATCACCCCCGTATCCTGCGCTGCCCGCAGAATCGCGGCTTCATCAATCGGTTTGAGCGTGTGCAAGTTCACGACCCGCGTCTGATATCCGAACTCGCTCTTCAAGATCCACGCCGCCCGCATCGCCTCCGGCACCATGGGCCCGCACGCGATAATGCTCAGGTCCTCATCTTCGTTCGCATAGGACGCCGCCAGAACGGTGTCGAATGCATCTGCAAAATTGGCGTCCTCTCCGCGCAAACGAATCACATTGGCGCAGCCAAACTCAAACGGCGTGTTTTTTCCGGTAACGATCGGAGTCGCCTCCCGGGCAAAACGAATGTATTTCGGCCCTTTATGCTGTAGCAGTAAATAATCCGTGGCTTTCTTGGTCTCGTTCACATCACACGGCACCACCACCGACATGTTGGGCAGCCCGCACATGGCGAACAAATCTTCCAGCGCTTGATGCGTCGCTCCATCCGGCCCCACCGAGACTCCGCCGTGGGCGCCCGCAATCAGCACATTGAAATCTCCGTAGCAAACCGATGTCCGGATCTGGTCCAGGTTCCGTGCTGCCGCAAACGTCGCATAAGTGCCCAGCACTGGCAGCTTACCTTCTTTTGCCAGTCCGGCCGCAGCCGACGTAGCCGACTGCTCCGCGATTCCCATGCTGATCCACCGCCGCTTGCGCTCCGGCTTGGCAGCATAGAAATCGCTGATCGTGATCGACCCCGAAATATCCAGCCCCAGGCACACGATCCGTTCGTCATCGCCGTGTTCAGCCAACGACTGCCCGAAGCCTTTGCGCGTCGGTTCCATTTTCACCTTCATATTCAAATGGTCTGCCGCGTTCCACCAGTAATTGCGGTCGAACTTCGGCATCTTGGCTTCCAGCTTTTGGTCCACTTCCGCCTGATATCGCTTGGCTTTCTCCAGCAGCTTTGCATACGGAATGGTTTCCTGCAGCTTGAGTTCTGTCAGGCCTTTCACCATTTCGTCGAAGTTCGGCGATCTCCCATGCCATCCCGCCAAGTCTTCCATGAAGCTCACGCCCTTGCCCTTGACCGTCGCCGCAAGGATGACAGTCGGCTTGCCGGTCGCCGCTTTCGCCCGCTCCAGCGCCTCGACCACCTGCCGCATGTCATGCCCGTCGATCTGCGTGACCTCCCATCCAAAGCTGCGATATTTTTCGTCCAGCGGGTCGACATTCATGACATCCGCCACCCGTCCGTCAATCTGCAGCCGGTTGCAATCCACAATGCCGACCAGGTTATCCAGTTTGTGGTGCCCAGCTTCCATCGCCGCTTCCCAAATCTGGCCCTCCTGCTGTTCGCCGTCGCCCATAAGGCAAAATGTCTTGTAGTTCTTCCTGTCCAGTTTTCCCGCCAACGCAATCCCCACTGCCATACTCAAGCCTTGTCCCAGCGATCCCGTCGACACCTCCACTCCCGGCAGCTTCAGCCAATGGGGATGTCCCTGGAACGGTGACCACAGTTTGCGCAGCAACATCACGTCATCAACCTTGCAGAAACCTGCAAACGCTAACCCTAAGTACAAACTGGGTGCCTTATGTCCCGTGGACCAGATAATGCGGTCACGCTCTGCCCATGAAGGGTCCCAGGGATCGTGGTCCGCCACGCGCAGATAGAGCGCCGCTGTGACGTCCATAATCGACAGCGTCCCGCCCGCGTGCCCCGACCCCGCTGCACACAGGGCCACCAGATCGTAGCCGCGCATGAGGTTTGCCGCTTCTTTCAGTTGTTCAATGGAATAGTCGCGAATGGTCTTGCCTGTGGTGGAATCCTTGATCGCCATGACCTCGTCCTTCCGCGCCGGCACGGGGCAGAAGTGTGCCCGCGCTGGTCCTTACAAGACGAGTCTAGGAGGAAATGTCCACCCGCTCAGTGCGGCAGATCACGGGGAAGTGTGACGCCGGACGGGACTTCAGTCATCGGCAAAGCGGCGCAAATTTGCTGCAAGGTTTTTCCGCGACCTCCGCGGAAGGCCTCTGCCTCCTCTGCGATTCAGAATCGTTATCCGCGATCCGCGGCAGAAAGGGTTCTACAAATTCTTCTTCGTCCACTCATCCACCCGCGCCAGCGCCTTATTCAAATTCTCCAAAGAATTCGCCACGCTGAAACGCAAATAGCCCTCACCATAATCCCCGAATGCCGTTCCCGAAAGGCAAGCCACGCCCGCCTGCTCCAGCAAAGCATCTGCCAGCTTCTTCGATTTCCATCCCGTTTTCGTAATATTCGGGAACACATAAAACGCGCCCTTCGGCAAGCGGCAAGAAAATCCCTTGATCTTATTCAGCCCCGCCACAAACGTATCCCGCCGCCGCTGAAATTCCTTTCGCATCGTCTCCACCGACGACTGCTCCCCGAGAATCGCCTCGATCCCTGCAATCTGCGTGAAGCTCGCCGTGCAGGAATTCGAATTCGTATTCAGCCGCGCAATCTGCGCCGCCAGGTCGGCCCGCATCACGCCATATCCCATACGCCATCCCGTCATCGCCCAGGTCTTTGAGAACCCGTCCAGCAAAATCGTCCGCTCTTTGAATCCCGGCACCGTCATGATCGAGCAATGCTCGCCTTCAAAAATCAGCCGGCTGTAAATCTCATCTGAAAGCACCATGATGTTGCGGTCGCCAATCGCCTCCGCGATCCCCTCAACATCCTGCTTGCTCAGCACCCCGCCCGTAGGATTCTGCGGTGAATTAATAATGACCAATCGAGTGCGGTCGGTAATCAGCGCTTTCAATTCCTTCACGTCCAAACCAAAATCCCGCTCCTCATGCAGCCGGATGGGCACCGCCTTCGCCCCCGCGTAATTGATCATCGACTCATAAATTGGAAATCCAGGGTTGGGATAAATGACCTCATCTCCAGCATCAGCTAACGCCAGTAGGCTAAAGAAAATAATAGGCTTGCCGCCAGGCACGACGACAACTTCATCCGCCGAAACTTTCACACCGCGCGATCGCGAGACATCTTCCGCAATCGCCTGCCGCAATTCTGGCAAGCCAGCCGACGGCCCATAGTGCGTCCAGCCTTTGCGCAAGGCATCGATCCCGGCGTCGACCACATTCTTCGGGGTATCGAAGTCCGGCTCGCCAATTTCCAGGTGGACAATATCTTTCCCCTGGCGCTCGAGAGCTTTCGCCTTGTTCAAGACTTCAAACGCTGTTTCGGTGCCCAGCCGCGACATCCGCTGAGCCAGCTTCAATTCGTATTGCGTAGAGGTTTCCATAGTGGCAAGCGTCATAATTATATGCTTCGTCAGCGCCGTGTGGCGCGGGCGCCCTCGCCCGCGAAAAAACTCGATTGTCATCCTGCGCGAGCGTTCTTTGCGCAGCGAGGGATCTGGGCGAGCCGCGCGTTGCGTCGCGTTTTGTGCGACGCCAGAATCGCGCGTTTGGCTCGCATCCTTGTCCGCCTGCACTACGGCCGGAAAACCGCATCTCTCGCGTATCATTGTCCCACATGTTCTCCCGCCGCACCGACTGGAAGCTCACCCCTAACCGCTTCACCCAGGCGCAACAGGAAGCGCACGCCGCCGGCAGGGAAGTGCTCGACCTCACCATCTCCAATCCCACTCGCGCCGGTTTCGATTACGACCGCCAGGCCATCCTGCGCGCCTTCAGCAATCCAGCCATGCTCGATTACGATCCCCAGCCCAAGGGCCTGCTCAGCGCCCGCCAGGCCGTTGCCGAATATTACCGCCACCGCGGCAAAGTCAATCCCGAATCGCTCGTGCTCACCACCAGCACCAGCGAAGGCTACTCCTTCGTCTTTCGCCTGCTGTGTAATCCCGAAGACGAAGTCCTCGTCCCCAAACCCAGCTACCCACTGTTCGAATTTCTTGCCGACTTGCAGGATGTCAAACTCATCCCCTACCCGCTGCTCTACGATCACGGCTGGCAAATCGATCTCGCCACGCTCGAGAAATCCCTGACCCCACGCACCCGCGCCATTGTGCTGGTGCATCCGAATAATCCCACCGGCTCCTACGTCAAGCAAGAAGAACGCGCCGCGCTCAACCAGTTCTGCCGCGAGCACCACCTCGCCATCATCGTCGATGAAGTCTTCCTCGACTACGCCCACGACGGATCTTTGCCGGCATCCTTCGCCAGCAACGCCGAAGTCCTGACCTTCACCCTCAGCGGCATTTCAAAAATCTCAGCCCTGCCGCAAATGAAGCTGGCCTGGATCGCCGCCAGCGGCCCCGCCGATCAACTGCGACCCGCCCTCTCACGCCTCGAAATCATCGCCGACACTTATCTCTCGCTGAACGCTCCCGTGCAACTCGCCGCATCCACATTGATCGACCAGCGCCACAGCATCCAACCCCAACTGCTCGACCGCGTCCGCACCAATCTCGCCGAACTCGACCGCCAACTCGCCCAGCAGAAAGCCTCCGAGCGCCTCGCCGTCGAAGGCGGATGGTACGCCATCCTCCGCGTCCCCGTCACTCAATCCGACGAAGACCTCGCCATCGCTCTCCTGCGCCAAGCCGGCGTCCTGGTTCATCCCGGCCACTTCTACGACTTCCCCCGCGACGGCTATCTGATCCTGAGCCTGATTACTCCGACCGCCCAATTCCGCGAAGGCATCGAACGCCTGCTAAAATTTCTCGCTGCCTAAGTTGCCCTTGTGGGTGGACACTCTTGTCCGCCGCCTTTGACTTCACTGACATCCTTGTTAGCGCAGAAGTGGTGTTCCGACGAGCGCTTTCACGAGTTGACAGGATAGGGCCATTCGGCCCCATGTACGTCCATAAACGCCTCGGAGTAGAATCCACGATCAGAGCTGCAGGCGGCAAGAAGGGTGCGCACGAGCGCACGTGTTTCGAGCACACTCTGAGCGGGGATTGATGCTATGACTTATGAGCGGGAGTGGTTAGGTTTGCGGGGTTTTGGCATTGCCTTGCTATTGTCTTTCGCGTGCACCACTTTCGTGGCGGCTGAGAACGACGTCGTCCTGCACCGTTTTCATCTGAGCGACGGGGCTTACCCTCAAGGTACCCTCATCGCCGATGCACAGCAGAATCTTTACGGTGTCACGTCTTATGGCGGGAACGGCGACTGCACCGTCTACCCTCTGCTGCGTTCCGGTTGCGGCACGGTTTTCGAGCTCACGAGATCCGACGGAGGTGCTTGGCAGCAAACGATTCTTTACGAATTTCAGGGCGGCAGTGATGGCGCGTTTCCAGGAGCTGCGTTGGTCTTTGATCAAGCAGGCAATCTCTACGGCACTACCGGGGGAGGCGGCTTGAGCCAGGCGTGCTGCGGGACCGTGTTTGAGCTGAGCCCTCCAGCGCCGCCGGGTGGCGACTGGAGTGAGGCGATTCTTTACCGCTTCACTGCCTACACCGACGGGGCCGAGCCTTCGGGACGGCTCATCTTTGATCAGGCTGGCAACCTTTATGGCACCGCTGCGTCAGGAGGGGAAACCTACGATTGCTGCGGGACAGTGTTTGAGTTAAGCCCTCCGGCTACTGGCAACGACTGGAATGAGACCACATTGCATATTTTTGGGTCCCCTCAGGGTTATACCGATGGCTTTAGTCCATCCGCCGGGTTGACCTTCAACAAGTCGGGGGCTCTCTACGGGACCACGCCGTCGGGCGGGGAGTTTGGTTGGGGCACGGTTTTCCAACTGAGCCCGCCCCGATTGCCAGGAGGCCGGTGGAGCGAGAGCCTATACTCGTTCCAGGGCGGAACTAGTGATGGGTACGAACCATATGGGGACCTAATTTTGGTTCGCGGAAATCTTATCAGTACGACTTCGGGCGGTGGGTTGTATTCTTCTGGCACCGTCTTCCAGATCAGCTCTTCGCCGGCCGGCATAACCGAAAGCACTCTCTACAATTTTCAGCCCGGCTATAATTCGGATTCCGGCCTTGTCGTCGATTCCGCATTTAATTTGTACGGGACGACATTGGTGGGAGGAGATGGCAATTGCAAGTTCGATCCTAGCTGCGGGACGGTTTTTCAACTAGTGCCCCCCCCCACCGGGCGGGGCCTGGACACAGAACATAATCTACGAATTTCAGGGCGGCTCCGACGGAGGCATCCCGGCAAGGTCGACTCCTCTCCTGAGCGGCGGCTGGCTGCTGGGAGTGACAGCAGAAGGAGGGGGCAGCGAAGCTTGCAATCACGACGGAGTTGACGGTTGCGGGACGGTCTTTGCGGTTCGGAAGTAACACGTGAAGGGCATAAGCGTTTGCTGACGGGAATGGAAGCCGTGTCAGACTCGAAAACCGCAGAGTATCTTCGATCCGTTCAGCAGGACCGGCAAGCCCGTTCACAGCGCTCTTACGTATCGCTGCGTCAACTATGTCCGTGCCCCGCTTTTCCCTTGCCCCATCCCCCTCCCTCGTCGTAATATGCAACCCGTGCTGGGCAGCCCTTCCCGAGGGTGTGCCGGTTCCATGAACCAAGTCCCCTGGCCCGACTTCCGGCACCATTTCCTCTCGCCGCTTCGTCCGGAGGGGATCAATGTTCTGGAAAACTGTCCTGGAAGTTTCGACGGCCTGGTTAGTTCTTCCCGCGGTGGCCTGGATATTAGTCAGTCAAATCCTGCGCTTCCTGCGCTCGCCATCTTCGCAGAATTGAGAGCCTGCGCTTTTTTACTGCAGCGGCGTCTGTCCGCCCAGCAGAGCGACGAAATGGGATTGAGCAATGCCGAAGTCAACGAGAGGGAAGTGCTGCCCACCGCTCACATCGCCCGGTGATGTTCATCACCGCAAACAGCCACGACCGCGTGCACAATGAAAGCATCGGCGTGTTGTGCCTGCATTCGGGCGACTGCGCCGCCAAAGCACCGCCGTCTGATTATTTAGAGGAGTTGTGGCATGGCCTCTCTCACCCTGTTGTGCATCGACGACCATTTACAACTGTTGGCGCTTCGCAAAGCAACTCTGGAATCTCACGGCTATCGTGTAAAGGTCGCGACCTGCGGCTACAGCGCAATCAAGATCATCGAGGAAACTCCCATCGACGCGATTCTCCTCGAGTACAAACAGGAAGGCATGGATGCGGAGGCCATCGCCTCTCACATCAAACAACAATTCCCCCACTTGCCGATCATTCTGCTTTCAGCGTACGCCCACGTGCCCCGGCGGATGCTGTGGCTGGCCGACGAGTATGTGATGAAGAGTGAAATGCCGGAAGGGTTGGTGCGGATCATCGAACGGGCGGCGCATCATCAACCCGCGTAGCCGGAAAGCATCCGGCTCGCATGCGCACACACGCCCGTCAACAAAAACACAACCTACTGCGGCGTCGGCCTAGCTGACCAGCCGCGCCGGTGTACGATCCACAGCTTCCTCGGCTCGCACCGCTTTCTTCGCGAATTCCAAAGTAATCTGCTGCCGGATCGCGCTGGAAATATCCAGCAACCGTTGGTCGGTGGTTTCCAGCTGCCGCTTCAGGTCCGCGCTTGCCTTCAATGCTTCGTCGCGCGCATCGCTGATCTGCTCCAGCTTGCCGGCCAGCTCACCAACTAAATCGTTGAACTTTCTCACCGAATCCATGTAACGATCAATATCGAGATTCAAAGCCCCTCCCATGATTCAAACCAGAAGACCGCGCAACAAAGTACCATACGCCGCCCCTCCTATCAAGCCAACCGTTCCTCTTGCCCCTAACGGAGACTAATCTCTCCCTGTCCTCAGTCTCCTGTCCCCGCCGATCAAACCCTCCTCCCGCGCTATACTCATCCCTACCCATGATTCAGACCATTCACCACGGCCCCATCCGCGAACTCCGCCTCAACCGCCCACCTGTCAACGCCCTCACCGGAGAACTCATCACCGCCCTGCGCCAGGCCGTCGAATCCGCCCCCAAAGACGATGTCCGCGCCCTGGTCCTCTCCGGAACCCCCGGCCGCTTCAGCGCCGGCCTCGATGTCCCTCTGCTCATGACGCTCGACCGCCGCGCCATCACCGCCCTTTGGCGCGAACTCTATGCCCTGATGAAAGCCCTCGCCTGCTCGCCCATTCCCATCGCCGCCGCCATCATCGGCCACGCTCCCGCCGGTGGCACCGTCCTTCCTCTATTTTGCGATTGGCGAATCATGGCCGACGGCGAATTCAAAATCGGCCTCAGCGAAGTCCAGGTCGGCATTCCACTGCCCGCCGTGATCCTGGCCGCGCTGCGCCGCCAGGTCGGGCCCCGCCAAGCCGAACGTCTGGCCTCTTCCGGCCTGCTGATGTCGCCCGCCCAAGCTCTCGAAATCGGCCTGGTCGATGAGTTAGTTCCCACCGAACATGTCGTCGAGCGCGCCATCGCCTGGTGCAACACTCTACTCGCCTTGCCGTCGGAAGCCATGCTCACCACTCGCCGCGAAGCCCGCGCCGACCTGATCGCCATCTTCCGCCGCGACCTCGAACCCGAAGTCAAAAAAGTCGTCGCCAGTTGGTGGCACCCCGAAACCCAAGCCACTCTGCGCGCCGTGGTCGACCAGCTAAAAAAGAAGAAGTGACCCGCGTCGATCCTTGTAAATCCGCGGCCAGGCCTCGATGCCCCGACCCTTCGTGCCTACGAAAACGCCGCCCGCAAGCTGCACAATTCCGGTTTTCCATGCACAATAGAAGACTAGCCGTCATCGGCGAGCACGCTGCCTTGCGCACTAACAAGCACGACTTCGGAGAGCCCAGCATTTCTCTGCGTTCTCGGCGTACTCGGCGGTGAATGATTTTCAAAGAGACCCCATGCGCATAAAACTTATCGCCGGCAATTGGAAGATGTACAAGACTCCCGATCAAACCCGCGACTTCTTCCGCGACTTCCTCCCCCTCGTCGCCGATCACGATCGCGACGAAATTCTTATCTGCCCGCCTTACGTCGATCTGCAAGCCGCCATCGAATCCGCCAAAGGTTCCCGGGTGATGATCGGCGCACAAAATGTCCACTGGACCAATGAAGGCGCCTTCACCGGCGAAATTTCCCCGGTTGTGCTGCTCGATATCGGCTGCACTCACGCCCTCATCGGACACTCCGAGCGCCGCCAATATTTCGGCGAAACCGACGACACCGTCAACTTGCGCCTGAAAGCCGCCCTCGAACTCGGCCTCACGCCCATCGTCTGCGTGGGGGAAGTTCTTGAAGAACGCGAGGCTGGCCTCACCGAAGATGTCCTTCGCCGCCAGTGCACTCGCGCCTTCCACAAGGTGTCAACCAAGAAGGCCGACAAGCTGGTCGTCGCCTACGAACCCGTCTGGGCCATCGGGACCGGCAAGACCGCCACGCCCCAACTGGCCGCCGCCGCTCATGCCGTGATCCGCAATGAAGCCGCCGAAACTTTCGGCCACGAATTTGCCGCCCAGCTCCGCATCCTCTATGGCGGCTCAGTCAAACCCGAAAATGCCAAAGCCCTCATGTCCGAGGAGGAAATCGACGGCGCCCTGGTCGGCGGAGCCAGCCTCGACCCCAAATCCTTCGCCGCCGTCGTCCATTACTGACCGGAGGGATCGCCGCCACGTTTGTTATAATCATGAAGTTTTGGCCCTCCGTGCGGAAGTGGTGGAATTGGCAGACACACCATCTTGAGGGGGTGGCGCCGTGAGGCATGGGGGTTCAAATCCCCCCTTCCGCACCATAAATCTGCAACACAATTCTTGGGGGTTCACAGGAGCGTCACATGTGGACCTACGTCCAGAAAACCGGTGAGCTGCTGCATGACGGATTGCACATTGCAGTCGGCTACTCGGGCTGGGACGATCCTGAGACGAGACAGATGGGCAAGAACAATCCGGAACTTGCGAGGATCGAGGAGATCGGACCGATTCCGGTGGGAAAATATTTCATCGGAACTCCGCATGACACGCTGACTCACGGGCCGTTCGTGTTGCCGTTGACTCCCGACCCGGCGAACGAGATGTTTGGGCGGTCGGCGTTTCTGATTCACGGAGATTCGGTGGTCGAGCCGGGAACGGCGTCGCGCGGTTGCATCATCATGAGCCGGGTAGTGCGCAAGCAAGTGGCGGCGTCGGGAGACAACCGGTTGCAGGTGATTTCCGGCTTGGCCGAGGATGCGCGAGTGGCGTAAGAGGGCAAAAGAAGTACAGCAACGGATTTTCACGGATTTGAGGGATTAGAAAAAGGTTTAATCGCAGAGGTCGCGGAGAACGGCCGCGGAGGCCGCAGAGAAAAAACACGCCCCTTGACGTTGATTGACTCTGCCCATAGCATGGTAGAAGGTTACGAGGGGCGACGAATATCCGGGGTCACTCCGCCGATAACTGAAAATTACCCATGATTATCTTAATCACCATCATTCATATTGTGGTTTCTTTATTCCTCATCATTGTAGTGCTGCTGCAAAGCGGCCAGAGCGGCGACATCACGGCTGCCTTCGGCGGCATGGGCAGCCAGACGGCATTCGGGCCGCGGGGCGCGGCCACGATTTTGTCCAAGGCCACCACCTGGTCGGCGGTCATCTTTATGGTGACTTCGATCACGCTTTCGGTGTACGCATCGCGCCATGCCAACATTTCGAAATCGGTGTTGCAGAGTATTCCGGCGCAGACGGTCGCCGGTGACGCCCCCGGCGAAGAAGTAGGACAAGCTTTCACCGCCGAGTTCGCCGAGAAAAGCGTCGGCCACGGATTTTCACGGATGACCACCGATATGGAATTGACCGCTAAGAGCTGATGGCCAAGAGCTAAAAGCTTCCCATGATTCACGAAATCCTTCCTGTCGGCCCGCTGCAGTGCAACTGCTCGGTCATTGGCGACGAGGCCACGCGCGAGGCCATGGTCATCGATCCCGGTGACGACATCGACGACGTCCTCGCCATCATCCGCAAACATCAGCTTCAGGTGAAACAGATCGTCATCACCCACGCCCACATCGATCACGTGGGCGGAGCCGCCAAGCTGCGCGCAGCCACCGGTGCGCCCGTGTTGCTCAATCAGAATGATCAGGCCCTGCTCAAGATGCTCGACATGCAGGCGGCGTGGTGCGGCATGGCGCCTCCCGGCAAGGTCGAAGATTGACCAGAGCATCGGCGCGGCGGACACGGTGAAAGCTGGATCGCTTGTCGCCACGGTCATTCACACTCCCGGCCACACCGAGGGCAGCGTCTGCCTGTACTTTTCCTGCGGAGAAAAAGTTGATTGCCGGCGACACCCTGTTTGCCGGCAGCATTGGCCGCACCGATCTGCCCGGCGGATCGATGGAGAAAATCATCTCGTCGTTACATGAGAAGGTGCTGGCGCTGCCGGATGAGACCGTCGTGGTTCCCGGCCACGGCCCGCTGACGACAATTGGTTTGGAGCGGGAGAGTAATCCGTTTCTACAGAAGTAACGCTTCGCCGCAGATTGGCGCGGATCAAGGGCGGACAAGAGCTATCCGCTCAGCTAAAAGCGGGCTCGGGAGGGCCACCCGCATGGGCTGTATTCTGACGCCCCGTTCGGCTCACTACGCTCACTCAGGGCAGGCCGCTACGCGCTGGAAGCCGATTCCTCACCGCTAAAGCGGGTTCGGAATGACAAGTGGGAGGGGGCGGGCCTGGAGTCACGGAGAAGGTCGAAGGCAGTGGACAGGAGTGTCCGCCCCACACGAGCCAGGCAGAAATCGATAGAGGCGTCGAATCGGGCTGAATAAAGACGACAGTCTCGCACCTTGGGTTAGACTGTGGGCCGAGTACAGGGAGAAAATCATGTCAACAGAACTAAAAGGCAAAGTTGCGATTGTGACTGGCGGGACATCGGGCATTGGCAAGGATACGGCCGTGCTGTTTGCGAAAGCTGGAGCAAAAGTGGTGGTGGCGGGGCGGCGGGAGGCGGAAGGAAAAGAAACGGTGGAGCTGATCCGCGCGCCCGGTGGCGATGGTTTGTTTGTGAAAACTGACGTAGCAAGGGCTGCGGACGTGCAGGCGCTGGTGCAGAAAACGGTGGAGAGGTATGGCCGTGTGGACATCGCATTCAATAATGCCGGAATCGAAGGCGCGGCGAGCCCGATCACGGAACAGCCGGAAGAGGAGTGGGAGCGCACGATCAACATCAATCTTAAGGGGGTGTGGCTTTGCCTGAAGTACGAGCTTCAGCAGATGCTCAAGCAGGGAGGCGGGGGAGCGATCGTCAACATGGCGTCGGTGGCGGGGCTGATAGGCGCGGCGGGGCTGGCCACGTATTGCGCGAGCAAACACGGAGTGCTGGGGCTGACGAAATCGGCGGCGCTCGAGACTGCGAGCAAGGGCATTCGCATCAATGCGGTGTGTCCGGCGGTGATTGAAACCGCGATGGCGGAGCGGCTGTTTGGCGCGCCAGAGGTCTCAAAGCACATGCTGGGCATGCATCCGATTGGACGATTTGGAAAGCCGATTGAAATTGCAGAGGCGGTGCTGTGGATGTGCTCGGACCGGGCGTCGTTTATGACCGGGCAGTCGCTGGTCATGGATGGAGGATTTATGGCGGGGCCGGTGATGTAAGGTCGGGGCCGGATTTTCGATTTACGTGGATCGGTTCAACGTTTTAGCAGATTCCTCATTGTTTGGCTGGGGCGGGGTTGGTTAGCAGTTTGCAGACGGATTCGGGCGGAGTGAAGACGGCGGGATCGACATCATTGAAGGTAATGGACTCGAAGGTCAGGGTTTGGGCGACGGACCAATTGCCGTCTTTGGTCTTGACCTTCACGATTTGCCTGGTGGGGACGAGGACACCGTCGATTTTCTTGTAGTCGGTGAAGATTTCGTGAGTGGGGCCGAAGTCGGAATTGAATTCATAGCCGGCGAGCAGGCCGGTTTCGCGATCGTAAAAGTGGTCGTTGGATTTGTCCCAGTTATTGATGCCATGCAGCCGGTAACAGGAGCGTCCTTCGAAATCCTCGATACGGACGGTTTCCATCGACTTGAACCAGGAAAGTTCGTTGATCGGATAGTAGAAATCGGCGTCGCGTTTCATGGACTGGCGTTCGTTGCCCTTGTAGATGGCGGGGCCGCCGCGGGGATCGAGGCTCCAGGCGTGCTCGCCCTCAAAGCCGTTGAATACGTCGCCGGCGCCGTTGGGCAAAGTCGTCTTCTCGAGGCGGCGGTAAGGCGCGGCCGCGTAATACACGAACGCGAGATTCATGTTGCCGGTGGGTTGATGGATCTCGGTTGTGCCTTTCATGGTGGTGGACGTGTGGCGCAGGATGGCGTCGCGTCCGCCTAAAGCCTGGTCATAGCGTTCGACAATCTGCTTGGCGCTGGGGAGGGATGACTTCGAACCTGCGAAAGCGAACGCGACCAATGAGAAAATTACAAAAAGATAAGTGACCCGGGATCGAGTAATCATGCTGAGTCCTTGCCGCGTAAGTGCCCTGGGAGGTGGCGTTGACAAAACATTCTAACCGCGGCGGAGGAAACAGACGAGCGATTATTTGTGCGGCCTGACCGCAACACCTAACATTTGTCAGGTTATTTCTTGTCAGTGAGGGCTTCTACGCCGGGAAGTTTCTTGCCTTCGAGAAATTCCAAAGACGCGCCGCCACCGGTGGAGATGTGGGTGATTTTATCGGCGACGCCGGCGGCATGGACAGCGGCGACGGAATCGCCACCGCCGACGATGGAAATGGCACCGCCGTTGTCGGCAACCGCATGGGCGATTTTGAAAGTGCCCTTGGCGAAGGGCGAGACTTCGAAGACGCCCATGGGGCCGTTCCAGACAATGGTGCGCGCGGTGGAGATGGCTTCGGAAAATTCTTCTACTGATTTGGGGCCGATGTCGAGGCCCATCTGGTCGGGCGGGATGGGCTGAGTGGCGTCGATGATACGAGTGACCGCGTTAAGGTCGATGCGATCGGCGACGACGTGATCGAGCGGCAGCAGGAGTTTTACGTTGCGCTTCTTGGCGTCTTGAACGATCTGGCGGGCCAGATCGAGCTTGTCGTTCTTCTACGCGGGATTTTCCGACTTCAGCGCCCTGAGCCTTCAGGAAAGTGTAGGCCATGGCGCCGCCAATAATCAGGACGTCGACTTTGGTCAGCAGGTTTTCGATGACGGCGATCTTGTCGCTGACTTTTGCGCCGCCAAGGATGGCGACAAAGGGCTTTTCGGGGTGGTGCATGGTCTTGCCCAGGTATTCGAGTTCTTTTTCCATGAGCAGGCCGGCGGCGGCTTTGGGGAGGAACTTGGTGATGCCCACGGTGGAGGCGTGGGCGCGGTGAGCGGCGCCGAAAGCGTCATTGACGTAGTACTCGGCGAGAGCGCCGAGTTGCTTGGAAAATTTCTCATCGTTGGCTTCTTCCTCGGGATGGAAGCGGAGATTCTCGAGGAGTAAGGTCTGACCTTTTTCCAGTTTGCCGGCCATCTCTTCGGCTTCCGGGCCGACGCTTTCCGGACAGAAGCCGACGTTTTCTCCGCGAGCCAGTTCTTTATCGAGCAACATACGGAGGCGTTCGGCGACGGGCTTGAGGCTGAGCAGGGCATTGGGCTTGCCCTTGGGACGGCCGAGATGGGAGGCGAGAATGAGGCGGGCGCCGTGGCGCAGAGCGTATTCGATAGTGGGCAGAGTTTCGCGGATGCGGGTGTCGTCCATGACGCGGCCGTCATCGAGAGGGACGTTGAAGTCGACACGCATGAAGATGCGATGGTCGTTGATGGGAAGATCGCGGATGGAGAGTTTAGGCATTAGCGGTGTACCCAACAAATAGGGAAGGTCGCCTCGCGCTTGTAGCCATCCCGCCTGCGCGCGATGGCGCGCGGTGGCTCCGCCGGATCCTTCGTTCGGCAAAGAGCGCCTCTCGCAGGATGATAATGCGAAAGGAAGGTCATAGGCCTTTCTTGCCGAGGTAGTTGATCAGGTCACGGACCCGGCAGGAGTATCCCCACTCGTTGTCGTACCAGGAAATCACTTTGACGCAGTTGCCGGCGACGACCAGGGTCATGGGGGCGTCAACGATAGAAGATCGGGAGTCGCCGCGAAAATCGGCGGAGACGAGTTCGTGCTCTTCGTATCCCAGATAGCCTTTCAGCGGGCCTGCTTCGCTGGCTTTTTTCAGGGCGGCGTTAACTTCTTCTTTGGAAGTTTTCTTTTCGACAAATACGACCAGATCAACGACGGAGACGTTGGGCGTGGGGACGCGCATGGCGAAGCCATCGAGCTTGCCGGCCAGATCGGGAATGACGAGCTTGAGGGCCTTGGCGGCGCCGGTGGAGGTCGGAATCATGGAAAGCGCGGCGGCGCGGGCGCGGCGCAGATCTTTGTGCGGAAAATCGAGAATGACTTGATCGTTGGTATAGGAGTGAATCGTGGTCATGGTGCCGCACTGGATCTTGAAATTGTCGTGCACGACTTTGGCGATGGGAGCCAGGCAATTGGTGGTGCAGGAAGCGTTGGAAATAATGTTGTGCTTGGCGGGATCGTAAACCTGCTCGTTCACGCCCAGCACGATGGTGACGTCTTCATTCTTGGCGGGAGCGGAGATGATGACTTTCTTGACCGGGCCGCGCAGGTGCTTTTTGGCGTCATTGGCATCGGTGAAGCGGCCGGTGGATTCGAGCACGACTTGAGCGCCGACGGATTCCCAAGGAAGTTTGGCGGGGTCTTTTTCGGCGAAGACCTTGAAAGTCTTATTGTCGACAGTGATGCTGTCGGGCCCGGCGGAAATGTTGTTATGCAGGTTGCCGAGGATGGAGTCGTACTTCAGCAGGTGGGCGAGGGTTTTGGGATCGGTGAGATCGTTGACGGCGACGAAGTCGATATTGGGATCGTTGAGTGAAGCGCGCATGACGTTGCGGCCGATGCGTCCGAAACCGTTGATGCCAACTTTGATTGCCATCTCGCCTCCGAAATGATGATGAAGTTACAACAGAAAAGGATCTCGGGCTGGGAACATGAAAATGGTAGCAGGGAACGGAAGGGGCGGCAAATGCGGATAAAACCTCTTGCCACCGAGGACGCAGAGAAACGCCGGGCCACGGATTCACACGGGTCTTTCCCGATATGAGATTAAGCGGGGAAGTTCGAAACTTCGACGTAGACATTCTTCTTACTCCAGACGGGGAAGACGGGAGAGCCAGTACTTTCGATGAATGGATTTGACGGGCGCGGGGCCAGTCTTCGGGGGGAAGGATGAGGGCGGTGGCGGAAAACTCCTGGCCGGTGGGTTTGCCGCGGAGGGTGCAGGGGGCGACCCGTACTTGGGGATTGTTGCGGATACGCTTGGCTTTTCCTGAATCGGGGCGGGTCATGATGTAGAGCTTGTCATCTGTCCTCTCCGAACCAGACGGGAGTGGGGACGGCGACGCCGGTTTTGCGAAAGGTGGTGAGCAGAATGTATTTGTGGTCATGGATTTCGGCGGGGATGGGCATGAAGGGATTGTAGACCGCGCCGCGGACTCACGCAGATCTGCTCTGCTGAGGCAAAGCTCACTGAAAAGGAGCGACGGATTTACACGGATAAGCAGGGATCTACATGGCGAAATAGGTTCCGTGGTGACCGCTGACGTTGCTCGCGGGCCTCAAGGTGTGTTACAAGCCAGAGATGCGTAAATGGATGAGCGAGCGCTTGAAGCGCCGCAAAAAAGGGCCTGAAAAGGCTACAGGGGAACCGGCCCCAGCGCCGTTGCAGCCCGCGTTTTACGACACAGACGTGGTTAGTCAACCGAAAAGAGTTGCCGAAGAGCCTGTCGAGTCCGAAGCTTCCGAGCCGCAGGTGATAGAGCCGGGAAATGCAGCGGAGACGCAGCCTGCCCAGCCTCGTTCCGGCGATGGCGGCGATGGGATGCGCCGGCGCCGACGACGGGGAAGGGGCGGCCGCGGCCGCGCCGGGAGGGTAAGTCAGCCGGGCAAGGTGGCGGAAGCGCCGCCAGCCGTGGCGGTTCCGGCAGTGAGTGCGGTTGGGGTCGAAGTGCCTGCGGCGCCTGCGCGGCCGCCGAAAGGAACGGTGGTGCTGGCGATTGGACTGCCGGGGTCGGGGAAAAGCTCCTGGTTTAAGCGAAATAAGATCACGCCGCTTTCGAGTGACCTGTTGCGGGCACTGTTGTTTGACGATCCTACGGAGCAGCGCTACCAGGACCTGATTTTCTCCAACCTGCGATCGATGTTGAAAGCGCGGCTGATTGCGCGGCGTCCGATGAATTATGTGGATGCGACCAACCTGACGCCGCAAGAGCGGCAAGGCTGGATCAAGCTGGCGAAGGATTATGGTTACGAAGTGCAGGCGGTGCTGTTTGATGTTCCGCTGGAGACTTGCCTGGAGCGAAACCGGCGGCGGGACCGGGTGGTTCCGGAGGAAGCGATGCGGCGGATGGCGGGCAAGTTGAAGCCGCCGTCATTTGAGGAAGGATTCTCGAAGATCACGGTGGTGAGGGTGAAGCAGAAGGAATAAGGCTTTCACCGCTTGGCAGCGCTTCCCGCCCTGTCGCAAAAGCGCGACAAGGACGGGGCACCCTGGGTTATTCTTTCAAGTGTGGCAATAGTTCCTTGAAGGCCGGCGACGCCGAGGAGCGCAGCAGTTCGTAGAGGATCATCTCAGTCGAAGAGATGATAGCGCCGGCGGCGCGCATACGCTCCAGGCCAATTTTCCAATTCCATTCGGAGCGGGAACTGACGGCGTCGGAGGCGACGTGGACGATGTAGCCCTCGCGCAGCGCCCCCAGCGCGGTTTGCGTTACGCAGATGTGACTCTCCATTCCGCACAGCAGAACGGTGTTGCGATTCCCCGGCAGGCGTTTGAGCGTGGAACAGAAGGCGTCACTGCCGAAGCAGGAGAATATTTGTTTATCGATGGGCTGGGATTCGGGGAGCAGGGAAGCGATCTCGGGAGTGGTGTTGCCGAGGCCTTTGGCGTATTGCGTGGTGACAAGAGAAGGGATCTTCAGAATGCCGGCCATGCGGATGAGGAGTTGAGAGTTCTTCAGGAGTCGAGCCTTTTCAAATATAGGAGGCAGGAGTTTTTCCTGGATATCGACCACGATGAGAGCGCAGCGTTCGGCTTCGAGAGGGCGGCGGGCGATTTCGGCGTAGTCGCTGCCAAGTGCGGAGACGTTGCCGAGCGTGGTGACCATGGGTAAATCTTAAACCGCAAAGGGCGCAAAGAACAGCCGCAGAGTTCGCAAAGAGTACACGGGCGGTGGTTGACCCGGTTGGATGCAGCCCATAAAATCGAAATGGCGGTGAAGTTCTGCCGCACATGAGTTTGCCCCCTCGTTCAATGGTAGGACACCTGCCTCTGGAGCAGGTTATCGGGGTTCGAATCCCTGGGGGGCAGCCAAACCTGCCGCAAAATCGAATCGGCGGGCAGCAATCATCAGAAAGAGATAGGATTGAATCATGCCTAGAGGCCGGTCCACGTTTACCAAGCGGAAGAAAGAGCAGGCGCGGCAGCAAAAGCAGCGCGATAAGGCAGAACGCCGGGTGCAGCGGAAACAGGAGAAGCCGGAGGGTGGCATCGCAGTGGACAGCGAAGACGAGATGCGCGAGTTACGAGAGCACGCCGAGGCCCAGGCGGCGCTGTTCCGCATCGGGGAAGACGAAGATTCCGAGGAGTCCTCGACCGAGGACGATGGCGAGTAGCCGGGGTTAAGAACTTGAGGCGCTAAAGCGCTGCTCCACCCAAAGGCAACATTTTTCCTGAAATACTAACCGCTGCCGCGTCAAGGTTAAGGGATCACCCGGAACGGCACGTTGCTCTTCAGAGTTCCGTCGGGCGTGGTGACGGTGACGTAACCGGTGGTTGCCCCAGCAGGAACGGTCGCTCTTATGGATGTGTCGGAGACAACGGTGAAGTCTGCCGGGATTCCATTGATGGCGACGCTGCTGGTCCCGGTGAGCCCTTGGCCAAGAATGGCGGCGGTTTCACCGATTTTGCCGTAACCGCGCACGAAGGCGACGAAGGGGCCGAGGCCGAGATCAAGGCGGAAGATGGTGCCGTCGGAGTTAGCCCCGTAGTAGAAGTTTGTGCCATAAAAATTCCCGTCGGTGGCTTGCATCAGAGTCGCGCTGGAACCGATTCCGTCGGCGCAATCTTTTTCGGAGCAAAAGGTGTAGACCGTGGTAAGCACGCCGCCAGGTGCGATGGTGAAAATGGTCCCATAGCCATGGCCCCCCCCACCCTCGGTGTTGCCCAAAAAGTTTCCGTCGCTGGCCTGGATCAGCTGCCCCGGGTAGGTCCCGTCCACGCAAGGGCGATGTAAACAGAAACTGTGAAGCGTGGTCAACTTACCAGCCGGAGTGATCTGGAAGACCGTCCCCCGGTCGTTGAACCCGCCGAGTTCTGTTGTCCCGTAGAAGTTCCCATCAGTGGCTTGTATCAGACCCGCATTGGGCTGAGTCCCGTCAACGCACGGCTGGTTCGGACAAAAGCTGTATAGCGTCGTTAGGCTGCCACCGGGTGTGATTTTGAACACCGAACCGCCGCCATTGGCCCCGCCATAATAGGTGGTCCCGTAGAGATTCTCATCGGTGGACTGGACAAGTGGCCCTCTGGGGTCGCCCCCGTCCGTGCACTGTGTCTGAGAGCAGAAGCTGTATAGCGTCGTGAGCGTGCCACCGCGGGTGACTTTGAATACCGTTCCCCCGGACCCGGTCCCGCCTCCCAGGGTTAGACCATAGAGGTCCCCATCAGCGCCCTGGGTGAGAGCGTAGTAGGGCTCCAGTCCATCGGCGCAGTTGGGTAGTGAGCAAAAGTTGTAAAATGTGGTCAGCGTTCCGCTCGATGTGATCTTGAAAACCGTCCCGCCGCTGGTGTTGCCCCCTGAGCCCGTTGTCCCATAGAAGTTGAAATCAGTGGCCAGGACCAGCGGATTGGGCCCTTGCCCGTCCAGGCACATGTCCCCTTGCCTCCGCGAGCAAAAGCTATAGAGAGTTGTCAATCCGCCTGGGCCGATTCTATAAACTGTGCCCCACCCTTGTGCGCCCCCTTGGATTGTGGTGCCGTAGAACTTCCCGTCGATGCCCTGCACGAGCCCGATGGGAGAGAGGCCGTCAGTGTTGTCAAATACAAAGAGGGTCTTGAACGTCTGCGCCTGCGCGGCAATCCCTGTCGCAGCACAGAGCAGAAAAATAGCCGAGGCTATTCTCCAAGAATTGAGTTTCGTCGTCGGAGACCTCCGTGGTGCGAGATTCGGGAAATCGCGGCCTACTCACGCGAGTGAAACGGGGTTGCTCGGATGAGAGCGGGTCAGCCGAGCACAGGGATTATCCTCCGGTTCGGGTTGGAGGGTCAAGCGCGGATTGAGTTTCTGTCAGCGCGTAAAGCCGGCATTGTGATGCCTGCTCCCGCCCTGGCAAAAGCGACAAGGAGCGGGGCACCCGCGCCACAGCACGCCAGCGATCAGTGCGAATCGGGCGGGGCGGCGTGGGTATTATTAAGGTGCATGCGGCCCAGCAAGGAGTGCGGTCCTTGATAGAGAAATTCCAGGCCGACGTTCTCGGCGGCATAGCCGATCAAGCTGTAATTGCCCAGACGAAATGCGTCGCGGGCATCGTAGCGGTCGGGATACCAGGCATAGACCCCAACCATGGTGCCGGCGTAGGGGGCGACCAGATCTGGGAAAGAAAAGACGCGATGGCCGTCATCGCCGCGGCGGGCGCTAAAGGTTGAAATCAGAGCATGGCCGAGGCGAGGGAAAAATCCGGTGCACTCGCAGCGGTAGTACAGCGTGTCTTCGCGGAAGGCGGCGGCGAGCGCGTAACGTGTGGAGGTGCTGATGGCCAGGATGCCGAAATTAGACCCGAAGCGCTTGCCGTAGCCTTCCGCACCTTGTTGCCATTCGGGGGGAGCATTATCTGCCTGGTTAATGCCGGCGGCGATAGCAGCCCCGACAATAGGGTAGGGACCAAAAGCATCGAAGAGGTAATTATGGAACTTGATTTTGGCTGAGGGACGGACGTAGCTGGGTGCGGTTGGCGGCGTTGTGGCTGTGACCGTCGCATTGGAGTTGCCTGAAGCAGCCGGTGCTTGCGCCTTGGCCAGGGGTGGCAGGACGGTGGAAACCGCGACTGCCAGCAACAGCGTAAGTCCGCACATCTTCATCTTGATATCTCCTCGCCGTAGAGCGACTGTGAATCGGCAAGTATCATACGCTAGGTTGGGGGGAACGGGACAAAAATGATGATTTGGGGTCGCCAAGGGCGGCCCCGATGAGAATGCAGATTTCCAGAAGCGGCGGCGATCCGGGCTTTTCGCTGCCCTCACGCAGTCAGCGGGCAAGCCGGGTGGCCGCACTCGCAGGCAATCTCCACGTCCTCGGATCCAGCGTCCTTACAGACCTGGCCGCAGTATTTCTCGCCAGGCTTCACCATGCAACGGCAGGGCAGGTGGGCACATTTTTTCTGATCGTTGGTGGTCATAACTTGTTCTCCCTTCCAGTTTTAAATTTTCGTGTGGCAGCGAGCCTTGGTAGTGTCTCACAGGCGGGCTAATACTGAGATGCCGGGAATTCCAGCCACGGCTCAAGCAGAGATTATTTTATAGTTTGGTGAGGAAGTCCACGATTTCCGGCGAGTTCCAATCAACGGCACCGATGAACTTGCGGCGCACGATCCCCTTGCGGTCAATGATGTAGGTTTCGGGGAACTTGAAAGTTCCGAAAAGATCGCTGCTTTTGTGATCGGGGTCGCGCACGGTGAGGAAATCGATTTTGTGATCGGTCAGGAAACGTTGATAGGCATCGCCGTCAACGTCGATACTCACGCCCACCACGGTAATGCCTTTAGGAGCCAGGCGGTGCTGGAGCTCGACCAAAGAAGGCATTTCCTCGACGCAAGGGGGGCACCAGGTGGCCCAGAAGTTCAGCACCAGAATTTTGCCCTGGAATTCGCGAAGGTCAACTTTGCGACCAGAATCCTGCACGACAAACTCAGGAGCGGCGGTTCCGATGCGGGGTGGACGGGAGCCGTCATAACAACCGGCCAAAAAAAGTGTGAGAGCGAGAAAAACGGAGAAGCGTCGCACATAGCTATAATAACGAATTCGGCGGATGACGGTGACGGATTCAGCAGCGGAGCGGGCGTCGGCAGCGGTGCCGGTGGTGTCGGTGATTGTGCCCGCGCGGAATGAGGAAGAGTGTCTGGAAGAATGTTTAAGCTCGTTGGTTTCGCAGGCCGGAGTCAGTTTTGAAATTATAGTGGTTGACGATGGATCGACGGATCGGACGCGGGAGATCGCTGAGAGTTTCGCGGGAGTGCAAGTCGTGGATGCGGGGCCGCTGCCGGCGGGATGGAGTGGAAAGAATCATGCGCTGACGATGGGAGTGCGGCAGGCTAAGGGTGAATGGCAGCTATTTACGGACGCGGACACAGTGCATCGTCCGGGTTCGCTGGCAAGGGCGTTAGCGGAGGCGCGAAGGCAGAAGGCGGCGCTGCTCTCGTACTCGCCCGAGCAGGAAGTGCATGGATTCGGGGAGCGGGCGGTGATGCCGGTGATTTTTGCCGAACTGGCGGGGAGATATCGGCCGGCGGCGGTGAGCGATCGGCGGTCGGGCGCGGCGGCGGCGAATGGACAATATTTGCTGGTTTCGCGGGAAGCGTATGACGCAGTGGGCGGTCATGCCGCGATTGCAGGAGATTTGCTGGAGGACGTGGCGCTGGCGCGGGCGGTGAAAAAATCGGGGCGGAAGATTTTCTTTCGCTATGGCGGAGAAGCGGTGCGGACGCGGATGTATCGTAGCTTTGCGCAGCTGCGGGAGGGGTGGACGAAGAATCTGGCGCTGCTGTTTCCGTCACCGTTGAGGTTGGCGTTGGTGCGGTTGATGGAGTTTGGTTTGATTGTGGGGAGTGGGGTGTTGGCGGTCGTTTTCGCTTTCGGAGGGCGAGAGCGGGCGGCGATTTTTCCGGCTGTGGTGTTTGCGGTGCTGGCGAGTTTGTTTGCGCATCGGATTCGCAAGGCACATTTTTCGTGGCTTTCGGATGCTTTGGCGTTGATGGGGCTGCCGATATTTTCGTATTTACTGATGCGGTCGAAAGTCGCCCATCGCGAGGGCAAGGTTAGTTGGAAGGGACGGGAGCATTCATTCGATGGGGATAGCGGCGGAGCGCTGGCCGCGAACCCCCGGCGGAAAGCGAAAGCGGAAGATCATGTCGGCGCGTAACTTTGGTAGAGCGGTGGCGATCATTCTTTTGGTTGAGGCTGCACTGTCCCTTCGTAAATATGGTTGGGCATCGTATGGCTGGCCGGCCACGACATGTCTGGCGGGCTGTTTGCTGCTGCTTGAGCCGAAGCGCCAAGGGGAGGGTCTGTGGACCCGCCTGCGCCGGCCGAGCCGGTTGGTGGGGTCGGTTTTTGCGCTGCTGACGATTGTTTTCGTTGTGCTCTCGATGCTGGCGGGCGGAAAAAGATAAGGGGAGACTTTGGTCTATCTAACCCGTAAGGCTGAGTTCGCGGCGTCGCATTACTACAACAATCCTGCGTTCAGTCCGGAGGAGAATCGGCGGCTTTTTGGCAAATGCAACAATCCCAATGGGCACGGGCATAACTACACTTTGGAAGTTACGGTGAAGGGGAAGGTCGATCCGCGGTCGGGCTTTGTGATCGACCTGAAGCAATTGAAAGATACGATGAATCGCGAAGTGCTGGAGGCGATGGACCATCGCTTTCTTAATAAGGAGGTCCCGGAGTTTGCCACGCGGATTCCGACCACCGAGAATTTGGCGATTGCGATCTGGCAGCGGCTGGCTCCGAAGTTGAAGCAAGCGCAGTTGCACCGGGTGCGGGTGTATGAGACGGCGGATTTGTTCGTGGATTTTTACGGGGAAGCATGAAAGCGCATTTGACCCGGCGATACAGGTTTTCGGCTTCGCACCGGCTGCACAGCGATGCCATGTCAGACGCGGAAAATGCGGCCATCTACGGCAAGTGCAACAATCCACATGGACACGGGCACAACTATGCGCTCGAAGTCACGGTCAGCGGGCAGGTAGATGAGAATGGGATGGTGTGCAATCTGGCGGATCTGGACGGGTTTGTGGAGAGGGAAATCGTCGAGCGGTTTGACTTGCAGAATTTGAATACTTTGCCGGAATTCGCGAAAGTGGTTCCCACTACGGAGAATCTGTCGATGGCGGTTTACGATATTTTGCAGCGCGGGTTCAGTTTGGCTCATCTCGAAAGAGTGCGGTTTGAAGAGACGATGATGAATTCGTTTGAGTATGCGGGAGAAGAAAGGCGTTAACCGCCGAGTACGCAGAGAGCGCCGAGGAGAATTGTGAAGAGTTCAGTGGAGAATCCGACGATCACCAGTGCCAGTTTTGAGGAGTTGGTGCGGGAGATGATTGTGCGTTTGGGGGAAGATCCCACGCGGGAGGGCCTGACGCGTACGCCGGAGCGGGTGCATCGAACGTATGAACATTTGATGAAGGGATATAAGGAAGATCCCGAGGCGATGCTGAAGAAGGCGCTGTTCACGGTGACGTATGACGAGATGGTGATCGTGAAAGACGTGGAGATGTTCAGCCTGTGCGAGCATCACATGCTGCCGTTTTTCGGCAAAGTGCACGTGGCCTACATTCCGAAAGGGAAGGTGATCGGGCTGAGCAAGATTCCGCGGCTGATCGAGATTTTTTCGCGGCGGTTGCAGATTCAGGAGCGGCTGACCACGCAGATTGCGGAGACCATCCAAAGGGCGATTGAACCGCAGGGAGTGGGCGTGGTGATTGAGGCGCGGCACTTGTGCATGATGATGCGCGGAGTGGAAAAGCAGCATTCGGCGGCGGTGACATCGTCAATGCTGGGGTGCTTCCGCGAGGAGCAGGAAACACGGACGGAATTTTTGTCGCTGATACACAATCGGGCCAATGGCGTCTAAACTGCACGGCAAGGTTGCCCTGATCACTGGCGGCAGCCAGGGGATCGGGCTGGCGATTGCACATGCGCTGGCGGCTGAGGGATGCGATGTGGTAATCAGCGGCCGAAAGGCGGCGACTCTCAAGAAAGCTGCGGCGCAGTTGGCGCGGCATCGGGTGAAAATCCTGGCATCGGTGTGCGATGTGCGGGACGAAAAAGCTGTGAAAGCGCTGCTGGCTGAAATCGGTCGCAAGTTCCCACGGTTGGACATTCTGGTGAACAACGCGGGGGTCGCGCACGGGCTTATTCCAGTTGAAAAGCTGCCGACGGCGGTGTGGAAGGAAGTCATCTACACGAATTTGACCGGGACTTTTCTGGTCACGCGGGCGGCGTTACGGTTGATGAAGCGCGGCGCGGTAATTTTGAACAATCTTTCGATTGCCGCGAAAGTGCCATTCGCTGGACTGTCGGGGTACGTGGCGGCGAAGCATGGGGCCTTCGGATTGACGAAGACGCTGCGCGAAGAACTGCGGCCGAAGGGCATTCGGGTGATCGCGCTGCTGCTGGGCGCGGTGGATACGGATATTTGGGATTCGTTTTGGGCGGAGGCTCCGAGACAGAAGATGATGTCGGCAGTGACGGTGGCCCAAGCGGTCGTGGATGCAATACGACTGCCGGACAATAGCACGGTGGAAGAGTTGGTGATCAGGCCGACGGCGGGGACGCTATGAAGAAGAGGCAGCACAATAGTTCTTAGAGGAGAACGACATGGGCAATCGAATGGCAACTAACCTGTGTGCCGGATTGGTGTTGGGCGGGGCTCTGTTGCTTTCGGGATGCGGTCATCCGGTGGGCGTGACCTATGTGAGCACGCCGCCGCCACCACCGATTGCGGAGCCGGCGATCATATCGCCAGGACCTGGGTATGTGTGGGTGCCGGGTTACCAGACCTGGAATGGGAATCGCTACTTGTGGGTTCGGGGCCACTGGGAACTGAGGCCGGTGGGCATGCATCAATGGATACCCGGACACTGGCGGCACAACGGGTATGGATGGTATTGGGTGCCGGGACACTGGCGCTAGGAAATAGCGCCGCGCGGTTCAAACTAGAAGAAAAGTTCGGGCGAAACGTGGAAACGGCGGCTGAGTTTGCGAATGTGTTCGGTGGTGAACTTGCGCTTTCCGCTTAGGACTTCGGAGATGATGCTTAGGGGGGCCGAATATGTCGAGCAGGTCTTTTTGTTGCAGATCATTGGCGGCCATGAGTTCTTCCAGCGCGGCGATGGGACTGTCCGGCTTCAGGGCATAGTGACGCTCTTCGAAGTCTTCAATCAGCAGGGTAAGCAGGTCAGCCAGGCGTTGCTCAGCAGCACTCAGTTTTGATCCCTTACGGTCAAGTTCTTCGAGCAGGGCGGTATAGTGTTCGTTCTCTTTTTCGCTGCGGATGACTGCGGGCAAGGTCTTGGCGAGGAGAGTTGCGTATTCGAGATCGGATTCTGTCATCATACCGTCAATCCGTACTATCTACGTACGGCAACATCGGGATATAGGTTAACGGCGGACGTTACCAAAGTCACTCTTGCATCATCATACTTTGCGGACGATAATAAATAGCAGAACCGCCACCAGAGAAGGGACCCGCGATGTCCTTAGCCAAGCTAAGACGCCCGAAGGAAGATCGATTCGAGGAATTCGCCGAACGTATCGCGACGGCCATCAACGAACGAGCAAGCAAGATGACCGCCGAAGAACGGGCGCAGGCCGACTCTGAAACTAAGAAGATTGCTGATCGAGTGCAGCGTCGTACTCGTTGAGTGCGGCTTCGATTTCCTGGCTGGAATAACCCCAAACTTTAAGAAGTGCCCGCAGATCTTCTCGCGTGCCGCGACGAAGAATGCGGAGTACAGCGTTCCTTCTTTCGGCTTGCTGGTTGATTGCTTCGGTATTGACGGGACGCTTCTTGCCGCGGCTCCGCTCTTCTCGGATTACGTCGTCGAGATCGTCGCTTTTCTTCACAGGTATGGCCGGGCCAGTAAACGTCGGCCCACGTTACTTCTCTGTTCCCAAGAAATCCAAAAAAGCCGAATGAGCCTTCTTAATCGGGCCTGCACATGCGCCGATACTAATCACCGCGCGCTGGGCACTTTCTTGCAAGGGGTCACTTCTTCCGGTCTGGCCCCCATGCCAGACACGTGTTGATTGGCGCGGCCAATTGCGACATATGCCTCAATCAAGAGACCCTTAAGATCATCCCGCAAGGTTGCGATCGAACCTGCACTGATTGCCTTGCGAAACTGTTCTTCTGGGAAGAGACACCCGAGTTGGTCGTGCGTAGTGTGGGCTGCGACCTTTGCGTTGAACTCCAGTTCATCAATGAGGGCCTGGAGTGGACCGACCTCCGCAGCCGAGAACTTTGCGGTGAAGATGTCAGGCCGAGCCTTACATGTCTGCAGCCATTGCTCCTTGTGCCGAAGAAGCTCGTCCGGCCGGAACTTACGCCCTCTTGGGTGACGGTCGTTATAGCTATGGATCTCGGCGTGGCATTCAAAACATACGGCTATCGCATTATCAATGGTGCTTTGACCGCCTTCGTCGCGTGGAACTATGTGATCTGTTTCGATCTTCACCCCACAGAATCGATGGCAAATGCAACATCTACGACGACAGGCTGTTAGCAACTCATCGACCTCTTTTTGCGGAAAGCGTTCAACCGTCATCAACTTCCCTCCAACCGTCCGGGTCAATGTTCTGAGTTTGGCCGGCGCCTCTTCTAGAACGCGTCTACACCGGTCACACTTTGCCCGATGATTAAGGTGTGGATATCGTGGGTGCCTTCGTAGGTCTTTACTGACTCCAGGTTCATCATGTGGCGCATGAGGGGGTATTCGTCGGCGACGCCGTTGGCGCCGAGAATGTCGCGGGATTTGCGGGCGCATTCGAGGGCCATCCAGACGTTGTTTCGCTTGGCCATGGAGATGTGTTGGGCGCCAGCTTTGTCTTTATCTTTCAGTCTTCCCACCTGAAGGACGAGCAACTGGCCTTTGGTGATTTCGTTAATCATCCAGGTGAGCTTTTCTTGCACAAGTTGATGAGAAGCAATCGGTTTATCGTGGAACTGTTTGCGCAGAATGGAGTACTGGAGTGCGCAATCGTAGCAGGACATGGCTGCGCCCAAGGCTCCCCAGGCGATGCCGTAGCGGGCCTGATTCAGGCACATCAGCGGGGACTTGAGGCCACCGCTTTTTGGCAAGAGATTCGACTCGGGGATGTGGACGTCTTGCATCGACAGACCTGACGTTACCGAGGCGCGCAGCGACCATTTGCCGTGGATGTCTTCGGCTTTGAAGCCGGGGCGGTCGGTTTCGACGAGGAAGCCGCGGATTTTGTTGTCCTCGTCTTCGACCTTCGCCCAGATAACGGCGACATCGGCGATGGTGCCGGACGTGATCCACATCTTTTCGCCGTTGAGGATGTACTCTTTCCCGACTTTTCGGGCGCGGGTACGCATGCCGCTGGGGTTGGAGCCGAAGTCGGGTTCGGTCAAGCCGAAGCAGCCGAGCTTTTCGCCGCTTTGCAGCCCAGGAAGCCAGGTTTGCTTTTGCTCGTCGCTGCCGAAGGCGTAGATGGGATACATGACCAGAGCGGACTGCACGCTGACGAACGAGCGCACGCCGGAATCGCCACGCTCCATTTCCTGCATGACCAGGCCGTATTCGACATTGGACATTCCCGCGCAGCCGTAGCCTTTGAGGCTGGCGCCGAAGAAGCCCAACTCCCCCATGGGCTTGACCAGTTCACGGGGGAAACGGCCGGCGCGGTTACATTCCTCGATGATGGGGATGAGGTTGTCTTCGATGAATTTGCGGGAAGTGTCGCGGACCAGGAGTTCGTCGTCGGTGAGGAGGGCGTCGAAGCCGATGAAATCAACGCCGCGGAATTTGAGGGACATAGGGTCTCTTTTCTGCTGGAACTATTGGGAAGAAGGAACTTACCACGCTAACAAAGGGATGGAGGGAGGTCAAACCGGGGGCGTTAACCGCAGAGAGCACAGAGGATCACAGGGGGAACAGCAAACCTTAAATCGCACAGGAGGCAGAGAGGTCGCTGAGAGCGCGGAAAAGGGGAAATTGCGGATGGCGTCGCGACTTTGACAATCTTTTTGCAAGTTGATAGATGAACGGTTAGGGTGGGGCATCTAAACTGGTAGATACATGCGAATGCGAAGGGCGATGCTGCTGGCGGGATTGCTGGTTGCTTGGTTCGGAACCGCGATGGCTGCCGATTCCGTATCGAGCGGGGCCTCACTCGACAGCGGTTTTCACTTCCTCTATGACTTGGACTTCGAGCACGCTCACCAGGCGTTTGCGGCGTGGCAGCAGCAGTATCCGGAGAACCCTCTAGGGCCAGCCTGCGAGGCGGCAGCGCTGCTATTTTCGGAATTCAACCGGCTGGGAGTGCTGGAGTCGCAGTTCTATCAGGACGACAAGGCATTTCAGGCTCGCCACCAGTTCTCGCCTGATCCCGCGCTGCGGGAACGCTTCGATGCCGCAATCGATCAGGCCGAGAAATGGGCCCAGGTGCGGCTGGCAAAGGATAACAAGAATCGCGATGCCTTATTTGCCATGACGATGGCTTCGGGGCTGCGGGCGGATTACGCGGCCTTAATCGAAAAGCGAAACTTGACCTCTCTGCATTACACCAAGCAGGCGATGGGGTGGGCGCAGCAGTTACTGGCGGTGGATCCGACCTGTTATGACGCGCATCTGGCAACGGGCGTGAGCCAGTACATCGTCGGCAGCATGCCGGCGCCGGTAAGGTGGCTGGTGCGTCTGGGAGGGGTCTCGGGTGACAAGCAAGCCGGGATTCACGAGTTGCAAATCACCGCGGAACGCGGGCAATATCTGGCGCCGTTCGCGCGAATTTTGCTGGCGATCGCTTACGTGCGGGAGAAAGACAAGCCGCGGGCGCGCGAACTCCTGGTCACCTTGCGGAATGATTTTCCCCAGAACCCGCTGTTTGCCCGCGAAATCAGCCGGCTGGATGGGCAGCGGTAACAACCAGCTACGATTGCGCGGATGACGTAGCCACCACAAGCACAACTCATTTGTCATCTCTCAGTTCGGCGTCTCAGAATGCGCCGCGCTGGCAGGTGATTTATCAGAAATTCACCACTTTGTAACAGTCCTGTAACATTCCCGCCGTAAAAACGAGCGTACTCAAAATTCAATCAGGAGGAATCGCCGCGTGCTACGTCGAATGGCGTTGTTGTGTCTGGCTATGGCGTTACCCGCTTTTGCGCAGACTACGTTGAATGGGGCGGGCGCAACTTTCCCTTATCCGATGTACTCAAAATGGTTCAGTGACTATCACAAACTTCATCCCGATATTGAAATTAATTATCAATCGATTGGCAGCGGGGGAGGCATTCGTCAGGTGCTGGCGGGAACGGTGGATTTCGGAGCCAGCGATGGACCGATGACGGACGCACAGTTGGCGGAAGCAAAGGTCAAGATTCTGCACATTCCCACGGTGCTAGGAGCGGACGTTCCGGCGTATAACATCCCGGGAGTTACGGCGGAATTGAAATTCACACCGGAAGCCCTAGCGGGAATTTTTCTGGGGAAGATTACATCCTGGAACGATCCTGAGCTAACGAAGGCGAATCCGGGTGTAAACCTGCCCAACCAGCCGATCATTGTGATTCATCGTTCCGACGGCAGCGGCACGACCTACATCTGGACGGACTATCTGTCCAAGGTCAGCGGAGAGTGGCAAAGCCGGGTGGGAAAAGGCACATCCGTGAATTGGCCGGTGGGGCTCGGTGGCAAGGGCAATGAGGGGGTAGCGGGCCTGATCCGGCAAATGCAGGGATCCATCGGCTACATCGAATTGATCTACGCGATTGAAAACAAAATTACCTACGGAATCGTCAGGAACGCAACCGGCAATTTCGTTAAGGCCAGCCTGGAAAGTGTTACGGAGGCGGCGGCCTCGGTAAAGAACATGCCGAGTGATTTTCGGGTTTCGATTACGAACGCTCCGGGAAAGGATGCTTATCCGATTTCCAGTTTCACCTGGCTTCTGATTCCGGTGCAAGCGAAGGATCCGGCGAGGGGCAAGATTCTGGTCGATTTTCTCCACTGGATGTTGGACAGCGGAGAGAAGATGACGACCGAGTTGGCCTACGCTCCGTTGCCGACAAATGTATCAGCCAAAGTGGCACAGGCCATCAAGCAGATTCACTAAAAGAGTCGTACCCGATTTCTGTTGACACGCAGTTCGCCTCCGTCTCGTGAGGCAAAAGGAGAGAAGATGAAGTGCGTTCTCAGGTGGTGCGTAGTTCTGCTTTTAGCAGCTAGCTCGCTGGCGCAGACTGCGCCTGCGAAGAAGAAGAAAACAACCAGGACAGGGCCGGTCACGGCGGAAGAGGTACAGGAATTGAAAAATGCCCTGGCCGCGCAACAACAACAGATTCAGCAATTGAAGTCTGAGATGGAAAGGCGGGACACGGCGCTGCAACAGGCGCAGCAGCAAATGCAAGAGGCGCAGGCAGCAGCAGCGGCGGCCCAAGCCAAGGCAGACCAGGCATCTCAGCAAGCAAGTCAGCAGCAGGAGGCCGTGTCCAGTCTGAAAACCGACGTAAACGACATGAAGCAAAACGCCACCAATACTGCGCTGAGTTTGCAGGAGACGCAGAAGAACATTCGGTCGAGCCTGGAAAGTCCCGCAGCGCTCCACTATAAGGGCATCACCATTACGCCGGTAGGCTTCCTGGCGGCAGAATCGGTGTGGCGTTCACATGCGACAGGAGATGACATTAACACGCAGTTCAACTCGATCCCGTTCAACGGAGCGGACCAGAGCCACATCAGCGAGTTCTTCGGCTCCGGACGGCAGTCGCGCGTGGGCTTCCTGGCTGAAGGGGCGGTCAGCAATTTCACCATGCGGGGTTACGTGGAGGCCGATTTCCTCGGTGCCGGCGTTACCTCGAATAACAACCAAAGTAACAGCTATGTGCTGCGTCAGCGGCAAGTGTGGGGTCAAGCTGCGTTGAACAGCGGATGGACCTTCACCGGCGGGCAGATGTGGAGCCTGGTGACGGAGACCAAGAAAGGGATGGACAACCGCACAGAGGCGCTGCCCATGACTATCGATCCGCAGTATAACGTTGGTTTCAGCTGGATGCGCCAGTACGGGTTCCGGGTGACCAAGAAGATTGGCGACAAGCTATGGATTGGCGGCTCGATCGAAAACGGCCAGATCATACTTGGCGGCCACGGGGCCAGCAACAACTTCCTGATCGGGCAACAGGGTTCGGGAGGCGGGTTGTACAACGGCACGGCCAACTACTCGTACAACGCAACTCCTGATTTCATTGGCAAAATTGCGTTTGAGCCCGGGTTTGGGCATTACGAAGTATTCGGAATTCTCCGAGACTTCCGCGACCGCATTTATCCGGGAGCAACGCTGACGCCTGCCACGGCCACGGGGGCCTATAACAACAACGCAGTCGCAGGCGGGGCAGGGGCCAACGCCCGCTGGGACATCGAAAAGAAGTACACGGTTGGCATCCACTTCCTGGGTGGTTCGGGAGTCGGGCGCTACGGTACGTCGCAGCTTCCCGATGCAGTCGCAAGCCCGGCCGGATTCTTGACGCCGGTCACCAACTATCAAGCCCTGGGAACGTTGGAATACCACGGGAAGAAGTTGGATGTGTATGCCAACTACGGCGCAGAGTATGAGGACAGAATTTCGTTCCTCAACGCCGCTGGAAAACCGGTCGGTTACGGGTCAACCCTGTTCAACAATTCAGGGTGCGACTCGGAGGTCGTGCCGGGTTCAACCTCAACCACCGTAGTGACGTCGGGCAGTGGAGGAACCACCGGTACCAGCAGTATTCCGGTTGCAGGGTCAATAGGAACGCCACTTTCTGGCGGATATAACCCAGGCGGGTTGAAGAACTGCAACGGGGATACCCGAGTCATCATGGAGGGCACGATCGGGTTCTGGTATCGGTTCTACAAGGGACCGAAAGGCACGCTGCAATGGGGCCCGCAGTACTCATATCTGGACAAGAACATCTGGGCGGGTACTGGCGGCAATCCGAATGCGACGGAGAACATGTTATTCACGTCGTTCCGGTACTACCTGCCGTAAAGAAGCAACTCATGTGCTCCGGAAAGAGCGAAAACGGGCGCCAGCCGATGGGTTGGCGCTCATTTTTATTAGGCAGTAGAATGGATGTTGGTGAGACCGCTGAAGGCAACTTGTGTGGTGCTGCTGACGGGCCTGTTTCTGGGGGCGGCGGCGAAGCAGTACGTCAACGGCACCATCGTGGATGTGCAAGAGAAAACTGCCACCCGGGTTTTGTATTACCAGGTGGACACTCCGATCACGCAGGTTGATCCGTATTACGAAATCGCGGTGCGGATCAAAGATACGGAGTATTCTGGGCGCTACACTCCGATGCACTCGAGCGATACCCTGCCTGAGGATTGGCATGTGGGGGCGACAGTCGAAGCGAGAATCGACGGCCGCCATCTGGTGCTCAAGCGTCCGAGCGGCGGGGAAATGAGTTTTGCATTCACCAAACGGCCGCAGCTTAAACCTGTGCCGAGCAGTTCCGCTCCTGCACCGGCCGGCAGGTGAGAACTCGACCGCGAGCAGTCCTGATTGAATTACCCGTAATATGGCACGACCTACGCTCGACAATTCGTCCAACTTCATAAACCGCGAAGCCTCATGGCTGGCATTCAATCGCCGAGTGCTGGAAGAGGCAGAGGACGCAAACAATCCTGCCTTGGAAAGATTGAAGTTCCTCGCCATTACTGCCAGCAATCTAGATGAATTCTTTGAAGTTCGGGTTGCGGGACTGGTACAGCAGATCGAAGACGGCTACACCGAAGCCGGACCGGACGGACTGACGTTGCTGGAGGAGCGCGACGTAGTTTCGCGGGAAACTCACGACCTGGTAGAGGACCAGTACCGGTGCTGGAACGAGCAACTGCGGCCGCTCCTGGCAGAGAATGGAATTCGGGTATTGGGTCTGCATGAGTTGGATGCGCGGGAGCGGGAGTTCGTCGACCAATACTGCGAGCGCGAACTGGATCTTCTGCTGACGCCGGTGACGGTGGATCCGGCACATCCGTTTCCTCGAGTGATCAACAAGGCGCTGTGTGTGGCATTTCTGCTGCGGCGGCGGCGGCGGGCGTCCATGACCTACACCGGGGTCGTGACGGTGCCACGCGCGCTGCCGCGTCTGGTCCGGCTGCCTTCGGACGGCACGACGGATTTCATCTTTCTGGCAGACCTCGTGGCTTACCATGCCTCGCGCATGTACCACGGCTACGACATTGTGTCGGCAGCGGCGTTCCGGGTTACGCGCAACAGCAATCTTTACCTGGCGGAAGAAGAGTCGCGCAATTTACTGGAGTCGGTACGGACTGAGCTGCACAACCGGCGCAAGGGAGATGCTGTACGGCTGGAAATTGAGTCCGATGCCGATCCGGAGATCGTCGAACGCCTGCGCACCAATTTCGAGCTGGAGCCGTGGCAGGTTTTTCCGGTAAACGGGCCGGTGAATTTGTCGCGGCTGTTCAATATCTACGAGCAGACCGAATATCCAGAATTGAAATTTAAGCCGTTCAATCCCCGTGAGTTGCGGCTGACTGCAAAGTCGCAAGACTTGTTTGAAGAGCTAAGGCGGCATGACGTGCTCTTGCACCATCCTTTTGATTCGTATGACGCAGTTGTGTCGTTCATCGAAGCTGCGGCTGAGGATCCACTGGTTCTTTCCATCAAGCAGACGCTTTATCGCACAAGCGAACACTCGTTGATTGTTCCATCGTTGATGGCGGCTGCCGCAAAGAAGGAGGTAACGGCGGTGGTGGAGTTGAAGGCGCGTTTTGATGAAGCCTCGAACATTCGCTGGGCGAGGGACTTGGAAGACGCCGGAGTACAGGTTTTTCACGGGCTGGTGGGTTTGAAGACGCATTGCAAGCTGTCGTTGCTGGTGCGTCATGATCCGGACGGGGTGACGCGGCGCTACGCGCATTTAGGGTCGGGGAATTACAACGCCACCACGGCGCGAATCTACACCGACTTGAGTCTGCTGACGGCTGATCCACAGATCACCGGTGCGGTACACGATGTGTTCAGTTTCCTGACGGCGTACGCGGAGCATCCGAACTATGACCCGCTTCTGGTGGCGCCGCTGAATCTGGCTGAGCATTTCCTGGCGCTGATCGCAAGGGAGGCTGAGCATGCGCGCCATGGACGGCCGGCCCGGATTATCGCCAAAATGAACGCGCTGCTGGATAAGAACATCATTATGGCGCTTTACCAGGCATCGCAGGCCGGGGTGAGAATCGAGCTGATTGTGCGAGGGATTTGCGCCCTGCGCCCGGGGGTGCGGGGAGTGAGCGATCATATTCGAGTCCGCAGCATGGTGGGACGCTTTCTGGAGCACAGCCGGATTTACCACTTTGCTAACGGCGGCCAGGAAGAAGTGTATATAGGCAGCGCGGACTGGATGCCGCGTAATCTTTACGAGCGGGTGGAAGTAATTTTCCCGGTGAAGGACGAATTGTTGCGGGAGCGGGTGCGACAGGAGATTCTAGAGGCGTATCTAGCGGACAACGTGAAATCGCGGATATTGCAGAAGAGTGGCTCGTATGTGCGCACCTGGCAGGCGCAAGGGAAACGAAGACCGCCAGCAGCTTCGAATGCCTTCAATGCGCAGGAATTCTTGCTGCGGCTGGCGGAGGGAAAGCAGAACCTCGATGCCATTCCGGCTGCGCCAGTAGCGAAGGGAAGAAGAAGCCTGGCGGGAAGGGAACGCTAACCAGAAATGATCATCTATTTCCTGCGTCACGCCAATGCCGGGTCAGAGTCTGAGCAATCTGAAGCGGGACGAAAAACGGGCGTTGGATAAAGAAGGGATCGAGCAGTGCGGCATCGGTGGGGCGGGCACTGGCCGCGCTGGATGTGCAGGTGGATATGATCATTTCCAGCCCGCTGAAACGATCGGCGCAGACCGCCTCGTTGGTGGGAAATGAGCTGAGTTACGAAGGCAAACTGCAACTGGAGGACGCGCTACGGCCAGGGGCGTCCTACGCCGATTTCCGCCGTCTTGCTGGAGAAATACGCGAGGCTGGAATCCATCATGGTGGTCGGCCACAATCCCAACCTAAGCGAATTTCTGGGGCGCGCCATCTGCGAACTGGATGCGAGGCCGGCGTGGAATTGAAAAAGGGCGCCGTGGCCAAGGTGGAGATGGGACGCAATGCAGCGATCCTGCAATGGTGCCTGACGCCGAGAGTGCTGCGGGAGATCTATGCCGCGGCCACCGAGAGCTCTCGCCCGAAAACTTCCCGGAAGTAGTTTCTTTCCTTTTCGACCGCCCACAATTCCAGGTCTACGGTGCTGCGTGGTTTGGTGATCAGCGAAAGCTGGACTTAACCATCCTGTACGCGAACCTGGACATTGTGCGCAGCGCGTGGCTGCGGCTGAGATTGAGAGCGCGAGCCAGGCGCAATAGCACGGACGCTTTGGGCAGGCAGTCGCGATCCGGGTTGGGCAAGACCTTAACTGGGCCATCGCCGGGCGCGGGCCGCGACTTGCCCAGATAGCGGGCGATCAGCAGCAATGATTCGGCGCTGCTCCGGGCGTATAGCCCAGAATTTCGGAGTGGGAAATGATGTAGTGGGTATGGCGGTGGCGGCCATTGCGGTTTACGTAATCGCCGACTTCATAAAGCATGGCGGCGGCGGAAAGCCATTCGGCATATTCGGGCGGTAGCCCGTGAACTGATTTCAGAGTGGTGAACAGAAGCATGGCGGAGCCGCGCACCTGGAGGGCGTGGTCCATGTCGACGCGGTAGTGCGTGACGGCGGCGCGAAGTGAATCCCATCGTTCAGACTCGATCTGCTTGCCGGAGCGGGTACTGCGGTCGTATTCCGCCGCCATCTGGGCGAATAAGACCGTCACGCAGACCGAGCGGTGAGGCGCGGAAACCGGAAGGAGTTGGCAGCGATCCAGCAGTTCGCTATAGACCGCGCGCTCCGGCCACGATGATTTCTGCGCGGCGTGGCCCGACTCCCGACAACTCGCGGCGAGCTTCCAGAGGCAAGCGGGTCAGCAGCTTGGCGATGCGCTTCATCTGCGCGCGCGAGACCGCGGTGGTGCGCGAGCCGCGAGTCCTGTAGAGGCCGTGGCAGACGGCTGCCAGAGACTCGGCGGTGCCGGAGGTCGCGATCACTACTTTGGGGCGGGCGCGGCGGATGCGGTCGGCAGTACGCTCGATCTCGCGGGCGATGAAGCCGCGCATCTGGCGGATCTCGGGTTTGCGGGGAGGGTCGTGCTGAAGGAATTCATTGGTGAGGCGCACTGCCCCAGCGGCAGGCTGATGGTGCTGCGGATGTGGCCAGCGCCGGAGATGGTCAGTTCACAACTTCCGCCGCCGAGATCGACCATGAGCATGGACGAAACATTCACACGGAGGCTGGAGACCAAGGCCGAGGTGAATCAGGCGAGCTTCTTCGAGGCCGGAAATGATTTCTACATTCCAGCCGGTGGCGGAGCGGACCCATTCGAGAAAAGCCTGGGAATTGCGGGCGTCGCGCAGAGCGCTGGTGGCGACGATGCGGACGGAGTCGGCGCCGACGTTTTGGACGGTGCGATGAAAGCGGCGCAGCACCTTCACCGTGCTCGCGATGGCCTCGGGAGAAAGAAAACCGCTGCGGAAGACGGACTCGCCCAGGCGGGTGACTTCGCGGTCTTCATGAATCTCGGTGAGGCGATGCCGGGCGAGGCGGGAAATCTTGAGGCGGACGGAATTCGATCCGATATCAACTGCGGCGAGCGTGGGCATGGCGAGGGCAATAGTTTACCGCGTTGGCAGATGGGGGATGCAAGAAAAGTGTAATGAACCCGGTTATGACCCAAAAGGCACGACAAGGACGGGATACGTCGGGCTATTTGAACTTAACGACAGGGCGACGCCGAAAGTGGCCACGTGGGGCACGTTTTCAAAACGGGCCGCGAACCCTCTTTCGTGCTGCGAGGCGGGCGAGCTTTGTCGGGTTGCGTTTGTCGGCGCATGTCTCGATTATAGGGCAAGGGCTAGGTCCCTAGGGCTGCCCACGAGGGCTAAAGCCCGAGATTTTTGACTCGAGCAGCACGGCTGAAGCCAAAACCATCGGCGGGAGTGCATGAGAGTTTACCCGCCGCGGTACGAGCAGCTTCGTCGCGGGAGGGTTTGCGAGTTCTGGGATGTATGGCCGGACGGAGGATTTTGCCGGCGAGTTCAACACGGATTTCGGCGACCGCGTCGAGGCTTTGGCGGAACTTGGCTTGGGTCACATTGCGCAGCATCGCCACCAGCGCTGAGTCACGAACGTCGCCTAGGAGCTTTTCGGCTTTCTGGGTGAGCTTGAGCCAGTCGTGCCAGTCGCCGATGACATCCTGCATGTGCTTAAGCCGTTCGACCACGCGGCGGGCCTCGGGTTGGTTGTCGCTGAGTTCGGCGATGTAACGGGCGCGCTTGCCGATAATGCGGTATTGATGCAACGTCTTTTCGGTAAGGGGGACATGGTCCGCGCCCCAGCTGGGCAAGCTTGGCGAGGGTCAGGGCCAGCGGCTCGGTGTCGCAGGAATGGCCATGCGGGTTGCGGCGCGCTTCAAGCGGCGGCGGATCTCGTCGGCAGTTTCGCGATCAAAGGCTCGAGCCAGTTTCTTTTCCCGCTGGGCGCGTTCCTCGACCAGGGCGTCCATGAACTGCGCCTTGTGACCGTTGCCTCCAGGAATTTTCAGACTGCGCAGGGAGGCGATCTGCACGTCGAGATCACGCACTCGTCCGGCCTTCTTGCGCAGGCGCGCCAAGCAGCCGCAGGAGTTTTTCGTCGTTGCGGCGGGATCCGACGACAACTTCGCTAAGCAGGGCTTCGACGCGGCGGCTGTTGGTGCGGAATTTGTGGACGCTTTCCGGCGCCGGCTTTTTCACCAGCTCGGGTCAGTTCACGGCCCAACTTTTGAAAGGTCGAGCGGCTGCGCTTTGGGTCAATCGGCATAACGCAAGGCTGAGAGTACGAAAAATTACAAGGGAAACCAGGAAAATGCAAGACAGATGTTCGGCTGCTCGAGGTCCTGGAAGTGCGACTCTCAAAACCAACGGCGAAGAGGTATTTTAACACTGCTGTAACACGAATCTGCTAGCCTGGCGAAGATGGCGAATCAGGCTTTCGGAGCGCCGCGCTTGACTGGACCGCAACCCGTTGAAAAATTGGAGGTTGTCTCCAGTGCAGGGCCGAGACTGCGCCCTTGATCAAGGCTGGAGACAGCCGATTCCTGACGGATCTTCTACGCTGGCGGTGTTGAGCTGCGGAGTTTGCGTGCTGGCGCTGGTGGGTGTGATTGTTTACCAGCTGATCACCAAATCGGCGCTTTCCTGGCATGCCTTCGGTTGGAAATTCTTTTTCCGCAGCGAATGGGACCCGGTAAACGAACAGTTCGGGGCATGGCCGTTCGTCTACGGCACGCTGGTTTCTTCGTTGCTGGCGCTGGTCTTGGCGGTTCCTCTGGCGATCGGGGTCGCGGTCTTCATTACTGAGATGTGTCCGCGCTGGCTCAAAGGAGCGCTGGCATTTACCACCGAGTTGCTGGCCGCGATTCCCAGTGTGATCTACGGATTGTGGGCGATTTTTGTGCTGGTGCCGCTACTGCGCGAGTACGTGGAGCCATTTCTGGGGAAGTACTTTGGCTGGACCGGGCTGTTTGAAGGGACGCCATACGGTATTGGCATGCTGGCGGCGGGAATGATTCTCGCCATCATGGTGGTGCCGATCATTTCTTCGATTACGCGGGAAGTGATGACCGCGGTGCCGCAGCAGCAGCGGGAAGCGGTGCTGGCGCTGGGGGCGACGCGATGGGAGATGATCCGCACCGGAGTTTTGCGAAATGCGCGAGCGGGAATTCTGGGAGGAGTGATCCTGGGGTTGGGACGCGCGCTGGGCGAGACCATGGCGGTTACCATGGTGATTGGCAACCGTCCGGAGATATCGCGCGGTCACTGTTTGCGCCGGGATACACCATGGCCAGCGTGATCGCCAATGAGTTCAGCGAGGCGACCAGCGACACCTATCTCAGCGCGCTGGTGGAAGTGGGTCTGGCGTTGTTTCATGGTGACTATCATCGTGAATATTCTGGCACAGTTGCTGGTTTGGTCAGTGACGCGCGGAATGCCGACGAGAAGCAATGCCTAACGCAACCGCACAGAGCGAACAGTTTGCGATTGCGCCGATCAGCTTGTGGCGGCGCGGCATGAATGGGTTTGTGACCCTGGCGGCCGGGCGCGCTGTGGTTCTGGTGTTGCTGCCGTTGGGCGCAATTTTTGCCTACTTGATTTACAAGGGCGTGGGCGCCATCAACTGGGCATTTCTGACGCAGACTCCCAAGCCGGTGGGCGAAGCCGGCGGGGGAATGGCCAATGCCATTGCCGGGTCGGTCTATATTTTGATGATTGCCAGCGTCATCGGCGTGCCCATCGGGATCGGCGCCGGGATTTATCTGGCGGAATACGGTCGCAACCGTTTTGGCGATCTGATTCGTTTCACGGCAGATGTGTTGAACGGGGTGCCGTCGATTGTGGTGGGCATTGTGGCGTACGGGATCGTGGTGCTCGGCGCAGGGACATTTTTCGGCGCTGGCGGGCGGAGTGGCTCTGGCGATCATGATGATTCCGACCATCACCCGCACCAGTGAAGAGATGCTGTTGCTGGTTCCCAATGCAGTGCGGGAAGCGGCTTATGGCCTGGGGGTTTCGCGCTGGCGGACGACGCTTTCAATTACGCTTGCGAACGGCGACGTCGGGAGTGATTACCGGGCGTGATGCTGGCGTTCGCGCGGGTGGCCGGGGAGACGGCGCCGCTTGTTGTTCACTGCGTTTGGAAATCAATATTGGAATTGGAAGATGAATCAGCCGACGGCGGCATTGTCATTGCAAGTCTTTACCTATGCGATTTCACCGTTCGACGAATGGCATCGCCAGGCTTGGGCGGGGGCGCTGATCCTGATTGTTCTGATTGTGGCGTCGGTAAGCGCTGTGCGATTGCCGCCGGTCGCGGTATGCTCAAGGGAGCATGATTTTATGGGAGTCGGAATCAAAGTCGAGCATCTGAACGCCTGGTTTGGCAAGACGCCAGGCGCTGCATGACATCAGCATTGATGTTCCTGCCAACCATGCCACGGCGGTGATTGGGCCTTCGGGATGCGGCAAGTCGACGTTTGTGCGCTGTCTGAATCGCATGCATGAGACCGTTCCCGACGCGCGCGCCACCGGCAAAGTGCGCATGGGAGACGTGGACGTTTATAACGGGACCGCGGCGGTGCAGATCCGGCGGCGGATCGGGATGGTGTTTCAGAAGGCGAACCCGTTTCCCACGATGTCGATTTATGACAATGTGGCGGCGGGATTGAAGCTGAATGGCTTCCACGACCGCCAGCGGTTGGATGAGATTGTGGAACGGTCGCTGAAACTCTCGGCGCTGTGGGACGAAGTGAAAGATACACTGCGCAAGAAGTCGGGCGCAAGCCTTTCGGGAGGGCAGCAGCAGCGGCTGTGCATTGCGCGGGCACTGGCGGTCGAACCGGAAGTGCTGTTGATGGATGAGCCGTGCTCGGCGCTGGATCCGATCTCGACAGGAAAGATCGAGGAATTGATCTTTCAATTGAAGGAAAACTTTACTATCGTAATTGTGACCCACAATATGCAGCAGGCGTCGCGGGTCGCGGAATTTACCGGCTTCTTTCTTTTGGGCAAGCTGATTGAGTTCGACAAGACCGAGAAGATTTTTACCACCCCGTCCGACAAGCGGACGGAAGACTACATTACAGGCAGGTTTGGATAATGCGCACGCCGCTTTCAGCAGGGACTGGATGATCTGAGAACAAGATTGCTTCGCATGGGCGGATTGGCGGAGCAGGCGGTGGACCGCGCCTGCCAGGCCTACATTGACCGGGACTTGACGCGCTGTCACCTGGTGCTGGAGGGCGAGACGCAGATCAATCTGATTGAGCGCGAGATCGACGAACTGGCGTTTGATTTGCTGGCCATGCAGCAGCCCATGGCGGTGGATCTGCGCTTCATACTGGCGGTGACCAAGATCAACTCGGACCTGGAACGGGTGGGCGACCAGGCGGTGAATATTGCCGAGCGGGTGATGGATATGGTGGAGCTGCCGAAGGTCGAGGTGCTTCCGGTGGACATCGCCCGCATGGCGGCGGCGGCCTCGGCGATGGTGCGGCGGGCGCTGGAATCGTTTATCGAAGGCAAGGCGGAGTTGGCGCAGGCGGTGCTCGAGATGGACAACGTGGTGGACCGCATGAAAGATGAAGCTTTCATTACCCTGGTCAAGTCCATGAACGAGCGTCCGGAGACGACGCGGCAGGCGCTGGATGCGCTGCTGATTGCGCGCAATCTGGAGCGGGTGGCCGACCATGCGACCAACATTGCCGAGGACGTGATCTTCTGGGTGCGGGGAGCGGACGTGCGGCACAACATCAGTCCCGAGCAACCCGCGGCAGTGCCGCAGGCAGCGGCAACGGATACACATAAGGGTGGGCGAGGCGGCGGCCGCCGAAACGCACCTCGGGCAAAAGCCTAAATGCGTACCGCTCCGGGCGAAACTCAGGCTTTTGAGACCGCTCCGCTAACCTTCCATCTGATAGCCTTTAGATTCATCTCTAGTGAGGCATTCCCTTGCGCAAAATCATCTTCATCTTTCTCTTGCTTGCTGCCAGCGACTTTGCTGGCCCAGCAGGATCACCTCAACCGCGGCAGATTCCTTTGCCCACGAGTAAACGGCTGATCGGGCCATCGCCGGGCGTAGTGGGAACGCTTAATGGGTTTACTCCCACCATTGCTTTGAGTCCTGACAAGCGCTACGCGGCATTGCTGAATGATGGCTATGGCACGCAGCGTAATCATGCCCACCAGTCGATTGCGATTCTTGACTTGAGCACGAACCAGCTCAGCGAATTTCCCGAGGAGCGGTTGTCCGAGGAGGCCCACCAGAGTTACTTCATCGGGTTGGCATTCAGTTCGGACGGCGATCATCTTTATGCGTCGATGGGATCGATTACTGACCCACGGGAGAGAAACCCGGGAACACAGGAAATGGCATTGCGGTTTACAGCTTTCAGCAGGGGAAAGTTGACGTGGGAGAGATTTCTCAAGATTCCACCGCAACGGGTGGCCGCGGGCAAGAAAGTGGCCTACGGAGTGCGCAAGACGGCGCCAGGGACAGTGTTGCCTTATCCCGCTGGGCTGGCGGTGATTGCGGAAGAGGGGAAGGCCGACAAATTGCTGGTGGCGGACAACTACAGCGATAACGTTGTGCTGCTGGATTCGGCGGACGGCAGGATTGTGAAGACGTTCGATTTGAGCGCGCATGATCTGATTCCTTCGGAATTTCCCTATACCGTGGTGGCGACCCGTGATGGTTCGCGGGCGTGGGTGAGCTTGTGGAATGCTTCACAAATAGCGGAACTTGACCTGGCCGGAGGTGGGGTGACTAGCAAGATCGCGGTGATGCCGCCGCCCGATCCGCTGGCGCCAGGTTCGCATCCGGCGGCGATGTTGCTGAGTCCGGATGAGTCATTACTTTATGTGGCGCTGGCAAATGCGGACCGGGTGATTGCGATCGCTACGGAGGATGGGCGTCGCGTGGGGGTTCTGGACACGCGAGTGCCGGGGCAGAAGTTCGGCGGCGCGGTTCCGAGTGCATTGGCACAATCTGCGGACGGGCGACGATTGTTTGTGGCGGATGCATCGCTCGATGCGGTTGCGGTGTTTGATGTGTCTCAGATTGGCCGGCGGCCCCTTACAGTGTTGCCACTCGATGAGCCGCTCGGTTTTATTCCGACTGACTGGTATCCGACGGCGCTGGCCACGGTGGGCGATGACTTGCTGCTTGCGACGTCCAAGGGGCAGGGGACGGTTCCGAACAGCGGGCCGGGAGGGACTTCGTGGGAGCGACGTCATCGCGAGCATCCTTATATTCCGACGCTGCTCTATGGATCAGTAGCGCGGCTGCACATCGCTGAGATGGAAGAAAAGTTGCCGCAGTTGACCGAACGGGTGCAGCAGGACAACCTGCTGAAATCGGATCCTGGTCAGATTCAGTTCGCGCAAGGATCGAATCCGATTAAGCATGTGATTTACATCTTGAAGGAAAATCGTACCTACGATCAGGTGCTGGGCGATTTGAAAGTGGGGAACGGGGATTCGTCGTTGACGATGTACGGCGCTGATGTGACGCCGAACGAGCACAAGCTAGCGCTGCAATTCGGGGTGCTGGACAATTTTTACGACAGCGGAGAGGTCTCCGGCGATGGGCATGACTGGTCGATGGCCGCGATCACCAGCGACTATAACGAGAACACGTGGCAGATCGGGTATCGCAGCAATGAACGGACGTACGACTACGGCGGGACGGTCGCGGATGAGTTTCCACTCGAGCACGATGAAGCCGACGTGGACGCACCGGAGACAGGCTACATTTGGGACAATGCTGCCCGTCACGGGCTGACGTATCGTGATTATGGGGAATTCGTGACCACAATCTGGTGTAAGCCGGAGCGGGTCGAGAAATCATCCAAGGTAGGAACGCCACCGGCATTTTCGGCAAAGTGTGCGCGGGCGGTGAACAAAGGAGAGCGGCTTCCGGCTAATGTCGGCGAGCCGCACGGGGCAAAAAGTCCGTGGCCATGGGCTGTGCCAATGCTGAAACTGGATAAGGCGACCAAGTCAGTTTTGCGGGGACATTTTGATCCGGCCTTTCCGGATTTCAATACCGAATATCCCGATCAGTTGCGCGCGGATGAATTTCTGAATGAGTTTCAGGGCTTTGTGCGGGCGCGGGGAACCGCGGCAGAATTGCCAGCGTTTGTCTTGCTGTATCTTCCGGATGATCACACGCATGGAACGACGGCGGGGAAACCGCGTCCGGCGGCGTCAGTGGCGGATAATGATCTGGCGGTGGGACGCGTGGTGGACGCAGTTTCGCATAGTCCGTACTGGGATGACACGGCGATATTGATGCTGGAAGACGATGCGCAGGACGGGGCCGACCATGTGGATGCGCATCGCTCGATTGCATTTGTGATCAGCAAATATTCGCCGGGGTCGGCGGAGCATCCTTATGTTGCGCACCAGTTCTACACCACTGTGAATATGATTCATACATTGGAGTCGCTGCTAGGGTTGCCGCCAATGAATCAGAATGACGGCTATGCTCCAGTGATGGCGCCGCTATTTACGGGCAAGGGGGACCAGCCGCCATTTGTTGCAGATTGGAGTAATCGCGATAACGGGCTGATCTATCAGACGAACCCGGCTCGAGGGCAGGGAGCGAAGGAATCGGCGAAGATGGATTTCACGCGGCCGGATAGAGCGAATCCGGCAGTGCTGAATGCGATTTTGTGGCGGGATCGCAAGGGGACGGCGCCGGCGCCGGTGGCGAAGCACAGCGTCATCCGGCAAGAGTTGGCCCACGGCGATCCCAACAAAGACTAGCGCATGGCCGTGGATGTTCCTTCCACATCCGCGAACGAGAATGCCGTCGATACGTTGGAGTACTCCTTGCCTCCGACTTCCACGTAGGGATAGACGAAATAATTCAGCGGTTTGCCCGCCTGCTTAGGGTTCAGCTCCAGATCGCGGCCCATGGTGAATTGCACGCGATTGTCGTCGTGCGCGCCGAAGAAGTAGTCGCGTTTCTCCTTGTGCTTCCAGGCCTCGGAGATATCGACGGGAACCCATCCGTGGGCGGGATCGAAAAAGTCGGCCCAGCAGTGGTAGCCGGCGATTTCGGCGGCGTGTTTATCTGGAGGCAAAGGAAAGCCAATTGAAAAACGCGCGGGGATGCCCTGGGAGCGGGCCATGGCGATAAACAAAGAATGAAAATCGGTGCAGTTGCCCTTCTTGGCGTCGCAGGCGTACAGGACATCGCCGCGGCCCCAGCCGGTGCCGGTTTTATCGTACCGCATAGTGGTGAAAACGTAATCGTAGATGGCGCGGGCTTTATCAAGCGTGTCGGTCTTACCCTCTGTGACCTTGGCGGCCAGTTCGGCGGGAAGGCCGGTGGTGGGCACAAGAGTGTCAGGGGCGAGGTCGAGCTTGCGCTCTTTTTCTGGAAGCGAGACGTCGGTGAGGTGAGGGGCGTAGATGCCCAGGGCCAGACGCTCATGGCGGACTACGTCATAGACGACTTCAAAATGAAACTCCGGCTGCTTCGCTTTGGAAATGTCGGCGTAGTACATGTCGTTGCCATACTTCGATTCGCGAGTCTTTTTCAGGGGCAAGTCGCCACTGGCAGAAAGGATTTTCACCTCCTGGAAATTGTCGGAGTGAGCGACGGGGGTCCAGACGCGCAGCTTTTCTCCCGCGGGGACGTTTTTGACGGTGAAAGCATAGTGGAAGGTGAAATGACGAGTTTCTTGAGCGATGGCCAGTGATGACAGAGCAATCAGCAACAACGGCAGGAATGCATAGCGACGCATGATTGATCTCCTCTTTTGTATTTCGCAAAACGCAAAAGTGTGAACGACACACGGGCGTTTGGGAGTGCATGCTCAAGTGAAGCCGCTAAGCTGAGAGGACATTGCAGCGATCCTAATCGACCCACGTTATTGTAAACGAGAACATAGCACCTCCTCGACCAGTTTCGGCCCAATTCACAAACAATTCATGCGGCTGGGTTAGAATTCTGCGATGGCGTCTGCCATCCAATGCCGCGATCTGCGGAAAACCTATGACGGCAAGGTCGAAGCTGTGCGCGGGCTGAGCCTTGAGATCCAAGCCGGGGAGTGTTTCGGCCTGCTGGGGCCGAATGGGGCAGGGAAAACCACCACGATCGAAATTCTTGAAGGGCTGCTGGAGCCGACCTCGGGCGAAGTCACGATTCTGGGCCGCACCTGGAAGGAAAACGCACGCGAACTCCGCGAGTCGCTGGGCATTTCGCTGCAGGAGACGCGGCTTTCGGAAAAGTTGACGGTGCGAGAGACGATTGAGTTGTTCGCCAGCTTTTACAGCGAGCCGCGATCATCCGACGAAGTGTTGCAGGAGTTGCAACTGGAGGAGAAGGCCGATGCATGGGTAGGCAAGCTTTCCGGCGGGCAGCGGCAGCGGCTGGCGGTGGCGACGGCGCTGGTAGGGAATCCGAAAGTGTTGTTTCTGGATGAGCCGACGACCGGGCTTGATCCACAGAGCCGGCGGCAGCTTTGGGACATTGTGCGGGCATTCCAGCGGAATGGAGGCACGGCGCTGCTGACGACACACTATATGGATGAGGCGGAGCGGCTTTGTGACCGGCTGGCGATCGTTGATCACGGGCAGGTGATTGCGGAGGGCTCGCCGGCCGAGTTGATCGAGCGATTGGGCGGACATCACGTAGTGGAGTTTGAGGCGAGTGGGGAAGCAAGCGATGGAAAAGCAATCGACCAATGGAGGGGATTACCCGGAGTGGAGTCGGTGCGTGAGGATGATGGCGTCGTCTGTCTGAATGTGCGTGAGGCGCACACAACCATCCCTGCTCTGCTCAGGGCGGTTCAAGAACGCGGTTCACAACTGCAACATCTGACGACGAGACAGGCGAGCCTGGAAGATGTGTTTGTCCAGTTGACGGGACGGCACTTGCGGGAAGGTTGATATGAGCGTGGCACAAGAGATTCCGGTGGAAGCGCAGAAGCCGCCAACTCGGCTGCACAATGGGCGCTGGGCAGGGTACTGGCGATTGCTGGTATCGCGCATGAAGGAGATGAAACGCGAGCCGGAAATCATCTTTTGGGTGTTCGGATTTCCGCTGCTGCTGGCGTTGGGGCTGGGGATCGCTTTCCGTGACAAGCCGGCGAATGTGGAGTCGGTTGCGGTGGTCGGGCCGGAGGCGCAGCAGGTCTTGAGTCTGATGGGGCGATCGCCGCAGAAAGCATCCATCAAGGTGGAAGCGTTGGACGAGGCGGCGGCGCTAAAAGGATTTCGGCTGGGTAAGTACGATCTGGTGATTGAAAGCGACGGCAAGGGAGGGTTGAAGTACGTTTACGATCCGGCGCGGCCGGAGAGCGTGTTGGCGCGGGAAGAAGTGGATCATGCGCTGCAAACGGCAGCGGGGAGGCGCGATCCGCTGGCGACGGAGAGCGTAACTTCGAGTGAGCCGGGATCGAGATACATTGATTTCCTGATTCCTGGGCTGATCGGGATGAATGTGATGAACGCGGCCATGTGGGGAATCGGGTTTGCGATTGTGGATATGCGGCAGCGCAAGTTGTTGAAGCGCTTTGTGGCGACTCCGATGAGGCGGAGCGATTTTCTGCTGGCGCTGGCCAGCAGCCGGTTGATCTTGATGACGGTAGAAGTGGGGATGCTCTTAGGGTTCGGCGCGCTGGTGTTTCAGATGAGGGTGCTGGGATCGATTGCGACGATTCTGCTGATTGGGGCGATCGGTGCGCTGGGATTTGCGGGATTAGGATTGCTGACGGCCGCCCGGGCGCAGAAGATCGAAAGCGTCAGCGGGCTGATCAATTTGGTAATGATGCCGATGTGGATATTTTCCGGCGTGTTCTTCTCTTACGATCGGTTTCCGGCGGGGATTCAGCCGTTTATAAAAGCGTTGCCGCTCACCGCGTTGAATGACGCGTTGCGGGCGACGATTTTGGATGGAGCCACGCTGGGAGCGCAGTCGGGACGCTTGCTGATTATGGCGCTGTGGGGAGGGATCTCGTTTGTGCTGGCAGTGAAGTGGTTCAGGTGGACCTAGGATCAGTCGGGCCTGCAGCGAAGGTTAGAGACTGTTCTGGCTGCCTGTGTCCGTGGGCGAAAGCCAAGATCTGGACTGCCTTCTACTTCTCGCGGTAAACAACGGCGAATGGGAAACGCCGCAGGACGAATTTTCGCGCGCCCTGCTCAGCTTTCGGCCAGCGTTGTGGGAATTCGATGATTAGATCTATAACCCGATCCAATTCGGCGGCGAGGTTATTGGCCGCGGCTGAACTCCGTTCGAAATACCAAGTCAATGCAGATTTTAGCTCCGCAAGCGCGGCGGGATGAATTTCAAGCCGCCTAGCGGCCATTGAGGATGGCGGCAATCTGGCGGCGGGCGTCTGCCCAGGGGATTGGCCTGACTTTACCGGAGTCGAGTTCTGCTATACGCCGGGAAATCTCCTTGTTCCACTCCTCTTCTGCGGCTCGATCGACAGTTTCGTCCAGACTCTCCAGCAGAGAGCCAGCCAAGGCGGCTCGAGCTTCCGCTGGAAGTGCCAGCGCCTTCTTCAACAATTTTGAAATCTCTGCTTCCATGGCGATATTCTACTCCGCGGCCTATCCGCAAGGTGCGTTGCCGGTGGATTGCCCTTGGTGGTACCCTCATTTTGTGTATTCTGAGCGGGAGTAGTTCAGCGGTAGAACGCCAGCTTCCCAAGCTGGATGTCACGGGTTCGATCCCCGTCTCCCGCTCCATTTCCTAAATCCTCGGCAAGCCACCCCTCACTGCGTCAACGGCTGCACGATTATGTACTGCGGATCCGTGACCGAGTATGGCGATCCCGGAGCCATGGCGAGCTTGGTCGGAGTGACCGTACCTGCGTAGAGTTTGCCGGCGCTGCTGATGCCGTAAAGATGGTTGCCGTTATCCCAGAACATCTGCGTGATCGGATCTTTGGTGAGCAGCCCCGTGTAATGGGCAACGGGGTTTGCACCGTTGAAATGGAAAACCTGAGCACCCTCTGGACCAGCCACGGCGAGTAGTTGGCCAGAAGGCGACATCTTCATGTCATAAGGGTATGGAATCAAGGTGGCCGGCATATTCTGATGGGTGCTGTTGGTGTTGAGGTTGCCGCTTGCGTCGGCGGTATATACGGCAATCTGCACCGGCCCTGGGGCACAGCCGGGCGGATTGGCGGGCTGCTCGAGAACCGCGAGATTGTTGTTGGGATCGGCAACGATGAGGTCCGGATAATAGACGCGTACCCCCGGGGGAGGCTGCGGATTATTGTATTGAGTGTCGATGAGATCGAGAAGTCCGTTGCTCTCGCGCTGAAATCCGTAAATGTCGTTGTACATGCAGCCCGACTGATCGGCCGAATACGCATAAACGTTATCGCCGATAAAAAATGTGCTCGTGTAGTCGCCGGGAAACGCACCGGTGACGGCGTCACCCAGATAGTTGAGCGCCCCCGAAGATTTATCCACCACGAAAGACTCCGTGTTGTCGTTGCTATTGTCGTCGAGTTCCATCACGTAAAGGTCGGCGCCGGTATGGTCAAAGAACAGGTTAAATGCGGCCAGGCATGGGGTGCCGGTCTGCTCGCATGGGGTTGAAGTTACGTAGGTCAGAGTGCCATTCGATCCGATCTGCAAGGCGTCAATATTCAGAGTCGAATTGTTCGCAGCCATGAGGTATTTTCCGTTCACCGCCATGGAACCGGCGTTCTCCTGGAAGGGTGAGCCGGGGATGGGGGTGAGTGCGCCGGTCGAGCTTGCAGAATATCCGAAGATGACGTTCGGTTGCCCGACGCCGGTAGCGCTGGACACATAAACATAAGCCACCGGGGTGCTGCTGGGTAGATTCGCTTGTGAACTGGTGGATGGCGAAACTTGGGGGTAAGCGGACACGGCGCTCAGCGCGGCGCCGAGGCAAAGGATTGTAAAGGACTTAAACATCGGGATCTGCTCCTGCTGGTGGGTTAGTCTATTCGGGGACTTCGATGGTTAGAGATAGTGGCCGGTTGCCTGCGAGACTTCTTTCGGAGTGTATGTAAGCCGCTTGAATGGAGCCACTGGCGGGATAGTTCAGCCGTAGGACGTCAGCTTACCGAGCTGGATGTCACGGGTTCGATCCAAGTCTCGCGCGCCAAATTCTGGCGTGCCCTGAGCTACTTAGGGAGTGATCTCGAACACGACGCCCTGACTGTATGTGCCACCGAAGAAGGTCGTACCAATAAGGTTGCCGTCCTCGGGGAGCAGCTCCCCTCCGCTGCCGGGTTCCGATCCATCGGTGCAGTTGGGCTGCGAACAGAAATTGTAAAGCACTGATTCCCCTTGGCCCTCGACGATCTGATAGATCGTTCCTTCGGACTGCACGCCGCCAAGCTCCGTGGTTCCGAAGACGGCTTTCCGGTGGTAGTCCAAAGAGAGGCTGGTCCCGGGGACACCCCCGTCAGCGCCGTCAAAGAGAAACTGCCGTATGCGCCAGCCGGAGTTCTTGACCAGCACAAACACCCCGCCACACCCGTCCTGGTAATAGCCTATCTTGCAGGCTTTAGCTCTTCGGCCCCCAACGGGCGCAGTTCCGTACACATTCCCTGCCGGATCGAGCGTCAACTGAGCATCAGGGACATCATAGAAAGCTAGCTCGGTAAAGCCGTAAAGTACGGTCTCAGACCACTCGCCCGTCTGGGTAGGTGAAAGCATGTAAACCAGACCGGAGTAATCTCCGGACTCTCCGGCCATTCCGTACAGGTTGCCGGCCTTATCAAAGATCACGCCTGCGTAGCCTCCCCAGCCGTCTGGGCAATCGGGAAATCCGCCTGGGCAGAAGCTGTACAAGGTGGTCGGGGTCCAACTGCCGCCGGGCGAACTCGGAGGAGATAACTCGAACACTGATCCGTTGCCATATGCACCCGCCAAGTCCGTCGTGCCATATAGATTTCCCGAGTTGTCGAGGGTCAGTTGGCCGTTGATGCCCTCCGCGGTCCAGAGGACGGTCTGAGTCCAGCTGCCGCCCTGGTTAGAAGGCGGTGATAGTTCGAAGACGTTGCCGCTGTTAGGACCCACGTTCGCTGTGCCGTACAGGTTCCCCGCTTTATCAAAGATGAGTCCCGACGTGGGAAGTGCGCCCTCGGGACAGGTTTGCGAGTTTAGTGTCGAGGTGCAGAAATCGTACAGCACTGTTTCGGCCCACCCGCCATTAGTGGAAGGACTTAGCTCGAATACAGTGCCGCATCCCCCGCCGCAGGCACCGTACCCCGATCCCCCTACTGCACCGCCTTCTACGCTCGTGCCGTAGAGGTTGCCAGTACCGTCAACTACAAGCCCGGCGTTTGGGTAGGCCCCGTCAGCAATCCCTTGGTCTGTCCCGAAACTCCATAGCACCCGGTACTGGGCCTGCGCGAGAGCGATGCCACAAGTTAGCGCCACCATCGCAGCGCACAGAAACGTGTTCTTCATAACGCCTCCGAAGAGCGGAGAAAGCATAACACCGAATGAGCGCAAACCAAGATAGAGACGCAAGTCCCTACGCGGCCCACAGGCGCGAATCTACCACTGGCCGAGGTGGCGACGGCTCCAGGAGGTGGACTGGTGTTTTGGCCCTCCGATGACAAGTACCTGGGGATCGGCGGTCAGGCTGCCGATGGTTACTTTGTACTTGCAGAGTTCGAAATGAGCGGGGGTGACTTCATCGGAGATTGGGGCCGCGCTCGATTGGTCAAAGTGAAAGACGCCACGGAACGGGGTGCAGCCGTTGCTGTCGAAGTCGATGGCAAAGTCGGGTTTGTCGGGAGGATTTACGGTGCCGGTGCGCTTCCATGAGAGCTTGGTGTCGGAATACACGGCGACATCGGAAGGCGAAACGGCGATGCTGTTGCCAGAGACTTCCAGGGCCACCCAGCACTCCTCATAATTAACTTTGCCGCGGATGCATTGGCTGACCTGAGCGCTGGCACCTGCTGAGAAGAGAAATACCGCCATAAGCAAGCCGCTTAGAGCGAGTCTGTGGCAGCGATGCACCATAGTCTTTTTCATGATCTTTGATCCCCCAGTCATTGACTTCGCGGGATTAGCCGGATTGTTTCTCCTGCAATCCTAGTGCAGTGTTGGCATTTTGAACACCGTCCACCAAACTTTACAGTCGGTTGACGTTTCTTTACTACTACCGCCTGCGACTCGTGGTCGAATATGCTGGAGGGTTCCAGCGTCATTAATTTGAGGCGTGAGCTTCCACATTGAGGAACCGGTGTCGATTACGAAGAACATATTGATTGGGCTGACGGCGTTGCTGTGGGCCGGAAGCGGCTTGAGCCAGGAACAGCCGGCGGCAATCGCAAGGTCGGTGGGGACGGTGAAGGCCGTCGCAGGGAATACCATCACGCTCGCCACCGACTCGGGGGCCACGGTGAACGTGGTGGTGGGAGATTCCACGCGGATGGTGCGTATTGTCCCCGGGCAAAAGGACTTGAAGGAGGCTCCGGCGATCAAGTTGGCGGATGTGCAGGCGGGCGATCGAATCATGGCGCGGGGGAAACCTTCAAGCGACGGCTCGTTGCAGGCGACGGGCGTCATGGTGATGAAAGCGGCTGACATTGCTGCCAGACAGCAGCAGGAGCGTGAAGACTGGCAGAAGCGCGGAATTGGCGGGCTGGTAACGGCGGTTGATCCGGGCGCGGGGAACATCACGATTTCGGTTTCCACATTGGGAGGCAGCAAAAGCGCGACCGTCCACGTGTCGAAGGAGACGGTGATTCGCCGTTATGCTCCCGACTCGGTGAAGTTTGACGATGCCAGGCCGGGGACGGTGGAACAGATCAAAGTTGGCGATCAACTGCGAGCGCGAGGCACGAAGAATGCCGATGGCAGCGAGATGGCGGCGGATGAGATCGTTTCTGGGACGTTTCTCAATGTGGCGGGAACAGTGATTTCAACCGACGCGTCCAAACAGGAGATCAACGTGATGGACCTGGCCACCAAGAAACCTGTGGTGTTAAGAATTGGCGCGGATTCGCAGCTGCGTGAATTGCCCGCGATGATGGCGCAACGGATTGCGATGCGGTTAAAGGGCGGGTCGGCGGAAGGTCAAGCGGGCGGGGCAGGCCAGACGCGGGTGATGAGACAGGGTGAAGGACCTGGCGGAGGCGAGCATGGAGGGCAGCGACCGGGCGGACGCGGAGACTTCCAGCAACTGCTGAGCCGGTTGCCGGCGGTGACAATTGCAGATTTGCAGAAAGGCAGCGCGGTAATGATTGTGGCGACCGAGGGGTCGGCAATCAGCTCGCCTATGGCGATCACGCTGCTGACCGGGGTGGAGGCGCTGCTGACGGCATCGCCGAAGGGTGGTCAACCAGCGATGTTGCTGTCGCCGTGGAACCTGAGCGGTGCGGGCGGCGAAGGGGCCGAGGGAGGGAATCCATGACAGTGGCGGTGCTTGCAGAGGGTGAAGAGGGCTCGGAGTCTCGATGACAGTTGGCAGTGTACGAGCAGTCTGCTGGATGGCGTTCTTATGTCTGCTGGTGGCGCCGTGTTCGCTGCTGGCACAGAATGGCGGCCTGCATGGCCACGTCACCGACCCTTCGGGCGCGGTGATTCCGCAAGCCACGGTGACCGTGAGCCCAGCCGGCGGACAACCCCTTCATGCGGTGACGGATGCGCAGGGGAATTACGAAATCAAGGGGCTGCCGGCGGGCAGCTATACGGTGAACGCGGAAGCCAAGGGCTTTTCGAAATCGACGGGACAAGCGGTGACGGTGGGGGCCGGGCAAGCAAAGCAATTCGATGTGGCTTTAGAAATTGCGGTGAAACCGGAGAAAGTTGAAGTGCAAGAGGAGGGCGCGACCGTTAGCGTGGAGCCTTCAAACAACGCCAGCGCGATTGTGATTAAGGGCAAAGACCTGGAATCGCTGCCGGATGATCCGGATGAATTGCTGCAAGACTTGCAGGCGCTGGCTGGACCCTCGGCTGGACCGAACGGCGGGCAAATTTATATTGATGGTTTTACCGCCGGACAACTTCCACCCAAGGCTTCAATCCGGGAGATTCGCATCAACCAGAATCCATTCTCAGCCGAGTACGACAAACTGGGCTACGGGCGGATTGAAATCTTCACCAAACCGGGTACGGACAAATTTCACGGGGAAGCGATGGTGGATGGCAACGACTCGGCGTTCAACTCGCTGAATCCCTTCGTGTCCGACGTGCCAGCCTACCATTCTGTTCTTTACAACTTCAGCCTCGGCGGGCCGTTGAGCAAGAAGGCTTCGTTTTTCTTTACCGTGCAGGGGCGGAACATTGACGATTCGAATATCGTGAATGCAACTATTCTCGATCCGAATTTCAGTCCGGTGCGCTTCACCGAAGCGGTTCCCAACCCGCGGGGGCGTTTAAATCTGGGACCGCGGATTGACTACCAGATCAGCAAGAACAATACTTTGACCGTGCACTACCAGTTTTATCGGAACACCGATACGGACGACGGTATTGGAGAGTTCTCATTAGCGAGCCAGGGATATGATTCCACGCAGATCGAACACACGCTCCAGATCAGCGATACCCAGGTCATCAGCACGCACATCGTGAATGAGACACGCTTTCAATTCCTGCGCGATACGACCAATCAAAATCCAGTTTGCCTGCCCTCCACCAACTCGTTTCTCGGGGAATTCGAGCTGCACGGATCCGACGGTGTCGATTCTGGGCGCGGTCGGTCGGAGGGGGCAATTCGTCCCCAAAACTGGTGGACAAACAAAACCGCTACGAATTGCAGAACTATACTTCGGTCGCGCACGGCAACCATCTGATCAAGTTTGGCGGACGATTGCGAGGTTTGACGGATTCAAACAGCTCGAATTCAAATTTTAATGGAACCTTTACTTTTCCTTCGATCGCGGCGTATGAGGCGGGGGCCAATCCCAGCCAGTTTGCAATTACGACCGGCCAGGCGCTGAGCGAAGTTTCGCTGGTGGATGCGGGTTTATATGCGCAAGACGACTGGCGGGTGCGGCCCAATATGACGCTGAGCTATGGTCTGCGCTTTGAGACCCAGGATGATATTCATGACCATGGTGACTTTGCCCCGCGAGTGGCGTTTGCATGGGGACTGGGTAGAGGGAAGAACCCCGCGCCCAAGACGGTGTTGAGGGTGGGTTCCGGCCTTTTCTATGACCGCTTTGCTTCGTCTTCGGTGTTGCAGGCAGAGCGTTTGAATGGGGTGACGCAGCAGCAGTTCGTGGTCGTAAATCCAGATACCTATCCCAACACGCCTCCTCTATCCACCAGTTCTCTCGTCTCACCGACGATCTATCAGATTTCGCCGGCGCTGAGAGCGCCGCAGACGTGGCAATCGGCGGTCAGCATCGAACGCCAACTGGGCAAGCGGGGAACTGCGTCTATCACGTATCTGAATTCGCGCGGTGAGCACCAGTTGTTTCTGCGTAATATTAACGCGCCCTTGCCCGGAACTTTTGATCCGTCCAATCCAACGAGTGGAGTGCGGCCATTTGGGGGCACGGAGAATATTTATCAATATGATTCGGAGGGGATATTCCGGCAGAACCAGCTCATTGTGAACTCGCGAATCAGTGTCGGGACCAAGGTTTCGCTTTTTGGTTTTTATAGTTTGAACTATTCAAACAGCGATCTGGGTACGGGCGGGGGCGGAAATGGGGCCAACTTCTTGGCGAACCCGTACGATCCTATGGCGGATTACGGGAGATCGGCATTCGATGTGCGCAGCCGGGGCCTGATCGCGGGCAGCATATCGTTTCCGTACGCGATCCGCTTGAGTCCGTTCATGCTGGTTACATCGGGTGCGCCCTTTAACGTCACGGTTGGTCAGGATCTCAACGGAGACTCGATTTTCAACGACCGGCCCGGGATTTGCCCACCGGTTCCGACTCCCACGTGTGTTCAGACCCCACTGGGTGCGTTCGACACGATGCCGACCAAGGGTGAAACCATCGTCCCGGTGAATTCGGGGATGGGGCCGACGCTGTTCACCTTGAATTTGCGGCTGAGCAAGACTTTTGGCTTCGGCAAAGAAACCGGCGGACAGACGGGTCTTCCGGGAGGACCGGGAGGGCACGGCCACGGTGGGCCCGGAGGAGGATTAGGCGGGCGAGGGCTCACCGGGGGCGGAGGCGGTGGAATGTTTATAGGAGACGGCACGGGCCGCCGTTACAATCTGACCTTTACGGTTTCGGCGAGGAATGTTTTGAACCGTGTGAATCTGGCTCCGCCGGTCGGAAATATCAGTTCGCCGCTGTTCGATCAATCAATCGCGCTGGCGGGCGGTCCCTATAGCTCAGCGGGAGCCAATCGCCGGATTGATCTGCAAGTGTTATTCTCGTTCTAGCGGATTGCAGCAGGACTCAGGGGTGCGCCCGAAAGTGTATGCTTCGAGTTCCTGTCAAGTCTCTGCGATCTTCCGCGACCTGGGTTAGTTGCCGCCATTTGCGGGATGCGCATCTATACCATCAGACTTTCATAGGATTTCGGCAAGTGAGAAGGAAGGCCGTGGGAAAATTCAGACTTCGAATGCTGTTTGTGCTGGCGGGCCTGGCTTGCGTGCTGGCCTGGTTCGGGTGTTCATCGAACTCGTTGCTCACAATCATACTGACACCCCCCTCCGCCACGACAGTTACGATTAATCAGGGGCAGAGCCAAGCCATCGCCGCGGCGGTGTCCCATGATCCAACTAACGAGGGCGTCACCTGGAGTCTTACCGGCGGGGGAGTATTGGTCAACCCCACCAAGACCTCGGTGACGTACCAAGCGCCAGCCACGCTTGTTGCTAACATTACCGCGAGCATTACGGCGACGTCGATAGCGAATAGCAGCATTACCGCGGGGCTTTCGATCACGGTGAATTCGGTCTTGACGATCACTACTACATCGCTACCCGTGGGAGCGCTGGGCGTCCCCTATTATGGTGTAGTGAACGCGGGTGGTTCGAGCGGAACGTTCACCTGGGCGCTTACGTCGGGAACTTTGCCGGCGGGTTTGAGCTTATCCTCGAGTACTACCGATTCGATCGTTATCTCAGGTACGCCCACGGCCCTGGGCACCTCGAAGTTCACCCTCCAGGTGACTGACTCCAATGGAAATGTCGCGAGCCAGGCACTCAGCCTCACCATCAATCCGGCGCCACCTTTATCGGTGGCGACGCGATCGTTGTCTGCCGGGTCGGTAGGTGTCAGCTATAACCAGACTTTGCAGGCGGCAAGCGGCAAAGCTCCTTATACCTGGTCAATCACGGCGGGCAGCCTACCCGGCGGACTCTTGCTGACGGGGGCAGTGATATCGGGAATTCCCACTACGACCGGGACTTCGAATTTTACAGTGCAAGTGACCGACTCCAGCACTCCGACGCAGCAGGTCGCGACGGCCGACCTCAGTATCACCATCAACCCCAGCACGGTGAACAACGCCAACCTAAACGGCAATTACGCTTTTCTGGTAAGCGGGTTTAGTCCCAACGGACAGTTCGTGGCGGCAGGGAGTCTTGTGGCGGATGGGGCGGGCACTATTTCTAATGGAGTTATCGATACTAATGATCCGTCCGGTCCGATGGTGGCCCAGACGTTTACCGGCACCTATGCCATCGCATCGAACAATCTGGGGACCCTGGCGCTTACGGTCCCGCTGGTCGGCACTCGCACGTTTGCTCTGGCCGTGATGGCGAACGGCAACGCCAAGATCATCGAATTTGATGACAAGTCGGGAGCGGGCACACGGAACTCGGGAGTGTTGTTGAAGCAGACCACGAGCGCCTTTTCGGCGGCGCAGATCCTTGGGCCGTATGCCTTCGGATTTTCCGGATCCGACGCGGCCGGCGCCCGATATGCGGTGTCGGGTGCTGCGCAGGCGGATGGTGCCGGCCATTTTACCAACGGGTTGCTGGATGCGAATGACGCAGGCGTGGTGCAGAACGTTGCTTTCACGGGCACGTACACGGGTATCAGCCCCACCACTGGACGAGGTACAGCGACGATCAGCATCACCGGGCAGGGAACCACGAGCTATAGCTTTTACATTGTTTCGGCCACGCAGTTGCTTTGGATAGAGATCGATCAAGGGTCAGGGCAGGTGAGCGGATCCATGCTCCGGCAGTCGGGTCTTGGCGCGTCCTCTTTGAGTGGTACCAGCGTGCTGCAGACGAGCGCCATTAGCGGCGGGATGGCGCAAGGCCAAGTGGGTTTCTTTACAGGCGACGGAAGTGTGAATTTCAATTTGAACAGCGACGAGAATACCGGCGGCACGCTGTCTTCGCCCTCTTGTACCGGGACCTACAGCGTCGACTCGTCGACAGGACGGGTTGCGCTTAGCTATTCGGGACAGGCGTGCGCGGAAAGTGTGCTTTATCTGGTGAGCACAAATCAGGCATTTGTGATGGGAACGGATGCCAACGTCACTTTCGGATTCATGGTGAATCAGTCGGGAGGACCGTTTACCTCCGCGTCTTTGTCAGGAACCTACGCCGGAGGTTCTTTGGCGCCGGTGCTACCGGGCACGGGTGCAAGCACGCAGGTGGACATTGCGGTGGCGGATGGGAGCAGCATGCTTGATTTCACCACCAACAGCAGCACCAGCGCCGGACTTGGTCAGAATCTCACGTCCAGCGAGACTTATTCTTTGGTTCAGAGCGGCAGAGGCACCATTACCCCGAACAGCGGCGGACAGCCAGAGATTTTCTATATGGTGTCGCCGACTGAGTTTATTTCTCTTTTTTCTGCCGATCCCAACGCTACGATCGAGAGTTTTCAGCAGTAGAGTAGATAGAAGACGGGTTTTTGCGATGAGGGGCGGCCCTTGAACGGGCTGCCTTTTCCGTCTTAGGCTATGAGTGGGCGATTATTGAGCAGTGACCGACTCCTGCGCTACTCGGGTCCGTCGTATAGGTGAAAATATTTTCACACGGTCGTGGGTTGAGCAATGGAGTATAATCGCTCGCGCTTTCGAGGCTAGAAAGAAAATTCCGGTCGAGTGTAGATTGCCGCTCCGGGTCGAGAGTTGATACGAGAATCGCGCTTCAAGAAAGGTTCTTGTAATGCCAACGCCGACCCGCAGGTCCTTGTCGTGTCTTGTCCTCAGCTTCTCTCTCGCCGTACTGATGCCCGCAGCCTTGTGGGCGGTCGGTCCTCTTGCAACTGTGCCAGTAGGAAAAACCCCAGGCCCGATGGCTATTAATCCGGTGACGCACAGCGTATACGTGGTGAACCGGGGTGACAACACAGTCTCAGTCATCGATTCGGAAAGCTTGAAGGTCAAGGCGGTGTTGAAAGTTACGACCGGAGTTTCGTCGATTGCCGTGAACCCGGCGGCGAACTTGGCGTACGTGGCCAGCTCAGACTCGGCCACTGTAACCGCAATTCAGGGAACGAAGGTTGTAGGTGCGTTGAAGGTCGGCGGTATGCCGGTGGGCCTGGTGGTGGATGCAGTCCTGAATCAGGTTTATGTTGCCGACGCTCAGAGAGGCCAGATCGAGATTTACAACGCCACTGCCGGCAAGCTCTTAGCCACGCTTCCCATGGGCACGCATCCGACCGCGATGGCACTGAACCTGGCCACGCACGCTCTGTTTGTGGCCTGTTCCGGAAGCACGGGATCGCTGGTGGTGATCGACGGGACCAAGAATCAGATCGCCCATACTGTGGGATCGCTTCCCACCGGGATGACATCGATTTCAGTTGATCCCACGGTGAATGTTGCGGTCATGGTAAGCCCCTCGGCAGACATGCACGTCACCGTCGACGTGGCGAATGGATATATCGTGACTCAAGTGCCCGGCGATCCCGGCGCTGACCCCATGGCCACGGCGTACGATGCCGGCGGCGACGGATTGTTCTTTGAAACCGACACTGGGGACGGACTCATATTCTTTACTGGTGGAGACGGCGTTTTCATGCTGGGTAATTATTATTTTGTGCCTTACCAGGGCGCCGGAGCCCTGGCCGCGAATCCGGCTACGAATCAGATTGGAGTGGCCTACCCAGGAGTCGAGCAAAACGACGATCTGGTTTACATCATAGATGTGCTCACCCCGGGATTTCAGAGCGATTACCACAATTTGACTTCGGGTCTGGGGCCGACGGCCATTTCATTCGATCCGCTCACCAACCGGTGCTTTGTTACCAATGCGAGTGACAATACAGTGAGCGTTTTCGACGTCACGCCGGGGGAGACCGTCCCTGCCTATGAGGCAGACTTCGAAGGTTTCAATCTGGTGTATGACTATATTGACGTTAATCCGGCGACTGGAACCAGCTACACTCTGCGCCTGGGCGATCTGTTTGCAATCAACGAAGCACAAGCAGGTGCGGGAGCCGACGGACTGGGTCAGGACATGGCCGGAGTAACTGACATTCCGCTGAGCGGTATTTATTCCGAGACCCTGGTCGTGAATTCCGCCACTAACAAGATCTTCGTAGCTGATGGGCCGGGGCTGTTCTATTCGGTCGATGGAACCACGAACGTGGCAACCCAGCTTAACACTCTGCCGCCGACAGCCAACATCCGAAGCCTGGCAGTCGACAATGCGACCAACGAAATTATCGCGTGGGACTATTACAGCAACAATGTTTTTGTGTTGGATAGCTCGACGGGCGGGCTGCTTAAGACAGTCGGGCTGACTTCCTCCGGAGCGGTCTCGGTGTTTGTTGATCCGGTGAGGAATCTGGTTTATGCGGCTTCGAGTTCGGTAGCTGTCATCGATCCTGCAGCAGGCACGATTGTGGCAACCATTCCGCTGACGGGTGAGCTTCTAGGTGCAACTCTTAATCCCGTCGATAGCCGGCTTTACGTGTCGGTGACTGGTTCATTACTGTACGTGATCGACACCAGCAAGAATGCCTTGGTCGCGAGCGTCACGCTTCCCAACTACGAGTTCGAGTCGATTTGTGCGAATCCGCTAACCGGAAATTACTACTTGGGAATGAAGGGCGCCGGCCTGGGACACGTGGTTATGTATAGTGGCACGACAAATGCTCTTCTGGCTGATCTGTCGGGTCCTGACATTACCGATGCTGTGGATATTAAGGCTAACCCCCTTACCGACACCATGTATGTGGGAAGCGACCGCGGAACTTCTACGGCGGTGGTTGCGGTCATCGACGGTTTAACCTCGGCGGTTTCGGCGCTCCCTCCCAGCGCCTTTGATGATGCGGCCCATGCTTTGGCGGTGGACCTCAGCACGGGTTTGCTGGCTGGGGCCGGGCAGAGCTACACCACGCTGTGGTTCCCGAGTTCCGACTTCACCGGGATAACGGCGGTTCCGATCTCGATGTTGCTGCAGGGCGTCAAGGACAGTATGACGATCGCTACCACACCGTTGTTCAGAACTCGCAATACGACGCCGAGTTTCCTGATAGCGGCTACTAGCAATTACTCGGGAGAGGCGACTGCGCTGGTGCCGAAGCAGGCGTTTTATCAGGTGGATGGATGGCAGGGTGCATGGACGGCGGTGGCTTTGACGCCGGAGAACAACATTACCTCGTACGTGAAGGCGAAGCTTCCAAAACTGGCTACGGGACGGCATATTCTTTATGCCTACTCCAGCTCGGGAGATATTGCCACGGTGCAAGCGAGCAATACCGGTGTAAATACACCGGTGATCAGCCCAATGGGGTCTGTGGTATTTACAGTGGAAAAATAATTTGCACCGGTTACTCGCCCATCACTTTCACGATGACCCGCTTATCGCGCTGGCCGTCGAATTCCGCGTAGAAGATGCGCTGCCAAGTGCCGAGGTCTAACTTGCCGGCAGTGATGGGGACGATAACTTCGTGGTGGATGAGAAGCGCTTTTAGGTGGGAGTCGCCGTTGTCCTCGCCAGTTTGATGATGGCGGTAGTCCTTATCGAAGGGCGCAAGCTTTTCAAGCCAGCTGTCGATATCCTCGATCAAGCCTGATTCATTGTCATTGACGTAAATTCCGGCGGTAATATGCATAGCCGAGACCAAGACCATGCCCTCCTGCACGCCGCTTTTCTTCACGGCGTTCTCAATCTGTGGCGTGATATGGACGTAGGCGCGATGGGACTTGGTGTGGAATGTTAGGTATTCGGTAAGGGATTTCATGGAAGCTCCTGAAAAGAATCGTGTCTGATTCTAACGCGGTGGAGCGCGGCGGAAGGCAAACGCGCTGCATTTTCTTCCATTGGCACTAGAAGGACAAGCACCGTCGTTATGTTTGTCAGGGGCCAAGATCACGGAACAAAAGAATGCTTCCGGCGAGAATAATCCCGGAGGTTTTTGTGCTGAGGCTCGATTGGTTATCATGCGTACTTACGGTAGTCTCCACCATCCTTGTGGGAAGACGCTGCTGGAAAGGTTGGATATTGGCAGGATTGAATAGTGCAATCATCTGCGTGATCGGTTTTCGAACCGAACAGTTGGGTTTCATCCCGGCGAACTTGTTCTGCATAGCTTTGTACGGATGGAACCTGCGCACCTGGCGTAGGTCCGAGACCCCTCAGACCTGAGTGATGCCAGCGGCCCTGAGGGGTGAGCCAAGCACGGGGACGGATATTAAATGACGTTCCGCATAATGCTATCTCAGGGACTCTTCGACTTCCGAAAGCCAGGTTGGGCGCTTGAGCACTTCGCGCGGCTTGGGGCCATCGGCGGCGCCGACGATGCCGTCACGCTCCATGAGGTCGATCAGATGGGCGGCACGGCCGTAGCCGATGCGCAGACGCCGTTGCAGCAGGGAAGTGGAAGCCTTGCCGAACTCGACCACTAGCTTGACGGCATCTTCGATAGAGCGGGTCGTGTTCGGCCTCGCCGTCGTCGCCTTCACCTCCGGCACTCATCTCACGCTCTTCTTGCGGCGCTTGCAGGAATTTTTCCTCGTATTCGGCAGTGCCCTGGGAGCGCCAGAATTCCACCACGGCGGCGATCTCTTTTTCGGTGACAAAGGGAGCATGCAGCCGGTGCAGGCGCGCCGATGCCGGCGGGCAGGTAGAGCATATCGCCGCGTCCCAGCAATGCCTCGGCGCCGTTGGCATCGAGAATGGTGCGAGAGTCAACTTTCGTGGCGACACGGAAAGAAATGCGCGCGGGGAAGTTTGCCTTGATCAAGCCGGTAATGACATCAACCGATGGCCGCTGCGTTGCCAGCACGAGGTGAATGCCGACGGCGCGTGCCATCTGGGCCAGACGGGTGATCGATTCCTCGACGTTGCCGGAATCGAGCATCATCAGGTCGGCCAATTCGTCGATGATGATGACGATGTAGGGCAGCGGACGCTCGTCCTCACCATCACCGAAGAGGCTGGGAGTGGCGTTTTCATCGAACAGCTTGTTGTATTGGTCGATGTTGCGAACGCCCTTTTGCAGCGAGCATCTTCAGCCTGCGCTCCATTTCGCGCACGGCATTGCGCAGTGCGTTTGCGGCCAGCTTGGGCTCAGTAATGATGGGAGTGTAGAGATGAGGCACGCCATCGTAGTTGCCGAGTTCCAGGCGCTTGGGATCAACCAGGATCAGCCGGACCTGATCGGGCGTGGATTTGTACAGAATGGACATGATCATGGCATTGATGGCCACGCTCTTGCCGGCGCCGGTTGATCCTGCGATCAGCAAGTGCGGCATGGCGTTGAGGTCGGCGGTGACGATGCGGCCGTTGATATCTTTGCCCAAGGCGAGCGTGAGTTTGGACTTGGAGCCGAGAAATTCCTGCGACTCGATGTTTTCCCGTAGCCAGATGATTTCGCGCTCACGGTTGGGCACCTGAATGCCGACCGTAGATTTGCCCGCCATGCGCTCAACCAGAATGCTTTCGGCTTTCATGGCCAGGCAGAGATCGTCAGTAAGGTTGGTGATGCGGCTGTATTTGACTCCCGCTTCGGGCTTGAATTCAAAAGTGGTGACGACCGGGCCGGGATTGATCTGCGTGACGTTGCCAGTGACATCGAACTCGGCATATTTCTCGGTCAGAACCTGGGCCAGCAGCTTAAGTTCATCGGCATCGATGGCCTGTTGCTCATCGGGCCGGTGCAGCAGGGAACTGGGGGGAAGTTTGAAGCCGCCAGCAATGCGGGGCAGGGTGGTTTTGGCTTCTGGGTGCCATCGGCGCGCTGCGTAACTTCGGGAGCAGCGATGCTGGGTTCAATCGACGCTGCAGTTGGCAGTTCGAGTTCCTCGGCAAACGTCCGGTCGATGCCGGTTCGCACGGGCTCAGCGGCCTTGGGCGGAGTCAACGGCGCGAGGAGCCGGCCGCGCCGGGAACATTTGCGTCGTGATCACCGGCTTCGGGGAAGCACGACGCTTTTCCAGCTCTTTCTGCATGCGCCGTTTGGCACGCACCTCCTGCCAGTCTCTCCAGCGATTCAAGAGGGCAACCACAAAAGCAAAGCGCGTGGGCGCCCAAACTTGCATGGCGGAAAACGAAAATGCCGTAGATAGATAAAGCGCGACAGCCAGAACGGTGGCGCAAACAATGTAAGCGCCGGCCAGGATTGAAGTAGTGGATGAGGAAGTCGCCGACGATGCGGCCCAGCAGACCTTCCAAGGGAATCGCGCCCATCCAGCGCAAGTGGCCGGGGAGCAGCGAGAGCATCGCAGGAAAAAAAATCAGCATCCAGACTCGCGCCCAGGAACTTAGCCACTGGGGACGCAATCTTGCGGGAACGGAACCAGCGCAGCCCCAGTGACGCCGAGGAAAAGGGGCAGCAGAAAAGCGCCGATACCGAAAGCTTGCAGGATCAAGTCCGAAAATAAGGCTCCGACCATCCCCACCCAGTTGCGGGCCGTGCGTGAGCCGGTCAACACCGAGGCGCTGTTCAAGGAGGGATCAAGGGGCGAATAGGATGCCAGGGCAAGAAACAAGAGGAGCGCGGAGACGCACAGCAGGAAGCCGATCAGCTCATTGAGCCGCCGGTTGCTGGTAGGCGTGAAAAGCTGGTTGAAATACTTCATGGGCGTATTTCGTCACGCAGAGACACAACTACAACCTGCGATGCGACTACGCCAGAGCTCTTTTATTATGACAAGAAGCCGAGTTGCGCACAACTGAGGATTTCTTCCGGTACCCAGAGTGACAAACACAATCTAGGGTGCCATATGGTTGGCGAGCACAAGCACCAGCACACCGACGATAAGCCTGTAAATGGCAAAGGGAGCGAAGCCATGTTTGCGTACCCAAGCCATGAACCAGGCGACCGAGAGATAAGCCACCAGGAAAGAAATCACGAAGCCAATCGCCAGGACCATCCAGCCATGGGGATCAATCTGGGAAACACCGATGGGATTCGCGCCCTTGCCGACGAGCGATTTCAGCAGGTCGTAACAGGTGGCTGCGATCATCGTGGGAATAGACAGGAAGAAGGAGAACTCGAGGGCCGAGGCGCGCGACATGCCGGCCAACTGGCCGGCAGCGATGGTGGACATGGAGCGCGAAGTTCCTGGAAATACCGCCGAGAGAATCTGGCAGGTGCCGATCCAGATCGCTTGGCCTAAACTCATGGTTTCCATCGACCAGGTGTGAATACGGCTATTCGAAACCTTTGGTCCTTCGGCTTCGGCACGTGCGTTCAAAGCGTCAACGATCCACATGACGACACCACCGACGAACAGGGAAGTGCCGATGATGTAGAGGTTCTCGAGGTGCTTGCCGATGATTTTGGTCAGCAGAAATGCTGGGATGGCAGTGACCACAAAAGCCACCATGGTCAGGCCGAGAGGATGGGTGAGCGCCGTGCGTTCGCCGCGTTCGCCTTTCGGAAATGTCGAGAGAAATTTCGCAATACGATGGCGGAAATACACGGGCAAACACAGGATCGCACCCAGTTGGATGACAATGGTATACATCTTCCAGTAGCCATCCCCCAGGCTGATATGGAACAGCGCTTCGGCAACCCGCAGGTGCGCGGTGGAGCTGACTGGAAGAAATTCGGTCAGGCCTTCGATGATTCCCAAAACTACGGAGAGCAGGTAGTCGTTCAAGTTTCCTCCTGGGGGAAGTGTAAGTATCTCAGAAATTGTGGAAGGACAATCAGGTCGATGGGAATTATTATTGGCGTTCCATGTACGAGATCGATTCTTGAGCGGCCTTGCGCAATTCGTCCGGTTCCGGCTCGGTAGCCGCCCATTCCAGCGCGCGCTTCGCGCGAATGGAGGTTGCATTCCGAAGTGCCCGAGCGGCGTTGGCCCGCTGCCAATCGGCCTCACTTGAATCTTCCAACAATGCGATAGCTTCGCCTTCGCCATCTTGATCATGATGCCTCAGAAGCAGGAGCGCAATCTGGCGGCGCAAGTCTTCATTGGCTGTCGGAGAGAGAGGTTTTAACTCAGCCAGCCCCTTTTGCTCACCGAGGAAATCCAGCACGTAGCCGAGGTAATAGCTGGATTTCTCCGGGTTAGCAGTGGCGACCGCCTCCACTTCGGCCGCAAGTGCGCGACGGGTAGCTTTCGGGGAACCATCGGTGGTGTATGCCGGCGCGGTGGGCGCCAGTGCAAGGCAGGTCTCGTAGACGGGAACCGTCACATCCCAGATTCCAGGGGCGTTCGTCCTGCGTAAAAACAGGAGGTTGCGGCCCTGTGTAACAAAGCCCGTAGGCGGCCCTGCATATATAAAACCCTGCTTAGTCTCTTTTTGCGCATACAAATCGTATCCGATTACGTGGATTGGATTGCGAGTAGTCTTACCTTTGAAGCAGGTCTCAATTGTTACCGAGGCCATGAGTTGGTCACGGTCCGCGTCACCAATCCGCTTAACGACTCCTGTACGCTGCGGATGATGCGCGGTTCCTGTGCACACGAGATCGGAATAATCCCATCGCAATTGAAGGCCTATGGCAACGAAGGCCGGTTGTCCAGGCGGAGGGGTCTGAGTGGGAGAGAACGGCGGTGGAGCCTCGATGCTGGCCCGCCGCGTCCCTTCCTGCGCCAGCGCAGAAGTCGAGCCAACGTACGAGAAGCTGATGGCGGCAGCTGTGATGGCAGCCAGCCTCAGCAGGAGCCGATGATCGCGCATAGTCGGATGGACACCTCGCGTCGGTGAAATGTTCCGGCCGCAAGCATTTTATTCTTCCGTATCGCCGTAGGTGGGCACTTCTTGCTGGATTAAATAGAGTAGGCGCTGAGCGCGGTCGGCCCAGTCGTTTTGTGTCACCTGTGCGGCCCGCTCTGCCAGCGCAATAGCCTTGGCGCGGGATTCTTCGGATTTCTTAGGCTCGCCTTCAGTTTTGTAGATCTCGATTAACGCGGATTGACGCCAGGCTGCGTCGTAGAGCGCCTCGGCCACCGCCGGAGAGTTAGGGCGGTCTTTGGCGTATTTTTCGTACATTTCCGCTTCCTTCTCGGGACACTTGGACGTGCCCTGCCAATCGCCGCAGAGCTTGTTGTCGATTAAATGAAAGGCGGCAAGGTCGGCCCACTTGGTCCCTTTGAACTTCTTCATCACTTCGTCGAAGTAGTCCTCGTTCATGCCTTCGCGCAGATAAGCTTCTTTCTCACGCGCGGAGGGACGCGACATCACGTCGGCCTTTTCGATTTGCCAGCGAATATCGGCGGAACGGTACATGGCTTCGCCGGCCAGCGGCGAAGTGGGAAACAGCTGTGAGACTTCGTAGTAGAGGCGAAGTGCGTCCTGTGCGGCGCCGCGGCGGCCGTGGCGTTGGCTGGCCTGGTCCTCGGAATCGACAGCTTCGCCAAACAGAATTTGGTCGCCATTGGGAGTGGTCGCCTGCACTACGCCTTTTTCGAGGATCCAGCCGGTAACGACGCGTTCTTCAGTGAGCTGGGCCTCGACGTTGACCCACTCGCGGCTGGTTTGAAGGATCACCACTTCGCGGCCACGTTCGACCTCGGCCAACTTGGCGGAAGTAGCGTCAGGCGCCACGTAGATGCTGGCTACGCGCATCATGGCGCCGCGAATGACGGCGGCCGGCGAGGCTACGCTGGCGAAAAAGAGGAGCAACAACGCGACTGCGGACTTCAGGTTCATATCCTCAAGTTTCGACGGAAGACGTAGCAAGCTACGTCTCTACGGCTGCCGTTTGTTTAAGCTCTTCGAGCATTTGCGGATCGATGTTGCCCCCGCTGATCACCGCAACATGCAGCCGGGCTTTCGGCAATTGGTCGCGGTGGAACAGGAAGCCAGCTACGGCAACGGCGCCGCTCGGCTCCGCCACCGTCCTAGGATCGGTGGCCAAGAGCCGAATGGCCTGCCGAATCTCGAACTCGCTAACGGTTATGATGTCATCTACGTACTGGCGGATGTGTTCAAAATTGATGGGTCCGATACTTTGGCTGCGCAGACCGTCGGCAATTGTGCGGGTGGCCTGTTCGGCGGAGGACTCGGTTATCTTGCCGGCGCGGAAGCTGGCTTGCGCGTCGGCGGCAAGCTCGGGTTCGACACCGATGACCTTAATGGCTGGCTTGCTCAATTTGATGGCGGCAGAAACACCGCTGATCATGCCTCCGCCGCCTACGGGGACGAGAACGGTGTCGACGATGGGCAGGTCCTCCAGAATTTCGAGACCGATGGTGCCCTGTCCGGCGATGATTTTCTCGTCATTAAAGGGCGGAACGATGGCATAACCTTGCCGCTCGGCCAGTTCTTCGGCACGCTGCTGGCGCTCCACGCTGCCTGGCCCGACCAGAACGACCTCGGCGCCCAGGGCTTTTGTGGCTTCACGCTTGAGCGCGGGCGCGTCGCTGGGCATGACGACGACCGCGGTTGCGCCTAATGCTCGCGCAGCATAGGCCACGCCCTGGCCATGATTTCCGCTCGAATAGGTGATGACGCCGCGAACTCGTTCTTCGGGGGTCAGCGATGCGATTTTGTTGTAGGCGCCGCGAAGCTTGAAAGCTCCGATGGGTTGCAGGTTTTCGGGTTTGAGGAAAAGCCGGCGGTCATCGAGGCCGGACTTGGGTTGAGGGAAGACTGCCTCAATGAGGGGCGTGCGCACGGCGACTCCCCGCAGGCGGGCTTGGGCTTCGCGAATGTCGGACAGGGTGACCATGGTGAGTATAGATAGGGTACAGCCGGGATTGGCAACCGGCCAAATCTCTTATTGACATCATGATGCCTGATAGCATAGCATCATGATGTGAGAACCACGCTCACCCTCGAAGACGATGTCGCCAAGCTGCTTGAGAAAGAACTCCGGCGATCGGGAAGCTCGTTCAAGCAGGCAGTCAATCATTTCCTGCGTCTCGGCCTGACCACCAAGCAGCCAGCCAAAAAACCCTTCAAAGTTAAGCCGTGGAACCTGCAGGCCCCTCCGGGACAAAGCTTCGACAAAGTCGAGGAGCTCATCGAGTTTCTGGAAGGGCCCTACCATCGGTGATCGTTCTCGACGCAAACATTCTTTTCTATAGCTACTCGTCCGGATCCCCGGAGCACCAGAAAGCTCGGGCTTGTGTAGAGAATCTTTTTTCCGGGACGGAGCCGGTCGGCTTGCCATGGCAAACCATTACGGCCTTTCTGAGAATCAGTACGAACCCTCGGCTGCCCGGCGCTCGATCTGCCACGGAGGCGGCCCGCGAAGTCCAGGATTGGCTCGAACAGCCAAATGTACGGATTCTCTCGCCGGGCGAAGATCACTGGCGCACGCTCCGGCGAATGATGTTTGAGGGCCAGGCCTATGGTCCGATGGTAAGTGATGCGCAGATCGCTGCGCTTACGATCGAAAACGGAGCGGTGCTCTACTCTTCCGATCGCGACTTCGCACGGTTTCCCGGGCTGAGGTGGACCAACCCGCTGACCTAGCCTCGGTTAGTCCTGGCCGCGAAAGAATGGGATGGGGCGTGGCTTCGAGCGCGCAACTCACAGCTTGCTGCTTGACACTGCTTTCCTTGACTCTTACCCTTGTGCTTATGGAAGTTCATTTGACGCCCGATCAAGAAGCATTCGTCCGCCAAGCAATCGAAACGGGCCGGTTTCACCGACCCGAGGACGCGGTAGCCGAGGCGTTGGTGCTGTGGGAGGAAAGGGAGCGAACCCGCGCCGAGATTCTGGCAGCGGTGGAGACGGCCGATGCTTCCCTCGCTCGCGGCGAAGGGCGGACTATCACACCGGAATCCATGCAACAACTGGCCGGTGAAGTGAAACAGCGTGGCCACGCTCGCCTCGCGGCGGAGCCATCCCTATGAAAAATGTTGAAGAGGCACCCCCGCGGCGACCTGTCTTCCGCGTACGGATGGAGGGGGCACCTCCTCCGCGAGGATATTTCGTTAAGTACGTTTCGGGCATGGAAGATAGGCCTGACATCGAACCAGGATACTGGCTGACGCAATACTTCGTGGACTCAGACGGCTATCTCAACTTCAATTTTGAGCCTGAAGCGGATTTGCATTGGGAGACTGAGTCTGGGGCGACATCCGCGTCCGACATTTTGAGGAGGACTGCGGAGATCCAGACAGCAGTTGTGAAGGTCGGGATTTAAACCCATGCCGCGGGTGGCAACGAGTTCTGCGGAAGCACGGAGATACCTACAACGCAACTAGCGACCGGGAGTTGCCAACGAGCCGCTCCCTATAGCCTCCCCCATGATGATTGATAGAGTGAGGTAGGCCAGCGCAAAGCAGGTGAACGCACTGAACCCTAGCGTGAATATAGTCGACGATCTAAATGCGGTGAAGCTCGCTGGGTTGAACAGGAACATTTCGTAAAAGTAGGTCAGAAGCGCCATGAACAGCAGGGCATAAACGACCGTAAATCCAAGAAGCACCATGGGGAACGCTAGCTTAGAAAGTAGAGTCGAAACGTGGAGGGTCGGGATAAACACCAACGACGCCGAGGCGAGCGTGATTAAAACCTCGGCGCATTTCATATAGTGTCCGTGACGCGGGTCGAAATCGACTTCTTCGCCGCCGGACAGTATCTCGCCAGTTTGAGGATCGCGCGTTCGTTTAAATGGCGTCAGAGTGACGTACCTAGCCTTACGCTCGATGGAATACTCGAACGTGAAAAAGGCCGCAGGAAGAAGCAAACCAATCGCCATTCCCCACCTAACCGGGCACACAAGACTCATTTTCCCTCTCCGATCGAATCGGGTTCGGCTCCTCCTAGATTTCCAATATCACCGGCATGATCAGCGGGCGCTTCTGCGTCTGCTTGGAGATGTAGCGCTTCAGATCGGCGCGAATCTTTTCTTTGATCACGCCGTAGTCGGCCTTCTCTTCGTCGCTTGAGACTTCGAGCGTCTGCATGACCAACTGCCGCGCGCCTTCAACGAAGCCGTCTTCTCCCGGTTCAAAGCCACGGGTCACGATTTCGGGGGCGGTTTCCACGCGACCAGTCAACTTATTAATCGCAATGATGGGCAGGACGAAACCGTCTTCGCTCAGGTGACGGCGGTCTTTGATGATGAGGTCTTCGACCACATCGGTTCGCGAGCCAGAATCGATACAGACGCGGCCTACGTTTACGCGGCCCGCTTTGCGCGCGCCCAGTTCATCGAATTCGAGAATGTCACCGCTCTCGATCAGCATGACGTTGCCCACAGAGCCGTGCATGGATGCAGCCAGCTCGGCGTGCAGCTTCAGTTGACGGTATTCGCCGTGAATCGGAATGAAATATTTGGGCTTGACCAGGCTGATGATCAGCTTCAGTTCTTCCTGGCTGGCGTGGCCGCTGACGTGGATCGGCGGGAATGATCCGTCGTCGTAAATGACGTGCGCCTGGCGGCGGAAAAGATGATCGATCATGCGGTAGATCGCTTTTTCGTTGCCCGGAATGATGCGGGAGGAAAGCACGACGGTGTCGCCCTTTTCGATTTTCGCGTGCTTGTGATTATCGACTGCGGCACGCGACAGGGCCGACATGGGCTCGCCTTGGGTTCCGCTGATCAAAACGCAGATCTTTTCCGGCGGGTAATTCTTCATCTCGCCAGGATGGACGAGCAAGCCTTCGGGAATTTCGACGTAGCCCAGGTCTTCGGCGATTTCTGCGGAGCTGTTCATGGAGCGTCCCACGAACACCACTTTGCGGCCGTGCTGCCAGGCCATTTCAACGGCGAGTTTGATGCGGTGGATGGAAGAAGAAAAACAGGAAATGAAGAGCCGGCGCTCGGTGCGGGCAAAAACTTCATCAAACTTGCGGCGCACGGCGCGCTCGCTGGGCGTGTAGCCCTTGCGTTCGACATTGGTGGAGTCCTGAAACAGCGCGAGAACGCCGTCTTTGCCATATTCGGCGAAGGCATGAAGGTCGAACAGGCGATTATCGGTCGGGGTTGCATCGACTTTGAAGTCGCCGGTGTGAATCATCACTCCGAGCGGGGTGTGAATAGCGAGGGCGACACAATCCACCAGGCTGTGGGTGACGGGAATAGGATGAATGGTAAACGGGCCGACTTTGAAACGCTCGCCGGGTTTGATCTCGCGCAGGTCGGCGTCTTCGAGAAGTCCGTGCTCATCGAGTTTGTCTTCGACGTAGGCGAGGGTGAACTCGGTACCCCAGACCGGCACGTTGAGTTCGGAAAGAATCCACGGTAGAGCGCCGATGTGGTCTTCGTGGCCATGGGTAAGGATGATAGCGCGAACCTTTTGGCGATTTTCGGTGAGGTAGGAAATGTCGGGAACGACAATGTCCACGCCCAGGAGTTCGGCTTCAGGGAACATGAGCCCAGCGTCGATGACGATAATATCGTCGCCCCAGCGCACGGCCATGCAGTTCATTCCGAACTCGCCGAGCCCGCCCAGCGGCACAATATGCAGTTTTCCAGTTGGCATCAGGGATCAATTGATGCTAGCACAGGTGATAGTACCGAGTAGCTTGTAGCGAGTACCGAGAACACGCAAAACTGTCGTCACTTCTGCCGGTGCTTGGTTCTGCGATAATAACTTTAGATGGCCGCTCGGATCGAACAATCGTGGGTGCGCCGCAGGGCGGAGGCTGGGCTGCGCCGGGGATTCGAGCGCGCGTATCGAACGGTAAGAGTCGATCCCGGCAAGTTTCTTTTGCAACTGCGCACCGCTTATGGCCTCCCAATCGGCAGCTTCCAAGGACTCTACTCGATGGAGGTCGGTGTGCTCGATGACGTGGCTGGAGACGTCATTGAAGCTGGGATGAAAGTGGCAGCGGTCGAAGGCGCGGGGCTGGGACTGGGCGGGATCGTGACGATTGTGCCCGACCTCAGCATACTGGCGGGAATCACACTGCGAATGATCCAAAAGCTGAGCCTGATTTACGGTTTCGAATACAGCACCGACGATGAGATGGCGGAACTGTGGATCGCCGCCGCCAGCGCAGCCGGAGTGGACATCAGCAAAGAGCTGCTGGAAAAAGAGGTGGTAAATCGCTTTGTGCCGCGGGTGATTGAGCGCATCGCGGCACGGGCTAGCGCGGAAGTCGTAGAGAAGTGGTCAGGACGGCTGATTCCGTTTGTCAGTTCGGTGATTGGCGCAGGGTTGAATTACTATTTTGTGCGGGCCTGGGGAGAGCGGGCGCAGAGACATTTTCGGGAAAGGCATTTGGAGAAGCGGGCGAGGTTGAGAGAGCAGCAGATGCTCCCGTCGTAGCCGCTATCGCAGCCAGTCTTCCAGTTCGATTCGCTGGTCCGTTTTTTCATCCCGGTATTTCACGATGACTGGCGTATAGAGCGAAAGGTTCCATCCGGCGGGAGCGCCTTTCTTCACCGCTCTGGATCCGGGAACGACAACCGCATTTTCCGGGAACCTCAAGTGGCGATTCTTCGGTTGATTTGTAGACTTCTCCGCGGACCAGATCGTAGAGGGGAGTGGAGCGGGTGAGAATGGTTCCGGCTCCAAGGACGGCGCGTGCCCGCACCACAGTCCCTTCATAAACGCCGCAATTGCCGCCAATCAGCGCATCGTCTTCAACGATGACGGGAGCGGCGTTGACCGGTTCGAGGACTCCGCCGATCTGGGCGGCAGCGCTGAGATGAACCCGCTTGCCGATCTGCGCACAGGAGCCGACCAGCGCGTGGGAATCGACGAGAGTGCCTTCGTCGACGTAGGCGCCAACGTTGATAAACATGGGCGGCATGCAGATCACGCCGGGCGCGACATAGGAACCGACGCGAATGGAAGACCCGCCGGGCACGATGCGAACGCGATCAGCGATGGAAAAACGGCGGGCGGGGAAGGTGTCTTTATCAACAAATGACAGGGTTGAGCCGTCATCCATCTGGCTTAGTTCACCAAGCCGGAAGCCGAGCAGAATCCCTTGCTTCACCCAGATGTTGACGATCCACCGGCCGTTAACTTTTTCAGCGGCACGAATCTTGCCATCGCTGAGTTGATTACGGAAGTCGAGAAAAATCTTACGGGCTTCAGGATTGCGTTCGACCTCGCCGAGAGAAGAGAGACGCTCGATGGCGGACTTGAGGGAGGACATGCAGGCAGAAGTATAAGCGAAACCCGAACCACAGGGGGCACAGAGGGTCACAGAAAAGCATTTAACTTCACACGCACTTGCATTCGCTGCGAATCAGAATATTCGCCATGTTGTGAGACGCGTCACGGGCCCCGGTGAGAGATGTGAACGGGCCGTGCCAGCGAGAGTGGTTGGCGTCGTGGCCTGCGGGGCGGCCCTTGCCGTTATTGCACTGGCCGCAGGTGGAGCGGTGTAGAACGATTTTGTGGGGCCCGGCCAACCAGTTTTCGTAGATGAAGAAACTAGCGGTCTCGGCCTGGGCGCCCGAGGGCTTGCTGATAAGACCGGCGTCAGCGGCGACTTTTTGCAGCTTTGACCGCGTGTCGCGGCGCATGGGCAGGAGCGGCAGGCGATAAATCTCCTCTATCTTGCCCATCATGGCCAGGACCGCCTTCACCGGCAGCGGGTTCGATTCGATGAAGTTGGTTTGCATCAAGGTCAGGTATTTGCGGTGAATCGCGCGGGCTGTGACCCAATCATTATTCAGAGCGGCACGGGTCATGTCCGCCATCTCGCGGGGAATTTCGTTGGAAGCGACGGAAACGATTCCGACGCCGCCTAAGGCAATCACGGGAAGGGTGATGGCGTCGTCGCCGGAAAAGACCAGAAAGCGCTCAGGCACGGCGTTGCAGACGTCGGCGATCTGGGTCATGTTGCCACTGGCTTCTTTCACGCCGAGAATGTTCGGCACTTCGGCGAGGCGGGCCAGGGTAGGGGGTTCGATGTTTGCTCCGGTGCGACCGGGGACGTTGTAGAGAATGAGAGGCTTATCGACGGCGTCAGCGATGGCGTGGAAGTGGCGATACTGGCCCTCCTGAGTGGGCTTGTTGTAGTAAGGCGAAGCGGTAAGTATCGCGTCGACGCCGCGGCGAGCGGCGACCTCTTTGGCTTTGGCGACGGCATCTTGCGTCGAATTTGAGGTAGCTCCGGCGACGATGGGCACACGGCCGGCAGCAACTTCGATAGTGACATCGATGACTTGCAGCCACTCGTCGTGCGAAAGCGTGGGAGTTTCGCCGGTGGTACCGCAGGGAACCAGGAAATCAATTCCAGATTCGACTTGCCAAGCGACCAGGTTGCGCAGGGCAGGCTCGTCGATGGAGCCATCCTGACGAAAAGGGGTTGCCAGAGCGGTGCCGCAGCCACGAAGTTGCATAGCATAAAGATAGCGCGAATGGAGCGGGACGGAAAGTGGGGGCGAGTTACAGTTCCCGCCAGACATCTCTGAAGTCGAAGAAGCCCTGTTTGCCGGCGAGCCATTCGGCGGCGCGGACGGCGCCGTCGGCGAATCCACGGCGGGACTTGGCGTCGTGGCAGAGATATATCCTGTCGGCGGGGGAATCGAGGATGAGTTCGTGCAAGCCGACGACATCGCCTTCGCGGAATGAGGTGATTTCAAGTTCCGTTCCCGAAGCATCTTTGATGAGATGCTGCATTGCTGCAGCGGTGCCTGAGGGTGCGTCTTTCTTTTGTTTGTGGTGGCGCTCGAAGATCTGTCCCGAATACTGGTGCTGGAGCGCAGCAGCGGCGGCGCGGGCGACATCAAAGAACAGGTTCACGCCGACGGAGAAATTTGCCGCGTACAGCAAAGCGGTTCCGCTTCTTTCTACCAACTGTTCGATTCGCGGGAGATCGTTGTACCAGCCCGTGGTGCCTACGACCATATTCTTCTTGTGCTCCACGCAGGCCTCGATGTGGCCGAGCACGGCGTGCGGCGTGGTGAAGTCGATGACAACGTCGTGGGGGGCCAGGAGCGCGGGGGTGAGGCCAGAAGCGTTGGGGTTGTCAGCGGCGCAGAGGACACTGACTGCGTGACCCCGCTCACGGGCGACTTCCGCCACCAGGGAGCCGGTCTTGCCACGGCCTAGAATAAGCAGATTCATGGGCTGGAAGACCTTTTACCACAGGGGGCACAGAGGCGCACAGAAGAAACCTGAGCAACCGATTTACGTGGATGCGCAAAAGAGCTTGGATCGCAGAGGTCGCGGAGAAAGGCCCCCGAGATCGCGGAGAAGAGCAAAATCTTATTCATGCGAATACTTCTGGATCCAGATCCGAGAAGAACACTTTGTGCAGCCGCTGGATCACTTTGGGGACGTCGTCTTCTTCGATCACGAAGGTCAGATTGATCTCCGATGCACCTTGGGAAATCATGCGAATCTTCACGTCGGCAAGCTCGCCGAACACACGGGCGGCGATCCCCGGGGTTTCACGCAGGTTTTCGCCCACGAGACAAACGATGGCTTTACGGCCTTCGTATTTGACGTCGGCGAGCTTGGCGAGATCAGCGGCCAGGGCGGGGATCGACTCGTTGGAATCGACGGTCAGCGAGACGCTGACTTCGGAAGTGGAGACGACATCGACGGCTACGCGATGGCGGTCAAAGGCTTCGAAGATGGAGCGCAGAAAGCCGTGCGCCAGCAACATGCGGGGAGCGGCTACGTCAATGATGGTGATACGTTTCTTGGCCGCGATGGCTTTGAAAAAATTACGGCAATGAGGGACCCGCGCCTCGATCCGAGTGCCTTCGCAATCGGGATTACGGGAATTCAGGACATGGACGGGGATGTTCTTATGAATTGCCGGCAACACCGTTGCCGGATGAAGAACTTTGGCGCCGAAATAGGCCAATTCAGCGGCTTCGTCGAAGCTAATGAGCTTGATGCGGCGGGCATCAGGGCAGATGTTGGGATCAGTGGTGAGCATGCCGTCAACGTCAGTCCAGATTTCGATACGCTCGGCGTCGAGGCCAGCGCCGACGATGGCGGCGGAATAGTCGGAACCGCCGCGCCCGATGGTGGTAGTGACGCCGGCTTTGGTCGCGCCAATGAACCCGCCCATCACCGGCACTTTGCCGGCCGCTACCAGGGGTTGCACTTTGGCCTGAAGCCGCTGGTTGATTTCTGCCATCTGCGGAAGAGCGCGGGTATGAGCAGTGTCGGTAACGATACATTCGCGGGAATCGACCAGGGCTGCGTCCAGACCCTTGGCGGAGAAGGCTGCGGCAATGATCTTGCTAGAGAGGATCTCGCCGTAGGCGGCCACATGATCGGTGGTGCGGGGGGTAAGCTCGCCGACGGCCGCGATGCCGCGCAAGAGTTCATCTAAAGCTTCAAAGTGTGCCTCTAAGTCGCTATGGAAGCTGGTAAAAACTCCGGTCCCAAGCAGTTCGCCTGCGGTCATGTAATGACGCTCGCGAAGGGCGCGTGACAGCTCAATGGCGTGGTTGCGATTGCCGGTGCCAGCGACGCGCGCCATGTTAAGTAACTGGTCGGTAACTTTGGCCATGGCGCTGACCACGACAACGGGTTTTTCGTGCAAGGCGTTGCTTGACGATGGCGGCGGCGCGGGCAATGGCGTTGGCGTCCTGGACGGAGGTGCCGCCGAACTTCATGACGATCATGAAGAGCACCTTCGCCGCTCATGGACGCGGATCAACGCGGATCTAAGAACTCTGCTGCCAGCGGTGATCAATCGAGGTAGCCCCGGACTTTGAGCAGTTCGGCGTTCAGAATAGCGGCGCCGGCAGCCCCACGAATCGTGTTGTGGGAGAGGACGGTGAATTTCCAGTCGAGAGCGCTGCAAGGCCGTAGACGGCCGACGCTGGCGGTCATGCCATTGCCGGCGTCGACGTCGAGCCTGGGCTGCGGACGGTCTGCGTAGTCGAGATAGCGAACCGGCTGCGCTGGGGCACTGGGGAGGTTTAGTTCTTGTGGATCGCTGCGAAATTCGTTCCAAGCGGCGATGATCTCTGCCGTCGACGGCTTTTTCTTCAGCTTGATGGAAACCGATTCGGTGTGGCCATCTTCGACAGCCACACGATTGCAATGCGCACTCATGCCGAAAGGGCGCGGGAACGAAATTGGACCCCTCGATTTGCCCCAGGAGCTTGAGTGTTTCCTCCTGCATTTTTTCTTCTTCTTTGGGGATGTAAGGAATCACGTTGCCCAGAATATCGAGCGAGGGGACGCCTGGATATCCCGCGCCGCTCACGGCCTGCATGGTGACGGCGATGACGGTCTCGATGCCGAATGGCTGTAGGGGAGCCAGCGCCATCACTAGGCCGATGGCGGAGCAATTGGGGTTGGTGACCACAAATCCTTTGACGTCCGGCGCCAAGTTTGGCACTCAATCATCTTGATGTGGCTGGGTTGACCTCGGGGATTACCAGCGGGACATCAGCCTGCATCCGCAAAGCGCTGGAGTTGGTGACGACGGCGTGGCCGGCGTTGGCGAAACGAGGCTCAAGCTCGGCGGCGATCGCGGTATCCAGGGCGGCGAAAATAACACGTGGAGCACCTTCTGGCCGGGCTGGGGAAACAGTCATTTCGGCGACGGCGGCGGGCAGCGGCGTCTTCATCCGCCAGCGGGCGGCTTCTTGGTACGGACGGCCTTCAGAGCGGTCGGAAGCGGCCAACCAAGCGACTTCAAACCACGGATGATTTTCGAGCAACTGGACGAAGCGCTGCCCGACAACACCGGTTGCGCCCAGGATCCCTACGGGAATTCTTCTCGACATGATTGCATTGAATTTTATAACAGCGCGAGGGTCCCGCGCAGCCGGACGGTTTCGTGGGAAATTCATGATTTCCGGCCAAAGTGCCGATAGAGAATCTGAGGAGTAACTATGCCCGAATTACGTCAAAACTACTTCACCAAGGAATGGGTCATCATCGCCACCGACCGGGCCAAGCGCCCGGAAGAGATGGTCAAGCGCCGCGCCGGCGCAAACAGGTCGGCACCGCATGTGGAAATTGCGTTTTTTGCCCAGGGAATGAGGGCAAGACTCCGCCGGAAATCATGCGGGTCCCGGCAACGCTGATGGAGATTCCTGGCAAGTGCGAGTAGTGCCGAACAAGTTCGCTGCCTTGTCGCCGGAGGCGCAGCCCATCCGGGTTATCCAGCGCTCCCGCCGCACTATGGGAGGGTTCGGGGTACATGATGTGATCATTGACACGCCCGACCATTCGCAAATCATGGCGTTGCTGCCTGAGGCCCATATTGCCAATGTGCTGCGGGTGTACAAAGTCGCGTTACGATGCGTTGAGCCTGGATCCGCGGATTGCCCACGTGACGATTTTCAAGAACCATGGCAGCCGATGCCGGAGCCAGCCTGGAGCATCCACACTCGCAGTTAATTGCGACGCCGGTGATTTCGCACCAGGTGCGGGAGCGGTTTCAGCAGGCCTTGGCGCATTACGACGAATATGGCGAGTGCATGTTCTGCCAGACGCTGGAAGAAGAACTCGCAGAGCAGAGCCGCATCGTGGTCGCTTCCGACCACTTCGTGGCCATGGAATTGTTCGCGTCGCCCACGCCGTTTGTCACGCCGATTTATCCCCGGCGGCACATGGCCAGTTTTGGCGACATCAGTGCAGTGGAGATCGCGGACCTGGCGCGGGTGTTGAAAACCGTGCTGGCGAAGCTTTATTACGGGCTGGAGAATCCTGACTTCAACTTCACCATTCGCAGCGCACCGGCGGAGTATGTGGGGGTAAAGCACTTCCATTGGTACGTGAGTGTCGATTCCCCGGCTGACCCGAACTGCGGGATTCGAGTTGGGTTCAGGAATGTTTATCAATACAGTCGTGCCAGAGGCGGCGGCGGAGTTCCTGCGGAATGTGAAGATAGAGATGGGAGTTGGAGCAGGCGGGTAAGGTAGATTCATTCACGAGGGGAAATTTCTGTGCCGAAGGAATATTCGTTCAAGGGGCCGAAGCGCTTCTTCTCCGCATACAACCGCCAGCGCCGGAACACAATACGCAGGCTGGCCATAACGGGAATGGAAAGATAAACTCCCAGCACTCCCGCAATCTCCCCGCCGGCCAGGACGCCGAAAATCGCCGCCAAGGGGTGAAGCTCCATGCTTTTCCCCATGATCCGCGGATGAAACCACGTAATCCTGAATCAAGCGCCAAACCGCCAGGAAAATCAGCAACATCACCCAGTGGTGGTAGCTCATTAAGAGCGCTACGCTGAGAATAACCACGGCGGCCACCAGCGGACCGACGACTGGTATGAATTCCATGATGCCGCCTGCGGTACCCAGCACGAGCGCATAAGGGACCCGCATCAACCCCATGAACAGCGCTGTACACGACGAGAGAGAAGGCCGCCAACGTGAGTTGCGCACGGATGAAATGGGCCAGCATGCGATTGAGGTCCTCGCGCACTCCTTCCCAAAACTCGCGCTGCGGCCGGGTTTGCACGAAGGCCAGTGCCACCTCACCGAAGGCGCGACCATCGTTGAGCAAAAATATCGCCAGGATGGGAACCACGATAAGCAGCCAGGATTCTTTGGCGGTTTCGGCAACGCGTACACCGATCCGTTGTGCGATGGCGAGAAGATCATTGCGGTGACGGTTCAGAAAAGCCTGGGCGTGTTGAATGGTAGCGGCGCTCCAGCCGCGTTCCTGCCCAATGGTGACGGCAATATTTCCAGAACTAACCTGATCAAGGAGTTGAGGCATGGCGTCACCCAGACGTTGTGCCTGATGGCCGATCTGGGGGCCGACAAAAAAGAAGAAAGTGATGACCAGCACCAGAAGCAGGAAATAAATGATGCCCACGGCGACTCTGCGGCTGTGCGTCCACCTCTCCATTCGTGACACTGCGGGATCGACCAGGTAGGCGAAGAAAACAGCAAAAAGAAAAGCAATCAGGGTACGTCGAGTGATATAGAGGAAGCCGAGCCCCAGTGCAAATAGCAGCACCGTGGTCAGAACTCGAGCCGTGCGTGCATCTGTGAGGGGCACCTAGTCTCGCACCACTTCGGTAGTGTTGGCCGCGTCTACCATGCGTTGCAACTTCAAATGATCGTCCAGCCACATGGTCCAGTCGCCCGATTCACTTTTCAGATCCAGGCGGATGAGTTCATGTTCAACGCCGTGAAGCGCAACCTTCTCCCTGCCAGAAAACTGGAGGTCGACCAGTGCGGAGGAGCGGGCGTGGGCATTGAGTGTCCCCAACTGAGACTTTACTTTCAGCGGGACAGTTGACGCCGCCTTTTCTCCTGCTTGCAACTGGTGGCGAGGTACTTCCAGGCGAGAACTTCACGCTGAATGAAGAAGTAGTCGTCAAGGATGCTAGTGGAAGCCGGCAGTAGAAAGGGTTGCTCGTGCGGCTTGTCGCTTGCAGCACTGGTGTAGCGCTCGGTGAGAAAATCCTGGCTGGGAAGGACAGTCGCGTGTGATTCTCCGGGGCTGATTTCCTTCCATTCGTAACTCTTCAGCTCACCGTTGGGCGTCAGTTGGAGATCTGAGGACTGCTCGGCCGGATTGGCGCCGCCCTCGGTCTTGAAGCGTGAGGTGACCGAACTACCAGTCGCTGCCCTGGCGGATGGAAAACGTCTCAGTGGCCATTCGTTTGCCGTTCATGAAAATGCCGAAGGAACCGGAATCCACGGTCTGGCCCGGCAGTTCTTTTTCTGAGCGTGCCTGCGCGGCGCTACGGTCAGCAGTGCGCACATGATGCCAACGCCGATAAGCCACCGGCAGTGCTGCGATATCTTCATTTCACTCCAATCCTGCGTGCTACCGCCGCCGCAATTCCATCGACGTCCTTGCTGGTGGTGTCGATGCGGCACGAAGCTTTCAGATAGGAAGACCTGCGCTGCTCGTAGAGTTCGCGAAACTGTTTCGCATCCCGCAACAGCGGGCGTTCCCGGTGTTCTAGTTCGCACCGACGAAAGAGTTCTTCCGCTGAGCCATCCAGAAAAATCACGTATGCACCGCTACTCTCAAGCAATGCTGACGTTTTCGGCTTGTGCGAAGGCTCCGCCACCCATCGCTACTACCCGAGGCCCGGCGGTCAACTCACCCAAGAGCTGGCGCAACGCGACATTCTCCAGACGGCGAAATTCCGGCTCGCCCGAGTCACGAAAAATCTCTGCAACTGGGCGCCCTGTAGCGTCCTGGATACGATCATCCAAGTCTTCAAACTTCCATCCCAGAAGGCGGCCCAGGTTGCGGCCCACACTGGTCTTGCCGGCGCCCATAAAACCCACTAAAAATACGCCCCTCCGGCAGTCGGCTGGTGGCATGGATACACTATCCGAGAGAGCGTGCCTAGATACTTCCATCCGCGACGCAACCGCACTACGGATCAGTTTTCAACGTTTCTTGAGGTGGATTTTACCACTGAAGGAAAGCAACTTAACTGTAGATGCAGCCTTTCCCATGGTACCTGCGAAGGCACTCCCAGCGCGGGAGACGAAAGAGGAATGCGCGGGATGTAAGGGAAAATCGTTCTCGACTTTACCCTGGGCGGAGCTGGCGACAACATCGATGGAGGCATAAGAGGGGCGGTGGCCTCGATGTCTCCGGTGTGGGTCATCAGGGAGTATTCGCCACCGCCGCCGAAGTCGCCATCGTAATGAATCCAGCCGCTGGCCGAGTTCACCGAAACCAACGGACCATTCACGGAATTCAATGCCACATCGCCGCTTACCGAGGTGATTTCCACGTGCGCATCGTTGATATTGGTGAGGGTTACGGGGCCATCGAGAGTCTTTACATGAACGTGGCCCTCGCTGATATCGCGAACGTCAACAGTAGCCGTGTTGCCTTCCAAGACTATATCGCCGTGAAGTTTTTCGGCGCGCAGCGGGCCGCTGGTGGAGCGCAAGGTGATGCTGGCATCGGCGGGAACCAGCACTTCATAGTCAACCCGTCCGCTGGTCGTTGTCGGCGCCGGGCAACAAATGAGAAGTGACGAAGACATGATTGCCGCCATGGTTCTGGTCGACTTCCACTTTGTCAGAATACAGGATGGCGTTTACGATGTACATGGTTCCCGACTGGCGGGCTTGACCGAAATCAGGCCATAGGGATTCACGATGGAAACACTGGAATGCCGGCGCACCTTGAAGTGGTACTGCTGGTGAACCTCGCCGGCCAAGGCGGCTGTGACCATCACCAGTACGACGAGCGATTCTCTCGAACCCAGACTTCTACGCATAACCGACATCTCCCCGATTCCCGGCCCAGTGCTGCTGCCGGCCCCGTTCATGTAATTATGGCAGAGATCGCGCCATGCCGATCTCGTAAACCATGGCTCTCTGTTCGTAAGCGTTGGTAAGGTACTGCTGAGCAATCTCATCGTTCGGATTCTGGCGCGCGGATGATTCCGCATCGCGGATGTAAGCATCCACCGCCCGCAGGTTGCTGGCATAACCAGCCCGGAGGCCAGGGGCACGCGCAGCCACCATGTTAAGCAACTGATCTTCGTCGCCGGTCTGGCCGACCGCCTGGGGCACTGCAGTGGCTGTGGCGGTCACCCCCGCGGGCGCGATGCGGGCTAGTTGTGCGGTATCGCCGCGATATTGACGGAGGACGAATCCGGAAACCAGCAGCAGTGCAGCTGCTGCCGGCGCCAGCCATCGCAACCCCCACCCCACGCCCTGCCGTGCCGGACGATCAAGGGGCGCCCGACGAATCAGCCCCTCCTGCCGTAAGTGCAATTTCAATGGAGTTCCAAACTCGTGGACTGGGCTCCTCGCTCGCCTGCAGAGCACGGGCCTGCTGGGAGATGGCATCAAGATCAGAAACCAGATCCCAGCAGCGGGAGCACATTCGCAAATGCTCATCCGCTTCAAAATTACGGCCGCCCTCAAGCTCCGGCAAGACCCGTTCAAATTCTTGACAGGTCATACTACCTCTCTCCCCGATACCGCATTTGTTGGACTCCTCATGGCTTGGTGGCTTTTTCAGCTCTGCTCATTTTGAGGAGTTCGCGTAGCTTCATTCGTGCTTTGTGCAACTGCGACTTGCTATTGCCGATGGAACATCCCACCAAACTGGCAATCTCATTATGCTCGTAGCCCTCGACATCGTGCAGCAAAAAAACCTGCCGGTAACCCGGGGGCAAATCCGCCACCGCACGCTGCAATTGCAAGCGGTCGATGGAGCCTGACAATCTTACATCGTCGGCGCCCGGTTCTTTGCGGGGAGATTCCTCTTCAGTTTCGAGAGTATCTTCCAATGGAACCACCGGCCAAGCCCTTCTTGCGCAGTTGCATCAGCACGACGTTCACTGCCATGCGATGCAGCCAGGTGGAAAAGGCCGACTCGCCGCGAAAGGTTCCAATCTTCCGGAACAACTGCAGGAAGGCTTCCTGGGTCAGGTCTTCGGCCGCCGCTGTATTGGCGGTCATGCGCAGGCAAAGGGAGTAGACGCGCCGCTTGTGCAGGTGATACAGCGTCTCAAAAGCTTCCGCATCGCCCTGCTTCGCCCGCTCAATGGCCTCGGCTTCAGAGAGCTTGCCGCCCTGTAGTTTTTTCGCGTCCGTCAAGTCGCCTGTTCCGGCCGCACCCAGTGTGATGCGGCGTAAATAGCTTTTCGTTGTACCGCTTGCAGCCCTGGGAGCCGACTCCAAAGTAACCTCGGCAGCCCGTCCCCGATGTTTGCCTTTTCCCGCCAAGTCTGGGATCTCCAATCGCCCGCCAACCCCAAACACGATCCCCGCGATCGCCGCAATCGCCCCAAGAACCCTTTGGCTAATAGATTCAACGGTTAGCGCAAGGACGCAGAAAGCAGCTCGCTCCCCGACTCGCGTCCCTCTAGGTCTTGGCCGAGGCCGTGGTAATGGTCTCCAACCCGTGACCGTGGGGACCGTTCTCTCTTTGACGCAGCAGGAACGCAAAAACACACCCAGGAAGCCCAGGACGGAAAATATCCACATTCCCAGATGGTAGCCGGCCGGGTTGGCGGCGCTGGCGTTGCCGTAGTCGTTAGCCCAGCCGATCAGCAGGTTGAAGCCAAATAAGCCGATGTTCTGGATCATGGTCATCAGGCCGTAGGCGGTACCCAGCTTGGCCTGCTCGACGATGTAGGCCACCGAAGGCCACATCACGGCCGGTATCAGGGAAAAGGCCACTCCCATCATCGCCATGGGCACATACAGATTCACGCTGGGTATAGGCCATCATCAGGTAGACGGGAATCAGCAGCATGGAGCCGAACATCATCAGCACGGCGCGTTTGCCGATGCGGTCTACCATCAGACCAAATAGCGGCGTTGCAAACATCGCGAACAGGGTCAGCATGCTGGAGAGAAAACCGCCGGTCTCGCGCGAAGTTCCGTGGGCTTCCATGAAGAACTTCACCGCGAAAGTCTGGAAAGGGAAGATGGCGGAATAGAAAGTGATGCAAAGGGCGACGATATACCAGTAACTGACGCCGAATTTGAACAGGTCGGCAAACACCACTTTGTCGGTGGAGGCTTCGCCCAGATGGTAGTTCTTCTCGGCGTAGAGTCTCCATGATCCAGTAAACTACGGCGCCGAACACGCAGAGGGTCGAGAAACCCAGCATGATCAGGAACGGCCAGCGCCAATTGGCATAGGCGGATCGCGCCCAGGTGGGAGAGTTCAGGGCGGTGAACGAACCCAGGCGGGCGATGGTCAGGTTGATGCCGAAGGCGAAGCTCAGCTCTTTCCCCTTGAACCATCGGGCCAGCGCCGCGGTGACGGCTACGATCAGCGATTCAGCGCCCATGCCAAAGATGAGGCGTCCGGTGGCCATGAGCCAGAGATGGCCGGCGGCGGCGGTAATGGCTGGGCCGATCAGGCAGAGCACGCCGAAAATCATCAGCGATTTTCGCAGGCCGATGCGGTCGATGATGAAGCCGCCGATCACTACCGTGAAAATATTGGGAAAGCTGTAAATGGCCTGGAGCAGGCCGATGTTCGAATCCGAGAAACCCAGTTGTTGCTTGAGCACATCGGCCAGGGGGCTGAGCGCGTCATAAACGTAGTAATTGCCGAACATGGCGATGCTCACGACCAGCAGCACCATCCAGCGATAGACTCTTGACGGCTCGGGGCGCACAGTTTCTGGCATCAAGGCTCCTTAGGCGGGGCGTTTTAATGCTGACTAGGGCGAAGCAAGAAGATAGCAGATGAGGGCGGCGCTTGCCATTTCTGAGGTCTTCTTTGCGCTCTTAGCGAGGGCTTTGCGTACTTTGCGGTTAGTGGACAGAGCTTTTAACCGCAAAGGACGCGAAGGATTCGCGAAGAAAATCTGTGGCCGACGAGAGAACGCCGCGTGTTCCGTGTGATAAAGTAATGTGCTCGCGGGGCCGAGTACGCCCGGCCTAAGGCCTGTCTTAATTCACAAGGAGTCAGACATGGCATCACATTTACGATCTGGTGAAAGACCGCCGCATTTATTCGATTGAGGCCGACAAGTCGGTGCTGGAAGCGGCCCGCTTCATGATGGAGCACAACATTGGAGCCTTGCCGGTGATGCGCAATGGCGAACTGGCAGGAATCGTCTCCGAGCGCGACATTATGAACCGCGTAGTGGCGGTGGGACGCATGCCGGGGACGACCTAGTCTCCGAAATCATGACCGCCAACCCCAAGTCGATCAGCATGAACGAGACCGTGGAGAACGGCCTGTTCCTGATGCGCGAGTTCGGATTTCGCCACCTGCCCATCGTCGATGGCAAGCAGTTGAAGGGCCTGGTGTCGCTGCGCGATTTGCTGCTGCGCTACGTAGCGCAAAAGGAAGCGGAAGGCAGGAAAGCGAGCTAGACTTGGATCGCTAGCCAGGATTACCACGATATCCTGAAGATTCCGGCTGAATCCGCGGCTTTCCTCAATACTTCGGCGCAATAGCAGATCGCCCTCGCTCGGGCGGCAGGGCAAAAGGAATTCGATTACCTGATCGGCCAGCGGGATTCGCAGAACAAATTCTTCCTGCTTTTTCCAGTCGCCGATCCACTTACTGCTGGCGCTGAAGTATACCCAGCCCGAGGCTTCAGCATGCGCGGGATCGAGCCGAAGGCTGCGCAGGCTTTGCGTCAGCCAGGAATGTCAGCATTTCAGCGACATTCTTTTGATGCTCCTGCAGCGTGGATTCCAGTTCTGCTTTTTTCTTAGGATGCTTCTGAATTTCACGTTCGGTGATCTTGGCGAATTGATTCCGAATCCGCCTGAAACCTGGCAGCTAGTTCGCCAGGATCAAGCGCGGAGTGAACATCGCGCGCGTGCTTCACAAATTCCAAAGTGATGGCGCTGGGATCGAGTGAAAGAGAATCCTTGCCACGATAGCGCAGGGTCAAGCAGCACGGTGAAGATAGGTTCGGTGCGGCGGCTGGCTTTTTGCAGTTCCTGTGAATCGATGGCCACGACGACGCCGAAATCGTTAGTCCAAAGGCCATAGCGATAGCGGCCATCGTCATCAGCTCTGAAAGTACAGCCTGGAAGGCCTTCGGTCCAGCGCAGGGTGGGGATGCCGGTCCCGGTTGCGAGGCGGAGCTCGCCCAGCCGATGGACAGCAGAAGTGCCGCTAAGAGCGACCCTCCGGCAAATTGGTGCGGTTTGGCCACGTTGTTCAACCTTCAGTGTAGTATTACGGCGGGCCCGATCCTCGACCGACCGAAACTTTCCTTTTCGGGACGACTAAACTGCGCCATCCAACTTTCGAGTGCTGCAAACAAGGTGCCGGTCTGCTAGGATTGAGCGCACACGAACCCTCTGATTGCCGCTACTGCATTCAACTTGGCGAGGAGCGGATGGTAAACTGAAGTACCCAGAAGACAGTTCCTACCCTACTGACTGGCCGGGTACGGGTGTGGTGTAGGAGCCACGTTTGAACCAACCTCTTCGCCGAGTGCGTAAGCGCAGATCAGCGCTCGCTTTTCCGCCGGCGGATGCGCCGGGCATGGCAGCTGGGCTGGCAGTCTGAACGATTCTCGGGGTACGGTGTTCTGTGGCTCTCTTTCCGTCTGCCTGCCCAGTGGCATGTTCATCCGACAATCGAAAGTGAATGGCAGCAGGGAGACTTGAGCGAGAACCTGGCGGCGCTGGCTGCCACGTCGGTTTCCAGCCCCAACTCCGCTTCCTCCGCGAGTCGTATATCCCTATTCGGTGGTGCCAGGTGGAATCCAGGCGCCGGAAGAACTGCGCGAGATTAGTGAGCATGATGATGTGGTGGCTGGCACTATGCGGATTTCGATTTCCGCAACGCCCGCATTGTGGAGCTTCAGCAACCGGAACTGGTGTACTTGTCGTATCGCATCGGGAACCGGATTTTCTGGACCGAGCACAAGGTCAGCTTGCGCAAAGGCGAAAAGCTGATCACCGACGGCAACATTACTGCCCGCACCCGCTGTGCCAACCAGATTTCCCCGGTCGCAGTAGAAGCGATTTCGCCGGCTGAGCCGCCTCTGGAAAAGTTCGAGGAGCCCTCCTGATGGCGGGAAAGCGCAATTCAAGTCCCGTTTCCAGAAGCGGTATTACCTCAGGGCCCGGCGCCGGTTTCGCCGGGGCTCCCGTTTCCCGGTGGTTTTTTTCCGCCGCTCGTTCCTCCGGGAGTTCCGGTTGCAGTCTGTCCGCCGACAAAAAAGAAACAACACGAAGGCGGTGTTGAATTGGCAAAAACTATTCCATGTACCAAACCTTCGCCCCCTTCTCCAGTTCCTGAGCCGAGCACAATATTGCTGATGGCTTCAGGGATCGCAGGAGTTTATCTGCGCTATCGGAGGTTGATTTCGCGGCGAATTGCGCGAATCGCAACCCAACTCTAGTTCATGTCGGGGACAGTGGCGTAGGTGATGATCTGGGTGAGCGCAATGGTAGAGCCAGGTACCAGCACCTGAATGACGCTGTTGAAGTGCCACTGATAGGGATAAGAAATCGAAACCTTGGTGCACGCAACGTACGGGCTCTTAGGGAGGGGATTAGGGGATCCGTAGCGTGCCCGCCGACGTTGGCAGGCCGCATGTTGGAGTGGGATTCGGGCCCGCCGAGTTCAGGGTCTTTGTAGATGGTCAAAGCCAAGCCACCAGGGCAGCCCGGGGCGTTGTAGGTCCAGGGCGGCCCCGTGGTGGAACGGGCGGCAGTGGCCAGACCGCAATCATTGATATTACTGTTCAGTAGATACGCGTCGACGAGGTAGCGAATCGCGTTTATGGAAGGCGGGGCGCTGCCCGCGACGAGATCGTTGGTCGGCTGGCTGGCGCCGAAGCGCGCGCCCTCTCGCATTGCGGTATTGAGTTCCTGCTTTTGATTGAACGCCCCTCCGAAATCGAAGATACCGACCACCAGCACCACCAGCAAGGGAAGAGAAATCGCGAACTCAGCCAGCGAGGACGCCTGGGCGGAACGAAGCACATCCACCCGTGAGCGCCGTTTCACGCGGATCACCGCCTCTTGGTCGAGGATCGATCATTAATACTCTCCCTTCATCTGCACGTTCACTTTGAGCATGATCTGCTGATTGTTCAGAGAAGTGAAGGGCAGCCAGAACTGGTAGGGATACTGGAAAGTGACCGCCACGCCGCAAACCGGAGGGCCGGGACTCGCAGGCGGGCTGATCTGTACGTTAGTGCACATGTTGATGTTGCCGCTGGAGCACCACCGGTCTGCAGGAGACGCTCCCGCCGGGGCAGAAAGGCAGGGTAAGGTGCGTAGGTCTGGATTTGGTTGGGATCTACGTGGGAGGCCTGCATCAGGTTGGTGATGATGGTCGGAGTCTGGCTGGTCAAGACGCTGGAGTTGCCAGGCGCACATGTGGCGCAGGTTTGCGCCACCCCCGCACGGACTCCTTGTTGGGCGGCGTGGTTGATGGTGGCGTAAATATTGAACGCGCGTCCAAACCAGTAAATCCCCAGCAGCATCATGAACACGAGAGGCAGCACCAGAGCGGCTTCTGCAACCTCCGAGCCGACGCCGGCGGAAAGAAGATGCTCTGCGCACGATCCCTTAGCTGTGGTTACAGTTGGGTTGTGGTGATCCATCAAGCCACCCCCAAAAGCGCCCGGCAGTGTAGAGAATGACTGCAATAGCGGCGGCTACGCCGAAGGGTACCTTGAGAGCTTCCGGGTTGTCGAGAGAGACCTCGGGCCCGGCAGATGGAAAGTGAAGACCGCAGCCAGCATGCGTGCGATGTTACGCAAGGTTTCGACCGTACGCCGTTTCCAAATCACCAGAATCAACGCCATTAGACCGGCCACTAAGACCGTGGCGAAGAGCACCGCGATTAGACCGAGAAGGTGCCAAGAAAGCTCCCTAGGCCGCCGATTAGTTTCCAGTCCCCGGCACCCAGGCTGCGCATCAGAACGAAAGGCAACAAGAGCACAAGCCCCAAGCCAGCGCCCAGAAGAGAATCCTTCGCCCCCGCCCACCCGCGAGTCAGCGAATTTACCAAAATAGCAAGCGCCAGTCCGCCGACGGTGAGCCAGTTGGGAATACGGCGAGAGCGCCAATCGGTGAACCCGGCGATGGCGGCGAACAGCGCCGGTAACAGCCATACCACTTGTTTAGGAAGGCCCATGAGGATTGGGCGAAAAAGAGCCAAAGCACGAATTCCTGCCGCAACTCCCGCGATCCTCAACTAGCGGCTCAATGGCTGCGCGCTGGTCGCGTTCGGCGACGATGCGCTTGGCATTGTCTGCCAACGCCTTGGCCTGAGGCAGCAGATCCAGAGCTTTAACGACTTCAGGATCGGACTTCCGCTCGCACCTTCAAACCCTCTTCCTGGCCGAAAGCGTCAACGAAAATCTCGCTCTTCAGGCTGGAACGCACCCAAGTCATTGTTCTCCAGCAGGTCGGCTTCGGAGTAGGGAACCTTTTCGCTGTCGAGAAACTTGCGGAAATCCTGCACCACAGCGTCGTCGACCTCAAAACTCTTGGTGGGGTGATGGGTCAGCATGTAATGCTTGGCGAAGTTGAAGAACGCATAGTGCTGCAAGAGCGTGTCCTGGAAATGATTGCTCTTGATCGGGTCCGAGCTTCACGTCCGGAGTAATGCCGCCGCCGCCGTACACGGTGCGGCCGCTGTCGGTAAGCTTGACTTCGCGGCTGGCGGTGTTGTTGTCAGTGTCGCGATCAAAATAGTAGTCGTAAAGCGAAACATTGGAGTAGTCGCGCTGAATCAGGCGGCCACTCGGGGTGTAGTACTTGGCAGTGGTCAAGGCCAGTCCGGTATTTTCGGAGAGCGGATAAACCGTCTGCACCAGTCCCTTGCCGAATGTGGTTTCGCCCACAATCAGGCCACGGTCGTGGTCCTGAATGGCGCCAGCGACAATTTCTGCGGCCGATGCCGTGCCGCGATTCACCAGCACTACCAGCGGGTAATTCCTTCCCGCCATCGCCGTGAGTGGCGACATAGCGTTTTTCAGGAGAAGATCGGCCATGGTGGGAAACGATCAGTTGACCCTTGTGCAGGAACTTGTCGGCGACGCCCACGCCTTCACTCAGCAGGCCGCCGGGATTCTGGCGCAGGTCAAGAATCAGTCCCTTCAAGATCGCCCATCTCGTCCAGAGCGTCCGCAACTTCTTTTTCGGTGGTTTCGTTGAAGCCGCTGACATGCATATAGCCGATGCCGGGACGAATCAGGAAATGCAGATCAACGCTGTAACGCGGAATCTCATCGCGCACCACGGCGAATTCGAGTGGCTTGTCCGCTCCCTCGCGCACGATGGTGATGTGAACCGTCGTCCCTTTGGGGCCTTTCAGCAAGTCGGCTACGTCGCCGGTGCTCATATTGTCAGTGGGCTTGCCATCGACTGCGACAATAATGTCTCCAGGACGAATGCCGGCGCGATACGCGGGCGTGCCCACGAAGGGCGCAATCACAATGACTTTATTGTTGCGGGGGCCGACCGTCATGCCCACGCCGTAGTACTTGCCACGCTGATCTTCGCGCAGCAGCGAGTAGGCCTTGGGATCGAAGAAATTCGAGTGCGGGTCGAGCACGTGGAGCATACCGGGAATGGCGCCGTTGTAAATGGCCTTGTCCGGGTTCACAGGCTCGGCGTAGTTCTGCTCGACCAGGCTGTAGACGTCGGTGAACTGGTGCAGGCTGTCACGAACGTCAGCGTCGCCGCCAGGAGCTGCCGAAGGGTTGATTTTCTGGCCAAATACCAGGCCGAAAAAGCCACAACTGAGAAGAATAATGACTACCAGGAAGAGTGTGCGACGAGAACTACGAACCATCGTTGATTTCCTTCGGTTCGGGCGAGAAAAGCCCCGACTACCTCATCTGAGCGCAGTATAACATGCAGAATTTCCTGTTTATAGGGCCTTTTCCAGACGATGGTAACCAGAAGGGAAATCGCTGATAAGTCAAAAGGAAACGGTTTGCCGCTTACCTGCACAGTCCGAAGAAGGCGCCATGGCGCTGGAACCAACACGGAATGACGCAACCCAGGAGGGTGGGATTCGGATGGCGTGTTTCCGTCGCAACTACCTCTTGGGCAGGATTTCTCCGATGCGCCTGATTTGCGCTCCCACGCTGCGCAGCTTCTCTTCGATGTTTTCGTAGCCGCGGTCGATGTGGTAGACGCGGTCGATGATGGTTTCGCCTTCGGCGACCAGCGCGGCCAGCACCAGAGACGCGGAAGCGCGCAGGTCAGAAGCCAGCACGGCGGCGCCGCTCAGCGGAGTCTTGCCGCGAACGATGGCGCGGCTGCCTTCGATCTTGATGTTGGCTCCCATGCGCAGCAGTTCCTGGGCGTGCATGAAGCGGTTCTCGAAAATATTTTCTGTGATGATCGAGGTGCCTTCGGCCTGCGTGGCCAGCGCCATGTATTGCGCCTGCACGTCGGTAGGGAAGCCGGGATATTCTTCGGTGACCATGTCGGCGGCTTTGAGCGGATTGTCGCCCATGACGCGGACGGATTGCTTGCCGGGCTTGGTCTTGACGCCGGTGGCTTCGAGCTTTTGCAGCAGCGCTCTCCAGGTGAGCGGGCTCGCAGCCGGAAACATTGAGGTCTCCGCCGGTGAGCGCGCCGGCGATGATAAAGGTGGCGGCTTCGATGCGGTCAGGAATGATGCGGTGTTTCGCGCCTTGAAGTCTGGCTACGCCCTTGACGCGAATGGTCGAAGTGCCGCGCGCCCTCGATGTTCGCGCCCATTTTGTTGAGCAAGTCGGCGAGATCGGCGACTTCAGGCTCGCGAGCGCAATTTTGCATGAGGGTTTCGCCTTCCGCTAGAGCTGCGGCCATGAGTAGATCTTCGGTGCCGGTGACGGTGATCTTATCGAAAACAATTTCCGCGCCTTTGAGCCGCTCGGCGCTGGCTTCCACATAGCCGTGCTCCTGGCGGATGGTTGCGCCGAGACGTTCGAGTCCTTTGATGTGCAGGTCAATGGGACGAGCGCCGATGGCGCAGCCGCCGGGAAGGGAGACTCGAGCACGTCCGCAGCGCGCCACCAGCGGGCCGAGAACCAGGGTTGAGGCGCGCATGGTTTTCACTAATTCATAGGAAGCTTCGGGCGATGCCAGATTCTTGCAGCAGATCGTCGTGCGGTGATGGGCGCGTCCGTAACCCAGTTCGACTTCTGCGCCCATGGCGGCGAGCAGTTTGCGCGTGGTTTCGATGTCGCGTACCTGCGGAATGCCTTCGAGGATCACCGGTTCTTCGGTGAGCAGAGCGGCGGCCATCGCGGGCAGCGCGGCATTCTTGGCTCCACTGACATGAATGGTTCCCAGCAGCGGATTGCCGCCGCGAATTACAAATTTGTCCATAGCGAGATGGTTCTCTACTTCAACTCGTACTGCCGCCAGCCCCATGGCAATTCCAATCCGTGGCGTCCCATTATTCTAGCGGGGTTGGGGTCGGGGGGCGAGGCGAGAGATGTTAATCGGAAGGGCACCGTCGTCGTTCTACAAGCTGCGGGCGGCAGCGATGGCCGCGCGGACATTGCCCTTTGCGGCACGCAGGGCGCGGGCAGCATCGGCGCGGCTGACCTCGGCGTGGAACATGACTAAAGCTGCAGGGACGCTGCCGGCGGCCCGCAGCATCTTTTCTGCGGCGGCGCGGCCAACGCCGGTGGCGTTTGCAGAATCGTGATGCCGCGTTCCACCAGCTTTTTCGTTCTTCAAGATGGACGTTTACCATCAGGTTGCCGTAAACGTAGCCGAGCCGGGTCATGGCGCCGGTGGAGAGCATGTTCAAGCACCATTTTTTGCGCGGTGCCGGCCTTCATGCGGCTGGAGCCGGCGATCACTTCGGGGCCGACTTCGGTCACGATGGCGAGGTGGGCAGCTTTGGCGAGTTGCGAACCTCGATTGCAGGTGACGGCGACGGTTTTGGCTCCGCGTCGCCGGGCGTGCTCGATGGCGGCAACGGTGAACGGAGTGCGTCCGCTGGCGGCGATGCCGACGACTACGTCGTTCTTGCCGGGCTTCTTCTTGGCGATTTCGCGTTCGCCCAGCTTGCGGGAATCTTCGTTGCCCTCGACCGCAGACCCTAGTGCTTTGATTCCTCCCGCGATGACGAACTGCACAGTCCTGGGGCGAGTGTTGAACGTCGGCGGACACTCGGCGGCGTCGAGGGCGGCAACGCGGCCGCTGGTGCCGGCGCCCACGTAGATGAGGCGTCCACCGCGCTTGAGAGCGGCCGCAATCAGATCGATGGCATCGGGCAATTTGCGGTAGAGCGCGTTTCACGGCACGGGCGACTTTGGCGTCTTCCGCGTTGATGACTCGGACGATTTCGAACGAACTCTTCAAATCAAGATTCTTCGAGGCGGAATTAAGTTTTTCAGTCGAGAGCCGGCTCACTAATGCTGACGCGCGTGATTTCTTGCGCTTCAACGTTGCGCCTCCAATGCCTCGACCGCGGCATCGTGGAACTTGGGGCGAAGCTGCTGAATGGCTTGATTAGCGCAATCCGGCCAGGTGCGGTTGGTGAGCAGGGTGACGGACAGCTGGCTTTCGGAATCGATCCATAGGGAGGTGCCGGTGTAGCCCAGGTGCCCGAATGAATGTGCTGAGAAATATTTTCCCGATTGTGAAGGTGCAGACGGTGTGTCCCAACCCAGAGCACGGCTGGTACCGGCCGGAGAAGTCTCCTGCCGGGTGAAGACAGCCAGAGTTTCAGGACGAATGATGGGGCGTCCGCCCTCGAGCATCGCATTCGCAAAAATTGCCAGGTCTCCCACAGCGGCAAACAATCCGGCGTGGCCGGCAACGCCGCCCATGACGCTGGCATTTTCGTCATAGACTTCACCCTGGACGACTCGGTGGCGGAATGCACGGTCGTCGACCGTGGGCGGAATCGAATTATGCCAGGATGCCGGCGGGCGAAACGCGGTGTGCAGCATTCCCAGCGGTCCGAAGACTTCGCGGCGGCAGAAGCTGTCAAGCGGTTCTTCGGCGAGGCGTTCGAGCGCGATCCCCAGAATGATGAAGCCGATGTCGCTGTATTCGGTTCGCGTGCCGGGATCGGCGGTGAGCTGTGTGGCAAAAGCCGCGGCCAGCAATTCATCTCGACTCTTCGCCTTCGAGAAATAGTTTCTCGTACGCGGGCAGGCCGGAAGAGTGCGCCAGCAACATGCGAATACTGACTTCCGGGTTGCGGGGATTGTCTGCGGCAAACTCGGGCACGAGGGCGACCGCAGGCATGTCCAAATCGAGCAGCCCCAGTTCGTAGAGAATCATGGCCGCGCTGGTGGTGGCGACAATCTTGGTGACAGAAGCCAGATCGAAGATGCTGTTGGGAGTGGTCTCGGCAGAGTCCGGCTTGTAAGTGAAACGGCCGAAGGCTTTCCTGGCGACCAACTCCCCTTTGTGGGTAATTGCCACTGAAGCCGCAGGAAAAACCCGTTCTGCGAGGGCATTTCGGAGCAAGTCGAAAGCAGAGGCGAAGACTTTGTCCTGCTGTTCGTGCGCAGGAACCAGGTGCGGGGCTGACGACGATCCGCTCGGGGCGCGTACTGGAAAGGGATTCGCCAAAGTTTGATGTGCCCGATGTTCGGGTTATAGCAAAGATTGAGAGGGGGGTAAAGTTACGGGGAGGGTGCCGGGAGTGGGCGGATAGAACGCCGCAGCCGCTCGGACAAGCAAAAGCCGCCTCGAGAGGCGGCTTGAGGTGCGCGATTCAAGCCTGGACTACGGTGCTATTGTGTACACGGTTCCGAAGCCGGGCGCGCCGTAACTGGGAGTGGTTCCATAAACATTGCCGGCACCGTCCAGAACCACCCCAGAGGAAACCAGTCCGCCGTCATCCGTGCCGGTGAAATTATGCAGCACGGTCTCTTTGCCGGTCGGAATCCAGCTCGAAGACGACACCGTAGTAAAGATCAAAGCCCGCCGCAGATGTTTGTGCGGATGGCACCCCAGTTCCAGTGGGCGTCACCGCACTGGGAATGCCAAGCTATGTTGCAACCGTGCCCGGATAGCGCTTTCGATTAGTCCGCACAAAATCCTCCAAGGTTCGAGTTAGAAATTACGCTCGGCCCAGCCCAGCAGTTGCCGGAGACGGCGTTCCGATGACCTATGGAGTTATCTCGAAGACCGTGCCCCAAGCGTAAGCGCCGAAGTTTGATGTAGTACCGTAGAGATTGCCGCTGCTGTCCCCAGCCAGACCAGCGTAAGGAAATTCGCCTTCGGCCCCCGGACAGTGAAAGAAACTGTCAAGACGGTCTCTTTTCCGGCTAGCTGGCCTGAAAACCGTTCCGCCGATTGAGCCGCCCCCCAAGGTTGTGCCGTATAGGTTTCCCGCACTGTCACGCACCAACCCGGCGAAGGCTGGGAGCCATCCGTGCAAGCGGATTGAGAGCAGAAAGCGTACAGCACCGTTTCCTTGCCAGACGCATCCACCTTAAAAACTGTTCGACCCCGAACGTACCGCCCACCAAGGTAGTGCCGTATAGGTTTCCTGCGCTGCCCGCACCAGACCGAGAGGAAATCCCCCGTCGGCTCCGCCGGTAAAAGCGTATAGCACAGTTTCTGCCCGCCGGGGTCAGTTTGAATACGGTGCCTGCGCCGAAACCGCCTAGCGGTTGTGCCGTATAGATTTCCCGCGCTGTCCCGCACCAAACCAGCCAATGGATAGTCTCCGTCCGGCGCGCCCATGAAGCTATGTAGCACGGTCTCCTTTCCTTTACTGGTCACCTCGAACACCGTGCCGCAGCCGTAGGGCGGACACCCGCTTCCGCGGACATAAGTGGTGCCATAGAAATTACCTGCCGCATCCGCGACCAGACCCGCGAAAGGAAATCCTCCGTTGGCCCCGGCTGAAGGAAAAGACCACCTCTTTCCCACTGTCGCGCTCACCCGGAATATCGTTCCGGCGCCGTGAGCGCCACCATAGCTCGTCGTGCCGTAGAGATTTCCTGCGCCATCCCTGACCAAATAGCCGTAATAGGGGACCTGCCCGTCGCGGCCGGTTTCACCAAAACTGTGCAATACAGTTTCATTGCCTGCTGTATCCAGTTTGAATACCGTCCCGCAAGCTTGGGGCAACCGAACAATCCGGCGTCCGCCGCTGCTGGTTGTGCCATAGAGGTTACCCTGGCCGTCCCGTACCAGACCAGCGACGGGGGCACCTCCGTCGGTTCCGCCGGTGAAGGAATAAAGAACAGTGAGGGTTTGGGCGTGAGCTGATCGCGTGCCGGCTATGGCGATTGCAAGTACGGCAGTGGCCAAGGCGAGTCGACTAGAACGCATGTTGAAGGTTTCGCACGAAATCCTCCTCAGTTCCAACGTCGAAATTATCCCCGGGGTCGGCTCGACCAATGGCCGAACCAGCGCGGCAAGTCGGAGCCGCCGTCCGAGCGCGAGAATTCTCGCGCGATGCCACCGTGAAAGTCAAGAAAACCAGCGCAGGATGAAAAAGTTTGCATCACGCCTATCGGCACAAACGGTACCCCTTACTTGAGTTTCTTGAGCAAGCGCGGCGGCCTTGTGTAGAGTCGAAGTATCCGTCTGATCAGGAACAATTCGCCGCTTCATCGGCTGGTTTTCGCGAGTGCTGGCGTTGGCGCTGATTTCTCATTCTGCGGCGGCCGCGCGGAACAGAAAGCCGGTCAGCTTCCGCCTCCCGGCTCGCGTCGCCTCGATGCCATTGTCGAGGATGCCATTCAGGATGGTCAGGTTCCGGGCGCAGTGGTGCTGGTCTGGCATGACGGGCAAGTGGTGTATCGCAAAGCGTTTGGCAATCGGTCGCTCGAGCCGCATCGCGAAGCCATGACAGTCGGACACGATTTTCGATATCGCCTCGCTCACCAAAGTAGTAGCGACGACCGTCGCCGTGATGCAACTGGTGCAGAAAGGCGAATTCGCGTCAATGAGCCGGTGGCCAAATATATCCCCGAGTTTGCGCAGAATGGCAAAGAAGATGTCACCATTCGCGAACTGCTAACGCACTTCTCCGGATTGCCCGAAGACCTCGACTTATCCCAGCCATGGCAAGGGCGCGACACGGCGCTGCAAATGGCTTATGCGGAGAAACTGATCGATCCGCCGGGCTCGCGATTCCTGTATAGCGACATCAACTTCATCGTGCTGGGTGCGCTGGTGGAGCGGGTTTCTGGAATGCTGCTCGACCAGTATTGCCGGCAGCACATCTTCATGCCACTGGGATGGCAGAGACGCGTTTTCTGCCGCCTCCGTCCTGGCTGATGAAGATTGCTCCTACCCAGTTTGACGAACAGAACCGCATGCTGCGAGGAATCGTTCACGATCCGACTGCGCGCCGGATGGGCGGCGTGGCTGGTCATGCGGGGGTGTTCTCGACTGCGGACGATCTTTCCAAGTTCGCGCAGTTTCTGCTCAACGGTGGCACTGTGCTTTCGCCGTTAATGATTGAGAAAATGACGACGCCACAACAGCCGCCAACGGCGCCGGTATTGCGCGGGTTTGGCTGGGACATCGATTCTCCTTTTTCCAGCAATCGCGGTGACCTGCTGCCAGTGGGAGGATTCGGGCATACCGGGTTCACCGGGACTTCGATGTGGATCGATCCCACGACCCGCACTTTCATCATTTTACTTGACGAATGCGGTGCATCCACGTGGGAAGGGAAGTGCGGTGGCTCTGCGGTCGAAGATTGCGACGGCAGTGGCTGCGGAATTGCCACTCACGATCGCCGAGAAAGACGAGCTGCGCTGGAAAAGCATAACCGGATACAACGAGGCGCATGACGCGCCGCACGGCGCGTCGGCGGTTAGCAATGGATCGGTCACGAACGGGAATCGATGTGCTCGAAGCGCACAATTTCGACCAGTTGCGAGCGGCGCAAGGGAAGAAGAGAATCGGGCTGCTGACCAACCAGACCGGGAGTCGACTCCCAGGGACGCCGTACCATTGATGTGCTTGCCCAGGCGCCGGGGATTTCCCTGGATGCGATTTTCAGCCCTGAGCACGGAGTGACGGGAACACTCGACACAACCGACATCGCAAATTCGAAGGATGCAGTCACTGGCGTTCCGGTCTATAGCGTTTATGGCGGGACGGACGCGGCACGGCGGCCGTCGGCCGAAATTCTGAAAAATCTCGATGCCGATCGTCGTAGATATTCAGGATGCAGGCGCGCGATTCTACACCTACGAAACCACGCTCGGATATTTCCTGGAAGCGGCGGCCAAATCGGGAATCGAGATCGTTGTTCTCGATCGGCCTAATCCCATCACCGGGTCATTCGTGCAGGGGCCGGTGGCCGACCTGGGCCACGAGAGCTTCACCAACTATTTCGAGCTTCCCGTCCGTCACGGCATGACCATGGGGGAATTGGCGAAGCTGTTCAACAGTGAGCGCAACATCAATGCGCGTTTGACGGTCGTTCCCATGGAAGGATGGATGCGCGGTGATTGGTACGATTCGACCGGGCTGGCGTGGATTAATCCCTCGCCCAATCTGCGCAGCCTGACATGAAGCCGCGTTATATCCCGGTGTGGCGATGATCGAAGGCACGAATGTCTCGGTCGGTCAGAGGCACTGATACGCCTTTCGAATTGCTGGGTGCACCATGGATGAAGGCCCGCGAACTGGCGCAATATCTGAATGCTCGCAACGTCTCCGGAGTACGGTTCGTGCCGGTTAGCTTTACTCCTAGTGCCAGCAATTATTCGGGACAGAAGTGCGAAGGGGTGAACATTCTTCTTACTGAACGCAATGCCTTCGATGCTCCGGAACTGGGTGTGGAACTGGCCTCGGCGCTGCACAAACTCTATCCCGAGCAATTCCATATGGAGCGCATGATTGATCTGGTGGTCAATCAGCCGGCCTACGACGCCATGGCGGCGAGGGAAGATCCTCACCGCATTGCTGCGCGACTGGCAGGAGCGGCTGGAAAAATTTCAACAGATGAGACAGAAGTATCTGATCTACAAGTGAGCGATTTCGGCTAGAATGATTGACCGAACCGGCGAACCCCTGGGCCGGGAGGCGGAGTTGTCAATGGAACCCTCCAACGCTGTGCCGGACCGAACTGCGGACAGCTGAAGGGCATGAATGATCGCTGGTGGCTGATGTGGACTTCCTTTCGGCGAGTTCAACCGTCCTGTCCTGTATTTGGCGCCTTGGGACGAGGACATCGCCAAGCGCGAAGGGACTCTGCACGTATGCGGAGAGCTGTGCGCTCAGAAGACTGCAATCGCACTTCATGGGAAACGTGCGGACGAACGAAGTGACGCGCCGGGTTGCGAGTTGAAGCGTGTTTGCCCCACGAACCCTCATCGGCGGTTAACTTCCGTGCCCTTCAAAGAGCCATGTATGAGACGGCTTACGGTTAAGAGCTCTATACCGAGGCATCTATTATTGGAGCCACTATGCGTTTCGTGGTTGTCCCATGCTTGCTGGCGATATCAGTTTTGGCGCAGAGTAATCCTGCCCCCTGCACGAATTCTCCCCCGGCGGCCGCCGATGTCCAGCAGCTGGTAATTCCCGCTGGAACCAAGGTACCGGTGGAGTTGAAACATGCCATCTCAACCCACGGCACGCGCACGGGCGACGCGGTCTATGCGGAGACGACATTTCCGGTGGTCGCCAATAATCGGGTGCTGATTCCAGCGGGCACCTATGTGCAGGGAAGGATCAGCGAGATCCAGCGCGGCGGGCACATCAAAGGCCGAGCGCAGGTGTTGATGCACTTCACGACTTTGATCTATCCCAGCGGCTACACCGTGATGCTGCCCGGAGCGGTTGAGAATGCGCCGGGAGTGGACAAGACTGAAGTGAAGGACGAGGAAGGAACGTTGCAAAAGGATGGCCAGACCGGCTCGAAGGTTGGACGGTCGCCACCGCGCGGGAAGGTGGCGCGGTGGTTGGCGGGTTCAGCCAGGGAGGCAAGGGTGCGCTGATCGGAGCAGGAGTTGGCGGGGCGGTCGGCACTGCGATTGCCATGTTGAGCCGAGGCGACGACGTGAAGATGGATGCGGGTACGACGCTCGGAATTGGTGGTGCAGCGGGATATTCCGTTGGACGCGTCCCGGGTGCCGAACGTGACTCGAGTGCGGGCTCGGCGCAGTGATTTCCGTTCTCTACTTTCAAGTTGAAGATCGCGTTCACGTGGGCGGTGACGGTTAGCTCTTGAGGGGTGAATTCTTCCGTCGGAGCGGGCTCGGTCTTCATTGCCGCCATGGGTTGCATACGTTGAAGCGTGGGCTGCATGCGCACATTCTCGAAAGTATCCACTGAGGCGTAGGACAAATCGACCCAACGTACGTCCACCGGCCTTGGCGACGGCTGCGGCAGACAGGCGGGCGCGGCGGTAGGCGTCTTCGACGGCTTTGGTCTTGGCCACGTCTATTTCTTCCAGCGTATAACTGACGGATTGGTTGCCGGTTACATCCATGTCAGAAAATTGCTGCACGATGGGAGCTACCTTGGTGAAGTCCTTCAGTTTTAGGGTGACGTCGGCGTTCACCTGGTAAGCGACGAGTTTGGCTTGGAGCCGGAGTAGTCGTAGATCGGCTGGATGGAGAAGCACCGATTTCCGCAGTCTTGGGGTCAATCCCGTTGGAACGAAGAATTTCCCGCACCTGCTCTGCCGCCTGCGAGGCGCGATCATAAGCCTCTCGGGACTTACTTTTTGGGCAGAGATATTAAATTGCACAACCGCCGTGTCCGGATTGGCCTCGAACTTTCCATCGGCGGAAACGTAGACGGTATTGGGCTGGGCGGTGACGGTGGGCCGATCCTGTGCCCAGGCAGCCAACGTGACCGCCAGTAAAATATGAACAAGACTGAGTGGAGTTTCATGAACGCCTCCGGATGGGGATAGAGAAAGTGTATACGTTGCGAACTGCCAGCAAGGTGAGAACGTTACATCCGGCAGAAATTGCAGGAAAACGTTAGAGTGCCGCTTTTGGCGGTGGAATAGGCGAAGCGGTATATCTGGGCGTCGATTTCTTTGCGCAAGTCAGCCCAGATGTGTTCTTTCATGGAGAGGAAGACCTTGACGACGTTCGGATCGAACTGACGTCCCGACCAGCGTTCGATCTCCTCGCGCGCGGCAGCCACCGACTGCGCCGCGCGGTAGGGGCGATCGGAAGTGATGGCATCAAGCGTGTCAGCCACGGAAAAGATACGCGATCCCAGGGGAATCTCCTCGCCTTTAAGTCCGCGAGGATAACCGGTGCCGTCATAGCGTTCCTGATGGGAGTACACGATTTCCGAGGCTTCCGCCAGAGAATGGGATTCTTTTCAGCAATTGATAGCCGCGGTAGCAGTGTTCGCGCATGATGGTGATTTCATCCGGGGTGAGCGCACCCGGCTTGCGCAGGATGGCGTCAGGAATCGCCATCTTGCCGATATCGTGCAGAAACGCTCCGCGGGCAATCACCGTGATCTGTTCCTTGGGCACTTCCATGGCGCGGGCAATGGCAATGGTGAATGCGGTGACGCGCTTGGAATGACCTTCGGTCTCGGCGTCTTTAAGGTCGAGAGCATCGCCCAGAGCTTCAAGCGTGATGTCATAGGAGCGTTCCAGGTCGTACATGGCGTGCTGCATTGCTGGGTGCGAGCGGCGACCTGAGCTTCCAGTCGCAGTTTGGTAGGCGCGATTTTCCAGCTTCAGGCGGCGATTCTCCAGCGCACGGCGCACCGTGGCCAGCAATTGCTCACGCTCGAAGGGCTTGAGCAGGTAATCGTACGCGCCGTTGCGAATGGCGGCCAGAGCGACCGAAATGTCGTGCACGGCGGTCACCATGACCACGGGCATGTCAGGGAATTTTTCCTTGGTGCGTTCCAGCAGGCCGATGCCGTCAAGATCAGCCATCATCAGGTCGGAGAGCATGAGATCAAACGTTTCGCCGGACTCGAGCACGGCCAAGTGCGGTCATCCCGGAAGAAGCTTGTCCGCAGCGGTAGTTGGCGGCGGTCAGCATGGAGCAGACAATCTCGCGGATTGCTTCCTCGTCATCGACAACCAGGATGCGCTCGGAGGGCATGACCTCCTTAGTCTATCGCGAATCGCGTCCCATTTACGGGTTCCTAAAGTAACTAAACGGTGTCGGAAACCCGATTGGGAACTATGCCGGACATGGTATCCAAGAACGGAGTATCCAAACGCCCTTGATTGCGATGAGCAGCTATGTGTTCGGCGGCTGGTCCGCCCTGGAGCTGGCAGTCCCTAAGATGATGACGGTGGAATCGGCCACCCTCGTCGTCCTGGCGGCCAGCCTATTGGTGTTTCGCACTTTTCGCGAGCGTTATTTGCTGATTTGGATCGTGGGCTGGCTGGCCTATCTTCGTTTCCGGATGGACCCCCCACAGTGCATTCGGCGGCGTGAAGCCCAAGTTTGCTGGTCGCGATTTCGCAGGCGCAGTTTGTTCTGGCGGTGTCGCTATTCGCTGGTGCGGTTTTCATCTACTCCCACGCCCGCAAGTTATTGCTTCCTTTGCTGGTATTTTCCATCCTTCTTTCTGCTTACGCGGTGGCCCGCGCGTACCTGTGGCCGGATTCATTTGCGCTGCGAGTTGGCCTGGAAGTTGGTTACCGCGTTATTACGTTCGCGGCTGCGATTCAGTTAGTGCGTTTTCGCTGGGCGCGATGGGAAATCGGTCCCTGGCTGCTGACCGTCAGCCTGCTGCTGGTTCATCTTGACTGGGCCCCGTTGAGCATCTACCTGCCACCGGGCTTCGGGCTGGTCACCGACCTGCTGTTTGGAGCCAGCTTGCTGATGGTGGTGCTGGATGATTCCAGACTGCGTACGCGCCGCCTGGGTGTGGTGAATGCTCTCACCAACAGCATCAGCCGCGCACAGCAGCACGGGCCCATGATGGTTACGGCGCTCGAAGAACTGAAGCGCCTGATGCAAGCGAAAGCAGCGTGGTTCCGGTTGTTCGAAGGCGACCAGATGGTGATCGTGCAGCAGATCGGTCTTTCGCAGGATTTCTTGCGCGACCGCGGGTGTGGTGCCCACGGATGACAAGTTCGAACGCACGCTGAGCGGCGGGGCTGCGCTGGTGGTGCGGACGTCCGCCTCGGATGATTATGTCCGGCCGTCTCTGAAAAGAGAAGGCTTCGATCATTGTGTGCTCGTGCCGGTGCTGGGAAAGAAATCGACGATCGGGGTGCTGACTCTGGGCAGTGCAGCACCGGCTTTCCTACACTCCCGAGGACCTCGAGTTTCTGGCGACCAGTGCTCATCAGTTGGGGCTGGCGGTGGAGAATCTGCGGCTGGTGGAACAGATTCTACGTTCGCATCGCCAATGGGCGAACACCTTCGATTCGATCCAGGATCTGGTGCTGGTGCACGACTCTGAATTTCGCATCATGAAGGCGAATCGGGCGTTGCTGCAACATCTCGCGCAGGCGCCGGCGGATGTGGCGGGCCAGCCTTGCGAAGCGGTGCTGCCGCATGTTGCGCCCTGGAGCGGATGCCCGTATTGCAACCGCAGCGGGGACGGATTTCATGAAATTCCCGACCCATGCTTCGGCGGATTTTCCATGATCTCGACATCGACGTATACCGACCAGGGGAGCGGCCAGGGCAGCGCACAGAAAGGCACGATTCACGTGGTGCGCGATACCTCCGACCGGCGCGCCGCGGAAGAGAAGTACCGGCTGCTGTTCGAGCAGGCACAGGAGGGGGTATTCGTGGCCACCGCCGGGGGCAAGTTGCTGGACTGCAACGACGCCTTTGTCCGCATGCTGGGCTATCCCACCCGCGAGGAACTGATGGAGGTGGACCTGGACACGGAACTCTATGCTTCCGGCGAGCAGAGGGACGCATTTCGGCGGGAGATCGACATTCATAACTTTGTGCGGAATTTTGAAGTCAGCTTGCGGCGAAAAGATGGCGCTCTTATCACCGCCTTGGAAAGCAGTTTCGCCACGCGGGATTCGAAGGGCAAGGTCGACCGCTATCAAGGCTTCCTGCTCGATATCACGGAAAAGAAACGGGCCGAGGACGAAGTCCGCAGGCGGAACCGCGAATTGAATGCGTTGAACGCGATGGCAGTCATCGCCACGCAGTCGTTCGATCTGGATGAAATCTTGAACCTGACCTTGCGGCAAGTGATTTCGCTGCTGGGAGCGGAAACCGGATCCATCTATCTGGCGGATCTTGACGGGATCATCTTTCGCCGCCGCGCGTCCTGGGGGCAGAACAGCACGGAGCGCATGCGATGCGCCGAGGTTCATTTGCCGGAAGGTTTTGGCGATCTGGTGACTCGTTCCCGCGCGGAAGTGATCACGGAGGAGTATTTGCCCCATCTTCCGGCTTTGGCCGTGGATTTTATTCGCGGGGACGGAGAGAGTTCGTGGATCTGGGTGCTGCTGTGGAGCAAAGACAAACCCATCGGAATCATGGGCATCAGCAGCCGGAAAAATCGCGAGTATTCGAGCAACGATGAGAATCTGCTGGTGGCGATTGGCCGGCAATTGGCGACCACCATCGAGAAAGTTCGCTTGTACGAGGAAACCAGCCGGGCGTACGAAGATTTGCGCAAGACGCAGGAGCAGTTGTTGCATAGCGAAAAGATGTCGGCGGTGGGGCAGTTGATCGCGGGGGTGGCGCATGAGTTGAACAATCCGCTGACTGCGATTCTGGGGTACGCCCAATTGCTGGAGAGCGAAGGCTTGAGCGAACGCGCCTCGGAGTTTGTGGGCAAGCTGTTCAAGCAGGCGCAGCGCACGCACCGGGTGGTGCAGAACCTTCTGTCGTTTGCCCGCCAGCGCAAGCCGCAGAAGCAGCAGGTTGATCTCTGCAAAGTGCTGGACGAGACTCTATCACTGCGCGATTACGATTTGAAGACCAACAACATCAAGGTGGAGCGTGAGATTGACTTCATCGGTTCCGGGAGTTACGGCTGATCCTCATCAACTGGAGCAGGTTTTCCTGAACATCATCAACAACGCCGTGGATGCCATGCTGGAAAGCGGGCAAGGCGGCAATCTGCGGGTGCAGGTGTATGCCAAAGACGGGCATCTGCACGCCGAATTCCACGATTCTGGGCCGGGGATCAAGGAGCCGAATCGCATCTTTGAGCCGTTTTACACCACCAAGAGTGTTGGTAAAGGCACGGGCCTCGGCCTGAGCATCTGCTACGGGATTATTCAGGAGCACGGCGGAAGCATTTCCGCCCACAACCGGGAAGAGGGTGGGGCGACTGATCCAGGTTCGATTGCCGGCCGACCGCTGGGGCGATGCCGCGGTGGAAAATGCTTTGCCTGCTCCGCGCCGGGAATCGGCGGTCGAAGGGCGGATTCTGCTGGTGGAGAATGAAGAGGCGGTGCTCGAGTTTGAACGCGATGTGCTGGCGGGCGCAGGAGCGGAAGTTGTCACCTGCATGGGCGGAGAAGAATTGCGATCGCTGTTGAACAAGCGGCCCTTCGACGCCGTCATCATGGATGGAAAGATGCCGGGAAACGGCAGCGTGCTCGAGGTGCATCGCTGGATCACGGAGAACTTGCCGGGTCTGGAGAAACACTTGCTGGTGACTTTCTCCAGTCGTGGCGGAGCCTGAAGTACGCGAATTTCTTGCAGAACAACCAGGTGCCCTATCTGGTGAAACCGTTCGAAGTTGGCGACTTGATCGGACACGCCCGGCGGTTGCTGCAAAAGGTCAGTGCGGCGGCGGCGGGTAGTTCAGAGGGTCCTTCGCAGTTTGCGGGTGAATGCGTTTAGCGCGGCTTCGTTTCTTCGATACCATCTCCACAAGCCTTCCTTTTTTGCTTCGACCAATCCTGCTTTTTGCAGAACCGCCATGTGATGAGAAATGGTCGGCTGGGAAAGGCGGATCTTCATTTCAATGTCAGAGGCGCAGAGGCCTGCTGAGACCGGCAGCTTTTCTTCAGAACTGGCAGAATCTTGCGGCGGGTGGGGTCGGCGATGGCGTGCAAGCACTCGATTGAAGGCTTCCTGGGATTCGGTCCATGGCTGCAGAGATAGAAATAGACCGGAGCATCGACCGATGTCAATATGGGGCAGGTGAGAAGGCGGAACGCAAACAGTTGAGCGAAGGATGAAAGAGGTCGCGACGGGAAGTGGCCGGTGCTGGTCTGTAGGAAGGACCACGAGACATAGTCGACAGAGCATGCGACCGGTATCACTGCTCCCACGCCCGGAGACGTGGTAGCCAGCGCCGCACGTTGCGGCAATATTCCTCGTAGTCTGCGCCGAATATCTTTCGCAGGTGTGGCTCTTCATAAAGCCGTACAAACAGCGTGACTGCGAGTACTACCGCTGCTGCTCCAGCGATCACGGCCAGTTTGCCCGTCCGAATACGATCCACAGGCCGATCCATCCGGTGAAGAAGCCGACGTACATGGGATTGCGCACATAGCGATAGAACCCCACCACCACCAGCCTTGCGGCGGAGCAAAGGGTGCAGGGGTTCCACGTCCGGTGTGTCCGAAGTCCCAGACGCAGCGTATCGCTACTGCGAAGCCGAGCACTGAGGGTACGGCTGCGAGCCATCGCCAGGAGGCCGTGCGGGCAGTGTCTACCTGAAAGCCAAGCCAGGACGGCAACAGCCAGAACCACAGGGCAAAGAAAGCGCTGCCCACTATCAACGATGCGATCGTCGTCGGCCACTGCACGCCGTCATCTGTGTGCTGCGCGATTCGGGTCTGATGCGCTTGCCATAAGCGCCTCCGTCATCAGAAATGTCCCTCAATAGCGAATACGGGCGCGGCCGGTGTTTGGTTACTTTATAAATTGTCCTTAATCGCTTCCCAGTCTCATGGCCCACTCGTGCCACCGTATCGATCTCTTGTGCCATTGCGTAGGAATCCGAGTCGCATCATCTTAGTAGCGCACCCAAACGAACCAGGAAAAGTGGAAGATGCCGCAACCGACACCAACACGGGAAATCAGGACGAGTTGGGTCGATGCAGTTTATGAAGACAAGCAATGCCGCAAACTGCTCATCGCGATGCTGCTGCTGGTGGTGGCCATTACGGCGGTTTTGGTGAGAGACAGTGATTCCTGGTTCGGCAGTGATGACCAGACGGCCGCGGTGGAAAGCGAACAGCCAACTTCAATGGCGACTGTGAAACCGGCAGTTGAACCTCTCGCGGCCGAAGTGAAGACTCCGGTTGCCACCAAGCATTCTGCTGGGACGACCGCCGGTCACAAAGCTTCCGGCCGTACACACTTCTATGCAGGCGCTTCCAGCAGCCCCGTAAAGCGTGAGAGGCCACGGATTTTGGCGTCCGCGGGACCTGCCACCGCCTGGGGCCAGGCGACCACCGCAGCTGAAAAAGTGCACACCTCCGAACAAGCTCCAGCACACCCGCAATATCCATTGTTAACCGAGGCGACGGCAGTACAAGGTTCGGTGCTGCTGCAAGCGCTGATTGCGGCCGACGGGTCGGTGGAAGAGTTGCGGGTAATCAGTGGTCCGACGATCCTGGTTTCAGCGGCGCGACAGGCAGTGCAAGAGTGGCGATTCAAGCCCTATCTGCTGAACGGGAAGCCGGTCGAAACATACGCCAGAGTGACGGTGAACTTCACCATTGACGTGTCAAACACCGAGGCCCGCTACCATGTCAACTCGGTGACCAGCGCGGGTGCGTTGTAAAGTCCTGAGAATCAGAAACGCCGAAAGGTCTTTCGCCCGAGAGCCGCCGACTGCAACTCCAACTACTTCTTCAAAATTGGATTATAGCCATCGCTGATCAGCTTGCTGCGCATGGCTTCAGCGTCTTTGATGTCGGCGTAGGGGCCGACCTGTACGTGGAATAGCTTGTCCGACTGGGTGCTGGCCGAAACGCCGGATACTGCTTCTTCTTGAGAGCGTCGACTAGACGCGTCGGCGTCTTCCTGTTTGCTCACGGCAGCGACTTGTACGTAGTAGGCGTTGGCGGGCGGCGCGACGGCGGGATCGACGGGCAGATCAGTGGTCGTAGGTGGCAGGCGGAGTCGCCCCCGCGTCCGCTGCGGGCGCGGGAGTGTCGTCGGAGTCTTTGCGGTCAGTTGGCCGTCGGCGTTCTTGTCTGAGACCGCCTTGTAGAAGGTCATGTCGGCGGCGGGAACGGTGGGTTTGACCGCCGAGGGGCGGACATTGCCGCAGCCGTAACTGCGGGTGGGGCAGCCTCCGCCGCGGAGGGTTTGAGCCCTGAAGTTCGGCCGAGCGAAAACCCCATCGCAAAGAACACCGCGCAGAGTGCCACCAGCCCGAAGAACAGGGCCAGCATCTTGCCCGTGCCCAGGGTGATTTCAGTGTCCTCGGATGCTGCTTTCGTCATTGCCGCCTCGTTGCCCCTAAGCTCTTGGCTGCCCCGCCGTTCGGACTTCGCTGCCAGGAAGTTCTGCAGGCCGGAGAAGAAGTCCACCGGGACCGGGAAAATCACGGTGGTATTTTTCTCCACGCCGATCTCGGTCAAAGTCTGCAAGTAGCGCAACTGCACGCTCACGGGTTCAGTGGCGAGCAAATGCGGCGGCGTCCACAAGGCGCTGGGCGGCAGAGAATTCGCCTTCCGCGTGGATGATCTTGGAACGTTTTTCGCGTTCGGCCTCGGCTTGTTTCGCCATGGCGCGCAGCATGGACTCGGGCATATCCACTTGCTTGACTTCGACGTTGGTCACTTTGACGCCCCAAGGCGAGGTGTGAGTGTCGAGAATGCTCTGCAAGCGCAGGTTGATCTTTTCGCGATGCGAGAGCAGTTCGTCGAGTTCCTGCTCGCCCAGCACTGAACGCAGGGTGGTCTGGGCAAACTGCGAAGTTTGATAGACGTAGTTTGAGACTTCGACCACGGCCTTGTTGGGATCGATGACGCGCAGAAAGATGACAGCGTTTACTTTCAGGGTGACGTTATCACGAGTGATGATGTCCTGCGGCGGCACTTCGAGGGCTTCCTGCCGGAGCGAAACCCGTACGATGCGGTCGATCGGGCGCGAATACCAGAACGACGCCGGGACCTTTCGCGGTGGTCAGCAGGCGTCCGAGACGGAAAATGACGCCGCGCTCGTACTCGGCCAGAATTTTGATCGAGCTCAAGATGTAGAGCCCAACGATGACGATTACGATTGTCGTGAAGCCGATCCCCAGATCCATCGGGGCCTCCAAAGCCTTGCTGTGAAGGAATGTTCCTATCGCGGATTGTATCGCAGTTTAGCCAGCCACAACGGTGACTCGGGAGGTTACATGTCGCGCCGACGATTGCCTATTTCGAGTGCGAGCTGTGCAGCGGCGCTGGCTCGACCCGTAATTGCAGTCCATCGACCTGGCGCACCACTACGCTCTCTCCGAGGGCGACATCGGAGGAGGCGGTCGCATCCCAAATTTCGCCGTGAACGAAGACTTTGCCTTGTGGCGAAAGCGCGGTTTGCGCCGTGCCGATTTCGCCGATCAGGCCTTGGGCCCCCGTGGTTATTTTGTTGGCGCGCGCCTTCAGCGCGATGCTCATCAGAAAGACAGTAATGACGCCCACGGGTATGCTCACGGCCAAGGCCGTCAATAAATGAACTCGCATTTCGGGGAATGGGCGCGTCGACCAGCAACAGGCCGCCCAGAGTCAAGGTGACGATCCCGCCGAGCGCCAGCACGCCATGGGTTGCGAACTTGGCTTCGAGAGCGAAAAGCGCGAAAGAGGCGAGGATCAGAACCACGGCGGCAAAGCGCGTGGGCAGAAGATTGAGAGCGAATGCCGCGAGCAGAATGAAGATTACCCCCACGGTGCCGGGCACAACTGCACCGGGGTGGTTGAACTCGGCGTAAAGGGCCAGCGCGCCCACGGCAAGCAGGATGAAGGCGATGTTCGGATCCATGAGGTAGGCCAGAATGCGCTCGCGGAGCGTGAGGTCGAAGTTGCGGACCGGTTCACCTACTAGATTCAGGGCCACGGTCTTGCCGTCGAATCGCTTGACCGGCTTGCCTTGCATCTGCTTAAAAAGATCGTCTTCCGTGGGGGCTACGTAGTCGATCAGATTTTGAGAAAGGGCTTCCTGATCGGTAAAAGATTTCGACTGGCGCACGGCGCTTTCGGCAACTTCGACATTGCGGCCGCGCTTGGCGACGACGGAGCGCATGAGGGCGGCGGAGTCGTTCTCTAACTTCTCCTTCATGACGTCGTCCATCTTGCCGCCGCCGATGATGACCGGGTGGGCGGCGCCGGTATTGGTTCCGGGCGCCATGGCCGCCACGTCGGCGCTTTCCAGGATGAAGAAACCGGCAGACGCCGCGCGGCTGCCGCTGGGGGTCACATAAATGATGACAGGCACGGGCGAGGCCACGATTTTTTCGATGATCTCGCGAGTGGATTCGAGCAGGCCGCCGGGAGTGTTGATCTCAATGAGCAGCGCCTGATCTTTCTTGAGCTGGGCCTCGGCGATGGCGCGGCCGACGTATTCATCGGTGATGGGATGGATGGAGTCGTCGATGGCGATCTTCAACACCTGGGCCGAAGCAGAAACGCCAGCGAGGGTGAAGACACGAAGATGCCGGCCAGAAACGCAGATACGACGCTTGACATTTTCATCGATGAGGCAGCGGCGGCGCTTCCTGCGCCAGCTTGGCTGCAACGGCATTTTTCAGCGCCAGCGCGGCCGGGTTGTCCGGTTCCAGACGAAGGGCTTGATCGACTTCCTGCCCGGCTGCTTCTGCCTTATTGTCTCTCAAATCGAGGCGCGCCAACACCAGAAACGGTTCCGCGAACGGGCGCAAGCGCAGGGCCGCCTCGGCCTCGGAGCGCGCAGCCGCGGGGTTGCCGGCTTCCAGGGCATCGGCCAATCCGGCATGGGCATCGGCGTTGGAAGAATTCAGCGCAAGGGCCTCGCGGAACTCGCGTTCGGCTTCGGTAAGAAAGCCTTGCGCCAGCAGTTGATGACCGTGATCGACGTGAAACTGGGCATGGGTCGCGGCATCCGAGCGGGAAAGGCGTGCCTCTTCGGCCGCCGCGATCTTTATGGCAAGCTGGCGGAAGGAATTCTCATCGTAGTCGGTCCGCAGACGCTCGATCGGAATTTCGCACTTGCCGGTACGACCACGGTGATTGGGATGCCCGTCGATCGCGCTCAGTAGAGATTTGGCTTCGGGATCATTGGGCCTCAGCGTCAAGCTCTCGCGAAGTTGCCGGGCGGCGCCGGCGCGGTCGCCGTTGCGATAAAGCTCCACGTCCCAGGTTGAAGCGATAGTCGGGATTGTTGGGATCGTCGGCGACGGCCTTCTGAAAGTTCTCCACGGCGAGCTTGCGGTCGCGAGTGATCGAGCACCACGCCCAGGTTGTTGTAGATTTCCGGTAGAGGCAAACGTTGGGCCACGGCATCGAATGCCGCTTCCGCGCGCGGAAAATCTCCCTGGTAATAGGCGGCGAGTCCGAGATAGAAATTGGCTTCTCCGGAGTGCGGGTTCGCGGGCAAAATGCGTGACAGCCAGGCGAAGGCTTGTTCGTATTCGGCCTCGCGATAGTACGCCTTACCCAGCTGCAAGGCGGCTGGAGGATAATTCGGGCTAAGCCGCAAGGCGTCCTGAAAACCCTGAATCTGCTGTTCGGCGGTCGCGGCGGTCACGCCCTTGACGTAACTTTCGAAAGCATCCAAGCGCACCGTGGGAGCTTGGGCCAGAAAGGCGGAACGAGTGGCGGTGAAACTGGGATAGAGGTGTGCAGAATATCCCACGACAAGCTGGTCTGGATATCGATGAGCTGAACCAGAGGGCCGGATTCGGTGATCTCGGGCAGCAGGTGTTCGCGGTGCATATCGAGCAGTTGCGCCTTGGCCGAAAACGTCTGCCCGTCGAAGTTGTATTCGCCCAGTACGACGTAGTCGACCCCCATCTGCTCGGCAATGCGATAAATGGTCGCGCGGGAAGGGCGAATGGGAACGGGGATCCCGAAGCGGTCGTAGGCCCGCAAGCGATCTTCGCGAGGCAAGACATAAAGAGCGGGAGAATTCAGGCGCTCCTGAAGCAGTTCAGGAAAGGAATCGCCGATCCATTCGATTCCGGGGGCTTTGGATGATTTTCGAACGGGACGACCAGGACGGTCTGGCCTGCGGTGGCCGCCTCCTCCGCAACCGCGATGGCTGAGAAGCAAAGCAGCAGTGCGATGAGCCGGAAGAATTTCAAGGCACATCGATTATAGCGTGTGGCTGGGTTGGTCCTCAGCAGCCTTGTTAATGCAGGCTCAGCGGACTAATATTCCGATTTGATGAGAATCACAAATTATCGCGGAACAATGGCAGAGACAGCCCGGTGCTTCCCGAACTGGCAGAACCAATTTATCTACCTGCTTGCCGTTGTATGTTTGCTATTGACGTCGCTTTATGGCGAAACTGACGCGTGCTTGGCCCGCACGACGCTGATCTCGGTGTCCGGCACCAATGCTTCTGAAAGTTTGAACGCCGCTGATTTCAAAGTGAGTGTCGGCGGGAAGATCGCTTCCGTTCAATCGGCCAAACCTGCGGATCGACCGCCACGTGTCGTTATCTTGGTTGACGCCAGCGCGAATCACGATCAATCGACCTGGGCGGTGGCACAAGCGCTGGTTGACGAGTTCCTCGCGGAGTTTCCCGATGCCGGCGATTTCACATTACTGAGGTTCGACGATAAAGTTGAGAAAATCGTCCACGCAACCAATCGCGCGGCCTTGCAAGGCGCGTGGGGAGAAATGTTTCCGTCTGGGAAACGGGAGTCGGAAGCCGGCTTAGTGGAGGCTCTTAAGAGGGGGAGCGAGAGTCTTGGCGCGTATCGGCAGGGCGATGCCGAGCTTCTGGTCGTAACCTCAGATCAGATTCACAAGGAGACCGAGCAAGTGCTGAGCCAGCAAACAGCGGCAGGCATCCGGCTTTTTGCAGCCTCCTTTGATCAGTCAAGACGCTATGGGCCAAATCGGTTTGGGCTGGACATGCAGGTGGAGAATTACAGTCCGCTCGAAGCTATGGCGAAAGCCTCGGGTGGCATGTGGATATGGTTCGATATGAGCCGTCAAGACACGACGGCAACGTTGCAGAGCGCCACGACAGCCGGGAAATCGGCTGCGACGCTAGTGCGGAATTATGTCGCTCTCGAATTGAGGCTCGCATCGCCGATTACAAAGCCGGAGAAACTGAAGATCGATCTGGCCAAGGGGAAGGGCAAGGCACCGGATCGATCGACGACTTATCCGCGAGAGATATTCCCGTGCCAATAGGCGAGGTTCCAACGCCGATGCGTCCGAAATGTAAGAGCGCCTGCGTTTCTGCCCCAGCCGGGGGTCTGCCATGAAAAAGCTGGGCAAAATTTTGCTGACGATCCTGATCGGTGTTTTGGTCCTGGTGACCGTCGCCATCACGTTCACCATTGGCTGGCGGCCGATCATCGGGCCTAAGGCTCGACCACTCACCGCACGCAAATTCGATTCCACGCCTCGGCGTCTGGAACGTGGACAATATCTCTTCAACCACGTCCTTCTTTGCGTAAACTGCCACTCCGAGCACGACTGGTCGAATCCTGATCATCCAGTGCTCGCCGACATGCAGGGGGCGGGCGAAATCATGCCCGTCGAAGACTTGCCTGGACGCGTGGTGATGCCCAATATCACTCCTGATCCTCAAACCGGCGCCGGGACCTGGACGGATGATCAACTGGCCCGCTCCATTCGCGAGGGCATAGGCCATGACGGACGCGCTTTGTTTCCGATGATGCCCTATGAAAACTTCAAACACCTCTCAGATGAAGACCTCGCTTCGGTCGTCGTCTACATTCGTTCGCTCGTGCCGGTCCACCACCCTCTGCCCAAAACAGAACTCATTTTCCCCGTCAAGTATCTGATCCGGTCAGAGCCCGAGCCGATCAGCGCGCCGGTGAATGCTCCGGACCCGGCCAACCGATTGGGGTGGGGAGCCTATCTGGTGACGATTGCAGGCTGCTCCGATTGCCATACTCCGAGCGACCGCGGCCAGCCCATCCCCGGCATGGACTACGCCGGCGGAGAAGTCTTTAGCGGACCTTGGGGTAGGGTGGCAAGTGCGAATATCACGCCCGATGCTTCGGGAATCAGCTACTACGACGAAGCGCTGTTTGTTCAGGTAATGCACACTGGGTACGTAAAGGCACGCAAGCTGGACGCGATAATGCCGATCGAACAGTACAAAGGTATGACCGACGACGATCTCAAAGCCATGTACGCCTACCTTCGCACACTGAAGCCGGTCAGACACCGCGTGGATAACGCGTTACCGCCGACCTATTGCAAGCTCTGCCGCGCCAAACATGGGGCGGGGGATCAGAACTAGAGTGAGTTTTCCACTGGTGAATAATTCAAACTCCGCCGCGCCTTACAATATTTCGACGTAAAATCAATACAGCCCCCATGTCCCAATTCGTCCACCTTCATCTTCATACTGACTACTCGATGCTTGACGGCGCTTGCGACGTGGAAAAACTGTGCCAGCGAGCCAAGCAGTTGGGCATGCCGGCTGTGGCCATGACTGACCACGGTAATATCTTTGGCGCCGTGCACTTTGTGAATGCCGCGAAACACGAGGGGATCAAGCCGATCGTGGGCTGTGAGCTTTACATCTGCAAGAAAGATGACCACAACATCGAGCGCATCCCTCCGGACAACGACACGTACAACCATCTGCTGGTGCTGGCAGAGAATGAAGAAGGCTATCGCAACCTGGTCAAGATTACTTCCGAAGCTTCACTTCACGGTTTTTACTACAAGCCGCGGGTAAGCAAGAAATTTCTGGCAGAGCACTCCAAAGGATTGATTGGTCTCTCAGGCTGCCTCAAAGGAGAAGTCGCGGAGTATCTGATGGAAGGGAAGTACGAAGCCGCCCGCGCCGGTGCTGCTTTCTATCGCGACATTTTCGGCAAAGACAATTTCTTCCTCGAAATTCAAGACCAGGGTTTGGAGATGGAACATCGCATCCATCCCGACCTCTTTCGTCTCGAAAAAGAACTCGGGCTGCCGATGGTAGCCACCAACGACAGCCACTACCTGTGTGAAGAGGACGCACACGCGCAGGACGTCATGGTCTGTATTCAGACCGGCAAGTCGATTCAAGACACCAATCGCATGAAGTTTCAGGGCACCGGCTTCTACGTAAAGAGCCACGACGAAATGTTCCAGGTGTTCAAAGACGCTCCCGACGTGCTTTCCCGCACGCTGGCCATCGCTGAGCGTTGCAATCTGCGACTCGAGAAGGTGAGTAATCCGTTCCCTCATTTCGATGTGCCTGGGGGCTATACCCTCGACAGCTACTTCGAGCATGTGACGCGGGAAGGTTTCACGCGTCGAATCGAAGTCGTCAGGAAGTTGCAGGAGCAAGGCCGCGTTAAGCACAGTCTGGCCGACTATGAGCAGCGGCTGGCGCGTGAGCTGGGAATCATCCAGCAAATGCAATTTTCCGGATATTTTCTGATCGTCTGGGATTTCGTCCGCTACGCACGCGAACACAACATTCCAGTCGGTCCAGGCCGGGGTTCGGCAGCCGGCTCGCTGGTTTCGTACTCGCTGGGAATCACCGACCTCGATCCGCTCCAGCAGGAGTTGCTGTTCGAGCGTTTCTTGAATCCCGAACGCATTTCCATGCCTGACATCGACATGGATTTCTGCATGAACCGCCGCGGCGAAGTGATCGACTATGTGACCCGCAAGTACGGCCGAGAAAATGTGGCGCAAATCATCACCTTCGGCACCATGGCCGCCAAGGCGGCGATCAAAGATGTTGGCCGAGCCATGGACATTCCCTACGCGGACGTGGACCGAATCGCCAAGATGGTGCCCACGACACTGAACATCAAGTTGGAGCAGGCCATCCAAGATTCGCCGCAGCTGCAGCAGGCTTACGAAAAGGAGCCACAGGTTCGCCAACTGCTCGATACTGCCCGCAAACTTGAAGGCCTGGTACGCAACGCCGGAGTCCACGCCGCTGGAGTTGTGATTTCTCCGCGTCCGCTCATCGAACTGGTGCCGCTGCACAAGACCAAGAACGACGAAATCGTCACTGCCTTCGACATGGTCGCTATCGAAAAAATGGGCCTGTTGAAGATGGACTTTCTCGGCCTCACGACGCTCACCATTCTGGACGATACTGTAAAGCTGATTGCGCAGACCCGAGGCGAAGAACTTTTCCTCGAGGCCATCCCACTGACCGATCAGGAAACTTACGAAAAAGTTTTTCACAAGGCGCTGACCACGGGCGTCTTCCAGTTTGAATCACACGGCATGCGCGATGTGCTCCGCCGTTACCAGCCCAGCACCGTGGAAGATCTGACCGCGCTTAACGCGCTTTACCGGCCCGGCCCGATCCAGGGCGGCATGATCGATTACTTCATCGATCGCAAGCACGGACGCAAGAAGATTGAGTATGAACTGCCGGAACTCGAAGAAATTCTGAAGGAGACCTGGGGTGTAATTGTCTACCAGGAACAGGTGATGCAGATCGCCAACCGGCTGGCGGGCTACTCGTTGGGCGAAGCCGATGTCCTGCGCCGTGCCATGGGCAAGAAAAAGCCGGAAGAAATGGCCCAGCAACGCGAGCGCTTTGTTGAGGGCGCGGTCCAGAGGGGATATCCGCCAAAGAAGATCGAGAAAATTTTTGACTTGCTGGCCAAATTTGCCGAATACGGTTTCCCCAAGGCGCATTCGGCGGCGTACGCGCTGCTGGCGTACCAGACCGCGTACCTCAAAACCCATTACCCGGTGGAGTTTATGGCGGCCATGCTGACTTCGGTGACCGGCAGCACCGATGATGTAGTGAAGTACATCAATGAATGCCGGGAAATGGGGATTGGCGTCGAGCCGCCCGACATCAACGTCAGCACTGCCAACTTCACTCCGCATGGGACTGCCATCCGCTTTGGTCTGGCGGCGGTGAAGAATGTCGGGCATAACGCCATCGAGTCGATCGTCGCGGGGCGCAAAGAAAAGGGACGCTACAACTCCATCTACGAATTCTGCGAGCAGGTCGATTTGCGGTTGCTGAACAAGCGAGTGCTCGAGTCGCTGGTTAAAAGCGGTGCCATGGATTCGCTCGGCCGCCGCGCACAAATCATGGCCGTTCTCGATAAGGCCATCGATCGTGCCGCCAAAACCCAGCGCGATGCCGAATCCGGCCAGCACGGTTTGTTCGGAGTCTTTCAGCAGGAGGAGATGAGTTCTGACAACGACCGGCTTCCCGATACTCCTGACTGGGACGAACACACGCGGCTGGCCGCGGAAAAGGAAATTCTCGGGTTCTTCATCACTGGGCACCCCCTCGAAAAATATCGCGACAAGCTGCAAGACCTGCGCGCCCTAAGCACGACCGACATCGGCGCAGTGAAGTCTTCCACGGGAAAAGACGAGAACATCACCACGGCTGGGCTAATCACAGGTTTGAAGGTTCTGAAATCAAAGAAGGGCGATTTCTACGCGCAGGGCACGCTCGAAGATATGGAAGGCTCGGTCGAGATGATCGTCTTCCCTGAGGCCTACCGCAAGTTGGGCGACAAGGTGAAGCTCGAAGTCCCGGTTCTGGTGCGTGGCGGCCTGCGAATTGAAGAGGGCGCGAATCCGAAACTCACCGCCAACGAGATCATGCCACTCGAAGACGCCAAGGTTCCGTTGCCGCGCTCGCTGCGCATTCGCATTCCAGTTGAGACCGCGAGCGAATCCACCGTTGACGACTTGCATCTGCTTTGTTCTCAGTCCAAAGGCGAGGCCAAGGTGTTGTTTGACGTGGAACGCCAGGGCGATTTCATGGTGGTGATGGAAGCCGAAGGCTATAATGTGCTACCAGACCGCAGTTTCATGGCGCGTGTTGAGGAATTGTGCGGTCGCGGCGCGGTCCGAGTTATTGAGTGAATCAGCAGCGGATGAGACCTTCCCACCAGAGCGCGTTTGGCGTCCAGGTAACAAGCGGTTCCGGAGTCGTCAATGTAGGGCTGGTAGTGACGGGAACTGAGTTTCTGCTCTCGATGGTCGAATCGCGCTGGGCCGCCCGGAACGGTGACGCCGGCAAGATGGACATACAACTTAAGGCCAGGCAGGAACTGGAGAAAATCGAGCAGCAGCTCTCCCGGTTGCAAGCGGCACCGGGACAGAACGATGATCTTCGCAACCAGATCAAGCAGCTGAACGATCGCATCGACTGCTCTTCGTATCGAGGTCTCAGCGAATCACGACGCCTGGCAGAGGACAGAATTGGCCCGACATCCCCAACGCCCCTACTCCCTGGATTACATCGAACGGATATTCACCGACTTCAGTGAAATCCATGGCGACCGGGGCTTTGGCGACGATCCCGCCATCGTGGCCGGGATGGCGCGCTTTCAGGGCCAGGAAGTCATGGTCATCGGCCACCAGAAAGCCCGCGACACCAAGCAGAAGGTTTATCGCAATTTCGGCATGCCGAATCCCGAGGGTTATCGAAAAGCTCTGCGGGTGATGAAGATTGCGGAAAAATTCCGTCGGCCGTTATTCACGTTTGTGGATACGCCCGGAGCCTATCCCGGGCTCGGAGCCGAAGAACGCGGCCAGGCCGAAGCCATTGCCCGCAATCTCCGCGAAATGGCCCGCCTGCAAGTTCCGATCATCACCACCATCACCGGGGAAGGTGGCAGTGGCGGAGCGTTGGCCATTGCCATCGCCGACCGCGTGCTGATGATGGAGAACTCGATCTACTCGGTGATTTCGCCCGAAGGTTGCGCTTCCATCATGTGGCGCGATGCGACGAAAAAAGAACTCGCCGCTCAGGCCCTGCACATCACCGCCAAAGATTTGAGCGAACTCGGCTGTGTGGACTCAATCGTCCCCGAACCCGAAGGCGGCGCCCACACCGACCACGCCGCCGCCGCTGATCTGCTGGCCGAATCATTGAAGGCCAATCTTGAGCAGTTGAAGAAGTTACCAGTCGCAGAACTGATGGACGCCCGCTACAACAAATTCCGCAATATGGCGCAGTTCTTTAGGGTCGAAGTGTAGGTTCCAACCAGATACACCGGTACTTTCGTTATGGCTGTCTTCTGTTCCTGGTCGCCAATCCTGCCGTATAATGAATGTTGCTCTCCATAGTCTTCATTACGTCGAGCGGCCCAAAACCCGCTCCCGCCAAAGGAAGGAACAGGGAATGGCCACTACAGATGTAACTCCTCGCGGCACCTCTGCGCATGCGGGGCAGAAGCGCGTCGTCAACGACATGAGCATTCAGGTGGCGACGGTGAATGGATCGGGTTCGCAGAGTTCGAACTCGGTGCTATTGCGCAGTATTTTTCAAATGGGAGTTCCGGTTTCCGGCAAGAACCTGTTTCCCTCGAACATTGCGGGATTGCCCACCTGGTTCACCATTCGCGCCAATAAAGATGGATACATCGCGCGCAAGAAAGAGATCGACTTTCTGGTGGCGATGAATGCCGGAGACCGCGCAGGACGACGTGAAGTCACTGGCGCCGGGCGCGGTCGTGCTGTATGACGAGCCGCTCAACCTCAATCAAGTTGCGCAATGATCTGATTTTTTATTCTGTCGCCGTTCGACAAGCTGGTGGCGCCGGTCTGCCCTGAGGCCAAGCTGCGCAAGCTGGTCAAGAACATGATTTATGTGGGCGTGGTGGCGAAGCTGCTGGCCATCGATATGGCCGAAGTCGAAAAGGCCATCCGCAAACAGTTTGCCAGCAAGCCCAAAGCCGCCAACCTAAACTTTGCCGCCGCCAAAGCCGGCTTCGATTACGCTGCGGCCACACTGACCAAGCTCGGCCCTTACTTCATCGAGCGCATGGACAAGACCGCGGGCAAGATCATCATCGACGGCAACTCCGCCGCCGCTCTAGGCTGCATGTTCGCCGGAGTCACGGTGGTGACCTGGTATCCGATCACGCCGTCGTCTTCGCTGGTTGAAACTCTGATCGAATACATGAAGGAGTACCGCATCGGCCCCGACGGCAAAGCCACTTTCGCCATCGTGCAGGCGGAAGACGAACTTGCCGCCATCGGCATGGTGCTGGGCGCAGGCTGGGCCGGAGCGCGGTCCATGACTTCCACCGCCGGACCGGGCATTTCGCTGATGTCGGAGTTTGCCGGCTTGTCTTACTACGCCGAGGTCCCCGGCGTGATCTGGGACATTCAGCGCGTCGGCCCATCCACCGGCTTGCCCACGCGCACTTCGCAAGGCGACATTCTCTCGACCGCGTTTCTCTCCCACGGCGACACCAAGCACATCATGCTGATTCCGTGTTCGGTCACGGAATGTTTCGACATGGCGGCAGACGCCTTCAACCTGGCGGAACAGTTCCAGACTCTGGTGTTCGTCATGTCGGATCTCGATCTCGGCATGAACAACTGGATGTCCGACCCGTTCACCTATCCGACCGCGCCGCTTGCAGCGCGGCAAGGTTCTTTCCAAAGAAGACCTCGACCGCCTGGGCGGTTTCAATCGCTACAAAGACGTGGACGGCGATGCCATCGGCTACCGGACTCTGCCCGGCACGGAGCATCCGGCAGCCGCCTATTTCGCGCGCGGCAGCGGCCACAACGAAAAGGCCCAATACAGCGAGCGCCCCGACGACTTCGAACGCAACATGGAGCGCCTGAATCGCAAGTTCGAAACCGCGCGCTCTTTCGTTCCGCGGCCCGGAAGTTCATGACCGGCAAGATCGAAAATCGGCATCATCGCCTATGGCACTTCGCACTGGGGAATCATCGAAGCCCGCGACCAGATGCGCGACGAATACCAGCTTGAAACCGATTATCTGCGCCTCAAAGCTTATCCGTTCACCCGCGAAGTCCACGAATTCATCGAGAATCACGACCGGGTTTACGTGGTCGAACAAAATCGCGACGCCCAAATGCTCAGCCTGCTCAAGCTCGACATCAAGCCTGAACTTGTCACCCGGCTGCGCAGCATTGCCCACATTCACGGGCTGCCGCTCGACGCCCGCTCAGTCACCGACGAACTTACCAGCATGGAGGGGAAGTAACATGGCGACCACAACCACGCCGACGCCCACGCCGGCACCGAAGACCAATCGCATCGGCCTCACCGTGCTCGATTACCGCGGCGGCAAGACCACACTCTGTGCCGGCTGCGGCCATAATGCCATCTCCGAGCGCATCATCGACGCCATGTACGAAATGGGTGTCCAGCCCGAGCGCGTCATCAAGCCCAGCGGCATCGGCTGCTCTTCCAAGACGCCGGCTTACTTCATGAGCCGCTCGCACAGCTTCAACGCGGTGCACGGTCGCATGCCATCGGTCGCCACCGGCGCTGTCCTGGCCAATCACAAGCTGATCGCCTTGGGCGTCAGCGGCGACGGCGACACCGCTTCCATCGGCATCGGCCAGTTCGTTCACCTCATGCGCCGCAATCTGCCCATCATTTACATCATTGAAGACAACGGCGTTTACGGACTTACCAAGGGCCAGTTCTCGGCCACCGCCGACCTCGGGTCGAAGCTGAAGACCGGAGTCATCAACGATCTTCCTCCCATCGATACCTGCGCCATGGCCATCACTCTGGGCGCAACTTTTGTGGGACGATCGTTCTCCGGCGACAAGCGGCAATTGCACGCCATGTTGAAGGCCGCCATCGCGCACAAGGGGACGGTCATGATCGACGTGGTCTCACCTTGCGTGACCTTCAACGACCACGAGGGGTCAACCAAGTCCTACAAATACATGAAAGACCACGAGGAGCCGTTGCAGGACATCAACTTTGTCCCCGCCTTCCAGGAGATCGACGTGGAGTACGATCCCGGCACCACCATCGAAGTCACCATGCACGACGGCTCCCGGCTGCGGCTTTCTAAGCTTGAAGAGGACTACGATCCACCGACCGCATCCGCTCGATCAGCCGGTTGCACGAGGCCCACGAGAAGAATGAGGTATTGACCGGCGTATTCTATGTCAACCCCAACGTCCCTAGCTTCATTGACATGCTCAATGTGACCGAACAGCCGCTGGCCACTTTGCCCGAGTCGGCCATTCGTCCCGGCAAGCAAGTGCTGGAGGAAGTGATGGCAGGGCTGCGCTAGGGGTCACTTCGTACTTTTCAGGCGGCGTTATCCGAAGTTGACGATTCGTCTTGCGGCTCGCCGCTGTGTTCGGGATTCCCGCCTGGCTCCGGGAAATCGGTGTCGGCAGCTTTCAGCATGGGATCCTGATCGCGATGGCCCAATTGCCCTTGCATTGAGGTGTTACCGTGCTGGCCCTTTTCTTCCTGTTCCAGCGCTCCTTTAAGACGGTCCTGATCTTCGGTATGAGTCATCGACGAAAGCTCCTGATCCTAGACTATCCTGAAACGTGCAAGGCGCAACCGATTTTGTATTGTATGACGCAAGGGAAAATCCTATATTGGTGTTGTTAGTTTTGCGGAACTGGATATGCTGAAGTTTGCGTTGCGGTCGGTACTGGCCATCCTGGTGTTGTCGTTTGCGCTATTGCCGCCGGCTGCGTGGGCCAGATCCGGGAACAGGCACCACGTGCAACACCATAAGGCGCACCACGTGAAACGTCATAAAGCGCATCGCACGGGAGTTTAGTTTTCCATCTGTACAGCTACCTCGGTTTCTCCGGAACGGCTGATCCCCGAATAGAATGGCTGGAGCATGAGCGCTCCGTCCACGCTTTTCCGTCCCTTTACCAGGCTGATCAAAATCACCGTTCGAGGCCGGGAGTTTGAGGTTCCTGAGAACAATCCGCTCCTGCGCTGCCTGCAATATCTGGCGCCGGACGATGTCTCCTACGGGCGCTTTTGTTGGAATGAGGATTGCCAGTATTGCCGGGTCACGTACGATCTCGGGGAGGGCACTTCGGGAAGGCGCAGCACTTTCCTGCAAACTCATGGTGCAGGAAGGGATGCGGGTAAAGGAAGTGACCACCGAAATCAGATACTGCCTGAGGAACTTGGGCTTCGAAGAAAAAGGCTCGGGTCAGGGTAGTTGAGAAAAGACACCGAGGCTTCCATGCACGACGACTCGGCTTGCCCACAGTTCGCGATGTCTACTGGCGCGCGCCCTCTTTGGCGGGAAACGCCAGCTTGCGCAACTTTTCCCGCGCCTGCAGCGCCTCGGTAGTATGTGGATAGCGCTGCACCACATGCTTCAGTTCGGCGATGCCATCTTCGTTCTGACCCAGTTCGATCAATGCAAGTCCCTTTTTCAGAGTCCGCAGAAGCCGCTTTGTTGCCGCTGGGAAAATTCTGCAGCACCTGGTCGTAGTTCTTGACAGCGGCCTGAAAATTGCCCTGCTTGTAGTTGATCTCCGCCAGGTAGAAGTATGCGTTGCCGGCCAGATCAGTCGAGGGATAAAACTTGACGTAGTCGGAAAATTCCTGCGTTGCCAGATCGTTTTTCCCGGCGTTGTAGTCGCGCAGAGCGTTGTTGTAGAGAACATCGGGCGGAGGAGCCTGTGCCAGGGCCTGCTGTTGGGCCTGCTGCGCAGCTTGTGCCGCGGCCTGGTTCTGCTGACCCGCCTGGATGTCATCGAGTTGCTTGCCGAGTTTTGCCAGCCGAGCTTTCAGTTCGTCAACCGAGTCATTGAGCGACTGGATCTGGCCGGACAGTTGGTCGGTCCTGCCGCTGCCATCGGTCTCCAGCTTTTCCAGGCTGGCTTGAAGGCAGTGATGGCCGCAGTCACCTTGTTCATGCTGTCGGTGTTCTGGTCCATCAGGCTCTTCATCACGCCCATGCGCTCATTGAAGGATTGCTGCATTTGCGTCATCTGGTCCTGGAGCGCCTGCACCTGGGTCTGCAGTTGAATCATTTCCTTGCTGGCCCCGGCCAGCCGGCAGGACGCCAAGCGCAGAGGACGATCAAGAGAAGCAAGAAGCACGGAATATCGCCGTGTTTTCATGGTTGATTCCAGTTGCCCGCAGAGTTAGAGATCGCGGGCACCAGCCAGTGTAAAACCCGACTCACAGAATCCTATTGTGCAGGATAGCGCGTTCCGGACACAGTTATCTTACAGGGTTCCACAGTCGTCGCCGCGTGGCCAAATAAGTTGAATGCGGGGCAGTTTCCCGCCCCGCACTGTGGGTAGAGTTACTTCTGATAGACGAAATGACCACGCCGGTTCTGCTGCCAGCACGCTTCGGTGTGCTCGGTACAGAACGGTTTTTCCTTGCCGTAGCTGATCGTCTTGATGTTGCCGGCGCTGACGCCGCCTTGTATCAAGGCGTTCTTCACGGAGTTGGCGCGATTGTCGCCCAAAGCCCAGGTTGTACTCGGTGGATCCGCGCTCGTCGCAGTGTCCCTCGACCGTAAAGTGGATGTCGGGATGCTGCTTCAGGAAGTCAATGTCTCCCTGCATCGCAGCTCTGCTGGTCGGCGCGAATGTCCGCCTTGTCATAGTCGAAGTAGATGTCCTTGCACATTCTGTGCGAACAGTTCTTCTTCGGTAGGCCCAGGCCACCGGCGCTGGTGGCGGAGGCGGCATGGTCACCGTGACCCGGGCCGTCGCGGTTTGAGTTCCGCCCGCGCCCTTCGCCGTCAATGTGTAGGTGGTGGAGTCGGCCGGAGTCACTTGCTGCGAGCCGCTGGCTTGCACCGCGCCGATGCCATCAATGCTGACGTCGGTGGCGTTGGTCGTCTCCCAGGTGAGAGTGGTGGATTGACCCTTCTCAACCGTATTCGGATTGGCGGACAACGAAGCCGTCGGCGCTGCCGGTGGTGGCGGCGGCGGTGGCGGCGGTGGTGGAGTTTTCTTGTGGCAGGCGCCCAGGAACAGCACGGCACCCAACGTGAACATGAGTGTGATCCACTTCAGTCGTTGCTGCTTCACTTTTCCTCCCTGCGTTGTCGCGCGTAGTGGCGCGCGTTGAAATCCAAGCTGGCGGACGATGCCGCCTCCCCTTAGGTTTCCATTACAGAAAACAGCGCTAAAGCAAAGAATCCTATACTACTAATCTACTACTTCCAGCTCCAATTCGGTTGCGTATTGCTTCCCGTAGTGGTTAACTGCTTTTGGTTACTCCCGTCCGCCAGCATGGTCCAGATCTGTTCGCCGCCGGAACGGCTGGACTGGAAAACAATGTGCCGTCCATCCGGCGACCACGAAGGAAAGTCATTGCGTCCGCCGTCATGGGTCAACTGCACCCACTGCTTGCTGGCAATATCCATGATGTAGATGTCCTCCGCTCCCGGAGCGCCCGGGCCATAATGGCGAATCCAGGAAAACACCAGAAACTGGCCGTTGGGCGACCACGCCGGAGAGACGGCATATCCCTGATCGGTCATTTTCTGGACGTTGGTGCCGTCGCTTTCCATGGTGTAGATCTGCGGCAGATCAGTCCGTCCGCTGACCCAGGCGATCTGCGCGCCGGTCTTGCGGTTCCACACCGGCGAGACATCGGGCATTTTGGAAACCGTCAGACGCTTCAGATTCCTGCCGGACTGCATCGACGATATAGATCTCGGGATCCCCGCTGCGGGAAGAGGAAAACGCAAGTTTGGTTCCGTCCGGAGACCATGCCGGCGAGAGATTGCGTGCCGCCAAACCTGGGAAAGGAGAGCAGGCGGTTCAGGTCCATCGAATAAATCTGGATTTCCCAGCCGGATTTGGTGAGCGAACTGAAAGCCAGGCGTGTGCCATCGGGGGAGATCCGCGGCGACAGGGAAATGGTTCCCAGATGCGTAATCTGATGCTGGTTCTCACCGTCGTAGTCCATCCCCCAGATTTCTTTGTGCCCGCTGCGGCTGCTGACGAAGAAGATCTGGCTCTCGGCAATCCCGGGGATGCCGCCGCCCAGACGGAAAATGATTTCGTCGGCAAACTTGTGAGCGGTGCGGCGGGCGGCATCGACCGTGGCCGCGTCGGTATATTGTTTGCCAAGGACCTGTGGCGAAGTGATGTTCTTTACGTCATAAAGCCAGCCCTGCACCATCAAAGTTGTTGCCGGTCGCACCCAGATTTCCGAACGCCAGCATGGAGGCGTTCGGAGGTGGCGCATTCCAGGCATCAAAGCGCACGTCCGCCGGATTGCCTGGGACGGCCATGGGATAGAAACTCTTCGACACCATATCGAAGATTCCGGCGTTGTCCAGGTCATTCCACAGGGTTTCGTTGAAGATCTTGCAGAAGTGCTGGATTCTGGGCATCCTTCGTGGAAGCCGCGAAATCGGGGACGGCCAGGCGAACTTTCTCCACGCCCAGGCCAGTGCCGGTGCGGATCCAGTCCTGCGCAGCGGCAGGTATAACTGAAGAAAGCAAGAGGACGACAAATAATAGCGAAAAATACGCCGTGCTTGATTTGCTCACTTGCATGATTCTCATTGTTAGCTAAGGCCAAAGCTGGTCATTTCTTGTAATCGAACCAGAACTCCACCGAAACCTTGTTGCCGGAATAATCCGAGGGCAACGGGCCGAAGGTGTCAATGCGTTGCAAGGCCCGCACCGCCGACTGATCGAGCGACGGCACTCCGCTCGACTGCTCTACGCTAACGTTGGTGGGCTGGCCGTCTCGCAAAATATCAAATGTAAGATAGACGCGGCGCGCGTCGGTGATTCCCGGATCCACTTCGTACTTCAGCCAATTCTCTGAAACTTTCTGTTGCACCACGCGCACATACCAGGCGAAACGAGTGCCGAAATCGCCGCCTCCGCCGGTAAAGCCGAATCCGCCTTTGGCCCCGCCGGCGCTGAAAATGCCATAGGGCCCGCTGACCGGTCCACCTTCGCCAAAAGGAACAACGTTCTGGTTTCCTCCGGCGGTTCGGGCGCCGGTTTGCGGCGAGTGGCGCTGGCATGCGGCTTTGGCTTGGAAATCTTTGTCCGGAATAGGAATGGCATCGGGTTCCTTTTCTTCCACCTTCGGCAGCGATTGGCTGACTCCCTTGGACTCATTGGCCAGCACATTTTGCGTCTGCCTGGGATTAGCGGGAAGCGGAACGGTACTGACCAGCGTTACGCCCATCGCGTCTCCCATGCCCCCTAAACCCCACGTTTCGCGGCTTCCTCCGCCAATCACGACTGCGTACAGTACGATGCAAGCGGCCACCGCCACATGCAACGCCACTGACCACGCCAGATTGTGACCCCAGCGGTCGTGCTCAAAGAAAATCTCAGCGTTGGTTTCCATGGCTTGGCAGCGGCTGGGTCACGATGCTGACGTTTGTGATCCCAGACTGTTTTACGGCATCCATCACAGTGGCGAAAGCGCCAAAGGGGACGTCTTCGTCGGCGCGGACGAAAATCGACTGATGCTGCGGATCGCGAATCTTGGCCCGCAGTTGACTTGCAATTTCATTGATATTGATGGGGTTATTGCCCAGAAAGACGCGCTGCTTCTTTGTCAATGCTGATGACCAGCCGCTCCTCGGTGATTTCTTTCACAGTGCGGGTCTTGGGGACATTGACCTCAATTCCCGACTGCAAAATCGGCGCAGTGACCATGAAGATGATCAGCAGCACCAGTACCACGTCCACCAGCGGCGTGATGTTGATGTCGGAGAGAGAAGTCTGAGTGCGTCCGTTGGCGGCGGTGAAAGCCATTACCGGCGCACCTCCACAGGTTGCGAGGAGCGTTCGACGGCGTTCAGCATTTCGATAGAGAAATCGTCTCCCCGCGCGGCAAATTCCCGGATGGAACTGCCAATCAAGTTGTAGGCGATCACGGCGGGAATGGCGGCGACCAAGCCCGCGGCCGTAGTGATAAGAGCCTCCGAAATTCCAGGCGCCACGGCGCGCAACGTGGCCGCGCCGGCGGTGCCCAAACCGTGAAATGCGTCGATGATGCCCCAGACGGTTCCGAAGAGACCCATAAAAGGTGTCACTGCACCGGTGATGGCCAGCCAGGGCAGGTTGCGTTCGAAGCGAGTGAGTTCTTCCGAGGCAGCGATTTGCATGGCGCGCTGCACAGGTATGGGATTCTTCAACGCGCCGCCGAGTTGCCTGTCTGTCGGCGGTATTCATCAAATCCTCCAGTAAAAACCGCCACCAGCGGACTGGGCTTGAACTGCTCGGCTACGGTGGCGACGTCTTGCAGGCGCTGGGCCTTGCGAAACGCCCGCAGAAACCGCCCGCTTTGGACGCGTGCCCGCCGCAGCAAACTCCATTTGGAAAGAATAATCGCCCAGGAAATCACGCTGAAGACCAAAAGCAGAAGGAGGACAACCTTGGCGACCGGTCCGGTTTCGCCGACCAAATCTACGATCTCGCCGCCGACCACTACTGCCAAAAGTGGGAAGAATTGCATTTTTCTTTCTTAGGAGAACTGTTTCCAATTATAGACGATGACGGTTTGCTTATCGGTTGCTTCTTCGAAGGCGTCCCATGTATTAACGGGGTTCCCGGGGCGGACCGTGGTTTCCGCGTGCCGGTCAACTGAGATATTTTCGGGCAGCCCGAAACGCCCGGCGATGACAAGTTTCATGCTATGCTGCGCTCAACTTCTGATCCTGGGACTGACGGTGCTCGCCGAACTGCGGCTCGAAAATTACGCCGTAATCGACAATGTGGCGGTGGAGTTTTCCGCCGGCCTTAACCTGCTCACGGGCGAGACTGGAGCCGGCAAGTCCATTCTGATTGACGCGCTGGCGCTACTTTTGGGCGAAAAGGCTTCCACTGACGTAATCCGCACGGGAGCCGAACGTGCTGTAATTTCGGCAGTCTTTGAAATCGAAGGTGGAACCGAAAAGAACGTCGCCGGCATTCTGGAGACGAATGGAATCGATTCTGAAGATGGTTCCGTGATTCTGCGACGTGAGATTGCCGCTGGCGGCAAGGGCCGCGTCTTCGTGAATAACCAGCCCGCCACCGTCGGAGTCCTTCGCCAACTTGCGCCGTTTCTGGCGACCATCCATGCGCAGAATGAGTCGCTGATCTCGTTCGACGCGGCTGCGCGGCTTGAATTGCTGGACGCGTACGCGGGGACTCAACTCGATTCGGCGATCGAAGCATTCGCTCTCTGGAAAGGCATCGCGATGCGGATCAACGAACTTGAGCAGGGTGAACAGGACCGGCTGGGGCTGCTTGATCTGTGGACCTTTCAGAAGCGCGAGATTGAAGAATCCAAGCTACTGCCCGGCGAAGACGAGCGGTTGGAAGGCGAGAAGCGCGTGCTGGCCAATGCGGAGAAGATTTACAGCGCAGCCATGAATGCGTTTGATTTGCTGTATGAGGGCCCGGCTTCGACGTCTTCTTCTCTGCGCACGGCGCAAAAACATATCGAAGAACTGTCGCGGTACGAGCCCAAATTCCGTGAAGCGCTGGCGGCGATCGAAACGGCGCGCATCAGCGTAGAGGACGTTGGCGCGACGCTGCGAGATTATGCCGGCGGAATTCAGGCTTCGCCCGAACGCCTGGCCGAGATCGAAGACAGGTTGGCGCTGTTGGATCGGCTAAAGCGCAAATACGGGCCAGCGCTTGAAGATGTGATCCGAAATGGTGAAGAAGTCAGCCGCAAGCTTTGCGAAATGGAGAATAAGGACGAGGTCCTGAGCGAGCTGCGGCGGCAACTGGCGCAGGCGGCGCAGGAATATCTGGCGGCGGCTCGGGCTGTCTCCAAGAAGCGCCACGATGCGGCCCGTAAGCTGGAAAAGCTGGTCGAAGCTGAGATCAACGATCTGGCGATGAAATCCACCTTTCAGATTGAAGTTAGCGGAACCGATGACGAAGGGGACTGGACGGCATCAGGTTTCGACCAAGTCGTCTATTTGATCACGACCAATCCCGGCGAACTTATGCGACCGCTAGAGCAGATTGCGTCGGGCGGAGAGTTGTCGCGGGTGATGCTGGCTTTGAAAGCGAGCGTCGAGACGGGAGCAGGGAAGAAGAACGTGGCGCGGGCGCCCTCGCCCGCGTCGGCCGCGCAACGAACCATGGTCTTCGACGAGATCGACACCGGCATCGGCGGACGGGCGGCGGAAGCGGTCGGCAAGAAGCTGAAAACTTTGTCCAAGGCAAATCAGGTTCTTTGTGTGACGCACCTGCCGCAGATCGCCACTTTTGCGGACCATCACTACGTGATCGAGAAGCGAGTCTCTGGCGAGCGGACGAAGACCACGGTTCGTCTGATTACGGGCGACGAGCGGACCGAGGAAGTGGCCCGCATGTTAAGTGGTGCCAAACTTACCGAGACTTCACGGAAACACGCAGAGCAGATGCTGAAGGCAAATGGGTGACTCTGCTACTAGCTAATCTAATTTAGCTAGCCTATCAATGGTCCGGTCGAGCAAAACCTTCCCATTGCCAAAATCGTACCAGTTAGCTAATATAGATTAGCTAGTATGACGACCACAACGATTCATAAAGCGAAGACGAACCTTTCCCAGTTGATCAAGAAAGCCTGTCAGGGAGAGGAAGTTGTCATTGCGCGGGGATCGGAGCCGATAGTCAGGTTGGTTCCAATCTCGGACACAAGAGGCAATCGAAAGCCAGGGGTTTTGAAGGGGATGCTTAGAGTGGGCCCCGAGTTTTTTGAACCGCTGCCTCCTGAAGAGCTGAAATTCTGGGAGTGAATTTCCTTGCGCCTCTTATTGGACACGCACGCGCTGCTGTGGTGGTTAAATGACAATGATTTATTGCCATCCACTGCCCGGAAGATGATTGGGAGGGGTGGCAATGAAGTTTTGGTGAGTGCGGCGTCGGCTTGGGAGATTGCTACCAAGGTCCGTTTGGGGCGACTGGAGAGCGGTGCTGACTTGGTTCGGGATTTCGCGGGCCACCTTAGTCGTGCGCGGTTCGAGCAGCTACCGGTATCGGTGGACCATGCGGTGAGGGCAGGTCTGCTGCCCGGGCCACACAAGGATCCCTTCGACCGTATGCTGATTGCCCAAGCACAGTCGGAGAATGTTCCAATCGTCAGCAACGATGCTGCGTTTGATGGCTATGGCGTGGGCCGGATGTGGTAAAGGGTCTCCATTCGCTGTTTTAATTTCCCCGCCCGCTGCTAATCCTCTCCTTTCAGTCGCTTACGTTGACCAGGATGGTTCTTTCGGGTAAGCTTTAACAATACAAACATAGTGGGGGAGTGTACCCTAATAGGAACCTTATCGTGTCTAATCAAGACGGCAAAACGCTGCTCTTATTGAAGCCCCGGGGGTTCTGCGCCGGGGTGGTCCGGGCCATTGATATCGTCCGCATTGCCCTGGAAGCCTTTGGGCCGCCGATTTATGTGCGCAAGGAGATCGTGCACAACCGGTTCGTAGTCGAGGAACTCCAGGCCAAGGGGGCTATTTTTGTGGATAGCGTGGACGAAGTCCCCAACGGCGAGCGCGTCATTTACAGCGCCCATGGAGTTTCGCCTGAAGTGCGCGAAGCCAGCGAGACTCGCGGGTTGCGCGTGATCGATGCCACTTGTCCGCTGGTGACCAAGGTTCACGTGGAGGCGGTGAAGTTCGCCAAAGAGGGCTACTCTCTCATCCTGATTGGCCACCGCGATCATGACGAAGTCATTGGCACGCTGGGCGAAGCTCCGCTGGTTACTCAGGTCGTAGGGTCACCGGAACAAGTCGAATCGCTGACCCTGCCTGATCCCACTCGGGTCGCCTATCTCACCCAGACGACACTGAGTCTGGACGAGACCAAGGACATCATTGCGGCGCTGCGCCGCAAGTTCCCTAATATTCAGGGGCCGCACGCGCAGGACATCTGTTACGCCACAGAAAACCGCCAGGTCGCAGTGAAGCAAGTGGCCTCCGATGCCGACCTGTTGCTGGTGGTTGGCTCGGATAACAGTTCCAATTCCAACCGCTTGGTGGAAGTCGCGCGCAACCTGGGCACCAGTTCGCATCTAATCGATAGTTTCCGAAACATCCGGCCGGAGTGGCTGGAGGGCGTGAAGACCATCGCCTTGACTGCCGGAGCCTCGGCGCCGGAGTGCCTGGTGGAGGAAGTGGTGAAGTTTCTCGCGACCAAGGGATTCGACAACGTGAATGAGGTGGAAGTAATGCCGGAAAACGTGCGCTTTGGCTTGCCTCCCGAGATCGTGGAAGCGATTGCCAGCGCCCCTGCGGGAGCTGCTGCGGAGTAACCGACCTTCATGGACGAATTCATCCCCCTCATTGCCGGCCTCGGCCGCGCCGCAACTGCGCTTTGGAAAGATCGATGATCTGAGCAGCCGGGTCGCAGCCGCCATCGATGGCGCACGCAAGTTCCTCTTCTCCCAGCAACACGAAGAGGGTTACTGGTGTGGCGAACTGGAAGCTGACACCACCCTTGAATCCGATTACATCCTGCTGCATAGCTTGCTGGGGACGGGAAATCCGCAGCGTTTTCAGAAGTGCTGCAACTGGATCCTCCGGCACCAGAATGACGATGGCGGTTGGGGAATCTATGCCGGCGCTCCCTCAAATATCGGCGCTTCCGTGAAAGCTTACTTTGGGTTGAAGCTTTCGGGGTATAAGGCGGACCATCCCGCGCTGGCTCGCGCCCGTGCGAAGATCCTCGAACTGGGCGGGGTTACCAAGGTTAATACCTTTACCAAGATTTATCTGTGTTTCCTCGGGCAATACGATTACGACGCGGTGCCTGCCGTCCCGCCGGAGATCGTGCTATTTCCCAATTGGTTCTGGTTCAACATTTACGAGATTTCGTCATGGTCGCGGGCGATTCTGGTGCCGCTTTCGATTTGCTACGCCAAGAAACCGCTGAAGAAGATTCCCGACGAGATGGGTATTGACGAATTGTTCGTCGGGGGACGCGACAAATCGCGGATGCGGCTGCATTGGAGCCAGAAACTGGTCTCCTGGCGGAACTTCTTCCTGGTTTTGGACCGGATCACGCACTGGTTCGAGGCGGTTCATATTCGTCCCTTACGTTGGCTGGCGCTCAAGCGGGCGGAGCGGTGGATGCTGGAACGCTTCGAAATGAGCGACGGACTGGCAGCGATTTTTCCTTCCATTTTGAACGCCATCATTGCGCTGCGCTGCCTCGGCTATTCGCTGGATGATCCGCAGGTGATCCGCGCGGTCGATGAATTTGAGAAGTTGGGGATCGAGGAAGCTGACACTTTCCGCATGCAGCCTTGCAAGTCGCCGGTCTGGGATACAGCCTACGCTCTGTTCGCATTGGGTGAAAGCGGGGTACCGGCCAGTGATCCGCGTCTGGTGAAATGCGCCAACTGGATTCTCCAGAAGCAGGTCCGCACGGCGGGCGACTGGAAAGTAAAAAATCCCAAAGGACAGCCGGGCGGCTGGTACTTTGAATTTAACAACGAGTTCTATCCCGATGTGGACGACAGCGCCATGGTGTGTCTGGCACTGAGCCGCGTGGAGCATCCAAACGGCCGCTATCAGCGCGAGTCGGTGCAGCGCGCCATTGACTGGATTTTCTCGATGCAATGCAAAAACGGCGGCTGGGGATCGTTTGACAAAGACAACGACAAAATGGTGTTCCAGCACATTCCCTTCGCTGACCATAACGCCATGTTGGATCCCCCGACGGTGGACATTACCGGGCGAATCCTCGAAATGCTGGCCGCTTATGGATATGACCGGAACGATCCGCGGGTGAAGAAGGCGCTCAAGTTTGTTCGAGCTGAGCAAGAACCGGACGGTTCCTGGTTTGGCCGTTGGGGTGTGAACTACCTCTATGGCACCATGCAGGTTCTGCGCGGGCTTGAGGCCATGGGGGTGGACCACCACGAGCCCTACGTTCAGCAAGGGGCGGAGTGGTTACGCATGATGCAAAACGCCGACGGCGGATGGGGAGAGACCTGTGGCTCCTACGACGATCCCACGACCAAGGGAGTCGGGGCCAGTACGGCGTCGCAGACTGCGTGGGCGGTCATGGGCCTGCTGGCAGCCAGCGATACCCGCAGTGACAGTGTGGCGCGCGGCATTGCCTATCTGTTGCGTACTCAAAAGAAAGATGGTTGCTGGGATGAGCCGCAGTTCACCGGAACCGGTTTCCCGCGCGTGTTCTATTTGCTTTATCACATGTACCGGCAGTATTTCCCGCTGATCGCGCTGACGACCTACGGCAAAGTCATGGCGGGACAGAAGGCAGAGGCGTAGCAACTATGGCTGTACCTATTTCACAGATGTGGACGGTTGCGACCTACGTGCTTCGGCAGAAGCTCAAGGGACGGAGACAATATCCACTGGTGCTGATGCTGGAGCCGCTGTTTCGCTGCAATCTGGCATGCGCCGGGTGCGGAAAAATTCAGTATCCCGCGCACGTGCTGAAGATGCAGCTCACGCCCGAGGAGTGTTTCCGCGCGGTGGATGAGTGCGGCGCGCCGGCAGTTTCAATTCCTGGCGGAGAGCCGCTCCTGCACCCGCAAATAGGGGAAATCGTCGAAGGCCTGGTGGCGCGCAAGAAATACATTTATCTATGCACCAATGCGCTGCTCCTCAAACAGAAAATCGACCTGTTCAAGCCGAGCAAGTATCTGACGTTCTCGGTTCACATGGATGGCCAGCGCGAGCATCATGATTTTTCGGTTTGCCTGGAAGGTGGTTACGAAAAAGCGCGAGAGGGGATGAAAGAAGCGCTGGACCGAGGTTTCCGGGTTACGACCAACACAACGCTATTTGATGGCGCCGATCCCAAGAGCGTGCGCGCGTTTTTCGATGAAATGATGGACCTGGGCGTCGAAGGCATGATGCTTTCGCCGGGCTACTCCTACGAGAAGGCCCCGGATCAAAGCCACTTTCTAGGGCGCGCTCGTACCCGGCGGCTGTTTCGCGGCATTTTATCCAACCGCAAGTCGAGTTGGCGCTTCAATATGTCGCCACTGTTCCTCGAATTTCTGATGGGCAAGCGCGATTATCCCTGCACTCCCTGGGGCATGCCGACATTCAATGTTTTTGGCTGGCAGAAGCCTTGCTATCTGTTGCAGGACGGTTACGCCGACAGCTTCGCCGAGTTGCTGGCTACCACCGAGTGGGAAAAATACGGCACCGAGTCGGGGAATCCGAAGTGCGCGAATTGCATGGTGCACAGCGGCTACGAAGCCTCGGCCGTGAACGACACCTTCGGTTCGCTAGAGGGTTTGTGGCATACCGCAAAAGCTACGCTGTTTGGCAAATACCAAGATGCGTCGGCGCTGCGCTTGCTGGACGAGCCGGTGCGTCCCGTCCACGCGTTTAATCCGCTGGTGCAAATTGAAACGCCTGCGGCTGAGGAGACGCGCGTGTGAGCGGTCGAGAATCAGGACGAACCCCGGCTGCCCCCCATGCCGTCATGGCCGATCCCGACGGGCTGGAAATCGCCCCGGGCGCGGCGCGAGAGAAGCTTCAAGGTTCCGTGCCTCAACTTGCTACGCCGGAAGACCTGCGGGTGGCGCTTGAACAAGCCTTCGACTACCGGGGAGACGTGCTCATTACTCGCAAGGACGGGGTGAGCATAGAGGGTTATGTATTCGACCGCCGGACCGGCGACACGCTCGAGGATTCCCTGGTGCGGGTGCTGCCGAAAGACGGAGGCGGCAAAGTTTCTGTTCTCTACGCGGACATTGCGGCTCTGGCTTTTACTGGACGCGATATGGCCGCTGGCAACAGTTGGGAATCGTGGGTGCGCCAGTACTGGACCAAGAAGGCGGCCGGTGAGAGCGATATTTCATTGCAGCCGGAAATGCTGGAGTAGCACTTGGCAATTAGCACTTGGCATTTGGTCTCCGAAAAGTGTGACAGCTAAATGCTAAGTGCCAATTGCTAAATGCTGGCTTTCGTTACTGGCGCGACCGGATTTGTTGGCAGTCATGTAGCGCGTGTTCTGGCTGAGCAGGGGGCGAGTCTGCGATTGCTGGTCCGGGCCGGCAGTGATACTCAGAACATCGAAGGTCTGACCGCCGAGAGGGTTCTTGGTGACCTCCGTGATCCGGTGTCGATTGAGAAGGCGATGGCGGGCTGCGAAACGGTTTTCCATGTAGCAGCTGACTATCGGCTCTGGGTGCGTGATCCGGAGCAGATGTACCAAGCCAACGTCGAAGGCACGCGGACGATTTTGGAAGCTGCACAGAAGAATGGCGTGCGGCGGGTAGTCCACACCTCGAGCGTCGCGACCATGGGATTCACCTCGAACGGGCGCTTGGCGGACGAGGATTCTCCGGTCAAATTGGAGAGCATGATCGGCCCCTATAAACGATCGAAGTTCATGGCCGAGCAGTTGGCGCTCAAGGCCGGCACGAGCGGAATGAATGTTGTGGTGGTCAATCCCACCACGCCGGTGGGAGAGCAGGATATCCGGCCCACACCTACGGGCCGTATTGTTGTCGATTTCCTGAAGAAGAAGTTTCCAGCCTACGTGGACACGGGGCTGAATTTGGTGGATGTTCGGGAATGCGCCCGCGCCCATGTGACTGCGCTCGAGAAGGGCAGAAGCGGACAACGCTACATTTTGGGCGGCGAGAACCTCACACTGAAACAGATTCTCGATAAGCTGGCAGCCATTACGGGCCTGCCGTCACCCAAGATAAAAGTTCCGTATGTGATGGCACTGGCCACCGGAGTGGTGGATGAAGTTGTCATCGGCCGTATTTTGGGACACGAACCACGGGCGACAATCGACGCAGTGCGCATGGGGCGCAAGAAGATGTTCGTATCCTCGGCCAAGGCGGAGCGCGAATTGGGATGGAATCCGTCCCCAGTAGACGGGGCACTGCGTCGGGCTGTGGAATGGTTTCGAGCCCACCAGTATGCGTAGGAAGCTATTTGTCTGAATCGACCAAAGTCGCCATTGTTGCTGCGCTCGAGCGCGAGGTTTGGCCGCTGGTGAAGGACTGGGCAGTGACCCACTCGCGGCACGAGGGGCACGAGTTTAAGTTCTTTGCGCACGAGAACGCGGTGCTGGTGTGCGGAGGGATCGGAGCCGAAGCCTGCGCGTCGAGCGGGGGAAGCGATCATTACTCTGTATAAACCTGCGCTCATAATTTCGGCGGGGTTTGCTGGGGCTCTCCTTCCGACTCTAAGAACGGGCTATGCGTTAACGCCACGGCTGGTGATCGACGCCGGCGACGGCAGCCGCACGGACTCAGGCGTCGGCGAAGGGGTGCTGGTGAGTTTTGCTGACGTAGCCGATTCTGCACAGAAGGCGAATCTTGCCCAAGCCTATGGGGCTGACGTCGTGGACATGGAGGCGGCGGCGGTTTCTCGTTGCGCTCAGGCCCACGGGATCCAGTTTATGGCCTGCAAGGTGGTTTCTGATTCGCGCGATCAGCGGTTGCCTCCGGTGGCCCGCTTTGTGGCATCGGACGGGACATTTCAGTCGTTCCGCTTTCTGGCCCATGTGGCCGTGCGTCCCTGGCTGTGGGTAGGGGTCGGACAGTTGGCGAGGAACAGTTCCATTGCCGCGCAGTCGCTTTGCGAAAGACTGGCGGCGAGCACACAATGAGATTGAAGATCGGCTTATGTCAACAGGACTTTTGACGCTAGACCCGACGAAAGCGATTCCCACCACGATGCAGGCGGCTGTGTATCGTGGTGTCGGCGACGTCCGGGTTGAGACTGTCCCTGTCCCTCGGATCGGTGCAGGAGAACTGTTGGTGCGGGTTCACGCCTGCGGTATTTGTGGAACCGATCTGAAGAAGATTGCCACCGGGTCGCACTCTGCTCCCCGCATCTTCGGTCATGAAACCTCGGGCATCGTGGCCGCTGTCGGCGCCGCCGTCAAAAAGTTCAAGCCCGGCGATCGGGTAGTAGTTTTCCACCACATCCCGTGCCGAGAGTGTTTCTATTGCCAGCGCAAGACGTTTGCCCAGTGCGAGACCTACAAGAAAGTCGGTTGCACTGCCGGATTCGAGCCTGCGGGCGGGGGATTCGCGGAATATGTTCGCGTCATGGACTGGATTGTTCGCGAAGGAACCGTCACCATCCCCGAGGGCGTCTCTTTTGAGCAGGCATGCTTCGTGGAACCGGTGAACACTTGCCTGAAAGGCATTGATACTTTGCAACTTTCGGCGGGCGAGAGTGTTCTCGTAATAGGACAGGGACCCATTGGTATCATATTGAGCGTATTGGCTCAGCGGGCGGGAACTAGGGTAATTACTTCCGATTTGCACCCTCAGAGGCTTACAATATCTACATCACTCGGTTTACAGCACATGATTGATGCTTCGCGTGCCGATACCGTCCAAGCGGTGCGAGAGCTTACCGCAGGGCGGGGCGCTGACGTGGCGATCCTCGCGGTTGGAGGGAATGCCTTGATCCGAACCGCGCTGGATTCCGTGTGCCCAGGCGGCCGAGTGCTACTGTTCGCGCAGACCACGCGGGGTGAAGCCACCATTGATCCCGCAGCTATCTGTGTGGATGAGAAAACTTTACTGGGGTCCTATAGCGCTTCGGTTGACCTCCAAGAGGAGTCCGTGCGGTTTGTCATGAACCGCGAAATGGATTTGGAGCGGTTGATCAGCCATCGTTTCCCCTTGTCTCGTAGCGTGGAAGCCTTGAACCTGGCTGCTCATCCCCAGGCGGATTCGATGAAGATCGTGATTCAGAATGGCAGTGGCGGAGGAAGTGCAGAGTGAACGGCAAGATGACAGCGGCAGTCCTCTACGGTAAAGAGGACGTAAAAATCGAAAAGGTCCCCATCCCTCGTCTGGGAGAAGGGGAAGTTCTGGTCAAGGTCGAGGTCGCGTTGACTTGCGGCACTGATCTGAAGGTCTATCAGCGCGGTTATCACGCCCGCATGATCGTCCCACCGGCTTTGTTCGGACACGAGTTGGCGGGAGTGATCGAAGAAGTTGGACCCGGCGTACGGAGTTTCCGCAAAGGAATGCGGGTGGTGGCGCTGAACTCTGCGCCCTGCCAGATGTGTTTTTACTGCTCCCGCCATCAGGAGAACCTGTGCGAGGACCTGCTGTTCAATAACGGCGCTTATGCCGAGTACATCCGCATTCCGCGGCGGATCGTTGAAACTAACATGCTCGCCATGCCCGCGGGCGTGACCTTTGAAGATGCGGCCATGGTCGAACCGCTGGCCTGCGTCCTGCGTGGATTGCACGAGACCAAGGTGGAAATTGGCGATACCGTGGCGATTATCGGCGGTGGACCCATCGGCTTGATGTTCGTGCAGGTGGCCCATGCGGTGGGGTGCAAGGTCATTTCCGTTGTGAAGCGTGATTCTCAGGTGACTGCGGCCAAGCAAATGGGCGCCCAGGAAGTGGTGCAGATCACTAAGGTCAAGGACCCAGTAGAGGCGGTGCGCATGTTGTCACCGGAAAAGCGGGGCGGAGACGTGGTAATTGAAGCGGTGGGCCGTCCTGAGGCGTGGGAGTGGGCCATCGACATGGTGCGCAAGGGCGGCACGGTGAACTTTTTCGGAGGATGCGCCAGCGGCACAAAAGTGCAACTCGATACCAACCGGCTGCACTATTCTGAGGTTACGCTCAAGGCCACCTTCCATCACACACCGGAAACGGTGCGCAAGGCATTTGCGTTGATCGCCGAGAAGAAGATTCGATCTACTGACTACATCACCGGCGAGGCGCCACTCTCCCGGTTGCAACAGGTGTTGCGCCATATGCTGAACCGCAATGGCGACATCAAGACCGCCATTATCCCCGGTCACTGACGCGGGTTTCCGATCGGCTATCTGTATGAGCCTGGGGACGAAACTGACCATGGCATCCATCGCAAGCAACGACTCCCGGACCGCTGTTTCCCCCGGTTCGGCCGGCTGGGGCCGGGTTCCGGCGGCGTACGCGATCCCGAAAAATGCTCCCACAATGGCGGAGGCGCGGGATTATTGCCGCCGCCTGGCGCGCAGCCATTACGAGAATTTCTCGGTGGCGAGTTGGTTCCTGCCGCAGCGTTTGCGCCAGCACTTCTTCAACGTTTACGCCTACTGCCGCATATCGGATGACTTGGGCGATGAAGTCGGAGATCCGATCGCATCGTTAGAATTGCTCGATCAATGGCAAGCCGAATTGGATGCCTGCTACATCGGGCAAGCCCCGGCACCCGGTTTTTGTGGCCCTGGCCGACACGGTCCGCAGATTCGACATTCCTAAACAGACTTTTGCCGACCTGCTCACTGCATTTCGTCAGGACCAAACGGTGACCCGGTATGCGACCTTCGATGACCTGCTCGGCTACTGCCACAATTCGGCGAATCCCGTGGGCCGCCTCGTGCTCTACGTCTGCGGCTATCGCGACGCGGAACGGCAGCAACTTTCTGACTTCACCTGCACCGCGCTGCAACTGGCCAATTTTTGGCAGGACGTGAGCGTGGATTACGCCAAGGGCAGAATTTATCTTCCCCTGGAAGACATGCGACGATTCGGGGTGAGTGCGGAGGATCTTGCGCAGCAAAGAAACACAGCGGCCTTCTGCGACCTGATGCGCTTCGAAGTTGAGCGAGCGCGGGATTGGTTTCAGCGCGGTTGGCCTCTTTCCGCACAAGTGGACCATGCACTGGCGCTGGATATCGAACTCTTCAGCCGCGGTGGCCAGGAGATTCTGAGGGCCATCGAGCGGCAGGGATACGGCGTTCTGGGCCGCAGGCCGGCGATTTCCAAATCTCGCAAGCTCGCGCTGGTGGCCCGCGCGGCGTGGAGCAAGTTAGGCGGGCAGACTAAGGCATGAGCGCTGCCGTGCAACCTGCCCCGGCACCTTTCGTGGCCACAGAATCCCAACTCGCAGTGGCGTATTCGGTATGCCGCAGCATTACTCGCTCCGCGGCTAAGAATTTCTATTACGCGTTTCTGGTTTTGCCCCGGCCCAAGCGCCAGGCATTGTGCGCGGTGTATGCTTTCATGCGGCGCTGCGACGACATCGCGGATGATCCTGCTCTGCCTGCCCAGGAGCGCCAGCAGAAGCTGGCGTCCTGGTTGGATGCTGCTCACCGCGCCGCTGGCCGGGCCACGCCACTGATGAACCCGTCTTGCTCGCATTGACGGACGCGCAGACGGCGCTACAACATTCCCGTCGGATCTACTGGACCAGTTGGCCTTTGGCACTGAAATGGATGTTCAGGGGGAAGACTTGCTGTTGTGTGAAGCGGCGGAGCTCGGCGTCGTCCGGTATCGCACTTTCGAAGATTTGCGCGTTTACTGTCACCGCGTGGCTTCCGTGGTCGGGCTGGTGTGCATCCGCATTTTCGGGTATCGCGATCCCGCGGCGGAGCCGCTGGCCGAAAAATGCGGCCTGGCCTTCCAGTTGACCAACATCATTCGCGATGTGAAGGAAGACGCTGCCATGGGCCGCGTTTATCTGCCGGAAGAGGATCTGGTCAAGTTCGGGGTTCTACCCTCCGAACTGAGTTCCGCCGTCGATCCTGCGCAGATTTCGCCCGTTGCTGGCCATGGAAGCGGACCGGGCGCGGCAGTATTATCGCGCCGGCGACGACTCTGATTCCGCTGGTTGACGAAGACAGCCAGCCGGCGCTCTGGGTCTTGATCACCATCTATCGGCGTCTGCTGGAAAAGATCGCGCAGCCCAATTACGACGTGTTCAGCGGCAAAATCACCCTCACCGTCAGAGAGAAACTCACCGTTCTGGCTCGGGGCTTCATGAAGCGTATGGCGTGATGACTCCACGCCGCATCAGGAAAGCCACGGTCGCGCGTTGTGGGCGGCGGGCTGGCCGGGTTGGCCGCCGGCTGTGCTCTTGCCGACAGCGGTTTTCAAGTCACTTTGTTCGAGCGCCGTCCCTTTCTCGGCGGACGCGCTTCTTCTTACCAGCATCCCGGCACCGGCGAAGTCGTGGATAACTGCCAGCATGTTTTGCTCGGCTGCTGCACTAATCTCATCGAGTTTTATCACCCGCCTCGGCGTGGAGCAACAAGATTCGCTGGTACGATTGGCTGACTTTTCTGGAGCCTGGAGGACGGGCTTCGGTTATCGGCGCTTCCTGGCTGCCAGCGCCGCTGCATACCGCTCCTGCATTTCTGCGGGCAGCGTGTTTAGGCCTGAAAGATAAGCTTGCCATTGCGACCGCCATGGCCTCTTTGGCGCAGAGTATGCCGGCGGACAATGGCGGGACATTCTTGACCTGGTTGCAGCAGCCACGGCCAGACCGAAATCGCCATCGATCGTTTCTGGAAGACGATTTTGATCAGCGCTCTGAACGAGGATCTGGATAGGGTTTCCGTTCCGTACGCTGCGCAGGTGGTGCGCGAGTCGTTTCTGAAGTCGGCGGCGGCGGGACGCATGGGAGTTCCGACCGTCCCTTTAACCGAGCTCTACGGCACAGCCGAAGCGTACATCCGAGCACGTGGTGGCGAGGTGCGACTGCGCAGTGGCGTCGAAGCGTTTCCGCGCAGAGCCAGGAGGCGTAACGCTTGTCGATATCGCTGGCAATGACGCGAGCTTCGACTTCGCTGGTTCTGGCGGCGTCATTTGATGTATTGCCTCGCTTGTTGCCGCAGACTTCGGCGGCTGAGCCTTTGCGCGAAAGCCTGAGGCATTTCGAGTCTTCGCCAATTACCGGAATCCATCTTTGGTTCGACCGCCAGATCAGCGATCTCGATCACGCGGTCTTGCTCGATCGCACCATTCAGTGGATGTTTCACAAGTCGAGAGCTGCTGGATGGGGCGAAGAGCTGCCGAGCCCAGCGGAAGCTACGTGGAGCTGGTGGTCAGTTCTTCCAAGAGCCTGGTCGAGAAATCGCGGCAGGAAATTATTGACCTTGCCGCTGAAGGAACTGCGTGAGTTCTTTCCCGGCGCGCGCGATGCGAATCTGGTGAAGTCCACCGTGATCAAAGAAGTCCACGCCACCTATTCACCGCGGCCTGGCGTGGATGCGTATCGTCCTGCGAACGAGACGGTCTGGCCAAGGGTTTTTCTGGCGGGAGATTGGACGGCGACCGGCTGGCCCGCCACCATGGAAGGCGCGGTGCGCAGCGGCTACCGGGCGGCAGAGTGTATCGCGAGAGTTTCGGGCCTGAGGGACGCGGCGTTTCTTCAGCCGGATTTGCCCGCCGCGGGATTCATGCGGCTGTTACGGTAGAATCGCGGTCTACACCGCCAGCAGCACCACTCCCCCGGCCACCAACAAAGCCGCCAGCCAGCGCCGCTGATCGACACGCTCATGCAGGAAGATCCTGGCTGCGACGGCATTGGTGATGAACGTAAGAGAAGTCGAAGCCGGAACCACCAGACTGAGATCTCCCCAGGAAAGTCCGAACAGCAGACTGTAGAACGCCGTCGCCATACACAAAACGCCCAAGCAGGAAATTGGGATTCTTCAGAACTCGCGCCAGAACCGCCAGCACGCCGACTCGTCGCCGCAGTTCTCCCACATCGCCCACTTGCTTCATGCCGCGGGAGAGCAGCACATCGCCGGCGGTGGAAGTCAGCACGATCACCGCGATGGCGCCCCATGCATAGAGCGACTTCATGGCTCCATCCTCGGAGACAGAAACGCCGACTAGCTCGTCTGGTTTCTCTTTGCGGCGGAGTGAAAGCCGGACCTTGAGTGACGAATCCTACTCCGGCGGAAATCAGCAGAATTCCCAGCCAGCGGGTCAGGCTGACATTTTCATGCAGAACAAACTTGGCGATCAGAGTGAGCACAACATAGCTCACTGAGGTCGCGGGCAGCACATAGGTGAGATCGGCCCAGGACAAGAGCGGTCATGTAGCAGGCAAAGAATACCAGCAGGAACAGCACGCCCAGTGCGATGACTGGATTTAGAACCACCAGAAGAATATCGGGCAGGTGATGCAGAGAAACGTTGCCGACCTGCTTCATGCCGCGGGCGATGAAGCCATCGCCCGTGGCGGCAAAAAAGGCCACTCCCGCCAGCACCAGATACTTGCGCAACGTCACATGGGTTTTCCTACGCTTTGGCCGGCTGGATGGCGGCGGTGGAATCGTCCTTCTCGCGCTTTTCCTTGCACCCACTTGTGCCGCGCCGCGCGCAGCTTCATGAAGGACTTCGCTTCTTTGTACAACCGCTTCCGTTCCACGTTATTGAACACCGCCTTCCTCAAGATGCGGAACACGGCTTTGGGACGGAAGTAATACTCATCGTAGAAGCGATGCACCGCTTCCATGATGTCGTCGGCAGGAAGGCCGGGATATTGGATTTGGGCAATCTGATGACCGCCATCATCCACCATCTTGGTGTCGGCGACCATAAAGCCGTTCTTCATCGCGTAATCGTAGAGTTCGGTTCCCGGATAGGCATGGGCCACCGAAACCTGGATGGTTTCCACGTCCAATTCTTTGGCGAATTGAATCGTGTTCTCGATGGTTTCGTGAGTCTCGCCCGGCAGACCGAGAATGAAGTCGCCATGAACGACCAGGCCCAGCTTGTGGCAATCCTTGGTGAACTGGCGCGCCCGCTCGATCGTCGCGCCCTTCTTGATGTTCTTCAAAATCTGCTGGTCGCCGGATTCGTATCCCACGATGAGCAAGCGGCATCCGGCTTCCTTCATCGCCTTGAGAGTTTCGTAATCGGTGGTGACGCGCGAAGTGCAAGACCAAGTCAGACCCAACGGTTTCAGCTTCGCGCACAACTCGACGGTGCGCGCTTTTTGGATGTTGAAAGTGTCGTCATCGAAGAAAAACTCGCGTACGTCGGGCCAGAGTTGCTTTGGCCTTGGCCATCTCTCGGGCGACGTCGTCGGTGGAGCGCTTGCGCCACGGATGTCCGCTGAGCGTCTGCGGCCACAGGCAGAACGTACATTGCGCTGGGCAGCCGCGGGTGCTGTAAAGCGAAACGAACGGGTACAGCAGGAACGGCACGTTGTAGCGCGTTACATCGAGATCGCGCTTGTAAACATCGGTGACATGGGGCAGGGAATCAAGGTCCTGAATCTCCGGGCGGTCTGGAGTATGAACCACTGAGCCGTTCTTGCGATAAGGAGATGCCCGGCGATCTCTTCGAGCGGTTTGCCCTGCGCAAATTCGACGACGGTGTGGTCAAATTCCTTGCGGCAAACGAAGTCAATCGCCGGGCAGTCTTTCAGGGATTTCTCCGGCAGCACGGTCACATGGGGGCCGACAAAAGCAATCTTGATATTGGGATTGGCCTCTTTGATCTTTTGACCAGGCGGATGTCGCCCGGGAAGCCCGGCGTGCTGGTAAACAGCACCAGAAACTCGTAATCGCGGGCGATATTGATGGTTTCCTCGGCGGAAACGTGGTGGGGAGGAGCATCCAGCAGCCGTGCCCCTTCCAGCATTCCGGCGGGATAAGCCAGCCAAACCGGGTACCAATAGGATTCAATCTCGCGCGTGGCGGGCCACCGCGAACTCGCTCCCCCGTCGAAGTTCTCAAACGAGGGCGGATTCAGGAACAGAGTTTTTAAAGGCATATTTGTGAGTAACTTATATTAACATTTCTGAGCGGAATTCCTCTGTCCCAGAGGTACATTTCCAGTACATTTCGGTGCAATTCCCCGTGCCATAGAGCGCGCTATTTTTCGATTCCCACCCAGGCCGCTAAATCGCCGGTTTCCCGTAGCAGCGCGATGCGCGCCTGCTCCAGTTGGAACTTTGCGTCTTGCAAGGCGGCATAATGCTCGCTGGCCTGGGATCGGGCGTCGTCTTCGATCGTGCAGGGTCGCGGTTCCGGCGTCGATGCGGACACGAGTGGCATCCAAATTGGACTTTGCGATTTGATACTCCAGATCAACCACTTCCTGCGCGGCGGCCAATTGTTGCACCGAGCGTTGCAATTTCAGAGGTTTGCTCCGAAACCTGATTCTTGGCCTCCTCAGCCTGTTTTCTGGGCGAGCAAAGCATCGGCGTCTGCGGCGCGTGCGCTGGCTCGCTGCGAAGGATTGAAGAAAGGAAAGCGGATCACAACTCCGATAGTCGCGTTCTCTTTCTGGAAGCTGCCCTGCCGAAAGAAATCCTGGTAGTGGTTGTAGGTGGCAAGCAGGGCATACTGGGCGGCGAAATCCGCAGTGGGCCACATGAGCGATGTTCGCCGCGGGCGTGGAAAGCCAGAGCGTCGGAGTGTAGCGAAGCCACCTGCACGGCCGGACTTATCTCGACGGCATGCGCCGCCAAATCGTCTTCCTGTTGAACTTGTGGCAAGGCGGGAATCGAGTCGGGGATGGTTTCGATGGAGGATGCGGGTAGGCCAGTGGCATGAGAAAGGCGGCTGCGCAGAACGTCGATTGCCCCTTGCGCCTGCGAAATATGCAGATAAACACGCGCGGCGTTGAGATGAACCTGGTCGCGCGCCAGAGGAGTGTCCACGCCCTCTTTAATTCGCTCGTTGACGAACTCCTCCATCTTGAGGGCGGCTGCGTAATCCTCGGTCAAGTGAGCGGCCAGCGCTTCCCACTTGCTTAGCTCGACATAATTCAGAACTGTCATCCAGAATGATCTGATCGCGCTGGTCTTTGCTCGTGAATTGTGCTGCTCTGCCACTGGCCCTCGCTTCACGTACAAAATCTCGCAGCGCGGGATTGATCAAGGATCGATTGTGCGGTGGTGTTGACAATCGAGGGCGCAGAACCTTCGAGACTCAGCGGGTATCCCCAAGTCGCGCCCAGACCGGAACCGACCGTCAGCGAGGGCAAATAGTGATCGCGAGCCTCGCCGTATGAGGCGAAGGCCCGCTGTTCGTCGGCTACCGACATGGCTGCGGTGGTGCTGTGGCTGAGGGCGAGCTCCACCACGCGCCGCAAGGGCACCGGTTCGGCCGCCATCCCGTTGAAGGGATCAGGACACAGCAAGGTCCGGCCGCAAAAAGAATGCGAAAGTGCAGACGCGATGCGAAGCTCATGGTTCACCTCGGGAAGATGAATTCAGAAACTGAAACTCTAAATCGGCGGCGCCCGCCGCATCAAGTCGCAGACGGAGGATCAATGCAGATTGAGCGCGTCGGCGCGGCGATCCAGTCGCCTCAGTGCTTCTTGAGCGGGAGCGAAGTCCTTGGCGAGGGAAAGCGCGTCGCGATATTCCTGGGCCGCCGCGCGGGGGTTGCCTTGCTGTTCCAGGAGACTCCCCAGCAGGCAATGCGCTTTGAAAGCGGGAGCATCCTCGACAGTTTCACTGGCAAGGTAGCGGCGGAGCAGATCGGAGGCGTCAGGTAGATCCCGTTGCGTTTGATCAAAACCTCCGCCGCGGTCAAGAGCACATGTTGGCTCATGGTGGCTGACGTGGCGTGCTCAATCGCGACTTGCATTTCATTCAACCGGTTGTTTCGGCGGTAAAACTGGGCAAGGCTCATCCAGGTTCCCGGCTTGCCGCCACTGGCTTGGATTGCGGCATGAAACTCGCGTTCGGCAGCGGCCTGATCGTTGTTTTTCTCGGCGATTTGGGCCCGTACCAAATGAGCCTGCGCCGGATCCAGAGACGCCAATTGCTGCGGCTTGATTCGCAGCCTTGTCGATTCCGCCGCCGATGATCCCGGGAGCCTGTACATAAAAATCCGCAAGGTCGGAGCGCGCTTCCACATTGCCTGGGTCAAGCCGCACTGCAGTCTCGAATTCATCACGCACTTTTTTCGCCAGCAGGGTGGCAGACAGAAAACTCGAGTTGTCGGCCTTTTCGCCGTACGCCCGTCCCAGCCAAAGGTGGTACTGGCTGTTCTGAGGGCTCAAAGCGACAGCTTTTTGACATGCGGCAATGCTTGCGTCCCAGTTGGTTAGGGTTAAATAAGCCCGGCAGAGCAGATTCTGGGACTCAGCATCGTTGGGCGCCGCCGAGATGCGGCCTTGGAGGGTGAGAATTGCGTCGTCGACGCGTCCGGCCGCCAGTAATTTTGCCGGGGAAAGCTCGGCCGCGAATACCGTGGGTGTTAAAGCCACCCCCAGAAGCCAGACCATCATACGAATTATTTGTGAACTGAACATCCGACTAATGAACCACCCTCACTGCCAGGCCGTTGCGCAAAGGTTTGGAATTCAGGGGAGCCAGCGCCACCAGAACGTTGTCGGAGAGGCCGCTGGTGACTTCAACTTTGGTGAGATTCGAAATCGAGGTCTGCACATCCCGGCGGCGCAATTCATCATTATCGATTTGATAAACGTAAACGTGGCTATCTTCCTCGTGCAGGGCTTCGCGCGGCACCGTTAGGACATCGCGATGTTGCGCTGTAATAATCGTGACTCCGACATTGACGTTGGGAAGCAATTTGAGATCAGGGTTATCCACCACACAGGTGGTTTCGCCGACGTTACGCGTGCCATGCAGTTTGATGACTGCCGGGGTCATTGTCACCGTGCTATGCCAAATCCGGCCCGGCAACGCGTCCCATGTGACCTCGATGGGATCTCCCCCCACCAGGCGGCCTACATCCGGTTCATCTACGAAAGCCCGCACACGAACTTTGGATAAATCTGCTTCCTCTAACACCAGATCACCGGGATTGACGTAGGCGCCTTGCAACACCGGGAGTGAATAAACCACACCGCTAAAAGGAGCGCGCACGTTCAACTGTTGTAAGGCGTCCTGAGCAGCAGCGTATGCGGCCTCGGCTTCGGATTTCTGAGCCTCCACCCGTGTAATCTCGGGAGAGGAATAGCGACCCTTCTGTTCTTGCTCCAGGAGAGTGAGGTCGGCTTCTGTCCGCTGGAGTTGATCCTGCGCCGCAGTTACTTCGCCGGGGGAAGCTGCGCCGTCTTTCTGCAATCGCTGTAGCGCCTCAAGGTTACGCTGCGCAGTGTCGCGCGCCGCGCGCGCTTTGATCAGGTGGGAATCCAGAGTCAGTAGTTCCTCCCGGTTTCCTCCGTTTTGGACGGCACTGAGATCGGCCTGGGCCGTGCGAATCTGGGCCAGGGCCTGAGCTGCCGCGCTACGCGCATCGACGTCATTCATCTGTAACAGCAGTTGCCCTTTCTTAACGTGGTCGCCTTCTCGAACAAGTATTTTCGTTACCGTCGTTCCTATGGGAGCATGCGCCTGGAAATTTTCGATTGGTTCAACTTTCCCGTTGGTGGAGATCATGCTGCGAATGGTGCCCCGCTGTGCCATTGCGGCCCGTACGGGCACGACCTCGCCTCGCGACATGAAAGAGGCGAGCAACACAACACTCACCACAATGCCGGCCGTCCAAAGGAGCCAGCGATTGCGGTTCCAAAAGCCGCTATTATTGCCCGTCTGTGACATGTTGAGGGCTGACAAAAATACTGTACCACCGCGTGCTCCACAGATTGTGGCAGGGAACCTCGTCGGTTAGATGCAACAATGGTGCTAAAGAACCGAAAATGCACGTTTTTTTGCCACATCTGCGGGTTGGTTACAATTGATGCATGTCCAAGACGCCGCGCTATACCCGGGAGCATGCTCAGGCCGGGCTCGACGTATCCTTCCCCGAAATCGAAACCTGGCCGAATCAGTTTCCGAGCTATGAAATCGTGGTGGACGATCCCGAGTTTACTTCGGTGTGTCCGAAAACGGGGCTGCCTGATTTCGGAACCTTGAGCATCCGCTATATGCCCGACAAACGGTGCCTGGAGTTGAAATCGCTGAAAGAATACCTGCAGTCGTATCGCAATCTGGGAATCTTTCAAGAGAACATCGTCAACCGCGTGCTGGAGGATGTGGTGCGCTGGGCCAGGCCGGTGTGGGCGGAGGTCACAGGCAACTTCCGGCCACGAGGAGGAATTTCGACAGTGGTGGTGGCAAGGTGGCCCCGCGAGAAGAAAAAAAATAGTTAGGCCCGTGCTATATTCACCGCCAAGTGACCTCGACCAAACTCTATCCCTGGACGGCGCTGGGGTTGCTGACCACGCTGAACCTGCTCAATTACATCGACCGCTCGGTGCTGTTCGCGGTGCAGCCGCTGGTGCAGAGCGAATTTCATCTTAGCAATACCCAGGTCGGCTACCTGACCAGCGCCTTCCTCGGTTTCTATATGGTTGCAGCGCCGTTCACCGGACCGCTGGCCGACCGCTATTCGCGCAAGACGATCATTATTTTGGGGGCAATTTTCTGGAGCGCGCTCACGCTGCTTACCGCGGTCACACACACCTACTGGGAACTATTGGTGCGGCATACGCTGGTCGGAGTGGGCGAGGCGACGTTTGTGACCATTGCCCCCACGTTCGTCGCCGATCTTTTTCCCGAAAGATTGAGGGGCCGCATTTTCGGCATTTTTTATCTGGCGATTCCGGTGGGCACAGCTGCGGGTTATTTATTGGGAGGAAAACTGGGTCCAAGCATGGGATGGCGATATCCGTTTTACATGGCCGCGGCTCCCGGTTTCCTGCTCGCCTTGGCGTTGCTGTTTGTCCCGGAGCCTCCCCGCGGGCAATTCGATTCACTAATTGAGACGCCGGAGCGCGGAACACTTCTCGGCTTGGTCCACAACCGGGCATTCTGGACGGTCACCCTCGGTATGGCTGCTTCGACGTTTTCACTGGGCGGGATTCAGGTGTGGATGCCGACGTTTCTTTCCCGTGCGCGCGGGTACTCGCTGGAGTCGGCCAACCTGATTTTCGGGGCCATCGTGGTAGTAGACGGCATTCTGGCGTCTTTGATCGGGGGCTGGCTAGGCGACCGTCTGCTGCCTCGCATGAAAGGTTCATATTATTTTGTATCTGCGGTCAGCATGGGACTGGGTGTGCCAGTGATGATTGTGGCGTTATTCTTCAAGGGGCCCATTATGATTCCGGCGATCGCGGTGGCTGCCTTTCTGCTTCTGCTCAACACTTCACCTCTCAATACGGCGTTGGTCAACGCTGTCGGCGCGCACATACGTGCGACCGCCATTGCCGTCAACATTTTCATCTTTCATCTGCTGGGCGACGTGCCGTCTCCCACGCTCATGGGATACGTGGCCGACCGCCGTTCCCTGCAAGAAGCATTCGTTTTGCCGATCATCGCGATGGCAGTGTCTTCTATTGTGCTTTTCTACGGCATGCGATTTGCTCCCGCCGTCGCTGGCACAGGGGATGGGGCGGTGCCGCAGGGCCATGCGGGATGAATTATTTTTACTGGATCGCAGGCTGCATTCTGGCTCTGGCCTGGTTCTCGCGTCTGCTGGAAGCCGCTTTGGGCGTTCCCAAGATTACTGATGTTTCGCTTCCGGAGTGGAATCGCAAACCCCCGCAGGGCAGCCCGCGCGTGAGCATCATTGTCCCCGCCCGCAACGAAGAAGAACACGTGGAACAAACGCTGACTCAGCTATTGCAACTAGATTACGACAACTACGAAGTAATCGCGGTCAACGATCGTTCGACCGACCGCACCGGCGAAGTGATGGATCGAGTGGCATCTACCCCCGAGGCACAGGGGCGGCTGAAGGTGATTCACATCGCAGAATTGCCGCCTAATTGGTTGGGCAAGGCTCATGCCATGTGGACTGGCGCCGAGCAGGCCCACGGTGAATGGCTTTTGTTCACTGATGCCGACGTGTTTTTTCGGCGGGACACGTTGACTCGGACCCTGGCATATTCGACTGCCGAACACGCCGACCATGTCGTGTTGTTCCCTGACATGGTCATGCACGGACCGGGGGAAAGAATGATGATCGCATTCTTCCAGACGTTATTCGTGTTCGGCCACCGGCCATGGCGAGTGGCCGATCCCAAGACCAAGGACTTCATGGGGGTGGGCGCCTTCAACCTGATCCGCCGCGAAGTCTACGAGGCGGTTGGGACTTACGAAGCGCTGCGTTTGGAAGTGCTTGATGACATGAAATTGGGGAAAGTGGTCAAAACTGGTGGCTACGCACAACGCAATGTTTTCGGACACGGGTTGATCTCCATCCGTTGGGCCAAGGGCGCCATGGGTGTGGTGGAAAATCTGACCAAGAACATGTTTGCAGTCCTGTCATTTCAGTGGTGGCGTGCCGTGGCCTCGGCGCTCGCCTTGATTTTTCTGAATCTGATGCCGTTTGCCGGTGTTGTACTGGCGCATGGTTGGGCGCGCGCGCCGTTCGCCGTAGCGTTGGCGTCCATGTTTGGAATCTATGTGGGAATGTCGCGCATGTCGGATATTCCGGCTTACTACATCGTGCTGCATCCGGTGAGCTCAGCCTTGTTTGTTTACATCATGCTCCGTTCGATGGTTCTGACGTTGGGACGCGGTGGCGTGGTGTGGCGGGGTACGTTCTATCCCCTGGAAGAATTGCGGAAGGGGATGGTATAGGTCTAACCACGAGGCTTACTGATCATCGTCTTCAATCTCCGCCGGAACAGTAGGGGTCTGTTTCCTTTTCGTAGTTGCTCGCGCCGCCTTGGGGTGACTCATAGCTCCGGCGCTGAAATGGCCCGGCTTCTCAACATCGTAGCCTTTGGGCAACCGAGGAATCTTGCCCGCTTCTCCGCCCAACTGGCGAAGCTGATCCAATACGATTTCCGCCCTTCCGTCGTAGGTTTTCACCTCTCCGTGTACTTCGATCACTCGATCTTTCAGTTCCCGCACGTCGCCGATATCTTTCAGATGTCCGGGAAAAACCACTACCGTAAATGGACAGACACGGAAATCTTCACAGAAGTCAAAAAATGTTACCCCTCGGCTGCCGTGTTTCAGCCCCAAGACCCTGCCGCTAATGCACTGTGTCTCACCGATGTGATCGCGGGCTTGAGTGAAGGGAATGCATTCTGCCGACACCAGCGCGGAGAAGATCGTCAGAAGCGCCAAGGGTGTCGACCACCGGAACATGAACCTATTGTAGAAGTCAATCTAATCTGGCGGCGGGAAGAGATGCTGCAAACGAGGACGCCTTTCCCAAAAGGGAAAAGGCGCAGAAGGGCCGCTCGTACGCCGAGGGCCCTTGTCGCCGAGAGAGCGGATCTATTTGAAGGCCTTTAGTGCCGACGCCTCATCGTCTTTGACATCGAAGACGGTGTACAGCTTGGTGATTTGAAGCAGATCGTGGACCTTCTTGGTCAGATTCAAAAGCTTGAGCTCGCCGCCTTGATTGCGAACAGTAGTGAAGGCGCTGACCAGCTCTCCGATGCCGGAGCTGTCAATGTAGGTGACCTCGCCCAGGTTGAGCAGAATCTTCTTCTGGCCCTTGGCGAGCAGGTCACGCACTGTGTCTCTCAGAATCACGCTGCCCTCACCGAGCGTAATGCGGCCACTGCAATCCACAATCGTAACCCCATCCACCTGACGAGTACTGGTCTTCATGCTCACTGGGAAGCCTCCTTGGCATCCCCGGACGGCCCGGGGACATGTTTAACGAGTTTGATTTCGGTGCCCGTATGCGAAGGATGAATTTGTACGTCATCCATGAACGAACGTATAAGAAAAATTCCCCGGCCTGAGGTTTTCAGCAAATTCTCAGGGGCCAAAGGGTCTGGAATGTTGGCCGGATTGAGGCCTTTTCCCTGATCACGTATGGTGATGACCAAATCCTGACCTGTCACTTCAAATTCCAACTCTACTTTCTTTCCCGGATCGTAGGCGTTGCCGTGCAGTACCGCGTTGACCGCAGCCTCGCGCACCGCCATGGAAATCTGCATGACCTCATCCTCGCCGAAACCGGCTTCGACCGCGATCCGAGTCGCGGTGGTTTCGGCATTATCGACGGTTTCCAACGTCGAATCCAGTGTGTAAGAGACCCGCTGGTCGGTCATGGTCAAAGTTTATGCAAGTTAACGCAGACCCGGATTATCCGCCGAACTGGGGTCCGCAGTGACGCGCAACCACCGGCAGCGGGAATACCCCGTCAGGGGAAGTCGCTAGTTTCGCCTGTCCCCAGTGCAAATGTCAACGCGCTGTTGCGGGAGCCTCTAAACAATTAGACGCCCGCGTCGAAGAGGGTGGCCAGGAAAAGCCCGCCGAAGAGCAGCGAATGGGTCCCAGTGCCTAGCCAGGGTTCATCTAGCTGGATTCCACATCCGGAGTTGAGTATGCTCTGAGCCATGCCCACGGTCACCCTCAGTGAGGTGTTGGGCTCGCCAGTGTTCGATCCGGGCGGGCGTTGCGGACGTGTGCGCGAATTGGCGGTTTCGCCGCAGGAGGACCCGGCACGGATCGCCATTCTTGTGGTTCGCACCAAGTCCGGAGACCGCGCTCTGCCGTTCAGTTCGGTGACTTCTATCAACGGCGGGCTTCAGTGCCGCTACGTCAGCTTCTACCTGGACGATCGCAGATGAATCCGAGGGCCTATTGCTGCTTTCCCGCGATCTGTTGGATCAGCAGATCATTGATGTCCACGGTCGCAAGGTAGTGCGTGTGAACGACGTTGACCTGCATCAGGACACTTCCAGTAGTCACCCCACACTCAAGGTGGCAGCCGTGGACGTGGGCGCTCGTGGTGCGGTGCGGCGGCTGCTCAAAGGCGTGGTGCCGGCCGGGCCGCTGCGGGCGCTGCTGCGCCAGATTCCGGAGCGTGTAATCCCTTGGGAATTTGTGGATGTGATTGAAACCGACCCAGCCCGGCGGGTGAAGCTGAAAATCTCCCACGAGCGCCTGGCGAGGCTGCACCCTGCCGATATTGCTGACATCGTCGAGGACCTGGCTCCGGACGAGCGCGAAGCGGTGTTTGAAACGCTTGACGAGGGAGTCGCGGCCGAGGCGCTGGAGGAAGTCGAGCCCAAGGTACAAAAGTCCATTGTCGAGTCCCTCGATTCGGAGCGCGCGGCTGAGATCGTCGAAGAGATGAACCCCGACGCTGCCGCCGACCTGCTGGCCGATCTCTCTGAAGATCGCACCGAGGAAATCCTGCTGGAGATGGCGCCGGAGGAACGCAAGGAGGTGTCCGGGCTTCTCGAATTCAAGGAGGATACGGCTGCGGGCCGGATGAACACCCAGTACCTGGCATTGAACGTGATTGCCAACGCGCACGATGCGGTCGAAGCCTTGCGCAATTTCGAGGGTGGAATTGAGTCGGTAAGCACGATCTATTTGGTGGATTCACATGGTACGCTGGCCGGCGCCGTGCCCTTGGCGAAGCTGGTGCTGGCCTCACCTGGTACGCCGCTGCTATCGCTTACCCGGGAACCTCTGATTTCGAGCCACGCGGGAGCGGGCGAGAAGGAAGTTACCGAGCTCTTCGACAAGTACAACCTTCTGACGCTGCCGGTGGTGGACGACCACGGTAAGTTGGTCGGCATTATTACGTCCGACGATATCATCAGCCTGCTGCGGGCGAAGCTCTAGAGACGTGGCGTTTGGCGTAAGCCGATTCAAAAGTCCAAATCTCTCAACTTTTCCTGTTCAGATTTCCGCGCACTCCGTTTATTCTGTTGCATCGTCTTGCGGCCATAACGGTCTATGTCGGCGAACTTTGCCCATGAAATTTCTGAAAAGCTGGAAAGCCCGGTTCATACTGTTTTTTGCGGTCGTCGGACCCGGCTTCATTACCGCCAATGTCGACAATGATGCCAACGGCATCTACACCTACTCGGCTGCCGGCGCTCAGTTTGGGCACTTGTTGTTGTGGACTCTGATTCCTGTCACCCTGGCCTTGATCGTGGTCCAGGAAATCTCTGCCCGCATGGGCGCGGTCACCGGCAAAGGCCTTAGCGATCTCATCCGCGAGGAATTCGGGTTTCGCATCACGTTCTTCATGATGATTGGAATTCTGATCATCAACTTCGGCAACGTGGTTGGTGAGTTCGCGGGCATTGCCGGCAGCCTCGAGCTTTTCGGCCTCTCCAAGTACATCACGGTGCCGATTTGCGCGGTGATGGTGTGGTTGATCGTGGTCAAGGGCCAGTACAAGAGCGTGGAAAAAGTGTTTCTGGTGGCGTCTTTTTTTTATGTGACCTACATCATCGCCGGCTTTTTCGCCAAGCCGGCATGGATCGACGCACTCATTCTTACGGTGAAGCCGCCGCCCCGCGCTGCGTTCATGCTGCCCGGCTATCTTTACATGGCGATCGGAGTAGTGGGAACCACAATTGCACCCTGGATGCAGTTTTATTTGCAGTCTTCGATCGTGGAGAAAGGCGTCACCAAGCGTCAGTACAAAGCTTCCCAGATTGACGTGGTTGCCGGCTGTATCTTCACTGACATCGTGGCATGGTTCATCATCGTGGCTTGCGCCGCAACCCTATATGTCCACGGATACCACAATATTTCGGATGCCAAGGACGCCGCCCAGGCTCTGCGTCCTCTGGCGGGTCAGTACGCCTATATTTTGTTTGCCATGGGATTGTTTAACGCGTCTTTATTTGCAGCATCGATCCTGCCGCTGTCAACTGCCTACACCGTTTGCGAAGGCCTGGGATTCGAATCTGGAGTGGGAAAGAAGTTCAGCGAAGCGCCGGTATTTTATTGGCTCTACACCATCCTGATTGTGGCGGGCGCCGGCTGCGTGTTGTATCCGAACCTGCCGCTAGTGAAGATTTCCATTCTTTCCCAGGTGATCAACGGAGTCGCGATTCCACCCGTGCTGATTTTCATGCTCCTGCTGGTGAACAAGAAAGACCTGATGGGCGAGTACGTCAACTCCCGCATTTACAACATTATTGCGTGGACTACCACGGTGGTGATGACCATCCTTACCTTAGCTTATTGCTGGACTCTCGGTCGGGTGGCGGCTAGCACCATGTTGGTGTTAAAAACGCCGAGTTAGGGACTTTTATCTCCCGGCTGAGAGCCAAAGACCGTCACAATTGTCGCCATTGTCGGATAATCCTTTTAACGCGCCTTGCTTCTGTCTATAATTGAGCTGATTCTGGGGTAGCGCATGCGCAGTCTCCCAATCCTCCTGGTTTCCTCCTCTGCTACTCAGTACCTCGTCCTTCGCACAGAAGCGCCACGATCCCGCCGGTTGCCGAAGCCGCCGTCAAGGCCTATCACGATGGCAGCATCCGCGACATTGATGCCATCGGCAATCGTAAGATCGGTTGTGATCGCGTGGCTTGGGGAACTGGTACAGCCTGGAAAAACAGATTGAGATGGGAAGATCGTACGCCGGTCAAATTGAGAGCGCAGCCAAACTGATCACCGATCCGGTAATCACTGAATACATCAACCGCATCGGGCAAAACCTGGTGAGGAATTCCGACGCTCAGGTCCCGTTTACCATTAAGGTCATCGACACCGACGACGTCAATGCATTTGCGTTGCCCGGCGGGTTTTTCTTTGTGGACTCCGGTTTGATTCTGGCAGCGGACAATGAGGCCGAGCTCGCCGGGGTTATGTCACACGAGATTGCTCACGTCGCCGCTTGTCACGTGGCACGAGAGAATACTCGCGGTCAACTGTTCAACCTGGCGTCCATACCCTTGATTTTCGTGGGTGGCGGGATCGGGTTCGCGGCACGGAATCTGATGGGATTGGCAGTCCCGATGGGCTTCCTACAGTTCAGCCGCAACTTCGAAGCTGAAGCTGATTTTCTGGGAGTGGAGTACATGTACAAGGCCGGCTACGACCCCCAGGCGCTGACCTCTTTTTTTGAAAAGATAAAAGCAATGGAGAAGCACAAACCCGGCACCATTGCCAAAGCCTTCGATACTCATCCCCAAACGCCTGATCGCATTGAAAAGACCCAGCAGGAAATCAATACGTCTGCTGCCGCCCGAGCCTGAATACAAGGTCGATACGTCAGAGTTCGTAGAGGTGAGGGCGAGGTTGTTCGAACTCCAGAACCGGCACAGGCCCGGCGACGACAAGGGAATCGGTCGTCCCACCCTGCGGCGTGCTATGCACGCACCGGCTGACGATACCGGTGGCAGTAATTCTGACGATGGTCCTCCAACGCTGAAACGCGGCGGCAACACGCAACCCTCAGACTAGCAAGCGAAGCTTCCACGCCTGCGAACTATACAATCTTGCCTTCCGCCAGGCTGCTTACCAGTTTCTCGTCCGCTTCCAGAAAGTCGAAAGCCGGTAGCTCCGAACGCGTTGCCCAGCGAACCTCACGAAAGATGCGATTTTCGATGGTCCCGGCGTATTCCCGCACAACGTAAAAGCGCAGCTCCACTGAGCTTCCGGTCCTGTATTTATGACGAATGCGCATGATCTCTTCGCCGATCGTGGCGTCGATCCCTAGCTCTTCATCCAGTTCGCGACGCAGCGCATCACGGGGTTGCTCGCCAGTTTCGATTTTTCCGCCGGGAAACTCCCATTTCAGCGGCATGGTTTGATGGCGCGTGCGCTGGCACACCAGTATCTTCTCGTCCTTGATGATCAGCGCTGCTACCACTTGTTTCATGGAGGTGCCAGAACTCGGGACGGCAGTTTTTCATTATTATCAGATTGCTAGTTGGAAGACCTTTCCAGGCTTTTGCCCACGAGGCCAGCGCAGTATTCCACTAAAGCGCGGTCTTCGTCTTTGAAAGCTGCGGGGAAATGACTGTCGATGTCGAGTTCTCCCACCACCTTGCCGTGGACAAACACGGGAACTACGATCTCCGACTTGGTTTCGAGCGAACAGGCCAGATAGCGGGCATCAAGGCTGACGTCATCGACCACCACAGTTTTCCGGTGGAAGCGGCCGCGCCACATATTCCCTGATGCAGCGGAATTCGCGTGTGCGGGGTCATCGCCCCCTGAAAATAGCCTAACACAAGCGTCGCTGGCTGGCCCGACTCCAACATGTAAAAGCCCACCCAGTTATATTTCAGCATGCGTTGGTGCAACAACCTGGCCATTCGCGCCATGAGGTCTTGGGTTGATTTTGCCTGCACTCGCCAGTTGGGCCAACTCTGTTCGCACATCCGTAGCTTTGTCTGCCTTGGACATAGGGGAAATATTATCGCAGCCGCTATCGGCTGTGCATAGGTACGTTGGTAATACATCTTGGAGCCTGCAGGTGCGGAAAACCCTCAGGATGGATGGCCGCCGCGAGAGCGTGCAACCCGCGCACCAGCGTGGGCGCGGGGGTATTCAAGAATTCGTCAGGGACGCAGTACACGCGGCCTTGCCGGGCGGCTTTGCTGCTGTCCAGCCGCGGTCTCGGAGAATCTTCTCCAGAGGTACCCGGTCGCCTGCGCCACACCATGCCGCGACCAATACGTCGGGATCCTCGTTCAGGATGGCCTCGGCCGATACTTGTGCGCCAGGTATTCCCACGAACGTGCCACCGGCGGCATGTACCAACTCTGCCACCCAGGGTTGGGATGCGATCAGCGGCTTGCCCCATTCCTCGCAGAACACCCGCGGTCGAGGTTTCTCGGCAGTTCGCTGGCTGACGGCTTCGATCTCACGCTGCATGTCGGCGATTACTTGCTCGCCGCGGTCCAATGAACCCATCGATTCCCGCAATAGTGGCGATGTCGGTGTAAATATCGGCGAGTGTTTTTGGAGCCAGGCCAAGAAAGCGGGTACCGGTTCTTAGAATTTCAGTCACTGCTTTCTCTTGATAGGGAACCGCCGCGATCACCAGGTCTGGGCGGGCGGCCGAAATCTGGCCAGTGCTGGCGGTCCATGAATCGTGAACAATTGTCAGGCCCCGGTCCCGAAGTTCCGGGCACATATCGACGCAGTACTTAGTGCAGGCCACCAACCGCTCCAACTCGCCAATGGCTGCGAGGATTACGGTCGCGCTGGGCTGGAGAGAGACGATACGCCGGGGAGTGTAATCGCGAGGCACGATAGAGTCATCTTACTGCGCAGACGCCTGGCTTGCTACTTCTCGCTGCATAGGTCACCGGCGTGTTACAGGCTACAATTCTTGCAATGTATTCAGCCCAGGTCCTCGATCACTTTCAGAACCCGAGAAATTCCGGAGCGGTCGCAAGTCCCGATGCTACCGCACAGCTCGAAAATCCCGCGTGTGGTGACGTCCTCAAGCTGACCCTGAGAATTTCCGGCGGCCGCATCGAGGAGATACGTTTTCTCGCCAAGGGCTGCGTTCCCGCAATCGCCTGTGGGTCAGCGTTGACGGAGTTGGTGCAGGGAAGAACAGTCGAAGAGGCGCTTGCTCTGAAGCGGGAAGAATTGCTGCGTGCAGTCGGTGGCTTGCCCGAAGCCTCAGCCCACGCCAGCCATCTGGCGATGGACACCCTGGTCAAGGCATTAGGCAAAATCGAGAGCTAACGGATGACCTCGGATTTTATGGTTGTGGTTTGATCCGTGAATATCCGCGAGAATCCCTGGCGTTGTTAGGTTTTGTCTGGCCAGTACACAGTCCAGCCGCGTTCTCGGGCAGTTTTTTCCAGATCAGGGTTCGGGATTCACCGCGAACGCATGGCGCGCGATTCCGAGCATATCCGCATCCCAACGCGAATTGCCGAAAGCCGCGTCCGGGTCTTTTCCAATTACATCGCGAATGGCTGCTGGTTTGCCGGCACCGCTCGGGACTCGCACCAGACAATCGGTGACGATGCCATCCTTGATCTCCGCTGCGGCCGCCAAAATCCGGTTTTCCGGGACCCCGCAATATTTCATGCCCGCCCGGATCACCCATTCGTTGGTTGACGAGACCGCCCATACGTCGCAACCCGAATCTCGTAGCCGGCGTACCAACTCGCGCATCCCGAGAAAAATCTGCGAGACGAAATTCTGTTCGAAGTATTGGTTTGCTGCCAGTTGCACCTTCGCCTCAGCCAGGCCACGGTGCATGGTGACCATTTCGCCACACATGTCGTCTTCGATAACCTTGCCAGCCCGATAGTCGGCATAACGAGGCCGCGCCCAGCGCACTACGTCATCGGAGACGACGCCTCGCTTAAGCTCCCAGTCAAAGAACCCTTCACCGGCGTCGCCTGCCCACAAAGTGCCGTCACAGTCGAACACAGCAAGATGGGGTTGGAGGCGAAGAATGGTCTCAATGAAGACGGCGGCTTTGGGCGAGATGGATGCGGGCAAGCAGTTATCTCAAGTGCGAGATTTTCCGAGGATAGGGCCGAATAATCCTGGGGCGTGTCTACATTCAGCGTAACAGCGGGGTCATCGACTGGGACATAGGTAATGTGTTGCTGATTCTGGTGCTCGATCTCGCGGGCGGTGGAAGTCGAGGCTGCTTCCAGGAATACCTTAATCATTTCCCGCGTAATCAAGAAAAGGGTGTCCGTGCTTGCCGTCTAGTTCGGGCACCGCGGCCCAGATTCCGGCGGCGCGTGATATAAACGCAGCGCAGAGAGCCTGCAATGTGTCGCGCTGACGGGCGGGCGATCGACCAGAGTGACCATGGCGGCATCGCGGCCGACGATTCAGGACTTCTTGCAATCCCACTTGAAGCGAACTGAACTGCCCGCGTTCGGTGGCTGGATTTCGAACGAGAGATGCGCCGTTGGAATACACGACTGGGGCCAGGTTGGGCTCGTTCTTTCCCACAACCACAATCACCAGGTCGTTGAAAGGGAGTAGAGACATGGATGGCGGCAGACAGAAATGTCTGCCCGCCGGGCGGATTTCCTGGTCGGAACCGGTGGCCAGGGAACAGGGCTTTGTCCGTGCCCATGCGGGTAGAGTCACCGGCGGCAAGGATCACTCCGCATAAACTGGGGGCATAGGCCATGCAGTGAAGATAGCAGAATCCGCGGTTTAAGATCAGCGTTGATCCGCGTCCAATTTGCGCCGGGTTACTCTGCGCGCTCGGCGTCCTCTGCGGTCAACCTTGGTTCGGTGGTATCTGTATCCGCAGAATTCTGGAGATGCGTCTTGAACCAGCTCATGTGGGGCAGGGCGCGTTCCGAGTGCCGGCGCACCGCGATCAACTCCGCCGTGATCGCCACAGCGATCTCTTCCGGAGTGATGGCCCCGATATCCAGACCCACCGGCGCATGCACGCGTTCAAACAAATGCGCCGGAAGCCCTTCTTTGGTGAGTTCGCGGAAGATGGTGATGGTCTTGCGCTTGGAACCGATCATGCCAACGTACCGCGCCTGGGTTTGCACCGCCCAGCGCAGTACCCGCATATCATCGCGGTGGCCGCGCGTCACGATGACGATGTAAGACGATTCCTGAGGAGTAATCCTCCCCATCGCGTGGTCGAAATCTTCCGCAATCACTTCTTTAGCGTCGGGGAAACGCTCGCGGCTGGCATAAGCGGCACGGTCATCAATCACCGTCACGTCAAAGCCAGCACCACGCGCGACCTTGTAAAGATTTACTGAAACATGACCTGCACCGAAAACATAAAGTAGCGCTGGAGGCAGGACAGGCTCGATAAATATGTCCAGAGTTCCACCACAAACCAGGCCAGTATCGTATTTTGGGTCCTGATTCAGATTGAAAGTCAGGCTGCGTGGCTTTTCAGATTCCATGACTTCGCGGGCCGCCTGCCAAACTTCGGCTTCGACACATCCGCCGCCGATCGTTCCGGCGATCGAGCCGTCGTCCCGCACCAGCATCTTGGCGGTCTCAAACGAGGGGATGGAGCCGCGCACGTTGACGATGGTCGCAACCGCGCCTCGTCGACCCTCCTGCCGCAACTTCACGATCTCTTCGTAGATGTCCACAGGATGATTATTCTTCGGTAAACAGGGGAAGTCAATGAAAAGCGGGGTTGCCCGGTAACTGCTGGGCAGCTGTGATAGTTTTGGATTAGTAGAGTCTCATTATGAAGGCTGTTCGCCTCCACGAATTCGGCGGGCCGGAAGTTCTGCGCTTCGAGGACGTCCCCGACCCCAAGCCTCGCAAGGATCAGGTGTTGGTAAGCATCCGCGCTTGCTCGCTTAATCATCTGGACATCTGGGTGCGCAAGGGGCTTCCGGGCGTGAAGCTTCCGCATATTCTCGGCAGCGACATTGCCGGAGAGATCGTGGGAATCGGGCGAGTACGTGACCGGTTTCACGACCGGACAACGCGTATTGCTCGCTCCCATGATTTTCTGCAATCGCTGCGCGAAGTGCGCCGCCGGATTGCAAAACCAGTGCCGGGAGTTCGCGGTGCTTGGCAACACCGTGGACGGCGGCAACTGTGAGCTGGTCGCCGTGCCAGCAGTGAACGTCATTCCGATTCCTGACACTCTCGATTTCAACCAAGCTGCCAGTGTCCCCCTAGTGTTTCTGACCGCATGGCACATGCTGGTGGCACGGGCAAGAATTCGGCAAGGGCAAACCGTATTGGTGCTCGGCGGAGGGTCGGGTGTGGGCATCGCTGCGATTCAAATCGCCAAGCTTTTTCATGCTCGCGTAATTGCTACCGCCGGGGATGAAACCAAACTAGAGAAAGCCCGAGCGCTCGGCGCAGATTACGGCATCAATCATTACCAGCAGAAAATCTCGGAGGAAGTGCGAAAGATCACCAGCAAAGCCGGCGTGGACATCGTCGTGGAGCACGTGGGGACGGCCACATGGGAAGAGAGTATGAAGTCGCTCAAGGCAGGAGGGATCATTGTGACCTGCGGCGCGACGACCGGCTTCGACGCCAAGTTCGATCTGCGCTTTCTGTTTGCGCGGCAGCTTTCGTTTCTGGGCTCCTACATGGGAACCATGGGGGACCTGTACGATGTGCTGGGCCACATTTTCGCCGGACGGTTGAAACCGGTCGTCGACCGAGCCTTTTCACTCAAAGACACACGCGCCGCCCACGAATACATGGAGGCCAGCCAGATGTTTGGGAAGATTGTGATAAACCCGTAATTCCCAGTTGGGTCGGCCGTCGCGACTAAGTGCCGGCCATGAAATCGGTCAGAGGCGGAGCGAGGAAACCGCGCGGGCAGAAGTGCGGATGGTACGATACGTTGTCTGGCATGTCGGTACAAACTCTATGGCGACAGTGATACGGGTTCTTGAGAGGCGAGTTAAGTGAGGAGTCTAATATGAACACAAGCAATTTTGATGAGTTCCTCAGGCGTGAACAAGAAGAGACCCAGGTAGCCGCCCAAGTCAATTGGAATGAAGTGCGGGACGAGTGGCTCGCCCAGTTGGATCGCCTGTACTCAAAGGTCGAGTCTTTCTTGAGTAAGTATGTCGTTTCGAAGCAATTGCAGTATGAATTTCGGCCCGTTGAGATAAATGAAGAGCGCATCGGGTCCTACACCGCGAAGCAAATGGTGCTCAGGATTGGGCGACAGGAGGTCGATCTTGTGCCGATCGGTACGCTCCTGATTGGTTCGAGGGGGCGAGTTGACGTGAAGGGGCCAGCCGGTGCAGCGCAGTTGCTCCTAGTTGATAGGAAAGCCTCGGACATGAGGTCGCTAATCCGTGTCACTGTTACCGTGGGTGTGGGTGGGAAGCTGCCGGTCCCGCCCGCCAAACCATCGCAGGAAATTGAGTGGGAGTGGAAGATCGTCACACGCCCGCCAGAGAGGAGATTTGTAGAGATTACCCAGCAGACCTTCTTTGATCTGATTATGGAAGTGGCCAATGGGTAACGAGACGATCGATGCAATCGCCGAGTACCAAAACGACGTGGATGTTTCGCTGAGGCTGTACTTTCGTGAGGTATCTACGGAGTTTAGCGCGCGGTTTCCCGGCCGTCGAGTTGACGAAGTGCGCTTTGCTTGGGATCAGTTGCTCGCTACTCGGCTGGAGGAGACCGATCAAAGGTCGGCGTTTTTCGTTCTGACCGGATTGGAAAGGGCCTTTCGGACCGATTACGACTGCAGATGCAAGAAAAGGCTGAAGGATGACCTCTCTAGGGTCTTTCGCGCAACCCGCAAGTACCGAAAGGCAAGAGTTAGGCTCGACGAGGACATCTTTGAGGCTTGGAGAGAGAAGCGGCCGGATCTGCGGCGGTTGATTGGGGAATTGCGCAGCGCATTCCGTTTCCGAAATCACTTGGCTCATGGACGTTACGGGGAGCCGGGTAGAATTTACGATTTCGTGTCTGTCTATGATCTTGCCGTTGGCGTCTTGAATGCCTTTCAGCTTCAGGACATCGACTAGACCATCCCCGTCGTGGTTTAGAATGGAAGCAATGCCCGACAACCTCGACTTCGGCCCCTACGTTACCGTCGAACACGGCAAGCGTGTAGTCAAAGAGCTTACCTACGGGAACCATACGCCGGAGGGCGTCGTCCTTACCACCATGGACAACGCGGTCAATTGGATGCGCAAGAGTTCCATCTGGCCGATGACGTTTGGGTTGGCCTGTTGCGCCATCGAAATGATGTCTATGGGCGCTTCGCGGTTCGACATTGCACGCTTTGGCGCTGAAGTTTTTCGCCCGTCGCCACGGCAGTCGGATCTAATCATCATCGCCGGACGCGTCTCCAACAAGATGGCTCCCGTGATCCGCCAACTGTGGGAGCAGATGCCAGAGCCTAAGTGGGTGATCTCGATGGGCGCCTGCGCGACCTCAGGCGGCGTCTTTAATAATTACGCTTTGGTGCAAAGTGTGAACCAGGTCATTCCCGTCGATGTTTACGTGCCCGGATGCCCGCCCCGTCCTGAGCAACTGATCTACGCCATCACTCTGCTGCAAGAGAAAATTCAAAAAGAACGCGGCACCATCAAGCGCGCGCTGAACCTCAGCTAAGGCCTGCGCGGCCTTTCGTGGTAAAAACACTGCATGCCGAAAACCGCCTCGGTGGGCTCACCCACAATAGTTGCCCATGCTCCCTGCCGTGCTGATTTAGCCGGTGGCACCATAGATCTGTGGCCGCTCTACTTGTTTCATCCCGGCGCGCTCACGCTCAACTTCGCCCTCAATATTCAAACCACCTGCCGAATCACTCCTCTGAAAGGGAAGCGCATTCTCTTGCGCTCGCTCGACACTCGCAAAGAAGAAGCCTTTCCCAGCTTTGACGCCCTGCATGCAGCACGCCGCTTTCGCCTGCCTCTGGCTGCACGCTTGTTGCAGTTCTTTGCTCCGAAAGAAGGACTGCTGATCGAGACCGATTCCGAATCTCCCGCCGGAGCTGGAATCTCGGGTTCTTCGGCGTTGATGATCGCCACTACCGCGGCCCTCGCCCGGTTTACCGGCCGCAATCTCGACGTTCGAGCAGATGCGTGTGATTGCGCAAAATGTCGAGGCCCAGATCATCGAGGTCCCCACCGGATGCCAGGATTATTATCCCGCGCTCTACGGCGGCGTCAGCGCCATTCATCTCGATGCGGATGGCATTCATCGCGGGGCGGTTCCGATTGCTTCGGAGGAAATCGAATCGCGGTTCGTGCTTGCTTATACTGGCGTGCCGCGCAAGTCCGGCATCAATAATTGGGAGGTTTTCAAGGCCCATATTGACGGCGACCGCCGTGTGTTCCGAAATTTCGAGAACATTTCGCGCATCGCCCGCTCCATGCACCAAAGCTTGCTCAGCCGTGACTGGAGTGAAATCGCCCGCCTGTTGCGTGAAGAATGGAAGCTGCGCCGCAGCAATGCACCCGGCATTACCACGCCTTTGATCGACAAGTTGATTGCTGTCGCTGCCAAGCACGGAGGACGAGCAGCCAAGGTCTGCGGGGCCGGCGGCGGAGGTTGCGTGATCTTCATGGTCGAAGAAGGTGCTGGCAGCCGCGTGGCCAATGCCATCGGCGAGCATGGCGGCCATGTTCTGCCTCTACAGGTGGCCCGGGATGGGCTCAAGGTATCAGAAGGGCCGCCAAGCAACTGAGCTCGAGGGCGAAAGCAACTGGGCTGACAAACGCCCAATCGGCGCTATAATTGGGCAGAGCTGGTTGGGTGTTCCATGAAGCCACGCCATTTAGCGGTTCTCCTTCCCCTGTTATCACTGAGCGTGGGTCTTGCAAACGCCTCGGATCAAAAGCCTGCCAGCCAGCAATCCTCTCCGCCGCCTCACATGACCGCGCACACCCGCATGGAGATGATTCGAGCGTTCGAGTCGGACCTGGTTTATATCCGCACCCAATTTCCCATGGGGAAAAAGGGTCTGACCTTGAAGGACGATGCGCTTTCGCCCAGTGGCATCGATTTGCAGCAGCTTATTGTTACTTGGGGGCCTTCGGTCAAGCCCGGGGACCAAGCGCGCATTACCAACATTGCGATCAAGAATGACCACATTCGTTTTGAAATCAACGGTGGTCCGGTCAAGAAGCACAGGTGGTACCAGAACATTGAAATCGATGGCGCCAACGCGTCCATGACGCCCAGCGACGCCAATGCCAATCCTCGCGGCTCCTATCTTGATCTGCTTTTCGATCATTATGTTCCAGAAATGGATGCCGCCCAACTCAAACGGTTGCTCCGTCCAGCGTTCGACTTCGACTCCAAATCGGCGCTGGAAGCCTACCTTGATACCGTGCCACCCGAAGTGAAACAAGCCATCAAGAACCACCAGGTGCTGGTGGGAATGGACCGCGAAATGGTCATTTACGCGATGGGCCGTCCTCCCAAGAAAATCCGCGAGAAAGCCGGACAAACGGAATACGAGGATTGGATCTACGGCGAACCCCCGCAGGATGTGAACTTCGTTCGCTTTGTGGGCGATGAAGTGACCCGGGTTGAGATTATGAAGGTGACGGGAGAGAAGATCGTCCGTGTGCAGAAGGAAGTCGAACTGAATCGCCCGACGGTGGCAAAAGCTGCGCCTGCATCACAACCTGCCCACGCCCCCAGTCTGCGCCGTCCGGGGGAAGACCTGCCGACCGCGACTCCGGCCTCGACCTCAACCCAGCCTCTTCCTTCGGATCCGCCGGCATCAGGCCCGACTGATCCCAATGCTCAGCCGCCCAACTTTGTGACTGCGCTGATCACAAAAGCCAATCTGGCCCGTTGACTTGGCGGCATTCGCGCACACCGTTACACTGGAACTGTGAAGATTGCGTTGGGGCAGATCAATCCCACAGTAGGGGATTTCCAAGGGAATGGCCGGAAAATCATCGACTTTTCCCGTCGCGCGAAATCAGCTGGCGCTGGACTGATTCTTTTTCCCGAACTCTCCGTCTGCGGCTACCCTCCGCGTGATCTCGTCGAGCGGCCTTCGTTCGTGGCGCGCAACCGCGAAACTGCCGAACTCATCGCCGCCGAAACTCTCGGCATCTCCGTCATCTGCGGTCTGGTAACACCGGCCCAGGCTGAAACTGGCAAGTCCGTGATGAACTCCGCAGCGCTGCTTCAAGACGGGAGGATAGCGTTTCTGCAATCCAAGATGCTGCTGCCCACCTACGATGTGTTCGATGAGATGCGCAACTTTGCTCCCGCCGCACGTCAGCACCTGTTTCCATTTTGCGGCAAGCAGATGGCCCTGACCATTTGCGAAGATGCCTGGAACGACAAACACTTTTGGAACAAGCGTCTGTACACCTTCGACCCTGTCGATGCCTTGGTCAAGTCCGGTGGGAATTTCGTGCTGAACATTTCCGCCTCACCCTTTTGGCTGGGCAAGCGCGAATTCCGGCGCGAGATGCTGGCTTCCATTGCACGCACACAGAAGGTTCCAGTGGCCATGGTCAATCAGGTGGGCGGCAACGATAGTTTGGTTTTCGACGGTTCCAGCTTAGTGCTGGATCCGGCAGGCGAGGTCATCGCCCAAGGCAGGTCGTTTGAGGAGGATCTGATTTACTTTGATTCGGACCGCCTCATCGGCGATATGCATCCTCAAATCGAAGGAGAGGAAGCCAGTGCTTATGCGGCTTTGGTTCTCGGTACGCGGGACTACGTACACAAGTGCGGATTTCAGAAAGTGATCGTCGGGCTCAGCGGCGGTATCGACTCCGCCTTGACCGCGGCGATTGCCGCCGAGGCGGTGGGCGCGGAGAATGTGATTGGAGTCGGTATGCCTGGGCCGTATTCATCGCCGGGCTCACTCGACGACGCGCGTGAGTTGGCCCGCAATCTCGGCATTCGTTTTGAACTGCTTTCGATCAACGATGTTTTCTCGAGCTATAGCAAGACTCTACAGCCGGTTTTCCGCGGCTTGAAGGATGACACGACAGAGGAGAATATTCAGTCCCGCGCACGGGGCGCACTCTTGATGGCGCTGTCGAACAAGTTTTCTGCCATCGTGCTGAGCACCGGTAACAAGAGTGAGTTAGGCGTGGGCTACTGCACGCTGTATGGCGACATGGTCGGAGGATTGGCCGTGATCTCAGACGTGCCCAAGACTATGGTTTACCGCCTAAGCCATTATGTGAATTCCCGCCGTCCCGTGATTCCGCGGGCTAGCCTGGAAAAGCCGCCGTCGGCCGAATTGCGACCGGATCAAAAGGACAGCGATACGTTGCCTCCGTACGAGGTGCTGGACGCCATTCTGGAAGATTATGTCGAAGACTTGCATAGCGCTGAGCAGATTGCCGCTGAGCGGGGTTTCGATGTTAGTCTAGTGCGGCGCGTTATCCGTATGGTGGAGCGGGCCGAATACAAGCGCCAACAAGCGGCTCCCGGAATTAAAATTTCTGCCAAGGCCTTCGGCTACGGGCGTCGTTTTCCCATCGCCGCGAAATCAGATGTTTAGAAAGGAACTCATGCGTCGTAATTCAATTGCTTGCGCTGTCCTAGTCCTAGGGTTTGCAGTGTTCGCGGCAGGCCAGCAAAGAATCCGCGTCTAAGGCGGCGTCTGCTGCTAACCCAGCCGCTACCGCAAAGCTTCCGGCGGAAGAAGTCGTGAACGCGTTCCTGCAACAAACCCTGGGCTACGATTCTGCGATCAGCTGGAGGATCGTTCAGCATAAAGCCGGCAGCAGGCCCAGGGCCTGGCCGATGTTGAGGTTACGGTCAGTAGTCCGCAGGGATCGCAAATTCAAAAATTTTATGTGACCCCGGATGGCAGCCACGCCATCATCGGCGAGATTTTGCCGTTCGGCGTCCATCCCTTCAACGCGGCGCGTGAGCCAACTGGAGAAGGGAATGAACGGGCCTTCGCGAGGCCCAATGGCAGCCCCGGTCACGGTGGTTGAGTTCAGCGACTTGCAATGTCCCCATTGCAAAGAGGCGCAACCTAATCTCGATCGACTGGCGGCCGAGGACAAGAACGCGCGTATCGTGTTCCAGAATTTTCCCCTGCCTATGCACGACTGGGCGATGAAGGCGGCCAGCTATGCCGACTGCGTAGCGCGATCTTCACCAGATGCGTTTTGGAAATTTGTGGAAAGCATTTAGCCGCGCAAGTCGGAGATCACATGCGGCCAATGTTGACGAAAAACTCACTGGTTTTGCCGATGCCGCCGGAGTCAAAGGCAGTGAGGTATGCCGCATGTGCCGCCAAGCCCGAAACCACCACCCGCGTACAGACACTCGATCAACCTGGGCAAGTCGCTGGACGTGAACAGCACTCCCACCATCTTCATCAATGGCAGGAAACTCAGCGCCGGAGGGCTTCCTTACGACGTGCTGCAGAAGCTGGTGGATTTCGCCGCCAGCAATGCAAAATAGCGTTACTTGGGCAGCCACAATTCCGCATTCTGATTCGCGCCCAGCGTTCATCACATGCGGCGTAATGACTATCAAAATCTCATCATCTTCTTCGGTCTTGTCGTTGGTGGTCGCGATTTTGTTCAACACCGGAATTGAATTCAGTCCGGGGAGTCCCATCATGCTGTACATCTCGCTGCGGGTGACCGAAGAGGCCACCACGGCTGGCTCCCCGTCTTCCAGATTGATGCTGCCCTTGTACTGACGATTGGCAATGACAGGTACCCCGTTGACGCTGGTTCCTGCCAGAGCCCGCAACTGCATTTCCAGGGCGAGTCCCACATGAACGTACCGCCGGAAACTTCAGGCTTCGCCTTTATGTCGAGTCCCAGATCTTCATAGCGTGAACGAGGGAATCGGCGCCTGAAAACTGCCATTCTGCAGCACCTGCGAGATCGCCGACGTATTGAAAATGGGCGCGAAGCTGGCATTGATTACGGGGTACCGCTGGCCCAGACGGAAGGTCATGTCATTGCCCTGCGCCGCTCGCAGCGTGGCATGGTCCAGGTGCTTCACCCAACTCTCGTTGAGCGATAACTGCGCCGCCAGGGTATCAAGGCTCAATCCCATCAAAGTGAGACCGCCGCCGAAGGTGGCAAGCGGCTGGCTGAAAATTCCACTCTGTCCCTGCCCCTGAAGTTGCGCCAACAGTCCCGAAATGGCGGAGGAGTTGGCCTGATTGATGCCGCCGCCCGAGATCAATTGGTTGATCAAGCTCTGGATGTTCTGTCCCCCTGCGCCGCCAGCAAAGCCGCTGCCGGGATGTTGAAAAGGTTGAAAGTGTCGGGAATGTGCACGCCGATGTTACGGGTCAATTGGTGGTCGATTTCATAGACTTCGATGTCCAGTAGCACCTGCGGCCGCGCTTTGCCGAAGTTCTCCAGCAGTTGGTGACGGCGTCGAGCACCGGCATGGGAGCGCGAACGGTGAGAGCGCCGCTTTGCGGGCGTGGCTGCAGGAAACGGATCTCAAACACCGTCCGCAGCATGGCTGACGACTTCGTTCACATCCTGGGGGGTGGTGGCCGAACTCAGATAAAACGTGCGCAGGCCCATGCGATCGTACAGCCGGTGATTCTCCGGCGATTCATCGGGCGAGAAAGATCTGTTTGTCGGAGAGCGAGGTCCAGAACGTTCCGGTCACATCGCAAGCGGCCCGCATGGCGGTAGGGAAGTCGGATTCGTCGAGATCGAAATGGACATGACGGGAGACGACGGAATCATCCAATTCAGCGGTAACGCCGTAGGTCTGCGCAACCTGGGTCAAGAGTGCTTTCGAATCACCGCGAAAATGGAAGGCGTGACGGTCGGGGCTGGGCGCAGCCTGCGGTTCGCCGCCATCCTCCGTCGCCCGCAACAAGGGGTCTTCGGCGGCGCCCATTGCCCGAATGCTTCCTGCAAACGCTGCTTGCGCAAATGCATTGTCGGGATCAAGGCTCAAGGCGCCACGAAACTCCGCCTGCGCCTCAATTTCGCGTCCGTTGTTCAGGTCAGTCGTTGCCCCGCTGAACGTGATCGAAGACCAACTTTTCCCGCGTCATAGCCAGCGCCGTCAGGTAGTTGACATTGTTCGGGACCAGGCGGGCGGCAGTGTCGAATTCCTTGTAGGCTTCATCGAGGTGCTTGGCCTTTTCCAGCTTCAGCGCCCGTGAAAAGGCAGCCTTGGCCTGCTTGAGATCAGACTTGGAGGGCTTGCACGGACCGCACCCGGCACGCACGGCCCGGTAACAAGGGTCTGCGGCGTGTCGTCGGCCAGGGCCATTCCACACCACATCACCGCGATGAAGAGCGGCCAGCGCATGCGCATCCTCCGATTGTAACCGGGAAAGGCGGGGAAGCGGCCATCCCCGGCAGGGACGTGTACCTTCGGTAACTCTCTGGGAACGCTCTCCAGAGCGCGATTCTTGCCGATAAAGAACTCAAGCGAAGCGCGAGCGAGAATTACGCCGTCCGGACAGCTACCAACGAGGCGCCGCGCGGATGGAAACTTCCGCAATTTTGGCGTATAAAAGTTAGTTGCGGCGGGTTGCCCCTCCGCGCCGCGACAATCGAAAATTTAAGAAGGTTTGAGCCCGACGCCATGTCCAGCCTATCCACTGCGCACGCCCCCAAAGGTCTCGAGGGAGTGGTCGCAACCACCTCCAGCATCTGTTACATCGACGGCGAACAGGGCGTCCTGGCCTACCGTGGCATCGATATTCACGAACTAGCCGACAATTCCACCTTTGAAGAGACTTGCTACTTGCTGTGGTTTGGCAAGCTGCCCACGCGGGATGAGCTGAAGGGACTGCGCGACCGCCTGTCGCAGGAGCGCAAGCTCGATCCCGCGATCATCGATCTGCTGCGCACCGCGCCCAAAGACAGCGCTGCCCATGGATGTGCTGCGGACAGCGGTTTCCGCGCTGAGCTTTCTACGATCCCGACGAAAAAAAGAACGATCACGATGCCAATGTGAACAAGGCCATTCGCCTGACTTCGCAGATCGCCATGATCGTGGCCGCTTATGACCGCATCCGCAAAGGCCAGCCGGTGGTTGAACCCGATCCGTCGCTCTCGCACGCCGGCAATTTTCTGCTTGCAGTTGAACGGCGCCAAGCCCTCGCACGACCGCCGAGCGCGCTCTGGACATTGCGCTGATTCTTCACGCCGATCACGAACTCAATGCTTCCACATTTGCCGCCCGCGTAACCGCGGCGACGCTTTCCGACATGCATTCCGCCAGTGACTTCCGCCATCGGATGCCTTAAAGGCCCGCTGCACGGAGGCGCCAATGAAGCCGTGTTCCACATCCTGGAAGCGATCGACCGCTCCGGCGCCGATCCGGTCGAGCACATCAAAGGCATGTTGGCGCAGAAGAAGAAAGTTCCCGGCTTCGGCCATCGCGTCTATCACACCGAAGATCCGCGAGCGACGCATCTCCGCAAGATGTCGCACGACTTGGGCAAGTCCAGCGGACAGGCCAAGTGGTTCGACATGTCGGAAAAGATCGAGAAGTTCATGAAAGCCGAAAAGAAACTCAACGCCAACGTGGACTTCTATTCCGCTTCGACTTATCACATTCTCGGAATCGGCGTGGACTTGTTTACTCCGGTGTTCGCAGTCTCCCGCATCAGCGGCTGGACCGCCCACGTGATCGAGCAACTCGACGACAACCGGCTGATCCGCCCGCGTGCCGACTACATCGGCCCCGCTCTATCCGCAGCGCTATATTGCCATGGAACGAAGATGAGCAGGTCCCCGTATAGGGGATTGTGAACATTCTTCGCTACAAGACCAGCGTCATCCCTCTCTTTTGCCTGGCCGCCGTCGCCAGCGTTGCCCAAAGCAATTCGCTCTCCATGCCACCCGCCGCAGTTAAGGCCCATGTGCTGGTGCTGGGCACATTTCACATGTCGAACCCAGGGCGGGACGTTATGAACATGCAGGTGGACGACATGCTGGCGCCCGAAGGCAGAATGAAATCGAGCAATTCGTCGATGCTCTGGAGAAGTTCCGGCCTACCAAAATAGCCGTGGAAGCCCGGACCACGGACAAGGTATTTCCCCAGAAGTATCAAGATTACCTAGCGGGAAAATATTCCCTCAAAGCCGATGAGGTCGACCAGATCGGGTTTCGCATGGCCAAACGACTCGGACTGAAACGGTTGTATCCGATCGATATTGAAGGCGATTTTCCTTTTGAAGCGATGCAAGCGTTTGTGCAGAAGCATCATCAGGAGCAAATCCTGGATAACGATTTTGCCCAGACCCACAAGGAACTGGAGGGTTGGTCGAAAATCCTAAAAGAAGGTACGGTGGGGCAGGCCTTGATGGCTATCAATCGCGACCAGGAGGTCCGGGAGGGCGAGGCGGTCTACATGGATTTTGCGCGTTTTTCAGGCGACGGCGAATATCCCGGCCCAGATCTGTTGACCGCGTGGTATGGCCGCAACGCGCGTATCTTTGCCAATTTGCGCCAGGCAATCGATTCGCCCGAGGATCGGGTGCTGGTGCTCTATGGATCGGGCCACGAATTCTGGCTTCAGCAGAATGTATTGCAATCGAGAGACCTGGCGCTGGAGCGTTTGTCAGATTACATGCACTGAGGTGCAGATCAGATGCCAATGATATTTTCGCTCTTTACCAACTGCGGTTAGACTGTGTTCCTGGTGATTCTTTCTGCGAGGTGGATCGTATGCGTATTTTGACGCTCGTTTGCTTGTTCCTGCTGCAACAGTACGCTACGACGCCGTCTACCGCCCCCGCTGCCAACAAGGGCTCCTCGACCCAAACACCCACCTATACCGCGGATGGCCGCCTGATGTTCCCGGCGAACTACCGGGAATGGATATTCCTGTCTTCAGGGGTAGATATGAGCTACTTGCCAAACGCCATGCAGATGAAGCATTCCATGTTCGACAACGTATTCGTGAACCCCGATGCCTACCGCGCCTTTCAGGAAAGCGGTACCTGGCCTGATAAGACGATGCTGGTGCTCGAAGTTCGTATGGCCGGGACCAACGCATCCATAAACAAGAGCCGGGCATTTTCAAACCACAGAAACCATGGGCTATGAAGTCCACGTGAAGGACGAGGCGCGCTTTCCCGGCAAATGGGCGTTCTTTGGATTCGACGATTCTGACACTGCCAAGATGGTTCCCACCGAGCCTCTTGTTATTCATGCCATTCGCAGCACGCTGCGGTGGATACGACTTTCGTGCAGTTCTATCCCACCCTAATTGATCTGGCAAAGCAGAAGGGCACGCTGAGCGCTAATTACTTGAAAGATGAGGCGGAAGCGGCCAAAGGGACTAAGAAATAGCGGCAAGATTTTCTTCGTGATCTTTGCGAGAACTTGGCGTCCTTTGCGGTGAAGAACGTAAACCGCAAAGCGCGCGAAGGCAGCCGCTAAGAACGCCAAGAAGGGGCGGGAAATCTCATACACGGGGATTCCAGCCGCTGCTGCTGAAAGGCGTAAAATAGCCTTAATGCGCCGCATTTACCTCGATAACAACGCCACCACCCCGATCCTGCCCGAGGTGTTCGAGGCCATGCGGCCTTACTTTGCCGAGCACTTCGGCAATGCCTCTTCCATCCATCATCATGGGCAGGAAACCCGAGCGGCGGTAGAGCGCGCGCGCGAATCGGTCGCGGCCTTGCTGGGATGCCGGGCGTCTGAAATTGTCTTCACCAGCGGCGGCACCGAAGGCGACAATCTGGCCATCTTCGGCATGGTTCGCGAAGGCGATCACGTGATCAGTTCGACCATCGAACATCACGCAGTTCTGAATTCCTCGAAGCGCCTTCAAGAGTCGGGATGCGAGGTCACCTACGTTCCCGTCGATGGCCGCGGGCTGATCGATCCCGATGACGTCCGCCGTGCCTTGCGTTCCAACACCAAACTGATCTCGATCATGATGGCCAACAACGAGACCGGAGTGTTGCAGCCAGTCGAAGAGATTGGCAAAATCGCCGCCGAAGCTGACGTTTATTTTCATACCGACGGCGTGCAGGCGGCAGGGAAGGTGCCGATCGACGTTCAGAGTATTGGCTGTGATCTGCTTTCGATTTCAGGCCACAAAATGCATGCGCCGCAAGGCGTCGGCGCGCTTGTACGTGCGCAAGGGAACGATCTCTGCAGCCCATGCTTTATGGCGGCAGCCATGAGCGCTCGCGCCGCGCCGGCACCGAAAATGTTCCGGGGATTATCGCTTTGGGCAAAGCCGCAGAGATCGCGAAAGCAGGCGTTGGAACGCGGCGACCTGACACGCAGATGGCGGCTATGCGCGACCGCTTGCAGGAGAACGATTCTCGCCGAAGTCGAAGCCACTGGCGTCAACGGCGCGGGTGCGCCGCGCGTGCCCAACACCACCAACATCCATTTCGACTACATCGAAGGCGAAGCGTTGGTGATCGCGCTTGATCTTAAGGGACTTGCCGTTTCGACCGGCGCGGCTTGCTCTTCCGGAGCGATTGAGCCTTCGCATGTGCTCACCGCCATGGGATTACCTGCTGAACAGGCCCGCGCCAGCCTCCGCTTCAGCCTGGGCAAGCAGAATACGCCGGAAGATGTGGAATTCGCGCTCAGCCTGATTCCTCCGACCGTGGCCCGACTGCGCGAGCTCTCGCCGGTTTACAATAAGGCAGCTCGTTAGCTCTTAGCTTTTGGCCGTCGGCTCCACGTTGCCTCGAGTCTAGAGGCTAGTAGCTAAGAAGCTAAAGGCCAGAAGCCGAATGCCTGTTCGCCAGAACCATCGCCGTCGCCATGTCGGGTGGAGTCGACTCCTCCACCGTTGCGGCCATGCTGCGCGCCGAGGGGCATAAGGTCATCGGCCTGACCATGCAGCTATGGAATCAGCGGCGCCTGGCGGGCCATCCTGGAATGCCGGAAGCCGTACAGGGCCGCTGCTGCTCGCTGGACGACGTTTACGATGCGCGCCGGGTCGCGGAGACACTCGGAATTCCCTATTACGTCGTCAATCACGAAGAGCGTTTCGAGCGCGACGTGGTGCGGCCGTTCGTTGAGGAGTATCTTTCCGGACGCACGCCGATCCCTTGCAGCCTCTGCAACAATCACTTGAAGTTTGATCAGCTATTGATTGTGGCGCAGCAGATTGGCGCGGATGCCCTGGCCACCGGCCACTATGCCCGTGTGGAGTACGATGACGCGCAGCGGACGCTGGCTGCTGAAGCGGGCCAGCGATACCTCCAAGGACCAGACTTATTTTCTGTTCGGCTTGACCCAGGAGCAGCTCAGCCGGACCATCTTTCCACTTGGGCGAAATGACCAAGCCAGCGGTGCGCGAACTGGCGCGGGATCATGGTCTGGCGCTGGCGGAGAAGCCGGATTCGCAGGAGATTTGCTTTGTCCCCGGGGGTGACTACAAGAAGTTTCTCGACGCCTACCTCGCCGAGCAGGGTGAGGCGCTGCCGGATACTTCCGGCGAATTGGTGACCGCAGACGGGGAAGTGGTGGGTGAGCACAGCGGCATCCACAATTTCACCGTGGGTCAGCGCAAGGGACTGGGCGTGGCCACCGGTTCGCCACTTTACGTGATTCAGATCAATGGCGATAAGCGGCAGGTCGTGGTCGGCGGCCAGGAGGATCTCTATTCGCGCACGCTGCGTGCCCATCGCGTCGAATCTGATCGCTGTCGACGATCTGCGCGAGCCCATGCGGTGTCACGGTAAAGATTCGCCATCGCCACGAAGCCGCGCCGGCGACCATCGAGAAGTCAGGCGCAGACGAGGTGCTGGTCACGTTTGACGAACCGCAGCGCGCCATCACCCCCGGCCAAGCCGCGGTATTTTATGACGGGGATATCGTGGTGGGCGGCGGCTGGATCATGTGACGCTCCGAACACAAACGGCAGCGCCTCAGCGCTGCCGTTGATCACAATCTCCTACAAATCTAGATAAACATTTCGTCCTGCAGCTGGCGCCGTCTCGCGATCTGCGCCTTCCCGAAAAGAAGAACTCCAGCCCTGCAGTAAGGCCTTGAAGGATTCCCGAAACCTGGCGCACCGGAGAGACCACAGTCTTGTTGACCAGGTCGCCAGTTTCCTCGACACGATCCAGAGCCCTGCCGACCAGTTCGTCGGCGCGAATCACTTGCAGGCGGGCGCGGTCGAGCAGATCACTCATGCGTGGCGTCGAGGCGCTCCATCTGGTGGCGCGCCATGGCGCTCGAATCACTGAAATTGTTGACGATGCTTTCGACCTTCGGGCGCAAATCCGCCAGCATCGACTGCGCCATTTCCACTGTCGGCAAAACCTTACTGCGTACTTCGTTGGCCAAGGCTTCGGTGCGCGCACTGGTCTTGCGCACGGCCACGATACATGGCGACGAGGATTGCCCGCCTGGATCACCACTGCTGCTGCAGTCACGGCAATGAAAATCGTCAAGTTATCCATAAGTTCCTCCGCCGCAAGGCGATCGCACTCACACTGCGGAGAACAACCGTGACTACTGGCTTCGGAGTGCCCCCGCTTTCAGGATGCGCCGTCTCCTGATAGGCCTGCCTCCGGCCTCATACGCAGACCGGAATTGCTCCTTCTGCTGATTCAAGACTTCGCGGCTACGGTCGGCCCAGCCTGCGGCCTGTTCGCGGGCCTGACGGCCGCGGTCGCGAACAAAATCGCGGCCTTCTTCGGCCTTGGATCGCAGAGCTTCGCGGGTTTCGTTACCGGCACGCGGGGCATATAAAATTCCCGCAATCGCGCCAAATCCCAACCCTGCCAGAAACCAGAGAAAACTATTGCTATCGCTGTCTGCCATAACACCTCCAACTGTCTTGACCTGTTCGGATGGTAGCACCCAGCATGGGGAATTACAATTTCATTGCGCACGCAGGATGCCCAAGAGCCGTACACCTGGGCCTTGCAAACTGGGGTAAATGACTTGCGACAATGCCTGCCGCGAGAGACAATGTCAGCCCATCAGGAGGTCGCCAGTGGCGAAGTACCGCCAGCACGGGTATCAGGACTCGGGAGAAAAGCGGGAGAAACAGTCATCTCCCGGAGCGTAGGTGATCGACCCGCCAAGAAAGACACCTTTGGGCCGCGCCCGGTGCAAATGCCTGGCACGCACACTGTTTCCCGCTGCGCCCAATGTGGCGCGCTGCTGGCCACGGGAATGGACCCTACGGCCAATGCCCGAAGTGTGGCGCTGCACTGCACTCTTGCCGCCAGTGCACCTATTTTGATACTTCCAGCCGGTTTGAATGCAGCCAGCCCATTGCGGAGCGAATTCCCCGCAAGGACGAACGCAACGACTGTACGTTTTATTCCCTGCGGGTGAGGGTTGAAAAGGAAACCTCCACGCCCAAGGCGGCACGTCCCCAAGATGCCCGCCAGGCCTTCGAGAACCTTTTCAAGAAATAACCGGAAAGATCGTTCCCGAGACCCTCCCTCGGCCGCGCCCCAGAGGTGCGGACTTAGGCTGGTTCGGCTTCAAAGTAGCATCATCGCAAGTAGTAGAATGAGCCCTTATGTATTCGCCCCGCCTGCGTCCAATCGTCCGGGCCTACTTGATGTCGATTGCTTTTTGGTATGGCCTCTCGGTTCTGATGGGGCTGCAGTATAGTCCTTTGGATCGAAATCATCTTTGGTTCTCGTTCCTCGGATTATTGGTACAGGCAGGGGCTCGCGCCTTCGCGCTAGCTTTGTGGACACCACCTATCTTTTTCTTAGTGAGAAAATACCTTCGTTTTTCGACGAATCGTGTGCGATATGTGCTGTTGTGGGGATTTGGAGCGGTGCCGTTTGTGTTACTCCATACCGCAATAGCGTGGCTAGTGATTCCACCTTATGTTTCGCGTTCTCTCCAGGCATGGCTTGAAGATGTTCGATCCGCGTTTGCCGACGACACCTTCGTATATATTGCAATCGTTGTGGCGGCGCACGGTTATGAATACTTGAAATGTTTGCGCAAAGAAGAGCGGGAGAGATACGAGTATCAGCAGGCGCTTGCGGCGAGTGAATTACAAGCGCTGAAGATGCAACTCCATCCCCATTTTCTGTTCAATACTTTGCATGGGATCGCCACGCTGATTGAGACTGACGCCCGCAGCGCCAAAGCCATGATCATCAGGCTATCCAATCTCCTGCGCACCGCACTGGACCGCGGCAGCTCAGATCTGATCCCTCTGGAGAGTGAACTGAACTTCGCCAGAGAATATCTCGATCTCGAGAAGATGCGATTCGGGAGCCGCCTCAAGGTGGACTGGCTGGTCGCTCCGGAAACACTTTCCTTTCTCGTGCCGCAAATGATTCTCCAGCCGCTGGTGGAAAATGCCGTTCGTCACGGAATCGCGTCGTCCCGCGAGCCGGGGTGGATCGAAGTTGCGGCTACGGTAAGCGACGGGCGGCTTGAGGTTCAGGTGCGCAACAGCGCAGGCAGCAAGACATCCAACGGAACCGGCGTGGGACTGCGAAATGTAGAAGCTCGCCTCAAGTATCTCTATTCGGGCGATGCCAGCCTGCGCTTCACTATGGCTGATAACCGCGTGGCAACTGCCAGTTTGAGCATTTCCGGCTTTGAATTGCCAGCCCGGCCGGCGTAGCAGGTTCAGCAACTACAAACTGTCCCCGAGGAGAACGACCATGCGCGTTCTCATCGTTGATGACGAGCCTCTTGCCCGCACCGCCCTTGCCCAGATTCTGGCCAGCCGCCCCGATGTGGAGCGCTTCGATTCCGCCTGTGACGCCATCGAAGCTCAGGAATATCTCTCCAAAGACGTCTACGACGTCTTGCTGCTCGATATCAGCATGCCCGAGCTGTCGGGACTTGAATTATTAGATCGCCTGCAGAAATCCCAGCGCCCGCTCCCTTCAGTGGTTCTCGTGACCGCTTATGCGCAGCATGCCCTGGCGGCGTTCGAAAAACATGCCGTCGATTACGTGCTGAAGCCGTTTTCCAGTGAGCGTGTGAACCAGGCGCTGGACTTCGCCCTTCGACGGTCGGCCGGCGAGCGGGCGGCGAGATTAATCGAGATGATCCCTCATCTGAAGACGCTCACCCAGCGGCCGAGTTCCTCCAAGATCGCGATCAAGACCAATGGCAGGATTGTCTTCATCGACCCTTATGATCTGATCGCCGTCCAGGCCGAGCGCAATTATGTATTGCTGCAGCAGGAAGCTGGTTCGTATCTGCTGCGGGAGTCGATCTCAACCGTTGCCGAGAAGCTCAAGCCTTACGGATTCGTCCGCATTCATCGATCGGTGCTGGTGAATTCTGCTTTCGTGCAGGAAGTCCGTCCCTGCGCGACCGGAGAGTACGAGCTCCGGCTAAAGGGCGGCAAACAGTACACCGTCACCCGCACCTATAAGAACAATCTAAAGTCGCTGGCCCGGTTCTGGATGGGAACAGGCACCGCCCTCGCCGACTGAGTTCCGACGGTTGCCGCGTTTTTTATCGGCTTATGGCGCTGCTAGCGCAGAGCCATAACCCACACTTGATTGCCAGCTGGCGCAAACCCTTTACGCCTCGCAAGGGCTCGCGCCAACCAGCTTTGTTGCTAGCGGCCCCTCGGATTTCGCAGGAAGCCGTGATACACGCCGCCCGAATCAATCTCGTAACCCGTGATCGCCCCTTCGAGATTGTTCAGCAGCGGAAATGTGCCCTGACCGGCGCTGGTCCCCGCTCCCGGCGCATCAAAGGTCGTAATGGTGCCGCCATGGGAGCGGAGAAAACCGTGGCTTACGCTGTTTGAGTCAGTGTAGCCCCCGGTGATAGCCCCTTCCGCATTCAGCCCCTCCGGAACCGTGCCTTGGCCAGCCCCGGTGCCCGCACCGGGAACATCGAACTCGGTAAAAGTTCCGTCCAGGGCGCGCACGAAGCCGTGCAGCACATTGTTCGAGTCGACGTACACTCCAGGAATGATGCCGGCGAAATTGAGCCCGTCCGTATCAGTGCCCTGGCCGGCGACCATCGCCCGCGCCTGGAGCATCGATCGAAGTGATGGTGCCGTCCGAATCGCGAACATAGCCATGCAGAGTGTTATTGGAATCAATGTAGGCTCCTGTGATGGCTCCATCTGGGTTTAAGCCGATGGCTGATGCTGTGCCCGTGCCCTGACCTGCGCTCGTCCCCGCGCCCGGAGCCTCGTAGGTAACGAAGGAACCCTCCCGAGAGCGCACAAAAGCATGCGCCACGCCGCTGGAATCAAAGTCGTATCCGGCGACGTGCCTTCCGGGTTGATGTTGGCAGATAAGGTGCCCTGCCCGGCCCCGTTGCCCGCGCCGGGAGCGTCGAAGGTGGTGAAGTTGCCGAGGAAATTCCGCAGGTAACCGTGCATGGCGCCATTTCCGTCGATGTAATATCCGGTAATGGTACCTTCGGGATTCAGGCTGAAAGCAAACGTACCCTGTCCCGCTCCGGTGCCCGCCCCGGGCGCGCTGAAGGTTACGAAATGACCGTTCAAGACCCGCAGGAAACCATGCGCCACACTGCTTCCATCGATGTAATAGCCCCAAGTTGTACCCAGGGGATCGATGCCCTCCGCCTGCGTGCCTTGTCCCGCTGCCGTGCCTGCGCCGGGGGCCTCGAAAGTGATGGTGTTTTGGGCGGCTGCCAGGCCAGCGGCCAGAAGCAGCACACTCATCAGTGTGCAAGATTGCTGTAGTCTCATAACGTTCTCCTCAGTTGATTTGAACTCGTCGCTGTAAAGCCTTGGTTTGAACCGCTCCAGTTTGGGCTCTCGAACTCTCGCTGGAAAGACTCCTGCGCTTCAGAAAAAGCGAACGGTCCGAGAACAGCTATCTCATGGGCACTGTGAGTGCATGAACTCTGCCATCAACAAAACGCGGTTCGCAATTTTTGTGAATAAAATACGAAATCGGGGAGATCAGGTTCGACCTTACAATGGTGGGTAACAGCCCTACGCGAACTCAGCAAGCTCCTTTGGGTCAGCCGGTTTTCTCAGGCTCGCACCTTGACCGTTTCCCTATGACAATTGGAAAGTTTGTGAAGTTAGGGATTCCGAAAACCGTATGCGGCAGCGCAGAGTGTTACGTCTGCGACTAGGGAACCTCTGAAGAACTCTGCGATCCACAGGCGAAGCGGGTAAGGTGTAAGTGGGAGGTGAAAAGGCGGATGCGGCAACAGACTTTGGCGGCGCAGAGGGGTTTCGAGAAGTACGGGCGGAAGACGAAGCGGGAGCGGTTTCTCGAAGAGATGGAGCCGATCGTGCCCTGGTCGGAGTTACAGGCGCTGGTGGAGCCGCACTATCCGAAGGGAGAGAACGGACGGCCTCCGAAGGGCCTGAGCCTGATGCTGCGGGTGTACTTTCTGCAGCAGTGGTTCAACCTGAGCGATCCGGGGGCGGAGGATGCGTTGTACGAATCGCCGGTGCTGCGGCACTTTGTGGGAATCGATCTGGGGCGCGCGCCGGCGCCGGACGAGAGCACCATCCTCGCAGTTCCGTCACCTGCTGGAGAAGCACGAACTGGGCGGGGCGATGCTGAACGCGGTGAACCAATATCTGGAGAGGCGGGGCATCCGCATCACCACCGGGACGATTGTGGATGCGACCATTATTCATGCGCCCTCGTCGACCAAGAACCGGAGCGGAGAGCGCGATCCGGAGATGCATCAGACGCGCAAGGGGAAGCAGTGGTACTTCGGGCTGAAGGCGCACATCGGAGTGGACTCCCAGCAGGGCCATGTGCATTCGGTGTGCACGTCGGCGGCTTCGGTAGCGGACCAGCACATGCTGCCGGATCTGCTGCATGGGGAGGAGCGCAAGGTGTGGGGCGACGGTGGCCTGGTGCCCCAGGTTCCGCGTAGCGACAGCGAGCTAACCTGGGTGTGATGGTTGCGCCTCAACGGCGCGTGGGTGGAGAGCGGGGTTTTTCGGCATGGCTAAAGCCATGCCCTACCCGAAACTTTTCGGCGCGCTGAAGCCGCGCCTTTTCAAATCCGCACAATTTGGCGCGCGAAAGGACCTGCGGAGCTTTGCGCCGCTGGGCAGACGAGGGCGTCTGCCCCTACGTGGTTCGTGGGGGTTCACGCATTGGCGGACAGGAATGTCCGCCCCACACGGTTCCTGATGCGGGTAGGGATCTTTCGACCGCTGCGCTTAATATGACAGAGGCCAGGGCTTCTGCGCTGCGTGCTTAAGGCTTGTAGAGACGATACGTGAAGTTGTACGTGTACACGGTCGCGCGGGCATTGGTGAAAACGAATGTCTGTATGGTATGAGGGCCAGATTTCAAGTTGCTGGCACTCTGCACGAACGATCCGGAAAAATAAGAGCCATCGGTGGGAAGCGAAGCAAGAGTCGGGCACGAGGGCTGGCTCATGAAAGTTCCGTCCAGTGCGGTGCAGATGGAGAATCCGTTAAGACTCGCGCTGTTGCCGCCCATCTGCGTGTTCTGGTCGACGGAAACGGTGCAGGTAGTGCCGGAGGGGCAAGTGAATTTCAAAGGAGCGTCGATGGCCACGTAGGCGTCTCCGCCACTGACAATATTGGCCAAGCCGTAACTCTGGGTTGTGCTCAACAGCTGACGGTTGAAGATGTACGACGCTGTGAGTGCGGCGGCCGGTTGCTCGCTCATCGGGGTGATGCGCGGCTGTTGCGAGGGCGCGGCCGATACGGCGATCAAGGTTCCGGCCAGACCAATTATGGCTAGAGAAGCGAGAAGCCTGGTGAATTTGCTCATGGTAATTTCCTCTCAGTGGTGTTTTCTGATTCTTCTAGATTTGCGGCGCGAAACAGCGCGAATGATTGTATAACGCCCGACGGTTAAGAATGGCACCCGCATCCTGCACGGTTCGAGGGTAGGGATCTTTCGACTGCGCGGGATCGGTCGCGAGCGACCAATCCCGCTTCGCTCAAGATGACATTATGCGGCTTTTTTCCGGGTGTCTTTCAGGAGGTCGAGTTGGATCAGGCTTTCGGCAGTGGCGACAACGGCATCTTCGTTGGAACGCGGCGACCAGCCCAGCAGACGGCGAGCCTTTTCAGCGGTAGCGTTTTTTCTCTTGCCGAGTTCGGGCAGAATCAGTTTCACCGCGGGATCACGCAGGGCGGCGATGCGTATCAGCCAATCGGGCAGTTCCCGCGTGGGCACTCGTCTGGCCGCCTCGCCCATGCGAGCCTTCAGTACTTTGGCGATGTCGAGTATGGACATAAACTCGCCCGCCACGGCGAGAAAGCGTTCGCCCTTGGCGGCGGGGTGAGTCATGGCGCGGAGGTGCAAGTCAGCGACGTCGCGCACATCGACGACGCCGAAATAAAGGCGCGGGAGGCCGGGGACGGCGCCGTCCATCAGGCGCTGGATGAAGAGAATTGAAGTGGAGTAGTCGGGGCCCAGAACTGGGCCGAAGACGCCGACCGGATTGACGACAGAAAGTTCAAGTAGGCCGCCTTCTTTGGCGATGAAATCCCAGGCTGCGCGTTCGGCCAGAGTCTTCGACTTCGTATAGGCAGTCAGGCCTTTGCCGTCAGGGTTAGTCCAGTCAGTTTCGTTGAATGGTCTGCTTTGGGGCTTGTGACCATAACCGATGGCGGCGAACGATGAAGTCAGGACCACGCGCTTGACGCCGGCATCGCGTGCGGCGCGCAGAACACGCAGGGCGCCTTCGCGGGCGGGGATGATGAGTTCATCCTCGTGCTTGGGAACGCCTGGGGGAAAAGGTGAAGCGACGTGCAGGACGTAATCGCAGGCGGTGACGGCTTCGGGCCAGCCCGCGTCGTTTTCAAGATCGGCGGCGATGAAGGTTAGGCGGGCATTGGGATCAGCGCCGCCTTGCTTGAGCATGGCGCGCACGTCACCTTCACGCTTCAGGCTCCGCACGGTGGTGCGGACGTGATGTCCTGCGGCGAGAAGCTGAAGGATGGAATGACTGCCAATGAAACCTGATCCGCCGGTGACTAGAACAGTGCTCACAGGATGTTTCGATTCTCTCAGTCCACAAAAAGTTTCGAAAACGGGCCGCGGATTTTCAGGGGTGAACAATGGGCGCCGCTGGTAGAATTATTCCGCTATGTGGAAACTGGGATTGGTATGGCTAGTGTTGCTGGCGAGCATTCCAGGCTTTGCTGGGAAGAACGATGACTTTGGGCCGGTCTCGAACGTGAGCTTCGTGGTGATCAAGGATTACAGCGGCAAGCCGGTGCGCAATGCTGCCGTGGTTCTGCATCAGGTAAGCGAGAAAGGCAAGCAGGAGCGCGGTGGCATCGAGCCGAAAGACTGATCCGGACGGCAAGGCCAACTACGATGGCGTGCCGTACGGCAAGCTAAGGGTGCAGGTGATAACGACGGGATTCCAGACCTTTGGCGCCGATTACAATATCAATCAGGCGACGATGGCGATCACTATCCGAATAAAACGGCCGGAGGCGCAGTATTCGACTTATGGGCCGGACGGCGAGGAAAAGAAGCCGGAGGATAAGAAGTAGAAGGTGTTACAGATTGTCCGGGATCCGCTGCGGGAAGGGATTTGCATGGACTATTTACTGAAGACCGAACCATCGGAATATTCGTTTGCTGACTTGCAGGGCGACGGGGCGACGGTGTGGGATGGCGTGTCGAATCCGGTGGCATTGAAGAATCTGCGCGGGATGAAGGCGGGGGAGCGGCTGGTGATCTATGAGACGGGAGATCATAAGAGCGCGGTGGGCACGGCGACGGTGGTATCAGTGGATGCCTCGGATATGAAGAATCCGCAGGTGAAAATTAAAGCGGGTAAAGCGCTGGCCAAGCCGGTGACGCTGGCCGAAGTGAAAGCTAACAAGATGTTTGCGGATTCTCCGCTAGTGCGGCAGGGCCGACTGAGTGTGGTGCCGCTGAATGCGGCGCAGTACAAGTTCCTGACGGGCGAATAAGGGCGGACGAGAGCGTCCGCCCTCACGGTTACTGCTATTTCTTCTCTTCCGTTTTCTCCGGGGCCTTTTCGGGCGGTTTGATTGACAATAGTTCGACTTCGAAGATAAGAGTCGAGTTGGGACCGATTTCTTGGCCGGCACCGCGCTCGCCGTAGGCCAGGTCGGATGGAATAAACAGTTGCCATTTGGATCCGACGGGCATGAGTTGCAGGGCCTCGACCCAGCCCTTGATGACTCCGTTGACGGTGAAGGTGGCGGGCTGGCCACGCTTGTAGGAGCTGTCGAATTCCTTACCGTCGATCAAGGTGCCACGGTAGTTGACGGTGACGGTGTCCGTTGCCGCCGGTTTCGGGCCGGTGCCGGGTTGAATGACTTTGTATTGCAGACCGCTGGGCAGGGTGACGACACCTTGCTTGGCTTTGTTGGCGGCGAGAAATGCGTCGCCTTCCTTCTTGTTGGCGGCGCCAAGTTGTTCCGCTTTCTCCTGCTGTTGTCTGCGGAATTCGGTTTGTACTTCCATCATGACGGCCCGGGCCTCCTCCTCGGTCAGGAGGGTCTTGCCGCCCGTCAGGCCGTCTTTCAAGCCCCGCGCAATCAGCTCCCCATTGACGGATACCGACTGCCTCCTCAAGTTCGAACCCAGATTCATTCCCAGGGCATAACTAAACTTGTCTTTCTGGCTGCTGAGAACCTGCGAGCCGCGAGCAGCGGCGGCCGGCGCCTGGTTCGTCTTGGCCGAAGGGGCGGCAGGTTTGTTGGGAGCAGGGGTTTGAGCGACGGCATCGCCCAGGGACATCAGGCCTGCCAGCAGGAGGAGCACGAAGGTTGAAGGTTTCGACATGGCTCCATTGTTACATCGCATGGGCAAGTCGGCAAATCCCAGGTTAAAGGACGGTTACAGATGCACGCACGTCGGCCGCAGCAGGTTGGCCCTTGGTGTCGGAAGAATCAGGGGTTGTCGGCCGAAGGTAATTTGCCCGGAAGGCTGCGACTCACTAGGGTCGTAATAGTTACTCACTAACAATGGGCACTCAACCCAGCGCCGTGCACCCACGATTCGCGGTCGCTATCACGGTGACAGTGAGCGAAAGCTCCGGATCGGCCACGCCCGCACAACTCAAGAACATCAGCCTGAGCGGGTGCTATGTGGAGACTCCGCGAGAGATTAAAGAAAATACGCGAGTGAGGGTTGTGTTGCAGACGGCCAACATGAACGCCGACGTGTGGGGAGTGGTAAAACGCCGCGACACGCAGGGCCTGGGCATACGGTTCACCAACGGCGCAGCGGTCGAAGACTGGAAACGGCTGGAAGCCCTGATCGACGATCTGCAGGCTTCGGCTCCGGCGCGAGCGGCATCGGCCGCAGCTTCAAAGTAATTTCCATCAGGAATCCCGGTCAGGTTTTACTTCATTTTAATGCCGACGCTTGTGTCAAATCCGCCTTTTGCAATTGGGTCTTAAGGTCGAATTTCTGATTGGGAGCGAGGTCCACCTCGGTCTGAAACGTGCGATAACCCGGCAGGCTGATGGTGATCTTGCGATGTCCGGGAGCGACCAGAAGACCGCGGCCGACTCCCCCGAATTCACCGGCGTGGCCGACGAAAAGATCATCGAGAAAGACCGCCGCGCGGTCGGGGTTTACCGACATTTTGATTTCTGAGGTCACGCCCGGCATTCGAAAACGAGTGTCTTTCTCCATTTTCACTTCTACAACCTGCTTTTCTCCAGGTTGCACGGTGACGCTGGTGCGGAAATCCAGATAGCCGTCCTGACGGACGGCGATGTCGTGTGTGCCTGGCAGCAGCAACACTTTCTTGGAGCCTTTGAGTTCCTTCAAGTAGCCGAGGTATTGGCCGTCGATCCAAACCCCGGAATCCCTGGCGATTTTGGTGGCGCCTTGAAACTCCACTTCACCGAGAACTTTGTTTTCTGCCAGCACGGTAGCAGCGAGGAGCAGGACGATTGCAACCAATAAAGATTTTGTGCGCATAGGGAATACTCCTGGTCATTTTGATGTGCACGTCACATGCCAGGTGGCCCGGCGGTTAATCGGCTCAGCTATTTGCGGTTATTTCGTGGCGCTGCGAGCGGCGGGCAATGTAATTCTGTCCGGGAAAAATTGCTTCTGTAGTTCAGCTCAGGGAATTCCTTAGTTCGCGGCGGAGAATCTTTCCGGACGCGGTTTTGGGGATGGCATCGACGAAACACACGGCGCGTGGCTGCTTGTAGTGGGTGAGGCGGTCGGCGACGAATCCGCACAGCTCTTCTTTCATTTTCTCGGAGGCGACTGAGCCGTCACGCAGAACGACGAAGGCGACCGGGATCTCTCCGGCAACCGTGTCGGGTCGCCCGACGACGCCGCAATCGCGCACCGCGGGATGTTCAAGAAGGACGCTTTCGACTTCCGCGGGGGCGACGGGAAAACCTTTGTACTTGATCATTTCCTTGCGGCGATCCACAACGTAGAAAAAGTCTTCGGCATCGCGGGTGACGACGTCGCCGGACCAGAACCAGCCATCGCGCAGCGCGGCGGCGGTTGCCTGCGGCTCCTTCCAGTATCCCAACAGGAACTGTGGCCCACGCATGACCAATTCTCCGGGCTCTCCGGCGGGAAGTTCGTTGCCAAGTTCGTCCATGACGCGGCATTCGGTCGCGACCAGCGGCTGCCCGATGGATTCGGGGCGATAAAGTTCAGGCTCAAGATAACCCGACGTGCGTGACCGGGGAAGCTTCGGTCATACCGTATCCCTGGCACACGAGAATGCCGGTGAGAGATGTGAAACGTCTGGCCAACTCGGGAGCGAGCGGCGCGGCGCCAGACTTCACCCAGCGCACGTGATGGTTCCTGGGGAATTGCCCGGCTTCGGCGGTCTGACACATGGCGAGTAGTGCTGGGGGGACGGTCGGCATCATGGTGATGCTTTCCTGTTCGAGCAGCGCCGGAACCTTCTGAGGATGAAAGCGCGGGACCAGCACCAGAGTTGCACCCAGTGCGAGTATGGGATTCAACATCACGTTGAGGCCATAGATGTGGTAGAGCGGCAGAAAACAGAGGGCCACGTCATCATGGCAGAGGCCGGTCGCGTTGGGGCCTATAAACTGAAATACGTTGGCCACCAGATTGTGATGCGAGAGCATGACGCCTTTGGGCAGTCCGGTAGTGCCGCTGGAATAGGGAAGCGCAGCCACGGTTCGATCGGAAGTATCGCCGGGAGCGGGGAAGCTGGCGGTGACAGGCCGTAAGAGATTAGCAAAAGGCTCGGCTCCAGTAGCCGGCGTGCGAGTGCTGTAAACACGGCGAAGATTGGGAAGACCGCCGAGGTTGAGTCCCTCGAGGCTTGGCCCGTCGGCGATGAGGACGACGGCGCCGGAATTTTCCAGTTGATAACGAGCTTCGCGTTCGCGGTAGGTAGGATTCAGCAGCGTGGGTATCGCTCCAACGAGCGTGGCCGCATGGTAGGAGGCGCAGAATTCCCAGCAGTTTGCCAGAAAGATGGCGATCACCTCTCCGGGCTTGAGGCCGGCTGAGATAAATCCGCGAGCCAGAGCCTCGACCGTCTCTCCATATTCGGCATAAGAAATGCGGCGATTACAGGATGCATCGACGATAGCGGTCTTGGCGGGAAAACGGCGACAGCTTTCGAGAACGAGGTCGTGGACGAAACGGCCCGTCGGATCGGCGTAGAACTGGGTGCGGAGCATCCGGGAAAGATTGTAGCGGAAAGCAAGCAAAAGCCGACCACGGATTTGCGCGGATCAACGCGGATAAAGCGAGAGGGCTAGCTGGCTAGTTTGCGGAGGAATTCGTGCTCGTCCATGTGGTATTTGAAGGCCTTGCGGCCGTCGATGAAGACCACGGGAACTTCGTCGGTGAATTGGCGGCGGAGTTGGTCGTCGGAGTCGACGTCAATTTCCTGCCAGGTAAAACCTCCACGGCGGTGGAGTTTGGTGAGGGTTTCCTTCACAACTTCGCACAGGTGGCAGCCTTTGCGGGTGTAAACCACGACCTGGCGGGGGTCGGGCATGGGCGAGTTTAGCAGAGGTACGGGCCGCGAAAAAGCCGAACCACGGAGGACGTAGAGGAGCACGGAGAATACGGGGAAGTTCAAGGTACAATCCCAGAATGCAGAAGCCAAGACCACTCTCGGGGAAAGTTGCGCTGATCACAGGCGGTGCGCGACGTCTGGGACGGGCATCGGCGTTGGCATTGGCGGAGGCCGGGGCGGATGTGGCCATCACCTTTCGCGAATCTGGCCGTGAAGCGCAGCACACGGTGATCGATATCAGCAGTTTTGGGGTGCGGTCGGTGGCACTGAAGTGCGATGTCACAGAAGAAAAGAGCGTGAAGGCGGCGATCAGAGAAACGAAAAGAGAACTGGGCGGGATCGACATTCTGGTGAATAACGCCGGAAATTACGAGACGGCGGAGTTCGAGAAGCTGACGCTGAAGCAATGGGACGCGATTTTTGCGTCGAACACGCGCGGCCCGTTTCTGGTTTCGCGGGAGGCAGTGAAGCTGCTGCGCGAGCGGCAGGGGAAGATCATCAACATGGGTTCGCTGGGCGGGATACGGCCTTGGGCGACGCATGCGCATTATTGCTCGTCAAAGGCTGCGCTGCATATGCTCACCAAAGTCATGGCGAAGGCATTGGCCCCGGAAATCGCGGTGAATTGCGTGGCGCCGGGAATGATTGATCTGGGCGAGAAAGCAGCAGCGGCGTTCATGCGACGCCAGGCAAAACTGACTCCGATGCGGCGGAATGGCACCGGTGAGGACATCGCGGCCGCAGTGCTGTTTTTCGCGACTGCGCCCCATTTCATCACCGGGCAGATTCTGGCCGTGGATGGAGGGTTGGGGTTGTAAGGTCACTCTGTCATGAAAGCGGGATTAAACCTCAAATTTGGCAGTTCGCAAAGTTTCCTGTTATCTTGCCAGCTTCATGAAAAACGTTCTGCTTGCGACGATGCTGTTGTTGGGTTCGCTGAGTTGGGCGCAGGCGCGTCCGGAGGATGGCGGGAATGAACTTCAGGTGTGGACAGGCGGCGGACATTCGGTCCCCGGAGGCACTCAAGATACCGGCGTATGGAATATGGGCGTGCGCTACGGATGGATCCTGACCAAGCCGCATGGCCCGGGATTTTTGAAAGGAAGATTTGAGTACGTTTTGGACGCCACGCCGGTGTTCGTGGTTTTTCAGAAATCAAGCACGGCGTATGGCGGAGGATTCAGTCCGCTGGGATTGAAATGGGACTTTGCGACGCGCGGATCGGTTGAACCCTATCTTGAACTGAACGGCGGAACCCTGTTTACCAATAAAAATGTTCCCGCGTTCACCAACGATGTGAACTTCACCTCAGCGGCGGCGTTCGGGGTGCATCTGTTGGGCAAGAAATATGCGTGGAGTATAGAGGCGCGCTACTTGCATATTTCGAATGCGGGGCTGGCGACGCCCAATCCGGGGATCAATACGGTGCAGGTCAGGCTGGGATTTGGGAAGTTCTGGCACAAGTAGGGCAAACCTTAACCACATGGAGCACAGAGGTCACAGGGTAGATTCCGGTTAAAAGCAACACCGTAATCGCAGAGTTCGCGGAGAATGGCCGCCGAGGACGCAGAGAGAGCCGCGTTTTATGTGGTGTGAGTTGCGGCGTAACGACCCACCCAGATATTCTTCTCGCTTATGTCAACCCTTGTGGAATGTGTTCCCAATTTTTCTGAAGGCCGGGACAAAGCCAAGGTCGATGCCATCGTCGATGCCATGAAAATGGATGGCGTGTACCTGCTCGACCGCGAGATGGATGCCGACCATAACCGCTGCGTGATCACGCTGGTGGGGGAGCGCGAGCCGATTCAGGAAGCGGCGATACGCGGCGTGGGCAAAGCGGCGGAGTTGATTGACCTGACGGTGCATCAGGGCGCGCATCCACGTATGGGCGCAGCCGACGTGGTGCCGTTTATTCCGATTGAGGGGGTGACGATTGAGGACTGCGTAGCCATGGCGCGGCACGTGGGCGCGGAGATCTGGAAGCGCTACAAGATTCCTGTGTATCTATACGAAGCTGCCGCGCACGACGGCGGAGCGGCAGAATCTGGAGAACATTCGGCGGGGGCAATTCGAGGGCATTCGAGCGGAGATTGCGACAAATCCGGCGCGCAAGCCGGATTTCGGCGAGGCGAGGGTGCATCCGACGGCCGGGGCGACGGTGGTAGGAGCGCGGAAATTTCTGATTGCCTACAACGTGTTCCTGAATACTCCCGACGTAGATATTGCCAAGAAGATTGCCAAAGCAGTGCGGGCGTCAAGCGGAGGGTTGCAATTCGTCAAGGGCGCGGGATTTCTGGTGCGCGGGTTGGCCCAGGTGTCGATGAACCTGACTGATTTTGAGCAGACGCCGGTGCATCGCGTATTCGAGATGGTGAAGCGGGAAGCGGCGCGCTATGGGGTGACGCCGGTGAGCAGCGAGATTGTGGGATTGATTCCGAAGAAGGCTTTGGAATCGGCGGCGGAGTGGTTTCTGCAAGTGGAGAATTTCGATTCGTCGTTGATTCTGGAAAACCGTCTGACGGCGGTGATGAGCGGAAAGATGGCAGCGGGCGGATTGCGGGCGGGGGTTGAACCGTTTGTAGAGCAATTGGCCGCGCCTGCGGCGACTCCTGGCGGAGGTAGCGCGGCGGCGGCAAGTGGGGCGATGGCGGCTGGATTGGCGACGATGGTGGCAGCGATGTCGCGGGGTAAAAAAGCATATTTGCAATATGAGCACGAATTAAGTGAGGCGATTGCGCGGCTTTCGCAGTTGCGAGAGGAATTAAAGGCGGCGATTGACGCTGACGCGGAGTCGTTCAATACGGTTATGAAGGCTTACAAGTCGGCCAAGGAGTCGCCGACGGGGCCAAGACGATTGAGGCGGCGTTGAAGCAGGCGACAAATGTTCCGTTGGGGGTGGCGGAAAAAGCTGGGGAAGTAGCGGCGATTGCCGAAAAGCTGCGGCCGATCACGAATCCCAGTATGAAGTCTGATCTGATCACGGCGAAAGCGCTGGCGCAGGCGGCGATTCAAGGCGCGGTGGCGAATGTAGAGATCAATCTGGAGTCGATCAAAGATGCGGGGTTTGTGGCGGATGTGAGGAAGCGGGTGGCAGACTTCCGTAGATAAAAGCGAGCGGAGTTCGCAGCGGGAAATGCGGAGAACGCGGAGAAGTGCATCGACCACAAGGGACCCGGAGGTACACGAAGGAAACCCTCAAGACGCAGGCCGCTCGGATAGGAGTGGCCCCCCGTACCTCCGCCGACACAGGCAATGTCCTTTAGTTTCGGATTCCGGTTATCTCGCTGGCATACAATAAGGTGAACGATGCAAGGATACGGTTGTGGCCCGTTCTGCATCTAAGAACTTATATCTCAAGAGGCAGTTCATCTATGAAACCAGCAAGTGTGGCTCTGTGGGCTTTTCTGTTTTCCCTTCCCGCGGCTTGGGGAGCGGCAATGCCAAGTGAGGCGCAGTACACCATCCCTGCGACCGTGCAACAGATCATCAGCGTGGACTACCGTACGCTGAAAAACTCTGACACTGCCATGGCATTGAAGGCTCAGGTTCTGCCTCCGAGCCTTAAGCAATTTGAGGATCAGCTAAAGACGATCGGCATTAACCCGGATAAAGACGCCGACCAGTTGACCTTTGTCTCCTACCGCGGCCCCAAGTCCGAAGTGCGGGTGGTGGGCGTGGCGCAAGGGTCGTTTTCAAGCAAGACGGTTTTGAAGAAAATGCGCTTGAACAAAATAAAGCCGCTGAAGTACCACGACAGCGATATTTATCCCATGTCGAACGGGATGGACATGACTTTCCTGGATGACAACACTCTGCTGTTCGGCGACGCTCCGTCGCTCAAAGGTGCGCTGGACACGCGCGATGGATACAACCCCGGACTCGACTCCAACAATGAAGTGTCGGAAATGATTGGGCCAGTAGAGTCGGGTACGGTATGGAGCGTGCTGGATCAGAAGGGAACGCAGAATATGTTGATTTCGGCCTTGGGCGATGCCGGCAAGTTGGCCGATTTCGATATGGTGAAGAAGCGGGTGCAAGGTTCGCGTTACCAAATGAACTTTACCAACGGTGTCACCTTTGATCTGGATGTGGTCACGTCGGACTCGGTGACGGCGGGAACCCTGTCATCTCTGGTCAAGGCGGGAGTACTCTATCGCAAAATGACAGCCACGCCGGTGGAGAAGGTAGCGCTGGAGAATGTTTCGGTGAATTCCGACAGCTCTGACTTGCAGATGCACTTTAAAGCTGACGACAAGCAGTTCCAGTCGCTGCTGCATTCCGATTTGTTTGCCGCGGTATCGAAGTAGGACGGACGGTCAACGGCCTTACCGCGAAGGACGCAAAGGTCTCGCAAAGAGGACCCTATCCCCGGCGGGTGCGGGTGTCGTGTAAAATCAGGGACGGACGTTATTTTCGGTCGCCGCGCGGACTAGCCTTCAGAAGCACTCCCGAAATCTTCTTAATTTGAAGCCCAGGGCCGGAGCCGGCAGCGGCGTGGTCAGGAGAAGAAATGAAGATCGCAAAAACAGCAGATCGTAAGAAGGTGATGGACACCACCAAGAGCACGGATTGTCCCAAGTGTGGCAAGCCCACCCGCATCGTGAAACGAGTGAAGGACCGTGAACGAGGAGTTTCGGGTGGAGTGTTTATTTCGTGCTCGGCATGCGAGTTCCACGAGAAATTGTAAGGCGGGGATGAGAGAGCTAAAAGCTCACCTGGGCGAGAATGGCGCGAGCCTCGCTGCCAGGGTCGGCTGCCGCCGTAATCGGCCTGCCCACCACGATGTGAGTAGCCCCGGCAGTAATGGCCGCGGCGGGAGTGACGACTCGCGCCTGGTCGGCGGCGTCCGAACCCACAGGGCGCACCCCCGGCGTCACGATGACGAAGTCGCTTCCCAACTGGCTGCGCAAGTCGGCTGCCTCGTGCGCTGAAGCCACAATTCCTCGACAACCGTTGGTCAGGGCCAAAGCTGCCAAGCGTAGAACCTGGTCGCGCACGCGGCCATGAATTCCCAGTTTGTCGAGATCGCGATCGTCCAGACTGGTCAGGACGGTGACGGCGAGGACCATCGGCGACGGATTGGAGGAGGCGGCGGCTTCAGTGGCTGCGGTCAACATCTTACCGCCGCCTGCGGCGTGCACGGTCAACATACTTACGCTGAGTTGGGCAGCTTCACGAACGGCTGCGGCAACGGTGTTGGGAATGTCGTGGTATTTGAGGTCAAGAAACACCTTGCGGCTGGAAGCAACCAGATCCCGCACTACCTGCGGGCCTTCGGCAGTGTAGAGTTGCATTCCGACTTTGTAGCAGAAGGCGGAATCGCCCACGGCCGCCACGATCTTGTGGGCTGCGGCCGCGGACGATACATCCAAAGCAACGATCAGGCGCTGACGCGGATCGTGCATCTTTGGGAGTGTAGAGCGTTTGTGGTTAGTACGCCAGTGGTTGGAACAGAGCAATCTGTTCAGGCTGGATTTCCCGGTGGGCAACCAAATCCAGGCGTACTCGTTGCAGACCTTTCGCTTCGAACTCAAGCGCTTGAGCGGCGCTGTAGGAAAGGTCGATAATGCGGCCGGGGACGATCGGCCCGCGGTCGTTGATGCGGACGGATACCCTGCGGCCATTGCTCAGATTCGTGACCCGAACCCAGGTGCCAAGAGGCAAAGAGGGATGGGCGGCGGTGAGATCGTACATGTGGAAGGGTTCACCACTAGCGGTGGCCCGGCCTTCAAAATACTCTCCGTACCAGGAGGCTGTCCCGACTTGATACGGCGCACGCGGCTTGAGCCGTTTTGTGGCATCGGCCTTGGCGGCCTGTGACGGCGGCTGGTGCGCGGTTACTTTGGTACCTTTCGACTCAGAGCCTTTTGGCCCCGGCGCTGCACCCAGGCTAACAACTGCTAAGACGCTCACCAGTCCGTGAGCTAAGAATCTACGCATGCAATTCACCTCGTTTTCCAAAAAGTCTTATCCCTAAACATTTCTCGTGAGTGTTTGAGAATGCTATCGGCGATCGGGTTGGCCTGTCAACGCCAAAATGCAGGAAATACCGTAACCAGGCAGTTATGGATATCTCACGTAACTCACTGTATATCTTGGGTAATGCGAATGATGTACCTGTGATAGCATCCACTTACGTGTTTATACAGTAGTAAATAACCAAAGTTTGGTGCAGTGGGAAATATTTGCTTCCCTTGTGTTTTCATGTGGATAGGTTATGATCAGCCATTGGTGGTTTTAAATTCAATGAGTTACGAGAACGAAAGTAGCCTATACTCGCAGCGTCCGGAAGAAATAATCTTTTCGGACGCCGGCTTTTCGATACATTCCGTCTATGGCCCAGACGCCGCCTGTGGTTCTCAGCATCGCCGGTTTTGACCCTTCCTCTGGGGCGGGAGTGACGGCCGACATTAAGACGATAGCCGCCCATGGGTGCTATGGGGTCGCATGCGTTTCGGCTTTGACGGTCCAGTCGACGACCGGCGTGAGGCGGGTCGAGCCGGTGGCTCCCGACCTGGTGAGGTCAACCCTCGAAGAGCTGGCTTCCGACATGGAAATCTCCGCCGTACGGGTCGGAATGCTGGGTTCCGCGAAAGTGGTTTGGGCGGTAGCGGAGTTCCTGGCCAAGAACAGGCTGCGCAATGTGGTGCTGGATCCCATTCTGAAGAGTTCCTCGGGGGCTGACTTGCTGGAAGCCGCCGGAGCCGCCCTATTCGCCGAGAAGTTAATCCCGCTGGCGACGGTGGTGACACCGAACGTAGCCGAGGCCTCTGCCCTGACCGGGCTCGTAGTCACAAACCTGGAGCAAATGCGGGTCGCGGCGCACCGGCTGCACGAACTGGGGGCATCGGCTGTGGTGATCACGGGCGGCCACCTCGAAAAGGCCATCGATCTTTTGAGCTTTACTGGCAAGACCGGGATCGAACAGGAGAGCTTCAAATCTTCGCGCCTGCGATCAAGTTCAACCCACGGGACAGGCTGCGCGTTCGCAACCTCAGTGGCGTGCCATTTGGCGTTGGGGCGAGGATTGCCAGAAGCGGTTCTATTGACCAAGGCTTATGTCGCGGCGGCGATCGTCAATGCGCATCCCTTGGGGCGGGGGATCGGGCCGGTGCATCATCTTTATCGCATGCATCAGCAGCGGCGGACGAGCGCGGGCGGGCGATCCGGAAGTGGTGGATTAGGGGTGGTGTCGCTCTTCTGCGAGGTCAGCGGGAACCGGCGTGCTTCAGCAGAATTCCGGCCACAAAGGCCACCAGCGCGGCCACTAACCACTGCAAGCGCCAGAGCTGGATGGCCTGGAAATCAGCGAGGTTTTGCACCGAATAGATGAGGCCCACGGCGATGGCGGCCAAGATGCAGGCGACGCCAGCGAAGAAAGCAATGAGCGAGGCGAAGGAGAGGCCGAGCCAATCTTTGACGGTTTGAAATTCCAGAGCTTTAAGGAATAGGAGCGGCTGCATCCAGGCATGAGCAGCTGGCAAGGATTTAGGCGATCGCGAGACGCCGCACACATGGCAAAATCGTGCGCCAATCATAAATTCCGAGCCGCAACCCGGGCAGGCATTCTCTAAAGCGGGCAATGACTGCGGATGGGCAACTGGGGGCTGCCAAAACTCTTGGGTGGGGTTGTGGACGGCTTGAGACATAGCAATCCTTCACAACTCTCAATCGCAAACCAGGGGCCAAAGGGAGGCCCGCCTAAGTCATTGCAAATCCCCCATCTACAGATTTCGGGCCCGCAATCTCTTCGATGTGCCGGGAAGGAATTACCTGTTCCCGGAAAGTATTGTCGGAACCTGCTCCTAGCTGAGAGTTTGCACCACCCAAGGTTGGTAACGTGAGTGATCCTCTTGGTTCCAAGGCCGACGGGGACTGACGGAACGGCAGGGCGCGGTTTTGCGGAACCGGTGTATCCTAGATTTCGTATCACGGTTCAGGAGGCTGGCACCATGTACTGCAACTACTGCGGGAAGGTCATTCAGGATGACGCCAATGTGTGCGCCTATTGTGGGACTAGAGTGGGAGCGGTGCTGGCACGTAAGCGCCTGATCCGCCCGCGCGCCGGACGCAGGATTGCCGGCGTCTGCGCCGGTTTCGCCGAGTATTTTGATCTGGATGTGACGTTGGTACGCCTGGTTTGGTTTTTTGCCTCGTTTCTGACGGGGGTCGGTTTGCTGGCATATCCGATTGCCTGGATCGTCATACCGGAAGAGCCGCTGCCGGCGTCGGCACCGATGGCTCAGCGAGTGACGAACCCGTAAAAAATCTTCTCCGGAGATTTGTGCCGATCACGCGGATAAACCGAGTCCTCTGAGTTACAATTCTCTCGCCATGATTGATACTTTCCTGGTTGCAGAAAACACTGTTGTCAATGGCAAGGGCGACGGCGCCGCGGTTGACGTCAGCGGTGCGGCCAATCGGGTGTTTCTGTTGAGTCTGAACATCGCGGAGATCATCGAGCAGGAATCGCTGGACGTAAGTATCTTCGGATCGGCGGACGGTGCGACTTGGGGACCGAAGCCCACCATCACGTTTCCACAGAAGTTTTATCGAGCCGAGCATCCAATGTTGCTGGATTTAACCGGCCGTCCTGAAGTGAAGTTCCTGCGGGCGCACTGGGAAGCGGCACGCTGGGGCCGGGGCACTGAGATTCCGATGTTCAAGTTCGGAGTAAGCATCCGAGAAGTGCCAGCGGACATTTTGAAAGAAGCTACAGCTGAGGCGCAGGCCCTGGCATAGGGTGTTTTGTACTTTTCGATCACGAGAGGAACAGCGATGAAAACACGCGTGGCAGCTATGCTGTGTTGCGTCACTATGGCGGCGATGTTCGCTTATGCACAGAGCCCAGACGAAGGTTATCAGACGGCAACGGTTGTCTCGATCGAGAAACTTGCAGCGGACGCGCAGCACATGGAAAAGGGGGATCAGTTCAAGATTTCCATGAACATGGGCGGGGTACTCTATCTGTGCAAGGTGAGCGCTCCTGCGGCACTTTTTATGGATTGGACCCGGGGGAAGGAATTTCCCGCCAAAGAAAACGATAAGCTGTTGCTGGTGAAGAATAGGAACGGCCAGATCGTCGAACTGAACATTACCAAGAAAAAGAGGTAATCCCTGGCCGGGCGAAGACGCCCGGCCTCCATCATCAAAACCTTCCCGCTTTCGCTATATTGAAGTGACCTCATGGCGGAGCAAAAAGTCATTTCTCCCGCGCGAAATATTTCCGGCTTGATCCATCTGCTGGGGGATAAATCCATCTCGCATCGCTATGCCATGTTGGCGGCCATCGCCGAAGGAACGACTCGCCTCGAGAACTTTTCTACTGGAGCCGATTGCTCAAGCACGCTGAATTGTGTTCGCGCTCTGGGGATCGACTGGGAACGTAGCGGAAACGTGGTGACGATTCGGGGGCGCGGAGCGAAGCTGCAAAGGCCGGCGGCACCTCTCGATTGCGGTAACTCCGGCTCAAGCATGCGCATGTTGAGCGGCATTCTGGCGGGACAGGATTTCAGCAGCGAACTGGTTGGGGATGGGTCGTTATCGCAGCGGCCAATGGGACGGGTGATCGCGCCGCTCGAAGCCATGGGAGCGAAAATCAGCGCCGCCGATGGAACACATGCTCCCCTTCGGATTACCGGCGGTAATCTCAAAGCGATTGACTACAAAATTCCCGTGGCAAGTGCGCAAGTGAAGTCGGCGGTGTTGTTTGCCGGGTTGTTCGCGGAGGGCGAAACTCGCGTGAAGGAGCCGGTGCGCACCCGTGATCACGGCGAACTCGCGCTGCGAGCGTTCGGCGCGGAGGTGGGATCAAGGGTAGGCGGCGCCAGCATAGTGGGCGGGCAGCAACTCCACGGATTGGAAGCCACGATTCCCGGCGATCTTTCAAGCGCAGCGTTTTTCATGTGTGCGGCGGCGCTGTTCCCCGATTCACAATTGACCATTAGCGGCTTGGGATTGAATCCCACGAGGAGCAGTTTGCTGGATCTGCTGGCTGGTATGGGCGTCAGGATCTCGATCACGCAACTGGAGGAACACCACGAAGAATTGACCGGAACCGTGCAGGTGCGGGGCGGGGAACTGCGGGGCACGGTGATCGGAAGCCCCCTCACCGAAACGTTGATTGATGAGATTCCCGTGCTGGCCGCGATTGCGCCCTACACGGAGACTGGAATTGAAATCCGGGACGCACGCGAGTTGCGAATCAAGGAATCAGACCGGATCGCAGCCGTGGCCGCTAATCTGCGCGCGATGGGAGCGGAAGTCGACGAACGCGAGGATGGACTGATAATTCCAGGGAAGCAGCGTTTGCACGGGGCAGAGATCGATTCCTTTGGCGATCATCGAATTGCGATGGCATTCGCGGTTGGAGCTTTGCGGGCGGAAGGACAGACAACGATCAAGGGCTCGGACGCAGCCATCATTTCGTTTCCAGAATTCTTCGAAACTTTGGCAAGTGTGGTGCAATGATCGCGGAAGGACGCTGGTTGATCAAAACCAGTTGGTTGGATGCCAGTTCCCAGTTCGCAGTTTAGGGTAGACTGTGCGGTTCATCGTTGAGGAGGCTCGTATGAACAGATTCTGTTTCACCTTCGCCGTCGGAATTCTTGCAATTTACGGTTGGCAAGGGTTGCAGGCGCAGGATCAGGCACAGGCTCCTTCAGCCTCGCACCCAACCGCCGCGGAGCCGGGAAAAACCATCACCGCTTACACCCTGCCGCCTGAACTTTACAAGAAGGCGCACGAGCGCAACCGCATCCATTTTCATCTGGCGCTGATTGGTTTTGTTTACGGCTTGCTAGTCTTGTGGCTCATCCTGCGCTGGCAGTTGGCGGCCAAGTATCGCGATTGGGCGGAGCACGCAAACTCGCGGCGTTTTGTGCAGAGCCTTGTCTTTTCTCCCCTGCTGTTGTTGACCATCGCCTTTCTTACCCTGCCTTTGGACATCTACAGCGAAGTGGTCGAGAAACGCTATGGGATTTCAGTCCAGAGCTGGGGCTCGTGGAGTTGGGATTGGATTAAGGCGGAGCTCATCGGGTTGGTGATTGGAACCATTCTGATCTGGCTGCTTTACATGGTACTTCGCCGCAGCTCGCGCCGTGCCTGGTTTTATTTCTGGCTGATGGCGTTGCCGATCGGCGTATTTCTTTTCTTCATTGGTCCCTGGGTAATCGACCCGATGTTTCATAAGTTCGAACCGCTTCAGCAGAAGGATCCGGCGCTTACCGACAGTCTGGAACGGATGGTGCAACGAGCCGGTCAGAATATTCCTCCCCAGCGCATGTTCTGGATGGGAGCGGGAGAAAAAACCACGGGATTGAACGCCTATGTCACCGGCATTGGCGCCTCGAAACGCATCGTGGTGTGGGACACGACCATCGCCAAGATGACCAACCCGGAGATTGTCTTTGTCGCAGGACACGAAATGGGCCACTATGTGTTGCAGCACATTCCCCAGGGCATTGTCTTCTTTGCCGTGCTTCTGCTGATTTTCTTCTATGTGGTTCATCGCCTGATTGGGTGGGTGTTGAAGCGATGGGGATCAGGCTGGGAGGTCCGCAGTGTGGATGATTGGGCCTCACTTCCAGTGCTGTTGTTTTTGCTTTCGTTGTTGTTCTTTGTGGCGAATCCGGTAGCCAGCGCTTTCAGCCGGCACCTGGAGCATCAGGCCGACCAGTATGGTTTGGAAGTGACTCACAGTCTTACGCCCGACTCAGGGCAAGTGGCGGCACAGGCTTTTCAGGTATTGGGCGAAGTGGATCTGTCTGACCCTGATCCGAACCCAGCCGATGTTTTCCTGTTTTATGATCATCCGCCCATCTCTGACCGGGTACAGTTCTGCCTCACGTATAACCCCTGGAAACAGGGAGGGCAAGGCGAGTTCGTGAAGTAAGGCGGCGCGCGCTGGTTGTGGTTCCCATCCTTTCGCAAGAATCGCAAAAGGATGGGAATCACGCGATTGGCCTTACAAATGTTCAGTCTTGCCGTCGTACTTAACCGTGCCAGTGCTCTGATTCATACGTTCGACATCCTGGTTGCTGTAGGTACGAGAAGCTTTTCGAGCTGGCGCTTCGCTCTTCATAAGCTGGGCCACACTCACGGTTCCTGCACTCGGCCCCGCGATGAATTCCCCGGCGCCGCGCTCACGGTGGCCCCGCATATGTTCATGCATCGGCTCGCCGAATTCGCCTGCGGCTGAGGATCCATACCAGACCGGCTGGGTGTAAACGCCAACCGGAGGTTCGGCGATAAATTCATTCGACAGGGTCGCATTGGTTGCCCCGGCGACATTACCCCAAGTCGCATTGCTGGCTCCGACGGGAGACGGCGAAACGGTTGAAAGGGTGACGGACGGGGTGGTCACCAGCGGAACATAAGGCGCCGCGTACACGCCGTAAGGCGGAGCCCAATTGCCGGCAGTCCCACCGATGATGGTGGCTTGGGCTGCGGCAAATCCAGAAAGCAAAAGAAGCACACACAGAACTGAGAGCTGACGCATAGAAATCCTCCACTTCATGGTTGGTCGAATCCGGGCAAATCCAAACCTGGACCAATCTAACCTGGGTAATCAGATTCGCGGGTGGCGCCTCAGGATGTTTCCGGGGTGGCCCGCGAAATCTAAAGCTGAAAGATGATACACCCGAAACGCCGCTCTGGGCGCGGCTTTTGTTAGGTCCCGATATAGCGGGCATAGAGACTTCTGGCCACTGCCGGATCGGTAGTTCCCTTGATGATGGCCCGTCCGTCGGGAAACAGCGTCAACTCATAGGGTTCGCGCCAGAACTTGAGAATAAAGTCACTATGGCGGACGGTCCCATGGGGCCGCAGGCGGTCGCTCATTTCGGCCAAGTCCAAGGGGCGATGACGCTCGTGGATCTGGACGGAGTTTCGGCCGCAGAGCGTGATGTGAGGCCGGCCTTCGCCTGCCAGTTGCGGGTATTCGTGCAGGCCGCAAGTCGGACAACCTGGGCGAGGCTTGTCAGCCTGGATCTCGGCGCGGTCGTTCTGCCAGACATCGAAGGACAGCAGAGTTCGGCGCAGGTGTTCTGTGGCGCCGACCAGAAACTTGAGAGTTTCGGTGGCAGTGATGGAGGCGGCCAGAGTTGACCGCCGAATTGAGGATGCCGGCGGTTTCGCAGGTTTCAAGTGCGCCTTGTGGAGGCTGAGGGAATACACAGGCAAGGCAGGCGGTCAGACCAGGCAAAATATTGAGGGTGACGCCATAGCTGCCGACTGCGGCGGTATAGATCCATGGCAAAGAATTTTTGATCGCAAAATCGTTGATCAGGTACCGGGTCTCGAAGTTGTCCGTGCCATCGAGAACGAGCTGCGTGCCTTCGAAAAGAGAAGAGATGTTAGAGGGGGTCAGATCGGCGACGTCGGGTTCAACCACGATTTGGGAGTTAAACGCGGCGATCTTTCGCGAGGCGGCAATGGCCTTGGGAAGGGACTCGGCGGCATCGGCCTCATCGAACAAAGACTGGCGCTGCAAATTGCTGGGTTCAACGTAGTCGCGATCAACGATGCGAAGGGTACCGACTCCGGCGCGTGCCAGCAGGGAAGCGAGGACGGAGCCGGTAGCGCCGCATCCGACGATTACGACGTGGGAGGCCGCCAGGCGGCGCTGGCCGTCGGCGCCAATGCCGCGGAATAATACCTGTCGCGAGTAGCGGTCGCCCAGTTCCAAAGAGATCACCATTCGCAGGCGTACAAACCTTTATTATAGGGGCCGCCGGGTTTCGGAGAAATCACGGCAGACAACAGTGATTTGTAGGGCTTCATCGAAGCTATTGAGTTCCACTGAGACCGAGGGCCGTTTGCGCGCAGGGAGAGTTTTGCTCACAACTTTGCTGGCGATGGCAATCGCGTGGGCGCTGCCTGCGGCGGCCGGAGCGTCTTCAGCGACAAGTCGCGGAGGCTCAGAAGGAGGTGTCGGCACAGGATAGCCTGGCAAAGTACCAGGGCCATACAGTGGCAGAGATCCGCTTTCCGGGAATCTCGTCGGCTGGGGCACAGCAGCAGTTGCGCGATCTGATTCCACAGAAGCAGGGCCAACCGTTGGAGCGCGATGGGATTCGCCAGAGCATCCATGTGCTTTACGACACCGGACGCTTTGCAGACATACAGGCCGAGGCCGAAGCCACCACGGACAACCAAGTGCTGCTTTCGTTCCTGACCACTCCCAACTATTTCGTCGGAGAAGTGCGGGTGGAAGGGGCCCCGCCGCGCCCATCGGCGGGGCAAATTGTGAATGCGTCGAAACTCGCTTTGGGAACGTTATTTTCGAAAGAACGGATGGACACCGCGCTAAAAAACATCAAGTGAACTCATGCGAGGAAAACGGTTATTACCGTTCAACGATCACTCCGCAGGAATCAGAGGACGCAGATACGCAGCGTATCTCCATCCGTTCGAGATGATCCCAGGTGAGCAGGCGCGCGTAGGTACGGTGACGGTGAATTGCGATTCGGGGTGCGTACCGGCGGAGGTCGCCAAGATCGCCAAACTGCGGACCGGGGACCGGGTTTCGCCACAACGCACCAGCAAAGCCTTGCAGCGAGTGCGCAAACGCTATCAAAAGCAGAACCGTCTGCTGTCACAGGTTTCAGTTGCGAAGAAGGCCTATCGCCCTGAAGCGAATGTGGTGGATTACACGCTCGAAATTGTGCCCGGGCCCCAGGTGCGAGGTTTCCGCGGAAGGGTTCAAATTGCGGCCCAGCGTGCTGAAACAAAACGTCCCCGTATTCGAGGAGAACGCGGTAGACGAGGATCTGCTGAACGAAGGCCGCCGCAATCTGGTGAATTATCTTCAGGGCGGGGATATTTTGACGCCGAAGGTGGAACTGGAGAAGCGCAGCGACAATACTGCCGGGCAATTGTCACATTGTCTACACGATTGAGGCCGGTTCCCGCCATAAACTGGTTAAAGTGGAGATCAGCGGGGAATCAATACTTTCTCGGCGGACACACTGCGTCCGCTATTGCAGGTACAGCCGGCGGGCGGGTTTTGCCCATGGGCATTACAATCAGCGTTTACTGGCCAACGACGTCCGCAGTCTGGAAAATATTTATCACGCCAACGGATTCTCGCATAGTGTCGGTCACGCCGGCAGTGTTGGACAACTACGAGGGCCACGAGAACGACATCGCGGTGAAGTTCGCGATCGACGAAGGCACGCAAATGCGGGTCGGAGCTTTTCACATGGTGGGCAATTCCACGTTTTCCGCAAGCGGACTTGGCGCGCTATCTCAACACGGCAGAGGGGCGAGCCTTTTTCGGAGTATTACGTCGCGCGAAGACCGGGACACGATTCTGAACTATTACTTCAACCGCGGTTTCCCGGATGCTACTTTCGAAGCGGCGGCCAACCCAATGCCCAGCCATACTGATCGCATGGATGTTATTTACACCATCCACGAGGGCAAGCAGGTCTTCGTGGATCAGGTTCTGGTATCGGGTCTGGTACACACCAAGCCCTTCATCGTCAATCGCGAACTACAGGTGGCCTCGGGCGATCCCCTAAGCCAGATCGATATGCTGAAGACGCAACAAAAATTATATGATCTCGGCATTTTCAACCAGGTGGACATCGCCGTGGAGAATCCGAGCAGGAAGTGAACCGACGAAGAACGTTCTTCTGGATATGCAGGAAGCCAAGCGCTACACGTTCACATACGGCGCGGGACTGGAATTCCAGACCGGGCAACCGACGGCCATCGGCACCGACCAAGCCAAGGGTAAAACCGGGGTCAGTCCGCGGGTTTCCCTGGCCGTGACTCGTTTGAACCTTCGGGGCAGAAACAACACCATCACGTTCAGAGCGGACGTCGGCAGTTTGCAGCAACGCGGGCTCATCAGCTATAACGCGCCCCGGTTGTTTGGCAATCCCAATTGGAATCTTTCGTTTACTGGGTTTTACGACAATACCCTCGACGTAACCACATTCACATCGCAGCGGCTGGAAGGCTCGGTACAGGCCCGCCAGAACATCAATAAAACCAGCATTCTCGACTACAGCTTCACTTATCGCCGGGTGAAGGCAAACAACCTTGAGATCAGTCCGGCCAACATTCCGTTGCTGTCGCTCCCGGTGCGAGTCGGCGAGCCGGGACTGAGCTATGTCCGCAATACGCGGGACAGCGATTTGGAAAGCACCAAGGGCAGCTACAACGCGGTCATCGCAGGTGTGGCCTCGAGTTATTTCGGTTCGCAAGCGGATTTCAGCCGGCTCCTGATCCAGAATTCCACTTACCACGCAATTGGGAAAAACCGTCCGCGGGAAAAGAAGTTTGTAATTGCACGTTCGACGCGCGTGGGGGTAGAGAACGCTTTTGGCAATACCTCGATACTGCCGCCCGGACAGGATTGTCCCTGATCCGACGCAGACCAATTGTCCGGGCGCCACCGTCATTCCGCTGGCGGAGCGCTTCCTGGCCGGTGGAGGCAACTCGCATCGCGGTTTCGGGCTGAACCAGGCGGGCCCGCGCGATCCGGTTACCGGCTTTCCTCTGGGCGGGAGCGCGTTATTTCTCAACAATTTGGAATTGCGTTTCCCCCCGACCACCCTGCCCTATGTTCAGGACAATATCAGCTTCGCGCTTTTTTGGGATGCGGGCAATGTGTTTGTTGATGGCCGCCACATGCTGGACAACCTGCTGCGTTGGCGGCAAAGGAACCCGGAGATGTGCCTGCAACGGATCACGACCGCCAGCACAGTGCGATTTCGACTATGTCAGCCATGCAGTTGGGGATCGGCTCCGCTACCGCACGCCGATTGGACCGGTGCGCTTCGATTTCGGGTACAATCTAAATCCACCAGCGTTTCCAAGTTGTCAGGCGACGGCCAGCACAAGCGGGCAAGGGCAGTCCTCATACTGTATCGTGAACAGCACGGGGAGCCTGCCATATTTCGTGCCGCAGCACGAGTCGCACTTTAACGTTTACTTCAGTATTGGGCAGACTTTTTGATGAAACCGAATTTGCAGCTTCGTTTGCGCGTTGGCATTACTGGCGGTCCCGTCGGTTTCGTGGGCCGGGGATGTGCTCGACCGCATTGTGGCGACGGTGAACGGTCACATCATTCTGCAAAGCGATTGGGACGACGCGCTGCGATGCCAGGCATTCGAGGATGGCCGCCCGCTTGATCAGTTGCCACCCTCCGAGCACAAGGCAGCGCTCGACCGCCTGATCGACCAGGAACTGCTGCGGGAGCAGATGCGCTCCTCCGACTTTCAACACGCCAGCGACACCGAAGTTGCGCAGCGGATACAGGACATTCGCAAGCAGTATCGCGGAGGCCGCAACAGCGCGAGGGCTGGCAGGAGATGTTGAAACGTAACGGACTTACGGAAGAGGATCTAAAACAGCACGTCTCCAAGCAAATCGACTTGATGCGCCTGGTGGATGCCCGCTTGCGTCCCAACGTCAGCATCGATTCCAAGAGTATTGAGAGCTACTACAACCAGCAACTCCTGCCTCAACTGCGGCAGTCAGGGGCGAAGGAAATCCCGCTCGCTGAGGTGACGCCCAAGATCAAAGAGTTGCTGACGCAACAGCAGATGGACCAATTGCTGGTGGCCTGGCTGCAAAACTTGCGCTCGGGCAGCGAAATTCGCCGGGAGCGGCCGATTCCAAGGGCGAGTTGCAATGACCGATGCCGGCGCCAAGCCGGGTCGCCGCAAGTGGGGAAAGCGTCTGCTGATAGCGGCGCTGGTGGTTTTGCTGGCAATCGGCGGCCTCGCCTGGTACGTAACCACGGATTCTTTTCAAGCCATGGTGCGCCGCCGCGTGGTGGCGGAGTTGCAGCGAATCACCGGCGGCCGCGTCGAACATTGGCAGCATCCATACCATTCCCTTCCGCTTCGTGGTCGATGTTCGTAACCTGACCATTCATGGCCGCGAGGCGGCGGGCGAAGTTCCTTATGCCCACGTTGACCGGCTAGTGGCAAGAGTCGAAGCTGCGCTCTGCATTGGGGATTGTGACTCGGATTTGAGTCCCTGGTGCTGGAGCGCCCGATGATCCACGTCATCCTGTATCCGGACGGAACCACCAACCAGCCTGAGCCCCAGGTACGACAGCCACAACAGCAGCGTGGCGAAACTGGTTTCGTTGTCGATTGGCCACCTGGAAGTGCGCCACGGCACCGTGCTGTGGAACAACCAGAAACTTCCGCTTGATGTGGTCGCGGACGACGTGTCCGCGGACCTGAATTACTCGCTTCTGCACCGCCGCTACGACGGCAACCTGCTGGTCGGCAAGATCAATACCCAATTTGACGGTTACCGGCCAGTCGCGTGGATGACGGAAGCTCATTTCACGCTGGGTCATGACACCTGGACGTTCAATCGCTGAAGGCGACTTCGGGGCGTTCGCATTTGCAGGCGGAGGGAGGTTGTCGAATTTCACCAATCCAGAGATCACCGGGGAATACGACCTGACATTGGATCTAGGGGAAGCCGGTGCGGTTTCACGCCATCCCGAAATGCGCTCGGGAATGCTGGAGGTGAACGGCAAGGGATCATGGTCGTGCGCGCAGTTTGCGTCAGCAGGAAAGCTGTTGGTCAAGGACACTCGACTGGCGTACCGAGTCTCTGAAGTTTCGCGCCGACAGCGTGAGCACACAGTACAGCATCTTGATCCGCAGCGACTGGGTCTAAGCGGGATCAGCGCGAAAGATGCTGGGCGGAGATGTGAGCGGTGACGCGGAAGATCATCAACTGGCTGCAGCCGGCCGCCACCAGCAAGACCGCAAACAGAAGGTCGCTGAACAGAAGGGAAGCGTGCGCTTGCGGATGAAGGGCCTTTCCGCTCAGGCAGATAGTCGCGGCCTTGTCGTCAGTGTCAGCGGCCGTTTCAGGGCATGAACCTGGCCGGGTTGGGCAGCGGCACCTTCGAAACCCGCTGGCGAGGCTCGCTGCGCAAGTGCGGAAACGAGATCACACTGGAAGTCGCTGCCCCGGCGCAATGTCTCGCCCGGAGCAGTTGCCGCTCAGCGCGCGTGGTCACGCCATTTATCGAGGTCGCCACCGGAGAACTGGAAGTGTCCGAGTTCAACGCCAACACGCGATCCAGCCAGAGTGCGCGCTTCGGGAACACTCTCGACCCGTGCCGCGATGAAACTGTCGATCAGCACCAGCGACCTGGGAGAGTGGGAGCGCGTCCTGGTTGCGCTGGGATACCGGCAGCAGCACGCCCTCGGACATGCGGGGCCGGGCGTCGTTTACCGGATCAGCCAGCGGACGGCTGTCGGAAATTGATTTTGAAGGCAAGCTGCAATCGCAGGATTTCGAAGTTATTATTCCTGCGACCGCAACCACTCCGAGGAAAGAAATCCGGTGGGATTATCTTGCGGCGGAGGTCGAGCTGTCTCCCAGCACTTTTGTCGCTCACAATGGCATCCTGCGTCACGGGGAAACCAGCGTAGGATTCGACTCGGAGGCCGGACTTGAAGGGCGGCGAATTTACCGAGTTCCGACGCTTTCACCGCCAGTATGCAAATGCACGATGCTGATATCGCCGCAGATGCTGGCAATAGCGGGCTATGATTATCCTGCCAGCGGGAAAATGGATCTCTTCGTCCACGCGTCGGGAACCAGAGCGCAGCCGCATGCCGAGGGCACCATCCATCTGACGGATGCGGTGGTGCAGGGGCAAGCCATTCAGCAATTCGACTCCAAGTTCTCGATCAACCGTGAGCAACTCTCGCTGGAGGGGATTCAGCTGGCGCATAACGAGGCCAAGGTAACCGGCGACGGAACTTACGATTTTCTGACGCGCGCATTCCGCTTTCACCTGAATGGCACCAACTTTGATCTGGCGCGACTTTCCCTCTCTCCAGTCCACACGGATCGCGGTGGAAGGCAGCATGGACTTTCGAAGCTCAAAGTTCCGGGACTCTGGACGAGCCCATCATCAACGCCAAAATCCGCTTGCACGATCTCACTTTGGATCACGAGCGCATGGGAGAGTACAGATTCGATGCCGTCACCCGAGGGCGGAACTCCGGTTGACGGGCGTTTCCGAATTCAAAGACAGCCAGCTCGACATCGATGGAACCGTCAACCTGCGGGATGAGTGGCCGTCCGATGTCACTCTTCATTTCGATCATCTCGACGTGGATCCGGTCTTGCGAAATTACTTGCGCGGGGAAGGTAACAGGGCACTCGTCGGCAGCGGGTGATTTGCGGCTCATCGGGCCGTGGCGGAACCCGCGGGAGTTGCAAGTGATGGGGAACATCAGCGATTTCTTCGCCGAGATGGAACACATCCAGATCCGCAACAACGGTCCGATTCACTTCGCGATCTCCGCCAGATACGCTCGATATTCAACAATTGCGTCTCGCCGGCCAAGGCACGGACCTTTCGATCGGAGGCACCGTGCAGCTTGGCGGGGATCGCGATCTGGATCTGCGGGCCGCCGGCAATGCGGACCTTCGTCTGATTCAAAGCTACGATCCGGATTTTACGTCCGAAGGCGCGGTGGCGGTAAATGTGAACGTTATAGGTACGCTCGGCCGGCCTGTGATTCAGGGGCGGGTGCAAGTGGCCAATGGCTCGATTCAATACAGCGATCTGCCCAGCGCGCTGAGCGACATCAACGGATCCCTGGTTTTTAACACCAATCGTTTGCAGATTGAAACCCTGACGGCCCACGTGGGCGGTGGCCTGGTCTCCTTTGGCGGCTACGCGACCGCCTACAACCGGCAACTGAGTTTCGATCTCACCCTAAAGGGACAGGATGTGCGCCTGCGGCTGCCCGGCATCAGTTCCGTGACCAACGCGCAATTGCGATGGTCGGGAACCTCGGCGGCTTCCACGCTCTCGGGCGACATGACCGTAACCAAGCTGGGAGTCACGCCGGGATTCGATTTCGCCTCCTACCTGCAACGTGGCGCGCAGGGCACGGTGTTGCCGCAAACCAACCCAGTTCTCAACCGCATACGCATGGATGTCCACATCGTGACCACGCCGGAATTGGAGATGCAAACCGCTGTCGCCCGGCTCTCCGGCGACGCCGACCTGCACTTGCGGGGCACTGCGGCCAAGCCGGTGCTGCTCGGACGCGCGGACGTGATCGAGGGTGAGTTGTACTTCAGTGGCACGAAATATCACCTGGAGCGAGGGGACGTTACTTTCTCGAATCCGGTGACCACGACGGCAGTACTGGATTTGCAGGCGACCACCCGTGTGCAAGACTATGACATCACCGTGAACTTGAATGGCGGGACGGATAAGCTCAATCTGAGTTATCACTCGGAGCCGCCCTTGCCGCCGGCAGATATCATCAGCTTCCTGGCGCTGGGTCAGACGCAGGAACAGTCTGCACAGATGCAGCAGAGCAGCCAATCCGCTTTTTCCGGGCAGGCGTCGAATTTGGTGCTCGGGTAAGCCTTGAACTCAGTCATCAGCAACCGCGCCCAGCATTTGTTCGGCATCAGCCACATCAAGATCAATCCGCAGGGGATTGCCACCGAGACAACGCCCACCCAGAACAACCCCTATCCCGCAGTCACGATCGAGCAGCAGGTGAGGGACAACCTGACCATCTCCTACACCAGCAACGTGAACCAGACTTCACAGCAGATCATTCAGGGCGAATACAACATCAGCAAGAACCTCTCCATCGTCGGCCTTCGCGATTACAACGGAGTGGTGAGTTTCGAGGTCCGGTTGCGACAGCGCAGGAAGTAGGGTGGTCTGCGTCCTATCGGTTCCCTGGTGTGGCGCTGTACACCGCCACTTCAGGGGCCTTCGGTGACGACGGGAGCGATGTGCTGGCTTTGCGATGACAACTGACGAGTACATCCAGGCTCTTGCCCCAGAAGGGCATCTGCCATAGAATCTGCCGATGGTCGCGATCCCTTTGACGGTCGAACGGCTGGGCGCAATTGGCGGACAAGGGGTGTTGTGTCTGCGCGGGCCGCTGACGATGGAGAACGTGTTGCCTTTTCAGAACGCGATCCGGCGGGAAGAAAAAGAAGAGAGCGTGATTGTCGATCTCAGCGAGGTCCCTTACATCGATTCCTCGGGCCTGGGGTCGCTGGTGAGCGCCTACATCTCCCGCCAGAAAGCCGGGCGCAGCGTGGCCTTGAGCGGTGTAAATGAACGGGTGTTCCGGCTGTTTGAGATCACCAAGACAGAATCGCTGTTTCTGATGTTTGCAACGCTCGACGATGCCGTGGCTGCGTTGAGCGGGGCGGCGGAAGCCTAAGGCTAGCTCTTTCCAGCTTTAGCCTGTCCTCGCTTCTGTTTCATCCAACCTTCTTTCACGATCTGCCGCGCCCGGCCGATGGCCAGTGAGTCTTCCGGAACGTCATCGGTGATGCACGATGCCGCGCCAATGTAAGCGCCCTTGGCCAGGCGCACCGGCGCGACCAGGGTAGTATCGCTGCCCACGAAAACACCATCTTCGATGACGGTGGTGTGCTTTTGCACGCCATCGTAGTTGCAGGTGATGGTGCCGGCACCCACGTTCACGCCCTCGCCGATCTCCGCATTACCCAGGTAGCTGAGATGGTTGGCTTTCGATCCTTTGCCCAGGCGGGTTTTCTTGGTCTCGACGAAATTGCCGACGTGAGCGCCTTCGCCGATTTCGCTTCCGGGACGCAAACGCGAGTATGGTCCGACGACCGCGTTCTTCTCCACGTGAGAGTCGTCCATCACGCAGCCGGGAAGAATCAGAACGCCGTCGTCGATCACGGTGTTGCGGATCACGCTGTAGGAGCGGATGCGGCAATCGCTACTCACGCGCGAGTTGCCCAGAATCTGGACGAAGGGTTCAATCACGGTGTCTGCGCCGATTTCAACGTCACTATCAATTACGCAGGTTTGCGGATAGAAGATAGTCACACCATCGCGCATGAGCTGCTGACACTTGGCCATGCGAATGTGCTGATCGATCTCGACTAAATCAGCGCGGGTGTTTCCGCCCAGCACTTCATTGGGATCGGCGGCAGCCACGGCAACCACGCGGGCTTTGGCTTTGCGGAGGATGGCGGCCATGTCGGTCAGGTAGAACTCGGCGTGGGCATTGTTGGAATCGAGCTGATTGATGTGGCGGAAGAGAGGTTCGACGGCGAATGCGTAAATGCCGGAGTTGATCTCGCGGATCTTTTTCTGGGCCGGTGTGGCCGCCTTTTCTTCCACAATGGCTTGAACTTCCTCACTGCGGGAGTTTTTGCGGATCACACGCCCGTAACCGGACGGATCCTGCAAGTGCGCAGTCAGAAGGGTCATCGCCGCTTTCTTGGAGGTATGGAAATCGCGGAGCCGGGTAATGGTATCGGGAGTGATGAGCGGCGCATCTCCGGAGAGCACAATCACTTGATCGTAGGCAGAAAGCACATTGCGGGCGACCATTAAGGCGTGGCCGGTGCCCTTCTGCGGTTTTTGCTCTACAAATTGCACGCCAGTGTGTGCCACGGCCTGGCGCACCTGGTTGGCCTCATGCCCGATGATGGCGTAAATATCCTGAGCGGGGACGATCTCTTTGGCTGCGGCGATTACATGCGCCAGCAACGGCTTGCCGCCGACTTCGTGCAGAACCTTGGGATGTTTGGATTTTAACCGCGTGCCCTTGCCCGCCGCCATGATGGCGATGGCAAGCCGTGGCGCTTGCGACTTGCTTCCTTTAGTCTTTGGCATTCAGTTCAATATACCGCGAGAATGGCGGCAGGGACATGAATTGGACGTTAACCAGAAAGGAGACGATGCTGGAGGCTAGAAGCCTACGTGACTCTGGCCAGATCAGGGCGCGCACTTTGCTTGTGACATACCAACTGCAACACATCACGTGCGACGCGGTCGGTCGCATGGCGCGCAACTCCGCCTTCCTCAAGATAATCACCCAGCACCGGGGTGACACCGAGTTTCTCAATCGCTTCGACGATCAACCACCACCTGGGTCGCGCCTTCCAAGGCGTATTTCGCCTTGAGATCGGGAGACATCTGCTTCTGGTTGATAACGGCGTAGTCAAACACCTGCCGGCCAGCGTGGCGGTTCAGGGCACGGATGTGGTCGGCGGCGGTGCGCCCCAGGCTTTCGTTGGCTTGCGTCATGAGGTTGCACACATACACCTTGATGGCGGACGAATTGGCAATGGCCTGTGGGATGCCGCGAACCAGCAGATTGGGGATCAGACTAGTGAACAACGACCCAGGTCCGATGGTGATGAGGTCGGCAGAAGCGATGGCTTGCAAAGTCTGAGGTTGGGGCTCGATATCGGGAGGCACCAGGGACAATTCGTTGATACGGCCCTTGCTGGCGGTAATTTTGGTTTCGCCGCGGACGCGTGTCCCATCCTCCATCAGAGCCTCCAACTCTACGTGTGAAGTGGTCGCGGGGTGAATATGGCCGCGAGTGGCAAGAATTTCGGAAGAGAGGCGTACAGCTTCTCCAAAATCCTTGGTGATTGAAGTCAGGGCCGCAAGAAAAAGATTGCCGAAACTGTGACCCTCCAGGCCCGAACCCTTGTCGAAGCGGTGCTGAAAAAGCTTGGACAGCAAAGGTTCGTCTTCGGAAAGCGCGACGATGCAGTTGCGAATGTCGCCCGGAGGCAACATGTTAAGTTCTTTGCGCAGGCGGCCGCTGGATCCGCCGTCGTCGCTCACCGTCACAACCGCGCAAAGATCGTAGACCGAAGGCTCAGTGCCTCTGGCCCGCCGTTCGCCGGGTGAGGTCACGTAATGCCGCAGGCCCTTCAATAGCGTGGAGAGTCCGGTGCCGCCGCCGATAGCGACCACCCGCAGGCCGGGGTCGCCGCGCCTTTCACCTTGGGCACGCGTGGGCGGCTGATGAGACGAACCCATGGGGCGGCCTAACGCTCCTCTAGAGATTCGGCGGAGGACTCAGCGCCGGGGTCGGGGTATAGCATTTCGGTGAAACGAGGATCTTCCGCCAGATTTTGAAAGTCGGAATCGTTGCGTGCCTGAAAGCGCAGCGACGGGTTTAGGCGAATGGCCTCATCCAGATGGCGAAGGGAATCTTCCACGTGGCCAGTGAGGCAGTCGAGTGCCGCCAAACCGTAGGCGACGAAGTCGGCCTTCGGCGTCTGTTTGGAAAGCTTATCCAGGTGCTCGCGCGCGCCCACGTAATCTCCGACGTTCATGAGTGATACTGCGTAGTCATAGTGCTCCTCGGCACTCTTGAATTGGGTGCTCACCCGTTCCAATTGCTGGTTGCAGGCGCTGAGGTGCACATGAGCGCGATCAGCTAACTCCTTCATGGGGCCAGCCAGGACCTTCTCTAGCAGGCCTTTAGCCTTGTCAAATTTGTGCTCCTGCATGGCACGCAAACCTGACTCGTAGTTCTGCACAGCCTGTGTAAAACGCGGATCTTCGGCAATCGTTTTCTTGGGTGTGGTCTTTTGGGCCATGTGTAGCACTCTTCCAGTACTCTTCGTAAGTACTCCTTTTTCTGTTACTTAAATTGATTACCATCAACTCTTACTACGAATTATGCAAGCCTTCTGCCGGCAACAACTACCCTGGCCTCTAGCGACTCCAAGGCACAGGCTGTGGAAAACTCGTATTCGAAAGCAGCGCGAGAAGGTTACTCGTCCTGGCAAGCTGCGTCAACCCAGGGGTTTGCTAAAGCTAGTTGATTGAAGCCGCGGTTTCCAGGTTCACTTGCTGCCATTCTCCCGCGATGATCCCCCTGCGAATCTGAGCGGCAGTCTTTCCCTTCTTATGTTGCAAATAGGTGTAGTAAAGCTCTTTCAGGCAAATGTCGCAACGCGCCCCGTGAGTACCTTCAAAACAGCTGTGCAGACTGTTGTGTCCCATGCGATCGCAATAGCAATAACAGGGCTGCTGATGCAAGGTAGCCGGAATTTTCGCGGCGAGTTCGTAGGCATGAATTTGATAAGGCTGCTGGCTGTCTGGACCCCATAGCTGATCTCGCCCCAGTATCGGGGGAAGCTTCGTACCTTTCGGGGGCGGACCGACGTTGTAGGCGGGAACCGCGCCGTCCTGTTGAGAAGCTGCCCAAGGGGTGGAAACAACCAGAGTAACCAGAAAAAGAAAAATTCCAGTGCATGCACGTCGCCGCATAAGTCCTCAGTCTTGGTATTGTACCCGAATTGCAAACTCGCGGGACTTGGCCAGGCGACATGGGATACACGCGGCACGGCAATCGGTTATAAAATCGAAGGGAACATGTCAGAGCAAACAGGTTCTGTCGATCCGGCTCCGGAGCCGGCCGGGATAAGCCAGGAAATCGTCCCCATGCGTTCACGCGGCATGGCGATTTCCGTCTGGCTGCGGGACCTGCTGATCTCGCTGGCCATTTCCGGTTTCATCATCATCTTCGTCTACCAGCCCGTAAAGGTCGAAGGGACGAGCATGATGCCGTCGCTGGAAGACCAGGAACGCATCTTCGTGAACAAGTTCGTCTATCGGCTGGAACCCATCGAGCGCGGCGATATTGTGGTGTTCCGCTACCCCCGCGATCCCTCGAAGAGTTTCATCAAGCGGGTCATCGGTCTGGCTGGAGACCACATCCACATCGATACTGGGCAGGTGTGGGTGAACGGAAAACGCCTAGACGAGGACTACGTGCCCCAGGCTTACGAAGACCTGCGGTCCTATCCCGAGATTACGGTTCCGCCGGGAAGCTATTTCGTGCTGGGCGATCACCGCAGCCTCTCGAACGACAGCCGCGACTTTGGGCCGGTGGGAGAGAGTTATATCTATGGCAAGGCCGTGTTCGGGTATTGGCCGGTAGATAAGATGGGCAGGGTGCGGTAGGGAAAGTGGATCGGCGCAAATGAACCAACTGCTACGTCGTGCCAGCGCAATTGCTGTGTTCCTAATTGCCGCGCTATACACCGTTGCGATAGGTTCGACGTTTGTCTACGAACAGAGACTACGGATGCTCACATTCGGACGGCTTTTCTTCTTGGGTATTGTTGCATTTGGCATAGGCCTATTTGCCTTCTTAGGGCCTTACTTTCTGGTTACTGACGCCAACCAATCCGAATAGCCTTCTGTCGCTGGCGCGACGCTACTGCATTTCCTCGATTTCCTCAGCGAATTTCTTGGCTGATTCTCTGCATCCCTGCTAAAATCTATAAAATCCACTCTCCCCGGAGACGCAATGCAAGCAATCCTTGCGCTGGAAGACGGCAAAGTCTTCCGAGGCAAAGGCTACGGAGCAAAGGGCGAATGTTACGGGGAAGTAGTTTTTAATACTTCCATCACCGGCTATCAGGAAATTTTCACCGATCCTTCCTACGCCGGGCAGATTGTCGTTCTCACCAATCCCGAAATCGGCAACTACGGCACCAACCCTGACGACAACGAAGCCACGCGCCCCTACATCGAGGGCCTGATCGTGCGCGAGTTCTCGCGCGTGAGCTCCAACTGGCGTTCGCAGCAGGTCACCGACGAATTTCTCGAAGGCTTCAAGATTCCGGTGCTGGCCGATATTGACACTCGCGCGCTGGTGCGCCATCTGCGCGACCACGGCGTGATGCGCGGCGTGATCTCGACGCTTGAAACCGACGCGCAGAAGCTGATCGCCAAAGCCCGCTCGATTCCGAAGATGGACGGGATGGATCTCGCCAAGGTCGTGACCACGAAGCATCCTTATGTTTGGGAAGTTGGCGAGCGCTCGCACGAGCCGGTCGCAGTGGTCGGAGTGAAAGACCAGCCGGAACGATTTCATGTGGTCGCCTACGATTACGGCATCAAGCAAAACATATTGCGCAAGCTGCGTGGCGAAGGCTGCAAGGTGACGGTGGTTCCGGCGCAGACTCCGGCGGAAGATGTGCTCGCGATGAAGCCGAACGGCGTGTTTCTCTCCAATGGTCCCGGCGATCCTGAGCCTTGCACTTATGCGGTGGACAACATTCGCCGGCTGATGGGACGTTTGCCAATTTTCGGAATCTGTCTTGGCCATCAGCTCACGGGGATCGCGCTCGGCGGAAAAACTTTCAAGCTGAAGTTCGGCCACCACGGCGGGAATCATCCGGTGAAGCAGTTGGAGACGGCAAGATCGAAATCACCGCGCACAACCACAACTTCGCCGTCGATCCGGATTCGCTGCCCATGAGCGAAGTCGAACTCACGCACATGGATTTAAACGACAACACGCTGGAAGGCCTGCGGCACAAGAACCTGCCATTGTTCAGCGTGCAGTATCACCCCGAGGCTTCGCCAGGCCCGCACGACTCGCATTATCTGTTCAAGGAATTTACGAAGATGATGGAGGAGTGGAAGGGGTGAAGGGCGATTAGGTTTTGAAAGGGCGCGGCTTCAAGCCGCGCCGTGCGCAGCACAAGTTTGATCGAGGCGCCGATGAGGCGCAACTACATGCGACCTAAACGAGAGCACGCCACGGAGAACCAACAAACCTACATGGTCACCACCAGTACGTGGGGACGGCGCGCTCTTTTTCAGAAAGAACGCTGGGCTGCATTGCTTATCGACACTCTTTATCACTACCGAGGCTCGGCCTATCTGCTTCACGAATTCGTGGTCATGCCGGACCACATCCATGTCCTCCTGACGCCTCTAACGAGTATTGAGAAGGCAGTTCAGTTCATCAAGGGCGGATTCTCGTATCGAGCAAAGAAAGAGCTTGGCTCGAATATGGAAGTCTGGCAAAAAGGGTTTCAGGATCATCGCATCCGCGATGCGGCGGATTACGACGTGCACGTGAGGTACGTCCACCTCAACCCGGTGAGGAAGCATTTATGCCAGGAGCCGCAGGAGTATCCGTATTCGTCAGCGCATCCGGGATGCGAACGTGACCCAATCCCACAGGGGCTAAAGCCCCTCGTGTTAAGGGCGGCAGTCGGCGCGCCTGAAGGCGCGCCCTTTCAAAGCAACGACGAGTCGTCTCCTCGAAGCAAAGGACCGGAAGCAACCAAGTCTGCCTTCGATAATAGGAACAAGATCGCATAATGCCCAAACGTACTGACATCTCGAAGATCCTGATTCTCGGCTCTGGCCCCATCATCATTGGCCAGTCGGCGGAGTTCGATTACTCCGGTACCCAGGCTTGCAAGGCGCTCAAGTCCGAGGGCTTTGAAGTGGTGCTCGCCAATTCCAATCCGGCGACCATCATGACCGATCCCGAATCGGCCGACCGCACTTACATCGAACCGCTGACGCGCGAATATCTGGAAGAAATCATCCGTATTGAGCGTGAAATGTCGCCGGGCGCCGGCTTCGCCATTCTGCCCACGGTCGGCGGCCAGACTGCGCTGAATCTTGCGATTGAACTCGCTGACGGCGGCGTTCTCGACAAATACAACGTACAACTCATCGGCGCCAACGTGACGGCCATCAAGAAGGCCGAAGACCGGCTGGTTTTCAAAGATGCGATGCAGAAGATCGGCCTCGATGTTCCCAAGTCTTCTTTGGTGAACAACATTAAAGACGGCCTGGAATTCGCCGGCAAGATCGGCTTTCCCGTCATCATTCGTCCGTCGTTCACGCTCGGCGGCTCCGGCGGCGGCATCGCCTACAACCGCGAGGAGTTGATGGAGTTGCTGGCGCGCGGGCTCGACTTCTCTCCCGTCCACGAAGCACTGATTGAAGAGTCGGTTCTGGGCTGGAAGGAATTTGAACTGGAAGTGATGCGTGATACCGCCGACAACGTCATCATCGTCTGCTCCATCGAAAACTTCGATCCCATGGGCGTGCATACCGGCGACTCCATTACGGTCGCTCCTTCACAAACTCTCACCGATCGTGAATATCAAGCCATGCGCGATGCGGCCATCGCGGTGATTCGCGAAATCGGCGTCGAGACCGGCGGATCGAATATTCAGTTCGGCATTCATCCTCAGACCGGGCGGATGGTGGTGATCGAAATGAACCCGCGCGTGTCGCGCTCTTCCGCGCTGGCGTCGAAAGCGACTGGATTTCCGATCGCCAAAATCGCCGCCAAGCTTGCGGTTGGCTACACCCTCGACGAAATCCGCAACGACATTACGCGCAAGACTCCGGCTTGCTTCGAGCCGACGCTGGATTATGTTGTGGTCAAGATTCCCAAGTGGCAGTTCGAAAAGTTTCCAGGCGCAGACGAAAATCTCGGCCCGCAAATGAAGTCTGTCGGCGAAGTGATGGCCATTGGCCGCACGTTCAAAGAAGCTCTGATGAAGGGCATTCGCTCGCTTGACACCGGCAAACGTGTCGGGGGATCGAAGATTGAGCCGAAAATCATGACGCAGCGGCTGGTGACGCCGCATCCGGACCGGCTGGCGTACGTGCAATACGCGCTGCGCCAGGGCCACACCGTTAAGCAGCTTTATAAAATGACTTCCATCGATCCCTGGTTCCTCTACCAGCTCAAAGAGATTAATGACATGCAGCTGGAGTTGGAAAAGCATCCCATGGAATCGATTCCGGTAGAGGTGTTGCGCGAGGTAAAACGTTATGGCTTTTCTGACGGCCGTCTGGCGGGAGCGTGGCGGCTGAACGGACAAGAGAAGGTTCGTCATCTGCGCAAGAAGCACGGCATTAAACCGGTCTACAAACGCGTCGACACCTGCGCCGCCGAATTCGAAAGTTTTACCCCATACTTGTATTCCACTTACGAGGACGAAGATGAAGCCGCGCCCACCGACAAGAAGAAAATAATTATTCTGGGCAGCGGCCCCAACCGCATCGGGCAGGGAATCGAGTTCGATTACTGCTGCTGCCACGCTTCTTTCGCGTTGCGCGACGACGGTTACGAGACCATCATGATCAACTGCAATCCCGAGACGGTCTCGACCGATTACGACACCAGCGACCGGCTGTACTTCGAACCGCTCACGCTCGAAGACGTGCTCGCCATCTGTGAGCACGAAGGTTCGTACGGGCGCCCCGGTCGGAGTGATCGTGCAATTCGGCGGACAGACGCCGCTGAATCTTGCGCTGCCCTTGAAGGCGGCCGGTGTCAACATCATCGGAACATCGCCCGAATCGATCGATCTCGCCGAGGACCGCAAGCGCTTCAACCGGCTGCTCGAAGAACTGCAAATTCCGCAGTCACCGGGCGTGATGGCCGCGTCGCTTGAAGAAGCAGTTGCTGGCGCCACGAAAGTGGGCTATCCCGTGCTGGTGCGGCCTTCCTATGTGCTCGGAGGACGCGCCATGGTCATCGCCTACGATGAAGAAAGCGTCATCCGTTACATGAAGGAAGCGGTCGAATACTCGCACGACCGGCCGATTCTGATCGATCACTTCCTGGAAGACGCCATCGAAATCGATGTCGACGCGCTGTCCGACGGAGAAGATGTGGTGATCGGCGGCATCATGCAGCACATCGAAGAAGCCGGCATCCACTCCGGCGATTCTTCCTGCGTGCTGCCAGCAGTGGACATTCCACAAAAGCTGCTGGACCAAATGCGCGAATACACCTTCAAGCTGGCGCGAGCCTTGAAAGTGGTTGGGCTGATGAACATTCAGTTTGCCATCCCGCGCGGCAATGGCAACGGCGGCGGAGGCAAGGTGTATGTGCTGGAAGTGAATCCGCGCGCCTCGCGCACCGTGCCCTACGTTTCCAAAGCCACGGGCGTGCCTATGGCCAAAATTGCCGCCCGCCTGATGACTGGCCGCAAGCTGCGCGAATTTCTGCCGGAATTCATCGAACGCCGCGTGGACCTCGATACTGGAAGCTTTTACTATGTGAAATCCCCGGTGTTTCCCTGGAATAAATTTCCTGGCGTGGACACCGTACTTGGGCCGGAGATGAAATCCACCGGGGAAGTGATGGGCGTGGCCGACAACTTCGGCGAGGCTTTTGCCAAAGCGCAAATTGCGGCCGGACAAAAGCTTCCCACCAAGGGCACCGTTTTCATCAGCGTCACCGATCACGACAAGCCGCAAGTTGCCGATGTGGCGCGCAAGTTCGCTGACATGGGATTTCACCTGGTGGCTACGGCCGGTACGGCGGATATTATTGAGCGTGCGGGAATGACGGTGGAGCGCGTGTACAAAGTGAAGGAAGGCCGGCCCAACGTGGTCGATTTGATCAAAGGCGAGCGCATGCAACTGGTCATCAACACGCCCCACGGACTCGAGCCTTGGTTTGACGAGCAAGCCATCCGCCGCGCCGCGGTGAATGCGCGCATTCCGACCATCACAACGCTTGCTGCCGCCCGCGCCGCCGCCGAGGGCATTGCCGCACTGCAACGCGGGGAAGTGAACGTGTTCGCCCTGCAAAAACTGCATGCCGACCGAGGGGCCAAAGTCAGGCGGTAGTCGCCGTTTTGGAATCGTTCCTGTGTGTGTTACAGTGGAGGCAAATGAGTAATACACTCACAATTCGCCTTCCTAAAGAACTGCTGGATCGGCTGCGGCTGGTGTCCCGTCGTGCCGGATTGCCCGTAGGACGGGTAGTTCGCCGGTCGCTCGAAACCACGCTGGCACAAGAGGACAAAAATCCTCTGCTGGAGTTTGCCGGGGTGATCAAGGGTGGCCCACGAAACCTTTCATCTCGCAAGGGATTCTCGCGCGAATGACATGCATGTCATTGCCGACACCGGTTATCTAGTTGCCCTAGTCGCGCGGAATGACCAGCACCACGAATGGGCAAGAAACCTCGCGGAACAACTCACACCGCCCCTTCTGACTTGCGAGGCGGTACTGGCCGAGACCGCCTTCCATTTGAGGTCGAGCATGCAGGTTCTGGAAATGCTGCAGGCGCGGGGCAGTCCAGTTAGCTTTCGATTGCACCATCCAACTTGAACACCTTCACGATCTTGCCACTCGCTATGGTGATCGCCGCCCCGACCTCGCCGACCTTTGCCTGATTCGAATGAGTGAACTGAACCCAAGGCTTCCGATAGTTACCGTAGATGCCGTCGACTTCCGCGCCTATCGCCGCAATAAGCGCGAAGTCATACCGATCATCTGTCCGCCGAACTGCTAAGCTAGTGGGCAGGAGCTGCGCTCATGTTACTTCACGGTATTTTTCCTCCCATCACCACGCCCTTTTATCCGCAGGGCAATGTGTATTTCAAGAAACTCGAAGCCAACGTCGAGCGCTACTCGAAGACGCCGGTGGCGGGTATCGTCGCTCTGGGTTCGACCGGTGAGGCTATTTTGCTTTCGGACATGGAACGGTGCGACGTCTTGCAGTCGGTTCGCGAGGCTTGTGCGCCGGGCAAAGTCCTGATCGCGGGCACGGGCATGGAATCTGCGGACGAGACGCTGCAACTTACCGAGTATGCCGCCAAGGTCGGCTACGACGTGGCTCTGGTCCGCACCCCACATTTTTATCGCAAACAGATGGCGTCGGCGAATGTGCTTGCGTTTTACCGTTTTGTCGCCGATCATTCGCCGCTGCCGGTGCTGATTTACAACGTGCCTGGATTCACTGCGTACGATATTCCCGCAGAGATCGTGATCGAACTAGCTGGCCATCCCAACATCATGGGCATCAAGGAATCCGGCGGCGACGTGGAAAAAGTCCGCCGCATGGTGGAGGGGACGCGCTCGGTCAAGCGAGCCGCGAGTGTCACTGAAACTTTCGACGCAGTCACGCCCCGCATGTTGAGCGCGGCTGCCAAGGGCAACGGGGAACTGGTGTCGATTGCGGCGCTGGCCGGGTACGGTCGAAGCCGTCGTCGTCTGCGGTCAGCGTGGTCAGCGGCTTGAAGACACGCCAGAAAGAAGTCGGCTTTCAGGTGCTGGTGGGCGCGGCACAGACGTTGGAGCCGTCGTTGCAGGTGGGCGCCGTCGGGTGCGATCCTGGGCTTCGCCGATCCCGCCCCGACGGCCTGCTACGAAATCTATGCTGCCTGGAAAGAAGGCGACCACGAGTTGGCCCGCCTCAAACAGCAGCGCATTGTGAAGGCCGCGCAACGGATCGTCGGCGAGTTGGGCATCCCCGCGATTAAATATGCCATGGACTTCAACGGCTACTACGGCGGCCCGGCGCGGCTGCCGCTGCTGCCCATCACCGCTGAGGTGAAGGAAGAAGTCGAGCGGCTGCTGGCGGACATTCGGAACTAAACTTGCTAAGAGACAGCGCTGCACGGAGTCCACTTGCGTTCTGTTATACTGTTTGAACGAACGTTCGAACTTTATGGGCTCCTCTACTCCGGTCACATCTTCGGTCAACGCTCGCCGCCGTGTGCCGGCGGCTGATGCTTCCCCGGAGACCCGCTTCGACCGCAGGCTGACCAAGATTTTGCTTCACGCTACCGAAGTCTTTTATGAAAAAGGTTACGCCGGGGCGTCCATGCGAGATCTGGCGCGGCAGAGCGGCATGTCGCTCTCCGGCTTGTATTACTACTTTGAATCCAAGGAGAAGCTGCTTTACCTAATCCAGAAGGAAACCTTTACTACGATCGTCGAGCGCCTGCGCGAGCGGCTGGATTCTGTTTCTGACCCCGAGCAGCGCATCCGCATTTTTATCCTGAATCACTTGGAATATTTTCTCGCCAACCGCAAGGGAATGAAGGTTCTTTCTCACGAGGACGATGTGCTGAAGAACGGCTTCGGTGCGGAAGTCGCGGCCATCAAGCGCGCCTACTATCGAATCTGCGTGGGCCTGCTCGATGACTACCGGCGCGAGCGTAAACTGGAGGGGTCAAGCCGCCTCGATGTTCTGACCCTCTTCGGGATGATGAACTGGATCTATACGTGGTACAACCCGCGGGTGGACGCTGACGCCGAAGCGGTCGCCGGGAAAATGGGCGATATTTTTCTTTGCGGCGTCGGAGCATGTGCTGCGCGCAAGAAGAATCGTAAGAAAAAATCGCTATTGAACTGAAATTAAATTCTACGAATCACTAAAAGGAGTTTTGACATGGCTACTACGATGGCGCCCTCGACCGGCGAAACTACCAAGCAACTGATCAACTATCGCACCGATAAGGGCGTTGCGGTGATTGAGATGTTCGATCCCCCGGCCAACACCTACACCTATGAAATGAACCGCCAGCTCGACGAGGCCATTTTGAAGGCGCGCATGGATAACGACGTATACGTCATCGTGCTCACCGGGTCGGGCGATAAATTTTTCTCTGCCGGCGCCAACATCAAGATGCTGTCGAGCGTCGATCCGACGTTCAAGTACTACTTCTGCCTGCACGCCAACGAGATGCTGCTGCGCCTGGAGCACACCCCTAAGCTCGTGATCGCCGCCATCAACGGGCACTGCGTTGGCGGCGGACTTGAGATTGCCATGGCTGCCGATATTCGCATCGCGCGCCAGGATGCGGGCAAGATTGGCCTGCCGGAAGTGAATCTTGGCGTCCTTCCGGGAACTGGCGGCACACAACGTTTATCGCGCATGGTAGGGAAGAGCAAGGCCATCGAGCTGATGGTCACCGGCAACACGTTTTCATTTGAAGAAGCCAAAGAAATCGGGATCGTCAACGACATTTTCGAACGCGATGGCTTCATGGACAACGTCATGGAGTACGCACGGCAATTCTGCCCGCCGAACAAGGCTTCGAAGGCGGTGGGACGCATCAAGCGCGCGGTGCAGACTGGATGGGAAATTCCCATGGAGTCGGCGCTGGCGGTGGAACGCGAGAACCAGCAACTGCTGTTCCAGAGCGAAGACGCCAAAGAGGGCCTGGCGGCTTACGTGGAGAAGCGGCCGGCAGTGTTCAAGGCGAAGTAATCAGAGGATAAAGGCCGGGCAGTGAGCCGGCCTTTCACTCTTGTCTTTGATCGGAAACCAGAATGATCGCAGCTACCAGAACCAAACTTCCCCCCGGCCGCTTGCTGATTGACGGGCAGTGGGTGGAAACCGCCAAAAAGTTCGACACTTTAAACCCTGCTACTGGAGAAGTGTTGACCCAGATTGCTTCCGCTTCCGCCGCCGATGTCGATCGCGCAGTCGGCGCTGCGCACAGGGCGTTCGACGACCGCAGCGGCCCGTGGCGCAAGATGTCGGCCAGCGAGCGCGGACGACTAATCTGGCGGCTCGCCGACTTGCTCGAGAAAAACATAGACGAGTTTGCCGAGTTGGAAACTCTTGACAACGGCAAGCCGATTTTCGAATCGCGCTACGTCGATATGCCGATGGTCATCGACGTACTGCGCTACTACGCCGGCTGGGCGACGAAGATTCACGGCGAGACCGTCAACACCTTCGACAATGCCTTCACTTATACCCTGCGCGAGCCGGTGGGCGTAGTCGGAATGATTGTGCCGTGGAATTTTCCGTTGCTGCTTTCTTCCTGGAAGCTCGGACCGGCATTGGCTTGCGGTAACACAGTTGTTTGGAAGCCGGCCAGCCTGACCCCGCTTACGGCAATTCGCTTCGGTGAGTTGGCTGTCGAAGCCGGCGTGCCGGCAGGCGTAATCAACGTCATCACCGGCAACTCGGAAGTGGGCCGCACCATGGTCCGCCATCCCGGTATCGACAAGATCGCATTTACCGGATCGACCGAAGTCGGCAAGGAAATCATGCGCGGCGCGGCCGACACCATGAAGCGCATTACGCTGGAACTCGGCGGCAAATCTCCGAACATCGTCTTCGCCGACGCCGATATTGACGGCGCAGTGAAAGGCGCCATCACTGGGATCTTCTATGGCAAAGGCGAAGTCTGCAATGCCGGCTCACGGCTGTTTATCGAGAGCAAAGTGCAGGATGAGTTCCTCGAAAAGCTCGTTGCCCGCGCCAGCAAGATGCGTCCTGCCGATCCGCTGGATCCGAAAACGCGCATGGGCGCGATCGTGAGCCAGGAGCAAATGAACACGGTTCTCGGCTATATCGAGGCCGGCAAGAAAGAAGGGGCGAAGCTGTTGGCCGGGGGCAATCGCGTTTCGGTGGATGGCAGCAAAGGGTTCTTCATTGAGCCGACGATTTTCAGCGGCGTTAACAACAATATGAAGATCGCGCAGGAAGAAATTTTCGGGCCAGTGCTCGCGACCATCAGCTTCGACGATATCGAGCAGGCAGTCGCGCAGGCCAATCAGAATCCGTACGGGCTGGCGTCGGCGGTGTGGACAAAAGATCTGAAGAAGGCGCATCTGGTTTCGCGGCAACTGAAAGCCGGAACCGTGTGGATCAACACGTACGGTCTGATGGACGCGGCCATGCCTTTCGGCGGGTACAAGAGCTCGGGATTGGGCCGCGAACTGGGCGAAAAAGCGTTGGAGCATTATACGGAAAACAAAACCGTCTGGATGAATTTGGGATGAATGGTGCTAACTACGAAGGAGACGAAGGTACACAAAGGGATGCCACCAACCAGTTTTTCCTTTGTGAGCTTTTGTGTCCTTTGTGGTTCGTAGAATTGGAGCAATTATGCCTGGAAAAGTAGCAAAAATCGGAAGCTTCAGCGATTGGGTCGGACTGTTCGACGATTGGCGCAAAGACATCGGCGTCAACCACAAGGAGATTGCCGACTTTAAATTCGACACGCTCTACGGCGCCATTGAGACCGACGAGATCCAGTTTGGCGCGTTTAAGGGCAACAGGAAGTGGGAGAACCTGCGGCAGGTGCCGACGCAACAGATGCGTGACGCGCTCATCAATCTGATCGTTTATCAGGGCGACACCGAATTTGCCAGCGTCGAGCAGCAGCGCAATTTGTTCGAGAGTGCACCGACCGACTGGGACCGCAGCGCGATTACTCGCGTGATGATCGAGGAAATGCGCCACGGCTGGCAGATGTGCGCTTTGCTGATCGCGCACTTCGGCTATTCCGGCAAAGTGGAAGCTCAGAAAATGCTGGAGCGACGCGCCTTTGAGAACAAGCGTCTGCTCGGTGCTTTCAACGTCGACGTGGACAACTGGATGGACTTTTTCACCTACACCGACTTTGTCGACCGAGACGGAAAATTCCAGCTGCAGATGCTGAAGTACTCGGCATTCGCCCCGCTGGGCCGGTCGATGTCCTACATGCTGCGCGAAGAGGCGTTCCACATGGGCACGGGCAACGATGGCCTGCGCCGCATTGTGGAAGCTGGCGTGGTCCCCGCGTGGCTGATTCAGCGCTATCTCAATAAATGGATTTCGAGTTCCTACGACCTGTTCGGCACCGACCATTCTTCATCCGCGCATTGGGCCTACGTTTGGGGTATCAAGGGGCGCTACGACGAACCGAAGAACACCGAAACCGCCAAGGTCGACGAGTTGAACGATTACAACCGGCAACTCTACCGGGACGAAGTGGCAGGCTTGATCGAACGTTTTAACGGTGTATTAAAGGCAGGCCAGACAAGACTTTACGCACCACACATCAAGTTTAACCGCAGCATCGGCCGCTGGGCGGGCCAGAAGTTTCACGCGCAAACCGGCGAGCCTCTGGACGACCGAGCCTACGACGAGCACGTGAAAGAGTACATGCCGACGGCGGAGGACAAGAAGCTGCTGCTCGACATTATTGCCAACGAAAAGAAATGGATTGCGCCGAAAGAGGGAGCGCGTGATCCGCTGGCTTCGATCGGCGAAGTCAGGAAGTCGGCAATCAATTTGTAGGTGTTTGTAGGGGCGGACGCCCTCGTCCGCCCAGCCGAGCGATGCTTAGTGATGGGAGCCATGGCCACTGCAAGTACCACCAAATCCCGCATTGAAGTCGAGCTTCAAACCCCAGTGGCTCGCGTCTCCTTGCACCATCCTCCGGTCAATGTCATTGATATACCGATGATGGAGGAACTGGCGGCTGCTCTGACGCAAATCGAAGATGATCCGGCGATTTCATGCGTTGTGTTTTCTGGTGCAGGCAAGTGTTTTTCAGCCGGCGTTGACGTTGCTGCCCACACTCCCGACAAAGTTCATGAAATGCTGGCTAAGTTCCATGGCGTGATTCACACCATCGTCAACAGCCATAAGGTAACCATCGCCAGCGTTCATGGCAATTGCCTGGGCGGAGGCGCGGAAATTGCGGCAGTCTGCGATTTGGTTTATACCTCCGATTCCGCTACCTGGGGTTTTCCGGAAATTAAGCTGGGCTGCTATCCGCCGGTCGCGGCGACGGTACTTTCCGCGGTCATCGGCCAGAAGCGCGCTGCGGACCTGATTCTCACAGGCCGCAGCATCACGGGCAGGGAAGCGGCTGACATGGGCCTGGCGAATCGTGCGGTGCCCGATGCGGAAGTAGAGAAAGCGGCCCAGGAGGCGCTGGATCGCCTGGCGAAGCTGAGCCCCGCGGCTCTCGCCCTCACCAAAAAAGCGATCTACGTCTGGGATGCGATCCATTTCCACAAGGGCTTGGCCCACGCCGAAGGCATTTACCTCGACGAACTGATGAAGACCGAAGATGTCCACGAAGGCATCAATGCCTTTCTTGAAAAACGTGCGCCCGCGTGGAGGGGAAAGTAGCCGCCGCATGAAAAAAGAACTCATCGAACTTCGGGTCAATGGGCGCTCGCACGAGATCGCCATCGAGCCCAGCAAGCTGCTGCTCGACGCGCTGCGCCAGGACCTTGACCTCACCGGTTCCAAGCGCGGCTGCGACGATTCTTCGTGCGGCGCCTGTACTGTGCAGGTCGATGGAATCCCTATGCTTTCCTGCACCCTGCTGGCGGCGAGTTGTGAGGGCCAGGAAATTACGACCGTCGAGGGTGTAAGCGAACACGGCAGTCTGGCTGCGATTCAAAAAGCTTACGGCGATTGGGGCGGATCACAGTGCGGCTACTGCACGCCAGGGTTCATGATGACGGTAAAGCATCTGCTGGCGCAGAACCCGAATCCGACCGAAGCAGAAATTCGCAACGGACTGAGCAGTAATCTATGCCGCTGCACTGGCTACAGCCAGATGTATCAGGCGATCAAGGCAGCGATAGAGGCAGAGCAGAAGGGGATGGCGGCAAGATGAATCCAAGTCTCTTGCCATTCCGAGCGAAGATGATCGTCCGCTTGCGAACGATCACCGCAGTCGAGGAACCTGCTTTTGACACAAAAATAGCCTCCCGTCGAGCCACGCTCGACCGGACGGGCGTGGGCGCCCGTCCCCACATGGCCACTGCTCATGACTGACTTCTCCATCATCGGTAAATCCATCGCTATGGTCGATGCCGCCGGCAAGACTACCGGCTCCGGCAAATACGCCGACGACCTCACCGCGCCCGGCATGCTCATCGGCAAAATTCTACATTCGCCCTATCCGCACGCGCGTATCAAGCGAATCGACACCAGCCGCGCCGAAAAGTCAGATGGTGTGGTGACAGTGGTTGTCGGTAAGGACGCTCCAAATCCCTACGGCATTCTTCCTGTGGGCCATGACGAGTATGCGCTGGCGCTCGACAAAGTCCGCTACGTCGGCGACAACGTGGCTTGCGTGGCTGCGGTGGATGAAGCCACGGCCGAAAGGGCACTTGAACTCATCGATGTTGAATACGAAGTTCTGCCAGCCTATTTTGATCCCGAAGATGCGATGAAGGCTGAGACCAATCTCATCCATGACAACAAGCCGAACAATATAGAAAAAGACTATCACCACGTTTTTGGCGATCCCGATAAGGGTTTTGCCGAGGCGGATCAGATTGCCGAGGCCCGTTTCATCGCCAACGAGGTCACCCATGCCGCGATGGAGCCACATGCCACGCTGGCCGCTTTCGAGATTGACCCCCAGACGGGCAACCCCGGCCGCCTGATCGTGCAATCTTCCACCCAGGTTCCTTACTACCTACAGCACAAGCTTTCTCTCGTGCTGGAAATGCCAATGTCGCAAATTCGTGTGATCAAGCCGCTGGTGGGCGGTGGCTTCGGCGGCAAGAGTGAAGTCATTCCCCTGGAAATCATCGCCGCCATTGCGGCCCGCAAAGCCAAAGCGCCGGTGAAAATCACCTACACTCGTGAAGAAGTTTTCTGGGCGCATCGCGGACGCCCGCGCACTATCGTCGATTTGAAAACGGGAGTTAAGAAAGACGGCAGCATCACCGCCGTCAAAGCCCGGGTGGTGCAGGATGGCGGCGCCTACTGCTCTTACGGTGTAGTCACGATTCTTTACTCGGGCGCGCTTCTCGGCGCTCTCTACGACATTCCCAATATTCAATACGACGGCTATCGTGTGCTCACCAATAAGCCGGTCTGCGGAGCCATGCGGGGCCATGGTACGGTCAACGTTCGTTTTGCTTTTGAGACGCAGCTCGACGAACTGGCAGCCGCTATCGGCATGGATCCCGCCGAAATTCGCCAACACAATCTGCTGAAGCCGCCGTGCGTCACGGTGAACGGCCTGCGCGTACAAAGCTATGGGCTGCCCGAGTGCATTGAGAAGGTGGTGGAGCGTTCTGGCTGGAAACAGCGCAAGGGGAAAATGCCCAAGGGGCGCGGCTTGGGCGTGGCTTGCAGCCATTACGTCAGCGGGGCGGCCAACTCGATTATCCGGTCGGACATGCCGCACTCGACCGTAAACATTAAGATTGATCGCGACGGCGGCGTGGTCGTCTATACCGGCGCTTCCGACATCGGCCAGGGTTCGGACACCATGGTCGCCCAAATCACCGCGGAAACCCTCGGTTGTTCGCTCGGGCGAGTGAAGGTGATCGCAGCTGACACTGACCTTACCCCAATCGACATCGGTTCCTATTCGAGCCGCGTGACCTTCATGAACGGCAATGCCACGCTGCGAGCGGCGCAGGATGTGAAGAAGCAGATTGCCCTGGCTGCGGCGCGAAAGATGAGCTGCGAGGCTGAAGAGTTGGTCTTCAGAAACGACCTGGTTCGCAGAAAAGATTTCGCGGACAACGAGTGTCCGCACCACACAGTCCGAGGCTTCTGTCTCTGGCCATGTTGACGGTCAAATCCTGCGCGGCTCGTTGCAGCAGAAACGCAAAGACGAGGGTCCCAAAGATCAGTTGTCGTTTGAAGAAGCGGTAGTCGCGGCCATCGACTTTCACGGCGCACTTAGTGGAACCGGCTCTTATGCGCCTCCGCCGGATGCTCGCGGGGGTAAACACAAAGGCGCTGGCGTTGGCCCCTCACCGGCATATTCGTATTCTGCTCAGGTGGCTGAAGTGAGTGTTGACGAAGAGACCGGCGAAGTGACAGTGCATAAAGTTTGGGCATCGCACGACTGCGGCCGCGCATTGAATCCGGTTTCCGTCGAAGGCCAGATCATTGGTTCGGTCTGGATGGGCATGGGCCAGGCGCTGACCGAAGAGATGGTCTGGAAAGATGGCATGCTGATGAATCCTGGGCTGCTCGAATATCGCAGCCCGTCGTCAGTGGAGTCGCCCGAGGTGGAAGCGATTATCGTCGAGAGCATCGACCCCGAAGGGCCGTTCGGAGCCAAAGAGTGCAGCGAAGGCTCGCTGGCCGCGACCATTCCCGCCATCTCGAACGCCATCTACGACGCGGTCGGTGTGCGACTGCACGAGTGTCCTTTCACACCCGAGCGAGTGCTGGCAGCACTTCGCGCCAAGAAGAATGCCAAGCACATCAATCTGACCGAGGGGGTCGATCCCACATCGCCAGCGCGTTTCCGTGAGCACGGCGGGTCGCTCTGGTTTCGTGGTAAAGGCCCGGATCGGCATCCGCTGGATCCATCTCGGCGCGAAGGTCCCGCCCCCACGGCAGGTGACGATTGAGCCTTCCGAATTTCAAACTGCTGCGCCCGAGCAGCGTCGATGAAGCGGTCGGCTATCTTGAGAAATATTCGTCCAGGCTTCGCGTTGTTGCCGGCGGCACCGACCTCATCCCCTCCATGCGGCAGAAGTTGTTCGAGCCGGAGTACGTCCTGGACATCCGCCACATCACCGAATTGAATGGAATCCGCGAGCAGGAGGGAAGCGGCTTGGAGATCGGAGTGTTGACCTCCCTAACAGCAATCGAGCATTCTGAGCCTTTGCACCGCCGCTATTCGGTGCTGACCGAGGCTGCGGCAGCCGTCGCATCCCCCGTGCTGCGCAATATGGGCACGATCGGCGGAAATATTTGTCTGGACACCCGTTGCCTGTGGTACAACCAGTCGCTTACCTGGCGCAAAGGCTGCGGCTTCTGCATCAAGAAAGATGGCGACCTTTGCCACGTCGCGCCCGGTGGTACCAAGTGCTGGGCGGCGTTTTCCGGAGACACCCCCGCCGCGCTGCTGTGCCTAAATGCGGAAGTAGAAATTGTCAGTCGGCGCGGTACGCGGCGCATTCCATTGCGTGAGTTCTACACCGGTCTCGGAGACGATTACCGCAAGCTCCAGCCGGACGAATTGCTCACGCGCGTTTTCCTGCCTGAGGCTTCGGCCGATTATCGTGGGGTGTATCGCAAGCTGCGAATTCGCGGCTCGATTGATTATCCGCTGGCGGGAGTGGCAGTAGTCATCAAGCGATCGAACGGACACGTATCGGACGCGCGTGTGGCCATTACGGCGGTGAATCCCGCACCCCTGCTGGTGAAAGGCGCGAGTGAAGCTCTTAACGGAAAGACCGTCGATGACAGCGTCGCTGACGCCGTTGGCGTTTTGGCAGCGAAAACCGCGAAGCCATTGACCACTTCCGCGCTTACGCCGGAATATCGCCGGGAAATGATTAGGGTGTTTACGAAACGCGCGGTCCTGGCGGCGGCAGGGAATTAAGGCCTGTCGGCAATCACGTCCTTCACGAGCCGGGTCAGCCCGTGAATGTCGAAATCCGGCGGATCGATCGTGGCTCCAAAGCGCACAATCACCAACCGCTCAGAAGGAACGATTACGATGCGTTGTCCGAATAAGCCAGAGGCGAAATACGAGTCCTCCGGCATCCCGGCATGCACACGGCCGTGCGCATCGGGGTGTTGCCCGGCATTCACCCAAAAGCCCGAGCCGTAGGGACTATCCAGCGTGGGCTTAGTCGAGTAGGCGACCCAGCCTTCCGGCAAGATGCGCTGGCCATCGACCACACCATTATTGAGGTAGAGTTCGCCGAAGCGAGCCCAATCCCGGGCCGATGCCAAGATGCGCGTCGACCCTATCGGAGTGCCGGCGTCATCGAATTCCATGGTGACGTGTTGCATGCCTATAGGATTGAACAATTCGCTGTGAGCGAAGCGCAAAACATCCGCCGCGTGGCCACCCACGGCATCCCGCAATATGGCAGAGACTATCAGGGTATTGCCGCTGGTGTATTCCCAGGTCTGGCCGGGTTTCGCGATCAGCTTTGCCGTCTCGGCAAATGCCGCCATGTCGGGCTCTAAGAAAAGCATGCGTGACACGGGATCGAAGCCGCTGTCGCTTTCCTCAAGATTCAATCCGCTGGTCATGCGCAGCAGTTGGTCTAGGGTGATGGCATGGCGGGGATCGCTGGGAGAACTCCATGCGGTTACTGGCGCCGGCGCATACAAATCCAGCTTGCCCTCGCGAACCAGGATGCCGGTCAGCGCATTGACCACCGACTTGCTGACCGAATAGCTGAGCAACGGAGTGTCCGGTCCAATGCCCCGCGCGTAGCGTTCGGCAATGATTTTGCCATCCCGCATGACCACTATCGCGCGCACGCGCCGATACGGTGGCCGCGGAGGTTCCGCAAATGCCCGGTAAAGCGCGTCGTTCAGGTTGGTGTCGATGGGTGCAACTGGTGTTGCCCGATCGTCCGATATAGTCGGGCTCGGCAAATCGGGTGCAACTCCAAGAGCATCGGCGTCTCCCTGCGTGCAGCCCCAGCCCTTGTGGTAAGTTGCGACGCTCGGAAAGTGGCCAGCCCAGGTTGTCGTCACCTGTTGCCGCTCGGAGTCTACGGTATAGCGCAGCCGTCGTAGCAGCCTGCGTAATCCGCGTTGGGGTTGGATCTCTTCGGCAAAGACGCGATGGGCGTCGAGCCCTGAGATGAAGACTTCGTCGCAAATTGTTTGACTAATGGAGGCTGTCCCGATCTTGATGGCACGATCGGGCCGATAGATGCAAACCGCGCCGGCTATGGCGACTACGAGCACGGCGCAGGCCAACAAGACAGATCGAATGCGTAGTTTGTGTTCTGTCACCGGTGGAGTAGGACGCCGTTCTCCACTATCTGGACGTGAACAGGTGTCCCATCTTCTCTTTCTTGGTTTTCAAATAATCCTCGGAGTGAGCGTTGGCGGAAACTTCGCAGGGCACCCGTTCCACAACCTTGATTCCCCCCCGTTCGAGGGCCGCGACTTTATCGGGATTGTTGGAAAGCAGACGAACCTGCGAAACGCCCAAACGCCTTGAGAATCTCGGCCGGTAAGGCAAACTCGCGTTGGTCAGCTTTGAACCCGAGGCGTTCGTTGGCCTCAACCGTATCCAGCCCCTCGTCTTGCAGTTGGTAAGCCTTCAGCTTGGCCATGAGCCCTATCCCGCGGCCTTCCTGCTGTTCGTAGATCAGCACTCCGGCGCCGCGTTCGGCAATCATGGCCAGCGCCATTTCCAGTTGCTGACGGCAGTCGCACCGCAGCGATCCGAAAACATCCCCGGTGAGGCATTGGGAGTGAATGCGAACCAATGGGGCCGAGGAACCAACATCCCCCATCACCAGGGCCACGGCCTCTTCCAAACGTCCATCAAAGTTACCCTGAAAACCGAAAATGCGGAACTTGCCCCAACGAGTAGGGAAGTCGGCGAAGGCCACTTGCTGAACCGAGGGAGCGCTCACAACGACATTATAGCGGGGTATCTCCCTCGATCATCCCGTAGAACTCCAGGTCTTGATACTCCCCCCACTTCACCAAATGCTCACGCATGCATCCTTCACGCCTCATGCCGATTTTCCGCAAGCACTTTCCCCGAGGCGGGATTATTTGCCGCGTGCGAGGCGTAAACGCGATGCAGTTGCAGCACTTCAAATCCATACCGGATCAGCGCACGTGCCGCCTCCGTGGCATAGCCGTTGCCCCAATGCGGGACCCCAATCCAGTAGCCAATTTCGGCGTGTTGATGATCTGTATCCGGACGCAGTATGCCACCGCCCAGCAAACGCCCATCTGTCTGACGCAGAATGGCCAGGTTGATCTCATCGCCGTGCGCCAGTCGTGATGAATTCCTCTGCGTCAGCGAGGGTGTAGGGGTGCGGGATGCGGCGTGTGGTAGCAGCAACTTCACGGGCGCCAATCAGCGGCAAGAGTTCAGGGATATCGTCTCGTGTGAAGGGGCGGAGCAGCAGGCGGTCAGTATGGAGCGTGGGAGCGACCATCGCACAATCTACCACGCCGCATAACGCCTGCGCCCGCGCCGTTCAGGCACGAGCTTGATCAGTACGATACCGGCGACAAATCCTCCTACATGCGCCCACACCGCAATCCCGCCCGTGGCGCCCGATCCCGCAATCGAAGTCGCGGCTCCGCTCAGGAATTGGGTGAAGAACCAATATCCCAGCACCAGCCAGGCGGGAAGGTAGAAGAAGAAGATGGGAGGAAACCACATCATGACTCTGGCCCTCGGATACAGTACGAAATATCCGCCCATCACCCCCGCAATGGCTCCGCTGGCCCCCAGGGCGGGAACATTGGATCCCGCGTTTAGCAGAATGTGCGTAAACATGGCCGCGAAGCCGCTGATGAGATAAAACACCAGATACGGAAAGTGGCCAAGATAATCTTCAATATTGTCGCCAAAAATCCACAGGAACCACATATTGCCAATGATGTGCAGCCAGGAGGCGTGGAGAAACATCGAGGTGAGGATGGTGAGTGAAAGCGCAGGCAGGGAAGCGTTCGAAGCCCCGGCCAATCGCCCTTTCAAAATGGACCGGAACCGCGCCAAACTGGTACATCAAGGCATGCAGTGCGCCGCTGGCTTTGCTCCCCCAGCCGAAAATTCAAACAGGAACACAACCGTATTCAGGGCGATAATGAAATAGGTGACGTAGGGCGTGCTGAAGCGGGGCGTATCGTCGCGGATAGGAATCATTTAGGAATTCAGCAATCGGGAAATTTGGTAATTTGGTAATTGAGAACGCCGGTGCGCTTGAGATTCTAAATTACCCAATCGCAAATTACCCAATCACACGCGCCAATTATGAATGGCGTTCTCATCATCGACAAGCCCGCAGGGATCACCTCGCACGACGTGGTCAACCGGGTGCGCCGGCATTCTGCACGAGCGTTCGGTGGGGCATCTGGGGACGCTCGATCCGTCGGCGACCGGCGTGTTGCCGCTGGTGACCGGCAGCCTCACCCGCCTGGCCCAGTTCTACACCGTTCCGAGAAGGCGTACGAGGGCATAATCCGCTTCGGCTTTGCCACCAATACCTATGACGCTGACGGCGAAGTGGTGGGCATTCCACAGACCGTGACGTTAACCCTGGATGGGGTGCGCCAAATCGCCGGCCGGCTTTCACGGATTCGTGGATCAGATGCCGCCTGCGTTTTCAGCAAAGAAGATTCAAGGCGTTCCCGCCTACAAGCTGGCGCGCAAGACACAAAGATGTCGTGCCTCAAGCCGGTGCGGGTCGAAGATTAAAGAATTCGAGATTCTCGGTGTAGATGGCGACCGCGCCAGCTTCCGGGCCCGCGTGGCCTCCGGGACCTACCTGCGTTCGGTCGCACACGATATGGGCCAGCAAATGGGGTGCGGCGCTCATCTGCAATCATTGCGGCGAACCGCTGTGGCGGAGTTTGACCTTGCCGACGCCCATACGCTAGATCAACTCGAAGCGGCCGCAAACGATGAGGCGCTGGAAGACCTCTTTGTCCATCCCCGCAAGATTTTGCCGCGATTTCCCTTCGGTCACCGCCAACGAGGACATGGCAGCCCATATCCGCAGCGGGCGTACGGTAAACCTGCCGGAGTTCTCCCAGGCGCAGCAGGTGAAAGTGTTCTGCAGCCAGAGGGAACTGATCGCGATTGCCACTCGTGTGGCGGGAACGCTATTTCATCCCCATATTGTTCTGGTAGGAAACAAGGAAATATCCACGGTGAAATGAAGGCAGGCTAGTGCTTTCCTCGAAGCTTCTGGCGCTTCTCCTCTAACAGGCGTTCCAGATCGTCTAGCAGCGCGACATCGTGTTCGCTGACCGCCTCCACCAGGTAGGAAAGCGGCCGGGTCGCTGGTGTCCCTAAACGCAGCACTTGGCGGATGGTTTCAACTGCGGTAGCCCGTTCCCATTCAGCCTGGGTGAGGCGTGGCGTATAGCGAAACGCGCGCGACCGAGGCCTGACGACACGGTCCACCAGCCGCTTCCTATACATGCGGTCCAAGGTTGTCATCACCGTGGTATAGGCGCGCCGGATGTCTCCGTAGTCAATGACATCCTGAACGGTGGCGCTGCCACGACCCCACAAGACAGATAGCACTTGCCGCTCCAGCGGGCCGACACGCGCGCCCATGGACAATTGAAGCAAACGGAAGGCGCTGTCCGCAGGCAAACCCGATTCGCCATCCCCATGCCTACCCATACTGAAAATTACCCCTGGCTTAGATGCAACTAAGTTGCACTTAAATGCTGGAGTAAATCTTCTCCCGTGCCCAACAGACGTGTCAACTATTTCACTTATTTTGTGTTGCAAGCGAGACGCAACTTCTTGCAACTGCGGAAGGCAATCAATCAGTTTTCAGAAGTATTGGCGAATGCTTTAGGCGGGCTGCGGCCTCGACACGGCAAATGACGCCAATGTTCACAACGGACGCCAGGTCATCTCCAGCCGCACGGGAATGTCATTCTTGACGGGAATGGTAAGCAGTGAAGGTGGCTCGATTTTGAAGTCAGACAAAGTCGCTGGAATAGTCCCAGAAACGTGAATTTCGTCGCCTTGGGTCGACAGCTGGAGCGGCACTTGGGTATAGTGAGCGGTCTGGCCGGCGAAGCTGATTTCGAGATCCGCATGGATGGTTGCGGATGTGCGCTCTGATTCGGGCATTCGGGTACGGACGGTGACCATAGGGAATTCGGCGCCCCGAGTCACTTGCAGCATGTGAAGGTCACGATTGCTGTCGCCTGAATCGAACGACTTTACCGGTACTGCGATCAAGAAATCGCACCGTCCTGCGTGGCAAATGCCCTTACCGCGTGCCGCGTGGCTGACTCCTTCGCTCTGATGCAGGGGGTGTGACACACGATAGGTGAGGGTGGATTGTTCGAGCACCCATTGGCTGTCCGCCGCCGCGAGCGTCGAAATCAGAAGCAAGAGGCCCACGAGAATCCTTCTAAGCATCGAGTCTCCTAGAATTTGACCGAAACCGAGAGCAGCGCAGCGCCGAATGCTCCTGCGGTGACGATGGCCACGGGCATGTGGGCTGCGGCAATTCCGTGAACCCGCTCACCGTTGTTTTTCTGGTCGTAGGCGATGGCACCAAGAATGGGTGTCAGGATCATCCCAGGGCCGTGAATCCAGGCCATGGCTTTATGAAAGCGAATGGGTCCGTGGGTCTCAATTCCCGGCGGCTTGGGGGCCCGGATCGCATAGTAGGCAGTGATGAAGTACAAATCTCCGGCCACGGCTCCTAAAGCCAGGTGCAAGTCGCGTCCGGTAGTGTCCCTGCCCTTGCCGCCGGCGCCAGCCGACGAGAAGATGGCAGCGAGCATGGGGATGGTCGTAATCAGACCCATGCGTTGATGAATCTTGAGCATGTGGGTCCGCTTGTCGAGCAATGCCTGTTCCTTTGCATTGCCTTTAGTCGCTTCCGCAGGAAAGCCCAGATCCGTCAAAGAGGGCGCCGACGGAGTGCTCGAAGGGGCGTTTGGCAGTTGCTCGACAGGTTTCTCCTGTCTAGGAGAGTTTGCCGTTTGGTTCCGAGGCGCTGGCGAGCTGGCGTCGGCTTGCGCGAGGGAAAGCGATGAGGCCATCGATAGCCACAGAGAAAGCACCACGATCTTCGGATGAGCGTGCATGGGCGTTCCAGGATGTCCGATGTGCAATAGTAGATGACGGAGGTGTGAAAAAGGAGGTCTCTAGAAGGAGCGGTCGATTGGAAGATTGGCGGACAGCAGTCAGGTGGTCGACGGGCTAATCATGTCCGATAACAGGTATTATGTAAAGCCAGATACCGGCGTTCGGTAAGATGTTTCATTAAGAGGATATGATTGGGTCTTACCGGGTGGTCTCGATCAGTTCCAGGAGCTGTTCCCGGAACTCCCGCAGCTTCTCTAGCCGTTCGGGTGTGGCGTCAATCATCTCCGTCTTGGCCTGAAACACTTGCTGGCCTCCGACTTCGGTCAACACTCCCATGACTTCCCCAATCTGCCAACCGGGCGTACCCAGCATTTGCAGGCCGTCGGGGCCAGGCACAAGCAACGCGATGCAGTCATCCCGTACCACCCCCACGCATTTGGGAAATCGGTCAAAGGTTTTGAGTTCGAACCCTGCCAGGTAGATTCGCTGAAGTTGGTGGGCCGGATCAGGCATGAAAATGTGCTTGCCCAATTCTAACGGAAGCTGCGAGCCACGGAACTACGAACAAGAAATGGGGGATTCTCGGTCGACATACGACTTCAAAATGTAGCGCTCTATCTCGTAAACCAGTCACCGTTCGGGGCCAACGTTGCTCAGGGAGGAACATGATGAAGTCGCACAGGGTCGCCGTCTTCGTGGTTGTTAGTTGGCTCAGTCTGGTTGCTCAAGCCCCCAGTCGACCCTCGGGATCGGGCGGCGTCTCCCCGGTTCTTGACGTCTTTCAGATTGTGCCAACGCCCAACCCGAATCAACCGCCCCCCGCCAACAATTATCTGGAATCAGTCTCGGCCACATCTGCGGCTGACATCTGGGCGGTCGGGGCCAGCGTCATTCATTTTGACGGCGCACAATGGACTGGCTTTTCGGTGCCCGACATTAACGGAGATGGCTCGGATCTGTTGACTGGAGTGGCTGATCTTTCTCCTGCCAACGTGTGGGCGGTGGGCTATATCAACTTTCAGGTGGAGGGCGCTTATCCAGCTGGAATCGTCGAACATTTTGATGGCACAGATTGGACGGTAGTTCCCAGCCCCCAATTCCCCCCCCCCGACGAGGCTTATCTGCGATCCATCGCGGCGATCTCTCCCACCAACATTTGGGCGGGAGGTTGGGTTTTTGTAGACCCCTACTTCCTCCCTCTTCTTGAACACTTCGACGGTACTTCCTGGACCCAAGTTGCGCCTCCAGTTTCCGACTGCGGCATCTGGGGCATTTCGGCCGACGCGAGCAATGACGTGTGGGCCGTGGGAGCGACCTTGGGTGGGGAACGTGCATCTTGCACTACGATGGCTCGGCGTGGCAATTGGTCTCCAGCCCTTACGGCTGTTGTGGTCTTAACATTCTCGCTGGTGTTGTCGCTCTCGCCCCGAACAATGTCTGGACTTCGGGGTGGTACGCCCAGTCGCCAAACGACGACAGGCCACTCCTGACGTTGATTGAGCACTGGGACGGAAGCAATTGGCAGATTGTACCCAGCCCCAACGTTTCCGGCCCCAGCGAAAGTAGCCAGCTTCGTGGCATTGCTGCGGTGTCGGCTAACGACATATGGGCATTCGGCGACAGCATCAACTATGAAATCGGTGCGGCCTCGACGTTGGTGCTGCACTGGGATGGCACTACATGGACAATTAAGCCTAGCCCTAACGTCAAACTAAACAATCTGCTTAATGACGATCTTGATGGCGGGACGGTGATTCCACCTGGCAACCTCTGGATCGCCGGCAGCGACAACGTGTTCGACACCCTCGTACTTCACGCTACACGACAATAGGCCACGCGGAGGAGTTGCGGAGGAAGTAACAGAGCTACAAAACCTACATCTTGTATCGTCCCAGGTCCTCGTCATTCAGGCCTTCGAGCCACTTGCGCAGTTCGTCGCTTGTGACGCGGTCGGAAGCGGTCGTGGCCTGCTTGGAATTCTTCAGAACTTCGTCGTCCACAAAGATCGGGCAATCGACTCGCAACGCCAGGGCAAGAGCGTCCGAGGGCCGGGAATCAATGCTGATGACGTGCCCATTGCGTTCCAGCCAGATGACTGCGAAAAACGTGTCTTCCTTCAGTTCGGTGACCACGACCTTGTGAACCTGTGTCTCCAAGCCGGTGAGCACATTCTTGATCAGATCGTGGGTCATGGGTCGCGGCGTGCTGACTTTCTCAATCTCCAGGGCGATGGCATTGGCCTCATAAATCCCCACCCAGATGGGCAGCACCGCGTCACTCACAGAATCCTTGAGAATCACGATTGGCATGTTCGTGACCGGATCCATCAAAAGCCCTCGAATTTTCATTTCTACTTCCATCGTGATCTCCTGCCAAACTTCTTATACCACCATTTCGCCCGCCAAGCTGTTGGGAAAACAAGCCGTGGCTAGCGCGAAAGTATAGCCACCAATGCTCGGAGTCGCGCTCACCGGGGCGGTGAAATTGAACACTTTATTCTGAGAAGTCCGGCCAACCCACTGCCCACGGGCCTCATTCTTCCCTTCAACCATAACTTCAAATGCTTTGCCCAAGATGCCTCTGATTGCGTCGCTTCTGGATATCGCGCTGTTTCTCGTTCAACACCGCCAGGCGACGAACTTTTTCTTCCTCGGGGATGGCGTCGTCCAACTTGAGTGACGGAGTATTCGGCCGTGGCGAATATTTGAAGCCAAAAATGCTGTCGTATTCGACCTCATCTAACAGCGAAAGCGTCGCCTCAAAATCGGCCTCGGTCTCACCCGGGAAGCCGACGATGATGTCGCTGGTGATGCTGATCTCCGCGCCGCGCCGCCTTCATCCATGAGATGCGTTCGAGATACTGCTCGCGGGTGTAAAGCCGCTGCATGGCATCGAGCACTTTGTTCGACCCGCTTTGCACCGGTAGATGGACGTGATCGCAGAGAGTGGGCACGGCGTCGATCGCTTCGATGATGTCGCGGCCGAAATCGCGGGGGTGAGAAGTAGTAAAGCGCACGCGGCGGATGCCCGGAGTTTCTCCCACCGCCGCCAGCAATTCAGCGAAGCTCTTCTTCCCTGCCGGATCTTTATACGAATTCACGTTCTGACCCAGCAACTGAATTTCGGTGTAGCCGAGATCAGCCATCTGACGGGCTTCGGCGAGGACCGAGTCCGAAGTCCGGCTGCGCTCTTTGCCGCGCGTAAACGGGACCACGCAGTAGGCGCAAAACTTGTCGCAGCCCTCGATGATGGTGATGTAGCCGCGGTGCGGGTTGGTGCGGGCGGTAAATTCGGTTTCGAAGCATTCGTCAGTCTCGCGGTCGTCGAGCCCGGTGGTGCGCTTCCCTGCCTCGATTTGAATCAGCATTTCGGGCAGGTTGCGGTAGGACGCGGAGCCGCAGACCAATGAAACGTAGGGCGCGCGTTCGAAAATCTTTTCGCCTTCCTGCTGCGCCACGCAGCCGAGCACGCCAAACTTCTTGCCTTGCGCTTGCAGCTTCTTGTAGTCGCTCAGCCGGTTGAAGACTTTCTGCTCGGCTTTGTCGCGGATGGAGCAGGTGTTATAGAGAATCAGCCCAGCTTCCTCGACGGTCTGAACTTGCTGGTAACCCTCAGAAATGAGCGTCCCAATGACCTTTTCCGAATCATGGGCATTCATCTGGCAGCCAAAGGTTTCGAGGTAAAACGTCTTCTGGGGGCTGGCAGACATGCTGGAGTCAGTATAGCGCAGGAGGGAAATCAATTTTCACGGCTCCTGACGCGGCGATTTCGAGGGGAGTCGCGAGTTCTATCTGTGCCGCGGGGCATCTGTCCGGCCACTTTCGCGCCTTTTTTGTGAATACTACAATTCTGCCGTGGGATCGATCTTCTGGCGAACGCAACTGAGGTTGGTTGGCGCTGGCTACGGCGTGGTTGCGCTGGTCAGCGCAGGGCTGATTTTTGTTCGCTACCTGCAATACGCGCGTCATCCAGGGGATGCGGCGGCGTACAGCACCATGTGGGGCTTCGGCGACTGGATGCTGGAGTTTTTCATCCTTGGCCTCTTCCTGGTTCCAACTTTCTTTCTATTGCTGGTGATCGCCAAGTCTGAGCCGGCATCACTGCTCTACTCAAAATTGCTGCTCGCCTTCAGCCTGACCATGCCGCTTAGCATAGGATTGTTCTTTATTCCAGCAGTGGCTCAGGGATGGATGCCGGGCATCTTCTGCCTTTATCGGGTGTTGGGATCGCCCGTGGTGCTGGTGGGGATGTTACTTAGCCGAGTGATGGCCCGATTCCCCCGCGCCAAACGGCTGACATCGTATTCGCTGCTGGTCGAGACGGGGACGCTGGTGCTAACGGCAGCGGTGCTTACTTTGCCGGCGAAGATGCGGGGGAATTAGCAGCCAGCAGGCCAGCGCTGCAAAGAGTAGGGATTTGGCCGCTAACTCGCCTTACCGAAGAACTCCTGGTTCAGCTTCTCAATCCTCCCATTCGACAGCGCCCCCGATTTCATCTGCCGCTTCAAAAACACGGGAAACGATTCGCGTGAGCCATCGAACTTCTGTTGCTTCATAAGGCTATAAAGGGCAACCGCGAACACGTGGATGCCATCGTCCTGCTCCTTCCAATAGCGCTGCGGATCGCCCCCCATGCCAAACTTCTCGGCGAGAATCTGCTCCAGCGCCTGCACGCTGTCCTCTTCTTCCAGTCCTGCCAGCGTGTTGTAGCCGAACGATTTGTTGTGGTGCTCGACCTTGTTCATCAGAAAAGTATCGGACTTCAAAGATTCCAGGGCGGCGCGCAGTTCGGTGTCACCCGCCAGATCGTACGGCGGATGCATCATTTCGTGAATCGCGTTGCGCAGCACGATGCGAAACGGATACAGGTAGTAAGTCAGGAAACGCGTGCCTGTGATCTTGATGCCGTGCGGCTGCGAGTAATAAAGCAGATAAACCGTAATCTTGTTGGTTGGGCGCGGTTTGCCCAACACGGCTTCCACGGCGGGAATTACGTTGTACTCGGGAAGTTTGGCTGCGATGGCGGCGCGCGCCTGCTCAATCTTCGGTTTGACGTTCTTCTCCCAGTCTTCGTCGAAATGAATGCGCTTCAGGGCGCGGAAGGCAGTTTCCAGGTCGGGCCGGTTGGCCTGGTAGAGCTTCCACCCTTCTTCGCTGTAGTAGGGCGTCGCCTGCAAGTTGCGGCGCATGGCGCTGCTGTCCTGCACGGTGCGAATCAGATCGTCGAGCGATTGGGCGTCCACGGCGGAAAAATAAAGCGCGAGCGACGCCGAAATGATGCCGCCGTTCTCATCCTTGATTCGTCGCTTCAGGTTAACGAAGGCCGCAAGTTCCTCGGGGCGAAACTGTTTGACGAGGCGGTCGTAATCGGCTTGGTGATACTTGAGATAGTAAGGATCGCCGCTCAGCATATTTAACGCGCAAATGACATCGAACTTGAGTGACGGTTGCAGATCCCACTGCGTGGTGGAGTGAGACGAGATAGCCGTGTCAGCCGCATGAACATTCGCGGGAATCATAGCCAGCAGAAGAAAGCCGGCGATGAAAACTGCATAGGAATGATTGCGCGAGTGCCCGGCGCTCCGAGTCGGCATACCCCATTAGACGGGATGAATACCCAAATGTCACGAATCCTTGGACTCGTGAAACGAAATCCTAGCCCGCCGCCTTCCGCGTCTCCACTGTTTCGCCCTTTTCGACGTACGCCTGCATCCAACCCAGAACCGTGGGCCAACCGCCGCGATAGTGTTTGGAGGCTTCCGGTTTTTGTGCGAAGCCGCTGTGCCGCAGCCTCACCATGGTTCCATTCTGGTGTGGGCTGAGCTCCCAGCGGACGGTGGTCGGCGTGTACCCATCGAAGCTCGCGACCCAAGTGTAGACGAGCAAACGCGGGGGATCGACTTCCACGTACTCACCGCCGACCTCATATTCCTTCCCGTCATCGCCCACGCCCAGCGTGCGCCATTTGCCGCCGGGACGAAAATCCGATTGCGAATCCGTATGGCGGTATCTTCCCTTCTGTCCCCACCATTGTTTCACTTGATTCGGATCCGCAATTGCCTCAAACACGCGCTCCGGAGGAGCCGCGATGTGAATTTCGGCCAGGACGGCGTCCTGAGCGGGCGAAATTGCCAAGGTAGCCATAATCTCTCCTCGCAAAAGCCGGGTCGAAGCCCGGCTCGGATTATTTTTCCACGAATTTCTTCAGGATCTCCCGAACACCCAGACCAGGCTCGGTTCAATTTGCCCGGTGGAGATCAAATAGTTGGTGCAGCTTGGGCCCGGAGTTGGTGGCGAAATCCCATTCCTCCGTGTAGTGGTTAGCATCGATGAACGTGACTACCATTCGTTGCATTTGTCCAGGCTGTGAACTGAGCAGGAGGGCAGGCGTCCGGTCAGAGCTTATCTGCGTGTCGCAATCGATCGCGCTTCAGCTCTTCTGATAGTGACCGACCCCCTGCAAGCATTCCACAGGTGTCATCGACCAAGCACTCCTTGACCAGATCCACAAATGCCCGATGGATCCGAACGTCGTCACTCAGCTCTGGGTGAAACGTTGCCGCCATGACCCTTCCCTGCCGCACGGCGACGGGGTCGCTGCCTTCTGTGGCGATGACTTCGACCTCGGGGCCAAGGCGTTCAAACTTAGGAGCGCGGATGAAAACCATCTCCAGCGGCAAGCCGTTGAGCTTGCCTTCGCGGATGGAGCTTTCCAGTTGGCGTCCGTAAGCATTGCGGCGAATGCGGACATCGAGAACGCCGAGACCCGCCTGCTTCGGATTCTCGACTTCGTTGGCTAGAATAATCGCGCCGGCGCAAGTGCCGAAAGTCGGCTTCACGCGGACGAATTGTTTGAGCTTCTCGAATCCGGCTTCGCCCAGCAGTTTCAGAAAGGTGCTGGACTCTCCGCCGGGGATGACCAGGCCGTCGATTTCGTCGAGTTGCTCAGGCTTGCGGACGAGCACAACCTTCGCACCCAGCTCTTCCAGCCGTTTGCGATGCGCGTCAAAGTCGCCCTGAAGGGCTAGTACGCCGATGGTCATGGGAATCAACTTTGACCACGAAGGGCACAGAGGATCACAGAGAAATCGTCATAAAGATCCTCTGTGCTCCTCTGTGTCCCCTGTGGTAACGCTCTTACCAACCCCTGGTCTGCAGCATCTGCGCTTGGTCGATTCCAGCCACTGCCAGGCCCTTCATCGCGCCAATCAAATCCTCGCTGACTTCAAGTAACACTTTAGGGTCTTGATAGTGCGTGGCCGCCTGCACAATCGCTTTGGCGCGTTTCTCGGCTTCCTGCGGCATCGGCGAAAGTCGTCGAATCTTTCATAAATATCCCCGAGCCCACGAACACCGCCTCGGCTCCGAGCTGCATAACCAGCGACGCATCAGCGGGAGTGGCGATACCGCCGGCAGAGAAATTCGGCACTGGCAGCTTCCCTTCTTTCGCAACCATCCGGATCAACTCATACGGGGCGCCGTGCTCTTTGGCCTTGGCGTAGAGTTCTTCTTCGCCGAGTACGGTGAGAATCCTCATCTCCTGCACAATCTGCCGAATGTGCTTCACCGCATGCACTACGTCTCCAGTGCCAGCTTCGCCCTTGGTACGAATCATGGCTGCGCCTTCGGCGATGCGCCGCAGAGCTTCGCCCAGATTGCGCGCGCCGCAGACGAACGGAACTTTGAAGGCGTGCTTATCGACGTGGTGGGCTTCGTCGGCGGGAGTAAGGACTTCGGATTCGTCAATGTAATCCACGCCGAGTTCCTGCAAAATCTGCGCCTCGGCAAAGTGGCCGATGCGACACTTGGCCATGACCGGAATCGAGACCGCAGCCATGATCTCGCGAATCTTCCTGGGCGAAGCCATGCGGGCCACGCCGCCTTCGGCGCGAATCTGTGCCGGGACGCGTTCAAGCGCCATTACAGCGACCGCGCCCGCGCGTTCAGCAATAACCGCCTGCTCGGCGTTGGTTACATCCATAATGACGCCGCCCTTGAGCATCTCAGCCAAGCCGGTCTTGAGGCGAAGGCTGGTGGAGTTTCCGTTATTGTGCGACATGGGTCCTCTTTTCTGGTACTGGAATCTGCTTGTAGCATAGCCATATAATGGCTATCTCAATAGATCCATTTTGTATAATCTATACATACCACTTTGGCGGCGAGAAAGCGTCCGACCGCAAAGTTCGCAAAGTGATCGCGCGAAGAACGCAAAGAAAACCTTGTGGCTAAGAAGCTGAGCACGCTGCCGCTAAGCTTGCGTGGGCCCAAGCCGGGTACGCCTCTTTATCGCTGGCTGTATGAAGAACTGCGGGCGGGGATTCTGGCGGGGCAGTTGCGTCCAGGCACGCGCCTTCCGGCGACTCGCGATCTGGCTGAACAGTACCGTCTGTCACGTCCCACGATCGTGACTGCCTTCGAGCAGTTGCAATCGGAGGGATACGTCGAAGGCCGCGTGGGGTCGGGCACGTACGTCAGTAAAACTCTCCCCGACGAGTTGCTGCAAGCCCCGCGATCGGGAGGCGCAGGAACAAAGCGTCGGCGGAGGATCATGCTGTCCGCCTACGCCCAGCGGCTGCGGAAGTCCCCGCGAGAAGTCGCGAGGAACACGCTGCGCAGCCGGCTCCGCGGCAACTCAGCGCCGCGCGCCTTCCGAGCCGGCCAGCCCGCGCTCGACGCTTTTCCCGCAGATCTGTGGGCGCAGGTGGCAACCCGCCGTCTGCGACGCGTTTCTACCCATCTGCTGGCCGGGGGCGAAGCCTTGGGATATCGCCCGCTACGCGATGCTGTCGCCGAGTATTTGAATACGTCGCGGGGCGTGAACTGTTCGGCGGACCAGGTGCTGATCATCTCCGGCGTGCAGGAGGCGCTGGATCGGACCGCGCACTTGCTGCTCGATCCTGGCGATCCGGTATGGATGGAAGAACCGGGATACCCCAGGGCTGCCTCCAGCTTTTTTGCGGTCGGGGCGAAGATCTGCCCGGTGCCGGTGGATGCGGAGGGTCTGGATCTCGCGAGCGGACAACAGCGTTGGCCGCGGCCGAGGCTGGTGTACGTCACTCCGGCACACCAGTTCCCTCTCGGCGTTACCATGAGCCTCTCTCGCAGATTGTCTCTCTTGGAATGGGCGCGGAAATCGGGCACGGTGATTTTCGAAGACGACTACGACAGCGAGTACCGCTACTCGGGGAGGCCGGTTCCGGCATTGCAGGGCCTGGATCGAGCAGGCGTCGTGATCTACGCCGGCAGCTTTACCGACGCGCTCTTCCCCGCCCTGCGCCTGGGATACCTGGTTGCGCCGCCTGATATGGTGGACATCTTCGGGGCCGCAGCATCGGTGAGCACGCATCATCCTCCGCTGATTGACCAGGCAATTCTCTGCGACTTCATTGTCGAAGGGCACTTTGCCCGCCACGTCCGAAGAATGCGCGAGCTGTACGCGGAGCGGCTGGGAGTGCTGGTGGACGCAGTTCGCACCCGGTTGGCAGGATTGCTGGAAATTTCCGACGTGGAGGCTGGACTACGCACCGTGGGCTGGTTGCGGCGCGGAGTTTCAGCAGAACGCGTCGCAAAGGCGGCAGCTGAACGCGATGTGGAAGTTGTGCCGCTGGGGAGATATGCCTATGGGCGATCTCGCCCCAACGGGTTGGTGTTGGGGTTCGCCGCAGTCGATGGCCGGGAACTGCGGCGCGGCGTGGACGAGTTGGCAACCATCTTAGGTAAATACAAATAGCGAGGCGTGGCCCGTCCGCGCCTAGTAATCAATCCCCTTCCAGAAATTCGGTGTATTCACATATTCGTAGCGCTGAGGATCGTTTTTCACCATGGCATCGGCGGTCTGGTTCCACACCGTGCCATGGGCATTCAACTGGTTGTCTTGTATCACCGTCTGGTCGAGCAAATAATTGCTGAAGGCCTGGTTGCTCTTGTCCTGGGCATCCCAGCGTTTTTCGACGGCCGCGTTGTGGGCGTCTTCGGCGGCGTGGGCATCGGCAGCCTGCTGGGCCGATCGCCTGCCGATTTCATGAATTGCCGCAATCGCCGGCGCGGCGATGGCATTCGCCTGTGATTGCACAATGGCCTGGTTGACGTTGAAGCTGGCCAAAATCGCCTGCATGGTTCCACGCTCCCGGTCGGCAAATTGAAGCGGGACGGCGGTGTGATAAGCGAGATTCATATAGCTGCCGTGAGGTCCAGGCGGCGAGCTGCAAAATACCGTATTCATTTCCCGCATGCCTTTTCCGTCTTGAGCATCAATTTGGCCGAGGAGATGGGCGCAGCGTAGCGAGCCAGAAACCGGCATCGGGGTTTCGCTGGAAACCTTGATCGTGACCGGTCCCTGCCCCTGATTTCGGCGCGCCATCTGGAGCAAATCCTCGAAAGTCCTGCCCAAATCTCCACCGTATGGGTAATAGAGCGCGTGAGCGTACGAAGTGTTGCGCAAGCCGCCACGCTGCAAAATGGCGAGCGTTCGTTGCACGCTTGGATTGTTAGTATCGCCGACGAGATAGGGATAACCGAGCGCCACTGCTGAGCCGTCCGGGCCTTGTGCCATGATCGTACCGCCGCCGCTCGATGGCAGCACATTCCAGCCCTCGGGCAGCGAGACCGAGGCAGAACGATCGGGCAGCGTGTAGAGCTTTAGTGCAGCCGTTAGACCTGGGGCGCCGGCCGACAAGGACGCGTTTCCATTGGGCCGCCATACGCTGAAAAGCTTAGTCAGCATGGGATTGATGGTCTTGCCAAAGCGCGGCGCCTCATCCGTCATCAGCGCAGCTTCCACGTGGTCTGAGGTCCGGCAGGCAATCAACATTCCCGCGAGCTCCATGTTGTGCTGATTCCGGTTCACCAGGGTAAAGAAAACCGCCTTTGAATTACTGTCCCGGACCTGAAATACCCTTCCGATCTGCGGCTTGGCGCCGTATTGATTGTGCAGCGCTTTCAGCACCGCTCCCATGGCGCCGGCTTCGCTGTTCTGGCCATCCACCGGGCCGTAGGTAATCCGCCCGCCATTCGGCAGGTCAATGGTCTGGAGCGCAGTTTGTGCGTGGGCCACGCTGGCGGCGAAGAGCAGAAACGCGGCTAGGTTTCGTGAAACTTGTTTGCGCATATCGGAAGCGTCACCTCGATGATTGAGACGGGTCATTGTACCCGAACCGCGCGGGAATCGAACCCGCTGGGGTTCGACGCAGAATGCCACGACTATTGAGATTGCAACCGTTGAGGCCGACGTTGATTTCCAGATGTATCCGGGCCTAGACTCTCAAGCAGGCACTATTTCCGCAAGTTGCGGGGATGCCCAAGGTGAATCCCCATGTGTCGGTTTTTCTGTTTGTTTCTAGTTCTACTTCTTCCGCTTTTTCCTGCATTGGGCCAAAACACTCCTCCGCTACAGCTGCAACCCCGGCCGGCGCCACCAACACTTCCAGCGCCGGTTGCGGAGCGGCAAATTACCCTCGACGTCCGAGTGACGTACAAATCTGGAGCGCCGGTTCGCGGACTGCAAAAGCAAGACTTCACGTTGTTGGACGAAAAGCGGCCGCAGAGTATCTTGTCTTTTCAAGCGGTCGATTCCGCAGCACCTTCACCCTCCGATCCTCGGGTTGAAGTGGTCATGGTGGTCGACGCGGTGAACGCTTCTCCTCAAGCCGTCGCCTACGAGCGAGGGGAAGTTAAGAAATTTCTACTGCGGAGCGGCGGCAAGCTGGCACAACCGGTTTCACTGGTGGTTTTCACCGACGTTGGAACCAAGGTGCAGAACGGCTCCTCGCGAGATGGAAACGCCCTGGCGGCTTTGTACGACCAATATCAAACCGGCGTGCGGTCCATCAACCGGTCGCAAGGCTACTATGGGGCGACCGAGCGTTATGACCTGTCGCTCAAAACCCTCACCGAAATTGCCGAGGACGCGCGTGGCAAGCGCGGCAGAAAGCTGGTGCTTTGGCTCAGTCCAGGATGGCCGCTCCTCACCGGACCGGACATCGAACTCTCCCATAAGAATGCGCAACAGATCTTTGACTCCATCGTGTCCTTTTCTACCTTGCTCAGGCAAGCTCGCGTCACCCTCTTTGCCGTGGACCCGCTGGGGATGGCGGACGCGGGTGGACTGCGCACCACGTACTATGAGGAATTCTTGAAAGGTGTAGCCTCGGGTTCGCGGGCGTTGCCCGCTGATCTAAGCTTGCAGGTGCTTGCGGTTCAGACTGGCGGGTGGGTGGCCAATTCCAGCAATGACTTGACCAGAGAAGTTACAGATTGCGCCGCGGACGCCGATGCTTACTACGTTCTCTCATTCAATGCCGCCCGGGCGGACCAGCCCAATGAGTACCACGCGCTCGATGTCAAGGTCGACAAGCGCGGAGCTAAAGTTCGAACGCGTGGCGGTTACTACGCCCAGCCCTAGAGGCCAACTTTTTCCGGCTGGGCATGCGTTCAATCGCCACTGATCACCGCGAATTAGCGCTCTACAAACTTGCCAAACATCTTGTGGGGATCGATGGCGATGAACAGGCCCCGGCCGCGAGCGAGGACTTCTTCTTTCTGATTCAGAATCTCCGCCATATTGACGTGCTCGCGCCCTCTCACGCGCACCTCCCGCGATTCCACGCGTAATGGCTGATTGAGCGGCACCGGCTTCAGGTAATCCACGGTGATCTGCTTGGTCAGGGCTACGACGTGGCGCAGCTTATTTACCTTGCCCATGGCTTCATCAAGGATGGTGGCGATAATACCGCCATGAGCGTGACCCGGAGGGCCAGTGTAGCGCTTGCGCAGTCGAAAGCGGCAGACGAAGCGTTCGCGCTCTTCGTCGTAGTTGAACTTCAAGCGCATGCCGTCAGAATTATTCTTGCCGCAGGCAAAGCAAAAGTTCTTCTGCATGCGAACGAAGCGAGTACCGTGGCCATGACCGTGAAGTTTCCGTGTCATCAGATTAGAGATTGTATCTTGGCGGAAAGGAAAACACCGTGAATTCGGCCGCCGAGCCGGCGCCGGCAACGGTCACTCGCCGGTTTGATGCTCTTCTTAGTTCCCGGTTCTTCGGCGGGGAATCAGGGTCGCAATCAACCCTTGCGGAAGTTGCTTCCACCTGTGATAAACTTCCGGGCCAATAGCATCTTTCTTTTTTGCAGCAGGGTGGGGCTTAATGCGCAGACCGCGATTTCGGGAGGTTTTGTAGATGGGGCTGGCACTGCTCGTGATCATCTGGCTTATCACTTTCTTCAGCACATATTTTTTTGCCGCAAAAACCTGGTGGCTTCCGCACGGCGTTTCCACAGCCGCGCCCTGGATTGACCAGCAGTTCGCTTTGACTTATGTGCTGATGGGCATCGTCTTCGTGGCAGCGCAGGGCGCGCTCGGCTACCTGGTATGGAAGTACCGGGCGGAGGCCGACAACGGGCCGGTCAAGTACACCCACGGCAATACCAAGCTGGAGGTGATCTGGACTACGCTCACTGCGATTCTTTTCATCGGGCTGAACCTGATGGGGGGCCACGTCTGGGCGAGCGAGCGTTTTGCCCCGGCGTCGGCTGGATCCGTGCCGGTGGAGGTGACGGGCATGCAGTTTGCCTGGTATTTCCGCTATCCCGGCGCTGACGGAACCTACGGCCGCACTGAGCCCAAACTTATGGATCCCTCAGCCGGCAACGAGGCCGCGGTTGGCCTGGATCCCAGCGACCCCGCGTCCAAAGACGATGTGGTGACGGGAACCATGTACCTGCCGGTGAATCGCGAAGTTGACTTAACCTTGCGGGCGGTGGACGTGATTCACAGTTTCTTTGTGCCCTCGTTCCGCTTCAAGCAGGATGCGGTGCCGGGGCTGGCCATCCACATGCACTTTACACCCACGGAAATTGGCAATTACGAGATCGCCTGCGCTGAGTTGTGCGGTCTCGGTCATTACAAAATGCACGGCATGGTGCACGTGGTGAGCCAGGAAGACTTCGACAAATGGCTGGCCGCACGGGAGGCGGAGAAACAATAATGGTTGCTCAGGATGCTCACGCGCACGCAGCCCCACAGGGCTTTATCAGAAAATATGTTTTCAGTCTGGATCACAAGGTCATCGGCCTCCAGTATTACTTTCTGGCCTTGGTAGCGGTGTTCGTCGGAATGGCGCTGTCGCTGTTGATGCGCATTCACATGATCTGGCCGACGGCCATTCTCCCCATCGTCGGCGAAATCAAGCCTGAGACCTACCTGCAACTGCTGACCATGCACGGCACCATCATGGTGTTTTTTGTGCTGACCACGGCGCCGCAGAGCGGCTTCGGCAATTACTTTCTACCCATCCAGATCGGTGCACCCGACATGGCCTTCCCTGTCCTGAATATGCTTTCCTTCTGGACGACGTTTGTGGCGTTCATCGTGATGCTGTCAGCGTTTTTCGCGGTCGGAGGGGCGCCTCTACATGGGTGGACCGGGTATGCGCCGCTCAGTGCTTTGACCAACTCTGGGCCGGGCGAACAGTGGGGTGCGGATTTATGGATCATCAGTATTGCGATCTTTTGCATCGCGTCGCTGATGGGCGCGCTGAACTTCATCACTACCATTCTTGATCTGCGCGCCAAAGGCATGACCATGATGCGCATGCCCCTGACCTGCTGGGCGTGGTTCGTCACCGCGATTCTGGGATTGCTGGCATTTGGCGTTCTGCTCTCGGCGGGCATTCTGCTTTTGCTCGACCGTAATGTGGGCACCAGTTTCTATGTGCCGCTGGTGGTCGTCAACGGACAGATCATGGGCCACAAAGGCGGATCGCCGTTGTTGTGGCAGCACTTGTTTTGGTTCTTTGGACACCCGGAAGTTTATATCGCGATTCTGCCGGGCATGGGAGTCGCCTCGCAGTTGCTTTCGACCTTCTCCCGCAAGCCGATCTTCGGCTATAAGGCGATGGTGTACGCCATCATGGCCATCGGCATCCTGGGCTTTATGGTCTGGGGACACCACATGTTCATGAGCGGCATGAGCCCGTATTCGGCGTTCGCCTTCTCGATCATGACCATGGCCATCGGCGTACCCTCGGCCATCAAAACCTTCAACTGGTTGGGGACGCTGTATAAGGGGAAGATTCGTTTCCAGACGCCGATGCTTTATGCCATTGGGTTTGTTTCGCTGTTCGTTTCCGGCGGCTTGAGCGGACCGTTTCTGGCGCAGCCGGTGTTGGATATTCCGCTACACGATACCGCCTTTGTCGTTGGCCATTTCCATCTGATCATGGGCGTGGCGGCGATCTTCGGAATGTTCGCGGGAACTTACTACTGGTTTCCGAAAATGTTCGGCCGCATGATGAATGAGACGCTGGGCAGAATCCATTTCGTGATCACGTTGATCGGCACGTATTGCATCTTCATGCCCATGCACTACTTGGGCATGGCGGGACAACCGCGGCGTTATTCTCAATTCACTGAATTGGCCTATCTTCAGCATCTGTTGCCGCTGAACCGGTTTATCACCTACGCCGCCATCATCACCATCACGGCGCAGTTTATCTTCGTGATCAACCTGTTCTGGAGCATGTTCAAGGGACCGAAGGCTAGCGACAATCCCTGGGAAGCGACGACGCTCGAGTGGACGACGGCGACGCCGCCTCCGCACGACAATTTTGGCGGACGCACGCCGGTGGTCTATCACGGACCGTACGAGTACAGCGTGCCAGGAGCAGCCAAGGATTACGTGATGCAGACGGATCCGGCGGGAGTGCCGACGCATTAGAAGTTTGGCGGATTTTCAGATCCACACAAGGCGGTTATGGCTACGTTCAGTTCCACAATTCGAGTTCCGCAGACCGGTCACGACGGAGGCGGCACTCCATCCCCGGTTCGCGGCGGTGGTGGAGACGGTGGGCGGGGAGATGGATTTCCGGATTACGGGCAGCGTCTGCGCCGCATTCGACTAGGCTTGGCGATTGGGTTGGCTTCAATCACCATGATTTTCGTTTCGCTCACCAGCGCCTATGTCGTTCGCCGTGGATTGCCAACTTTTGACGATCAGACCAAAACCTATACTCGGGATTGGATTCCTGTAGACCTCCCGCTGGCGTTATTGCTCATCAATACGGCCCTGCTCGCGGCCAGCAGTTTGACCGCAGAGCTGGCGCGGCGGCAGATCACGCGGCAGGCAGCCCTAGCCCCGGTACGATCGATCCCTGGGGTTTCGCTGGGCAGAGAGAGTGGTTTTCCCTGGCTGGGGCTCACGGTAGTGCTGGGTTTGGCGTTCCTGACCGGACAATGGCTGGCCTGGCGCGAGCTCGCGGCTCGGGGATTTTATCTGGCCACCAGCGCCAGCAGTTCATTCGTCTATCTGCTGACCGCAACTCACGGTGTACATCTGCTGGGCGGCATATTGGTTCTGCTGTACGCGGCGGCGATTTCTCTGCTCCACAAGCCCGTGGAGGGGCGACGGATCGTGGTGGACGTCACCGCCTGGTACTGGCATTTCATGTTTGTGCTGTGGATTTGGATTTTCGCATTGCTGTGGTTTGTGCGGTAAGGAAATCCAACCACAAAGGACACGAAGGAAAATCTGGAGGAGACTGAAAAATGTCCGATATTGCGGTGTCACATGAGATGGCGGGAGCTTTCGAGCCATCTCTATTTGGCGCCTACTCGAAAAAGATCGGGATGTGGCTATTCCTGCTCTCCGACACGTTGACCTTCGGAGCGCTGCTGTTTGCCTACAGCTACGGGCGCATTTCGAATCCCGATTGGCCCACACCCTTCCATAAAGAGAGCATCATCAACGCCACCATTATGACTGGGTGCCTGCTGTCCAGTTCCCTGACCATGGTGCTGGGGGTGCTGGCGGCGCGGCGCGGCGACCGCAGTTGGACGCGAAACTGGATTCTCTTCACCATGCTTTTTGGCACAGCGTTCATCGTGCTGCACAGCATCGAGTGGACAAAGCTGATCGCCGAGGGTATGACTCCGTCGCGGAATCCGTGGTCCTCCACCGTGCAGCAATTTGGTGGGACATTTTTTACACTGACCGGCATGCACATGCTTCACGTGACGATAGGAGTGATTTATCTCGGCGTGGTTGCACTGCGAAAGAAGTTTCTGCCGATTCTGCTCATTCTCTGGCTGGCGGCGTGGCTGGGAACTCCGGCCAGTAGCGTGTTTCATTTGGGCGCGCACGTTTTGTTGATCGGCGCAATCGTGGCAGGAATGATCATGTTTCTCAAACCCAAGGATTACGACGCCCACGACGTCGAAATTGCCGGGCTCTATTGGCACTTCGTGGACCTGGTGTGGATGTTCATCTTCCCGCTGGTGTATTTGATGTCCACGCGGATCACGGGGTAGATTTTGTTTTCTAAGAGCGGAGAGGCTTAAACGATGCACACCGTAGCTGCGGTCCATGATGAAGGCAAAGGGCAATACTTGTGGGTGTGGGGAGCGCTGTTGTTCCTGACGGCGGTAGAAGTAGCCTTGGCCTACAACCAAGTATTTCAGCCCGTTCAGATGCTCGAAGCTCTGATGTTTCTGTCGGTCATTAAGTCGGTGCTGATCATCGGCTGGTTCATGCACCTGAAGTACGAAATCGCCGCCATGAGGTGGGTGATGATGACGGCTGTGACCATTTGCCTTTGCCTTATGTGCATCTTTTTTGCGGACGCATTCCGCATTATCCACCTGGGAGTGAAATGAAGCGGCGTTTGCTCACGATAGTGTTCCTCGGCCTGCTATGGGCCATGCCGGCCCTGGGCCAGGGCTGCGCCATGTGTTATAGCACTGCCAGAAGCATGCCAAAAGGCGGGCAGACCGCCATCAGCCTCGGCGTGCTGGTGCTCGTCATACCTCCGGTTGGCTTCATGACCCTGGGTGTTGGATTGGCGTACCAGTACGGCAAGAAGCGGGATGCCGAGCAGGCGGACTGAGCGTCTGGCCGACAAAACCAGGCTTAAGTGGGACCGCAGGAACGATGCCATCCCCAACGCCGACGCCATCGCCGAAGAATGTGAGCCCAGTTCCCCTTCCTGCTCCCACCCATAACCTTCGTCGCATTAGCCTGCTGCCGTTCGTCGCGGTGCTGTTTGCCTATTGCACCGGTGGTCCGTTCGGATTCGAATCCATGGTTTCCGCTTCGGGACCCGGTTTGGCGCTGACCTTTCTGCTGGTTGTGCCACTGATTTTTGCCGTCCCCATTTCTTTGGCGGCCGCAGAAATGACTACGGCTATGCCAGTCGAGGGCGGATTTTATCGCTGGAGCCGGGCTGCTCTCGGCGACTTCTGGGGTTTTCAAAGCGGCTGGTGGAACTGGACGGGCACGTTCCTGATGAGCGCCTCCTATGGCGTAGCGATGGCGGATTACCTCGATGCCTGGATCCCGCTGCACTCCCGCTTGCAACACTGGGTGGTGGCCGTTTTGTTCCTGGGATTGGTGGCGCTAATTAACGTTCTTGGGATTCGCCTGGTCGGCCAGCTTACGCTGCTTTTGCTGGCTGCGTCATTCATTCCGGTCATCGCCTTCGTCGTCCTTGGCTATCATCAGGCACACTTCAATCCGTTCCATCCATTTTTTCCGGCGGGAAAACCGTGGCGGGAAGCTTATGGAGTCGGATTGTCTCTGGCCCTGTGGTCGTATGCGGGATACGAACAGCTTTCAACCGTGATCGAGGAAGTAGAGAATCCTCGCCGCAATTTTCCGCTTGGGCTGGCCATCGTGATTCCGCTGACCATCGCGACTTACGCCTGCACTTTGTCCGCTGGCCTGGCTGCGCTGGGCAACTGGCAGGGTTGGGAGACTGGCTACATGGTCACAGCGGCACGGTTGGTAGGCGGCGCGGGGCTGGGTACGGCGATGTTTGCCGCCGCGGCAATCGCCAACTTTATTCTGCTCGAGAGCACCATGCTGGGGGTGACGCGCATCCCCCTGACCATGGCTGAAGATGGATATCTCCATCCGGCATTGGCCAAGATCAACCCGCGCTTTGGTACCCCCTCCCGATCCATCCTTTTGACCGCTGTGTTCTGCGCTCTGCTGGCGGTATTCACTGTGCCGGAATTGATTGCCGTCTATGCTTGGTCGCGTATCGCCACGTCCACGCTGACCCTGATCTCATTCTGGCAAATGAGACGCAAGTATCCCGAGCTTCCGCGTAGTTTTCGCGTACCCGGTGGAACCTTGGGTGCGCTCAGCATTGTCATCCTTCCCCTGCTTCTTTTCGCCTGGGCGATATTCAACAGCGATTCGACAACCCGCCTCTGGGGGACGTTAAGTCTTTTGTCTGGGCCGGTGGTGTATGCGTGGGTGAGGCGGCACGGCAGGGTCGGGTAAGAGTGGCCGGTGAAATCGCTTTTCCCCCGCGTCAGAAATCGGCACTCCTACCTTGGCCAAAGCCAGCCAAAAGTACCGGCAGTCAGCAAGCCGTAAATCAATCCGTCGATCACCTCTTTGATTACGCTCAACCAGGGCTCGCCTTTCCAGATGCCGTCGCTGATGTGTCCTAAGCCATACGCCAAAAAGCCAACCGTGCCCGCCACGCGAAATACGTGGAGATACTGCGTTCCGGGGGGAACAGTGCGTCCCGTGATGTAGGCGACGAAGAAGCTGATGACCAGGCAAAACACGAACCACTGCCCAAGGAATTTCGGCATGTGCGGCGGCCCGTTGGGACGCACAGTCAGCATCCCGACCGGCCCCTGCGCGAATTTCTCCATCATTGCCGGCGACTTCATTTCCTTGTGGTTGCAATGGGGAAATACATAGAGGCCGGGCTGGAGGTTCGACGGGCGCATCGCTGCCAGGATCTTCTCTTCATCGGGCAGCTTGCGAAGGTCGCTGTTGTGGTACTTCAACACGGTATGCATAATGGAGCTGGCAACGAAGACGATGACCGCCGACAGCACGATAGGCAGCCAGAGAGCGGTGAGCGAAACCATACGCAGCCTCCTGTGACGACGAGATGACCTTTCCGAATTCGCATGTGAAGCTACGCTTGCGGGAGGCTGCGGTCAAGTCGCATGCCCGCCGGGCGGACCCCGGGGATTGCTAAAATACCAGCCGAGGTCATCGCCATGTGCCGCAATATCAAAACATTATTCAATTTTGCCCCACCCGTTACCGAGGAAGAGGTTCGCGCCGCGTCGCTCCAGTTCGTGCGAAAGATCAGCGGATTCAACAAACCGTCGAAAGCCAACGAGGCGGCCTTCCTGGCTGCAATCGATGAAGTGGCCGCTGCCTCGAGTCGTCTTCTCCGTTCGCTCGAGACCGCTGCACCCCCAAAGAATCGCGAAGAAGAAGCGGCAAGAGCCAGAGCTCGCGCTGTGGAGCGATTTGGCGCGTAGCCGATCGGAGGGCCGTCGGCCGGGCCAAGCAGAATAGCGGGCGCCCGGACAACGTGATTCAAGAATTTCGTATCGGGAATTCCTCGGTCCGAGGACCCGTTGGCCCTTCGAATAGTCCACGCCCCGCGTGCTAGACTGACCTTCAATATTCCTACATGCCCGTCCTGCGCGTCATCGTGTTGTGGCACCAGCATCAGCCGTATTACAAGGACCTGGTCACCGGCGAGTATCGCCTGCCTTGGGTCCGCCTGCACGCCCTCAAAGACTATTACGGCATGGTCAAGCTGCTGGACGAATTCCCCAATGTTCACCAGACGTTCAACCTGGTGCCGTCGTTGATGAGGCAAATTCAGGATTACGCAGATGGCACCGCGCGTGACCCATTCTTCGACGTAGCCGCCAAACCAGCCCGTGATCTCACGCCGGATGAGCGTCGTTTTGCGTTGCAATATCTGTTTCAGGCCAATCCGATCCACATGATCGGGCGCTATCCGCGCTACCGAGAGTTGTGGGAGCGCTTTCGGGGCGCCGGAGATTCTCCGGAACGGGCTGACAAGTATTTTCTGCCCCAGGACTTCACAGACCTGCAGGTGCTCTCGCAAATTGCCTGGTTTGATGAGTTCTTTCTCGATGATCCCGAGATCGCAGCGCTGATTAAGAAAGAAAAAGGCTATTCACTCGACGATCAGCGTCTAGTGATGGCTCGCGAGCGCGAGCTCATCGGTCGCGTTCTGCCGGCCCACGCCGAGGCTGCGCAGCAGGGAAGAATCGAGCTTTCCACTTCGCCGTTTTATCACCCGATCCTGCCGCTGGTTTGCGATACCAACATGGGCGGGGTTTCCACCCCCGGCCTGCCTTTGCCGCAAAACCGCTTTCGACATCCGGAGGATGCCCGCGAGCAACTTCTGCGCGGCCTCGATCTGCACGAGAAAGTATTCGGTATTCGCCCGGTGGGCGTGTGGCCTTCGGAGGGCAGCGTATCCGACGAGGTTCTGGCGATTGCCCACAGCCTGGGCGTGAATTGGATGGCCACGGACGAAGGCGTTCTTGGCCGCACTTTAGGCGTGAATCCCCGAGAACATGCCGAGAAGTTCTACACCATCCATCGCTTCGAAACGTCGCAGAGCAAGATGCACCTGGTGTTTCGCGACCATACCATCTCTGATCTGGTGGGCTTTGTCTATTCGGGGATGGCTCCGGCGGACGCAGCCGCGCACCTCATGCAGAACATCAGGAATGCGGCACAACCTGTTCTGGATCAAGGAAGAGACGCGGTCGTACCCATCATTCTGGATGGCGAAAATGCCTGGGAATACTATCCCCGCTCGGGACGAGAATTTCTGCGGCGTTTCTACGATACGCTGCAGCGCGAGCCGGGCGTGGAGGCGGTCACGATTTCAGAAGCCATCGCCCGTCATTCGCGCTTTTACCCACTTAACAGACTCGTGCCGGGTTCGTGGATCAATGCCAACTTCAACGTCTGGATTGGCGCGCCCGAGGATAACAAGTCCTGGGATTATCTCTACCATGCGCGCAATCTTTATGCGGAGACCGCCGCGCGAGCGAGTGAAGCGCAGCGCAAGCTCGCCTACGAAGAGCTGCTGATCGCCGAAGGCAGCGACTGGAATTGGTGGTACGGCCCGGAGCATCATTCGGCCAACGACCGCGAATTCGATGAACTCTATCGCAAGCATCTGTCGAATGTTTATCAGGCGCTGGGAGCTACTCCGCCCGACTATCTTGCCCAACCCATCGCCACACTGGCGGCGCGGGCGGCATTCACGCCGCAGACGCATTACATTCGTCCGCGGGTTGAGGGTGACATGGTGCGTTACTTTGAATGGATGGGCGCCGCCGTTTACACTGCCGACCGCCGCGCCGGCGCGATGCACGGCAAGCAGTTTCTCGTGGACTCGGTGCAAGCTGGAATCGACGAAAAGAATGTTTATGGACGCCTCGATTTTGCCGAGAAGGTTCCGGACACAGATTTCGACCTGGTGGTCAACCTGGAGTCTTGGGCGGCCGATGAACCGCGCCCTCGCCGCGTGCTGCGTTTAGATATCAAAGTTGCGGGCGGGAAAATGCAAACCTGGGAGGTGACGGCGCCGGGCGAAGGGCAGCCGCCGGCCAGCTTCGCTCAGCCGAAAGACGAGGTTGCAATTGCCTTCGCACGCAACTTCGAGTTCAAGCTCCCGCTCGTTTGGCTACTGGCGACCCCTGCGGTCTTGCCCAGCCGCACCTCCGCTGCCACCGCTCACCTACGCCTGCGCTTTAGCCTTTGGCAAGATGGCCTGCCGGTGGACGCGCTGCCGGTCGAAGGCTGGATTGAGTTGCAACTGCTGCGCGAGCAGGATTTGATGTCGGCAGGGATGTGATAAGGCACCCAGACACAGAAGCTGGGTCACACACGCGGCCTGAGTATGATCGATTCCCGGACACGGTGCCGAAAGGCTTGGTCGACGTCAAAGAGCGCAAAAAAGCGGGCGGACAACATATATCCGCCCGGAGCCTTCCAGCGGCTTAGGACTTCGTCATTGTCCGGCGCCGGCTGCCGGAGCCATCTCCAGCGGACGGCTCAACTCCATCACCAGTTCCGTTCCAGCCAGCAAGGTTGCGGATTTCTTTTTGCCCAACCAATGCACGATGGTGGCGGTTGCCCCGATGGCGCCACCGATGGCGACACCTTTCGGTCCCCCGGCCAGCCCGCCGATGACCATGCCGCCGCCGGTAGCCATGCCAATTTCGCTCAGGTCCTGGCCATCGTGGCCGCGGCCTTTGAACGCGCCTTCATTGTTCACACTCGTACCGTTGTGGAGATCCGTATCCACCAGAGAAGCACTCAACACGAAGCGTTGTCCGTCCGGCATGACGAGAGCTTCGGGGAATATCCCAATCGTCGGCCGGCCGGAGATTCGCCGTGGTTCACTCACCTGGGCGACTTTGCCTTGCACGGTCGCGCCAATTGGAATCACAGTTTTGCCGTCGAGTTGAACCGCCTCGGTGACCCGTGCAGAAAATGGATCGCCGACCTTGCTCGAAGAGGTGGCGATATTATTCTCCAGTTTGACCGTCAGCGACGTACCGGTCGGCAGCGAAATATTGTTTTGCGCCAGTGCGCCGAGTGACAACGCAAACGTACAAAGCAGAGTTGCGAGTTTTCTCATGGAGCCTCCTTGGCCCTAAATTCTTCGATCCCGCATTTTTCAATTCACGTCTTTAGTGTCTTAACTGCGTCCAGAATCTCCTCCACCGGTGCACGGTCGGTCTGGCTGTCGCCGCGATAGATGTAGCGAACGATTCCGGCGCGATCAACCACCAGGCTCGCTGGATGAGCGATGTTGATGGCGTCATGCCCGAAGCGGTGGTAGAGGCCATAGGCCTTAGTCACGGAGCGGTCTTCATCGAGCAGGAAAGGAAACGCGATCGGATGAGCTGCCAGATATTTCGCCGGCTTAAACATTCCTTCACCTTTTTCGGCCGCGATATACACCAATTGCGCTCCCGCCTGGTTTATCTCGTTCCGGTATGGCTCGAACTGGGCCATGCGTTTGACGCAGTTCGGTCACCAGGTACCGCGAAGAAATTCCACGATCACCGGCCCGCGTCCGAGCATGGCCGAAAGGGTAAAAATACTGCCTTCCCGGTTGGCTGACCGTAACGAAAACGGCGGCGCCGATGATCCAACCTCCAAAGTTTCGGTGCGATTCTGCATCCCAAGCTGACTGTAAGGTAGTAGCGTGGGCAGAACAAGCAGGGAAGAAGCGTGCGAACCAGCGGAGATACGGGCGACCGTCGACGGGGAAATCGCGGTTTTTGGCATCGCACTTATTTTCCGCGCGTGATTTATAATCGCGATTTTCCGCACAACTAAGGAGCCCTTATGAGCGCCATTTCCAAGATTCACGCCCGCGAAGTTCTGGATTCTCGCGGGAACCCCACGGTCGAGGCGGAGGTCACGCTGGCCGACGGCAGTTACGGCCGCGCCATAGTTCCGAGTGGCGCTTCCACCGGGGAACACGAAGCTGTCGAGTTGCGCGACGGCGACGAGAAGCGCTTCTTGGGGAAGGGAGTCCTTAAAGCTGTTGAGAATGTGAATACCAAGATTTCGAAGGCCGTAGCCGGAATGGACGCCAACGATCAGCGCGCCCTTGACCAGAAGATGATCGATCTGGACGGCACCGGCAACAAGAGCCGCCTCGGCGCCAACGCGATCTTGGCGGTTTCCATGGCAGCGGCGCGGGCGGCCGCTGCCAGTTCGAAGCAGCCGCTTTACCAGTATTTGGGAGGCGCCGGGGCCAACCTGCTCCCGGTGCCCATGATGAACATCCTCAATGGCGGCGCCCATGCCGACAACAATGTGGATTTCCAGGAGTTCATGGTCATGCCCGTTGGCGCGAGGTCGTTTTCCGAGGGGTTGCGCTGGGGCGTTGAGGTCTTTCATACGCTGAAGGGCGTGCTTAAGAAGCGTGGCTACAACACGGCGGTGGGCGACGAAGGCGGGTTCGCGCCGTCGGTCAAATCGAATGTCGAGGCGATCGAAGTGGTGCTGGAGGCGATTCAGCAGGCCGGTTACAAGCCAGGACAACAGATCGCGATTGCGCTCGATCCCGCAGCCAGCGAGTTCTACCAAGAGGGCAAGTACGTTTTCAAGAAGTCGGACAAATCGGCGAAGAGTTCTGAAGAGATGATCCGCTTCTACGCCAAGTGGGTGAAGGATTATCCGATTGTTTCGCTGGAGGATGGCTTGTCGGAAGAAGACTGGGATGGTTGGGTGGCGCTAACCAAAGAACTTGGTGGAAAAATCCAGCTGGTGGGCGACGATATTTTTGTGACCAATATTGAGTTTTTACAAAAGGGAATCGATAAGCATGTGGCCAATTCGATTCTGATAAAAGTCAACCAGATTGGTACCGTGAGCGAAACTCTGGACGCGATCGACCTGGCGCGGCGCAATGGATATACGTCTGTGATTTCGCACCGCTCCGGCGAGACCGAAGACACGTTCATCGCGGATTTGGCCGTGGCCACGGGAGCGGGGCAGATCAAGACCGGCTCCACTTCGCGGACCGACAGGATTTCGAAGTACAACCAGTTGCTTCGGATTGAGGAAGAGTTGGGAAGCGCAGCCAGATTCTTGGGATTGAAGGCGCTGAATTACAAAGGGTGAAACATCAGCAGTAGGAGTCGCGATTGAAATCTGCAGCGTGGATCGGGCTTTTGTGGTGCGTGATTGTCGTCGGTAACGGGATTCTGATGATTCGGCGACGGCGACGGTCCGGCAAAGTGCAGAGTTACGGCCATCCGATAGAAGATTTTCTGCTGCTAGCAACTTCGGGATTGATTCTTGCTGCTTTGGTGGTCACCGGTTTCTGGGTTTGGGGGGATCGGGCAAAACCGGAAGGCGTTGGGGCATTCCTCGAAATACTTGCTTTGGTGCTGTTTGCCGGCGGCCTAACGGCAGTCTCCAACCTGGTGTTGCGCAAGGGTAAAAGGCCGTAGGATCGGTCTTTTTGACACGCATTCTTGACTTAGTCCATGACTTAGCTAATAATAACCGGATGGAAGTCAATATCCACGAGGCCAAGACCCATCTATCCCGCTTGCTGGAGCGGGTCGCAACGGGCGACGAAGTCATCATCGCCAAGGCTGGAAAGCCGGTGGCGAAGCTAGTGGCGATCAAGCCGGCTCGGCGCAGCTTCCACCTGGGTTCAGCCAAGGGCGAATTTACCGTTCCCGATGATTTCAATGATCCCTTGCCCAAGGACATCGAAGACCTTTTCTGGCAATGAAAGTCCTCATCGATACGCACGTGCTGCTATGGGGACTGACTGACGAATCGAAGCTCTCAGCGGATGTTCGTTCGCTTTTGCCCAAGGCTGACCTCTGGATGAGCGTTGCAGGCATTTGGGAAATAATCACCAAGGTGCAGATAGGAAAGTTGGAGTTGCCGAGGCCAGTGGGATCATTCTTGACAGGCAAATTGGCCGGGAACGGGGTATCCGTTCTTCCAATCAACTCGAACCATGTGCTGCGCGTCGAAACCTTAGAGCTGCATCACCGGGATCCCTTCGACCGGATCCTGATTGCACAAAGCTTGGAAGAAAACCTCCCGCTGGTCACTGCCGACCCGGTCTTTGGGAAATATCCCGTCAAGCTGATCTGGTGAATTCAAAACCCCATCTTGTCATCCGCCGAAGGACCATACGTCGCTGGCAGCGGCTTCTCATTTAGCCGCAAATACACTCCCAGCTGGGCGCGGTGATGCACCAGATGATTGAGGAACATTGTCCGGTAGGCAAGAAATCGCGATCCGCTGAAGATCGGCTTGCCCTGAAGGCTCAGTTTCCAGGGCTGCGTCCAGGCGTCATCTTTCATGCCTTGCAGCGCGGCCCGTGCCTTGGCGACGTTGTCATCGAAAGTCTTCAGCAGTCCGGCCAGTTCAAACGGCGGCCGGGTACGTGGGGATCCATTCGAGAAATCCAACTCTGGCGTCGTCAGCACGGTCGCGCCAAAGCCGGCGAGTTCGGCCACGTGCGGAGCCAGGTTGCCCAGCGCCATCGACTTGGGATGAGGTGCGAAATCCTTCTTGTCAAAGGGAACCCGCTCGAGCGTGGTCCGGGTGGTTTGCATTTCGTGGTCGAATTCCGGCAGTAAGAGTTCGCTGATGGGCATCGATTTCCTCCGCCGTCAGTATAAACAAATTCGTGCAGTTTCGTGGTTTGTGGAACGACGGTATAATCGCATGGAACCGTATGGAAGAAACCGAGATCATATTCTCTGTTCAGGAATCTCCTGAACGCGGCTACGAGGCACGGGCGCTCGGTCATGACATCTTCACCCAGGGCGATACGATGGATGAGTTGCGCGCAATGGTGCGCGATGCGGTGCGTTGCCATTTCAACGGAAACTCCGCCCCTACGGTCATCCGCTTGCACATTGTAAAAGATGAGGTCATCCCCGCTTGAAATTGCCTCGTGATCTCTCCGGTCACGATCTCGCAAAGAACCTTCGCCGATACGGCTACGAGATAATTCGGCAAACCGGCGGTCATCTTCAACTCGAGCCGAACCTTCGTGGCAGTGATCACCATGTAACCATCCCCGCGCACAAAGCGTTAAAATTGGGGACGCTGAGCGGAATTGTTTCCGGAGTAGCAATTTATCTCGAGATGGACCGTTCACGATTAGCCGAAGATCTCTTTGGAGTGTAATCATCTGCACGATGAAACTTTGCTCGGGGAACGTCCGTGCAAATCCGTGGCCGCTTTTGAATTGGCGAAAAGCCAGAAGCTAGGAGCTGTCTTTGCGTCCCAAACCACTCGTTCTCATCATTCTTGACGGCTGGGGATACCGCGCCGAAACCAAGGCCAATGCCATTGCGCTGGCTCACAAGCCGACTTACGATCGCCTGCTGCGCGAGTACCCCAACACCCTGATTCACACCAGCGGCAAATACGTCGGCCTGCCTGACGGCCAAATGGGCAATAGCGAGGTCGGTCACCTCAACATCGGCGCCGGACGCATCGTTCACATGGATAGCACGCGCATCGAGCTCATGATTCAGAACGGCGAGTTTTTCTCCCATCCGGTGCTGGTCGCGGCCATGAAGAATGCCCGCGGCGGCGGCCGGCGGTTGCATCTTTTTGGTTTGGTCTCCGATGGCGGGGTGCATTCGTATCAAACGCATCTCTACGCGTTGCTCAAGATGGCTAAGCAGCAAGGCCTAGAGCGCGTTTTTGTTCACGCCTTCACGGATGGCCGCGACACTCTACCCACGAATGGCGCCGGCTATCTCGAACAACTCCAGCAGAAGATGCGCGAGTACTCGACCGGCGAGATCGCCAGCGTCAACGGCCGCTACTATGCCATGGACCGCGACCGCCGCTGGGAACGCATTGCCAAGGCGTACAACGCCATGGTTAACGGGAACGGCGAAGGGGGAAAGTACACGGACGCGATTCAGGGCGTAAAGGCGTCTTACAACAATAATGTCACCGACGAATTCATTGTTCCCTTCGTGTGCGTGGACAATCGCGGCGAACCCCTCGCCACTATTCGCGATGACGATTCCTGCATCTGTTTTAATTTCCGCGCCGACCGCGTGCGCCAGATCACGCGCGCCCTCGCGCGCGAAAGCGGCCTGAACGAAAAAGGAGGTCGCGATCTCCCCGGCGCTGACGACCTCGACGCGACGATTCCACGCAACCGCGTGCCCAAGAACCTGCACTACGTCTGCATGACGCGGTACGACAAGAATTTCAGCTTGCCGGTAGTGATCCCACCGGAATCGTTGAATAACATTCTCGCCAACGTCATGGCGCAGGCCAACATGCGAAACCTGCGTGTAGCTGAGACGGAGAAATACGCTCACGTGACGTATTTCTTTAACGGCGGCGTAGAGCAGCCATTTCCTGGTGAAGACCGGGTTCTGGTTCCATCCCCTAAGGTCGCGACTTACGATTTGAAACCCGAAATGTCAGCGGCGGGGATTGCTGATGCGGTTATCAAAGCTGTAAATGATGGTGCCTTCGACGTCATCATCGTAAATTTCGCCAACGCGGACATGGTCGGCCATTCGGGCAAAATCGAGCCCACTGTAAAAGCGGTCGAAGTGGTCGACGCCTGCCTGGGCCGCATCGAACCCGCGGTTCGCGCCAAAGGCGGAGCCATGCTGATCACCGCTGACCACGGCAATGCTGAAATGATGATCGACCCCGCCACTGGCGGCCCGCACACAGCCCACACCACCAATCCGGTGCCGTTCATCGTGGTCGCGGAAAACGGCAAGCAATTCACGCTCAAGGCGGATGGATCGTTGCGCGACATTTCACCGACGATTATCGGGATGTTGGGTCTTAAGGAGCCCAAAGAAATGACCGGGAGCAGACCTTCGATTGATGGTGAAAAGCTAACCACAGAGAGCTTGAGAAACACGGGCTCTTGACTTCGAATCCTCCGTGTTCTTTGTGCCCCCTGTGGTTATGATTGTCGAAGCATGAAGCTCCTGATTCTTCTCCATCATCGTTTCGAATTGTGGAATGCTCCGGAGTGGTTTCCGCAGCGACTTCAGAGCGATTTTCCGCAAATCGAGGTCGTTCACTTCTCCAGCTATGATGGCATCGAACCGCACCTGCGCGATGCGGAAATCATCGTCACCTGGTCGCTTCGCCCTGAGCAGTTCATGCTGGCGAAACAGTTGCGCTGGATTCACTCTCCTGCTGCAGCGGTGCATCAGACTCATGTTTCCCGAGCTCGTTCATAGCGACGTCATCCTGACCAACTCCCGCGAAGTCCACGGGCCGGTGGTGGCGGAGCACGTGATTGCCCTGATTCTTGCCCTCGCCAAGCAGATTCCGCAGGCAGTGCGCTTGCAACAAAGGCACATCTGGGGCCAGGAGATCATGTGGAGCGGACGCCCTCGTCCGCGCGAAATCGCCGGGGCCACGCTAGGTCTGGTTGGAGTTGGCAGCATCGGCTGCGAGGTCGCGAAGCGTGCCTCGGCGCTCGGCATGCGGGTCATCGCAACCCGTGAAAATCCCCAGAAGGGAATACCCGACGGCATCGAGCAGGTATATCCGCCGGCCGAAATCGAGAGGTTGCTCGCACAATCCGATTATGTTGTGCTGGCTGCGCCCACCACCCCGGCCACTACCGGACTTATCAATGCCGAACACCTCACTCACATGAAGCCCGACGCCTTCCTCATCAACGTAGGCCGTGGCCCTCTGGTAGATGCAACGGCACTGGCCGTTGCTTTGTACCAAGAAAAGATAGGTGGCGCCGCGCTCGATGTCTTCGATCAGGAGCCGCTTCCCGCCGACTCCCCACTGTGGGACCTGGAAAATCTGCTGCTCACGCCGCACACCGCCGGCCTGACTGAGAAACTATGGCAGCGTCACTATGTGCTGATCTCCGAGAATCTACGCCGTTATCTGTCGCACCAGCCCCTTTTGGCATTGGTGGACAAAACAAAAGGCTACTGAACGCACCCGGACGGAACCTTCGCCCGGTTACTTCCGTTTCAGTTAACCCCTGGGTTCTTGTCGCCAGAACACTGCTAAGACAATAAAATTGACTTTAGATTATGAAACGCCAGGTCATGCTCTACATCTTTCAGGCGACCGCGCTATTCTGGGCTTTTGCAGTCTGCCTGCGCACCGTGGATCTGGGTTGGAATCCGTTTGCCGGCATCGGATTGGGAATGTTCGGCGCCTTGCCGATTTCATTCCTTGGCATCCGCATCCACTCCAAACACGCTCACGCGCAAGACCAGATTCCGGTTTCCTAGCTCGCCGCTAGTTCTTGCATCTCTCCGCCATCTGGAACATCTGATCTAGGACGCACCTGTACAATGGGCATTGACCTTGCATGCTTCGCATCGTTCAAAGCTGTCAGGAGAACTACCGGTGAAGTCGGAGTGTTTGCCTTTCAGCCAGATTCCTCATACCACGCCGCTGTTCGCCGACTTCCTTTCTGGCCACGCCAAGGTACAACAGTTTTATCCTCGCTCCCCGTACTTCAACCAATGGATGAAGGATGAAGCCGCGGCCATCCGCTACGATCCCGCGCGCCGTGAGCGGGTAGCTACCATTTTGCTGCGTCAGAACCAGGCTTGGGGCGCGGCCTCCAAGACGCTGGAGAATATCCGCCGTCTGCGTGCCGGTGCTGCTGCCGCTGTTACCGGGCAGCAAGTCGGCCTGTTCGGCGGGCCACTATTTTCAATTTTCAAAGCTCTGACTGCAGTCAAGCTAGCCGATTTGGCCTCCCAGAACGGCGTTGATTGCGTTCCGGTGTTCTGGCTGGCGACCGAAGATCACGACCTTGAAGAAGTCAGCCACGTTGCTCTGCCGGGGAACGACGGCTCCGTGCGGACCATCACGGCCGGGACGCAAGGCTTGGCGCATGCCCCAGTCGAAAATATCGCGCTGGGCGACGAGATCAAGTCCGCAGTGGAGGCAGCCGCCGCATTGCTTGGCGAGTCTGAAGCTGTGTCCAGTCTGCGCGCCTGTTATCAGCCTGGTGAGACCCTGGGCACCGCTTTCGCGCGGCTGTTCACGCAATGGTTCGCCGAATGGGGTGTGATCCTGCTCGATGCGTCGGATCCTGAGCTACATCGTGTCGCCGAGCCGATTTATCGTGCCGCTCTCGAGCGTTCCGGAGAACTCGAAACCGCTCTGCTTGCGCGTGGCCGCGAACTTGAAGCCGCTGGATATCATCAACAGGTCAAGATCACGGCGTCTTCTTCTTTGCTGTTCACCACGCAGCGAGGTGCGCGGACGCCGATTCATCGCCGGGGAAACGATTTCATCATCGATCAGGACACCATTTCTTCGGCTCAATTGGTGGCTCGCTTAGCTGCGGCGCCGCAGGAGTTCAGCGGCAACGTGCTGTTGCGTCCAGTGGTGCAGGATTATCTGTTGCCCACGCTGGCTTATACCGGAGGCTCGGCTGAAGTCGCCTATTTTGCTCAATCTGCTGTCGTGTATCAGGCGCTGTTGGGGCGGGTCACGCCCGTCGTTCCCCGCTTTTCGGCTACTCTGATTGAACCTAAACCGAAAATGCTGCTGGAGCGCTATGGCTTGGCTTTTACCGATTTGCTTGGCCCTGAGCCAGTCCGAGAGAAACTCGCCGCTCATGCTCTCTCTAAGGATTTGCAGTCAGCCTTCGAGCGCGCTCAGGCTTCAACAAAAGATGCGCTCTCGGCCATCCGTAGGGGTTTGGAGAGTTTGGACAAGACGTTAGTCGATGCCGCCAACAACGCCGAATCGAAGATGCTGCATCAGATTGAGAGTCTCCAGGCCCGCGCTGCCCGCGCCGAATTGCTACAGAGCGAAATCCTCGATCGCAAAGCCGCGTTCCTCAGCAACATGCTCTATCCCAACAAAGTGCTGCAGGAGCGTGAAATTGCAGGGGTTTATTTTCTCGCGCGCTATGGCTACGATTTGCTACGCGGGATTTACGATGCCATCCATCCCGACTGTGTTGATCACCAGTTGATTTTCCTCTAGCCCAGAGGCGGGTGGGACACGTGTTGCTACCCGATCCTTGCAGCCAGTTCCTCCAGCGCCTCTATGCGAGGCAGACCTGCGTCCCGATACGCACCGGAAACGTCAATTAACATTGCCTGCATTCCCACGCGGGTTGCGCCCAAATAATCCACGGCATACACGTCGCCGACGTATAAGCTTTCGGACGGTTTCGCTTTCATCGCTTGTAACGCGGCTTCAAAAATCGCCGGGTGCGGCTTTTCGTATCCGACCAGCCCCGAATCGGTAATGCTGGCAAAGCAATCGGCGATGCCGCAGCGCTTCAGCACGTCCTCGATCTTGCCGTCGGCGTTGGAGATCACGGCCAGCGAATAGCGTTTACTCAACTCTAGCAGCAGCTCTCTCGTTCCCGGCCGAATCACTCGCCAGTTCGCCGAAGTTCGCGTGGCGTCGACCATGAAATCGCGGACTCGGTCATCGTTCACTCCAAGCTCGGCCAGTAGTCGCTCGTAAAATAGCAACCAATAGTTGAAGTCAGCGGAATGATCCCGCTGCAAGGCTTCGTCGAATTGCTTCTTCGTCAGTCGTTCGATGGTGTGCCACTGTTCGAGGGTGGGCGAATATCCCAGCTTGGCGAGAGGCGCCAGAATGTGTGCACGATCAGGGTAGAGCAGGGTATTGCCAACGTCGAAGAAGATGTTTTTCAGTCGAGTGGACATCTTCTTTCATGTTCGCACGCGGGAGCCCAGGACGGCCAGAAATTATCTGGTAAATAGCCCGCTCGGCAGGGTCCGGTGCCAAAGATCGCCCGTCAAGTTCGACCCTGGGGGGAACGCGGTCGCGTGACCACTCGGGCTACGAGCCGAATGGCTGCCGAAACAAACCAGAGGGCAGCAAAGAAGAAAACCGCATTTGCAACGACGAAAACAGTGTAGGAGGCAAGGCATACAAGCCAATCAGGCGCGTGTGCCACGTAGATGAGCGAACGCGCCATCCGGTCGGAAGCGACGCCACCAACCCCGCCACACATGAGGCAGGCGTAAGCGTAAATACCTATGGCTCGGATTCCGATCGGCGCGACGCACAAACCAAGGGCGATTGCAGCAACAGCCGCAATCAGGATAAGGCGGCGCTCTCTGCGAAGCCCCCTACGGCTCATGCCGCTATTATCCTCCAAGCCGCAGCGTGTAATGCAGACTGTCGATCACCCCGGCAGGGGTGATCAGAATCGTCGCCCCGGCGCAAGTACGACGCTCGCGGCCACTGCATTCTGATTGGGCAGAGTGGTTGTAAGTCGTCTAGGTTGCCGGGGTTTGTCCGCCTTCAGATCTCGTTAGCGGCCAAACGAAGCCTGGAGCGAGCCAATGTAACCGTTGTGGTTATCGCGCACGGCAAGCCAGGCCACGTCTCTTCCGGCCGGCGTGTCAACGTCGAGATGCACTCTTAGTCCCTGGTGTACCAGTTCCTGATAGATGTTCAGAGGGAGAACCTTGTCGAGCTTCATCATTTCGTTGCTGGCCACCTTACCCTTCGGATCGAACACCACAACGGCAAAATTAACGTCAATGTGTTTGCCCTTGTCTACATCCTCCACGGAAAGCGTAGTGCCATCGACCATGAATTCAAAGCGGGTTTTCGTGGCGGCGAGGCTTGAGACCTTTGCGTCAAAAGCAATTTCGCTGGCGGAAACGCGGTCCTGCACGGCCTCGTTGAGATCGCGCTCGGATTTTTTCTTATTCTGGGTCGCTGGATCAAGGGCGTAGTAACCGGGACGATGGCGGAGTTCGACTCCGTCGCGGTCGACCTTGATAGAGATCTTGCGGTAACCGCCGTCCCATTTCTTGTCGGCGGGGTAATACCCGAGGGTGTAGGATGCGGCGCGGTCGGCGAAAGCCAATTCGACTCCGCGATCGAGATCGTTTCGGTTCACGAATGCCCGTCCCCCGGTTTCGCTGGCGATTTGCTCCATGGTCATTCGGCGGTCTACCGCATTCGAGCTGAAATCGCCGGTAAGACCAGTGGCATCGACGGGATAAATGGCGACTTGCGCGTTGGCGAATTGGGCGGCAATGTCGCGCACCTTGTCGGCGTAGAGGAGTTGTTGCCCAGCGGACAGCCCTGAGCCCAGGCCGCCAGCGCCCGATCGCGCGAGTTGCAGGTCGGTCCATCGCGAACCTGAGGAATCAATTCCCGTCAGGTCTTCGGGGAAAAGGCTAAAGGGGAAGCTGGCCGTGAGCCAGATAATGTTCTTGCGGCCGGGCATGCCGCCCAGGAACCGCATGAGCGTACGCATGGCAGCGATGGTGATGTCGGCGCGCCGGTTCATGACATAGTCACGTTCGCCATCGTAGCTGGCAAGTTGATTGGCCGCCGTGACGAGGGCTTCTTGCCTTCCGGCCAAACCTCCCATGGTCGCCGGAACAATTGGGGCCGCCGAAACTATCGTCTCCGCGGGCTTCTGCACCAAGTATCCGCGAATCACCCCAAGCAAAATCTGGGGGTCGTCGGTAAAATCGGTGAGCAGATCAAGATGATTGGTGAGACTGAAAATCGCAACCCGGTCGCCGGGCCGGTATTTGTCCACGATCCACCTCAACATGTACCTGCGTCCGGAACCCTGCGTGCTGAGAGAAGTATTTGCGGCGTCTAGCACAATAACGGTCGGAGAGCCGCCGGGATAGCGGTACTCTGGGCGATTGGTGTAAACGCCAGGCGGCAGTGGCGGCATGGCTCCGGCCACCGCTGGGGTGGGCGCACTAAAGATGGATATCTTCTGGGGCTTTCCCTTCTCCGTAACGGCGAAGTCGGAAGCCTGGAGGCCGAGCACGGGATCTCCGTGCTTATCAGTTGCGACCACGTCAAGCATCACCAGCCGGGTGTTGACCCGGATGGAGAGGCTGGGGACGTGTTCGGGCTCTGCGGCAGTTTGAGCGAGCGAAACCAGAACCAACGTCAAGCAGAGGGCAATGCAAACGTAGCAAGGCATGGCTCGGCGCACGGTCATGTCACTCCTTGATCTGGCCGAAGAGGAGCCCCCTGCTTCCACGGCTTGGAGATTGTATCGCAAGAGACAGGACTGCCACAGTTTTAAGGCCGCTCAGGGACATATATCGCCCGCGTGCTACCTTCCCAGGAATTTCTCTAAAGCTTCTACGTCCGCGGCAGCCAAGTCGGAGTAGCGCTTGGCGCGCTCGCCGTCGCCGTGGCTGATGGGGGGCTGGCCCAGCTTTGCTTTTTGCGTGGCCCAGCTATGAAGAAGGCTGCCCCAGCTTTCCTTCTGTTGGAAAGCTGGGCACCACGGACCTCGCCCGCTGTGTTTATAAATCACATACGGGCCCTACCCCTATGCTAATCCTCCGACATTACCTCCCTGGGCCCGTTCATAAGTCCCCACGCCTCGCGATACTTCTCGTATCGCGACCGCCGCCGTCGGCTCCTGGGAAAGAGTTGGCAACTAACTCTGCCCCGGAATACGTCGGATGGGGAGAATGTACCAGAGGTCTTCGGGTGCGATGTAGGCTGCGAGAAAATCGATGTCCTGAGGTGTGTAAACGTCGGTGTGGCTGGATCCGTGAGCATGGAAGATATAGGCGCCCCACTTGTTTCCCGAGTAAGCGGACTTCACCTGCACCCGAACCATCCGCCCTCCTGTCTCAATAATGAAGTCAAAGCGGTTGCTGTCACCCCAGGGTTTGGCGACCGTCAGGCCCAGGCCTGCGGCCTTGTGTAAGAAAGCGGCTTCAGCGAGTTCTCCACGCCGCTTGCTGTGGATGTAGGCAGGCAGCGTCGTCCTTAATGCTTCCATAGGCAAAACAAAAGGCGCGGACGGGTGGCCCACGCCTGTTTCCTTTCGTATTGATCCCTATACCTTCAGAATAGCAAGTTGAAGAGGTAAGTGAGACACGGTTTTGAAGTTTATTGTCCGTCTGGAATCAGCCGCTGCCGGGGAAAGTGGCGATCTGGGGGGCTTGACAAGGTTGCGAGTCACGGCCGAACAAATTGGAGACTCACTGAAAAATTCCCGATTTGGGAGAATCTCAAAAATTAGGGATATTTTCCTCAACTTTCAACTGCGTTCGGAAGTTTGAATGCGTATGATTAGCGTCCCAGGAATTTTTCCAGGGCTTCGATGTCGGCATTAGCCAGGTCGGAGTAGCGCTTGGCGCGCTCGCCGTCGCCATGGCTGATGGCATCCTGCGCCTTCTGGACGTTGAGCTTCATGCTTTCCTGGCGCTGGGCGATGTCGCCGCGGAGGCCGTATCCGTCGCGAGCCTGTTGGGCGCGCAGGCCATCGAGGCCGCTGTTTACGGCACCGGCTCGGGCGGTGAGCTGGTCGATGTCATGCTCCAGAGCATCGAGATCGATTGGCGGAGGCGCGTTGGGATCGGGTGCAGGTTGGGCAGCCGCATCGGGCTGTGGCGTAGCTATTGCCTTTGCTCGCACCGGCGGCGTAGCTGGCGGAGGCGCCGGAGGCTCGGCCGCAGGTTGGGCGGAAGTGTCAGCCGGGGCTTCGACGCTCGGCGGAGCCTGCTGCGCTGGTTGCGCGGGCGCGGCGGCATTTTGAGCCGCAGGGGCAGCCGCGTGCGAAGCTTCACGGCGGGCGTCAGCGTTGCGGCTATACATTCCGGCAGAAATCAGCGCCACCAGCAGCATTAGGCTCCCCACGGCCATGTACAGTCCGCGATGGCTGGCGGAAGTTGGGGGCGCGACGTTGGCAGCCATGCCTGGTTGCGACGCGGCGGGCGTGGCTTGGGGTTGCCTGGCAGAAACCGTGGATGCGGTCACTGTCTGCGCGGGCAGCATGGTCGCGGTCGGCGGCAAAGAGCTGATGCTGGTAACGGTGCGGGCGGAGTCGACGTGCGCCGCCGCCGGCAACGGTGTAACCCGGCTCAAGGCATTCTTGAAGGCGTCGGCAGATTGAAATCTTCCGCCCGGGTCTTTCGCGATGGCTAACAGAATGATCTCATTGAGCGCAGGCGGCAAGCCAGGCTTGATCTCGATCGGCGGCGTGGGCGGCTGGTTAACCTGCGCAGCCATGATTGAATAGTCACTGGATTCGCGGAAGGGACGGCGTCCGGTCACCATCTCATAGAGCGAAATGCCGACAGAATACAGATCGGAGCGGGCGTCAGTCGGCTCGCCTTTCACCTGTTCGGGAGACATGTAACCGAGCGAGCCGAGCGTAGTTCCGGTCATGGTCAGTGTGGAGTCGTCGCCGGAGCGGGCGATGCCGAAATCCATCAGCTTCACCAGACCCTGGGGCGTGAGCATCATGTTGGCCGGTTTCACATCGCGATGGATGACGTGTTGCTGATGGGCGTAGCTGAGCGCGTCGAGCACCTGGCTGATGTAGTTCACAGCGTCAGCGACCGGGACCGGACCCTGCTGCATCCGCTGTGTCAAAGTCGTCCCCTCGACATACTCCAAAATCATGACGAGTTGGTTGTCGAGGGTAAGAGCAGTGCGCAAAGCGGCGATGTTTGGGTGGTCGAGGGCGGCGAGGACCTTGATTTCCCGCAGGAAGCGAGCGGCGAGTTCCTGGCGGCCGGCGAGGTCGGGAAGGAGGACCTTCATGGCCTCAATGCGGTCGGAGATGACGTTGCGGACTTTGTAGACCTTCCCCATGCCTCCGGCGCCGAGTTCGCTGATGATTTCGTAATCGCCAATGCGCTTGTTAATGGGTTCGGACATCGGGAGACCCCCTATGTACCACAAAGTGACGTTCAGGCCGGAGTATTAGTGCCGGAATTATGACTTTCCCGGCAAGGCGGGGTCAAGGGGATTCCGGCAGTTGGTAGTGTCTGAAAAGTGCACATTTCAGACACTACCCGGCGGCTTCACGCGGATAGAGCCCAGCGGAAGGCAGAAGTTTGGCTCTATACTTGAGGGTAAGGTATTTGATACGATGCCTTCCCGTTTATGGGCTGCACGGGCATATCAACGGCTGCTCTGCTTTGCTTTCTCGGAGCGACTCTAGCTTTCGGAGAAGCGGACTCACCTAGGCCCACAACGGGAACCGCCCCAGTCTCAGCCCAGCCAGCCACGGTTATAGGATTTTTGGGGGGTTTTGTAAAGCCATCCGACCGGATTCATAGCACGGTGCAGTTGGCCGAACGTCTGCGCGATACCTATCCCTCAGCCGTGTATGTGCGGGTCTTTCAGAACCATCATGGCGATCAGGCGTACAGGGAAATTTTGCGGCGTCTGGATGTGGACAACGACGGATCTTTGTCGCCGGAAGAAAAGCGGCAGGCCCGGATCATCATCTACGGCCATAGCTGGGGCGCGTCTGAGACGGTGACCTTGGCGCGCAAACTGGAGAAAGCCAGGATTCCGGTTCTGCTCACAATTCAAGTCGACAGCGTATCCAAAGGTGGCGAGAACGATGGCGTGATTCCCGCTAACGTCGCAGCGGCGGTGAATTTTTATCAGACACAGGGGCTGGTACACGGACGGTCACAGATCCGCGCCGAGGATCCGGAACACACGGAGATCGTGGGAAATTTCCGCCTCGACTACCGTGAGAATCCCGTCACTTGTGACGGTTACCCTTGGTTCGACTGGCTGCTGTTGCGTCCACATATTGAAATTGAGTGCGACCCCAAAGTGTGGGACGAGGTGGAAGCGCTCATCGAATCGAAATTATCGCCGGAAGACCGGCAGACGGCGGCTATTGCCGCGCCAGTTCGTGGACGTTGACCGTAGACGAAGCCAGAGACACAGACTGATGGACAACGCGGGCAAGTTCATCCGCCCGTATCACGTCGCGAACCGCCACGACGACTACGCCTTCAGCGAATTTCTCCGGGTTCCAGACCTTCAGATGGACCTCGATCACTCCCCCTTCGTTCACAAACTGGTCGCTCTCCGCGCCCAGGACCAGACGGAACTTGGGACGTAGAACCGGAGGTTTCTCGGGCCGAATCGTGCGGGCCAGAAGGTCGCACGCGGAATCATAGATGCGAGTGGCTTCGGCGGGAGGCCATTTTTTGTTGCCGGGGTTGGATACCTCAAACGGCAGCGTATTCTGAGCGCAGCCGCAGACCGCGGTGAGAAGCAATAAAGCGGCACAGGGCAAAATTCTTGAACGCAATAGAGGAAGAAATTTCAGTTCAGGGCTCATTTGACCGAGAATGACCCGGCGCGCACGGACGCACAAGATATCTTAGGTAATAGGTTGATCTGCTCGGCATGACCAGATCGCTTCAGTCCACCGGCGCGATCTGGTACTGCTCGAGTTTGCCATCGGGCATTTCAAAGGTCCAGGCACGCAGGGTCTGGTGGGCGAACTTCACGCGATACCGGCGCAGAATCATTCCGCCCCGAAGTTCCTGGTTGATTTGACTGAATTCCAGAGCTGATCCCAGAGGAGCCAGGCCGGTGGCAAAATCTTTTAGCGCCGAGTCGCTGAAGTAAAAGTTGGCGTCGGCGGTAAAGAGCGAACGATCAACCGTGCCATGCTGAAGGCCGTCGAAAATTCGGCGTGCTTGTTCCAGTTTTTCCGCTGTTTCGGAATCGGCGGTAGGGAAAAGCGAGGGCGCGATGGTGCGGGCGATCTGAGCGGAGGCGCCGACCGCGTCCTGATTCGTAAGCACGACGATGGCGGCGTGGTCATCCGGAAATACGGTGTTCTGCGCGGTGAAGCCGGAGACTTCACCGGAATGGCCGAGGACCCGATGTCCGTCTTCACTGTCGATCTCCACTCCCAAGCCATACTTGGTGCCCAAGCCGTTCTTCAATAGCACCTCAGTTTCAAACTGCCGATAAGACGACGGCTTCAACAATTTTTGGTCGATGATGGAAATGTCCCAGCGCGCCAGATCTTCCGCTGGCATGGCCAGTTCTCCGGCGGCAAACAGCCATCCCTTCCCTTCCTTAGGCGCGGGCCGCAACGGGCCTAGCGCGTAGCGCATGTAGCCCACCGGATCAGTAACAGGCAGGCTTTCCTGATCAATGTTGGCCACACTTTTCATGCCCAGCGGCGTAAATATCCTTTCACGCAGAAATTGCAGCAGGGGCATGCCGCTGGCTTTTTCGACGATCACGCCCGCGATCACATAATTGGTGTTGCTGTATTGCCACTGCGTGCCAGGTTCGAAGTCGAGCGGCTTGCGCGCCCAGCCGTCCATGATTTTCCGCGCGGTGGTTGGCTGCAACATCATGGGCATCACGTAATCCTGCGGCCAGTAATCCTGATATCCGGAAGTGTGGGAAAGCAGCTCGCGGATGCTGACGTCGTTGGCGCGAGTGAGGCCAGGAAGGAACTTGGAAACTTTGTCATCGAGTGAAAGCTTGCCTTGCTCCCGAAGAAGCAGAATCGCAGTTGCGGTGAACTGCTTGCTGATGGAGCCGATGCTGTACCGCATTGCCGGCGTGGCCGGAGTTTTCGGATCGAGACGGGCGTCACCGTAGGCTTGTAGATAGGTGATCTTGCCGTTTTGGACGATGGCGATAGAAGCGCTGGGGACGCCGGTTTTGGCAAGAACGTCTGCGGCGACGGCGTCGATTTGCTGGCGCTGGTCGGGGGAAAGAGTTTGGGAGAAGGCAGGAAAGGCGAGAGCGGCGACGAGAATGAAGAGATAAAGTTTGCGCACGGAAATTGTCCTCGAAAAACGGGCCACTGCGGCACCGTTGTAGGCGCCGAGTCGTAGTCTAACAAAGTCCTAACCACAGAAGGCACAGAGGAACACTGGAACCGAGATCCACACTGAAGCGCTTAGTGGTGGCGAACGAAAAACTGCGCCTTGTCCATGCCAGCCGGGATCGCCACGTCGAAAAATCCCACCATCATTTCGTTGTAAGTCTGGTCGCCCCAGGTGACGGGGCTGTCCGGATCAGGGTTGTGGCGATTGTTTCGCGAGTTGTCATACCAAGCGATGGCCTGGAGTTCGGTTCCGGCTTTGAGGAAACGCGGCTCGGCGAGACGATAGCTGAGCTGCCAGTAGAAATCGTAGTTCACGCGTAGCAGAGTCTCAACTGTTCCGTTGAGGCCAGTTTTGTCGGCGTGAACAATGTTGTACTCGAAGCGCTTGCCGCGCAGGTGCATGTGGGGAAAAAAGCTGAGCAAGGTGCAGTCGTTAGGCAATGTGCCGTGGACCTCGACGCGGTAGTCGTCGGTATTCGGAGGGATGGGGATGGTGTCGTGATCGTTCGCGAGTTGCAAGGTGATGACCCGCTGTTTGGGCGGATGTTTGGCGAACACCAATCCGATGCTGGTGCGGTCGATCGCGGCATGGCTGTTGGTTGTGTAGTGCATCTGAAAGACCAGATCGGAATGCGCGGGAATAAATTTCGCCATGCCCTCAGGCCAGCGGTCAGGCGAACTGCCCGGCGCATAGACGAGCAGCAAGTCGCTGGTAGTTTCGTGTGCCGGGTGGCGGAGATGCTCATTGCCCAAGCTGGATGCGGTGAACGGCTGGTTCAAAGGAGCGCCCCGCAGCCAGTCGGAATCAGGCGGACGAATATAGACGACCGCGTGATGCACGTGGGCGCGGCTGGTGGGGCGAATCTCCGACATCTGCACCCATTTGCCTTCCGCGAAATTTGTGGGGACGATTTCGTAGGTGTATTCCACATCGCCGTGAGCGGGGATGGCCGTACGTTTCGGCATGCTCACGATCGCGTCGGGTTGGGGGATGTTCCAGCCTTGGGTCCAATGCGGAGGCGGCGGGGCGTCGTGCGGATTGCCGGCGGGGGCGTGAGCGTCGGCCCAGGCGGAGAGCGTGGCTATCTGTTCTGCGGTGAGGGAGGAATCGTTGGCGAAATGGCCGCAGCAGGGATCGGCGAACCACGGCGGCATCGTCTTGGCGCGCGTGGTATCGCGAATCTGCGTGGCCCAGCGGCGGGATTGCTGGTAGGTCACTAGCGGCATGGGGCCGATTTCTCCGGGGCGATGGCAGCTTTGGCAGTGTTGCTGCAGGATGGGAAGAACGTCGCGGTAGAAGGCGGGAGTGGATCGGGGCTGGATTGCCATCAGGGCGAAGGCTACAAGTCTCAGGAGATCGGGCACACAGTTATTATGCTGGATGGAGAGAGCTAAACGCAGAGTGCGCGGAGAAAATCAAGAAGATGTGGACCACTGCGTTATGAAGATTCAGGGCGCGACTCTGGAGGGAATGCGTCTCGGCTGAGGGAAACTTTCAAAGAATGTTTGAATCGATGCCCGCGATGAACTGGATCCCGGGAATGACTTTGCCGATCAGTTTATTGTCATTAGTCAGAAAGAGATCGATCCCAGCGTGCGCAGCGCAAGCGAGATGAACGGCATCGGGTGTAGAGACGCCGCCCTTCGCTCGAATTTGCGCATATAGATCCGCAGCTTCCAGTGTGTAAGAAATCACTTCTACCGTTGGCGGCTGAAGTATCTCCCGTACCTTTCTGGCAATTTCGAACGACCCCGATTTGTAGAAGCCCGTCAGGGTTTCGCCAACCGCAAACGAGCTCGTATGAAGGCGGTCGCCGCGCAGCTTCATTTTTTCTAGTAGCCGATGGATTCTCCCGATATAACGGGGGTTCTCCTCGATCCAGTAGACGAATAACATCGTGTCCCAATAAATCCTGCTCACGAATTAGCCGCCTTGTCCTCGTTATCGCGGTCTTCCCGGTTGAAACTTGCACGCTCTTGCCGAATGAAAGCTTCGCCGCCACCAAGAGCTGCAAAAACATCCTTACCAATACCACGAAGCTTGAGCCAGGGATCATCGGGGATGGGAATCTGCCCATCGGGATCAATGAACTCGTAGGTGTAAACCACCGTCGTGCTCTGCCCCGAAGGCGGACCGCTCTTCCCTACTAAACGGAGATGGTTTTCCTGAAGAAATTCCTCGGTCTTTAGGGCGCTGCAAACTGCCGGTGTGTACCCCGTCAGTTTGAGCTCATTAACGACGTCTCCCGTCCTGATCGAGAACCTCTTTTGTTTTCGTCCACGTGCCGGCACCACATATCGTTCTTTTCCATGCAGTCGAATCCTGTCCGCATTTTTCATATCTGCCTCCCAAACCAAGGGTAGCATAAATAGAATGTAATAGAATAGAGTAGAATGGAATGACATATATGAGTCCTTTACCATGACCTTTTCATCCAATGAATTGTTTGACTTCCAGCCATTCCACACCTAGTCTGGAAGTAGCTCTTTACAGGCCAATTCCCATCAGTGGGGGCGTCACGGCTTCGACGGAGATGCTTACGGCCAAGAGGCATGCCGGGGTGCACACACCCGTAATCGTGGGCAAAATGATAATTGCCAATCAACAGATGGCATACGCAGCTTAATTAATTAAGTTGCCGTCTTCCGCAGCTTCGCCCGTGGGCTGCGAGCGGACGTCACACAGCGGGCTGGTCTTCCCTGCCACGTCTGAGTAGGGCGGATGAGATCATCAGGCTAGCGGCAACCGTTTCTTGTCCGTTCTGAGCGGGGGCCGCGAACGTCCTGGGGTAATGCCCAGGGCATGAACTGGAATAAGCATGTAGGCTCTTGACTGCTAACTTTTTCGGACGCGGGTTCGACTCCCGCCGCCTCCACCAACTCAAACTATTTTCGGTCCTTCGGTTGCGCTCAGGATTTCGGCAGCAGGCTCACGCCTGCTCAACGCCTGAAGTTCGACTCCCTCCGCGCGAGGCCAACCAGACGGCTTGCCAGTTGGAACCGATCGCCAGCCTCCCACTACGAAAATCGGCCGGCAAGACAAGCAAACATTTGGATGGTTCTACACCTATGACGTGGGCATCTGTGACATCGGCAGCATGGTAAAGCTTCCCGACGTGGAGTTTCCCGGTACGTTGCAGATCGAATCTGGTTGGCTCAGTTTCCAGGAGCCCGAGATCACGTTTCTCACCAAGGTTCCCTGAAGGGAGAGAGTGTTCGTGCCTTCTGGGTCAAAAGGGTCTGACTGGAACGTCATTTGCAGGGTACCACTCGTAACCCCGTTCGTAGTGCTGGTCGGGGTGAAGACACCATTCGCGACTGTTCCCAAGCCAAAGCACGGTGACGGGGTTGCGAAGGTAAATTTTGTTACGAAGACCGTTGTGCCGGTCTGTGTCAGCGTCGCGGTGAAGCTAAACGCCTGCGTTTGGTTTGGGTTAAAAAGACCCGCGTCCCAGTTGCCTTTGAGTGCGTCGCCGCCGGTGGTAGGGCCGCCGCCACAGGCGAACAACACCAATGCCATGGAAAGCATGATTGCAGTGCCGAAGCGCTTCATTGAGGTCCTCCGCGAAATGGCCAAAATTATAAGCGATCAGTTCGCGGCCTCGCGCCACAGATTCGGTATATTTTTTCCACACACAAGACCTGCGAGATAACGCGGGATAAGAAGATGGGCTCATGCGGGGGATGAGCCCAAAAAAGATATAACCTCTTGACCGATAAGGCCTTCGGACGGGGCTCTCGGTTCCCGTGGCCCCCATCGCTTTCGACAGCATTTGCCGGTAGTCCTTCCCTATCAAGTTCGGGTGTTCGCCCTGGTCGTCCTGGCTACACCTGTAGCACGTCGCCATCGCGCGCCACCATCTGGTAGAGCACGGGGCTCACGATACGGCCCAGGAAAAGCCGCGAGACCAGTCCTGCCACAATCACAATGGCAAATGGCTTTTGTGAATCCGAGCCGACGCCGGTGGAAAGCGCCGCAGGCAGAAGGCCCAGGCAGGCGACCAGCGCCGTCATCATGATTGGCCGGAGGCGGATCAGCGACCCGTCCAGCGTCGCCTGGCGGATGCCCTGCCCTTCAAGACGGAGCTTATTGATATAGGAAACGTCGATGATCGCGGTTTCCGCCGAGACGCCCATGAGTACGAGCAGGCCAAGAACAGAGGATACGCTGAAGGGAGTGTGCGTGAGTTTGAGGGCCAGCAGCGCGCCCACGGGTTCGGTCATCACCACCCCGATGACGACGGTGACTGGGAACTTGAAATTGCCGTAGAGCGCGAACAGGATAATGAATATCAGCAGAACCGCGAGCGGACCGATCACCGCGAACTGCTCCCGCGCGGCGAGATATTCGCTGTATTCGCCGCCCCAGTCCAGCCGGTAGCCCTGCGGCAGTTTGACCGACGCTTGTACCGCCTTCTGCGCCTGGTCCACGGCACGCGCCAGGTCGCGCCCCTCGATGCTGAACTGGACTCCGATGTAGCGCGAATTGTTCTCGCGATAGATGAACGATGCGCCGTTGCCCTGGCGAATCGTGGCCAGCTCGGAAATCGGAATCTGCTGCCCGGAGGGAGTCGGTACCAGCAAATTGCCGATGGCGTGCTCGCTCGAACGGTACTGGGGCTTCATGCGCACCACCAGGTCGAACAATTGCTCGCCCTGGATTACCTGCGTGGCGGCCTGTCCGCCCACCGCGGCCTGGATCACGCCTTCGACATCGGAAACATTGATGCCGTAACGCGCGATTTTTTCGCGGTCCACGTCGATCTGCACGCTCGGCTGTCCCAGTTCGCGCACCACCGTGAGTTCGGTGAAGCCGGGCACCTGCTCCAGCACGCGCTTGATCTCGACCGCCTTGTTTTCGAGCACTTGCAGGTCCGGGCCAAAGATTTTGACGGCGAGGGCGCTTTTCAAGCCAGTGAGCGCCTCATCCACCGCATCTTCGGCCGGCTGGGTGAAGTTGAAAATCACTCCGGGATACGATTCGACTTTTTTCTGAATGTCCGCGGTCAATTCGGCTTTGTTATGGATCGGGCCGCGTTTCCAAGTTGCGTCCTTGTACGGTTTCAACCCGACGTAAAACTCGCAGTTGAAAAACCCCGTCGGGTCAGTGCCGTCATCGGGGCGGGCGAGCTCTGAGCCGACCTCGGTGACCATGGGATAGGCCATTAGGATCTTGCGAATCTGCGGAGCAAATTTCGCCGCCTCTTCGAACGAGATGGTGTACGGCATGGTGGCTCGCACCCACATGGCTCCTTCGTCGAGGTGAGGCATGAACTCACCGCCGATGAAAGGAATCAGAAAAAGCGAGGCGCCAAAAATGGCCGTCGCCAGAATCATCGTCAGAGTCGGGCGATCGAGGCACCAGCGGAGTTCGGAGGCGTACTCATCCTTGAGCCATTCGTATGCGCGGTTGGCTTTTTCCTTTACGCCGTGTGTGAACCAGTAAGAGGCGAGCACGGGAACCAAGGTGAGGGTGAAGATCAGCGAGCCAAGCAGCGCCCAGGACATGGTTTCCGCCATGGGGTGGAAGAGCTTGCCGGACGGGCCAGCTGAGCGCGTAGATGGGAATGTAGCCGGCGAGGATGACCGCGATGGAATAGAAAATGGGCCGGTCAACGTCATGGGCCGCCGCGATGATTACTTCGTGAAGTTTGTACTCCTGCCCGTGCGCGGACGGCCAGCTCGCGGTAGATGTTTTCCATCATGACGACGGTGCCGTCGATGATGATTCCGAAATCGATGGCGCCGATAGAAAGCAGGTTTGCCGGGATGCCGCGCGCGTGCAGAAAAATAAAAGAAAACAGCAGGCTCAGTGGAATGGTTAGAGCGACGATGATCGCCGCGCGCACGCTGACCAGAAAGAAGATTAAGACGATCAGGACCAGGCCCATGCCGAGCAGCAGGTTGTGTTCCACCGTGTCGATGGTCACCTGGACCAGGTCGCTGCGGTCGTAGTAGGGCCGGACTTTCACGTCAGGCGGCAGAAGGTCGCGATTGATCTCTTTGGTTTTCTCTTCCACGCGCTTAAGGACGTTCTGCGTCTGCTCGCCGGTGAGCATGAGGATGACGCCCTCGACCCGGTCGTCGTCGTTCTGGAAGCCGAATTCTCCCAGGCGAGGAGCATGGCCGATGGTGACTTCGCCGATATCGCGGATGCGCACCGGCACACCGTTGTTGTTGCCGACGACGATGTCGCCGATGTCTTCGGTCTTGTTCACCAGCCCCAGTCCGCGCACGTAGAAAAATTGCGAACCCTGCGAATAAAAGCCGCCGCCGGCGTTGGCGTTGTTGGCGGCCAGAGCGTTGAGCACTTGCGGCAACGGGAATGTGGTAGCTGTAAATCTTGGCGGGATCGAGCAGCACCTGGTATTGCATCACCGTGCCGCCGAAGCCGGAATCGTCGGCCACTCCGGGCACCGACTTGTAGGCGCGCTCAATCACCCAGTCTTCGTACGTCTTTAGTTCTTGCGGCGTGCGGTCGGGGCTCTCGATCACGTAGCGATAGACGAGATTGGACGGGCTCGACAGGGGCGCCAGACTTCCGGTCACGCCCGGAGGCAGCGTGGCGTCGAAAGCCGTTCAAACACGACTTGCCGGGCGAAATAATTGTCGGTGTTGTCCTCGAACGTCATGATGACGTCCGACAAGCCATAGAGCGAGATCGAGCGCATGAACACCATGTGCGGCACGCCGTTCATCTGCAACTCGATGGGCAGCGTAACCAGCCGCTCGACTTCCTCTGCCGCGTGCCCAGGCCACTGGGTGATGACTTCGACCAGCGGAGGCGAAAGATCGGGGTAAGCATCGACCGGCATCCGCTGAAACGAAATCGTGCCGAGCACCACCACCAGCACAGCCAACATCAGGATCAGGAAACGCTGGCGAAGAGCGAATTGAACGATGTGATGAATCATCCCTGGTCTAGTTCCCTTCAGCGCTGGAGCGAATTCTGGAATTGCAGGAAAAGGCTGCCGTCGCCGACCACGTGATCGTTGGCTTGCAACCCGGTGAGGATTTGCGTTTTGCCGCCCTGACTTTCTCCGAGCGTGACGTCGCGCCTGGCGAACTCTCTTTGTCCGGTCTGCAGATAGACGTAGGGCATGTTTTGTTCGTCGCGCAGCACCGAGGAGTTGGGAACAAACAGCGCGTTGGGAATCACGCCGGCCTGGACTTCCGCGGTCACGTACATTTCCTTTTTCAGGCGCTCACCCGGATTGGGGGCTTCGATGCGCGCCTGGAGCGTGCGCGTGTTGGGGTCGAGCGCGGGAGAAATGTATTCGATCTTGCCGCGCACCACGCCGGGATAGGATTCATTCTCAATCGTCACCGGGTCGCCGACATGCACATAGGCCACGTCGTTCTGGTAGATGTTGACGAGAATCCACACCGAACTCATGTCTGACAGGGTGAAACACTGCGTGGCGCCGGCCGCCAGCAATTGGCCCGGAGAGCATTGGCGGTCGACGACTTCTCCGGCCACCGGCGAATAGAGCGGGATTTCCGGTGAGGGCGGCTTGGTGACGATCGTTTCCGGGTCGGCGATGCCGAGGATGCGGATGGCGTCGGCGCTGGACTCGAAATCCGCCTGCGCCTGGGTGCGGTTCGATTGCGCCTGCTCGAGGTCGGCCTGCGCGATGGCGTGGTGCGCATAGAGATCCTGCGCGCGAGTGTAGACTTTGTCCGCGAGCTGGAAGGCGTCGCGCGCCTTGAGATAAGCCGCGCGCAGCAGAGAGTAGTCTGGGCTGGCGACGTAAAGCAGCAGCCTGGCCGGCGTGCACGTGCTCACCCTGCACCACCACGACGCGGCTCACCGGCCCGCCCACCTGCGTGATCACCGGCGTGGTTTTGAAGTCGTTATACTCGACCGCGCCGGTCAAGCGGAGCGTGCGCGCCAGCGGTCCCTGCTCGACGCTCACGACCTGAATGTGAGACATCTGGTCGGCGGGCAGCGAGAACAGCTCGGCTTTGGACTCGCGGCTTTCCGCCGTCGAGAACGAAGTCATCTTGCTGGCCTGCTCTCCGGCTCCTCCGCAACCGGCGAGCAACAGCGTGAGCACGGATGCGGCAGCAAGCGCGAACCAGCGGCAGCGAGCCCGGATACGGACGTTCATGGCAGGTTCCTCGTTCCCACCGCTTCCTTCAGCTGCTCCAGTGCGGTCATATAAGAGGCCAGCGCCTGGCGATAGGCCAGTTGAACGGACCGGTAACTGCGCTCGGCATCGAGAAAATCCAGCAGGCTGGCGGCGCCGCGTCTATAAGCATATTCGCTGATGTCACGCGAATCCTGCGCCTGCTTGAGATATCCGGAAGTATAAAGCTGCACCACTTCGTCATTGCTCCTCACCGCCTCATAGGCATTGGAAACATCGGAAAGAACCGTATCACTGGCCGCTTGCTGCTGCTCCTGTGCCTGCGTGAGAGCGTAACCGGTGCGCGCGATTTCTCCTTGATTACGGTTGAAGACCGGCAGCTCGAAATTCACAAAAATCGAAGCCGTGTTCTCGCCGGAAACATGGGTAAAGTCGTAGGTGCCATTTACGTCGACCTTGGCGTTGGCTTTCGCCAGGAGAATTTGGCTTTGCGCCGCGGTGATTCCCAGTTCCGCGGCGCGGAAATCAGGACGATCGCGCAAGGCCTTGATCTGCAAGTCTTCCACGTTCGCCTTGAGCGGCTGATACGCCAGATCGCCAATCACGTCAAAATTGGCCGGCACCGCGTCGTAGCCCAGGAATTCACGCAGTCCGACGAGCGCCTGCACCCTCGCCAGACGGGCAGCGGAGACATCGGTCTGAAACTGCAGGAGCTGCAACTTGATCTTAAGATAATCGCCTTCACTGATGGCGCCGGCCTTGAGTTGCGCCTCGCTAATATCGACCGTCTGCTGGAAACTCTTGCAGATCCTGCAGCGCGAACTGAAGCGTAGACTCCGCCAGCAATACGCTGACGAACTGCTGTCCCACGTTGAAAGCCAGGGTTCGTTCGGCATCGGTGACCTGGGCGCGAGTGACGGCGGTTTGATCGCGCGCAGCTTGCAAACGCCGCTGCCGCTTGTGGCCGCGTTCGAACAGGTAGCCGATCCCAACATCGAACTGTTGAGTCTCGTTCAGATTGTCCCCGGAAAAATCTTGCGGACTGAAGAACGGGAATGAACTGAGCTATCGGCTCCGAGAGTCGGATTGGGGCGCAGGTTGGCGGTGATCTCCTGGGCCTGATTCTGAAGAATCAGAGTTCGCGTGGCTTTGATGGAGTGGTTGTGAGCCAGCGCCAGATCAATGGCCTGATCAAGACTGATCAGCGGTGGTGTTTTGCCCGCCGGCTGCTCCCACTAGCAGCAGGAAAAATCGCGGCCGTGGCGAATATCCGAAAGTACCTGGATCGCATAAGGGTTGAGATCAAAGCGCAGACATGCTGCCGAAAAAGATGCGGCGCGGAGTCTCAAACCTAACGAGCAACTGCGCCAAGCTCCGGCGTCCGTATCATCCTCCTGTATGTAAGACTGAGACTAGGGCTTAATGGATGTATTGTAATTCACAAATGCGATTCCGGCGGGCAGGAGTCAAGACAGTACAAACTACTTTCCCCGAAATAGATGGGTCTCAGCCTTCTTTTTCTTGACCTGTTCAAGCAGACGCTGCCGCGGCCTTGGGCTGGTTGAATACCATCCATTCCAAACTGGCGAAAGTGAGGTAGACGCTGGGAGCGTCCATCGTGGTCATGGCGGTGCCAGTGGTTTCACGCAGGGCTGCAATCATGGCTTCGCTATCAAAGCAGAAGCCGGTTTCGTCCACCCCAGTGATAGTGCCGGAGAAGGCGCGGCTGAAGAGAGAAATCTTCACGATCACCGACTTCCCTGCCAGCGTGGCCTTGAAAGCCGATGGATTGTTAGGCGTCAGAATCTTCTCCTGTCCGTAGATTGCGGCCCCTGCTGCGATTCAACAACATTGTTTTCCAATCCGCGATTACCTGGGTAATCGGGCCTTTGCCAGCATGGCTGCCTTGTAAATAGCCCTGCAGCATCGGAGTGCGGGCCCAAGCTCGTTCACACCGTGCGTGGGTGAAAACGCGAGGCGTCCTTGCCCTGTTCGTTTCCGGACAAACGGTTCCACAGGCGGACAGCGGCGATCCGGCGTGACAGCGATTACGAACCCCCGATCCTCTTGAAATCAGCAGTTACTAAGTCCGTGACCTTTGGCCCGCAGGGTGCACTTCTTTTCGGCATGGAAAACCTGGCAACGACTCAAATCTTCGGCGATACAGAAACGGAGGCGGCACGAGTGCTGATTGCGGACGATCAGCCGCACGTTCTGGAGGCGTTGCAGTTGTTGCTGAAAGGGTACGGCTACCGGACGGAGACGGTCACGCATCCGGCACGAGTATTGCAGGCACTCGAGGGGAACGAGTTCGATGTTGTGCTGCTGGATTTGAATTACACCCGAGACACCACCGCGGGGGGCGAAGGGTTGGAACTGGTTTCGCAGATTCGCTCCCGCGACGAGAGTCTGCCGATCGTGGTGATGACGGCGTGGAGCAGCGTCGATTTAGCCGTCGAAGCCATGCGACGCGGCGCGTCGGATTTTGTGCAGAAGCCGTGGCACAACAGTGAACTTCTCGGCAAACTTCAAGCACAGGTTGAACAAGCGCGAAGCTCGCGCCAAGCGGAGCGCCGACATCAGGATGAGCTCCGGGAAGCGCGCGAAATCCAAAGTAGTTTACTGCCAAAGAATCTGCCGCAGGTGTCGGACTACGAAGTTGCGGGCATGACGCAGCCGGTACGCTGTGTGGGCGGGGACTATTACAACGTAGTACGCATCAGCGATCATGAGACGGTACTGTGTATCGCCGATGTGGCGGGGAAAGGGATGCCAGCAGCGCTGCTAATGTCGAGCTTGCAGGCAGCGTTGAAGCCGCTGATGTGGCAGCAGCTTGCGCCGCGCGAACTGTGCCGGCGGCTGAACCGCATCCTGTGTGAACTCACACCGGTGAACAAGTTCATCTCGTTTTTCTATGGGGTACTGCATAACAAAACGAATTGCCTGATCTATTGCAATGCGGGTCACAATCCCCCGTTGCTGGTGCATGCCAATGGAACCGCGACGGAATTAAATGCGGCGGGAGCGGTGCTGGGACAGTTTCCCGATTGGGTTTATGAACAGAGCGAACTGCAATTGAACCGCGGCGACCAGTTGCTGATGTTCACCGACGGCCTGGTCGAAGCCAGCGACAAGCATGATGGGGCTTTTGGCGAAGCGAATCTGGTTAAGTTTGCGACGCGAGCTTTCAGCGCGAACGCGACCGAAGTGATGAATGCATTGATGCAGGCGGCGTCCGAACATTGCGGCGGACGCTTTCAGGATGATGCCAGTTTGGTGGTGCTCCGTGCGCTGTGATTGATGGGCGGCATTTGTGGGATTGCCCGCCAGACCCCAAGTCTGACTCGCCCAAACCTCTGGAACAGCTCGACCGTTGCTTATGGCCCGTTGGTGGCGTTGACACGGCCTCACCGTGCTATTACCTTGAACGCGTGAAGGATTGGGGCATATCTCCGTGGCGCGTGGCTGTGCTTGCGTGTGTGCTGGTGGCAATCCTTCTCATCGTAGTTATTCCCGATCAGTGGGACCTTCCGGATACGGCTTTCCAGGGTGGGACGGCTCCGCTGGTAGTTCATTCACGGACCGCTTCCGGTTATTCGTTGTTAGCCGTAAGTGCGTCAATCAAGACCTCGACCTCTCCGGAAGCCGCACGATGCTTCCGGGATTCCTCGCTTTATTCTGCTCAAGCGCCTTCTCTTTCCGTGCTGATTTCGCTGCGCTGCTGAAGTTTCGCCGCGCCGTGCCACAAGCTTGCCCCCAATTTCCTGGGGCAAGAAGGGGCAGTGCGGAGATAAGCCAGGCGGTCTGAGGGGAACGTCCTGCGTTTTGCCGCGCTGCCCATTTTTCCTCCGGATTTCACGGGTACAATAGGGGGCGCAGGTACTTCGCCCATGTCATCTTCGCACACCGCTACCCGGCCGGCAGTTTCGCTTGAGATTCCACCTGTTCCGCTGACGATTGAAGGCTACAGCGTGCTGCATCAGATGATGCGGTTTCGCTGGCCAGCCTGGCGTTCGTTGCGCTCCCCCCTGAAGAAACAGATCATCCACGAAGCCGCAGGCTTGCTGGCGAAGATGGGGACGAATACCTCCGGCCAATCGGCGCTCTATTCCCTGCTGGGCCACAAGGGTGATTTGATGTTCGTGCACTTCCGAGAGTCGTTCGCGGACTTGAACCAGGCCGAACTGCAAATCGCGCAACTGAAGCTGAGTGATTATCTGGAGCCCACGACATCGTATCTGTCGGTAATCGAGCTGGGGCTCTATGAATCTACGGTCAAGACTTACCGTGAATTGGCGGAGCGCGGATTGGAGCCCCATTCAGGGGGATGGAAGCAGGCCGTCAACGACATCCTTGCCCGGCAGCGGGAGGCAATGCGGCCGCGGTTGTTTCCGCAGATTCCTCCGAACCGGTACTTGTGCTTTTATCCGATGGACCGCAGGCGGGGAGAAGACCGGAACTGGTACCAACTACCGATCGAAGAGCGCGCCCGGCAGATGAATGAACACGGATTGATTGGCCGGCGCTACGCCGGCGAAGTGAAGCAAATCATTACCGGATCGATCGGATTTGACGATTGGGAGTGGGGCGTCGATCTGTTCGCTGACGATCCGCTGGTGTTCAAGAAGCTGATCTACGAGATGCGTTTTGACGAAGTGAGCGCGGTATACGCTTTGTTCGGGCAGTTTTACGTTGGGCTGCGGTGCTTGCCGAATGAGCTGGGGAAATTGCTGGCGGGTCAAACTCCCAAGGGCGAAACGAAGCGATGAGTTGGAACGCGGAAAGCGGTAACCACAAAGAGCACAGAGGATCACAGAGGAAAGACCACCTCATTAATCTCCTGGAGAAGAATGCATGGCGACACTTGGACTCATCGAATACAAGCATGCCAGCCCCGAGGTGAAAGCGGTCTATGACGACATCATGGCCACGCGTAAGACGGACTGGATCAATAATTTCTGGAAGGCGCTGGCGCATGACCCCGTAACCCTTAAGCGGACCTGGGAAGACATCAAGCAGATTATGGGGCCGGGAGCGCTTGATCCGCTCACCAAAGAAATGATTTATGTGGCAGTGAGCGTCAGCAATCAGTGTGACTACTGCATCGCTTCGCATACCGTCTCGGCGCAAAAGAAAGGCATGACGGACGCCATGTTCAAGGAATTGATGGCGGTGGTTGGTATGGCGAATGAGACCAACCGGCTGTCCGCGGGGTATCAAGTGGAGATTGATGAGCAGTTTAAGGCCGGTCGTTAGTTCTTCGTCGTTTGCTGTCGGAACGGCTGGCTCTACCCAGGCATAACAGTCTGTGGGAGTCGCCATCGCCGCCGGTACCGTCTATCGGCTGATGCGGTAGACCACGCCGCAGCCGGGTGGGAAGCTGCCGGTTGAGCAGTTCGGATCGCCTCCTGCAACGGTCGTCCCGTAGACGTTTCCGTTTTCGTCAAGAAGCAAAGGAGCCCAGGGATACGCGCCGTCGGTACCGCCGACGAAACTGTGCAGGATAGTCTCAGCCCAGCCTTGCGAACGATCCAGCATGAAAACCACCCCGCAACCCTCCATGCAATTTCCCGACGTGCTGCCGAGAGTCGTGCCATAGATGTTGCCGTCCTTGCCTAAGATCACCCCGGCGTGAGGGAACCATCCGTCGGAGCCATTGAAACTGGAAAGCGTGGTGTAGGTCCAGACTCCTTGGCTCTGGCTTAATTCATAGACGCCGCCGTACCCGTAATCCCCGGCAAATTCGGTCGCTCCGTACAGGTTTCCGGCGTGATCCAGAACGACGCCGCCGTCAGGTTCACCATCGTTGGGCGCGCCGCCATATTCATAGGGAATGTTCTCGATCCAGCTGCCATTCGTGTTCACCAACTGAAAGATCAAACCGTTTCCAAGACCGCCCCACATGGTGGTGCCGTACAAATTGCCGGCAGAGTCGAACGCCAAAGCGGCAAATGGGTCGGCTCCGTCCGGTCCATGGAAGGTGTAGAGAACCTGCTCCGCCCAGCCCCTTGAGGTTCGTTTCAGCTCGAAGACGACCCCACAGCCTGAGCCGTAGTAGTAGCAGGAAAGGTCGCCGCCGTAAGCTGTAGTACCATACAGGTTCCCCGTCGCGTCGAAAATCACACCCGCTGCCGGCAGGTTTCCATCGCTGCCTCCCTTAAAGGTATACAGAATTGTCTTTGTCCACCCGGCGCCTGACTTCTTTAGCTCGAATACGGTGCCGCAGCCCCAGACGACACAGTTTCCGCCTTCATACCCCCCGTAGGATGTAGTTCCGTATAGGTTACCCTCCCCGTCGGAAACTAGACTTGCAATGGGCCACGCGCCGTCGGTACCCCCGTGAAAACGCGAGAGCACTTTGTACGCCGCAGCCACGTTTGCGGAGCCGAGAGGGCTAAGTTCGAACACTACACCACACGCGCCTGTCCCGAAAAAGCAAGCGTCGCATCGGCTGTTTCCGAGGCAGACTTCGGTGCCGCCCTGTTGCGTTGTGCCGAACAGGTTACCCGCCTTGTCCGCAATAACGGGAGCCTGCGGGGCTGAGCCCTCCTCGCCACTAACACGTGAAGGAGCGACTCGGTTTGAGGCCAGCAGAGGGTGGAGCAGGCCAAAATGCACAGAGCCAATCGCCAGCAGCATAGGTTATTACGGTTCATTTAAAACCTCCGGAGCTTCGATGCTCCTCGGAGCAGCCCCGATGCATCGGCGCACCTTCGTTGGACCGGCGAGTTCCCCATTCCTCGTCCAGGTTTACTTCCTCACGGCATGTAGCTGACCGAATTCGAGGACATATTGTTCGTTACACCCGGCACGCCTACAGCCTGCACGTACAAGGTGTACGTCGTGTCCGTCTCCCACGTGAAATTGGCGAGGTTGATAGTGCAGCCAGTCACGTTAGGGGCCGAGAATCGGCAGCCCGCCGCCGAGCCAGTGACTGTAGCTTTTAAATAGTAGTTTTGGTCGTCGGTGGTGTAGTACAGAGCATAGTGATCGACAGTGCCGGGTGCCCCATTCATTCGCGTTCTTTGCGAATGAGTGGGCGCTGCATGCGGCACTCACTCGCGGATTAGAATAGTATCCCTTGGACAAATGTACGAGTACCGAGCCGCGCAGTTTGAGTGTGTCCCCTCGCGCTCGGATCGCATCGAGACCTACTCATCGCAAAGTGCGCGATGTATGGGGCACGCGGCATGGCAAAACGACACCAACCGGCTGTCTGCGGGGTATCAGGTGGAAATTGATGAGCAGTTTAAGGGGGGGCGCTAGTGGTTGGTCGTTCGACGCTTGCTAGTTCCCGATTTTTTGTTTCGTGCCGGCTTAAATTCGTGGCGCTTCATATCCACACGGCGGCCACGGAAGACTACGCCTTCGGCTTCCAAGCGCAGCCGCTGCTCGATGGCGGAATCACCACGAAGCTTGACTTCTCCTCCTGCGCCAAGCACGCGCTGCCAAGGGAGTCCGAATGCGGATCGCAACACTCCGACGACTTGCCGTGCAGCTCCGGGTGGCCAGCGGCGCGGGCAACGGCACCGTAGGTGGAAACCTTGCCGCGCGGAATTTTGCGAATGGCGGCGATAATGCGGGTTTTCATGGTCACGGAACTCACAGCGCGATCCATCCTGCTCGAATCAGCCACAGCGACGCGATTGAGACCAGCAGCCAGAGAGCGATTCCCTGTACCAGAGGGCGATGACCGACTTCTTTCAGGGTGGCGATGGAGATGCCGCTGCCGATCAGGTAAAGAGTCGCCGTCAAGCCAATTTTCGCGAGTTTGGTCAGTGGCCCATAAATGGGAGCGCCGATGGGCAGATAAGAATTGCAAACCGCCGCCAGGCAGAAATAAGCGATAAACCACGGCCATCTGAATCTTGGCTTTGGCGCCTCTCACCACCGCGGTTGCCAGCGCAACGGGGACGATCCACAGGGCGCGCGCTAACTTCACAGTGGTGCCAACCGCGAGAGCGACCGCGCCATATTTGGCGGCAGCGCCGACGACGGAACTGGTGTCATGAATAGCCAGCGCTGCCCACAGGCCGAATTGCGTCTGGGTCAAATGAAGGGCTGCGCCGAGAAAAGGAAACGTCAGGAGCGCCACCGAATTGAGCACGAAAACGGTGCCGAGAGAGATGGCCATTTCTTCGTCGCTGGCATGGGTGATGGGTCCCACGGCGGCGATGGCGCTGCCTCCGCAAATGGCGGTGCCGGTCGAAATCAGAAACGCCGGCTCGTCGCTCAACTTTGAACAAAGCTGCCAAGGCCATCCCGGCGCAGCAGGGTGAAGCTGATGCTGAACAAGCGTGTAGTAGAAACCGCTGCGGCCGACGCGGATGACTTCATGGAGGTTCATCCCGAACCCCAGGCCCACCACCGAGGCCTGAAGAAGAAAGCGGGAGAGTTTTCGGGCGCCCGCACTGTAAGGATGGTAAGTAAAGGCGAGACCAAAGACGAGGCCTAACGCGAGGGCGACGGGCGGAGAGGCGAATCCACTGGCGGCTGCGACCAGCCCACAGAAAAAAGACGATTTTCGCTGTCATTCGGAGTTGAAGCTGGGTGGCGGGGGCAAGAGTACCAGCGCCACGGCAGCCTTACGCTGCTGTTCCTTTGTAGGCATCCACGGCCTGCTGCTCGCTGTCGTAAACCTCAAAGATCGTCACCAGTTTGGTCACGTGCAGCAAGTCGACGACGCGCTTGCGTGAGGTTGGCCAATTTGATGTGCCCGTTATTATTGTGTGCGGTAGTGTAGAGGGCTACCAGCGTTCCCAGGCCTCCGCTATCGATAAACGTGATGCCGGACAAATTAAGGACCAGGCGCTTCTTTTCGGAAATCAGCGTTCTTGACGGTGTCGCGAAGAAAGGCGGATTCTTCCCCGAAAACGAGACGTCCGGCACAATCCACAATCAGAACACCATCGACGATCCGGGTACTTAGTTTTCAGTTGCACGCAGTGCCCTCCTGCAAGCGAAAAAACCAACTGAGAAGCCTACCTTGGGATCACTATTTACGCAAGGACTTCGTTACAAATGCAGATCATCCAGGCCGCGCTGTACTCTGCCGACATCACGTATAATCAAGGCTTCCGCATCATGAGCTATCAAGTCCTGGCGCGCAAATACCGTCCGCAGAAGTTCTCCGAAGTCATCGGGCAGGAGCATGTTACGCGCACGCTGAAGAACGCCCTGGAACAGGGCCGAACCGCGCACGGGTACATTTTCAGCGGCCATCGCGGCATCGGCAAGACCACCGTGGCGCGCATTCTGGCCATGGCGCTGAACTGCCGCTCTTCCGACAAGCCGGTGACGGAGCCTTGCGGAGTATGTGAATCGTGCACTGAAATTCGCGCGGGCAATTCAGTGGATGTGATTGAGATTGACGCCGCCACCAACCGCGGCATTGATGAGATTCGCGAACTGCGCGAGGCTGCCCGTTATCGTCCGGCGCGGGACCGGTTCAAGATTTACATTCTGGATGAAGCCCACCAGATCACGGACGCGGCTTTCAACGCCCTGCTGAAAACGTTGGAAGAACCTCCGGCGCACGTGGTTTTCATGCTGGCGACGACGCAGCCGGAGGACATTCCTCAGACTATCCGCTCGCGCTGCCAGCATTTCAGTTTTCGGGCGGTCCGCTTCGAAGAAATATTGGGTCAACTGAGAGAATTGGCGGGACGGGAAAAGATTGAGGCGGACGAGGATGCGCTGGCGCTGCTGGCCGAAGCCGGGGACGGCTCGATGCGCGACGCGCTGTCGATTCTGGATCAGGCGATCGCATCGTCAGGTGGGCGGCTGACTGCGGAAGCAGTGCGGCAATTGGTAGGAACAGCGCCGGCTGGGGTGCTGGAAGAAGTGATGCAGGCGGTGGCGCGAAGCGCGAGCGATGAAGTGTTGAAGCTGGTGGACCGGCTGATCAGCGAAGGCCACAGTCCCACGCACTTTGCGCGGCAGATGGTGCGGTTTCTGCGCAACGCCGTGGTCGCCAAGATTGCCGGCGGGGAGTCTTCCCTGCTGCAGATTTCGACTGACGAGCGGCAGCGGGTAGCGCGAGTGGCGGAGTTTTTCAGCGAAGAGGATCTGGCGCGGCACTTGCAGATCATGCTGCGCACGCACGCGGAACTGGGATACCGGCAGGAACAGCGTTTTCATCTGGAATTGGGTCTGTTGAAGATGGCGCATGCGCAGAGGCTGCTGCCGATCGAGCAGTTATTGAGCGAAGCAGCGGCGCCGAGTGGGTCGCGACCAGCGGGAAAGCCGTCGGTGGTACCGGATTTGAGGAAGCCGGAGATTGCTCCGGCGAGCCGTGCGCAGCCAGGTTTCTCCATTTGCGGCGGATTCCGCGCGAAAGAGCGGTTCCAAGCCCCAGCTTTCTGCGGAGGATGGGACTTCAGCAGCCGCGCGTGGTAATGGGAGCGGCCGCGCCCGCAGTTTTGACCGCAACCGGAGCCCGAGGCAGTCGCCGGAACCAGAGCATCGCTGCGGCCCGGCTGCTCCAGCCGACGAATTGCGCAATGCGGTGTTGAATGCGCTGGCGGGCCAGCCCATGCTGGTGGCGCTTCTTGGAAAGTGGAGAATGGAGCGTTGAAGGGCAACGAACTGGTGATCAAAGTGGCCGTCGTCGGCCAGCGTGATTGAGATGTCGCTGGCCGCGGATGCGCGACGGTCTGGTGATGGCGACGGCGAGCGGCGTTCTGGGGCGTCCGGTGAAGTTGAGGGTGGTTCCGAGCGGAAAGCCTGCAGCCGCGGCGGAGCCCGGCACGATCGAACGGCGGCGGACGCGGCCGAGTGGAGCAGGACCCGATCGTGCGGCGGATGAAGGAGAAGTTTGGGGCGGAGATCCGGACAGATCAGATCGATTACAAGGAAAAGCGGTAGAGCGGGACCGAGAAAGCACAGAGCGATGGGTGGATTTAATCTGCAGGAAATGATGTCGCAGGCCAAGCGGCAATATGAAGTCTTGCAGAAGAAGATGGAGGAGACCGTGGTCGAAGGCTCCTCCGGCGGCGGCAGTGTGGTGGTCAAGATGGACGGGCGCAAACAGGTTTTGAGCATCAAGATCGATCCCGAAGCGGTGAAGAGCGGCGACGTGGAGATGTTGCAGGACCTGGTGACGGCGGCGATCAACGGCGCGGGCCGCAAGGTAGACGAAGCCATGCAATCGACCATGGGCGGCATGCTGGGCGGGATGGGGATTCCAGGAATGTGAAATTGGTAATTTGGCAATTTTGTAATTGAGCAATTTGAGGCTGTTTTTCAATTACACAATTACCCGATTTCTCAATTACCAATTCCTATGTCTAAATTTGCAGAGCCGATGGTGCGGTTGATCGATGAGTTGAAGAAGCTGCCGGGGATTGGCAGCAAGACCGCGCAGCGGCTGGCGTTTCACATCCTGCGCAGCAACGATGAGGATGCAGAAGCCTTGGCAGCCGCGGTCCGCGACGTAAAGGCCAATCTGCGACTGTGCACAATCTGCAACAACATTACCGACGTAGATCCTTGCGTGTACTGCAGCAGCGCCACCCGCAACCAGCGGCTGGTTTGCGTTGTGGAAGAGCCGACCAACATCGCGGCCATCGAAAAGACGCAGCACTTCAACGGCGTGTATCACGTGCTGCATGGTTCGATTTCTCCGCTGCATGGAATCGGGCCGGAGCAGTTGCGCATCGCGAACCTGATGCGGCGAGTCGACGACGGCCAGGTGGATGAAGTGATTCTGGCGACCAATCCGACGGTCGAGGGCGAGGCCACCGCGACCTATCTCTCCGGGCAATTGCGGCGCGCTGGACTGAGGGTCACGAGGATCGCGATGGGCATTCCGGTGGGCAGCGACATTGAATACGCCGACGAAATCACCATGCTGAAGTCGATCGAGGGGCGGCGGGAGCTGTAGGTAGTTCGTGTCCTTAGCTCTCAGCCTATTTCTTCGCTTTGACCGGAAGCTTGCAGAATCAACCTCCGCCGCGCAGGGGTTTAATCAAAACCGGACGACGATAGACCGTCTCCAGTAAGTGGCGCGAACCAGCGATGGTCTCGGCAATGCGGTCGCGTGGGTTGTAGGCTTGGGCGCGTATGAGCAGGAAACCGTTCTTGCGCTCGCAGGCAAGGCGTTCGATTCGTCCGTCACGATCGGCGTCAAAGGCATTGGCTAGCCGCAAAACCGCTGCGAGTCTGATCGCGATCTGGCGCTGGCGCACCGTAAATCCCATCAGCACTTTTTGTCCGGCACGGGGCAGCGCGCCGCGGTGATAGCGAGCCACGGCGGCCACCATCTTCATTTTCTCATGAGCTCCATCCCAGGGGCGGATCCAGTCGCATGATGAGCTTCTGCGTGGTCTTGTGATGGGCTTTGCCTTTTCTTCGACAAACCCACATCGTGCAGCAAGAGCCGCCAGTTGCAGCATACCGCGCTCTTCCCTGCTCTCGGTCCCGGGCACGGCCGGCAAGCCGTCGTATAGTTGCAGCGCCAGACGCGCCACGTGCTGTGAGTGCTCAAAGTCGGGATCGAGCAACGAGGCCCACAATCGAAGCCGGCTTAAGGCAATGGATTCCACCTGTTCACCCTGTGGAAGTTGGTTGCGCCAGGCAATCCAGAGTGAAGTCTTCCCAAGCATTTTGCCGCGGTAGGTTTCGATGCGCTGGCTGCGTTCTTCGAGAATCTTGCTACGCCAGCGCGAGCGCGAGGCAGCGTCAGGGAAGGCGTTGATTTCTGAGAGCGGTAGTCCAGAGCACATCGAGGTCATGCACCTCGCCCAGAAGATCCTGTAACTGCTTAAGGTCGCCGATCCAAGCGGCGTGTTGTACGGGCAGGAAGTTTTCAACGATATAGCGAAAACGTTTCAAGCCGATGCGCAGCCGATGAAACGCAACCTGCGAGCGATTCCGCAGGGCACGGCGATGCAGTTCGTAGGCAGCGGTCCAGCGCTCCAGGGCAAGATGTTGAAAGATGGGACTGCCGGGACGCAGCCGGGCCGCGCGGCGCGGGAGCGACGCCGCCCATCCATGCCAGTGCTTTGATCGAATTGCGGCAAAGCCTGTGCAGCTTCCTGCTTGAGTTGGCTTTCACGACCGGCCAGAAACTGCATTAGAGCGAGGGTCACCGGGTCGTCGAGGTTCCAAGCCGTGCGACCCAATCCTCCATCACCTGCACGTCGCGCAGTTCTCCCAGGCGGTCGAATAGGCGTTTGGCAGCCTTTTTCATCTGCTTCCAGGAGGGATCAGGATCGAGGGCCCGCAAACCGTCGGCGATGGAGCGGCAGCGCCGGAGGGCGACCCGCAAGTCGTGGACCGGGTCAGGAGAGAAATCGATGGCAGCCTGGGCGCATTCCTCCAGGACCCGGTGCATCCAGAAGGCAAGGCCGGTAGGTTCTGGTCGGTTTTCTGGCTGCGGCCATGGCGGCACTGGCAGACATAGGACGCCTTGAGCTTACATCAGGGGCAACTTTATGCTGTAACGGTTCAAGCGGCGGACAAAAATGGCGCCCCGTTCGATTTGTGGGCAGACAACGACGCCTAAAGCTTGAATCGCAGAGTCCAAGAACTGCTCCAATCTTTTCCGTCGCAAGTTCGATTACCTCCGTAACATGCGTCCTCTTACTTTCTGCACTACCCTAAGCGTGGTAGCCGCAGGAGTCACGTATTATCACTGGCGCCACAACTCAAGCGTGATGACAGGACCGCATCCGCTCGGGCTTTCATTCACAGCCTGAATATCCTGGTGAAGTACGTACGCCTCTATGGGTTCAATCACAAGCGCACCGAAGGGCAATTCGAAATCACCTGGAAGGAACTGCAGCAGGGATTGCCGGGCGGGAAAGATGGCAACTTTCTGCTGGGAGTTTCAGAAAACCGGTTGCTGCTCGATGGCGTCGCGCTCGAGACTGGGCAAGCCGAACGTAGCTTCGCGCATTTTCTGAACACGGCCGGCCTGGCCAGCATTCAATTTTCGAATCAAGTCACGCTGGATGATTTTGCCAAGCTTATCCGCGCCTTCGCCGTGGGCGGATCCAAGGCGCAGGACGTGGTCAAGGAGATCAAAACTACTTTTGGCGACAATAAGCAGGCGACCATCCGCATTAACGAAGTGAAGTTTGTGGCCGCAGACCCGTCGACTGGGGAAATCAGCGTGGCGGCGCAGATCGCTGCGCAGACGTTGGGGCCAGAATTCAAGGAATGGCTGAATGATCCTCAGAAGTTGCTGCAGTTGATCGCGGCCGCGGAAGGATCACGCTCCGGGGGCGGTGTGCCGGGCGGGGCGCCGCTGGGCAGCGTTCCCAACTGTTCCTGTGGGGCGGCAGGCGGCCAACCGGGTGCGGTGAACACCGGTGGCACTTGGGCGGGGGGCGTAGTCCCGCTGCAAGAGGAAGAGGTCATCCAGGCAATCCGTCTGCTCACCAAGTTTGGTGAGGCGGGGAGCGATCCGTCGATTCAGCCCGAGATGCTCAAGCAGGAATTCAGCCAGGCAGCCCCGAACACCCAAATCAACCTGCAAGAACTGCTGTCTAGTCTGGCCAGCAAAGCTACCAGCAGCGCCGAAAAGAACGATACGCCGTTGTTGATGAAAGCGGCGGAACACATGGCGATTCGCTTCGCCATGGAACGCTTCCAGAAGGGTGATGTCAAGGTCAACGCGGTTCATCAGATGCTCGAACACATGAGCCGGCAGATGGACACCCTACGCCGCATCCTGCGACTGCAAGAGGACAAGATGAACAAGGCTGGGATTCTGGTGGAATCCCACGCCGACATTCTGGACCGAATGTTCTGGGCGGAAGTGCCGGAAGCGGGCAAAAAGAGTGTGCTGCTTTCCAATGAGGCCCCTTGTGTACCGGCCCGCAACGTACGGCAGTTCATGGAAGCCTTGCTGGAGCGGGATGAAAAAGACGCTCCTGCATCGAAATCCTCCAGAACTACGCCAACTGTCTGACTGCCAAGGATACCGAGCCCCGCCGCAAGACCGCGATCGGGCTCAGCCAGTTGGCAGACCTGTTTGCCGTGCCGGGAGTTGACTCGATCGGGCCTACCATCCACATGGTTGCCAAGGCGCTGATCAAGGAATCCGATGCCGAGGTGCAAAGCCTGCTCAGCGCGGCATTTGTTCGGTTGAGTTCGGAAGCCAACAACCGCAAACACTTCAGCGCCCTGAATGAGGTCTGCATGGCGCTGGATGATCTCGCCAAGGAAAGGCCGGCGACCGCGAACGATCTGCGCCCCAGAATCGGAGTGGAAAACCGACTTCCGGAATTTATCGAAGAGGCGTTGCGCCTGCCGGAAGTTCCGCGGGACTTAATGGCGGTGCTGCGGCGCACTTCACAGGCCTCCATCGAACACATGGCCGATCGCTTCTTCCGCTGCATGCGACGTGAAGAATGCGATCGTATGGTTGAACTGGTGAAGGAGTTGGGGCCCGACGGAACGGCCCAAATGAGGGAGATGTTGCGGACGGGGCAACCGCGCGCTGCTTCTTCGGTTATCGGACTACTGAGCCGTCTGGATGTACCGACCCTGCTGGAACTGCTGCCTGCGCGCTTGCCGGAGTGGAACCGTTTCTATCACGATGTGGCGGTGCGGCAGATTGCTTACGGGGCTGCGCCCGATCGCGGTCGCACGCTGCTGGAGATTTGGAACTGATCGACCCCTTAGTGCTGCCCCAGGCAATTGACGAAATCGGAATGAGCGGGGACCGGACAACGGTCCCGCCCTTAATGGTCATGGCGGAAGCAGGCGAAGCCCACGGCCGCTCGCCGTCTCGTCCAGGTGAAGGCGGTGGAATCGCTGGGCCGGTTGCGCGAGCCGGAATCGGTGCCGGTATTGCGAACTTTGCTCGAAGCCAAGAAAATGTGGAAGTGGATCCACCATCGCGAGTTGCGCATTGCGGCCGCCCAGGCACTGGCCAAGATCGACCCGCGGTACGCCAGCCAGGTGCTCTCGGAGAGCGGCTTGTCGCCGGGCGAATTGGCGATTGCTCCTCTGGATGCGGCCCCTGCTTGCCCCTGGGTGCGGCAGCGGCGTTATGAACGCATCGTGCTGCGGAAGGCGCTGTCGGCGAACATCAGCAGTTCATGGGGCAAATCCGGCATCCTGATTCGCGAGATGAGCCTGGGCGGCGGGATGGGAACGAAGGAAGACAATCTGCGCGTGGGCTCGGAAGCCAACATCGACGTTTCGGTCGGAGTACGGCACATTCGCGGCCAAGTATTGCTGCGGCGCGCGCGCGTGCAATGAAGTGGGATTTGAAATGGTGAACGCAGACCTCGAAAGCCGTTATCGCCTGCGCACTCTGTTACTGGAGACGGTGGAACACGCTCCGGAGATGAAGAATGCGGAGTGGAACGGCCAGCGTAAGATGTATTAAGACTGCTCGAGGTTTTCGTGAGATAGAAAAAGCCCCTGCACTGGCAGGGGCTTTCACTTAACAGTCTTCGCTATTTTACCTTAACGAAGATGATGACCAGGGTGTAAAGCGCCAGCGACTCGATAAAAGCCAGGCCGATGATGAGCGCCAATTGAATGCCGGGCCGGGCGGCAGGATTGCGGGCCAGGCCCTCCATGCGGCTGCCGCGGTGGCTTTGCCCTGCGCCCAGGCCGCAGATCGCGGAAGCAAGGCCATCGAGAATCCGGCAGCGATGGCAACCCAATTGACCGCGTTAGAAGCTTCCGCACCTTGTGCATATGCCGGCATGACGAAGCATAGTACGGCCATCGCCATGAAGATGTAGCTGAGTGTACGACGCATTGTTTTTCTCCTCTATATGAATTGCCGCCAGTGGGTGGTTGACGTCATACCGAGCAGACGCCCTCACGCTGAACGGCCTGTTACTAATTTCTCTGGTGCTCTCTTTTCTCTAGTGCTCCTGGGCGACCGCTCCGCCCAGGTAAATCCATAGCCAACAATACGAATACGTAAGTCTGAATCACCGAAACTCCGAGGTGCAAGAGCATGAAGATGATGGGCAATCCGATGGGCACCAGGGAAAAGAAGACCATGGTGACCATATCGCCGGCAAACATGTTGGCGTACAAACGCACAGTCAGGGACAAGACGCGGGCCAGATGGCTGACCACTTCAATCGGGACCATGAGGATCGCCATGGGTAGGTTGGCCCACCACGGCCCGATGCTCGGGCCGGCGAAGTGTCTCAGGTAGTGCCCAAGACCCTGTCTTTTCACTCCGTGAAAGTTGTAATAGAGGAATGTGAGAACCGCGCAGCCGAGGGGAGCCACGACGACCCCCGTCGGAGCCTCGAAACCCGGAACCAGGCCCATCAGATTGCTGCAAAGAATAAAAAGACCGAGCACCGTCAGGTAGGGGTACAAACCTTTCACTGCCGTGACCGATGATCTCCTGGCTTTGCTCTGAGATGAATCCGTGCGCCCCTTCGAAGACATGCTGCAACGCCCCCGGATTTTCCACCGATAGCCGCGACCGCACCAACACGAACAGGACGATCAGAAAAAGAAATACGAGGACTTCCATGGAGGCGGAATTGGGGATCGGCGCTTGGGGATATTTTGGCTCAAGGTGAAGTGCGCGCAGCAGCCCCGTCACCGGACCGGCGAAATAGTGATTTAGAAATGCGGTAAACCAAAGTTGTTCGGGCATGGAGTCCGTTACTAGGTCTTACCCTTTTGTTTAACCACTGTGCTACAGGCCGCGAACGAAGGCCGAGTAAAGCTCGTAAACTGCTTCGCAGGCAATTCCCGCGACGGGCAAAAACAAGCCCGCAAAAAGCCCATACAAGCTCGCGGGAGAAAGACTGAATATAGCATAGGCCGCCAGAGCCATCAAAAAGTAGCGCAGCAGAAAACGGATCACTACGCCCGCACTCGATTGAGGCCGTCCAGAATGCGTGGCGCGGTCGGCCAGGGCGTTCACCACTTTCTCCAGCCAATAGAAATTGAGGTAGGCAATGGCACAACCACAGGCGAATCCCAAGGCGATGCGCCAGCCGAACCGTAACCACGTCGCCAGCCCGAAGACCACGGCCAAAACCAGCATGAACCGCGGGATCCGCGTTACTGCGCCCGCATAAAACGACTGCGCGCGGATTTCTATGTCATCGGCCACGGGACACCCTTATACATGCTCCACCGCAGGCAGGATATAACGCAAGACAGGCAAGAAGACCACCTGATCTAATCGGAGTCCGCCGAGGTAGCGATCCGAATCAACTCCACAAATCCGGCGACAATACCCAGAATCAGGCCAACCAGATAGAGCCAGGTGGTGTGCAGCCAATGATCTAACGCTAGACCGAGAAGCCAGCCTGCGACGGTCGCTGCCGGGAAGATGAAAGCCAACTCGCTGTATTGGCCCATCTGGACCCAGAGATTTTTCTTTTTCGGGGAATCATCCTCGCTAGGATCCATAGGCCAGTCTCGTCAGGACATCCCTACCGACCATGTGACCAGTTGAATAAAGCGCTCGGGGAAAATTCCGATGTATACGGTCGCCAGCGCACTTACACCGAGGGCCACACGCATGGCGGCGCTGATGGGCAGGCGCGTCTTGTCCATCGCTTCGCGCATGAACATGGCGTTGGCGATACGCATGTAGTAGTAAAGGCCAAATACCGCGTAGAGCACCGCCAGACCGGCCAGCACGTAGTGTTCGCTTTCCACCAGACTAAGGAAGATGAAGTATTTCCCGTAGAAGCCGGCCAGCGGCGGAATCCCAGCGAGTGACAAGAGAAATATCAGCATGAGAACAGCTTCGGTGGGGGCGCGCGAGAACAGGCCCGCGATGTCGTCGATCTCGTCTCCGATCACATCACGCTGGCGCAAAGAGGTGACAACGGCGAACGCGCCCAGATTCATGAAAGTGTAGACCAGCAGATAAAGCAGAATGCCTTTGAGGCCATCGGTCATCGCGGGTGAAGGATAGTCAACCGAGGCGAAGGCCACCATCCCGAGCAGCATGTAACCCACATGCGCGATGGAAGAATAGGCCAACAGACGCTTCAGGTTGTTCTGGGTAAGGGCGGCGAGATTGGCGCCCGTCATGGTGGCAATGGAAACGAAGATCATCAAAGGCAGATAAACGTGACGCAGCGGGATAGAGGCCCCAGATCAAAATGCGCAGCAGCATAGCCCAGCCTGCCGCTTTGACCGCCACGGACATGAATCCGGTAACGCTGGTGGGCGCGCCTTCATAGGCATCGGGCAGCCATTGATGAAATGGGATGGCGGCGATCTTGAAAAATAGCCCTACACAGGTGGTGAGCAGGGCGACGACAAGAATCGGGGAAGGATGATTGTGGTGCGCTGTCAATTCGCGCTGCACGCCAATGCCAATGTTGGCCAGGTTGGTGCTCCCGGTCACTCCGTAGAAAAGAGATAACCCGTAGGCGAAGATTCCGGAGGAGAATGCTCCGAGCAACAAATACTTAAGCGCTGCTTCGTTCGAGCGTTTATCGCGGCGCAGGAATCCGACCAGCACGTAGGTCGAAATCGCCATCAATTCCAAGCCGATGAAGATGAGCACAATGTCATAGCCCGATGCCATGATCATCATGCCGATTACCGAGAATAAGATCAGCGCGTAAAATTCTCCGTGGTGCTCATGTTCGATCTCGAGGTAGCGCACTGACATCAGGATGGCGAGGGCCGCCCCGGCCAGAAACAAATAGCTGAAATAGATGGCGAAGTGGTCCATCAGCATCGAGTGCATGAATCCCCACTCGAGGCGCTGGCCGCGGCTTAGCAACTCAACCTGTGCCACTTGGATTCGGAGCAGGCCGGCTGCAGCGAACAACACGCCGACAAACGCGGTGGCGGCGTCGACCCACTTCCACTCTGGAGGAACCATCAGATCAATGAGCAGGATGCCCAGGGCAAACAGTGTGAGCAGAATGATGGGCAGCGACAACAGGTAGTCCGTGCCGGTGAAGTATTGTGCGCCGATCACGGCTTGACCCTCTTCGCGGTCTCTGCCATGACCGGCTGTGGCGCCGCCGCCGGAGCCGAAGGAATCGAGGCGTTCACCGGCGCGCCGATTCCAGGATAATCCGGCCGGACAGTCAGAACGATCTGGTTCACCGGCTGCTGAAGTATCTGGAAGAACGGCTTGGGATAAAGGCCGATCCAGAAAGCCATGATCAGCAGGGGCACAAACGTCAGAACCTCGCGCGGCGTCAGGTCATGCAGCTTTTCGTTCTTGGGATTGGTGACCGTACCGAAGAAAACTCGCTGGTAGAGCCAGAGCAAGTACGCCGCAGCCAGGATAACGCCGGGTACGGCCCAGGCCGCCCAGCGCCAGTTCTCCATGAAGGTGCCCTGTAGGATGGTGAACTCGCCGACGAAACCGTTCAGCAGCGGCAGCCCCATCGAAGACAGGAACATGATCATGGTGATGGTGGCATAAAGCGGCATCACATTCGAGATTCCGCCGTATTCGGAGATTTCGCGGGTGTGGCGGCGTTCATACAAGATGCCGACGATCAAGAACAGTGCGCCAGTCGAAATGCCGTGGTTGATCTGTTGCAGCACTGATCCGCTCAACCCCGCCGGATTCAAAGCAAAAATTCCCAGAGTGCAGAAGCCCAGATGGCTCACGGAAGAGTAAGCCACGAGCTTTTTCATGTCCTTCTGCATCAGGGACACCAAAGCGCCGTAGATGATTCCGATGATGGACAAGGCAATCATCCAGCCACGGACTTTGGGAAGCATCACCACGTCAGGGAAGAACGGCAGCGCAAAACGGATGAAGCCATACGTTCCCATTTTCAGCAGAACGCCTGCCAGAATCACTGAGCCTGCGGTCGGGGCTTCCACGTGGGCGTCGGGCAGCCAGGTATGGAACGGGAACATGGGAACTTTAATGGCGAAGGCGACGAAAAACGCCAAGAAGAGCAGAATGGCGAAGGTCGAACCGTAAGCCGGGTCGTGAAAGATATGCGGCGCAGTGCGATAGAGTTGTTGAATACTGAACGTGTACTGGCCGGTCTGACGAAAGTTATAGAAGTACAGGAACAGAACCGACAGCAGCATCAGAACCGAGCCGAATAAGGTGTACAAAAAGAACTTGATTGCGGCATAGAGCTTGCGCGGGCCGCCCCAGATGCCGATCAGCAGATACATGGGGACGAGCATGGCTTCCCAAAAAACGAAGAACAGGAAGAAGTCGAGCGACATAAACACGCCCAGCATGCCCACCTGCAAGATCAAAAACCAGATGTAATATTCCTTGACGCGGTTCTCGATGGCCGACCATGAGGAGAGGATCGAAATCCAGCCGAGCAGCGTAGTCAGCATGATCAGCAGAAATGAAATGCCGTCGATGCCCAACACGTAACCGGCGCCGATGGAGGGAATCCAGTTGTTGGGCGTACCCTCCATGAACTTGAAACCGGGCTCGAAACGTTGCGCCCAGAACCAGGGGATGAGCGGAAGGGAGACCAGGAATCCGCCGAGAGCAAACAAGTTGGCGATCCAGCGGATGGTGTCTTTCTTGTCCTTGGGGACAAAAAGCAGGAGGATCGCGCCGACCAGCGGCGTGAATAAGATGATTGAGAGAATATGGCTTTGCATAAAAGTCAACTCTTATCGCGAGTACAAGACACAATCACACCCTCATTAGGCTTGTCATTTCGAGAGGAGCAGGATGGCCGGCAGGACCATCTTGTGGAGTCGAAAAACCTGCTTTCCTGTGTTTTCAACAACAGGTTCCTCGACTACGCTTCGCGTTCCGCAAAACGGATCGCGAAGCTTCGCTCGCAATGACAAGTGAGATTAAGGCCATTGTCCTTCGCCGAAATCTCCCAGCTATCGCCAGGCGTAATAGGCGACGAATCCTACCAGACCAAAGACCATCACCAGCGCGTACCACTGCACCAAACCCCACTGCAAAATGCGGACCGGATAAGAAATTATGCGTGACAGCACGGCTGGACCGTTGACCAGCAGGCCGTCGATGATCCACTTGTCGATCCAAGACGAGATCGTGCCGGTGAGTCGCGTCAGCCATCCGGCGTCGTTGACGATGCCATCAATCACGTGCGAATCGAACCAAGACGACGCATCACCAGCGCCCATCACACCTAAACGCACGTCGCCCACTTTGCGGCGGCCCGTGAAAGCATAATCGTAAGCTTCGTCGACATAGTATTTGTTGTAGAGCAAGTCGTAGACCGGAGGCGCGGCGGCTGCAATCGGCTCCACGTAGCCTTTGTCTGCGTTGCGATAGGAGCGGTTGGCCATACCCCAGCCGACCACAGCCGCCGCGACTGATAAGAACATCAGGCCGTATTCAACCGGGCTGGTATGTTCTTCTTCTTTTCGTCCGGCCGCCAGCTGAGCGTGTTCGCCTTCGACGCGGAAGACATGCGTCTCGCGGGCAAATACCGGATCCAGAAATGCAGCAAAGCGGTCGGAGCCTCCCAAGCTGTGCGGCCATCCCAGCCATCCGGCGCAAAGCGAACAAATGGCTAGAATGATCAGTGGCACCGTCATCGACTTGGGAGATTCGTGGATGTGATGCTCGACTTCGTGGCTCATGCGAGGGCGGCCATGAAAGGTTAAGAGCATCAGCCGGAACATGTAGAACGCCGTCATCAATGCGGTGACAAATCCAATCAGCCAGAGCAAACGGAAAGCGTCGCCTTCGGAAGACCACGTCTGCCAAAGAATCTCATCCTTCGAGAAAAACCCGGCGAACGGGGGAATGCCGGCGATGGCAAAGGTGGCGATGAACATCGTCCAATGGGTGATGGGGATGCGCTTGTGCAGTCCGCCCATGTTGCGCATATCCTGTTCGCCACTCATCGCGTGAATTACGGAGCCGGAACCAAGAAACAATAGTGCCTTGAAGAAGGCATGGGTGAACACGTGAAATACGCCGGCGGCAAAGGCGCCGACGCCGAGCGCCAGAAACATGTAGCCGAGTTGCGAGACTGTCGAGTAAGCCAGCACGCGCTTGATGTCGTTCTGCACCAGGCCAATGGAAGCGGCGAAAATGGCCGTGAGCGCACCGACGATAGCGACCGTTTTCATGGAAGTCGGCGCCAGCACGAACAACGCGTTCGAGCGGGCCACCATGTAAACGCCGGCGGTCACCATGGTCGCGGCGTGGATGAGTGCTGAAACCGGCGTGGGGCCTTCCATGGCATCCGGCAGCCAGACATAAAGCGGAAGCTGTGCCGACTTCCCGCAAGCGCCCACAAACAGAAGAAGCGTGGCGGCAGTGATAATGGGATCGCCGATGGCGAAGTGTCCACTGCGCGCCAGGTGATTGATGTCGGAGAATCGAAGCGACCCGAAGTACCACGCGATGGTGAACATCCCCAGCAGAAAGCCGGCATCACCAATGCGGTTAACGATGAACGCTTTGTTGGCCGCCGTGCTAGCGGAGTGGCGGTGAAAATAGAAGCCGATGAGCAGATACGAACACAGCCCGACGCCTTCCCATCCGACGAACATGAGCACATAGTTGTTTGCCAGGATCAGCGTCAACATGGAGAACATGAACAGGTTCAAGTATCCAAAAAAGCGGTAATAACCGCCTTCGTGCGCCATGTAACCGGTGGAATAGATATGAATCAGCATGCCGACGCCGGTCACAAAGAGCAGCCAGATGCTGGACAGCGGATCCAGGAAAAAGCCGACATCGGCGTGGAAGGGAGCCGAGGTGCCATCGTATTTCACGAAATTCATGCCGCCGGTGTCAGTCCCCAGCCAGGTGTAAAGGACATTTTGGTAGGGTTTGCCGGGGTTATCGTGGGCGTAACCGACGTATTGCCAGACGGCAATGCAGCTAAACAGGAAGGCCAAGACCACCGCACCGACACAAACTGCGCTGACAGTCTGCTTTTGTAGCTTGCGGCCGAAAAAGAACATGACCGCCGCCCCGAAAGCCGGGAACAACGGAATCAGCCAGATGTGGGCTAGAAAAAACATGTCGTTTGTCGTCGGTCCTTCGTCGTCGGCTTTAGCTACCAGCTACCACTTAAGTAAATCCACTTCATCCACATTTACCGTTTCTTTGTTGCGGAAGAACGCGATCAGAATGCCCAGTCCGACGGCAGCTTCCGCGGCCGCGTCGGTGATGACGAAGATCGCGAATACCTGCCCATGCAATCCCCATACGCGGGAAAAGGCCACCAGATTCAAGTTCACCGCATTCAAGATCAGTTCGATGGACATGAGCACGATGACCACATTCCTGCGCGTCAGCACGCCGATTACGCCCAAAATGAAGAGCGCCGCCGCGACCACCAGATAGTGAACCGTAGTTATGGGTGCCATATTAGCTTTTGGCTCTTAGCATTTGGCTCTTAGCTAAAAGCTAAAAACCAAAGCCAGAAGCCGCCCCTCAGATCCTCTTCTTCGCCATCACCACCGCGCCGATGATGGCCACCAGCAATAACAAGGACGCGATTTCGAAAGCGAACATATACTGTCCGTAAAGCATGACTCCGATCTGTTGCGTGTTGCTGGCCTCGATCGGCTGAGGTGTGTGTTGGGGGAAAAGCTGTCCGCTCTTCAGGTAAACGGCGATCAGCAATCCGCCGAGCGCGCCTGCCGCCAGCAAGCCCCCGAGCCACTGTTTGTTGAATTGCTCCTCTTTTTGCGAGCGTTCAAGATTGACCAGCATGATGACAAACAGAAACAGCACCATGATTCCGCCGGCGTACAGGATGATCTGAACGCCAGCTACGAAGGGCGCGTACAACATCAAATAAAGTCCGGCCTGGGCGAGCAAGCCAAAGATTAGCGCCAGCGCGGAATGCACCGCGTTCTTCTGGGTGATCACCAGAATGCCGCTGAGCACGGTGAGCGCCGACAGGAAGTAAAAGAAAAATGTTGTGGCAACGGGTTGCATATCAGGCCAAGACCCCCATGATCGCCGTGAGAATGAGCACGCCGATGGCGACCGGAAGCAGAACCTTCCATCCCACTCTCATTAACTGATCAAAGCGGTAGCGCGGGAAAGTGGCGCGGTACCAAATATACAGATACATAAACACCGCGACTTTAGCGCAGAACCAAAAAATGTCTTGAATGCGGTCGCGCACCGGCGGAACAAAAAGGATCAGACCGATGAGGCCGAGCACTGCACCAAACCCAGCCAGGCCGATGGTCTGAATGCGGAAGTAGGGATGCTTGGGCATGCGGGCTACGCCGACGAATGCGATCAGGGCCAATCCAAGAAATAAAAAGCCGGGAATCAATGAGAAAACCAGATCCCAGGTCTCGCCGGTCAACCAATTGGGAAAAGGCCGCATCCAGCCGCCCACCCACAGGGTCACCGCAATCGACGAAACCGCGATCATAGCGGCGTATTCACCCAGCATGAACAACGACCAGCGCAGGCCGCTGTATTCGGTGTGAAATCCAGCAGTCAACTCGGACTCGGCTTCAGGCAGATCGAACGGGGCGCGGTTAGTTTCCGCCACCATGGCAATGGCAAAAATACCGAAGGCGATAAATCCTAACGGAAAGAACTTGAACAGGAACCAGGTCTGTTGTGCTTGCTGGGCCTGGACAATTCCGATCATGCTGAGGGTCCCGGTGCCGGTCTTATTGAGGCTTGTCATCAAGATGGCGGAGACTACTGCCATTCCCATAGCGACTTCGTAAGAAACCATTTGGGCGCTGGAGCGCAAAGCGCCGATCAGCGGATAGTGAGAATTCGACGCCCACCCGGCCATGACGACTCCGAGCACGCTCAACGACGAAACGCCGAGCATGAAGAGGATACCGATGTTGAGATCGGTAATGGCATGGGTGGGACCGAACGGTATCACGATATAGACCGTGAACGAGGCGCAGAGGATGATGAGCGGAGCGATCCAGAAGACGAATTTATCGGCCTCGGCAGGGACGATGTCTTCCTTAGTCATCAACTTGATGGCATCAGCGATGGGCTGCAACAGACCATGCGGGCCTACGCGCATGGGGCCGAGGCGAATCTGAAAATGCGCCAGGGCTTTGCGCTCCAGCCAGTTCATGGCCATCACGGCGACCGACACACCGCCGAAAACAATCATGATGTAGACCAGCGCCCAAAAAACATTACCGGCCTGGCCGGGGGTGGTGTTGCTGCCGAGATAGGAAGTGATGTAATCGAGCATCAGCGATCCACCTCGCCCAGCACGATATCGAGGGTGCCGATGACGGCAATGACGTCGGCGACTAGTTGTCCGCGCACCATAAGATCGAGCGCTTGCAAGTTTACAAAAGATGGCGGGCGGACGCGCACGCGATAAGGCTGCGTTGATCCGTCGCTGACAATGAAGTATCCCAACTCACCCTTGGGCGCTTCGATGGAATGGTAAATTTCGCCGACCGGCGGCTTCATCACCTTGGGGACCTTCGCCATGATCGGCCCTTCCGGAATGCGTTCGACCGCTTGGCGAATGATGCGCAGCGACTGCCGCATCTCTTCCATGCGCACCAGATACCGATCGTAAGTGTCGCCACTTGTGCCGATGGGAATCTCGAAGTCGAACTCGGAATAGGCGGCGTAGGGCTGGGCTTTGCGCAGGTCCCACTTCACGCCGCTGGCGCGCAGCACCGGGCCGGTGACGCCGAGGGCGATGCAGTCGGAGGCGGAAATCTTGCCCACGCCTTTGGTGCGCTCAAGCCAGATGCGATTGGTGGTAAGCAATTCTTCGTATTCATCGATTTTCGGCGGGGCGAAGTCGATGAACTTCTTCACGTCCTGCTCAAAGCCGTCGTAGGTCTCATAGAGGCAGCCGCCGATGCGGAAAGCGTGCGTGGTCAGGCGAGCGCCGCAGTATTTTTCGAAAATCTTGAGGATCTCTTCCCGATCGCGGAACGTGTAGAAAAGCGGCGTCATGGCGCCGATGTCGAGCGCGTGGGTTCCGAGCCAGAGTTGGTGACTAGCCAGTCGGTTCAACTCTGTCAGGATCACGCGAATATAGTTGGCGCGGGGCGGAGCTTGCACGTTGAGCAGCTTTTCTACCGCTTCGCAGTACCCCAGGCCGTTGGAGACCGCGGCCACGTAGTCCATGCGATCCACGTAGGGGTTGAACATGGTGTAGGTGCGGTGCTCGGCGATCTTTTCCACGCCGCGATGCAGGTAGCCAATGACGCACTCTGTGCCCAAAACTTTTTCGCCGTCCAGCTTGAGGATGACGCGCAACACGCCGTGCGTAGCGGGATGCTGCGGGCCCATATTGATGATGAGTTCGTTGGAATCGAGGAAGGTCTTGTCGGGTTCGCCGAGCTCGAGGTGCGAGAGGTAGCTGGCCGGGTCTTTGGTGATCTGGTCGGTCATGCTATTGGCCGCTCTCGATTCCCAGGTTGATCTGCACCCATTCCTGGTCCTGTTGAATGATGCCGTAATCTTTGCGCAGGGGATGGCCCTTCCAACCGTCAGGCAGCAGGATGCGTTTCATGTCGGGATGGCCATCGAACCTGATGCCGAACATGTCGAATACTTCGCGCTCCAGCCAGTCGGTCGTCGGCCAAATGGGAACGGAACTGGGAAAACTGGCGCCGTCGGCGATCATGGTCTTCACCCGGATACGCTCGTTGCGTGGGAAAGAATACAGGATCCAGATCAGTTCGAACTGCTTTTCGCGGGTGGGATAGTGCGTGGCCGTGATATCTACGCAGTAGTCGAATTGCTCTTCGTCGCGGAGAATCTGGAGGGCTTCGGCGGTGATGGATGAATCGAGAACGAAGTAATTCTGACCCAGGTAGGTGCTGGCTTCTTGTACACCGGAGCCGTATTGGCTTTTGAGACGGGCGACGGTCGGCGAATCCCAAGGGGTTGAAGCAGGGCCTACCGGCTTGGCGGGCGCAGCATGCGCGTGTTCGCCGGGTGGCGTGGGCGACTTGGCATCCTCTGGCATACCTAAAGCGGTGCAAACCTCCGGCTCAGCAGACGGTTTGGAGGAACGTTAAGTGATAACAGCTTGGCGAAACCGTGTCAACGAGGAGGGGTGGATAGGTTAGCACGTGAATCACTTGCGAGCTGCCGACTGATAGCTCTCAATCAAATCGCGAATTCTCTGGGCATCAACTTTGCGATGACCGTGGCTGACGATGGGGTCGGTGCCCCCTGTTGACTCGATGCGGATGTCGGACCAGAAGACTCCGGTCGAAATGTGCACTGAGGCCACCTGAGAAATCGAGATGCTCTCTTCATTGCTGCCAAACAGACGCGGCTTGACGCGGACAACGTGGAGGGAGTTCACCACGAGACGAGTCGGGAACAGCAAATTACCCTTGGTCCAGTGGCTGGCGATGAAGGTTTCGGACGTCGGAACATTCGTCAATGGGAGAGTTGTCAACGTGCCCTCCGCGATTCACAGCTTAGGTTTCTTTGCGATCTTTGCGCGTTCTCTGCGAACTTTGCGGTAAAGCTTTTGACCGCTAAGATCGCAAAGATCACGCGATGGACGCTAAGAAAATCGGATCCAGCGAGGACCGGCGCTGCTCTACACCCAGTCCAGCGCGCCTTTTTGCCAGATCCAAATGTAACCGACGATCAGGATGGCCAGAAAGATCAGCATCTCGATCAGGCCGAAAGTGCCCAGCGCTTTGAACTTCACCGCCCAGGGAAACAGGAAAATCGTTTCCACGTCGAACACCACGAAGAGAATGGCGATGATGTAATAGCGGACGGTGTAGCGGCCACGGGAGGCGCCAATGGGATCGACGCCGCATTCGTACGGGCTGAGCTTGGCGCGGTTGGGATTGTCGGGGCGCACCAGCTTGGCAGCGATCAGGGTAATGGGGATGAGAATCGCGACCACAGCGACAAAGATGAAGATAGGGATGTAGTTTTGCGGCATGGGACCTCAATCAAGCGTCCCTATACTATGCCTGTCCGCATTTGGCTTCAAGGTTCCAGCGGCCGCGCATCATTTTTCCCAATGGCTTGAGGCGAACTGTGTGGGATCGAATACCGCTGGGGGGAGTTTCGGATTGGCCTGGATCTCGGTGTAGTCTTCGCTGAACACCAACTTGTCATCGGCACGCACTTCGACCCGTGCTGCCACCCAGGCGTCTGCGAGGCGGCGATAATCGGCAAAGCGAATGTCGACCACTTTCTTTGGGTCAGATTGAGCCGGCTCCAGTAGCCTGAGAAAGAGCAATCGGTCCTTTTCCACCCAGAATTGTTTTGACTGCAAATCACCCTTTTCGGCCCCGACCACATAAACCGGCTGTCCATCAAGAGTGTCCTCGTGAAACTTGGCCAGGTCGAAGCCTTCGCCCTTTACGACGCTGCCGGTCGCCTCCGGGGGCTGGCGATAGACGTCGAATCCCAGGACCAGAAGCATATTGACCTGGGGACCGCTCCCCGTAGTCTTGCCGCCTTTGATTAGGATCCGCTTCCCGTCCACGAACAGGAACCCGTTCTCGTCGCTTGCGGGCCCAATGTCAATGCGCAACTTTCCGGGGAGGAGCATGGCCTCGTGCCAGGTCTCCACTTTGGTGGTACCGTCGGGGACGTAGGTTGTGCTCTTCTGGGTGAACGTCAGGGTTTCGTACCAGGAGGCTTGATAGCGATCGTGCATGGCGCGGAGCAGCGCTTCCCCGCTGCGAATCTGCTGGGCGTCGGCAAAGGTGAAGGTCAGCAGGATCGGTACCAGCAGCCACGACTTCTTGAGGTTCATTTCCATCTCCGAAGTGGTTCAAGGTTTGACAACTCTTAGACGAACGAAATAACAAACAGTCATGCCTTTTGTTGGATCGAGCAGCGCTAAGCATCGCCTCTGGCCAGACCCGTACGAGAACTTGTTTATAATCGCTGTTCAGGTTTTGCCGGTCCAGCGTATTCTGACACTGTTTCTAAGCAAAGGAACCCTTGGCACTCGACGAAAATATCTACAAGCTGCGACTGGAGAAGCTGAAGCAGATTGAAGCTCTCGGCCAGCGAGTCTATCCGACCAAGTACAGCGTGCTACAGACGATTGGTTTCTTGCGTGACAAGTATGCGAACTCGTCCGCGGAACAACTCGACGCTGAGCGCCCCAAGGTGCAAGTGGCTGGGCGGATCACGGGTCTTCGTTTGATGGGCAAAGCTGGGTTCGCGCATCTGCAATCCACGTCCCGGCTCGACAGGGTGGGGGAGAGACAGATCCAGATCTATGTCAAGAAGGATGCGGTGGGCGAAAAGGGGTTTGAGTTGTACAAACTTTTCGACATCGGCGACATCATCGGTGCCCAAGGATATTTGTTTCGGACAAGAACCGGTGAACTGTCCATTCACGTCGAGGAACTCACATTCCTTGCCAAGGACTTGTTGCCCCTACCTGAGAAGTGGCACGGACTGACAGACGTCGAGATGCGTTACAGGCAGCGCTATGTCGATTTGGCGATCAACCCCGAGGTTCGCGAGGTATTTCTTAAGCGCACGAAACTAATACAGTTCAATGCGCGCGTTCATGGAGGAGCATTGGTTCATCGAAGTCGAGACCCCGATGATGCAGCCAATCGCTGGTGGCGCGGTGGCTAAGCCATTCGTCACTCACCACAATGCGCTCGACATGGATTTGTATTTGCGGATTGCCCCTGAACTCTACTTGAAAAGATTGCTGGTTGGTGGGTTTGACCGGGTCTTCGAGATCAATCGAAACTTCCGCAATGAAGGCCTTTCGATGCGGCACAATCCCGAATTCACCATGCTCGAGTTCTATCAGGCTTACACGGACTATCAGGGCGTCATGGATCTCACCCAACAACTAATACGCAAGCAGCGAAAGATGTGACAGGGGGAACCAAAACGACGTGGACCATTAAGGAAGGAGAGAAGGAAGTAATACACGAGCTCGACTGGGCAAACTGGCAGCGCATGACAATGAGGGAGGCGATCATTCTTTACTGGCCGAACGGATGCGGCGGCGCACCGAGCCTGCCGGAGTTCTCCAATCTTGGTGCCTTCATCCAACGCCTCAAAAGCGCGGCTGATTCGGCTCGTCAAACCGGGGAATCCCTCGCTGGCGATGAAGTACAAGAAATACGTAAGAACTTATTGTTTCGCGAAGTATTCTTCAAGGCGATGGCGGGGGCATTGGAACGTGGCATTGGCGATCTCGGCAAGGCGATTGCCGAAGTGTTTGAGTCAGTCGCTGAAGAACACCTGATTCAGCCGACCATCATCTATGAGTTCCCCACTGCCGTCTCGCCCCTCTCCAAGCAGAAGGCCGACGATCCCGACTGGACCGAGCGCTTTGAAATTTTTGCCGGAAAGATGGAAATTTCCAACGGATTCAGCGAACTGAATGATCCCGAAGACCAGCGGCGGCGGTTCGAGCAGCAATTACGAGAACGAGAGCGGGGCGACGAAGAAGCCCATCAGATGGACGAAGACTACATTCGAGCACTGTCTTACGGGATGCCGCCGGCGGGTGGAGTCGGGGTGGGAGTGGATCGTCTGGCCATGTTATTAACCGACTCACATACCATTCGGGATGTGATTTTGTTTCCGTTGCTGCGTCCGGAGAAAGTTTCTACCGCCGAGGACGCAGAGAAGAAATAGCAGAAAACCCCACAACCGCACAGGCCACGGGAGTGTACGGGGCTCTCCCCCGTATCCAACTATGCACTAGAAGTGGTGCAGCCTATTGACTAGATTCTAATCGGTTTGATCTACGCACGAGGCGGCGCTACCGTAGCCTCCCCCGGATGGGTCTGGATGCTGGGTCGGTAGCGCCTTGCTTTTCTCCGTTGGTCTCGACCAAGGTCTTCCCAAACTGAAACCCCCACAACCCCTTGAATGTCATTGATTTTTGCCGGACTTTCCTCGGGAAACGGCGTAGCGCCCCAAGGTGGTTATGGGCTCCGGCTGAGGCGGGGTTCCACGGCAGGTTCGGACCGGCACACGAAGGTAACGATTTCTGAGATTTTTCGTCAGAAGATGATAGACTCCATCCCCAAGCGGTATGTTTACGCCCCACCCCAATTTGAGTGACGAAGTGAACGCCAACATCGTTCGCTCCGAGGTCGAGGGAGGCGTCCTTTTGGCAGCGCTCGAGCCGGCGACGGTCCTCGAGATACGCACCCAGAACCATAGCTACACTGCGGTCCTGTTGGGTGGCAGCGAGGCGTTGATTTCAGGACATCCCAAGTATTGCCCCCAGCCGGTGCAGGTGGCGATTGCCGGTTCAACCTGGGGGGATCGATGTTGAAGCAACGCTACATTGGGCGCGGCATGCACCTGGAATTTTGCCACCCTGAATACAAGACTCCGATTGTTACTTCGCGGATTGAAGAGATCAGCGAGCGCCCGCGGCAGGATATTCCAACCTCATTGGGCGCATTTCAAATCACCGCGCCAGCCTAAGAACACCATAAATGATGCGCGACCCAGAGCGTACAGGTGATGGGAAAACAAGTTACCAGGCTGATGAAAAATTCGCGGCTGACGCCGGGCTTGGGGTAACGCACGCTGCCGGACCGGCGTTCACGTATGGGGAATGTGCCTCGCGATTCGAACTGCATGACGGTTCTGGGGGTGGCCATTGGTTTCTCTTGCGCTGCAGCCTTCCAACTCGATTTTTCAAACCCGACTCTATTGTCAAGGTTGCGCGCGGGGTTGGGTATTAACTAAGGGGCTCACCTGCTCCCCCCGCTTCTCAGTCTGGGCATTGTGCCTGTTTTGGGCCATCGGGAGTATTCTTTACCAAGGAAGAAATATCGCCTGAGGAGCAAAGAAACGTCCGCGGAACCTGTCGCAGATCGAACCTCGATGAGCACAGAATCACAGCTGTTTACCAAACAGGAACTACTCTCTCACCTTCAGCAGGTGGGGCGGGAACGTTATCACCACCAGCATCCCTTCCATCTCATGATGCATGAGGGCCGCCTGAATCGCGGTCAATTGCAGGCTTGGGCGCTGAATCGCTACTACTACCAGAGCCGGATTCCGATGAAGGACGCCGTTATCCTGTCGCGCAGCGAGGACCGGGCGTTTCGGGCCGCCTGGCGCAAGCGGATTGTGGACCACGATGGAGAGCGCGGCCACGAGGGCGGAATCGAGCGCTGGATTCGCCTGGCGGAAGCCACGGGATTGAATCGCGAACGCGTGCAGAGCGGCAAGGAAGTGCTTCCGGCGGTGCGTTACGCGGTGGACGCTTATCTGGACTTGGTGAAGAACCGGACGTTTCTGGAAGCGGTGGCTTCGTCGCTGACCGAGCTTTTTTCGCGGGATCTGATTGCTCTGCGCATGGACGCATTGCGCAAGCACTATCCCTGGCTTTCCGGGGCCTGGATTACTTCACGGCGCGCCTGGATCAGGCTCCCGAGGACGCTCGCTTTGCTTTCGATTGGGTCGCCGAGAATGCTCGCACTCGGGTGGAACAGGAGGCTGCGATCGCTGCCCTGACCCGCAAGTGCGACATCCTGTGGGCACAACTCGATGGTCTCCATTTCGCCTACGTGCAACCGGGCTGGCCGCCTCCGGGAGCCTTCATTCCGGAGGAAGGATAACCATGCCGGCGCCCAACCAGAACAGCAAGCCGCACCTGGCTGCCGGATGCCGTTGGGCGGAAGCCAACGGCGCGGAACGGATGCTGATGTTTCCCGAAGGCGCGCTGCGCGTGCAAGGCACCGGACGCGAGATACTGGAACGTTGCGACGGCCAGCGCAGCATGCAGCAGATTGTGGAAGAGTTACGAGCGCACTATCAGGCGGCTGACAGCTCCCGCATCGAACGGGAGGTCAGCGATTTTCTCCAGAGCTTGCAGCAAAAGCGCATTGTTGATTTTTGATGCTACCTACTCCTTTAGCCCTGATCGCGGAGATCACCCACCGATGCCCCCTGCATTGCGTGTACTGTTCGAATCCGCTGGAAATGCAGAAGGCCGCTTCGGAGCTCTCGACTGAGGACTGGGTGCGGGTTTTCGGCGAGGCCGGAAAGCTCGGGGTCCTACACCTGCACTTGACCGGCGGTGAGCCGCTGGCGCGCGCCGACCTGACGGAACTCATCGCCGGAGCACGAGCGGGCGGATTATACGTAAACCTCATCACCTCCGGAATCGGACTCGCCGAGGCGCGCCTGGCTGCACTCGTCGAAGCAGGCCTGGAGCACATTCAACTCAGCTTTCAGGACTCTCGCGAGGCTGGGGCGGATGAAATCGCGGGCACGCGCAGCCACGCCCGCAAGTTGCAACTGGCACAGCTCATCCGTCAGTTCAAGATTGCGTTTACCGTCAATGCAGTGGTTCATCGGCAGAATCTGGATCACCTCGATGAGATCATCGCGATGGCGGAGGAACTTGGCGCTGACCGGTTGGAGATCGCCAACGTTCAGTATTACGGGTGGGCGTTGCGCAACCGGGACTCGCTGCTTCCGACCCGGGAGCAGGTGGAGCAAACTCAACGAACGGTTAGTGCGGCGGCAGAACGGTTGCGCGGCCGCATGCGCATCGACTATGTAGCTCCCGACTATTATGCGCGTTATCCCAAGGCCTGCATGGGCGGATGGGGACGCCAATTACTCCTGATTGATCCCGCCGGGCAAGTGCTTCCTTGCCACGCCGCGGGCGTAATTCCCGGTATGGAATTCGATAACGTTCGCGAACACCCGCTCGACTGGATATGGCGTGAGTCGGCCGCCTTTCAGCGTTTTCGGGGCGAGGATTGGATGCCCGAGCCGTGCCGGAGTTGTGAGCGCCGTGCCGAGGACTTCGGAGGCTGCCGCTGCCAGGCGTTCCTGCTGACCGGAGATGCGGCGGCAACCGATCCGGTGTGCACGCTGGCGCCGACGCATGGAGTCGTAGAGGAGGCGCTGGCCCAGATTAGTTCCGGGTCTTCTGAGGCAGTTCTTCCCTCAGCGGCGGGCTGGGTGTATCGCCCGAACCCGGACGCGTCGAAGTAAACCTTTCACCACGGAGGGCACAGAGGAACACAGCGAGGACTTCGACGGCGTTTGGCTACGGCAGCATGGGCGTGATCAAGCGGACGGGGATGGCAGAAGCGCCGTTGCCGCCGACGATGGGCGCGCTGCTATTAGGAGTCTGGCTGCAAGCAATGACATTCATCACCGTGATGTTAATTTCACCGACATGGAGAGGAACGTCCGAGACCTCGTTTACGAACGCTTGGAGAAATCCGAGAACAGTAACGGGTCCACCAACTGGGAACGGAAACCCTGTGGTAGCGATAATGGGAACGGTGACGATGGAACTGCTTGTGGTTACAAACTGGTTGCTCATTGGATTTGCGGTTCCGCCGGTGATCTGGGGCGGCCCTCCGGGCCAGCCGTAGGGGTAGTCGAGGGAGTCTTGGCCGGCGGTCGCCCCTGTGGTCGAGGCGTGAATGAGGCACTCGGTTGCCAAAGCGGCGGGACTCGTGGCCCTGTTGTGCTCCGGGCTAATTGTGGAGTCCCAGTCGGCGTTTGCTTGAGTGCCCCCGCAGGAGTAAGTCATCGCATTGCAGCAGGCAACGCCCTCCTCATAGCCGACGGTTAGATCGGCGGAGCAGCCGGAGCCGGATGCGGGACAGGCATCCGCGCCGCTGGGTGTCACGAACATGGGCAGGTATTGCACGAAGAGGGGCGCAGTACTTTGACCCGACATGGTGTTGTTAGCAGGGGGCGAACAGCCTGGGCTGCCGGCGTTGCAGTCAGCTTTTAAATCGAAAGGAGTAGTCGCGAGTGTCGGCAGGCTCGACAAGACCGTTCCGCTTACAGGATCGATAAATGGTGCACCGCTGTTTGTGGGATCCCAGTTCGCCACCAGCCACGGTTTCACGCACCTTGGAGTGATGGGAGTGAAATTGCCCCCGGGCGAGTTTGATGGATTGTAGGCCTCCGCGGTGGCGGAGGCGCTGGTGGTGGACGCAGCCTGGCCCCAGATGCGGGCAAAGAACGTCGGCAGGTTGGTCTGCTGAAGGACGACGGTGACGGTCGGATTATTGTTGGGCGTAATGGTAAAAGTGGTGCTCACTAACGTAGGTGGCGCGCCAGCTACCTGATTGATCGGCGGAGTTGCATTGACCACGGCATTGATGGCGGAAGTGGCCATGGATTCCGCCAGGGTAGTAGCGTCGGGAAGGTTACCGTCACCAGGAGCAAGAGTTGTCATGCCGGAATCGGCGAGGGCCTTGGCACCCGCCAGGGCTGCGGCATCGGTGGCGCGCTGCACTTCGGTGCGAGCCACATAGAGCGTGACCACGTCAATGGCCAGCGCGGCCATGGCCAGCAATGACACCATGGAAACTGCGACCAGCAGGATGGTCTGGCCGCGCTGGGAACGGCGTCCGTGCAGGTAGTCTGTAGAGGGCATCCTCAATTCTCGGTCTGGCGGCAGTATATCTCCAAATCAACCGGACAATTCAAGGCCGCGCATTCGTTGCCGGGTTACTGGACTGGTGCCCGCGCCCTGACCGTGTTTTCGGCCAGTCTCGGACGTACCTTGTCGTCGCCGCGCGGCTGTGGGATTCTATCTGAGCATGGCGAACGATCTGCATACCGCAACTGGCAGCGAACCTGCGATTGAAGGCGGTGCTTCTACCTCCAACGGAACGCATTGGTATGCCATTCGCACCCGTTCCCGGCACGAGAAAGTGGTGGCCAGACAACTCGATGGCCTAGGGGTTGAGAATTTTCTGCCTCTGGTGAGCCGGATGCATCGCTGGGCGAACGGGCCGCGCGAGGTTGAGTTGCCACTGTTTCCCGGTTACGCTTTTGTGCGGCTGGTCTATTCTCCCGACCAACGAGTGCGAGTATTGCGCACTCATGGGGTGGTGGATTTCGTAGGTACGCAAGGCCGTGGCACGCCGATTCCCGATAAGCAGATCGAAGATGTGAAGTTTCTGCTGAGCCATAAAGTCCCGTTTAAGAATTCTGCCTCGCTGCGCGTAGGGCAGAAAGTACGCGTGCGCGGCGGGTCGATCGACGGTGTGGAGGGAATTCTGGTTGCGCGCCGGGGCAAGCGCCAACTGGTGATTTTTATCGAGCCGCTGCAACGGTCGCTCTCGATCGACCTGGAAGGTTATGACGTGGATGCGGTGTAGCCGCTGATTCTGTTTTCCCCTCAGCCCGGAGTTCCTCCTGCGCACGCAACCCGGCAATTGAAAATGACCTCTGCCCAAAGACGTCGAACACCCCAGAAAAACTTATGTCACCTTTTCGCTAGGGGCACAATGAGTGACACTGGAGTGGAGACCCCAGGCCTGAATGGCTATGCACTCCAATTCGGCGGTGAACCGGCCAAGCCTCGGTGGCAAGCAGTTCGATGTCGCCGTAATCGGCGGCGGGATCAACGGTGTTGCCATCGCGCGGGAATGCGCTCGCGCGGGGCACCGAACCATGCTGGTGGAGCAAAACGATTTTGCCGCGGGAACCACCAGCCGTTCGACGCGGATCATTCATGGCGGCTTGCGCTATCTTGAACACGGCGATCTGTCCCAGGTAAGAGAGTCGTTGCGGGAACGGGAACATCTGCTGCGGCGATACCCTTTCCTGGTGCATCCTCTGGAGTTCCTCCTGGCGTTGCCTGAAGAAAGCCGCCGCAGCGCACTAGCCGTGCGAGCCGGATTGTGGCTGTACCGGCAGATGGGCGGTCAGGCGGCGAACGGTGCCCCAAGCGACTTGCATCGATTGGAACACGCGCTTGATAGTGGCAGGCAATTCTCCGTCTTCAGCTTTGAAGATGCGCAATGTGAATTCCCGGAACGTCTGGTAGCGCAATGGCTGGTGGAGGCCGTCGGAGCGGGCTGCTTAGCGCGTAACCACACTCAGGTGCTTACGGTGGAAGTTGGGCTGGGCAAAACAACCGGCTTGCGGTTACGAGACAGGTTGAGCGGAACCGAGGAGTCAGTCAAGGCTAAATGGATCATCAACGCCACCGGACCTTGGGCTGACCACATCTGCCAGCAATCCAACATCCGGACTGAACGTCCAATGGTTGGGGGAGTTCGCGGGTCGCACATCGTGTTACCGAAATTTGCTGGCGCACCGGAAGCGGCGGTTTACACAGAAGCGGTGGATGGCCGGCCGTTCTTCGTCATTCCATGGAATGGGCAGCTTCTGGTGGGAACCACCGAGGTGGGTGACACCAATGATCCGGGAAAGGTAGAACCGTCGGCGGAAGAAATCGAATACTTGATGCGATCGGTGCTGGAGCTGTATCCCAGGGCGCAAGTATCGGCGACGGAGATACGATACGCGTTCGCCGGAGTCCGGCCACTTCCCTACGCGCCGGGATCGAATCTTGCAGGATTGAGCCGGCGCCACTTTCTTCACGATCATTTGGCCGACGGAGCTGCGGGAATGATCTCGGTGATCGGCGGCAAACTCACAACCGCGGCCAGCCTGCGCGCGAGAATGCGTAGATAAGCTTGGTTTGGCTAAGCTCGGCGAAGCCGCTTCACCTCAGATTGCCATTGCAGACGGCAGTCGCGTGGAGGAGTTGATCGAGAGAAAAACTGCGGAACTCCAAGAGGCTGGCGGCATCGGCAGGCAGTCCGCGCGTGGGCTGGTGGAATGGTATGGGGAACGATCTGTGCTGATCGCGAAAATGGCGCAAAGTCGGCCGGAATTAGGTGAGGCGCTGTGTCCGCACACCAACCACATTGTTGCCGAGGCGGTTCATGCCATCAGCGAGGAATATGCCGTCACCTTGGGGGATGTGCTGTTGCGGCGGGTACCGGTTGCGCTAGGACCCTGCTGGTCGGCGAAGTGCAGCCGAGTGGCGAGTCAGCGTATCGCTGCTGCGGTGGGCTGGGACGACCGCCGGGCCGGGTTGGCGCGTGAAGAATTTGATGCGGAGCGCGAAGCTTTCCTGCGGAAGCCGCAGGACATTAACGCGGAAAAGTTCGGACGAGCAGTTGCGGGTCGTCCGAGATGATGCCATCTACTCCCCAGGATGCGAGCCGTTGCATGGCCTTTTCGTCGTTCACCGTCCAGGTGATCATGGTTTTGCCAGCACTGTGAACCGCCTGCACCAGCTTTGACGTAATCAGCGTGTACTTGGGAAGCACGTACTCCACGGGCAGTTCCTGCCAGCGCTCCAGGCTCTTTTTCTGATCGCAAATGAAGCCCAGCGCAACCTCCGCGCTCCGCAACTCGCAGTTCGAGCAGAACTTCCGGCAGGAAAGAGGAAACGACATAGCCGTGCTCTGGCGGATGCTCGCGCAACGCAACCAGTACGTGTGACTCCAGGCCTGGGACCTTCAGTTCGATGTCGAGAAAGGCGCGACCGGCGTAACCTGCCAGAACATCAGCGAGACGAGGCAGCGATTGCAACTGGCCGCAGGCGGCCTCGGCCACGTTGACGCCCTGCACCTCGGCATCGTGGCAGATGACGCCATGCCCGCAAGCGCTGCGGCGGACGTCAAACTCGAAACCATCACAACCGAGGCGCAGTGCCAGATCGAAAGCGGTGACAGTGTTCTCCGCCGCCGTGTCAGAAACACGTGTTCCGCGATGACCGAGGAGGAGAGGATTACCGGGCATCGCGGGTGATTGTAAATGGGGAGTCCGGCGTGCGAACAACCAAGAAATGCACAGCCTTTGGAAAACTGGTATTACTAGCGAGGATAGTTAGTCGAGTTCGAAGTCTCGAATGGGCCTTCCAGTATCGGGCGATTCCTTGGCCTTCTTGACCGCCTCTTGAAACTTCTTCTCCAGCAAGTCGGAAGCGTGCTTCTGGTTTTCGACAGATTGGCGAAAGATCGAGTCGCGGCGGCTATCCTGCTCTTTCATGGCCCGTGCGGCCTCTTCGATGTCGTTGAACATCTTGGGCTTAACGGCGGCAGTATGGGCGATTACGGCCTGGCTCTCGGAATCGACCTTCAACACCGCGTTACAGCACGGGCAGGTGACTTCGAAGGCTGGGGAACGCCGTGCCATACCAACAATCATATCGCAAAAACCGGTCTCAGCGCGGCTCCAACTTGATGGGGAAGATGTGGAAGAGATTCAGCATTTCAAGCCCCAAGAGGATCAGAGAGACAAAGACTACGGTTATGGCGAGAATCTCGCCAAAGTTGAGGCCGCTGCGCCGCGGCTCAAAACGCCGCAGAACCAAGCCGAGGATGTTCAGCGTAGCAAACCCGAACACCAGCACCCAGAGGAGGTTGTAAGCGCTGGCCTTTTTCTCAGCATAGATATCGGAAAGCTCCGAAACCTGCATGAGGAACAGGAGTGTGAGCGCGTTGTATCGGGAGCCAAGGTGGGAAGTAGCTCTGAGGAGGGTTTTGGTCAGGGATAGGTGCATGAGCCCGGTTTAGGAGATACGATATTACCTCTTTTCTGAAGCGAGGGTCAGTACGGGGGTACACGACTGTGAACGGGAGCCAGCGAACTGCGCCTGATTTATAATAGAAAGATTCCCTATGCCCTTCCGGGCAGCCTGTGTGCCCGGCCACGTGGAAACCACTGGCGATCGAGGCTGGAAGGCGGCTAGGGATCTTTCACTGATGTCCACGGAAACCATCGTTGTTCGCGGGGCGCGGGTCCACAACCTCAAGAATATTGACGTTGATATTCCCCACAATTCGCTGACGGTAGTCACCGGTGTGTCAGGGTCGGGGAAATCGTCGCTGGCGTTCGACACTATCTACGCAGAAGGTCAGCGCCGTTACGTGGAATCGCTTTCCGCATATGCGCGGCAGTTTCTGGAACGCATCGAGAAGCCTGACGCTGACGCGATCGACGGCATCGCCCCGGCAGTTGCGATCCGCCAGAAGAGCAGCACCCGGAATCCGCGCTCGACGGTGGGTACGGCAACCGAGATTTATGACTATCTGCGGCTGCTGTTCGCCCGGGTGGGGCGTACCTATTGCGTCCGGTGCGGCCAGGAGGTCAAGAAGGACACCGTCGACGAAGTTGCAGCCGCGGTCATGGGCCTCGATGTAGGAACGCGGTTGCATGTGCTGTTTCCGCTGCGGGTGGAGGTGGTTCCTGCAACCGGCAAGCCGCCAAAAACCAAGGCAAAGCGAAGCAAGCGCCCGGCGGCTGGCACGGCCCTTTCAGACCAGTTGAAGGCGCGCTTGCTCGATCTGCGAACACGAGGGTTTAACCGGCTTTATCAGAATGGACAGATATTCGAGTTCTCGACCCCGGAGTCATTGTTGGACTTGGATTTTGTCCAACCGGTTTTTCTTTTGGTGGACCGGCTTGTGGTTTCGCCAGAGGCGCGGGCACGTATTGTGGACGCGGTCGAGATCAGCTATCGCGAATCTGGCGAAGTTATTTTCGAAACTGTGCCATGTGACAACGAACCCACGCAGCGTCTGCGTTTTTCGCAGCGTTTCGAATGCAAAGTCTGCAATCTGAAGTACGAGGAGCCTGAGCCTCGCCTGTTTTCGTTCAACAATCCGTACGGCGCCTGTCCGCGCTGCCAGGGCTTCGGCAACACGATTGATTTCGATCTCGACCTGGTGATTCCGGACAAATCGAAGACCTTGAACGAGGGTGCGATCGAGCCTTGGACCAAACCAAAATATCGGCCCTTAAACACCGATTTGAAGCGCTTCGCGCGTCAGATGGAGATTCCGCTGGATGTCGCATGGGCGGAACTGGATCATGAGCACAAGCGTCTGGTGATTGAGGGCGAGGGACGGTTCCCCGGAATCCGCGGGTTCTTCAATTATCTGGAGCGGAAAAAATATAAGCTGCACGTGCGGGTGTTTCTGAGCCGGTATCGCGGTTACTCGTTGTGCTCCGCCTGTAACGGGGCCCGGCTGCGGATGGAAGCACAGCAGGTCAAAATCAACGGCAAGAACATTTGCGACGTCTGCCGCATGACGGTGGAACAGGCAGCCGAGTTTTTCCGGCAAGTTCAATTGACGGAACAGGAAGCGGGAATCGCTGATCGGCTGCTTCAGGAAATCCGGGAGCGGCTGGGATTCTTGAATGAAGTCGGTTTGGAATATCTGACGATGGATCGGCTGTCCTCGACTTTGTCTGGGGGTGAAGCGCAGCGCATTCAGCTGGCAACATCGCTCGGATCGCGGCTGGTGGGCACGCTGTATGTGCTGGATGAACCTTCGATCGGGCTGCATAGCCGCGATACTCAGCGGCTAATCAAGATTTTGCACGGTCTTCGCGATCTGGGAAATACTATTTTGGTCGTGGAACATGATCCCGATGTGATGCGAGCTTCCGATACCATTCTCGATCTGGGGCCAGGGGCGGGAGAGAACGGCGGCAAAGTGATTGCCGTGGGGAATTACGAACAGATCAAGAGATCGGCAACCTCTCTCACTGGCCGCTATCTGGCAAACGAACTGCGCATCCAGATCCCGGGCAAACGCCGTAAGCCGGGTAGTCAGCAAATCAAGGTTTTCGGGGCGCGGGCGCACAATCTGAAGGACATCGATCTGGTGGTGCCGTTGAGAATGCTGGTGGCAATCACCGGCGTGTCCGGATCAGGAAAGTCGACTTTGCTGCACGATGTGTTATCGCGGGCGCTGTCCCAGGCCAAGCAGACGGAGAACGGCGCGGGCCCAGTGGCTACCGCGTGGGACCGGGTGGAAGGCGCCGAGTACATCGATGAAGTTGTGTTGGTAGACCAGTCCCCGATCGGGCGGACGCCGCGCTCGAATCCGGTGACGTACATTAAGGCCTTCGACGGGATCCGTGATTTGTTTGCTTCCCTGCCGGAGTCGCACAAACGGGGGTTTGGTTCGGGACATTTTTCCTTCAACATTCCCGGCGGGCGCTGCGAAACCTGCCAGGGTGACGGTACCGTGACCGTCGAGATGCAGTTTTTGGCGGACGTAGAACTCATCTGTGAAGAGTGCAAAGGGATGCGCTACAAGCCGCAAGTGCTGGAGGTGCGGTATCGTGGCAAAAACATTCACGAAGTGTTGGGTTTGACGGTGCAGGAGGCGCTGCAGTTTTTCGCCAATGCTCCCAAGGTAGTGAACAAACTTCGGGTTCTGGAAGAGGTCGGGCTGGGATATCTGCGGCTGGGCCAGTCTGCAACAACACTGTCCGGCGGCGAGGCGCAACGCATGAAACTGGCGGCACATCTGCAACCAACAGCACGGCCGGACACCAAGCGGCGCATTCTTTATATCTTTGATGAGCCGACCACCGGGTTGCATTTCGATGACATCAGCAAACTACTGGCTGCATTTCGCCGTCTAATTGAGGCAGGGGGGTCAATTCTGGTCATCGAACACAATCTGGAAGTCATCAAGACAGCGGACTGGGTGATCGATCTGGGACCCGAAGGCGGCGAACGCGGTGGGTACCTGGTGGGCTCGGGAACGCCTGAAACCATCGCAAGATTGCCGCACTCGCATACCGGACAGTTTCTCGCAACAGTCTTGAACGGAAACGGATCGTCTGCCGATGGACACGAATAGGCGCTTACGTGCGGCGCTGCTGCTGGCGGTGCTCAGCGGCGGTTCCATGACGAGTATTGCGCAAACCGTGCGTCATCACAAGATCGCGGAACCCGATCCCTCTTTTCCTCCAGAGCTGATTCAGGCCGAGAATGACATCGAGAAGAAGGACTATGCCGCCGCGGACCCGCTGTTGCAGAAAGTTGTGGCCGCCAATCCCAAGAACTACCAGGCGTGGTTTGATCTGGGATTTGTCTACAACGCACAGGGGAACTTAACGGACTCGATTGCCGCGTACCGAAAGTCGGTAGCCGCCAAGCCGGACGTATTCGAATCCAACCTGAACCTAGGCATCAGTCTGGCGAAAGCGGGTCAACCCGACGCCGAACAATATCTACGTGCGGCGACAACCCTCCAACCGACGGCCAACGTCAATGAGGGGCGCGCGCGGGCATGGTTGTCGCTGGCTGATTTGCTCCAGGCGAGCAAGCCGGACGCCGCAATCGAGGCGTATCAGCAAGCGGCTGTGCTCATGCCTAAGGATCCGCAGCCGCGTCTGGCGGCAGGGGCACTGTTAGAAAAAGCCAATCGATTTGCCGACGCCGAACAGGAATACAAACAAGCGCTGGCAATTGACCCGGCTTCGAACGAAGCCCTGATCGGCCTGGCGAATATTTACACCCGCGGCAATCGCTTTTTGGATGCACAGCAAATCCTGGGTAAAATCGTCGCCCTGCACCCGGCGGACCTCCAGGCACGGCTGGAACTGGGCCAGGTGCTCGTCCGATTGGGAAAAAACGACGAGGCGATGGCCAGCGTCCAGGCAGCCAGCAAGCTGGAACCTGGGAACGCGAAGATTCAACGCGAACTCGCCGACCTCTACATGAGCGCGAAGAAATACGATCAGGCGGAGGCGATCTATCGCTCCCTGCTCAACGCCAAGGCGGACGACCCGGCGGATTTGCATCACGTGCTCGGGGTGGCACTGCTTAAGCAAAGAAAGTTTCCTGAGGCGGAACAGGAATGTCTGGCTGCGGTCAAGCTAAAGCCGGACCTGGGTGAGGCCTATGGCGATCTGGCCGTGGCCGCGGTTGCAAATAAGGATTACGAATTGGCCATCAAAGCAGCCGACGCGCGCGCCAGGTTTCTTCCGGAGATTCCCATCAGCTATTTTCTTCGGGCCAGCGCTTATGACCACTTGCGCGAGTTCAAACCGGCAGCGCAGAATTATCACAAGTTTCTGGAAGTGGCCAACGGGCAATTTCCGGACCAGGAATGGCAGGCCCGTCACCGCTTGATTGCGATTGAGCCTAAGAAGTAATTATGTATCGTTACCTGACCATTGCCGTCGTGGTGCTGGCTACGGTGGTTAGCGGCTGGGCCGCCAAGGAAACCGTGCAGGAACTTGCGGCTCGGGCCGAGGCGGCACGGCCGGAAGACCGCCCTGGGCTGTACATCGAGATTGCGGAACGCCAACTGAAAGCTGCGGACGAACTATTTGGCGCGAGCAAAGATCAGGATGCCGTGGCCGCGGTCAGGGACGTGGTGACGTATTCGGAAAAGGCCCACGATGCTGCGATTGCGTCCCACCACAGACTCAAAGGCACGGAGATTTCGCTGAGGAAGATGGCGGCCAAGCTGCGCGACATCAAACGCTCGGTGACCTTCGATGTGCAAGGCCCTGTTCAGGCGGCCTCAGACCGCCTGGAAACGCTGCGCAGCGATTTGCTGGCCAAGATGTTCGGCACCGGAAAATGAGTTCTGGACGCGTCATGATCGGTTTGACGGTGCTCTGTTGCTGGACGGCATGTGCAGCCGCACAGACGCGACAGCGCGACCCTCTCACTCCCGCGGAAATCGATCAGCTTCGTGACACCGCCATGGATCCAAATGAGCGGCTGAAGCTCTTTGTTCACTTTGCCCGAGCCCGCCTAGTGTCGCTGGAACAAGTGCGTAACGATCCTAAGGCGACCGATCGGGGCCAGCAAATCCATGACCGATTGCAGGATTTTGTGGACATCTATGACGAGTTGAATGACAACGTTGAGAACTTTATCGACCGAAAGGAAGACATGCGCAAGCCGCTCAAGGCAGTGATTGAGGCGGACAACGAATTTCAGGCGAAGCTGCTGGCTCTGAAAAGCGCCGCTGGCGTGGGCGCCAAGGAGGCGGGGGAGTATCGTTTCCTTCTCGATAGCGCGCTGGAGGACGTTAGCGATGGGGTGCAGGAACATCGGCAATTGCTCGATGAGCAGGAGCAAGCCGCAAAGCACCGGAAAAAGTGAGGGCGCTTTTTGCGCCGGGATGTGCCTACTGAGAAGATAATCGTAAAGCTGCTAATCTATCCTGAACGTGAACCCCAAGCTTCTGAGTCTTTTCGAAAAGAGCTACCGTGAATTACGGCCGCGTGCGCCGATGCCGGAGTTAGCGGTGGAGTTCTATCCCTTCGCCAATCTGAACAACAATATCCGCATGCGGGAGGGCAAGCTTTTCGTGCGGCTCTCTGACGTGCTGGAAGGAGCGCCGGAGAACGTTCTGCATGCGATCGCTCATATTTTGCTGGCCAAGATGTACCACAAGCCGATTGAACGCGAGCACGCGACCCGCTTCCGGCGATATATTTCCAGTCGAGGCATTCGGGATAAAGCGGCGCTGCTGCGCCAGATCAGAGGGCGGAAGCGCATCGATTGCGCGCAGGGTTGCGCCTATGATCTGGAGGCAATCTTTGACGAACTGAATGCAAGATTCTTTCATGGGCTGCTGGCGCGGCCGCGCATGACCTGGAGCCGTGTGCATGCGCGCAACCGGCTCGGCCACTACGATCCTGCGCATAATGCCATTGTGGTAAGCCGGGTGTTCGATGATTTTCGCGTGCCGCGCTATGCCGTGGAATACATCGTGTATCACGAGATGCTGCATTTGAAACATCCGGTGAAGCTGCGCGGCAGCCGGCGCTGCGTGCATACCGGCGAGTTTCAGGCGGAGGAAAGGCTCTTCCCGCGGCTGGTAGAAGCCAAAGCCATACTGAAACGGCTTTAGTTCTTTGTATGGGCCCGCTCTGTGATTTACATCACCCACTTGTGTGATGTTCTGCGTTGACGCATTTATTCGCCAAAGGCTATCCTATACAAAGTGAAATTGAAATTCATTTTCAAGATCGCCGAGGGCCGTCTTTTCTATGCTGCAAGCATTCATTGTCACTTTGCGTGAGGGCGTGGAAGCCGCTCTAATTGTGGGAATTACGCTGGCCTACTTGGCCAAGATCGGCCGACCGGAGCTGAAAAAGCCGGTTTACGCCGCCTTAGTTTCGGCATTTTTGGCCAGCATTGGCGTGGCCGTCCTGCTGGCACGGATGCAGTGGAACGAGGATGTCTTCGAAGGCTGGATCATGTTGGCGGCTGCGTTTTTTGTGGTCACCATGATCGTCTTCATGATGAAGACCGGGCGCAAGCTCAAAGGAGAAATCGAAGGCAAAGTCAGTTTGCTGGCTGGACGGAATGCAGGGTTTGGCCTTTTTATTTTCGTATTCTTGATGGTGTTGCGTGAGGGTGCCGAGACCGTTTTGATTCTCTCGGCGGTTTCGCTGAATTCGACTGAACTCCTGAGTTTTCTGGGGACGCTGCTCGGTGTGATCGCCGCTGTATGTTTTGGCGTCATGTTCGTGAAAGGCAGTGTGCGCATCAATCTGCAAAAGTTCTTTCGCATCACCACCGCGATTCTGTTCTTTGTGGCGGCGCAACTGATCGTCTCCGGACTGCATGAGCTTTCTGAAAACGGCATTCTTCCCTCTTCCCGGCGAGAGATGGCAATCGTGGGGCCAATTGTGCGCAACGACTTTTTCTTTTTCGTGACCATCGTCGCCCTGGCGGCGCTCATGGTGCTGTTCGAAGTGAAACGCCGCGAACCGCTGCCGGTGGCAGATTCTCCTGCGGCGCGCCGGAAAGCAGCCTGGAGCGCCCGGCGGGAACGGTTGTGGATGATGTCGGTGTACGCGAGTTCGTTCGTGTTCATTATGCTGGTGACCGCCGAGTTCATTTATGCGAAGAGCGTCAGCGCCTTGTCGCCGGCGACGGAAGTCACGTTTGTGAACGGGCAGGTCGCGATCCCCTTGCAACAGCTTTACGACGGCGATTTGCACCGCTATCAGGCTAAAGAGAACGGGGCAGAGGTCCGCTTTTGGCTGTATCAGAAACCGGACGGAAAGATTGCCACCGTTCTGGATGCCTGCGAGATCTGCGGCGCCGTCGGATTCTACAAACGGCAGAACATGGTGGTATGCAAGAATTGCGCGGGACCAATCCTTTCGCAGTCGGTGGGCATGCCGGGAGGGTGCAATCCGATTCCCTTGCGAGCGCAGATAACGGCAAACTCGGTCATCATCCGGGAGGCGGACATCGCGGCACATAGCCAGATGTTCAAATAGTGATTTCATGTTCCTGCGCCTGGTCTACGAATCCTTCCGGCGGCAGAAGCGGCGCAAACTGCTGGCGGGCATAGCTATCACCCTGGGCGTGGGTGTGACCACCGCCATGATCGCCGTGGCTACCGACATTGGCGATAAGGTGAGCCATGAACTCCGCTCCCTGGGTGCAAACCTGGTGGTCACTCCCCAGGAAGACACCCTCGATCTTCAAATTGCAGGGGCTGATCTCAAGCCTGCGAGCGACGGCGCCTATCTCAACGAAGCTGACCTGCCGAAGATCCAGGGCATGTTCTGGCACAACAACATCGTGGGATTTGCCCCAGTGCTGCCAGTGAAGGTAAATCTTGGCGGCGCAAACACCTCTACCCTCGTAGGCACATACTTCTCCAAGCAACTCGTCTTTGGCAAAGATGAATTTCAGACTGGCGTGCGCGCCATATATCCGTGGTGGAAAGTAAGCGGCGCGTGGCCGGAGGACAATTCGAGCGACGTACTCTTGGGAGACAGACTGGCGGCAAGGCTGGGGCGCAAGGCGGGGGACGAGATTGAAATTGCCGGCAAAGCACACCACGTGGCGGGCGTGCTCTCGACGGGCGGAGTGGAGGACGATCAGATCGTGGCTCCGCTGCCTGTGGCACAACACATCCTGGGGAGACCGGGGCAGTCAGGCGTTTATATGTGAGCGCGTTGACCAAACCTGAGGATGCCTTCGGTCGGCGCGATCCGAAAACCTTGCGGGGAGCGGAATTCGACCGCTGGTACTGTTCACCCTACGTGCAATCGATTGCCTATCAATTACAAGAGGTGATTCCCCATTCCCATGCCGAGCAGATTCGCCAGGTGGCGCAGAACGAGGGCACGGTGCTGGAGCGGATCGAAGGCTTGATGCTGCTGATCACGCTGGCGGCGCTGATAGCTGCGGCGTTGGCGGTCTCCGCGGCCATGGCTACGGCAATTTTCGAACGGAGAAGTGAAGTTGGGCTGATGAAAGCATTGGGCGCGAGCGGCATTTCCGTGGCTGCTGTCTTCTTCGCGGAAGCTTTTCTGCTGGCAGTGCTGGGCGGCAGCATTGGCTTTGCCGGTGGGGCTTTGCTCGCGCGCGTCGTCGGGAGGTCGATCTTCGATTCCCAAATTAGCATCGACCTGGTTCTGTTCCCCATTATCATCACGATCGCGGTTCTGGTGACCTTCGCCGGCAGCGCGTTGGCTATTCGGCGGGCGATGAAATTTGACCCCGTGCAGGCGCTACGAGGTGAAGCGTGAGTTCGGACTCCAGGTCGGGTCCAGTCAATCGCAGGGCCCATACGCCCCGCCGGTCGATGTTTCTGCGCATGCTGGTGCGGGCGGCAGTGTTGCGCCGGGGCCGGGCGGCTGCGGCCTTATCGGCGATGGTAGTGGCCGCGGCGGTTACCACAGCCATGCTGAATCTTTACGTGGATGTCCAAGCCAAGCTGCATACGGAATTTCGCAACTACGGCGCCAATGTGGTGGTGATGGCGAAGGAAGGCCAGCCCCTCCCTGACTGATTCCTTGCAGAAAATCGAATCCGTGCTGGGCGACCACGGCATGGCAGTACCCTTCGCCTACGTGGTTGCGCGCACGGCTGATGGGCAGCCGGTAGTGGTTTCCGGGACTGATCTGGATCAAGTCCGCAAGCTGGACCGCTGGTGGTCGGTCACTGCTTGGCCAAGCCATGGGCAAGACGCCCTGCTGGGCACACGAGCCGCGGCTTTGCTGGCGCCGCAAGGGCAGGCGTTCGACTTGAGCTTCCAAGGACGGACGGCCCACTTGAACCCGGCCGGCACGGTGCATACCGGTTCTTCTGAAGACAGTCGTATTTATCTGTCGCTAAAGGATTTCGAAGATTGGACCGGAGTGCCACCATCGACGATCGAGATCGCCGCATCCGGGTCGCCAGAAGAAGTCGGCGCCACCATCCAAAAGCTGGCCCTGGAGTTGCCGGCGGTCGATGTGCGCCCGGTGCGCCAGATCATGGAGGGCGAAGCGCGAGTGCTGGGCAAAACCCGCGCCACGCTGCTGGTTTGCGCCGCTGTTGATCATGTTGACGGCCGCGCGTGTGTGTACTTTCGACCCTGATGGGTTGGGTGTTTGATCGTCGCCGCGACTTTGCCATCATGAAGGCGCTGGGCGCGTCCGAGCGGCTGATTGGCGGCTTCTTTGTCACCGAGGCTGCGGTTCTCGGAGCAGTCGGTGCCGTACTCGGCTTCGGGATCGGAGTCGGCATCGCTGCCTGGATCGGCCGGGTGAATTTCCATGCCCCGATAACCCCCCGCTTCGGCGTATTGCCAGAAGTGCTGGCCGGTAGCATCATAGTTGCGCTGATCGCAGCGTTGTTGCCCATGTCTCTGCTGCGGCGGGTGCAACCTGCTACGATCCTGAGGGGAGAGTGACGTGATCCGAGTTGAACCATGTCAGCCGCCTTTACCTCGCCAATGCTGGTGCTGGTGGTGGCGACATCCGCGCCCTGGATGATTTTTGTCTCGACGTTGAGCCGGGGGAGTGGATCGCCATCATGGGGCCGTCGGGTTCGGGCAAGTCTACGCTGGTGAATTTGATCGGATGCCTGGACCGACCCAGCTCAGGAGAAATCTGGCTTGATAGCCAGAATGTCGCTAAGCTCTCGGCCGCGGAATTGAACCGGGTGCGGGCGGAGAAAATCGGGTTTGTCTTTCAGCAATTTCACCTGATTCCCTATCTCACCGCGCTTGAGAATGTAATGCTCGCGCAATACTTCCACAGCATGGCGGACGAACAGGAAGCGCTGGAGGCGCTAGAGCACGTCGGCCTGAAAGATCGCGCGCGGCACCTTCCTTCTCAACTCTCCGGCGGGGAACAGCAGCGGGTGTGCATCGCGCGGGCCTTAATCAACGACCCAAAGATCGTGCTGGCGGACGAGCCTACGGGCAATCTGGACGCGGTCAATGAAGAAATCGTGCTGCGCTTATTGCGCGAACTGCACCAGCAGGGACGAACCATCGTCATGGTCACGCACGATCCCGTGGTCGCCCGGCTGGCGGACCGGCGTATCGAACTGCATCACGGCAAAATCGCCGCCCAGGAAGTTTTCTCCATGGCCGACGAGGAGCAGTTCGACGAAGTATTGGAAGAGCTTTGGGTGGTGGCGGAGCATGGCGAGATCGCGGAAGTTGGACGCATGGAAGTACACGGAGCGCTGCCGGTCAGCATGGCGGTGGAGAAGATGATCGAGCTTGGGTCTGGTTTGCGCCAGACCGCATCCGCCTATGGCGCACGACCACAAACCGTTCGTGAATCCCTGCCACGATGCGCTGAAGCCGGTAGGTTCTTCCGTCGGCGACGGCAGCATGATCGTGGAACTGACGCCAAGAGGCTGGCAGCGCGCCGCCGATATTATTCGCCGTCATCGTCTGGCGGAGCGGCTGTTTACCGACAGCCTGGCCATGGACAGCGAGACTGAAATCGAGCAGCAAGCCTGCAAGTTTGAGCACATCCTTTCCCCGGAAGCAACCGACAAGATCTGCACGTTCCTGGGGCATCCGCGAACGTGCCCGCACGGCGCGCCGATACCGGAGGGGGCGTGCTGTGGACGGGCGGCAACTCCAATTTTAGAACCTGAGCAGATCAGAAGCGCGGTATAACGGGTCGGTTTCTTGACTGTCTTTCGCCGCTTCTCGGCTGGTTCGTTTGGCATTCCGACCCACGCCTTACGCCGTGGGCTTTATTCTTGGGCTGCTTCGCAGCTAATTCTCTTCCCTCTTTCTGGCTCAGTGCGCCGCTTCGCGGCTTGAAACCGACCCCTTACGGCACTGGTATGCGGTAGAGGTTCCAGTGGGAGACGCGTTTGCTGAAACTGTAGATGGATGAATTGGGACCAGGATAGATTCGCTGATCGACAAACTGAAGCGCGGCGAGATTCGGCAAGTCTTTGTCGGACTGAACTCCCTTGGCGGGAAACGCCGGAAGGTTGCCATGATTCAGAGGGATGACGTAGGTGCGCCATTGCGAACTGCCCTTCATGGTGGGCCGTGAGAAATAGAGGTCCTTACCATCCCGGGTCCAGTCGACGCTGCACCAACCACCACAGGCACGAACCGCAGGTTCGCCGGCGAGAGAAAGTATCTCGATGGCAGTAGGACTCGTCTTCGTCTTTAGTGGCGCGGCGAACCGCGACGAAATGCTCGTCGGGAGAAACCGCATGAAGAGTAATGATGGGGTCGGGCAAAATTTTCTTGCGTTGAGTCCCGTCATCGTTCATGCGGTATAGATAATCGACGTTGCCCTCAGACACCTGAAAATAAATCTTCCCGGAGGGGGCATAATGGGCTCCGGCTCCGGACCCGAGCTGGCGGGGCGCGAACCGGTGATCGAGCGAAGCTAGCCAGACGTAATGTTTGCCACTTTCGTCGCGCGAGTCATAGGCCACGCGCTTATCGTCGGGCGACAGACTGAAACTGACAACTGCAATCCCGGGCAGAACTTTAGACACTTGTCCCGAGCGGAGATCGGAGGCCTGAAGCTCGCCGCCGCGGTCGGTATCAGAAGCGCTTCGCGTGACCAGATAAAACAGGTTACTGCCGTCGGCCGATATTTGAGCATCGAAGGCATAGCCTTCGGAGGAAATTTGTCGATCACCGTGCTCATCATGAACCCAGGCGGTACGCTCGTCATTGCCCACAGATGAGATAAAAGAACGGCCGTCGGGCACGATTGCAACGCCCTCTTCCTCGGTTGGACCGGTGGTAAGCTGCTGGGGTACGCCATCAGGAAAGGCCTGCCGCCAGATGTGGGAGCCATGACCGCCGGCGTCAGAAGTAAAATACATCCACTTTCCATCGGGTGACCATGCCGCAGCCACACAACCCCCCTTAGGCGGGCCAATCGGTTTTCCAGCGCCCCCGCTAAAAGGCACCAGGCGGCAGGGGAGCCAGCCATCGATGTCCATCTCAACAACCAATACCCAATTTCCATCGGGAGAGAGGCGGGACCGGTGAGCCATACCGGTTTCGCGTGCGGGAACGTACACGTCGCGCTCTTCAGTCCTACTCTCCGTTGAGGTAACCACAGCAAAATGCCAACCCTTCTTGATCTCGCTGAACATCACATGTTGGGGGTCAATCCAGCCAAGCCCGCTGGCGTTGGAGAGCAGAAGCTGCGGCTGGCTGCCGAGAACGGGTGTCACCCAGGTCTGCCAATCGTTCCCAGCAACGGTATAGGCGACGCGCGAACCATCCGGTGAAAACGAAGGCCACGCCTTAACCGATTCATCATGGGTAAGTTGCACCGGTTCCCCGTCCGGAAGCAGCTTCACATAAACTTGTCCTGGGCCGAAATTCTCTGACCCGCGCAGAAACGCCAACATCCGGCCATCGGGAGACAGAACTGGCTGTTGTACCGAGTCAGTAAAGTTCGTGAGCTGGGTCCACTGCGCCGAATTCTGCGCAATTGGCTCGCCCGCGCGCCGCAGGAAGAAAATGGCCGCGACCGCAATTGCGACAACAGCGACCGCGACGCCGGCCCAGAGGAGCGGCGAGCGACGTTCTTGCGGCTGCGGCTGAACCGACACAGTGGCCTGACTGCCTGATTGAGTGTCGCGCTTTAGCCTCTTCAGGTCCGCCCGCAGCTCCGATGCGTGCTGGTAACGGATGTCGCGATCCTTCTCCAGCGCCTTGTTGATGATGCGTTCCAGGCCGTCGGAAACATCTGGATTCAAACGTACGGGAGGAGTGGGCGGACGGTTCAGAATCGCGTCGAAGGTGGTTCCCGAAGTATCGCCACGGAACGGCAGCCTTCCGGTCGCCATTTCGTAGAGCACCACGCCGAAGGAGAAGAGATCGGTGCGGGCGTCCACGTCTTTGCCGCGAATCTGCTCGGGAGACATATAGGAAACGGTGCCGACCGCGGAACCGGGACTGGTCAAGTGTTCGGGCTGGTCGCGCGTCAATGTGACTTCGTTTTCGCTCGCAGAGCCTGGAGCGTGCGTCACCTTTGCCAGGCCGAAATCCAATACCTTGGCGTGCCCGCGTTCAGTGACGAAAATGTTGGCAGGCTTGATGTCGCGGTGGACGATGTTTTTGCTGTGGGCGGCATCGAGCGCATCGGCGACTTCAGTGCCGAGTTCGAGAATCTGCTCGAGGTCTACGGGACGGCCCGCGATCAAATGCTTGAGCGTGTTCCCTTCGAGATACTCCATCGCAATAAACAAGCGCCCGTCGTGTTGGGAGATCTCATAGATCGTGCAAATATTAGGGTGATTCAGAGCCGAGGCGGCCCGCGCCTCGCGGCGGAAACGTTCCAGAGATTGCGCATCCTGGGCGACGTCGTCGGGTAGGAACTTGAGGGCGACGAAACGGCCGAGTTCTGTATCTTCGGCTTTGTAAACCACTCCCATGCCGCCACCGCCGAGCTTCTGGACAATGCGGTAGTGCGAGATGGTTTGGCCGATCATTGACAGAAACGTGCCAGGACTGCAATGTTAGGGCGCGGGACGCGGTTAGTCAACGGAGTGGTGGGTCGTTCCATTGGATGGAATTTCTTGGGAGCCATCTCAAGTGTTTCGCAATGCCTATGGGATCGAGGGGCTTGGAATTCGTCATCCTTCTCGGAACCGCGGCGTGTTCCTACTTCAACACTCCAGCCGACATGCCATCGCCGCAGGCAACGCCTTCGGCATAGCACAGACCCCCACCACCCGCCGTCGTAAACCACCTCGCGTTGCACCGGCCCTAGGCCGTTATTCGAAGTAACCGTGAATTTCGTGTTGATACCGTTCAGGCCATCGGTATCGGACTCGAAATAGCGTCCATCGAGGCAGTCAGGATTCTCCGGGTTGGTGCAGTTAGGTTCCACGTCGAACCACACGTTGCCCTTAGGCAGCGATATCGGAGTTCGGATCAGCAGTTCATACTCCTCAAAACTAAAGGCGTTGCGGCCAGTGTCGGTCAGTTGCGCCGGGCCGGTACCAGAAGCGGTGTCGGTTCCGCCGTCTCCCTCGGCAAGGCCTATGCGGAAATCCCAGTTGGCGGTCTGCGGGTCGATTACGCCATAGGTCTGAAGGTTGTTGGTAAACGTAGCTGATATCTCGACCGAAACAACTGGGACATTCACCTCAGGATACGTCCAACTTTCGGGTATAAACAATGTGTTCTCGTTGGAAGAACCGTTTTCCTGTGGGTCATTGGGGTCGATATCGCCGCCGTAGTAGAGGCAGGGATGGGCTTTGGAAAGTGTGCAAGCGTGCGGGGAGCTGAGGGTAACGGGAAACCCCCGGTTCTCAATGCCTCTTGCGTTCGCATAGGCCCGGGCGGTCATTTCCTGTGCCGTGGCGGTGAGCGAAAATGCTGTAACAAGCGCCACAACCAAGAGCGACGTCTTCATCATAGTTACCTCCCGGAACGTTGAGGGGCAGCCTGCGTTGGGCTGGGTAACTGTCACCGAGTGGGGCGCCGGATGAGGCGCCTATCGGCAAATCACGGAGGGTATACGCCGGAGAGCGATGTTGAGCAATGATGCAGCCCCGCCCGGCGGGCGAGAGGCCGGCCACTTGAGTGATAGCATTACCACATGCCCAAAAATCTAATGCAGTCCGTGGTTGGCCAGCTTCAGAAGGAACGCTTGCGACTGGCGAATGAGTTGCACCGGGTTACGGCGGCACTAACCGCCTTCGGGAAGGTCTATGTGAATGGGAGCAAGCCACACCCCACGCCAACTCGCAAGAAGAGAACTATCTCCGCAGCGGGACGCAAGAGAATTGCAACCGCGCAGAAGGCCCGATGGGCGAAGGTTAGAGCAGGTAAGAGACATTAGCAAGCGGCATTCATGACCACGCGCAGACCCTGCATTGGCGTTTTCGACTCCGGCTTTGGGGGATTGACCGTCCTCAAAGCTCTGCTCAGGCTCATTCCTCACGCAGACTACTTGTATTTCGGAGACACGGCGCGGTTGCCGTACGGATCGAAGTCGGTTGAGACGGTGGCGAAGTATGCCGTCGAAGCGGCGCGCTTCCTTGAACAGAAACAGGCGCAGATGTTGGTAATCGCCTGCAATACTGCGACTGCCTTGGCGCTGGACCAGATCACAGCCGCCGCCAAAGTTCCGGTCGTAGGAGTCGTAGACCCCGGGGCAGAGCGTGCTGCTGCCAGCAGCGCCAAGAAGAAAGTTGTGGTCATTGGAACCGAAGCCACGGTGAGCAGCCATGCCTACCACAAGGCCTTGCAAGCGCGGGGAGTGGAGGCGCATGAAAAAGCGTGCCCGTTGTTCGTGCCGCTGGTAGAAGAGGGATGGAATGAGCACCGGGTCACCGAAGAAGTAGCGAGGATCTACTTGAAAGAAGCCTTCGCCGAAGGCTTTGAATACGCGGACGTGCTGCTGTTGGGGTGTACGCATTATCCGCTGATCAAGCCGGTGCTGCACCGCATGGCGCCGGCGCACGTGAAGATCGTCGACTCCGCCGACGCTACGGCCGATGCGGTGGCGAGCCTGCTGCGCCGCATGCCGCTGCCCGAACTCTCAGGGGCCGAGCGGCTTAACTTGTCGCGACTGACGTTTTTCGCTACCGATTCCGTCGAGAAATTCCGCCGTTTGGGTCCGAAGTTTCTCGGGCTTCCCGTCGAGGACGTGCAGCACGTGGATCTAAAGGAATAACTCAACCTCCATCGACTTTGGCCGTCAGATCTGAGGAAGTAAGATGACATCCGAGGAGACAGCATGTACGAAGTGATTCTGAAACGCTTTGAAGCGCCTGACGAGGTACGTACCTTCGAGAAGGGGAAATTTGAGCTGGTGCACATCGGCGGGATGACAATCGGCCGCGCGACTTATCAACCGGGATGGAAATGGTCGGAGCATGTGGGCCGGGCGACGGGCGCGAAAAGTTGTTCAGTGGAGCACGTTGGCCTGGTGGTTTCCGGACGCGCGACCGCGGCCATGGACGACGGCCGTGTGATCGAAATGAAGACGGGCGACATCTTCTACATAGAACCCGGACACGACAGTTGGGTGGTCGGAGATGAGCCGTACGTGTCGTTGCATCTGATGGGAGCAGGAGATTACGCAAAGACGAAGTAATCTAGACAATCGACCTCACATACGCCACGGAATTTCGGATCAGCACGGATGGAACCGACGTTTTGATCCGTGGAAATCCAAGCCGCAGGACATGAATTTCTTTTGCACCCTGGCCTCGGGACGCCGGTCTTCAGCATGGAGCAGGGCTGGCGCAATCAACAGGAGCAGAAGCAGACCGGGAGGCTTCATCGACACCTCATATCGACACCTCTTCTGGAGGGTGGTACGGAGCGATCGCAGGATTTGTTCCAGAGAAAAATCTTTGTCGCAGAGTTCGCAGAGAAAAGCCCAGAGGCCGCGGAGGAACCTGTCAGACGCCTCAGTACAGGTGGAAATCGACTTCCACGCTGATCTCAACCGACACCGGCTTGCCGTCCTTCATGGCAGGCTCGAACTTCCAATTCCTTACGGCTTCGATGGCCTTTTCATCCAGCCCCAAGCCAAGAGTGCGGGTAACTTTGATGTCGCGGGGGCGTCCATCCGGGCCGACCACCAGCCATAGCACGCAGGTTCCCTGGTACTTGGCTTTGCGGGCTTCTTCCGAGTATTCGGGGTCCGGGGAGTAAATGGCCTTCGGAGCCGAGACTCCGCCGCCCACGTGGAAAACGCCGCCGCCGATGCCGCCGCCCTCGCCGGGACCGACTCCCGGGCCTTTACCGGACCCCACACCGCCGCCACTTCCGGAGCCAATCCCGCCGCCAAACCCGGTGCCATTCGAGGGTGGGCTGGGAATTGCCGTGGGGTCGCCCAGGTTGGGCATGGAATTCATCGCCAGGTGAATCTGCGGAGGAACCACCACGGTCGGGTCGGCGGTCAATTTTGGATCAGTGTTCCTCACCACGACCATTGGAGGCACAATCTGTTGCATGGAAAACTTGGGAAGTTTGCCCTTGGAAGCGTTCAGAATGTCGTGATCTCCGCCGCCGCCGCCGCCACCAGAAGTGGTCCTCGATGGCGGCAAGGGGATATCCTCAGGCGCCAATAGGGTTACGGTGGCTTGCGGTTTCGTGATCTGCTGCACGACGCGGCGCCCCAGGATGGTGCCCGCCGATAATCAGCGCGACGGCCAAAACGTGCACCACCGTCGAACCCAGCGCGCCGTTTTTCTTATAATCATAAAAACCCCAAATATCCTTGACCGGGACCGGCTTTGAGGTCAGCACCAATGGCGGCTGCTTCTTGGGAAAGAAGTAGTCGTCCAGGTTCTGGAACAGGGATCTCCACAGCGGCTGTTGGAGGGAGGATTTGGACAGCAGCAGATTGAGCTCCGGTTCAGGTTGAGTTTTGATTTCTGCCGTCGCCATAGTTGACCCAGGGTGCCCGGGTCCTTTGATGAGCCCCACCCTTCCTAAGCTTGATGACCACAAAGCGCGCTAAGTTGCACGCCAACGTTCGTTTAGATGCGTGTATTCAGGAAACGTTATCGTTACCTAAAAATTGTACTCTTATTCTGAACTTCTCCCCAGAGGATTTCCGCCCAATCCCCGTTACTTCTGGGAGTCAATGGACGGGCATGCCGCCTGCTCCCTATAATGAAAAAAATCAATCATTTGGGGAGTTACGACGAGTGCCGCTCGAGCTGAAATCTACGATTAATCTGCCCAAAACCAGACTTTCCCATGAAGGCCAACTTGCCGCAGAATGAGCCTAAAATGCTGGCCCGCTGGGAAGAAATGGGCATCTACCAGAGGATTCGCGAGGCCCGGGCTGGGGCGCCGATTTATGTGATGCACGATGGGCCACCCTATACCAGCGGCCCAATTCACCTGGGGACGGCGCTCAATAAATGCCTGAAGGATTTCATCGTCAAATCGAAAAGCATGATGGGCTTTGATTCCCCATACGTGCCCGGATTCGACTGCCATGGCCTGCCCATCGAGATCAAAGTTGACCAGGCTGCTGGGCGGCAAGAAGTTGCAGATGAAGGCGATCGATGTACGGCTGGAATGCCGCAAGTATGCGCAGAAGTTTCTCGATCTGCAGACTTCGCAGTTCAAGCGAATCGGTGTGTTCGGGCGCTGGGATCGGCCGTATGTGACGATGAATCCGCAATATGAGTCGGTGGTGGTGGCGACTCTTTTTAAGTTCCTGGAAACGGGATTCATCTACAAGGGCCTGCGCTCGGTGTACTGGTGCATCCACGATAAGACTGCGTTGGCCGAAGCTGAAGTCGAATATGAAAACAACAGCAGTCCGGCGATTTGGGTGAAGTATGCGCTGAAGGACGATCCGGCCACGGTGGACGCCGCGCTCAAGGGTAAGAAGGTTTTCACCGTGATCTGGACGACGACTCCGTGGACGTTGCCAGCCTCAATGGCGGTTGCGTTTCATCCGCAAGAAGAGTACGTGGCGCTGGAAGCCGGAGGCGAGGTCTACATCGTTGCTGCGAAATTGGCAGAAGAGTTTAGGCAAGCATGCCGGACTGGAGACGCCTCGTGAAGCTGGCCCGCTTCGCGGGAGGAAAACTTGAGCGCAAGAATTTCGCGCATCCGTTCCTGGACCGGAACATTCTGGGCGTGCTGGCAGACTACGTCACCATGGATACCGGCACCGGCGTGGTCCACACTGCGCCATCGCACGGCGCTGACGACTTCAACACAGGAGTGAAGTACAAGCTGGAACTCGACCAGCAACGTGGATGAGGCCGGCATCATCCGCAAGGGCCTGCCGGAATACGACGGCCTGAAGGTTTTCGCGGCGAATGCTCCGATCATCGATCTGCTGAAGGATCGCGGCGCGCTCCTGCATGAGGACAGGATCGAGCACTCTTATCCGCACTGCTGGCGCTGCCACAATCCCATCATTTTCCGGGCGACCGAGCAGTGGTTCATCTCGATGGAAACTCCGATGGAGGGCGGGACGCTGCGCAGCCGGGCGCTGGAAGAGATCAAGAAGGTGAAGTGGGACCCGGCGTGGGGCGAGGAACGCATCTCGAACATGATCGCCACCCGGCCGGACTGGTGCATTTCGCGGCAGCGCATCTGGGGTGTTCCTATCGCGGTGTTTCTTTGCGCCGGATGTGGCAAGCCGCTCAACGACACTGCCACCAGCCGCAAGATCGTGGAGCTATTCGCTCGTGCTGGCGCCGACGCGTGGTACACGTCCGAAGCCGACGCTCTCATGCCGGCCGGAACGAAGTGCCCGAAATGCGGCGGGTACCACATTCAAGAAAGAGATGGACATTCTTGACGTGTGGTTCGAGTCGGGATGCAGTTATCTGGCGTTGCGCGCGGACGAGCCGCAATATCCCCCAGCGGCTGATCTTTATCTCGAAGGGGGAGATCAGCATCGCGGGTGGTTTCACTCTTCCCTGCTGTGCGTAGTGGGAACGCAGAATCACGCTCCCTACAAAGAGCGTGGCGACCGTCGGCTGGACACTCGACGAGAATGGCCAGGCGATGTCGAAATCGCGCGGGAACGACGTCGATCCGGTCGATATCGCGGGTCGCTTGGGCGGGGAGATCGTGCGGCTTGTGGGTGGCCTCGGTGGATTTCCGCGAGGATGTGGTGGGTTCTGAGCAGTTGATGCAGAGGATCGCGGAGAACTATCGCACAATTCGCAACAATCTCTTCCGCTACGTGCTGGGAAATTTGTACGACTTCGACCCGGTGAAAGATGCGCTGCCGTTTGAGAAGCTGGAAGACGCTCGATCAGTACATGCTGCGCCAGACGGCGCTCACTGGCAGCTGATGTGCGAGCGCTGGTACGGCGAGTTCGCCTTCCACAAGGTCTATCAGCGAGTGCTGAATTTCTGCACTGTGGAGCTGAGCGCGTTCTACTTCGACGTGATCAAAGATCGGCTGTACACCTATGCTCCCAATTCGCCGGGACGACGGGCGGCGCAGACCGCAATCTGGCGGATCGGTGAAGCGTTGGTCAGGTTGCTGGCGCCGGTGATGAGTTTCACCTGCGAAGAAGTTTGGGGATATTTGCCGGGAAGTCGGGCGCAGACTGTGCATGCTGCTCAATTTCCCGGTCGCGGCGACGTTCTCGGCAGTGATGAGGTCGGCGACGACCCGAAGCAACTGGAAGACTGGAGCACGCTTCTACTGGTGCGGGATCAGGTGCTGAAGGCGCTGGAAACGGCGCGGAACAACAAGCTGATCGGCAAGGGCCTGGAGGCGCAGGTCACGATCTCGGCAGCCGAACCGGTGTATTCGAGTGCTGGAACGGCATGCGAGAACAATTGCGTTACTTGTTCATCGTGTCGGCGGTCACGCTGGAGAAAGCGGCTTCGGGAAACGGGACCGGCGGGGTTGCGGTGCAAGTGGAAAAGGCCGAAGGCCGGAAGTGTGACCGCTGTTGGAACTATTCGACACACGTCGGAGAGGATCCGGTTTATCCCACGGTATGCGAGCGTTGCAGCGCGGTATTGAAAGAGATCGAAGCGGGAGCGGCGGTGGGGTAATCTAACAGAGAAGAGCTTAAACGCAGAGTTCGCGAAGAAAATCCGTACACTTCGCGGAGAATGTCCGCAGAGAAGAACAGAAAGATGTTTCGGGATTTGCCGATGAGTGCACCCCACGTCATGCGCCGGTTTCACTTTGTGATTGCCCTGCTGGTGGTGTGTCTGGACCGGGTGACGAAGTTGATGGTGGCGAAAGATATTTCGCTTGCACGACAGCATCCAGGTCATCCCCGGTTTTTTTCGTCTGACACATGTGGAGAACCGCGGTGCGGCGTTCGGTTTGTTTGCCGATTCCCCGGCGCAGTGGAAGATCGCAATGCTGGTGTTGTTTTCAATTGTGGCGCTGATTGCGGTTTTGGCCCTGCTCTGGCGGAACAGTCATGCTATGACGAGCACCGGGATCGGCCTGGCGTTGATTCTCGGCGGTGCAGTGGGCAATCTGTGGGACCGGCTGCTCAACGGCCGAGTGGTAGATTTCCTGCTTTTCTATGTGGGCCAGTATCAATGGCCAGCATTCAACGTTGCCGATAGCGCGATCGTGTGTGGCGCGGGTTTACTGGTGATTGAGATACTCTTCGCGAAGACTCCGGCGGCGGAAAAATCTGCATAATCCCAGCCACAGGGGGCACAGGGGAAAACCCCCTGTGTCATCTGTAGCTAGGCCGATCACGCTGACTTTTTCTGCGCCTGGGTTGCCATCTGGGCGTAGAAGGTTTTTGCCCTGGTTTCGATCTCCTGGGTGCTCAGGTCTTCCTTGCGGGTAGCAATTCCCCAAGTGTGGCCGAAGGGATCGACGAAGGTTCCAAAGCGGTCGCCCCAAAACATGTCAGCCACCGGCATCGTGGTCTTGCCGCCAGCGTCGATTGCGCGCTGGAAGGCCTTGTCCACATCCTCGACATACAGGTGGAGGTTGCCGGCAGTGCCGCCCAGAGTCTCGGGGGATTTGGAATTCATGTTGGGGTGTTCATCAGTCAGGAAAATGATTGAGTCACCGATCTTCAGTTCGGCGTGTCCAATCTTGCCGTCGGGGGTAGCCATTCGGTTCAGCACCTCGGCGCCAAGCGCCTTCTTGTAGAATTCGATGGCTGCCGTAGCATTGCGGACAATCAAAGATGGGGTAACGGTATGAAATCCGCGCGGAATGGGTTGATTGGTCTTCACGAGAAACTCCTTTCGATGGGATTGCCATTCAAGGCAGAATGTACAACGTAGTGACTTTTATTCTACGCCGCGATCTAGATGGAGAAATGTGAAAATGTGCAAAAAGAATTTGTTGCCGTTTTGTTTACGGCGCGCCGTACAGTTGCCGGTAGACATTCGCGTTGCGGATGATGTTCTGCACGTACTCGCGGGTTTCGGTGAACGGGATTGATTCCACGAATTCCTGCGGGTCGCGATACTTCCCTTGCCCCATCCAGTCCTGCACGCGGTCCGAGCCGGCGTTGTAAGCGGCCAGGGCGTACTCGAAACTGTCAAACTTATCCACCATCGTGCGGAAGTAACGCGTGCCCAACCGCATATTGATGGCGGGGGCAAAGAGTTCGCGGGGATTGAATCGCCGCAGCTTCTCCTGCTTCGCAACCGTCTTGCCAACTTTGGGCAGCAATTGCATGAGGCCGACTGCGTTTGCGCGGGAAACGGCATTGGGGTTAAACGCAGACTCCTGGCGAATCAACGAAGCCACCAGATAGGGGTCGAGGGCGTTGCTGGATGAGTATTTCTTCAAGTCCGACCAAAACGGCTTTGGAAAAAGCCCCTCCCAGTAAGACCGCGGAAGGCTCGGCAGATCGAGGGCAAAGTAGTTGGGCGCCGCGTGTTTTAGAGTTTCGATAGCGGCGTCGTAGCGCCCGGCTTCCTCGTAGAGGCGGGCGATCTCGATGGGCAACCAATCGGCTTTCTCTTGCGCTGCTTCCTGCTCAGCGGCAGCGGCACGCAGTTCGCGAACCGCAAAATCCAGCAGATCACCATTGGCCAACAATTCTGCCTTTTGTACGCGCAGATTGTCGCTGGGCACTTCATCGCCGGCGAGCGTTTCTGAAATGTTGAGCGGAGGCACGCGGTCAAGCAACGCATAGTGGACCGGAGAACCTGCGTTCTTGATCTTGGCCAGCCGTTCCCTGGCTTGGTCGCCATAATAGTAATTTCGATAGCGCTGCGAAAGCTTCAGATAAAATGCATGCGCCAGTGCACCATCGTTGTCTTCTTCGGCCAACCGGGCGCGCCAGTATAGTGCGGCGGGGACCTCGGACGACGAAGGATAAAGGGCAATCTGATTATCAAAGCCGGTCTTAGCCTCCGCCTCCCGTCCTTGACGAAGACTCAGCCATGCTGCTTTCCAGTGGGCGTATGGAGCGCGCCCGCCGTTGGGGAAGCGCTGCTGCAATTCACGGAAAGAATCAGTGGCGCGGTCGTAGTCATGGCGCAGAAGATAGATATTTCCCGCCGAAAATAAGGCTTGCTCAAACCACACACTGGTGGGCGCGATCTCCCGCAACTGGTCTAAGGTGCGCAGAAAACTGTCGTCGTCATTAGCGCTGCGGGCGATTTCTCCGAGGTTGAAGATACGCTCAGCATTGAGTTCCGGCGGCGAACCGGGAACTTTTTCGAGCACCTTCCGGGCTTCGTGATCCTGGCCCCCTCGGCGCAGAGCTTCCGCCAGCGCGATTTCCACCGGCGGACGCTCCGCCGGAGGCAGGTCTTCCATCAAGATGCGATATTCGCCGGCGGCATCGTTGAATAGTTTGCCTTTCATCAGGAGATCAGCGCGGGTACGGCGGGCCTCCAAGCCCACCGGTGGCGCCTGAGTCGAGGCTGCGAGCTTGCTGAGGTCCCCTTGAACCTGGCTTGCCTCCCAACTTGTGGGCATGGTGTAGAACAAGTTGCGAAAGATCGTTAAAGCCTTCGTCGCTTGATCGGCAGCCTCGTAGGCGCGACCGAGGGCGAGTTCAAGATCGGCCCGGCTGGGTCGGCGATCGCTCTCCAGCAAAGCGACAGCTTCTTTCGGGCGGCCGTCGGCCACCAGCGCATTGGCATAGACAACGTGGGTGTCCCGAATCAGAAGCGACTCCGGATAGGTCTTATCGAAGACGCTGAACGTCGCAACCGCCTCAGCCAAGCGGCCAGTTTGCTGGTAGGCGCTGCCCAGGTAGAAGTTGACGTAATCCCCCAAATCGCCCGCATGGGGCTTGGCGCGAATTAGGGGATCAATCGCTTTGGCGTAGTCGTGATCAAGGAAGTGAGCGTATCCGATGACCAGCCAGGCCAGAGACCCAGCGTCTTCCTTGGAGTGGCGCACCGCAAAGGCTTGAACGCCGGCATAGGCGGCCGGAGTGCGATCTTGAAGAAGTTGTACGGCCATGGGCCGAAGCATAGCGGAGGCGACAAATGCCTGACGCATGCGGCGCAAGCGCGGAGAGGAATGCCGGGACTTCTTACGGGTCTTGACAGTTTTATGCTTTTTCTTCTTAGCAGCAGCCGGCGAAGAGTGAGTGGCCGATTGCGAAACGGCAAGCGGAGTAAACCCTGCCAGGCCGCAAAGCAGCGACCCAACCAGAATGGCGACTACTTGTACCCTATGACCGACCACTTTGGCAATTATCTTCTATTTTCGCTCAGCGGTGGAAGTTCGGACCCAAGAGCGTAACGTCATCCTCGGCGAGGCTGCGGATGAGCTCCTGGCTAAAGTAGTCGGCACTGGCCGCGGCCGTGCTGCCGTAGCGTTTGGTGTAGGTGTTGCGGCTCTTGTCGATGTCTTCTTTCAATCGGTCATACAGATCTTTGTTCTTGCGGCCTTCAGCAACCTTGGCCTGGTTGTAAAGCTTGACTTCATCCATCAGCAAGCGGGCGAAGCGCTGAGCCTTGCGATGTACGTCGGCGTCGGCGACCGACATTTGCGCAAAAGCGTCGGGAGCCGGAGCAGCAGCAGCGGCCATGGCAGCAGGGGCGGCCGAAGATGCAACCGCGGCAGCCGCGACTGGTTCCTCTTCCACAGCAGCCGGTTGAGTATGTTTTGGAGCGTGGCTAGCGAACGGGTCGGGGAAACTTGGCGCAGGCGGAGCAACAGGGACCGCGCTTTCGATTTTTTCGCTGGCGGTCGCTTCGTTGGTCGCCTCTTTCGCAGCCTGCTTACGCAGCGAAGCGACTTCCAGCCAGGCACTGGCCGCGGCCACTAGCAATTCCAACGCAGATGCATCGAGCTTTCCGCCTGCGTCCGTGCCAGTATCGGCATAGACGAGGGCCGCGACCTTATCTTTCAAGTGTAGAGGCAAAAGCAAAATCTGATCTTCGACGGGCGCGCCAAATTGCGAGATGAATTTTGGATCCATCTCGGAAACGCTCGCCTTCACCGCGGTGCGATCACCCAGAACTTTGGCAGATGCGGAACTGGTTACATCCAAAACGAAATCCTTGATGCCCCCAGCGTCAAAAGCGCGCCCTTGCCAGCCGGTGGCCGAGCCCGATTTGACCACGAAAAGTGCAGCGCGCCCACTGTAGTCTTCCGTGCCTTCGAGCAGGGCGCGCAGAATTTCTTTTTGTGTGGAGCCTGCGTGGATGGCGGAAACCGCCTTTAAGAGATCACCCGCACCGCTGCCGGAGCCGCCTTCCAGAAATGGACGGACCTCTTCGAGCACCTGATGCACCAGCTTCTCGCGAAGCTGCGGCATCTGGCTTTCGAACGCTTGGGCGACGGCTCGTTCGACGATTTGTTCGACTGGAACTTTCTCTGCCATCTTTGCCTGACCGCTCGGGCGGGCGCCTGTGGGTCTCCCGACTATTGTGCCGCAAAGCCCTGATTATAGGGCCAGTTGACAGAGGTTTAAGGTGACGGAAGTAATGCCTCAAGTGCAAACGAGAAAGAAACTGCCCTGGCCGTAAACCTCAGGCCGCGAAGCAACGTCAAAAGAGTTACGCGCAAAGCCGGATAACCAAGTAAAATAGCACTTTCGTTTCCGGCCCTCGCGTGAAAATAGTTGCATCGGACTTAGAATGAGCACCATCCAACCAAAAGTGAGTGAGCCTGTCAGTGACGAGATGTCACTGGTGCAGGCGGCCAAGGGCGGCGACGTCGGGGCCTTTGAGGAACTGGTTCGGCGTTACGACCGGAACGTGTTTCGCATCGCCCAGCACATTACGCAAAACCGCGAAGACGCGGAAGACGTGGTGCAGGACGCGTTCCTCAAAGCATACGGAAATCTGAAGCAGTTCCAGGGGCAGTCGAAGTTTTACACCTGGCTGGTGCGGATCGCGGTGAACGAAGCGCTGATGAAGCTACGGCGCCGTCGCCCGGAACGCATGGTTTCGCTGGATGAAGAAGTTAAAACGGAAGACGACTCGCTGCCGCGCGAGGTTGCGGACTGGAGCCCGAATCCCGAGCAACAGTACAACCAGGCGGAGTTGCGGGACATCTTGACCCGCACCATTCAGGGTTTGCCGGCGAGTTTCCGTACGGTTTTTGTTTTGCGTGATGTGGAAGGTCTTTCGACCGAGGAGACCGCAGAAGCGCTGGAACTCAGCATTCCGGCGGTGAAGTCAAGATTGCTGCGCGCGCGTTTGCAGTTGCGGGAACGGCTCAGCCGTTTCTTTCAAAGGCGCGACGGCGGCAACGGGAAGCAGAAAAATGCAAGTGGAGATGGCAACCAGTGAAGTGCTCTGAATTTTTGCAGGAGCTGACAGATTACTTGGACGGAGTCATTGACGACCGTACAAAGGCCGAATTGGAAGATCATCTCGCCTGGTGCCACAACTGCTACGTGGTTTGCGATACCACCAAGAAGACCATTGAAATCTACCGCGACTCGCAACTCTACCAACTGCCAGAAGACCTGCGTACCCGGCTTCGTTCTGCCATTGTTTCCAAGTGCCACGCCAAGAAGAAAGCTGGGCCGGAGAGAGTCTGAGTTCTAACTTCCCACTGAAAGTGAAAACATTTACAGGTATGTAAAGTCCTGCGCAGCCGGCACCGCGAGCGTAATTCACTGTTGCGGCTGCTCTTTGACGAATGAGAAATGTCCTAGATTTTGTGTTTCTACCTCTGGGCCATAAAGAACCTTTTATCGCGAAAACTGAATCTAAGGCTGTAGGTAGGCTTGGCCCGGCTGTGGGCTTCGTGGGAGGTAGTAAATGGTCGGCAAATTATTTGATGCTTTTTTTGGTTGCGGACATGGAAATTATAGTTTTCCCATGAGCACGCGCTCGGGATCAGCGCCGCAACTCGGCGGCTTCCCTCACCGGCACTTATGTGGTGTGCCTCGATTGTGGCAAAGAGTTGCCCTACGATTGGCAGGACATGAAAGTGATCGGCACTGCCGCCGAGCGCCGGCACTACGTGCAGTCGCCGGCCAACCACGCCGCGTAAATCGATCTCGACAAAAGCGAAAAGCCGCGACGTAAGTCGCGGCTGCTTATTTACGCCCGAAACGAGAACCCGTCAGGCTTAGTTGCTACTACCGCTATCATCGCGCCGCTTGAGCGTGGGACGATCGTCGTCGTCGGTCTTATTATCGTTGCCGTTTTTGTCGGTGCCCGAGGCGCGCCGCAGGCTGGGCTTGCCGGCGTCTTTGTGGTCGACCATCTTGCGACGGTTTTCAATGGCTGCCAGGCGAGCCTTCACTTCGTCAAATTCCGAGGTAGTTACGGTGTACTCCGCCCGGGCCGGCAGAATAGTCTCAATTTCTTTCTGAGAAGCCTCAATGCGCTCGGGCGTCTGGGGATGAGTAGCAAAGGCCTTGGCTAACGTGCCAGGCTTCTTTTTCTCAAGCGCTTCGATTTTCTCGAAGAACGCAATAAACGCCTGCGGATCATAACCCGCCTTATACATATACTGCAGGCCCAGATAATCCGCCTCCGCCTCGAAGCCGCGTTGGAAGCTGAGCATCGCCATCGGCACGGCTAAGCCCGCAGCGTTATACACGGCATATCCAATGCCGCCGCCGACGAAGATCAACGGAATCGTGCCGATATTGGCGATATTCGCCCGGGTCATCTGCCGCATGGCATGGCGGGCGCAGACATGTGCGATTTCGTGGGCCATGACACCGGCGAGTTCGGCCTCTTCGTCGGCTGCCAGAATCAATCCGCTGTTTACGTAGAAGAATCCGCCGGGCAGCGCGAAGGCGTTCACCACATCGGAGTCAATGACTTTGATGGTGAACGGCACCTTGGCGTCCGAGTTGCGGACCAGGTTCTGTCCGATGCGGTTCACATATTCCGTGACCACGGGATCGGTGACCATCTTCGAACTGGATTCGATCATTTGCGAATACTGCTTGCCGATGCGGATTTCGGTTTCGAGGGAATACCAGTCGCCCAGGCCACGCCCGCCAATCTTGCGATTGCCGATGGCATCTACGTCATCCTTGCCGCCATCATGTTTCACCTTACTGGGGTCGGGCTCGGCGATCGGCGGAGGCGGGTTCTGTGCTGGAGTTTGAGCCGAACTGCTTGCGCTGGATTGGGCGTTTGGTGTGCCCTGGCTGGGCGCACTTTGGCCGCTTTGAGGCGCGCCGGTGGAAACGGTCTGGTCGGTCGTGGTTTGCGTCTGAGCGAAACAAGCGCTGGAGCCGAAAACCAGAAGGGTTGCGCTGATAAACGAAAAGCGAAGCTTCATAACCGACTCCCTATTTACCGCCGGGCGGGATCTTGCACCCATTATACTCTGCAGGAAGACACCGCCCCTGCCCAATAGGACGCAACGGGAGCCGGGAAGGTTATCCGCTTCCGGGCCTAATTCCCGTGAGGGTAACGAGCGGGTCACCGCGTAGCTTGCTATCTCCTGGCACCCGGTCGTAACATGGCGCGTCCCGCCAACCGTTCTTTCGATTAGGTAAGGAGATTGCCATGCTCAACCGCCGCCGTTTCCTAAGTGCCAGCACCACGGGCCTTGCCGCCGCACTTGCTGTTCGTCCCAACCTGCTGGCACAGTTGGAGAAGCTGCCCGCTTCCCTGCCCGACCCTAGATCATTCGGCAGCAATGAAGACGCCTACTGGGCGACGTTGCGCAAGCAGTTTCTTATTCCGGAGGACGAGGTTTATCTGAACAACGGGACCGTCGGCTCCAGCCCCGCCCCGGTGCTACGTGCGATTTTCGACGGTTACAACACGACAGAGAAACTGGATCAACACGATCCCGAAGATTATCCGATCTGGGGCTACGCCGCCTGGAACGAGTTTCGCGACCCTCTGGCGGCGTTTGTGGGGTGTACTCGCGATGAGATTGCTCTGCTGCGCAACGCCACCGAAGCCAACAGCTACATCGCCAATGGACTTGATATGCAGCCGGGGGATGAAGTTCTGATGACGGACCAGGAGCATCCCGGCGGTGAAGGACCCTGGGCGTTGCGAGCGAAGCGGTACGGCATCGTCGTCAAGAAGGTTACGCTGCCGAAGCCGGTAAACGATCCGGGTCAGGTGCTGAATCTCTTCAGCGATGCCATCACGCCGCGCACCCGCGTGATCTTCTTCAGTCACATCACCACCGTGACCGGAGTGGTTTTGCCGGCGAAAGAGTTATGCGGGCTGGCGCGATCGAAGGGAATCCTGTCGGCGGTCGATGGCGCACACGTGCCCGGCATGATGCGCCTCAATCTGCATGAACTGGGATGTGATATGTATTCCTCGAGTCCGCACAAATGGCTGCAAGCGACAAAAGGTTCAGGCTTCCTGTTCGTGCGCGACGAAGTGATCGACCGCATGTGGAACACGATCGCGACCGAAGGCTGGGATGAGCCGAAGATTCGAGCCGAGCGCTTCCAGCGAATCGGATCGTCCAATGTGCCGGCGTTGTGGGGACTACGGGCGTCGATCAAACTGGCCAATGATATTGGCATGGAGAAAATCGAACAGCGTCACCGGCAACTCTGCGACTACATTCTGGCGGAGATGATCAAACGCGGCGCGGAGTCGTGGACCTCGCCCGATCCAACGTTGCGCTGCGGCATCGCGACCGTGAACGTGCCGCCGATCAATCGCGTCGAGTTAGAGGACACGCTGTGGAAGCAGTACAAGATTCGCATCCGCGGCGGGGAGCCATCCAAGATCCGCCTCTCGACGCCGTATTACATACAGCAAGGAGACATCGACCGATTTCTAGAGAAGTACGATGAGTACCGGCGGGAGAAGAAGCTGGGGGGTACATCGTCAGTCGTAATATTCCAACCCCAGGTGCGTGATCAATTCTTCTCCGCGCAAATGGCGCAGGGTGTTTTTCAACTTCATCAATTGAATAAACAGATCGTGTTCGGGATAAAGTCCGGGCGCGGTCATTGGGGACTTGAAATAGAAGCTGATCCACTCCTGGATGCCGATACCGCGCAGTTCGGTGCTGCGTTTGGCCAGGTCCATGAACATCACCAGATCGAGCACGATCGGTGCGGCAAGAATCGAATCGCGGCAGAGAAAATCGACTTTGATCTGCATGGGATAGCCGAGCCATCCGAAGATATCGATATTGTCCCAACCCTCTTTGTTATCACCGCGTGGCGGGTAATAGTTAATGCGCACCTTGTGAGTGAAGTTCCCGTACAGGTCGGGATAAAGCTCGGGCTGCAGAATGTGCTCCAGCACGGAAAGCTTTGGACTCTTCCTTGGTCTTGAAAGACCCAGGATCGTCGAGCACTTCGCCGTCTCGATTGCCCAGAATGTTGGTCGAGAACCAGCCGTTCAGGCCGATCATGCGGGCCTTGAATCCAGGAGCGAGGATGGTCTTGATCAGAGTCTGGCCGGTCTTGAAATCCTTGCCGCAGATGGGGGCTTCGTTCTGGCGCGAGAGTTCGTGCATTACGGGAATGTCCACGGTCAGGTTGGGAGCGCCATTGGCGAACGGCACGCCTTCCATCAATGAGGCATAGGCGTAAATCATCGAGGGCGCGATGTTCGAGTCGTTCTTGAGCAGCGCTTTCTCGAATGCCTTCACCGATTGGTGGGCAGCGCTCGGTTCGATGAAGGTCTCCGTGGAGCCGCACCAAACGGTGATGAGGCGGGTGGCTCCGGAACTCTTCTTGAAGGCGCGCATGTCGGCGCGGACCTGCTCGGCCAGGTCCATCTTGTTTTTGCCCTTCTTGACATTGGGTCCGTCGATCTTCTTGACATAGTTGTGATCGAAGACGGCTTTCTGCGGCTTGATGGACTTCAGCAGCGGTTTGACTTTATCAAGCAGTTCGCGCTCCAGCACGCCGGCCTTGCTGGCGGCGGTGTGCATGTCGTCTTCGAAAATGTCCCAGCCGGTGAAAACAAGGTCGTCGAGGCCGGCGAGCGGAACAAATTCTTTGATCTTCGGCGAGCGGGCGTCGGTGCGCTTGCCGAGGCGAATGGTCCCCATCTGGGTGAGCGAGCCGATGGGCTTGGCGATTCCCTTCCGCACGGCTTCGACGCCAGCAACGAAAGTTGTGGCGACGGCGCCCATGCCGGGGATCATGACACCAAGTTTGCCCTTGGCAGGCTGAATATCGCTGCCACTATGTTTTTCGTTTGCGGTTTTTGCGCGCTTCTGCTGAGTCGCCATCGGGTGGCCACGTCCTTATAAGAATTTTGGGATTAAGGCAAACAGGTATGTTCTCGTTTTACGTGGAGAAATGCAACCAAGAGGAGCGGAAGGTGAAAGATTGGAGTTCAAACGGAGTGAGGGAGGATTGAGTGGGAAAATAGGTTTGAAACGCCAAAGGCGTAACCGCAAAGATCGCAGAGAAGTTCCGCAGAGGACGCGAAGAAAGATTGGCTGTTTACTTCCCTTCCAGATCCGCCGTTTTCACCGGCAGATCCCAGTGCGCGTCGAGGATCCCTCCTTGACACAAACTCAAACGAGTTAAATTATCATTCCCGCACTCTGGACTCGAAGAAAATCCGGAACGCGAATTCACAGGCGCAACTGAATGCTGCGCTACCGCCTGCCACCGACTCGATTCTGCCAGTGCGACCAGGCAAACCAGATGATGCCCGCAGCCAGAACCACGCCAATAACGGCATCGAACTGGTGAAAGTATTTGCCCAGCACGCGCCAGTTTTCTCCCAGTTTCATGCCCATCCAAGCCAGAGCGAAGCACCAAGGCCAGGAGCCAAGAAAAGTATAGATGTGAAAGCGCCGGCGCGGCATGCGTGCGATTCCCGCAGGTAACGCGATGAACGTCCGGACCACGGGCAGCAACCGGGCGATAAACACGGCGAGATATCCCCAGCGGAGAAAGAAGCGGTCGGCCCAGTCGAGTTCGCGGCGGCTGAGTAGAATCCAACGTCCGTACTTTTCCACCAACGGTCGGCCGCCGTAGCAGCCAATCTCATAAGCAACCAGCGAACCAAGATTACAGCCGAGCGCGCCCGCTGTCGCCACCCACAGCAGCTTCAGAGTTCCTTCGTATACCAGATAGCCGGCGAAGGGCATGATCAGTTCCGAAGGCAGCGGAATGCAGGCGGATTCGATCGCCATCAACAGAGCGACCCCGCCATAGCTGGTGGCGGCGATCACCGACTTGATGAAAAGAAACAGGACGCTGAGGATTTTTTCAGTCATGCGGAATCAGAATGCGACGGCGGGAACACCGATTCTCCACCCGGCAGCTAGAACGAACCTTCCTGAGTGAACGTAAAGCCCGGCAACGAAGCGCCCTCGGCACTCTTGGCGACTTTCACTCGGGTTGTAGCGGCGTCGGGCGCGGTGACTTCGGCGGGCCGCAAGACAGCATATTGGGCGAACACTTCGCTGTATACCTTGGTGACGAGATAATCTTTGCCGTCGTCGTCTTTGCGCCAGACCTGGCCGAGTTTAATAGACTTCACTGCCACGGGTGCCTTCCTTAAGGTTTGCTGGGTCAAGCCGTTTTCGGATCAAAATCAGACTACCTAGCAGGCGCGCCCGCGTCAAATTACTGCCGGGCCATCAGCACGATTTCTTCTGCTAACATTTAGGTCTCTTTCAGGAGAATGAATTCGATGCCACGCGGAGTTGTGCCGAGACAACCGGCCAAGACTGGACGACACGAAGGGGCAAGAACTAGAAAGCCGTCTGTCGTTTCTACGTCTCGCCCGGCCCGAGCGAAGTCACCGGTCGCTTCACCGACGCCAGCTAAGCGTACGGCAAGCCTGAAGGGATACAATCCGTTGGCGCCTGAACGGATTTCGGAAATCCTCAAACGGCTGGATCACCTCTATCCCAATGTTACCTGCGCGCTGACTCACCACAGTGCGTGGGAACTGCTGGTCGCGACCATTCTTTCAGCTCAGTCCACTGATGCGAATGTCAACCGTGTCACGCCCGAACTGTTCCGGAAATATCCCACGGTTCAAGACTTTGCTGCGCTGACCCCCGAACAGCTTCAACCGGATGTCAGGTCTACGGGCTTCTTTCGCAACAAATCGAAGTCCGTTGTGGGAGCGGCCAAGAAGATCGTTTCCGATTTTGGCGGAGAAGTGCCGTCGGAGATGGATCAGTTGCTGACATTGCCCGGAGTCGCGCGTAAGACCGCCAACGTCGTCCTGGGAACATGGTTCGGCAAGGCCGATGGCGTTGTCGTGGACACGCACGTGACCCGCATCTCCCGCCGGCTGGAGCTGACCAAGAATACCGACGCGCCCAAGATTGAGCAGGATTTGATGAAGGTGATCCCACGAGACAAGTGGATCCTGTTCGCCCATCAAATTATCTGGCACGGGCGCAAACTCTGCATAGCACGGCGGCCGAAGTGTATGGAGTGCCTGCTCGAAAACATCTGCCACGCCGGCGACAAAACGTGGAGCACGGTGGATATACACAAGAACGCAAAGTAAGTCTGCTAGACTTTCTGTCAGGTTCCGTGCACGAACCTCTCGGTTTATGCGTATTCTCATCCCGTTTGCTATCGTCGTATTCATGAGTACCGTTGCCGTCTCCCAAACTCTGCCCGTGCCCCAGGCAATCACCGATCCCAAACAGATCACCAGCAAGCCCAACGCTGACGTGGAGCAGGCGGAACAAGGTCTTTCGATCGAAAAGCTGTACATGACCCGGCAGATCGGGCCCGCCTCCTGGTCACCTGATGGTAAGCAGTTGGTCTTCGTAGCCAACATCAGCGGGCGAAACAATCTTTGGCTGGTGACTCCGATGGCGGCTGGCCGACCCAGCTTACGGTCAGCGATCAGAGGCAGACCAGCCCAACCTGGTCGCCGGATGGCAAGTGGATCGCCTATCATCTCGGACTACGACGGCGACGAGCAGTGGGACGTTTTCATGGTTTCGCCGGCCACAGGTCAAGTGGTGAACCTTACAAATACCCGCGAGATTTCCGAAGAGAATCCGCGCTGGTCGCCCGATAGCCGGTATTTGGCCTATACCGTGAAGCCGAAGACATCATCGGTTTATGAGATCGATGTTTTCGACAAACTGATGCGGTCGGTCAAACACGTCACGACGGGAACCGCCGGCGGACAAGATCAACGACAACCCTATCTGGTCGGACGATGGCAAGGCGATCGTATACACCCAGTTTCAGGCCAAGGGCACGGATTCCAATATCTACATCGCCGACGTGGCCAGTGGAGAAAGCGTTCTGCTGACTCCGCACGAAGGTGAGCAACTTATACGAAGCAGATGATGTTTCTCCCGATGGCAAGAGAGTGCTGATTACATCGAATGCCGCCAATGGCTACGAAAATGTTGGCTTGCTCGATATCGCCAGTAAGAAAATCTCGTGGCTGACCAAAGATAAGTGGGAGATCAGCGGCGGCAACTTCTCACCTGATGGCAAGTCTGTCACGTGGACTGCAAATGTGGATGGGAACACGGAGATCTATTTGCACGATCTGGCCAAGGGCACGACCGAAGCGCTGCCACTGCCGGCAGGGCGTGAATTACCCTGTGGGTGCGCGGTCGTCCTTCGATCACAATGGATCGCGGCTGCTCTACAACCACAACGGCCCCGATGCTCCCGGGGATCTCTGGACTTACAACTTGGCATCCGGCAAGTCGCGGCAGATTACACATTCGCTGATTGCCGGGCGTGCGCTCGGCGGACATGGTCGAGCCGTTTCTGGTTCACTTCCCCAGCCGTGACGGCAAATGGACGATCTCTGCGTTTGTGTACGTGCCTTACAACATGGTGCGAAACGGCCAGAATGCGGCGCTGGTTTATGTGCACGGCGGGCCGACATCGCAGACGGTGAATTCGTTCAACCGCTTTATTCAGCACATGGTCAATCAGGGATACATGGTGATCGCGCCGAATTATCGCGGATCAACCGGCTATGGCAAGGAATTTCAGCAGGCAAATTTGTTCGATATGGGCGGCGGAGATTTGCAGGATGTGCTGGCGGCGGCGGATTTCATCAGGCAGACGGGCTATCTCGATCCTAAGAAGATTGCGCTCGTAGGCGGAAGCTACGGCGGCTACCTGACCATGATGGGTGTCACCAAAGCTCCTGACGTGTGGGCGGCGGGCGTGCCGATAGTGCCGTTTGTTAACTGGTTTACTGAAATCCAGAACGAAGATCCAGTACTGCAGCAGTCGGATTTGGCGACCATGGGCGATCCCAAGAAGAACAAAGCCTTGTTTCATGACCGCTCGCCGATTTTCTTCGTCGATCAAATCAAGGCGCCGCTGCTGCTGCTGGCGGGTGGAAACGATCCACGGTGCCCTAAGGAAGAGTCGCAGCAAGTGGTGGACGCGGTGAAGAAGCGCGGCGGAACGGTGGAATTGAAGGTCTACGAGAACGAAGGCCACGGTTTCGCGCGAGTAGAGAACCAGATTGATGCCTACAAACGTGTCTCGGATTTCTTGAAGGCGCATGTGCCGCCGGCGGACTGCGGATGCAAAATTCCGGATTAGGTGGCCATTCGTCTGGCGCCCGGTAGTTTTCGGAATCGAGAGGTGCATGATGGCTTGGAATTGGACGAGTTATGCCGCCCGAATGACTAAAGCTGTAAGAAAAAGCCCTGGGTCTTATGCTCTGGGTTCCGCGTGTTTCTCATTTATGACGGGCCTGGCTGTGAGAGATCTCAAGCACAGTGTGGGGCTGGAGCGACTTGGCATATTCATTTATCCCCTAGCCGCTCTGCTAATGAGCTATTTCCTTGTACGGACGATTCGCGAACTACAGGATGGTCACGGCAAGTCGTGACCTACTTATTGCTTCGACCAAGCCGGGGATAGTGTATTTCTTGGCTTCGATGTCCACCGGTAGGCCGAGTTCACGCATTGTGGCCGATGTCACTGGGCCGATGGACGCGAACAGCGGGGCAGGCCCGCGCCATCCGTTTTTCCCCAGTAGGGTTGAAAAGTTTCTCGCACTGGACGAACTTGTAAACGTAATCACGTGCGGACAGTGCTTGGGATTTCTTAGAAGCGCTCGCAAACGAAGGCGAGAAGGTCGCGGGACCACGGTTTCGTAGGCCTCGACGACATCTACTTGTGCACCCAGGCTGCCGAGTTCCCGTGGAATCACATCGCGGGCCACTTTGGCGCGGGCCAGCAAGACCCGCTTTCCTGCCACTTTTCGACGCAGGCTTTTCACCACTGACTCGGCCACGTATTCCTTAGGGACCACGTCCACTTTCAGTCCATGGGCCTCAATGGCTTTCTTGGTGGCGGGGCCGATGGCGGCGATCTTCAGATGCTCCAAACGGGTCTTCGCGTGGCGGCTCTTCTTCATCCGACTCCAGAAAGCTTCGACGCCATTCACGCTGGTCAGGATGATCCAGTCGTAATTCGCGATATTCTTCAAAGCGGAGTCGAGAGGCTTGTAAGAACGTAGTCGGCGAATTTCGATAAATGGAATCTCGATGACTTCCGCGCCGAGTTTGCGCAGGCCCAAGGAAAGCGCGCCTGCTTGATGGCGGGCGCGGCCCACCAGAACGCGAATGCCGTGGAGTGGCCGAGCGTGAGTCAGATGTTTCCCTCCCCAAAACACAAATCTTAAAACGCGAAGGTCGCGGAGAACAGCCGCTGAGTTCGCGAAGAAGAGTTACGGCGGCTGCGGCAGAGCCATCTCTTGCCGGTAAACAGCCTCTAGAATTGCCTTGCCTCCGCGGCGGAGCAGCGTTTCACCCATAGATTCGCCGAGTTGAACCGGCTCATCTCCGTCTGCCGACTCTCGCAGGACCTCAGAACCGTCAGGCCGTGCCACTACCGCTTGCAGATGCAAACGGCCACTACGCACTTCGGCCAATGCGCCGATGGGGACCTGGCAGCCTCCGCCAAGCCGGCCCAATAGGGCACGCTCGCAGGCCGTAGTCGCACGGGCGCCGGCGTCGTCCAGAAATGCCAGGGCCTGCAGCACCGCGGTGTCTCCAGCCCGCGCTTCTATCCCCAGTGCGCCTTGGCCCGCCGCCGGACACACCATCTCCGCCGGAATGACCTGTTTGATGAGTCCAGTCTTACCCAGCCGAGTGAGGCCGGCAGCCGCAAGAATGACGGCATCGTATTCGCCAGCCTCAAGCTTCGCTAGTCGTGTGTCTACGTTTCCACGCAGGGGATGAATGTCCAGATCAGGGCGCAGAGATTTCAATTGTGCCTGTCGCCGGAGGCTGCTGGTTCCTACGCGGGCAGCGTCCGGCAAAGCTTCGATGCTCGCGTACTTGTGCGAGCAAAATACGTCACGAGGATCCACCCGTTCGGTGATCGCCGCAATTTTGAAGCCCGGTGGAACTTCCGTCGGTAAATCCTTCAAGCTGTGCACCGCGAGGTCTACCCTCCCCACGGCGAGCGCCTCTTCAATCTCTTTGGTGAACATGCCCTTGGTTCCAACTTTGGCCAGGGCAACATCGGTGATCTTGTCTCCCGTGGTCTTAATGATTTCGATATCAATTTCGTGGCCGCGTGCACGCAGCAGGCCGGCAATGTGGTTGGCCTGCCAGCGCGCGAGTTGAGACCCGCGGGAGCCGATGCGGAAATGGGCCATCAGGCACGGCCTCCGCTGCTGTCGCCAGACTTGGCGGATTTCTTGCCTTCGAGGTTGAACAGGCGGCGGACGATTTCGACAATAGTGGTGGCCTCGGATTCCCGGGCCGCCGTCTTTAGGGTGCTGATGGGCGTGTGCATGATCTTGTTGATAATGCCGTGAGTCAAGGCATCGACAGCCAACTCCTGCTCGGGGGAAAGCTGCCCCAGCCGTCCGCGCACGCGATCGATTTCGGCCTGGCGAATGGTTTCCAGATGATCCTGCAAGGAGACGATCGTGGGCACAACTTCGAGCGTTTGCAGACGGACGTGAAAGCGTTCGACCTCGGCGTCGATGATGTCATCGGCGCGAGTGGCTTCCTTTTGGCGGTCGGCGACGTGCGAGGTCACGGCCTGCTGCAAGTCATCGATATCATAGACGAAGATGCCGTCCAGCTTATGCATCTCCGGATCGACATCTCGGGGGACGGCGATGTCGATGAAGAACATGGGCCGGTTCTTGCGGCGGCTGAGAAACAGCTCGCCGTGCTCACGTTTGAATATGGCGAGCAGGAGAACCGGTCGAGCTGATCGACGATGTCGCCGCGGTCGCATGTCTCATACAGTCGGCTGAACTCAATGGCTTGCCCGTTGAACTTTTGAGCCAAGCGAATCGCGCGGTCGTAGGTGCGATTTGCCACAAAAATCGAGGCCGCCCCGTGTGCTAACAGATGCCTCGCCGCCAACTCACTCATCTTGCCGGCGCCCACCAGATAAACATGCTTGTCGTGCAGTGATCCGAAAATCTTCTTGGCAAGCTCCACGGCGACCGAGGCGACCGATACCGCCGACGACCCGACCTCCGTCTCCGTGCGCACCCGCTTGGCGACCGCAAAAGCGCGAGTCAGAAGCAAATCCAGTTGCGAGCGGATCGGCGCCGACAGCCCGGGCGGTGGCGTAGGCTTCCTTTACCTGGCCCAGGATTTGCGCCTCGCCGACCACCATCGAATCCAGGCTGGCGGCAACACGAAATACGTGGCGCACAGCATCCTGCTGACGGTATTCGTACAGGTGGGGATCCAGCGTCAAGTCATCAAGCTGAAAATAATCGCGCAGGAAAGCACGCAGGTCGGCGCCGCCGTTCTGAGTTTGAGCCAACAGTTCGACACGATTGCAGGTGCTCAGGATCAGGCCTTCCTCTACTCCCGGGTGCCGAGTAAAGCTTTTCAGAGCTTCGGGCAATCGCGAATCAGGAATGGCTAGGCGCTCGCGGACTTCGACCGGCGCACTCTTATGATTAACGCCGATGAGGTGGAAGCTCATGACCGGGCAAACCTGTGAATGGTGCTGAAATAGTTGGCGGCCCAGGCCACCACTGCGGCGGCGAAAGCCCCCGTAGCAAGATAGGCCGCCCGGCGCCCGCGCCATCCGGCATTCCAGCGGATGAAAAGCAGAACCAGATACACCGCCCACATCAGAATCGAGAGCAGAATCTTCGGGTCCAGTAGATCGATATGCCCGTAGGTGGACTGCGCGACTACTGTACCGGCAATCAACCCGAGGGTCATGAAAGGAAATCCCAGAAGCAATGACCGGAAACCGATTTCGTCAATGACTTCGAGAGCCGGAAGGCGAGAGAGAATTCCGGGACGCTTCGATTTCAGGGAATGCTCCTGAATCAGATAGAGCAGGCTGGCTCCAAAGCTAAGGATTAGCGCTGCGTAGCCTGTGAAAATCAGGGCGATGTGCGCGAACAACCACCCCGTGCGCGCGGCGGGAGACGTAACCAGGAAGGGAGCATCGCCAGTGGCCGAAACGAAGGTCAGCAAGAACACCAAGGGAAACACAATGATTCCCGGAGAGGTGGTGTGGTACACCAGATATACCAGCAGGAAAGCCACCATGATCAGAAAACCCAAGACTGATTCGGCGTTCCGTACAGAAGTCAGGGTAATCTGGCCCGAGATGCGAAAGGCTTCCGTCAGCGAAACAAAGTGAAATACCATCCCTAGATAGGCGGCGTGGAGAGCGATACGATTTAGCAGGTCGCTGCTGCGCGTTAGGGCCACCAAAGCGTAGAGCAGACCGACGGCATAGCAGCCCAGCGCGACTCGCAGCCAAAGAGCAGGCATAGGGGATGATTTTCCTCTAGGGGATTATAGCTTCTCGTGTCCGGAAGGCGATTTTACTTCTCTAGCAGGATCAATCCACGCCTAGGGTGGCGAGGGCCTTGTCCAAAATGTCTGAGTCCACCCAAACTTGGCGACCGTCGGTCATTAGGTCTTCAATCTCGTCAAAGGCTTGAAAAAGCCGCATCTTAACCGCACCGTACTGCTCGGCATCGGTCAGGGGCCGCCCATGCCGGCCGGCCCACGCCTGCAGCGCGCCTTCGGGGAGGAAAACACTAACCGCGAATGTCGTTTTGCGGTCGGAGGTTACATCGAAAATATATTCCTTCGCGGCTTCCTGTCCGCTTTTCGCCGGAACCTGCCGATTGCCGACGTAGTAGTACTGGTAAACGTAGCCTTGCCCACCGGTATAGGTCTTCATGCGGCGGATGGTCATAAAACAGTCGTCGGATTTACCAGAACGAGGTCTCCTATTCGATTCGCGCTTCGCGCAAACGTTTGATTGCGGTCTCCGATGTCAGGGGCGAGTAGTACACCTCCTTGAAGGTGTAAGACTTCGATTTCGCCGCGAGCACGGGCATGATTTCGATGTGCCAGTGATAATCTTCGTCGATGGTCTTCCAATACCCCAAACTACCCGAACCGTGCAGGCTGTTCGGCGACGTGTGAAGCACCAGGTGAAATGATTCGGTAAGGGTGCGAATGCGTTGCAAGGTCCGGCGGAGAAGCGCTCCCAAATCCGGCAGCAGGTTAGAGCGATTGAGTGCCATGCGCTCGAACGCAGCCTCATGGGTGCTCGGCAAAATCCAGGTCTCGTATGGCACGCGAGGTGCATAGGGGCAGAGCGCAATGAAATCGCCCCGAGATTCAAGCACGCGCACTTCTTGCCGGGTTTCCTGCGAAATGATGTCGCAGAAAACACAGCGCTCTTTTTGCACGAAAATATTCACGACTGGCACGCAGTTCGTAAAGAATCCGGCGGGGCACGAAAGTAGTGGCCGTGAGTTGGGAGGAGGGATGCTCGAACTCTTGCCCGGCACTGCTGCCGTGGTCCTTGAAGATGCTGACATACTTGAAGCGCCCGTCACGCTTCAGGTCCTGAATGCGCTGCGCCGCCAGCAGCAGGAACTGGCCGATTTCTGGTCGCTGGCATTCCAGAGATGCCCGTCATGGCGCGGGTTCTCGATCAGCACTTCATGCGCGCCCACTGGGACGCATGCGATCATAAATGCCGTCCGCCCGGCGCAACGCGTCGCCCTCAATGTGGTACAGGGCCATGGGATGCACCACGGCGCGCGCGGACCACGGTACATCCTGCGCCCCGGATAAACTGGCGACAAGCTGGGGTGGTTGCGTCGAATCGGGGCAAAAACGGCAGGCTGATTCTGGTCGCGGGCCGACGTCGGGGACGTCGTCGCCGGTGATAACCCAGGAACGCGTGATGGGATCTTTACGAAGCTCCATGCCGAATAAGGAAAACACCTGTGGGGCGAGCGCGTCAACTGTGATTGCGCCACAGGCAGCCGGGGCGCTTAGATTGTTATAATCCGCGCAAACCCCAAAGACGAACGCACGAGAAATTGCGCTCTGCTTGCACATGACCGAGCCGTCCACTCCGCTGATGCGGCAATATGCCGCCATCAAGAAGCAACATCCTACTGCCCTGCTGTTTTTTCGTCTGGGCGACTTCTACGAGCTGTTCTTCGACGATGCGGTTATGGCATCACGCGAACTGCAGATCACGCTGACCTCCCGTAACAAGGAAAAGGGCATGGCCGTGCCGATGTGCGGCGTCCCTTACCACGCGGCCGAAGGCTACATCTCGAAGCTCATTCGCAAGGGATTCAAAGTCGCGATCTGCGAGCAGATGGAAGATCCGCGGCTTGGCCAAGAAATTGGTGCGGCGCGAAGTGACCCGGGTGGTCACGCCGGGCACGGCGGCGGATTCGTCACTGAGTTCGGAGGAAAATAACTTTTTGGCGGCGTCTGGCGCAGACCGGCGACCGGGTCGGATTCGCGGCCCTGGATCTTTCTACCGGCGAATTTCGGGCCACGGAATTTCGTGGCGAAGATGCGGCGCAGAGAATTCAGGACGAGTTGCAACAACTCCGGCCGAAAGAATTGCTATATGGATCGGCGGCTCCCTTGTTCGAGGTTCGAGATAAAGTGGTGCCTTCAGGCGCCGCTCCCCAGCCGAAAACGCAGGGAGGGATGTGGTCCGAGACGCCTTTGGACGACTGGATTTTTGCTCCTGACCACGCCATTCCGCTGCTGGAGAATCACTTTGGAGTGCTGTCTCTGGAGGGCTTTGGACTGGCCGGCAAGCCAGCCGCGGCTTCGGCGGCGGGTGCGATTCTGTACTACGTTCGTTCCACCCAGCGGGGGACGCTGGACCATGTGGACCGCATCGGATTCTACGAACGGCAGAATTGTCTGGTGCTGGATGCGGTCACCGTGAGAAATCTTGAACTCATCGAGCCGCTGTTTGCTGGCACCGACGAAGGCGTGACGCTATTCCGCTCGATCGATGCCACGGTGACACCGATGGGCAAACGCCTATTACGCTCATGGATGCTGAGGCCATCGATTGAAGCGGCCGAGATCAATGCGCGTCTGGATGCGGTCGAAGGCCAAGTCAAGGATTTAATGGCACGCGAGGAACTGCGGCGTGCGCTCGACGGAATTCTCGATCTGGAACGCCTCCTGAGCCGGGTAACGCTGGAGACTGCGAATCCGCGCGATGTGTTGGCACTGGCGTCGTCGTTGGGAAAAATTCCCGCAGTCCGGATCGCCCAGGCACGTTTCCACGCTGAGCGAACAAGAACGCTGCACGCTGCCGTTGACGAACTTACCGACTTGCGCAGCCGAATCGAAACTACCGTGGTTCCCGAGCCGCCGCTTTCGCTCAGCGACGGCGGCGTGATTCAGGTAGGCGTCGAAAACGAACTAGACGGACTTCGCGACCTCAGCCGCAACAGCAAGCAGTACCTGGCGCAGATTGAATCACGGGAAAGGCAGCGCACCGGGATTTCATCGCTGAAAGTGAAATTCAATTCGATTTTCGGCTATTACATTGAGATATCGAAGGCAAACCTTCATTTGGCTCCGCCGGAGTACGAGCGGAAGCAAACCCTGGTGAATGCCGAGCGCTTCACGACGCCCGAGTTGAAGGAGTACGAATCCAAGATTCTGGACGCGCAGGAAAAGATCGTCGAGATCGAGCGGCGGCTGTTCGCCGAACTACGTTCGGCGATTGCGGGGGAAGCGCGGCGCATCCGGCAAACGGCGCTGGCGCTGGCGGAGGTTGACGTGCTGGCGGCGCTCGCGCATATCGCCGCGCTTCGGAATTACTGCCGACCAAACTTTGACGATTCTGGCGACGTCGAAATAGTCAGCGGGCGGCATCCCGTGATCGAACAGCAGGACCTTGCCGGTGAGCGATTTGTCCCCAACGATCTCTATTTGAATTCAACTACCCACACTGTGCTGGTGCTGACGGGGCCGAACATGGGCGGCAAGTCTACTTATCTGCGGCAAACCGCGTTGGCAGTGATTATGGCGCAGATGGGGTCTTTCGTGCCGGCAAGTTCTGCGCGGCTTGGAATCGTGGACCGGGTATTCACCCGCATCGGGGCCAGCGACAATCTGGCGCGAGGCCGGTCCACATTCATGGTCGAGATGACGGAGACGGCGGCGATCCTTCATACCGCGACCCCACGGTCGTTGATTCTGTTGGACGAGATTGGGCGTGGAACGGCGACCTACGATGGATTGGCGATCGCGTGGGCGGCGGTCGAATATATCCACGCTCGCACCCGGGCGAAGACGCTCTTTGCTACACATTATTTTGAACTTACCGAACTGGCGGATCGATTGTCAGGAGTAAAAAATTATCACGTTTCGGTCAAAGAGACTGGCAGCGGTATTGTGTTTCTACGCAAAGTAGAGCCTGGCGCCGCCGACCGCAGTTATGGAATTGAAGTCGCCAAGCTGGCGGGGTTGCCGAATGAAGTGGTGGAGCGCGCCCGCGAAGTGCTGGCCGAGCACGAGAGCGCCGAGCAACGGGTGACGGAGCAATTGGCGAGCGACGAACTGCGCCCGCCTCCCCCGGCGCAGTTGACCATTTTTACCCCCCTCTCGCAGCCAGTGCTGGAGCGATTGCGCGAGGTGGACCTGAATCGCTTAACGCCGCTTGAAGCATTGAATCTGCTGGCGGAACTGAAAAAAGAAATCTGACCGCACAGAATACTGAGGACACTGAACTGCGCACGAACTCCAGACCGATGCTCTTCGGCCAACTTATCATTCTGGGTTTTGACGAAACGTCAATGTCGCCCAGACTGCGTTCGCTGCTAACCCGGCTTCAGCCGGCAGGCGTGATTTTATTTGCGCGGAATATTATCAGCGCAGAACAGACTCACAAGCTCCTTAACGATTGCCGGGACTGTGTGCCAACACCATTATTCGCCTGCGTCGATGTGGAAGGCGGCACAGTCGACCGGTTTCGAAACGTGATTGGGCAAGGCCCGTCTGCTGCGGAGGTTTATGCAACGCGGCGGCGGCCGCTTTTTCGCAAACACGGCAGAATTATCGGTGAATCTTGCCGGGCTTTGGGGTTTAACACCGATTTCGCTCCAGTGGTTGATTTGGCCTCCGAGGCATCGCGTTCGGTCATGAGCTCACGAGCTGTGTCGGCGGATCCGAAGGAAGCGATCGCATACGCCCGCGAATTTCTCGCCGGACTCAGTTCGGCCGGCGTGTTAGGAGCGATCAAACACTTTCCTGGACTGGGAGAGGCGAATCTCGACACCCATCATGAACTGCCGAGTGTGGAGAAATCGTGGAAGAAACTTTGGGAGCAGGACATCGCGCCATATCGCGCTCTGCGTCGCGAGGCTCCAATGGTGCTGGTCGGGCATGCGGCCTACCCCGCCGTAACCCACGATCGCATTCCAGCTTCGCTTTCCAAGAAGTGGATCATGGATGTCCTGCGGAAGAAGATCGGCTATCGCGGTCTGGTCGTGTCCGACGATCTGGAAATGGGCGGAGTACTCAAGGCAGCATCGATCGGCCAGGCTGCGGTCAGTCACATAAAGGCTGGGGGCGACTTATGTCTTGTGTGTCACGTGGCGGAACACATCGAAGGAGCCTATGAGGCGCTGATTCACGAAGCCGAGCATGATCGAAAGTTTGCGCGGCGTTGCCAGGAGTCTCTGGCTCGCATTCAACAGTTCAAAAAGAAGAAGTCTAAAGAGTTGAAGCGAAGAACGGCGAATCCATCGGCCGTCAAAGTTCAGCAATTGGCGCGGCGCTTGTGGGAATTTGGCGAGCAGGTGAGACTGGAAGCCATCAAGAGGCAGGGAGAAGCATGATCGTCGCCGGGGTGATGAGCGGAACTTCGGCCGATGGAATCAACGTTGCTTTGGTTCGCGTCGAAGATATTCGCCACGCGGGAGCCACCCGCGTCGATCACGTGAAGCTCGAACTTCTCGGACACGCGGAATATCCCTATCGTCAGTCAGTTCGCAAAGCTGTTCTGGCAATGATGAATGCTCAGCGGGCTAGTGTTGCCGATCTGGCGCGATTGAATTTTCTGCTGGGAGAGCTTTATGCCGACGCAGTACTCGTTACCCAGCGCCGTTTTCGAGCGAAAGCTGAACTGGTGGGCTGCCATGGACAGACGATCTACCACCAAGGCACGCCTTCCAGGTTTCTTGGCCGTGAACTGGCAGCGACGTGGCAAACCGGGGAAGGCGCCGTGATTGCTGCTCGTGTGGGTGTGCCGGTGGTGAGTGATTTTCGTCCGGCGGATATGGCGGTAGGCGGGAAAGGCGCGCCGTTGGTTCCTTACCTTGATTTTCTGCTTTATCGTGATCCACGCGTCGGGCGAATTGTGCAAAACATCGGCGGCATTGCGAATTTGACCGCTCTGCCTGCTGGAGCCAGGAGAGCGCAAATCATCGCTTTCGATACCGGACCGGGAAACATGGTGATTGATACGGTTATGGAGCGGCTGTTCCACAAGCCCTACGATCGCAATGGGCGCGTCGCGGCTTCGGGGAAGGTGTTGGATCATGTGAGTCGCCGCCCTCCTGCGCGAGGCTTTTTTTCGCCGGAAACCACCGAAGACGGCGGGCCGAGAAGAATTCGGGCGGGAGTTCGTCAGAGAGATTTGTGCGCCGCTGTGGCCCCGCGAATCCGCGTGACGTTGTCGCCACCGCCACGGAGCTGACCGCGAGGTCGATTGCCGATGCTATTCAAGGGTTCGTTCTGGGAAAGCGGGCTGCTTACAGGGAATTCATCGTCTCCGGTGGAGGGGCAAATAATTCCACTCTAATGACGATGCTGGCTCAGGAACTGAAACCCCTCGGGCTAAAGATACGTTCCTCCGATGAGTTCGGACTCCCGCCGGAAGCCAAAGAGGCGGCCGCATTCGCCTTGCTGGCATACGAGACCTGGAACCGTCGGCCATCGAATGTGCCATCGGCCACCGGGGCGAAGAAGCGTGCCATTCTTGGGAAGATTTCGTATGTGTAGGATTTTCCGCCGCCGCGCGGCGATTGGACAGAGAACGCATGTGCTTGTGTGGCTTGGGCTGCTTCTTTTCGGCTGCCTGGCGCTCACGTCATGCTCGGCGAAGCCTGATCCGAATACGTCTGGTCATGATCATTGAGAGCAGCCCCACTAATTTGGATCCGCGGGTGGGGCTGGATGCGCAATCGGAGCGCATTGACGGCCTGCTATTCGACGATCTGCTTACTCGCGATGAGCATTTGAACGTGCAGCCGCAGTTGGCGGAGCGCTGGGAGATTCCCGATCCCAAGACTTATGTTTTTCATCTCCGCCACGGAGTACATTTTCACGACGGTCGTCCGCTCACTTCGCGCGACGTGAAATGGACCTTCGATTCCCTGCTCGAGGGCAAGATCCGCAGCACGAAAGCTGCGACCTATAACCTGGTGGATCACATCGAAGCTCCCGATGACTTCACGGTGATATTTCACCTCAAACAGCCGTTCGCTACGTTGTTGTGGAACCTGTCCGACGGAGCGATCGGCATTGTGCCTTACGGCGCGGGTGACGAAATCAGCAATCACCCGATTGGGTCAGGGCCATTTTGCTTTGTCAGTGCCGAACAGGACAAGGAAGTCATCATCGAACGCAACGATGAATATTGGGGTGAGAAGCCGAAGTTGCAGCGGGTTCGATTTGCGGTCGTGCCTGATACCACGACGCGGGCGCTGGAGCTGCGCAAAGGCAGCGCGGACATTGCTATCAATGCGCTGACTGGGGACCTGGTGCTGGCACTCGAAAAAGAACCCAACCTGCAAGTGCTCCACGCACCCGGAACAGTACTGTCGTATCTCGCATTCAATACCCGCGACCCGATTCTCAAAGACGTACGGGTGCGGCAGGCGTTGGCTTACGCAATTGACCGGCAGCCGATGATTCACTATTTGCTGCGTGATTTTGCCCGCCCCGCGGCCAGTCTGCTTCCTCCGGAAAGCTGGGCCTACGACTCTAACGTGAAGCACTATGACTACAGCCCGGAACGCGCGCGGCAGTTGCTTGAAGATGCGGGACATCCGGCAGTCAACGGCGTGCGTTTTCACCTGACGATGAAGACGTCCACGGAAGAGAGCACGCGACTGCTGGCCGCGGTGTTGCAGCAGCAGCTGCAGGATGTTGGCGTCGTGCTCGACATCCGGACATTTGAATTTGCGACATTCTTTGCCGACATTACCCGCGGAGCATACCAAGTTCATTCACTGCGCTGGGTCGGGGGCAACGAAGACCCCGACATCTTTGAATACGTATTTCATTCCAGAAAATTCACTCCTAACGGCGCCAACCGGACCTATTACTCAAATCCGCGAGTGGATGCGCTGATCGACCAGGCGCGTAGCGTGCTCGATCAGGAAACGCGTAAACGGTTGTACAGCGAAATCCAGGAGATTCTGGCGGAAGAAGTGCCCTATGTCGACCTGTGGTACCAGGACAACGTGATGGTATGTTCCAAACGTGTGCGCAACGTGAAGCTAGATCCGTCCGGGAGCTATGACTTCTTGAAAACAGCCGAATTGGAAAAGTGAGCGATCGTCTGTTCAAACCTATAAGATTCCCCGTTCCCCGGTACACGTTGCGGCTGAAGAGTGCGTGTTACCATCGACTTCATGCGCATTCTTTTTATTGGCGACATTTTTGGCAAGCCGGGACGCACCATCGTCAAGGAACGCTTGCCCGGTCTGGTCAAAGACCACGCCATTGATCTGGTGGTTGCCAACGGAGAGAACGCAGCTGCTGGGTTCGGAATCACGCCACCGCTGGCAGAAGATTTATTTGAGCTGGGAATCGATGTCATCACCACTGGCAATCACGTCTGGGATAAACGGGAAATCGTGGATTATTTTGCATCGGCAGACGGAAATCCTCATAGTCCCTCCCGCCGTTTGTTGAGACCGGCGAACTACACGCCAGGCATGCCAGGGGCTGGGATGTATCAGGGACGTAAGAGCGAGACCTCCTATGCGGTGATCAACCTTCAAGGGCGCGTCTTTATGGCGTCCAACGATGATCCGTTTCGCATTGCGGATCAATTACTGAAGGAGATTACCGCGAAGGTAGTGCTCGTGGATATTCACGCTGAAGCGACGTCAGAAAAGATGGCGATGGGATGGTATCTCGATGGCCGGGTCACTCTGGTTGTGGGTACCCACACCCATGTACCCACTGCCGACGAACGGATCTTGCCGGGCGGAACTGCCTATATCACCGACGTAGGCATGACCGGCCCATACGACAGCGTGATCGGAGTGAAAAAAGAATTGATCGTGGAAAAATTTCTCAAAAATATGCCCACGAGATTTGAACCTGCCACTGGAGACGTTCGCCTATCCGCCGTGGTGGTGGATTGTGACGAGAGCAGCGGACGGGCGCGCAGCATTGAACGTGTAATGGTGAACTGAAGCAGCGGTTAACCCTTCAGAACTTTTTCCAGTTGCCGTCGATTTTCCACTGGGAGATAACGGAGAACAGACCGGGCAATTGCGACGTACACTGCTCTTGCTTCCGGAATTGTCTTTAGCGCCTCGAGATGCTTGCGAACAATTTCTGCATCGCCGCGCACCAATGGGCCGCTGAATGCACCGGCTGGGCCCAGGGCGGCGTAGTTAATGAACGTCTGGCAGACAATGGGCATCATCATTCGCCGGGATTCGGCAGGGTTCAAGCCAGCCAAGCGCGCCACCTGTTCAGCGGTGACTAGCGCTCCCACCAGCAGAGGTGACACGAATGCTCCCCACGCGTGATAGGCGGCTTTATTCTTCCGTCGGATTAGCCAACTGCTCGCTCCGAAATCGCGCACGATCTGACGCGCCAGCCGCACCGCCGCCGCATCACCTTCCAGAGCAAAGGTAATTCCCTTCATGGTTGGAACCGCGTCACGCACAAACGTCATCATGGGGATGCACGGACGCGACGTTGGCGCCGCGTTTGCGCACAGCGGCCAGGCTATCGCTGCCGAGTGCGCCGCTGGAATGAAAGACTGTCTTCCCTCTCCAGATATCGCGCACCGCGAGGTCAGCCGCGACCACCGCAATCTCCCGGTCGGGGACGCTGAGCCAGATGAGGCCAGCGTCCAGATTCGGCGTCTGCGGCAATGGGATGAGCGGACCTTCAGCGTTCGGGCGAGGGCGCGGGCCTTGCGTGCGGATGCCGGAGTCCGCGAAATGATCTCCGAAACGCGATATCCGGCTCTGCGCCAACTGCAAGGCCAGTGCAGTGCCCAGTCTTCCCGGCCCGATGATCGCGATGGTGGGTTTCGCGGGCATTGACGGCAGCATAGCAGGCCAGTTGGCCGTGCCGCAAAAGACGATCGCGGACGGAGTCCGAAGAATTGTTCGGAGTGTCGTCTGCAAACTCGGAAAAGATGCAGGCCACGTCGAGACCGAGTAGGCCTTATATTGTTCAGATGGCGAAAAAGAAAAAAGCGCGCGTGCTTTCATCACGCGTGGCGTACCGCGGGCCGGCCTTCTGGGTCACGACCGATCAAGTGCTCGAACCGAGCGGAGTACGGGCGCGGCGGGACATCGTGCATCACACCGGATCAGTCGTAGTGCTCGCGGTCGACGATACAGCCGCGAGCCAAAGGTTCTGTTGCTGCGGCAATATCGCCATGCCGCCCAGCAATATCTGTGGGAGCTTTGCGCGGGCCGAATCGATGCCGGCGAAAGCCCATTGCCCGCTGCCAAGCGCGAACTGCTGGAGGAAACTGGCTATCACGGCGAAACATTGGAAACGCATTTTCGAGTTTTATGCCAGCCCAGGCTTCGTGGCCGAGACGATGGCAGTCTATCTGGCCCGCGGGCTGCGGGCCGGACAGGCACAGCCCGAGGAAGACGAGGTCATCGAAACTCGATTCTTCCCGCTTCGGACGGCGGTCAAAATGGTCATGCGGAAATACGATCCGCGATGCCAAGACGATCTCTGCCCTATTGTGGCTGAGCCAGAAACAGAGTCAGGAAACCACGTGAAGTAGTTCCCTTCGAGAACTCTCTCTTGACAGCGCCAGCCCGTAGCCGGAAAATGACAACAAATCGGAATGCATGACTTCACACCGTTTGAGGTCACGCCTTTAGGGGGCGTACGTGGAACGTTTGAAAGGTACCGTCAAGTGGTTCAACAATGCCAAGGGCTATGGATTCATCGGACGTGATGACGGAGCGGACGTTTTCGTCCACTACAGCGCCATCACAACCGAGGGATATAAGAGCCTGCAAGAAGGCGACCAGGTCGAGTTCGAGATAGCGCAGGGCCCGAAGGGCCCACAGGCGGCGAATGTTACGAAGGCTTCTTGAAGTAGAACATTAAGCCGCTGAAGTTGCACGAATCCGTTCGCCGCCACGCGGAAGTTTTCCCCTCCTGCGTGTGGCGGAAGTTTCTCACTCTGCCCGGCGCAGGGAGTAGTGTGGGCGGGTGAGTTACACCCCTACACCCCCTTTCTCTCCGGCGTGATCTTATTTACTCTGGACAGCGCATGGACAACAAGACCATCGCGGGCATCCTGTATGAGACCGCGGATCTGTTGGAGATTGATGCGGCGGATTCGTTTCGCATCCGTTCCTACCGCAACGCCGCTCAGGCGATTGAGGCGCTGCCGCAGCAGATTGCCGATCTCATCGCCGAACCCAAGAAGGTGCTGGCGATCCAAGGTATCGGCAAGGGAATGCTGTCTAAACCTTCAGGAGATTTTCAAAGAAGGACGCTTGTCGGTTCACGCCGATTTGCTGAAGAAATACCGGCCTTCCATGCTTGACTTGTTGAAGATTCAAGGGCTGGGACCGAAGACCATTGCTCTCATCTGGAGCGCTTACCAGGTCAGCGACCTGGAAGGCGTGGAGAAACTGGCGCGTGAGGGGAAGATTCGCGAACTCCCGCGGATGGGGGAGAAGCAGGAAGCCAAGCTGCTGAAAGCGATTGAGGATTATCGCCGCATTGCTGGACGTTTTCTCCTGGACGCTGCGGAAACGCAGGCGGAAAAGATCATCGAGCACCTGCGCGGTTTTCCTGGAGTGGAGAAGGTTACTCCTGCCGGCTCTCTGCGGCGCGGGCGTGAGACCGTAGGTGACCTCGACATTTTGGTTACCGGCAAAGCGTGTTGTAACGATGTGGAACGACAGAAGCTGATAGACCACATCATCAAGTTGCCGGGACTGATGGACATCATTGCACGAGGTGAAAACAAAGTCAGCTTCCGCATGAGGGGAGGCATGCAGGTGGATGTTCGCTTTCTCGCGCCTGAATCTTTCGGCGCTGCTCTGCAGTATTTCACCGGCAGCAAGGCGCACAACGTGGCCCTGCGCCAGCGCGCGCTCAAGATGGGCTACACCCTGAGCGAATACAGCCTGGCGCGGCTGGATGACGAAAAAGTAGTCGCCGCTAAGAGCGAAGAAGAGATTTACGCCAAGCTGAAATTGGATTACATCCCTCCAGAACTGCGCGAGAATCTTGGCGAAATTGATGCTGCCGAAACGCACGCGCTGCCTGCGCTGATCACACAGGCTGACCTACAAGGCGACGTGCACATGCACACGGTGGAAACCGACGGCCGGAATACGATTGAGGAAATGGCCGAGGCGGCGCGGACGCACGGCTATAAGTACATGGCCATCACTGACCACTCCAAGAACCTGGCATTTGCGAATGGCCTCGATGACAAGCGCGCGCTCGAGCATATTAAGCGTATTCGAGCAATCGATGCGGCCACGAAGGACATCCGGATCTTTGCAGGAATCGAAGTGGATATCTTGGCGGATGGGGCGCTGGACCTGTCGGATTCCACGCTGGAAGAAATGGACTTGGTGATCGCCAGCGTGCACTCCCACTTCAATCAAAGTCCGGCAGAGATGACTGACCGACTGCTAAATGCGGTAGAGAATCCGAACACTTCGATCATCGGGCATCCCACGGGACGGCTGCTGTTGCGACGGGAGGCATACGCATTCGATGTGGATGCCGTTTTGAAAGCTGCGGCGAAGCACAAGGTCGCGATGGAACTCAATGCCTATCCCGACCGTCTTGATTTGTGCGACCGTCACTTGCGATTGGCGAAGCAGTATGGTGTGAAGATCGTCATCAACACCGACTCGCATCATACTTCGCACATGGATAAGATTCGGTTCGGGATTCTGCAAGCGCGGCGGGCGTGGCTGACTAAAGTAGACGTACTGAACACCCTGCCGGTTGAAGAGTTTGCCAAGGCGATGAAACATGCGTGATCGTGATGGCCAGGGCTTAACGTGGCTTGCGAAAATTCTCGACGAAGCGCATAGAATTCTGAGTAGGTTATGACTGACCCGACCCCAGCCGCGCCGCCGGCAGCGACTCCGTCCCAGCCGCGCAGCGATTTTCGTATTGACGAGGAATTTGGCACCGCGAAGAAGAACCTTCCGCCAGTGAAGATTATTGGAATCGGTCTCGCTATCATCGTCGTGGCGTGGGCGATCGCGGCTCTAGTGCAGCGGCCGCGGCCCACAGCAACCGGCGCGATCGGCGAAGTGGTTGCAGCAGAGATTCCCAATCAAAACGCCGTGATCGTAGCAATCAACGTGGATTTTCAGAATAATGGGGCCAAGCCATTCTGGATTCAAAGCATCAAAGCCGATTTGCAGACTGCCGACAATAGCTATTCGTCCGATGCCGTCTCCGCCGTCGATCTCGACCGCTACTACCAGGCGTTCCCTGCCTTGAAGAAGTATGCGGAGACGCCTTTGCAGCGTGAAGCGAAGGTCGATGTTGGCAGTCAGGCGAAGGGAACAATCGTGGTGAGCTTTCCGGTTACTCCGCAAGCTTTCGCCAATCGCAAATTTCTCCGCGTCAGCATTCAACCCTACGATCAGCCGGTTCCGCTGGTTCTGACGAAATAGGGACTAAGCGGAAAGTTTAGTCTCGCCTTCATCGCGATCTTTGCGAGAACGTCGTGTTCTTTGCGGTGAAGGGCTAAAACCGCAAGGTGCGCAAAGGCAATCCCGCTAAGCGCGCAAAGAAGCACCCGATGCAGATCGAGACGGCGCCCCGCACCCCCGGTTTTGTTCCGTGCGCGTCAGGCGACTATAATCCGCCTTCTCTGCTTTTTCAGCGAGAAAGCACATTGCTAGGCGTCGGCACAAAACTCGGGCCGTATGAGATTCAATCACTGCTCGGAACGGGCGGCATGGGCGAGGTTTACCGCGCCCGCGATACTCGTCTCGACCGCACCGTCGCCATCAAAGTGCTGGCCTCTCATCTTTCTGCGTCGCCTGAGTTGAAGCAGCGCATGGAACGCGAGGCGCGGGCGATTTCGTCCCTTAACCATTCCCACATTTGCCAGCTTTATGACATCGGTTCGCAGGACGGCACTGACTACCTGGTGATGGAGTTCCTGGTAGGAGAAACTTTGGCGGAGCGAATCCGCAAAGGTGCGGTGCCGCTGAATGAAGTTCTGAAGATTGGGATGGAAGTAGCGCGGGCGCTGGAGGTCGCGCATCGGCATGGTCTCATGCACCGCGACCTGAAACCGGGCAATGTCATGCTGACAGCGGCTGGGGCCAAGTTGATGGACTTCGGGCTGGCCAAGCCGCTGGGCGCGCAAACCATGGCGTCGGGAACTGCACCTTCGTTTACTGCCTCACCGACCATGAGCGGCCCTAGTCCGATGAGTCCGCTGACCACGGCGGGGAGCATCGTGGGCACCATCCAGTACATGGCACCGGAGCAGATCGAAGGCAAAGAAGCGGACGCCCGAAGCGATATTTTTGCCTTGGGCGCCGTGCTGTACGAGATGACCACGGGAAAGCGCGCCTTCGAGGGCAAGAGCCAGATCTCAGTTGCGTCGTCGATCCTGGAAAAGGACCCGGAACCGCTTAGCGCAGTGAAGCCATCGACCCCGCCTGCATTTGAGCACGTGGTCACAACCTGCTTGCAAAAGAATCCAGAGGATCGATTCCAGACGGCCCATGACGTCAGACTGCAATTGAAGTGGATCGCGGACGGTAGGTCACCCGTTGCGGCGCCCGCCTCGGCGGCGGCATCTGGCGGCAAGCGTGAACGGCTGGTTTGGGTAGGAGGGCTAATAGCGGCGGCCGTGCTGGGCGCGTGTGCGGGGATGCTGCTTCATCGGCCCACTCAATCTGCACCGCTCGTTCGCACGGTCATCAATGCTCCAGAGAGTGCTTCGCTACGCCTGACCGGTGACTTTGCCGGGCCTCCGGTACTTTCGCCAGACGGCGCCTATGTCGCTTTTACGGCTGCTAGCGGAGGCTTGCAGAGCAAAACATCGATTTGGGTACGTCCCATGGATGCTCTGGAAGCTCGTATGCTGCCCGGAACTGAGGGCGCCACTTTTCCCTTTTGGTCACCTGACAGCCGGTCTCTTGGCTTCTTTGCCGATGACAAGCTGAAGACGGTTGATCTGAACGGGGGAAGTCCGCTGGCCCTGTGTGACGCAGACTTCGGGCGCGGAGGCGCGTGGGGAGCGGATAACGTGATCTTGTTTACTCCCGATACCCAGAGGGCCCTCATGCGGGTGAACGCCAACGGAGGAACTCCAACGGAAGTCACGAAGCTGGATCGCGCCCAGCACACTTCGCACCGTTGGCCGTTTTTTCTTCCTGACGGCAAGCACTTCCTGTATCTAGCCATCGTCCACGATCCCTCCAAGGCGGTAAACAATACGCTCTACTATGCCTCGCTTGACGGGCGGGAAAACCGGCCGCTTTTTCACTCCCTATCGAACGCTGTCTATGGCAATGGATTTCTCTTGTTTGCCCGTGGGAATCAGTTGATGGCGCAGCCGTTTAATCCGGCCAGCGGAACCCTCAGCGGAGAAGCGCAGAGCGTGGCCAGCGGGATTGTGAACGACGCTGCTACCTGGCACATGGACGCTTCGGTTTCGAACAACGGCCTGCTGGTGGTGGGAAGCGGCGGAGCCAGTGATTGGCAACTGGTATGGATGGACCGCAACGGAAAGCAGATCGGTGTCGCAGCCGACAAACTGGGCGACCTTGTCAGTGCTCGCCTGTCCCCACAGGGCGACCGGATAGCGTTCACGATGGACACTGGACAGAACGACATCTGGGTGCTGGATTTGGCACGCGGCATACGTACCCGGCTCACTTTCGGTCCGGTTTCCAACAATTTTCCGGTGTGGTCTCCGGACGGGAAGTGGATTATCTATAACGCGGATCGTAACGGCCACTCCAATTTCTACCGTAAAGCCTCCGACGGCAGTGGTGCCGAGGAACTGCTCATGACCAACGATCAGATCACACTGCCGAGCGATTGGTCGCGGGACGGCAAGTACCTGATCTATGGGCAGGGCCCCGCTGGCTACACCAGTTGGGAGATCTGGGCGCTGCCGCTGGAGGGCGAGCGTAAGCCGTGGGTCGTGGTTCCGCACGGCCAAGACGCATCCAGCATCTATGGACGGCTGTCTCCTGACGGGCATTGGCTGGCGTACGCTTCCAACGAGTCCGGCAGGCTGGAAGTATATGTTGTGCCATTCCGTGGCGGGCAAGGCAGATGGCAGGTTTCTGCGAGCGGCGGAAACATGCCTCTATGGAGCAGGGATGGCAAGGAACTTTACTACGCAAATTTGAGCTTTAGCGTTTTCGCAGTTCCGGTCAAGGAAGTGAATGGTGCGCCACAGTTTGGAGCAGCTCAGCAGTTGACCACAACCGCATCGGCCCCGGAATTCTTCTACGATGTCACACCCGACGGCAAGAAGATTCTTCTGCCGGTCGTGTCCCAGCACGTGGACCAGTCGATGACTGTCGTGACAAATTGGACCAAGGACTTGAAGAAGTAGGCTGCTGCGTTAATGTTTTTGCAGGAACCTTCGGCGAACCAGGTGGGTGGTGGCGTCGGGCTTGATTTCATCGTACTTCAGGCAGCTGATGGAGCCGTCGACCTCGAGAACCGCCAACGCAACATCCTTGGTGTTGGCGATCCCGTGCTCACGCAAGGCACGCTGGAGTTCGTCCATGCTGACATGCTCTTTCGCCATGTGAGAGCCGATCACCTCGCCATCATGCACCAGCAGGCTAGGCTGGCCCTCGACAAGTTTGCGGAAGCGGCGATTGACGCCGGAAAGCTCCCCGACGAAATAATTCAAAATCAGGAGCGTGGCCGCGGCTATTACTCCGCCCGCCAGCGAGGTGTCTGCACCGGTCATGGCATTCTGCACGGCATTGCTGATCAACAGCAAAAGGGTCAGGTCGAAGGGGGTCATCTGGCCCACTTCCCTCTTGCCGCTAAGGCGAACGCCTACGAGGACGACGGTATAAATAACCGCCGTCCGTAATGCGATTTCGCCAAGTACGTGGGCACCGGGAAACATGCGGACTATTCGCCGGTAGTCACCGGAGTGGGCGCGTTCTTGGGCGTGCTGAGATAGCCGGTTGCCTGTTTTTTCTCTACCGTCCACACTACGAGTTCATAGAGCATGTGGTCGCGCCCGGTATAGAACTGGATGGGCTCGCTGACGTTGCGATCCTTTTTCTCGATGGTGCGATCATCGGCGGTGACGTTAATTGTGAACCTGCCTCGTTTTGGGTCGGTCTTCTTGAGTTGCAAGCTGATTGTCCCAACGGGCTGCGGCTTGGCGCCTTTAACCAGGGTAAATTCGTAGTAATTGCGGTCGCCCCTGTGTTTCAGGGCCTCCAGGTCCGCTCGAGTGTTGGCGATCAGTCCGCTTTGCACTCCCAGATCTCCGATGGTGCTTTGCAGCTTGGCAATGGTTGCGGCAAGTTCCGTCTTGGTGGAAGCGACGTCGGTTTTCACGCCACCGACATCCGACTTCACGTTGCTTACATCGCCACTGACCTCACTGATACGGCTGGCTTCCTTCTTCTGCTCTGCCGCCAGGCGTTGCTCAGCGGCGCGCTGCTGCTGCTGCAAGTCGGCTGAGCGCTGGGCCAACTCTTTCTTGGTCATGCCAAGTTGTGTGGCCAGGGCTTCGGAATCGGCTTCGGCAGATTGCATGCGCTTGGTGAGTTCGGCGATTTGCGCATTGCTGACGCCCTGCCCCTTTGACAATTCGTCGATGCGTCCGCGCAAGGTGTAAAAGAAATAAACCGAGCCTGCGACATACACCACCGCCAGCAACAGCAAGATCCACTTCCCGGCATTGCCGTCGGACTCCGTGTGGATTTCCGTTAACTGTTGGCCTTCGTCCGGCATAAGGTTGTCTCCTGGGTGAGTTTCGTTTTGGTTGTGTACATTGTTGAGCAGCGGGGCGCGAGTGTCAAATATACGACGCATCTTGGAAGTTCAAGGATGCATCGCCTACGGCAAGTTAAATGGCATTTGAAATGACATTATGTGTGGTAGTATGGCATTATGGTTACCACACTTACGGTTGATAAGGCGGGTCGGGTTGTACTGCCTAAACCAGTGCGTGAAGAGTTGCAACTCGCGCCGGGTGATTCCCTCGAATTGGAAAGCTCCGAGGATCGTATCGTCTTGCGTCCTGCCCGGGGGAGCGGTCGTATGTACAAGAAGCAGGGAGTCTGGGTGTTCAACTCTGGAGTGCCGCTTACGCAGGACATGGTGAGCAAGACGGTTCGCCGAGTACGGCTCGAACGTGAACGCCAGATTACGGGCAAAGGCCGGTGAAATGGTTCTTCGACACGTCGGCTTTGTACCCCGTCTTCATCGAGGACCATGCCCATCACGAAGCTAGCTTGGCCGCTTACTTACGGGCTGATCCGTCCCAAGGTGCCTGCGCGGCGCACAGCCTTGCGGAACTGTATGCTACGTTCACCCGTATGGCAGGACCCAGTCGCCTGAGCGCCGACCAAGTGTTGCTGGTGCTTGACGACATTCGGGCGCGTGCCACCCTGATTGCGCTCGACCCTGACGAGTACCGCGCAGCGATCATTGACGCGGCGGCAGAAGAGATTCTAGGTGGGACGGTTTACGACGCGCTCATCGCACGATGCGCACTCAAGAGCAAGGCGGCGATCATCTACACCTGGAACCTGAAACACTTCCGGCGGGTAGGGCCAGAGGTTGCCAGGCGAGCGCGAACGCCGTAGCGAGAGCTATAACTCCACTTTTCTCAGCCGTAGCGAATTCGCGATCACCGAAACCGAACTGAAGCTCATGGCCGCGGCTGCGATATCGGGCTCAGCAGCCATCCAAAGAATGGATACAGCACGCCAGCCGCGATGGGCACGCCAATCGAGTTGTAGATAAACGCAAAGAAAAGATTTTGGCGGATGTTGCGCATCGTCGCCTGGCTCAGCTTTCGCGCGCGCACAATCGCCGACGAGATCGCCTTTCACCAGCGTAACTCCGCCGCTTTCCATGGCCACGTCCGTCCCCGTTCCCATGGCGATGCCAACATCGGCTTGAGCAAGCGCAGGGGCGTCGTTGATGCCATCTCCGGCCATGGCGACGACGCGTCCTTCTTTTTGCAAACGCTTTACGATTTCAGCCTTCTGCTCAGGCTGCACCCCGGCCTGAAACTCCTTGATTCCCAGCGCGCGAGCCGTCGCTTGCGCGGTGCTTTGGCTGTCTCCGGTTAACATGACGATGCGCAATCCCGCGGCGCGAAGATCGCGCAGCGCCTGGGGCGTGGAGGGTTTGACGGGATCGGCTATGCCGATCACGCCAGCGGCCCGACCGTCCACGGCCACAAAGACTACGGTCTGTGCCTTGACGGCGAAGTTCCTCCGCTTGCGGGGCAGCCCAGACGGTACTGATCTTTCAATTCGCTCATGAACTTCTCATTGCCGAGCGGCCACCGACTTCCCTGCCACTTTTCCCGTCACCCCGCGCCGGTTTTCGATTGGAAATCGGAAGCGCTGGCCAACGGGATATTGTTGGCGGTCGCCGCGGCCACCAGGCAGCTGCCAGCGGATGCTCGCTTCCCTGCTCCAAGCTGGCCGCCATCCGGACCACTTCCGCCTCGTCAAAGCCCGCGCTCGCCACTACCGTTTCCACAGTCGGTTTTCCTGCGGTCAGAGTTCCGGTTTTGTCGACCACCAAAGTGTCGACTTTCTCCAGAGTTTCGAGGGCTTCGGCGTTGCGGATCAGCACTCCGGCATGCGCGCCGCGGCCGGTGCCGACCATGATGGCCATCGGCGTCGCCAACCCCAAGGCGCAAGGACAGGCGATGATCAAGCACAGCGACGGCATTCACCAGCGCATGCGCCAGTCGCGGCTGCGGGACCGGCAAGGCTCCAGACGATGAAAGTGAGCACCGCGATGGCGATGCACTGCTGGCACGAACCACCCTGCCACACGATCAGCAAGACGCTGAATAGGCGCCCGGCTGCGCTGGGCCTGGCTCACCATCTGGACGATGCGAGCGAGTAAGGTTTCGCTGCCGACGCGTTCTGCCCGCATCACGAATGATCCCGTTCCATTAACGGTCGCGCCCACCACCCGGCTGCCCGGAGGTTTCTCGACCGGAATCGGTTCGCCGGTGATCATGGATTCGTCCACCGAACTGCCGCCTTCGAGCACGACACCGTCCACGGGAATCTTTTCGCCCGGACGCACCCGCAGTCGGTCGCCGACTTTAACCTGATCCAGCGGAATGTCTTGTTCTTTGCCATCGCGCACAATGCGAGCGGTCTTCGGGGTCAGGCCGAGCAGGGCCCGGATGGCGGCTCCGGTGTGACTGCGGGCACGCAACTCGAGAACCTGCCCCAGCAGCACCAGGGTGACGATTGCCGCCGCAGCTTCGAAATACACTGGCGGCTGGCCATTCATATCGCGAAACGCCTCAGGAAATACTCCTGGCGCAAGCGTCGCCACCAGGCTGTAGAGATAAGCAACGCCTGTGCCCATCGCGATCAGGGTGAACATGTTGGTCGAGCGATTCACTACCGACGTCCATCCCCGCTGGAAGAATGGCCATCCGCCCCAGAGAACCACTGGGCTGGCCAGCAGCAGCTCAAACCACGGCAACCAGCCTCCGGAAAGCGCACGTTGCACCGGCGCGCCGGGTAGCATGTCGGCCATGGCGATGGCTAGCAATGGAGCAGTCAAAGCCACGCTCACCCAAAAGCGGCGGGTCATGTCGCGTAGTTCAGGATTTTCTTCTTCCTGTGCGGCGACGGTGCGTGGTTCCAGCGCCATGCCGCAGATCGGGCAATTGCCCGGGCCCGGGACGCACGATTTCGGGGTGCATGGGGCAGGTGTACTCGGTGCGGGTGCCGGCGGTGGGCATTTCCGGCTCCAGAGCCATGCCACAACTCGGGCAAGGGCCGGGCTTGCTCCGCCGCACTTCCGGACACATGGGACAGACGTAATTTGCCGTCGGCACGGGCCGCGGCTTGGCGGGAGCGATCTGGATCATGGCGGGAGCCGGCTGCGGCGCTAGATACTTCCGGGGATCGGCTTGGAACTTCTCCGCACAGCCCTGACAGCAAAAGGAATAGGTCTGGCCGGCGTGCTGGCGCCGGTGCTTGGCGGTTACCGGATCAACAGTCATACCACAGACCGGATCCTTGTATTTCGATCCCACCGCAGACGGTTGGGCCATAGGCTCTTATAGATTACTCCGTCGGGGATTTCGATTGTTGTATGGTTATACAGGGGAAAACGGCCAATGACTCAACTGGAAGTGGCTTACCGCTACGATGGCGTTCGGAACGAAAAAACCATGCGCGCCCTGGCCGGCATGAAAGAGGTTTACGGCGTGCGCCGCATTAGTTTTGACGAGAAGGAGCCGATTGTGCGGGTGGAATTTGACGCTTCCCGTCTGAAAGAACCGGTAATTGCAGGGTTACTGCGCGAGGCGGGGTTAGATATTGGACCAAAGCTGGCGCTGGCCTAGAGCTGCCGGGGGAGGGCTACCTTCGGCCAACCAAACTTGACGGCCCCATTCAATGCCTCTTGATCTGAAAAAGCAAGGGGCGTTCAAGAAAACCTCTGGCCGAAGTTATTCTCAAGAACGCCCCGTTGCGCGCCACTTCGTCTGCCGTGTTTGGTTGCATCCTGCGTACCAATCCTAAGCTGCTGAAAATAGAAAAGCGCTGACCGCGGTTACTGGGTAGGAATTTCTAAGGTGCGGGAAAGAATTACGCGTGGGACGGTCGCGAAGCATGTGGCCTACCGAAACTCATCGGGATATCGACACAAAGGTACAGGCGGGAAACTCAAGGCTTCGGGGCGATCGTGAAAGGCGACTCGCTCGGGGAGAACGACGAGATCATCATTCGATGGACTCAGAGATCCCGTGGTGAGACCGCAAACCGGATTTTTATCAGGTCTCGGGTTTCCGCTATAATCGAACGCACCACGCAATTCCCACGCATGCGCCCGTAGCTCAATTGGATAGAGCATCAGCCTACGAAGCTGAGGGTTGGCGGTTCGAGTCCGTCCGGGCGCACCATACTCTGCTGAGGTCCCTCGACTTCGCTCGGGATTTCGCCAGCAGGCTCCGGCTGGCGCTCACGCCTGCTAACCGGCTCAAGTTCGAGTCCGTCCGGGCGCACCATGTTACCTTCGAACCGCGGCCATAGTACTGGGGAATCCCAGGGACTTCGCCGGGGGAGACTTCCCTTTTCGGCGACAATAGAAACAGAGAACTTAAGGTGCATCCTCCGGGGCAGGAAGCTTCGAATCAACCGAGTACCGTCCAGCCAGCGCATGAAGACGTTGGGTTGGTCGCCTGCCTACTGCAAAAAGACCGAAAAGCCACTGCCGATTTCGTGGCCCGCTACGTGGACAGCGTTTACGGCTACGTCCGTGCCCGCCTCGCGCCCCGTTACGACCAAGTCGACGATCTGGTGCAGGAGGTCTTTCTGGCGGCGTGGCGAGGTCTTAAACAGTATCAAGGGACAGCGCCACTGCAATCATGGATTCTCGGCATCGCGCGCCACCGCGTCGAGGACTATTACCGCCAGCGTTTCCGCGACACTGACGTCATCGACGATTTAGAGGAAGATGCCATTCCTCCCGCTGTGATCTTCGATGCTCATCAACTTCTTGAACAAGACGAAGTCCGGGCGAAGGCGCAACAGGTGCTGCATGAGCTTCCGGAACTGCATCGGCTGGTGCTGGTGTGGCGCTACTGGCACGAAATCTCCGCCCGCGAAATGGCGTTGAAGACTGGCAAGACCGAGAAAGCAATCGAACGACTCTTAGCTCGAGCCCGAGCCGAGTTTCGAGAAAGGTGGACCCATGGCCTATCTTCCCGATGACGCGTTTATGGAGCGCGTCGCGGATGCGGCAAGCTTGACCGCTTCCGAACGCACTCCCGCACGGCTGAAGGCAAGAGTTTACTCCGCGCTCATGAAGCTCGAAACGGAGGATGGGCCTCTGATGAGTCTGCGAGAAAATAAAACTCAAGGGCGGAAGCTCTGCATTTTTGAGGAACTGGTGCAGATTGCGCCCGTCGGCCAGCGCGCCACGTCGCTGAACCTCTGTCGCGCCTGCCACGCCCGGGTAATGGCTGAGCAAATGGAGAACGCGCCCATTTACTGGAGCGGATGTCCTTATGTGAGTTTCAAGAACTCATAGCGAGTGGGCGCTGAAATTCAAAATTGTTTGAGGATTCCGAACAAGTTCTGAAAATTCTTCAGGCTGTGCGGCCCGGGCGGCGATAGGTGGTCGCTGATCGGATTCCCGCTCAGCGTCTCACTGAAGGCATAACGAAAGAGCCAGCCATCGTGGAGACGCACATCCATCCCCACGGGCACGCGCAGGGCAATCATATTGGCACTGAAGTCATGCGGCGGTAACGGCAAGCCTTGCGTAAGGGTGACCATCTCTTCCGTCGAGGAAAGATGCACCCAGCCAGTACCAACTGAGAGATAGGGTCTTATCCAGCTTTTCCTCTTGCGAAAATACACCAGGATGCTCGCAAACAGGCTTTGTTGCGAACTTCGCCGGGTCTCATCGTAATCTCCGATCGATCCTGAGCCCGAAGTGGCGGCAGTCAGGTGCAAGGCGTTCCGGTTCCATACATAGTCGCCTTGCACGGTTAAGAAGTCGTTGAAATGCCTCCCGAATAGCGCATTCAATGCCAGGCCATTTTGCGGATTGTAGGTTGAAAAATTCGCCGACGTTGAATTGACAGAAGCTGCCGTATCCCCGGATAGCGTTGAAATCCCCCCTAAGGCTCCCGCGTAAAACTGAGCTTCCGCGGAGGCGGTGAAAAGGGCTAGCAGCAATGCCGCAAATAACGTCGCACCCCGCAGACACCGGAAATGCCGGAGAAGGGTCATCGTGCACCGTGCGAAAAATTCAGAGGGGGAATTTCTTCTTCCCGTCGACATACCAGTTAAAGCGGTAAACCGGTCTCCGCAAGACAGCTTTTCCATCACGCGAGCAGATTTGCGATGAATCTCGTTTTGAACCTTAACTGACCGTCGTCCTAAATCCATTAAGAAAGGGAGAAATACAATGAAGTTCAAACTGAGCATGGCGATATTTTCGACCCTTACATTTGCGATCTGGAGCCTGCCGGCGAGCGCCGCGGCAGGAGCAGTGTACACCCTCAGTAATTCGAACACGGGAAATGCAGTCCTCATGTTCAATCGTTCGGCGAACGGGCGGCTCTCAGCCGGCGGCACTTTCGCCACGGGCGGCTTGGGTTCGGGAGCCGGGTTAGCAAGCGAAGGCGCTGTTATTCTCGACAGCAGCAATCGCTTCTTATTCGCAGTGAATGCCGGCAGCAACAGCGTAACCGTATTCGCGGTGACCGCTAACGGCCTCAGCCGGGTCGGCACCAGCGCATCAGGTGGCCAGAATCCCATCAGCCTTACAAGCTTCGGCAACCTGCTCTACGTGCTCAACGACGGCGGGGCGGTTGGCGGCCGTGACACCATTGCTGGTTTCAGTGTGGACGCGACCGGACACCTGCAAGAGATTTCCCATGGGATCCCGCTGAGCGCACCTTCGGTCGGTCCCGCCGAGGTCAGCTTCAATCCTGAGGGTAACCTGTTGATCGTCACCGAAAAGGACACGAACAAGATGGACGTGTTCTCGCTCGATAACGACGGCGCCGTCTGCGGGTAGGACGGTGATTGCGTCTGCGGCGCAGACGCCGTATGGGTTTGCCTTTGGCAAGCGTGACGAACTATTTGTATCGGACGCATTCGGAGGAGCGCAGAGCGCCGGCGCTCTATCCCTATTTCGTTTCGCCTGACGGGTCGAGTTCACACGATTAACAGCGGGTCTGCCGATAATCAGACGGCGCCGTGCTGGGTTGCATTGACCAATGACGGCCGCTTCGCCTATACCACCAACACCGGCAGCGGCACAGTGTCGGGTACAGCGTCGGCTATGCCGGACAGTTACAGTTGCTCAATTCCAATGGAATAACCGCGAATCTGGGCGCCGGCAGCGCTCCCATTGATCTGGCCGTCAGCAACGATTCAAGGTTCCTCTACGTTCTTGGACCAGGGACCGGAGTCATCGGCGGATTTGGGATCGGAATCAACGGTTCGCTGGCTCAGGGTGGCCAGGGCCCGGCAAGGCCTGCCTGCATCCGCCTCCGGACTGGCAGTCCGCTGACCGCGCCAAACAACCTTGTTCCGGGCCGGCGAGGGTAGGTCTCGTCGGCCCGGTTTCTCGCTCCACCTCAGCTCGACGGACATTTCTCGAAAGCTTATTGACAGTGGTCGAGGGGGATGCGAGCCCCGAGAACGACTGTAACCAGTGTAGTTGGAAGCGAAGGACCCACAGTGGTTGTTATAGCGTTCGCTTCCCCTGAGTTAGAGTTGCATATGATCTTGAGCAGAGTTTTACATCCGCATGACATCTCTTGTGTCCGCGTGCGCACAAATGGAAGGGTATGGGATCTGAAAATGACAAACACAAAGTTCTTCCCGAAGGTTCAGCGGCTGAGTATGGCAGTGGCTTTGTTGGCCTCTTTCTATATTGCACGGGCGCAGACTGGCACAGCCGGCTCCCGACCGCCTGTAGGCCCCGGTAATGTGATCGTGCATCCGACGAAGGGCGGCACGATCCTGGGTTTTGACATCGATCAAAACGGCACTGAAGGACTGCTCAGCGAATTCTTGACATTGGGTAACGGCGATTGTCCCTACGCAACTGAAACTTTCGACGAGAAAACCGGCGAGATCATCAAGATTGTAAACAAGGGCGATTCATTTGGCTGCGGCGACGATGACGTCACCTGGGGAGTCACCGGTTCTTCGGTGGGGTTCGTCATGCACCAACACAGCATTACGTTCGATCATGTCGCCAACACTTATGAACTGCTCAACCCGCTTGAGGGCAATCAAATTACCGGCCCCTGGGACCTTGACAATAAGGCTGAGCGAGTTTACGGAATAAGCCGCAACCAGGGCACTCCGGTCAATGCATTCCAGGTCTTCAATTACCTTAAGCAGACTGGAGTATGTTTTTGGTTCCGATGTTGCCGGCAACAAATTCGGTCCGGTCGTACAGCTTTCATCCTATTCCGGTATCGTCGGGCTTAATACGAAAACCAATACCGCGGTTCTGACGGGGGGTGGCCAGCCGTTTGAACCGTCCTACATTTACCAGGTTGACCTAGCCAGCGGAAAAGTCACAACGTTCTTCGGCATTGGATCGGGAATGGTCCAGGGCATCGCAGTCGATTCCGCGGACAATATTGCCGTTACCACAACCTTCGGCGATGCTAGTGTGGAGTTCTACGATCTCACAAATCAGACGGGCTTCGAAGAGACGCTGCCGGGAATCCCGCAGAACTGCAATGCCGCCTGCGCCGGAGTCGACGTCGAATTCGATCCGATCCATAAGGTTTTTCTGGTTGCACAACCCATATCGAGCCAGCAACTCAATTCAAACACAAGCACGATCTATGTTTATGACACGCAGGGAAACCTGCAGGAGACTCTCAACGGATTCAACTTCTTTACGCAGAGATTCGACGTGTACCCTGTCCATATCGCTCTTCACCCCAGCGACCGCAGCGGATATGTTGACGTTACGAATTCCCTGGGGGTGGGCGCGCTTCAGTCGTTCACATACTGAGGCTGGGGTCCGGTTGACTTCAGCGCAAATCCCGAAGCTGAGGCACAGCGCCGATTTCTGTCAGGAAACGGAAGGTATCCAGCACCGACCATACTTCGATACACTTGCCGTCAGCAAAAAGATTGATATGGATTCCGGGAGACTTGACCAGCTTTCCGGTTGCGGCAAATCCCAGAAAGTCGCCGCGATGGGTGCCGTAGAACGTGAATCGGTGAACCACCTTTTCGCCTTGAGCAATGATGTCTTCAATCTCAATCCGCATGTCGGGAAAAGCTTTCAGAAGATTGGTGTAATGGTCCCGCAGCCCTGCGACGCCCGGCCGGATACGGCTGGAAAAGCCGTGGTGAATGACTGAGTTGCTGTACATCGCAAGGTGCCCGTCCAAGTCTTTCACTTTAAAGCGAAGTGCCGCACGCTGAAGCGCGTCAATGTTTTCCTGTGGAGGCATGGCTCTCCCTAGCGGGCGGATCCATCAAAATGCGCCCTAGAATGCCGCGTACAGTGTAATCCTGATCTTCCCGTCCCCTGTTTACTCGATTGCTTCGCCCCCACTCTCTCGCCGGGGCTCTGAATCCTCCAGTTTCCAGAATCACTTGTTAACAACGCGGTAACGTCGTTATAGTGTGAGACCTTGAAGTGATCGGCACTCGGGCGCAAAGCGACCCGGGACGAATCTGAGGAGTGCCCCAATGCCACTGCGTCTGGACAGCCGTCCGGTGGGGGATGTCATGGTAGTGCAATGCAGCGGTCGCCTCGTCGCCGGCGCCGAAGTGCATTCGCTGCAGTTTCTAATGGAAAAAGTTTTACCCAAGCATCACGAGGTTGTCCTGCACCTGGAGCGAGTGGAGTTTATGGACAGCAGCGGACTGGGCGCGATGGTTCGTTTACTCTCGGCTGCACGGGCGAACGGCGGCGATTTCAAACTATGCGCCTTACCCAAGCAGGTGCGGAAGACCTTAGAGATGACGAACTTGCTCTCCTTGTTCAAGATCTATGAGACCGAGGCCGAAGCCATTGTGGCCGCGTATTTGGGGCCTCGTTTCTCCGACCAGGCTGGCGATCAGCAACTGCGCATCCTGTGCGTCTACGATTCGGCCGACGTGCGGGCCCTGCTGGGAGAAGTTTTGTGCCGTGCGGGTTATAAGGCCGTCACCACCGGCAATGTGCACGATGCCCAAATTTTGTTGAGGGCGACCAAGGCAAAATTTGTGGTCTTGGGTGCGAACTTGCAATCCGTGCACGGCGCCCCGACCAAGAAAGCCATGGAGGAGATTGATCCAGCCGTCTCGCTTCTGGTGCTGGAAGAAAACTTCGCGGCCCAGGATCCCGGAGAGGCCGCGATGAAACTGCTGGAGACCATCCGCAGCCGAACAGCAGGAAGTGCAGCGTAAAAGCATGACCTTGAGCGGGCGGTTCGCATGAATAGAAATTAGCGGGCAGGCGCTACGATGGCAACCGGGAAATGAATTCCAAACCAAACCAATAACCGGTGCGATTGCGGACCACGGCTGTCAGGCGGGCGTTGTGCGGATGTCTGAATTCGATTTCGGTCAGATCGCCTGGTTGAAGCGGGATACCGGCGTACAGCGACATACCGCCTTCGCTGATCTCGATTCCGAGTCCGCTGACCTGTTTTTCCCTGGATCCGTCACACAACAGAACGCTCACCGGAAGATTGACCGGATAGCGCGGCCAACGGCGCGTATTGGCGGGAGACTGCATCGTGATTTCCCTGCCTGCTCGGGAACAAGGCGATGATAGGGACAGAACCACCCGCCTTCAAATTACCAAGGTACGCGTTGGTAACTGGTTACTGCGGTGGATGGCAAGCCACTCAGTGCAAAGGGGCAAGAGTTGACGCCTGCTTTCTTAGCCCGGCGGCAGGGTGCGGCAAAAAGTGCGGATGTGATTGCGCTGCTCCGGTAGTATGCCGACAAACTCGAAACCGTGGAGGAACCCCATCCGATGGCGAACCACAGCACGTAGGTTTTGGAGTTCGGCTACTTTTGGGATAGAGAGCTCCAGCGAGACCATTTCCCCTGGACGAAACTCACTGGTCACGACCGCTCCCAGCCCGTTTTCAGCGATTTCGAAGCAGCGGCCGTGAATGCGCAGATATCCCTCTTGCCCCAAGACCTTTACGATCAGAGGCAACTCGGTGCGGTAGCGGGCAAACCGTCTTGTTGAGGACTTGTGCACGCGTCGAACTCTTGCAGCTTAACTGCTCACTTGTTCTGGTAACACACCCTGGGGTCGATGCAAAGAGGACACGACTATCGTCACAAAAACTTGCGGCCTTGGCAAGGGGTGGATTCCAAAACCGAAGGTACGAAGGACGCTGTCTTTCGTGACAGACAACAACGCGCCCGGATGACACCGGGCGCGTCTGAATTCAAGAAATGCAGGCGAACGTCCTCACTGGCAATTGTTGAACTTGAACGAATTGACGTGGGCAACCCAGTTGGTGCCGTCGGCTTGATAATACTCGGTGGTGTACCACAGAGTGCAGTCGTCGGATGGATCCACGCTCATGCTGCTGTAGTCACCCCAGCGGTTGCTGCCAGTCTGAACCCCGCTGCTGGTTGCAATAATTACCGGGGCTTCCATTTTACCCAGCGGATCACTCGGAACGCGGCCGATGTAGCCGATGAGAGGCTTCTGGGTGGTCGAGGAGCCGCTGCCGCCCAGGGCGATGTCGCCGACTTTGTCCATGGCGATGCTGGCCATCCACAGGCTGAGCGTGGGGTGCTGGACGGTGCCGCCCTGGTAAGGTTTGAAGGCACTGCCCGGAGGCGTGGCCCTCAGTTCATACCAACGCACTGCCGCCGCCGCGCTGGAACCCGTGCCCGGCCGCACTGAGTGGGTCACTACCATGGATTCATGATCGCCGAAATTGCGGTAGGCGAGCCGGTACATCAAACGGTCGCCGATGGCATCCACCAGCGCGCCAGGGGAGGGTTGCGGAATGCAGGCGCCTCCGCCCCCGCCGCACAGTTGCGCGTAATTGGGCACGGTCATTTTGTGCGGACCGGTAAAAGTGGAATTGCTGGTATTGACGAAGTCCACATGGAAATCGAACTCATTCAGGGTGGTGGTGGTGTTGCCGAGTTCGAGATAGTGGTTCGGTGCCCCGGTTGGCGGCAAGGTGGCGCCGTCGAGATCGGACGGCAGGAATCCGAAGTTGGAGGAATTTGGAGTGAAGCAGATCATGGCGGCGCTGGCGCCGGACAACATGGCATTGCGATCGAAGGCGCAAGGCTCCCCATAGCCAAGGCCAAACGAATTCACCGACAGATAGTAGGCGTCAGGCCAGATCCCCAGTTTGGGATAGTCGGGCAGGTCATTGCCAAAATCGAATGCGTAACGGTTGTAGCTGCCAGTGGCATCAGCAGTGGTAGAGACCGCCAGGCAAACCTGGTTGGTACTGAAATATTCGAGCTGTTCCACCAGCCAGCGTTGCGCCAATTTGTCCCAAAGCACGATCGGGTCTCCACCGTCCTCCGTGCCGCATTGCCCACCGAAACCGGACCAAATCACATGAATACGGGTGGGTGCCAGGATTTGATTCCCGCTGGTCTTGTCGTAGACCGCATAATCGAAGTTGGTAATGAGAACGTACTGCGCGCTTCCGATGGAGCCATTGGTATCAGGCGGAATGGCTCCAGCCTCGTTGCCATTAATGGCGTCGAAGCTCAGCAGGTTGGTGGTCCGGCCGTTGGGCAGAAATTCGCGCTGCACTACGGGGTCGACGCCGCCAATTTTGGTAAAAATGTGAGGTGGAGAAAGGTGTTCGCGCATCTCAATCATTCCCGGCGCGGGCGGTGGGGCATTCCGCGCCATTTCACGCAGGGGCAAGGAAACGTCATGCCGCACGTTGTATGTGACGCGCGGATTCTTCTGCACGTTCTCGCCGAAGCCGGGAACGATCCCCGACAGCAGAACGAAACCCAGTAGCAAGTTGAGGGATCGGATTGCGGGCCTAGTCGTCATGCATTCTCCTGGAAGTCAAAAAGCCATACCATCGAAGAGCTACGCCCCGGCCTGACGCTAATTTCACCAATTCAGGAGTCCAGCCCGTAGCAGGCCACCTACTATGTTGCATCGTAGCGCGGTTGTCAATGGGCTTTCTTGCCGTGATCGCAGCGGCGGGCCGAGATGAGGGAGGTATACTTTTGACTAGCGGACCCGTAGCTCAACTGGATAGAGCAATGCGCTTCGAACGCAGAGGTTGGGAGTTCAAGTCTCTCCGGGTCCACCATAAGCTTTCGATCCCTCGACTGCGCTCGGGATTTCGGCTGCGGACTCCCGCTTCGCTCCCGCCCGCAAAACGCCTCAAGTTCAAGTCTCACCGGGTCCACCATAAGCTTTCGATCCCTCGACTGCGCTCGGGATTTCGGCTGCGGACTCCCGCTTCGCTCCCGCCCGCAAAACGCCTCAAGTTCAAGTCTCACCGGGTCCACCATAAGCTTTCGATTTTTCGCGGGCGCTCCCGGCAGCCAACCTCCTCTACAATGCTTCAGTGAAAACTTGGGACGTCATCATTATCGGTGGCGGCATCATCGGCCTGTCCCTCTCAATTGCGCTGCGCAAGCGCGGCGTGAAAGTCTTGGTGGTCGAGCGCGGAGAACCGGGGCGCGAAGCCTCCCATGCAGCAGCAGGAATGCTGAGCGATTGCTCGCTCGAGACGCCGGCGGCATTACAGCGTTTGGCACGGGCGAGCGCGCGCATGTATCCCGAGTTTGTCCATGAATTACAAGACGAATCCGGTATTAACGTTGACTTGCGCGATCAAGGGACCTTGCTCTTGCTCTCACCTGACCGTGCGAAGGGGTTTGGCGCCGAGGAGATCTCCGCGGCACGCCTCGCGGACCTTGAGCCGGCGCTCGCCGATTGCCAAACTCCTGCGTTCTATTTGAAGGAACGCAGCGTCGATCCGCGGGCGCTGACGTCGGCAGCACTCAAGGCCGCCAAACATCGCGACGTGGATATTTCTTCTGGAACCGCAGTGACAGGTCTGTTGATTGCTGAGGGCCGGGCCGCCGGTGTAACCACTGACAAAACCGCTTATCACGCGCCCGTGGTGGTCAATTGCGCGGGGGCTTGGGCGGGACTGATTCCCCCTTGTCAATTCCCTACCCGGCCGGTGAAGGGACAAATGCTGTGCGTCGTGGGCGGACCGCGGTTGAATCATGTAGTCCGCGCGCTTCAGGTGTACCTGGTACCCAGGAGTGACGGGCGAGTACTGATCGGCGCCACCGTCGAAGAGGCCGGGTACGACAAGCGCACGGACCCTGCCACCATTCAAACCATGCACCGCGCGGCGGTTGCGCTGGTTCCCGGGTTGAAGGAGGCTCGCGTGCTGGAGGACTGGGCAGGTTTGCGCCCGGGGACGCCGGACGATCTGCCGATTCTCGGAGAAACGAGCACACCGGGATACTTCGTAGCGGCTGGACATTTTAGGGACGGTATTTTGCTCGCGCCGGTGACGGCGCGAGTTATAGCGCAGATGGCGACGGGTGCAAATCCGGACTTCGATTTGTCCCCCTTCTTGCCAGCAAGATTTCAACAGTGAGAACCCGACTCGGTCTTCGGCGCGTAACCGGGACATTGCAAGACGGGCAGCCGGGGATACTTTGGGAATCTGGGGTCGGTATCGGAAAGTCCGCAGCGGTAGAAGATCGATCCCCGGGACGACTCGATGTGGCGTACATACTGGCAGTCGAAGCAGAGTCCCAAGCGGTGACGGTCGCCTCTAGACTTGTCGTCTTCTTCGGCCATGCTCGCAGCATAAACTATCTCATTCCGAGCCAAATGCGTGCTCGTCCCGGCCCTCGAGTATACTGAATGGTTTCATAGGTCAACCGGAGTCGGAATCGCGTTCCCGCGCGAGAAAGAGGACACACTATGGCTTCCCCGGCAGTGGATTATGCCCGTCAAAATCAGCAGCGATTCTTAAACGAACTCAAAGATCTGCTTCGTATCCCCAGTATCAGCACTTTGGAAGAACACAAGCCGGACGTGCAGAAGGCCGCCGATTACGTCGCCAGCGAGTTACGGCGAATCGGAATGGAAAATGTCGAGGTCATCCCCACCAAGGGACACCCGCTCATTTATGCCGACTGGCTGCATGCGCATGGCAAACCGACTGTCCTGATGTACGCGCACTTCGATGTGCAACCCCCTGACCCGCTGGACGAGTGGCACACGCCGCCCTTTGAGCCCACGGAGCGCAACAACAACATTTATGCCCGCGGCGCCGTCGATGACAAAGGCCAGTTGTGGATGGAGGTCAAGGCGATTGAGGCGTTGATGAAAGGCCATGGCGGCAAGCTGCCGTTGAATGTGAAGATCATTCTTGAGGGCGAAGAGGAAGTCGGCGGTGAGTCGATTGCCGAATACGTTCGCAAACAGAAGGCCAAGCTAAAGGCCGACTTTGCTCTGGTATGTGACACGGAATTGTTTGCCCCTGATCTTCCAACTCTCTGTGTAGGATTGCGTGGATTGGTATACACCGAAATCGAAGCTTTTGGCGCGAAAACCGATTTGCACTCCGGCGTGTACGGCGGCGCTGCTCCCAACCCGTTTTTCGCGCTGATCGAAATCATCAGCAAACTGAAAGACGCCAAAGGCAAGATTCTGATTCCCGGCTTCTACAAAAACGTGAAAGCGCCCAGCAAGGATGAACTGAAAGCCTGGAAGCGGCTGCCCTTCAATCAGGAACACTACCGCAAGACCGAAGTTGGCTCCAAAGTGCTGACCGGAGAGCCGGGATACTCGGTGCTATATCGCACCTGGGCCCGGCCGACCTTGGAAGTACACGGCATGCCGGGCGGATTCACGGCTGCCGGCGCCAAGACAGTAATTCCAGCCAAAGCGGCGGCGAAGGTTTCCATGCGGATGGTGCCCAACCAGGACCCGGACGATATCCTCAAGCGTTACATGGCCTACGTGAAGAAGCTCACGCCTAAAGGCATCGAGACCAAAATCAAGGTTTGGAGCAAAGGGCCAGCCTGCGTGGTCGGAACCGACAACAAATACATAAAAGCCTCGACCGAGGCCATGCACGAGGTCTTCAAGAAAGACACGGTGTTCATTCGCTCCGGCGGCTCGATTCCTATCGTGACCGACTTCCAGGACGTGCTGAAGATTCCCAGCGTAATGATGGGTTTTGGGCTGCCAGACGACAATTTGCATGCCCCCAACGAGAAATTCCACATCCCGAATTTTCATCGCGGGATCGAGTCCATCTGTTTGTTCTTCGAGAAGCTGGGCAAGTAGAAGCAGGGCCCGGGACAGCCGACACCCGCTGTCCCGGTCAAGCCTGTTTACGATCACCAAAAAGATCATTCGAATGTCGTCCGCACTAATTGGCGAAACCGGTCATCCTCAGGCTTTCCAGACCATTATCGTAGGAGGCTCGATTGCCGGTCTACTCGACGGCTTGGATGCCGCGGTGTTTTATCGTCTGGCTTTCGCCGTCCCACCCGCCCTGCTCTTTCAGAACATCGCCAGCGGACTCTTGGGGCGTCGATCGTTTCATGAGGGCTGGTACACGGTGGTTTTGGGCATCGGTCTGCAGTTCTTCATCGCCATTGGGGCGGCCGCCGTGTTCTACGTGGCGAGCCGGGTCTTTCCTGTGTTATTCCGCAGGCCTTGGATTTGTGGACCGGCGTTCGGACTCGGTTTATATTTTTTTATGCATTACGTCGTCGTACCTTTGTCGGCGGTGCCGAAAAGGACGGTTCCAGTTTCGGTGGCCGAGCTTCTCGATCAGTTGTTTTCCCACAGCCTGTTTGTCGGCCTGCCCATCGCCCTGATGGCGCGACGCTCAGCACGCGTGAACTGATCCACAGCTGAAAAGCATTCTTTCCTTTGCTTCGTGCTCAGGTTGGAATAGCATGATTGAGCTCTCGCGCTTCTCCCGCCTCCTCCGTTTCCCACCGTCTATCCGCCCAATTGTCGCATTGTATGTGCAAAATGAGGTAGTGGCGCGAAGGGTCATACAAGATATAGTGTTTTCTTGCTTGACCCAGGCGCAATTTGACCGTTACATTAGCTCTGATTTGTGCCCGTCGCTCTGGGCCTAGAGTGAACCTCTAGCCCAACGGCATTGACGGGCATCTGAAAAGTAAACAGGCGGCTTCGTTGAACAGTGGGTTAGAAGTCGGGTTGGCACGGCCAAGGAGTACACGTTGCTAAAACTAAAAAGGCTGCAAATTCTCGGGTTCAAATCTTTTTGCGACCGCACCGAACTCAAGTTTCATGGGGACGGGGTCGCGGCCATTATCGGGCCGAACGGTTGCGGCAAGTCGAATATTGCCGACGCCATTTCCTGGGTGTTGGGCGAACAGTCCGCCAAAACCCTCCGCGGCTCGCGCATGGAGGACGTGATTTTTGCCGGCACGCGTGACCGCAAGCCGACCGGAATGGCTGAGGTGGCGCTCACGCTGATTGATCCCGAGGCTTACAACGGCATCGATGTAGCCGATCCCACAGAAATTGAAATCCAGGATGAGATGCCGGCATCGGATTGGGATGAGGCGGAACTGCGGGCCAAGGCCGCCGAGGAAGTCGAGCAGCGCACCGAAGAAGCGCAGCCGGGCCGAGTCGTGGCTTCTGACGCTGAAGAGGAAGATGAGCCCCTGTTTGCGGTGTTCGTGAATCCAAATCCACCGCCAAAGTCTGCCGCGTCGACGGCTGGTCTCGGGCCGCAGGTGGTGTTGAAAATCCGGCGGCGAAAGTTTCAGCAGCAGTTCCGAGCAGGCGAAATCGTGGTCACCCGGCGGCTGTTCCGTTCTGGCGACAGCGAGTATCTGCTCAACGGCAAGCTGTGCCGTCTGCGCGATATTCAGGAACTGTTCATGGGCACCGGCCTCGGACCGGAGTCCTATGCGCTGATCGAGCAAGGCCGCATTGGGCAAATTTTGAGCAGCCGCCCTACCGACCGTCGCGCGATCATCGAAGAAGCGGCGGGAATCACCAAGTTCAAAACCAAGAAGCGCCTGGCGGAAGCTCGCTTGGAAGATGCCAAGCTAAACCTCGCACGGGTAAATGACATCTTCGAGGAAGTCACGCGGCAAATGAATTCCTTGAAGCGACAGGCATCGAAAGCCGAACGCTATGCCAAGCTGCGGGAAGAACTGCGGGCCAAGCTGCGGGTGGTGCTGGCCAGCAAGTTCGCGCAACTTGATTCAGAAAGCACCGCCCTGGATGGGCAGGTCAACGCTGTTTCTGAGGAGATACGGCAGCGTAGCGATTGCGTGCAGCAACTGGAAGGCGAACACGGGGAGCGAACGCAACGCGGTTATACGATTGAGAGCGAGATTCGAGAAAACCGCGAACGTCTGAACCAGATCAAGATCGAGGGGAATCACGCCGTCGCCCAGCAGCGTCACAATGAAGAGCGCTGCGTGGAACTGGTGGCTCGGGCGACGTCTTCGGTGTCTGAACTCGCGCAAACTCAAAGCCGGCGGGATGCGCTGGAGGGAGAGCGTCAGTCGAACCAGCAGATCTTAGACTCCGCTTCCGCCGATTTATCTGCCGCCCAAGCCGAATTGGCCGACCGCCAGCGAGCTGCGACCGCCGCGGTCGGTGCACTCACGGAATTCGAGGGACGGCAGGAAGCGTCGCGGGGCGCGATCCTGGAGGCTGTGGCTTCCGCATCCAACTTACGCAATCAGCTTATTCAAACGGAGGAGCGGGTGGCGGCGATAGAACGCGAGTCCCAGCGATTGCATGCTGAGATGTCAACCGGTGACGCACAGATGGATGCTTTCGGTGGCCGACGCGGGCAACTCGCCTTGGAATTTGAGACCGTTTCGCAACGCATAACCGGCCTATCGGAAGAAATCATCCAGGCGCGCAGTTTGCTTGAGTCGCAGCGCCGCGAGGAATCCGATGGCAAGAATCGTCTTGATAGTCTGCGCGCCGAATACGCCTCGGCCATCGGCAAGAAAGCATCGCTCGAGGCGCTGGTGGCGGAACACGGATTTTCCACGGAATCGGTGCGGCGGCTGTTTCAGTCCGGAGCGATGAATGGCGGCTTGGCTCCGGCGGGAGTTTTGGCCGACTTCCTCGAGGTCGAGCCGCAATACGAAAGCGTGGTCGAGGACTTTCTGCGCGACGAACTGAATTACATCGTGGTGAAATCGTGGGATGCCGCCGATGAGGGCTTGCGCCTGCTACGCACCGATGTTGATGGACGGGCCACATTCTTGGTGCACCCCGAAGATTCGCAGGCGAAGTTCTCTTTCGCTGTCGACGAAGCCGCGCGGGCGCTTTCGCCCAGCCAATCCGTTGTTCCCCTCAAGCATGCCATCCGGGTGCTCAATGGATTTGGGCGATCGCTCGAAGTCATTCTTCCCAAGCTGCGCGATGGCTACATCGCGTCGGATTCAGCTTTTGCCCGCGAACTTGCGCTGTCGAATCCCGACGCGTTCTTCTTGGCACAATCCGGAGAATGCTTTCACAACGTAACCGTGACGGGGGGAAAACAGAGGACGGAAGGGCCGCTTTCGATGAAGCGCGAGCTGCGCGATGTCTTGCGCGCGCTCGGCGAACTCGAAATGGCCCTGCGCGATGAAGAAACCGGGGTTCTGCGGTTGGGTAGGGAGATCAAAGACCTGACTTCCCTGCTGGACCGTCTTGAGCAGGAAAAGCACGAAGCAGAGAAGCAGGCTATGACTTCGGGCCACATGCTGCAACAACTCGAATCAGAAATGAGCCGCGTGGACGAACGGCTGGAGACTTGCCGCATCGAACTGCAACGGCTGCGCGTGGACCGGGACGAACAAGTCAATCTTATCTCCGTACGGCAGGCCGAGTTGACGCACTTGCAACAGCATCGGGAAGAACTGGAACGCCTGGCTTCAGCTGCAAACGAAGAATTGGCGGCTCTACGGGAACTTCGCGATCTGACGTCGCAAGACGCGTCTCAGCACTTGGCGCAAGTGGCTACCTTGGAGGAGCGGCATCGTGCAGCGGCGGCGGTTCTGGAGCGGATGGGATCGCTGATGGCCGATGTGAACGAGCGAGTGAGCAACTTGCGAAGAGAGATTGAGTCCGCCGCGGCGGAACGGGTCGAGCGGGAGAACGAAAACCAACGACTGGCTGTTCTTCTGGATGATTTGGCAGCCGAGCGCAATGTCAGCGAGGCCCGCGAAGGACTATTGCAATTTGAGTCGGACCAAGTGCGGGCCCGGCTGACGGAGATCGATGAGGCTCTGCGCAGTGGGCGTCAGGCGCTCGACCAGGCACGGGACCGTCGAGGTGAGCTGGCCGCAGCGTTTGCCAAACTGCAATCGGACACACAATACATGGCCGAGACGTGTCTGAATGAACTTGGAATTCAACGCCCTGAACTGATGGCGGACGCCGCCATTGCAATTGTTGCCGGGGAGCAGTTGGTCGCTGAAGACCAGGCCCAACGCGAGATGCGGGCCCGGCTTGACGCAATGGGTCCGGTGAACATGATGGCCCTGGAGGAATATAAAGAAACTGCCGAGCGTCACGCTTTCCTCGATACCCAGCGAAAAGATCTGCTCGAATCGATTGCAAATACGCAAGCTACGATCGCCGAGATCGATATTTTCTCACGCCAGAAATTTGCGGAAGCATTTGGCCGCATTAACGAAAATTTCCAGGCTACGTTCAAAAAACTCTTCGGAGGCGGTCATGCCTTCATGCGCTTGACCGACGAGGAGAACAGCATGGAAAGCGGCATTGACGTGGTGGCTTCGCCTCCGGGAAAGAAGCTGCAAAACGTGCTGCTGCTATCCGGCGGCGAAAAGGCGCTTACGGCGCTGGCGTTGCTGGTGGGCATCTTTCAGTATCAGCCCAGCCCATTTTGCATTCTGGACGAAGTCGACGCGCCGCTGGATGAGGCTAACATCGGGCGTTTCACCGATCTGGTCAAAGAGATGAGCGTGCAAACCCAGTTTGTGCTCATCACGCACAGCAAGAAAACCATGAGCATCGCGCCAGTGCTTTATGGGGTGACCATGCAGGAACCTGGAGTTTCGAAGTTGGTCTCGGTGCAATTGGGGGCAACGGCAGAGCCGGTGAAAAACCAGGTGGCCTAGCCCAGGCTTGAAAACTTCCTATCCGCTGTCCCCATCCTGGAGATTTCAAATCTCCAGTTATCCTCCGGCATCCTCAGTTTTTCCACAACTGATCCAGCGGAAACCCTTGCTGGACGGTCGATTTCGCGCCTCACTGCTTTGTCAACTCTTTTTAGGTGCGCGGCTTCGCCGCGCCTGCGGTGAACTCTGACTTATGGGTTGACAAAAATTTCCTGCGGGTTCAGAATACGCGACGTTTTCTACCTGTAAAATTATTTCATGAGCCCCCAACTTCTAGATCCCGTCCTGCTTCGTACTGACTTCCCAGAACTGCAACTTCATGCCAGTGGCAAAGTGCGAGACGTGTACCGTCTCGACAACCAACACTTATTGTTTGTGGCGACGGACCGCATTTCCGCGTTCGATTACGTTCTGGCCACCGGCATTCCCCACAAGGGACGCGTCCTTACCCAGATTTCTCTGTTCTGGTTTGAGTTTCTGCGCGAAGTTGTCCCCAACCATCTGGTGACTGCGGATGTGGAGCAATATCCCGCCACTCTTCGGTCCCATGCCGACAAATTGCGCGGTCGCTCCATGCTGGTGACGCGGGCTGAAATGGTACCCGTGGAATGTGTGGTACGAGGTTATATTTCAGGCTCGGCCTGGAAGGAGTACAAAGCGAGCGGCAAGGTTTGCGGGATCGAGTTGCCCAAAGGCCTGAAGGAATCCGACAAACTGCCGGAACCGATTTTTACCCCCTCGACGAAGGCCACCACCGGACACGACGAGAATATCCCGTTCGAGGAGATGGTCCGTACCGTGGGTCGGGAACGTAGCGAAAAGCTGCGCGACGTTACCTTGAAGATTTATACCAAAGCGTCGGATTACGCCCGCAGTCGGGGCATTATTATTGCGGACACGAAGTTCGAGTTCGGGATCACGTCCAAGGGAATCACACTCGCGGATGAGGTCCTGACACCCGATTCCTCGCGCTTCTGGCCGGCAGACAAATACCAGCCCGGACGCGCGCAGGATTCCTACGACAAGCAATATGTTCGTGACTATCTCGAAGAAATTCATTGGAACAAACAACCGCCTGCGCCTGCCCTCCCCCCAGAGGTGGCTCGCAAAACCAGCGAAAAATACTTGGAGGCATATCACCGGCTCACCGGACGCGAGCTGGATGTTTAGCGGCGAATTAACTGGAGAACGCATTGGCTGCCACTGACTGGATCATCGCGGTGGTGATTCTTCTGTCCGTGTTGCAGGCGGCCAGTTCCGGTTTTTTCCAGGAAGCCTTTGGAATTGGCGGATTGGTGTTTGGATATTTACTGGCCGCTTGGAACTATCATTGGCTTGCGGCTAGTTTTTCCCCGAATATTTCGTCGGCCTGGCTGGCGGAGATTGCTGCTTTCTTATTGATCTTCCTCGGCGTGATGCTGTTGGCAGGAATTGCCGGGCGGATCGCAAGCTGGGCCATGAAAGAAGCGGGGCTGAGAGTGGTCGACCGAGTTCTGGGCGCAGCTTTGGGGTTATTGCGGGGATGCCTGGTCGTCGCTATCGTGCTTACCAGCATGGCGGCTTTTACGCCAACCTCGAAATGGCTCCAGGGATCGCGCTGGGCTCCATATTTTCTGGTGGTGGGACGGGCGGCGGTATGGCTGGCGCCTTCGGATTTGCGAATGCGCTTTTATCAAGGACTTGATTTGTTACACCACGCCGCGCACTCGCCCTAAACTGCAACATCACGTAAGCAGTAGCTGGCAAACCAGGGAGAAGCCCGATGGACTTTTCCAAGAAAGAGAGACGCCGTGAGAGACCAGCTCGAAGCACTCATCATGCAGATGTACCGGAGCAATATTCTGTATTCCGAGGCGGTGCGTGAATTCAAGAAACGCTTCATCTTGACTGTCTTGCAGGAGAATAAGGGCAATCAATGCCGCGCCGCCCGCCAACTTGGAATGCATCGCAACACCTTAAGCCGGACGATCTCAGAATTGAAGATCGACGTGCGCCAACTGCGCGCCGGAATCAAACGCCCTCCGCGCAGCGCACGGCCTTTGGCTTACGAGAGAAAGCTGGTCCGCTGAGCATCCTGCTCCGGAAAAAAATCAAGGGCAGCGTGTGACGCTGCCCTCCCTATCGAATCCCAGATGTCTCGCTAATCATGACTTGGTCCTGTGGTGGACGGGCTTCTTGGCTGGAGCTTTGGTCAGCAGGGCGCCCTTTTCCATAGTCATGACAAATGGGTTGGAGGTATACGACACTGGTGTTCCTTCAAAATCGAATGTCGCCCCCTCAGCTGGGATAAGTTTGGCAGGAATGGTCCCGCTCATGGTGAGCACGATGTCGGCCCGTTTAGCCTGAATGTCGTCCTCGCTGGCGGCAATTTGCAGTCTGGGTAGGCGTAGCACTCAGCACGGTGGCTTCCATTTGCATCGGTACGCCCTTGATCACACTCCAGACCTTGTCCTGGTCTTCCGGCGTGCCTTGGGAAAGCACGAGTTCCCAGTCGGCAAAGGCAAGCTTCTTGACGTCGTCGGGTGTCTTGTCTTTCACCAGATCATGTGCCTGTTCTGCCGGAGTGGGGGGAACGTATTTCTTAACCGTAAATCCTGCCGGCGGCAGCGGTGTAGTTGCAGTCAGCGTCAACAGGTCGTTCCAACCGTCATCCGACCCATGATATTTCACATACCTGCTGTGCCCGAATTTGGTAATTTGGGCCTTTGCAGCTGGATCCTTAACCAGGTTGGCCGCCCGAGCGATGAAGAACAATCCGTTCACGTCATCCTCGGGGGTCGCCGTCAGGTAAGCCAGCGCTAGTGGGTAAATATTGTCCACGCTGTTGGGGTCGGCTTCGACGACTGCGCGCAGATCTTTCTCGGCAGTGGCGTTGTCCTTCAACTGCAAAGCAGAAAATCCAGCAAAACTCTCCAGCGCCTCCGCCAGTTGCTCCTTTTGCTTGGCAAAGTCTGCGTCGGAAACGCCGTCCGGTTTTGGCATATTGGGAAGAGCTTGCAGACCGCGCTCAGCATGGGCCTTGGCATCGGCCCATTTCTGAGCTCCTCGCTCGTCATACGCCAGCACAACCAGGGCCCGAACATTATTCGGATCCGCGGCCAGCAGCCGATTCGCGGTCTCCTTCACCTTGGATTGGTTTCCGGTTTGCTGATAGGCCCCCATCAGCACTTCCAGCGCGTCATCCTTCATCACACTGCTGGGATACTGCACCAGGAAAGCTTCCAATCCGCTGATTTTGGCGGCGGGATCCTTCTGCTGGATCGCCCCCACGTATGCGTTGTACTCCGCCGGGTCCTTGATTTCTTTCTTTTGCTGCTGAGCTTGAGCAGCGGGTTGGGATGAGGCCGACGGTTGCCCCGCAGTTTGCTGCGCCGAAGCTAACCCAGCAAACGCTAGCACAATCGTCACTAGACTCGTCTTCATGTGAAATGGCTCCTTAGAATTTGGGGAAATGCAACTTCGAGAACGCGACGGCATCTTGCCCAGGCGATCCAAGCACCGCTCACCCAGGTTGTTCAGATCGCTGATTGCTCCGCCCAGCCGCTACCCGGAAGCCCTAAAGCCTCATCGCACCTGCGGGCCAGGAGAATATTCCGTTGAGGCGGATTATAAGTATCTAACCCAACTATGGCAAGTTTGTGCATCCCCAAAGCACGATTCGCTCTTGTAAGATGCAAGGGAAGCCACTTCAGGTGGTTCGATTGCTCTACAAATGGGGGTGCGGCGGTATGCCGGAAAATGCCGAGTCAGTGCTGAAGGGCCAGGTGGCGGTGATTACTGGCGGCGGGCGCGGGATTGGCGCTGCCATCGGGCGCAAGCTGGCCCGCTTGGGAGCGGTGACCGTACTGGGAGGGCGCAATCGTGTCCCGCTGGACTGGACCGTCGAGGCCATCACCACGGCCGGCGGACAGGCGGAGGTCATGGAGTGCGACGTTACTGACCCACGGTCGGTTGAGGCATTGGCGACTCATGTCGGCGACAAGTTTGGGAGGGTCGACATTCTGGTTAACAACGCCGGCATCGGAGGCTATGGCGGTCCCCTGTACAAGATGCCGCTGGAATCCTGGGATCAAGTCCTCAATACAAACCTGCGAGGAGTCTTCTACTGCATCCGGGCTTTCGCGCCGATGATGATCAAAGCCCAGGCCGGGCATATTGTGAACATTTCGTCTCTGGCGGGAAAGAATCCTCTGCCCAACGGTGCGGCTTATGCCGCGTCGAAGTGGGGTCTCAACGGCCTTAGTTATTCGGTGGCGGAAGAGCTGCGTACCTACAGATATTAGGGTTTCGGTCGTTTGTCCTGGGTCGGTGAATACTGAATTGAGCCCGCACGCCGGCAAGGACCCGGAAAAGATGCTGCAGCCGGACGATGTGGCGCATGCTGTGGCCATGCTGGTAACGCAGGCGTCAGGGTCGTTCATCAGCGAGGTGCTGTTGCGACCTACGCAGAAGCCGTGAGGTAGCGCTGCTAGCCTAGAGATCATCTTGCTGGCAAATCATTTGCTGCGGATAGTTGATGCCAGGGCACAGGCGCCGGGCCGGCAAGTCTCAATCAGCGTGATAGACCGTTAAACGGCGGGCTGGCCCACCACAGGCTCTTAGCTAACTCTATAGGGCTGTCGACGGGGCGCTCTCACTTCCCCGCCCAAATCACCTTCCCCGCCCGCACCGTCCACGCCACCTTCGCAAAATTCCTCACATCCACCGCCGGATCGCCATCCAGCACCACTAAGTCCGCGTCCATATCTTTTTCCACCCGGCCTTTGGTCGAAGCTTTGAAGTACTCAGCCGGGTTAGTCGTCAGCGACGCCAGAATGTCACTCCACGTCATCGCCCGTCCCATGTATTCGTATTCTTCGCTCGTGTCGTACTTCGTGCATAAATCCCACGTCGGTGCCGAACAGAACTGTCCCGCCCTGCGACGCAAACGCTTTCAATTCATCAACTCCGGCTTGAACCAAATGCTTCTGTACCTCCTCGATTCGGCGTCACCGTGGTCCACAGCGTCAACGTCGGAATCAGCGCCGTGTGCTGCCGCTTCATCGTCGCCAGTTCTTCCGGCGTGTAATGTTCCTCGGTCGGAATGGTGTGCGCCAGAATGTCCACGCCGCCGGCCAGCGCGTTATCCACGCCTGCATAGTTCTGCGGATGCGCAAACACCGGCTTGCCCACTGCATGGGCGATGTCCACCGCAGCCTTCACGATGTGCCGTGTCCATATTGATGACCGGTTTGTCCGGCCCATATAAGCGCCGGTGAATAGCTTGATGCCATCCAGACCAAGATACATATAGCCGCGCGCCATGCGAGTGGCGTCTGCCGGAGTGGCGGCTTCGGGCAATTGAATCTCCGCCGGCACATACACCGGATGCCCGTGCTAAGGGAAAATGTCTCCCGCCATCAGGATCTTCGGCCCCGGCACTTCGCCGGCATCCACCCGCTTGCGCAGCGGCAGCGTGTTCTCGCGGGTCCGATCCCAGGTCCCAGACCGTGGTAAAGCCCCAGCGCGTGAGCATCTCCTGCATGTGGGATTCGAGCTTGGCAGCGGGCGCGTCCGCCGCGCTTTTCCAGGCGTCTTCCGTGAAATGGACGTGGCTGTTCCAGAATCCGGCCACAATGACCTTGCCCGAGCAGTCCAAAACCTGTGGCCGAACGCGGAGCAGCACGTTATGGCTCTTTCCGATGACGACGATCTTGCCCGCCGCGAATGACGACCACCGCATCCGTAATCGGCTTGGCTCCAGGCGACGGATAGACCGTGCCGCCCGTAGAGGACCAAGCTCCGTCGCTGGACGCCACCTGCGCCGCGGCGATGCCCGTACAGCAGGAGGAGAATGAGCGAGTTTGTGTCATTATATTCATAGATTTACCGTCCGTCTGGATTAGACTCCTTGCGCAATAGCGCGCGCCTGGCGTGACTTCGCGGTAGCCCTCGCGTGAAGTTCGCAAGGGTTTGCCAAGTTCGCAAAGACATGCCCCCTTGACAACCCGACCCTCGCATCTGCTATGATTAGCACTCGCCAACAATGAGTGCTAACAAGAGTCTTGGAAGCCGTTGGCGGAGCCGTATGACTGCAATCAAACCCAAACTTCAAACTTGAAAGAACAGAACGAAAGGAGCAATAACCATGGCCAAGTTTACCCCACTTCACGACCGCATTCTGGTGCGGCGTGTGGAAGAAGCCGAAACCACCCGTGGCGGAATCATCATTCCTGATTCGGCCAAAGACAAGCCGCAGGAGGGCGAAGTCATCTCCGCCGGCAAAGGCAAAGTCAACGAGGACGGCAAGGTTCGTCCGCTGGATGTGAAAGAGGGCGACCGCATCCTGTTCGGCAAGTACTCGGGCACCGAGATCAAGCTGGACGGCGAAGATTTCATCATCATGCGCGAAGAGGAAGTGCTCGGCATCCTCAGCGGCGCAGCCAAGAAAGAAACCGCGGGATCGCGGCGCTAGTCACGTCGAGTACCTGATTGTCCCAAGGCGAATAACCGCAAAGGACACGAAGGTACACGAACGAAGCGCAAGACTTCAGGCGGCACGGGATTTCCTTTGTGATCCTTGAGTGCCCTTTGTGGTTAAAGACTTTTCAAATCTTAAGGAGAAAAGAATTATGGCAAAGCAAATCGTACATGGCGAGGAGTCGCGACAGGCGATTCTCCGCGGCGTGAATCTTCTGGCGGACGCCGTGAAGGTCACCCTCGGCCCCAAGGGCCGCAACGTTGTCATTGAAAAGAAATTCGGTTCGCCGACCATCACCAAGGACGGCGTCACCGTCGCCAAAGAAATCGAACTCAAGGACGTCTCGAGAACATGGGCGCACAGATGGTGCGCGAAGTGGCCTCGAAGACATCCGATGTTGCCGGCGACGGCACCACCACTGCCACCGTTCTGGCCCAGGCCATCTATCGCGAAGGCGTAAAGACGGTCGCGGCCGGCGCCAACCCGATGGCCATGAAACGCGGCATCGAGAAAGCCGTCAACACGATCTGCGGCGAGATCGACAAGAAGACCGGCGAACGCGCCAAAGGCGAACTCGACAAGTTCTCCAAGCCCGTCACCGGCGACATGATCGGCGCAGGTCGGGACGATCAGCGCGAACAACGATGAGACCATCGGACACATTATTGCCGAAGCCATGAAGAAAGTCGGCAAGGATGGCGTCATCACGGTGGAAGAGTCGAAGACGCTTGAGACCCAGCTGGAAGTGGTCGAAGGCATGCAGTTCGACCGCGGCTATCTCTCGCCTTACTTCGTCACCGATCCCGAGCGCATGGAAGTTGCGCTCGAGAACGCTTACATCCTGATCAACGAAAAGAAGATTTCCAGCATGAAGGATCTGCTTCCGTTGCTCGAGCAGATCGCCAAGGGCGGCAAGCCGTTGGTCATCATCGCTGAGGATGTGGAGGGCGAAGCGCTGGCTACCCTGGTGGTCAACAAACTGCGTGGCACGCTGCAAGTCGCGGCCGTCAAGGCTCCCGGCTTCGGCGATCGCCGCAAGGCGATGTTGCAGGACATCGCAACTCTCACCGGCGGCAAAGCCATCACCGAAGATCTCGGCATTAAGCTCGAGAACGTGCAGATCAGCGATCTCGGCCAGGCCAAGAAGATCACCATCGACAAGGACAACACCACCATCGTCGAAGGCAAAGGCAAGCCCGGAGACATTCAAGGCCGGGTGAAAGAAATTCGCAGCCAGATCGACAAGACCACCAGCGACTACGACCGCGAGAAGTTGCAGGAGCGGTTGGCGAAGCTGGTCGGCGGTGTGGCGGTGATCAAAGTCGGCGCCGCGACCGAGACCGAAATGAAAGAGAAGAAGGCTCGCGTCGAGGATGCCATGCACGCGACTCGCGCGGCAGTCGAGGAAGGCATTGTCCCGGGCGGAGGCGTGGCGCTGGCGCGTTGCGTTAAGGCTCTGGAAAACCTGAAGACCGAAGGCGACGAGCATATCGGAGTGAACATTGTGAAGCGGGCCATCACCGAGCCGCTACGCATGATCGCCGAGAATGCCGGCGAAGAAGGCGCCATCGTCCTGGGCAAAGTGAACGACTCCAAGGACCCGAACTACGGCTACAACGCCCTGACCGGCGAGTACGAGGACCTGGTCAAGGCGGGCGTGCTCGATCCGACGAAAGTAGTGCGCACTGCGCTACAGAACGCCGGCTCGATCGCGTCGCTGATGCTGACCACCGAAGCCCTGGTGGCGGAGATCCCGGAAGAGAAGAAGGGATCACCGATGCCGGGTGGACACGGCGGCGGCATGGAAGGCATGTACTAAGCAAAATGTGGGCGCGGGCGTCTCGCCCGTGCGAGCTGTCAAAACCGGAGGGTGCCCCACCCAAGCTCAGCTTGGGTGGGGCTTTTTGTCTATGTAGACGCGCGCGTCCTCGCGCGTGTGCTCGTGCGGGACGAACACTCTTGTCCGTCAACGACGAAGACGTCACAGGACACGTGGGGACAGCCTCCCTCCGCTGTCCGGGAGGCGACGCAGCAGGTAGTACTCTTTACATCCCTCCTGATTTCAGCTAGGATATGCTTTGTCTCAGCTGCATAACCTGTGCCGAGAGGAAAACAAAAGCGGCCTAAGCGGGAAAAGAGGATCGACGAAACCTCGTACCTTTCAGGTAGGCGGCGTGGGGCCATTTTGAAGGAGGAAGTGTGGTTCGAAGGCGATCGTCTGGCGAGGTACAGTCTCGTCTACATCAATTCCCGAGTCTATGGCGGTGACGACGGGCGCGTGCTGGCTTATGACAATGCCCACGGCCTTCATCACCGGCATTTCATGGGCAAGGTCCAGAATTTTGAGTTTCGGAGCTACGAGGAACTGGTCAGCCGCTTCGAGGATGAAGTCCGCGAGTTATGGAGGTTAGAAGATGAGCAAAAGAGCAAAAGTTAACATCACCAATGACGGCGCGAAGGGCTTTTTTACGCGGGCTCGCGAACATGCCCGCAAACTTGATCGGGGAGAAGAACTTGGGCCGGAGCTCACAATCTCATTTGAGAGCGCAGCGGACATGATGAAAGTTCTATCTCCCGAGCGCATGCGGATTCTCAGTGCGGCTCGCGAAGGAGTGCATTCGGTCTCGATTCTGGCCAGCGAACTAAACCGTGATACTCGCGCTGTAAGCCGCGATGTCGATTTGCTCGAGCGTTTTGGACTGCTCTCGACGCGCTATGAGGTCAATCCCGGCCACGGTAAATTGAGAATTGTGGAACCTCGCGCGGATAAATACCGGCTGGTAGCGATGGTGTAGGAGTTGGCTGTCAGGCGTGGCGCGGGCACGACGTCATCGCCCAGGTTAGCTCGCTTGTGCTGCGCGGAACCTGGGGCACCAGGCTGTCAGCTATCAGCCGTCAGCTTTCAGCTAAAACAAAACTGTAGGGTGCCCCACCCAAGCTCAGCTTGGGTGGGGATTTTTATTTGTGAGGGCGTTCCACGCTCTCCTCTCTTTGTCATTCCGACCCGTTCGCAGCCACGCCAACGCGCGTGGCGAGGGCGTGTCGAGGAACCTGCTTTCTTAGAAACTCGCTAAAATAGCTCTCATGATTCCCCGCCCTGGTCCTGACGATGCGGCGCCCTATGCTTTCAGTTATATCAACTTGATCCCCGGCGACGATCCCCTTGCCGTCATTGAGAAGCAGCTCGACGAGCCGCTGCTCACGTCGATCTCGGAAGAAAAGTCTTTGCATCGCTATGCGCCGGATAAGTGGAGCATTCGGCAACTGCTCAACCACGTCACCGACACCGAGCGCGCCTTCGCGTTTCGCACGCTGTGGTTCGCGCGCGGCTTCGAGACTCCGATCGCCAGCTACGATCAACTTGTGGCCGCTGCCGGCGCTCAAGCGGATCAGGTTAGCTGGGCTGCGCACGTCGAGGAGTTCCGCCGGGTGCGCCTCGCGACTATTTCTCTATTCCGGAATATGCCAGCCGAGGGATGGACGCGCCGCGGCATCGCCAGCGACCATCGCGTCACCGTGCGGGCATTGGCCTATATGATTCCGGGCCACTTTGCGCATCATGTCGAGGTGGTGAGGGAGAGGTACGGGGCGGGCGACCCACTCAAGCCCTCCTTTGGCTTGAGCGGGGGTGTAACCGCTGTCGGCTTTAACAGTTGCGCCTCATTGGCGCGTTGGTCAAAGTTGGTGGCTGATCGGCACGGCTGAAGCCGTGCCCTTTCACGCCGTATGCCGCTAGCGTTCTTTCCCCGAGTCGTCGCTGCGGGCCATCACCCACCAGATTGCGAGAAACACGAATGTGCTGAGCAAGCCGAAGAGTACGTGTCCGATGGCGGCGGAGAGGGTACGGTCGCGGATGTACCCGAGGATCAAGTCGGCGAGCGTGCAGAGGAGGAAGAACCATGCGACGGATTTGCCGGTCATGGAACGCTTGGCCATGGAGACATTATCCGACAAGCTGGCAGGAAAAGCAGATCCTTCGACCGCGCTCAGGATGACAGACGTTGAGGGGGACACGGCTGAACCTGTGCCCTTTCAAATGCGCGCGGGTGCGCATCTCTTCCGCCCCTCCGGGGCTCAATCACTTTTGACCCGGTGCCCAGGGCTTGCGCCCTGGGCTTTATTCTTAGGCCGCTACGCGGCTAAATTGCTGCCGAGCTGCGCTCGGCCTGGACGGGTGAGGGCACCCGTCCCTACACGGTTCGTGGTGATCCGGACAATGGCGGACAAGAGTGTCCGTCTCACGCGGCCAACTTCCCCGCCCTGTCGCAAAGAGCGCGACAAGGACGGGCCACCCGGCCGATTCCCCGCGCTATTTTTCTGACCAGACGGCAAGTTCATTGCCGCTGGGGTCGGTGAAATGAAAGCGGCGGCCGCCGGGAAACGGGAATGCGTCTTTGCTGATGACGCCGCCGGCATCGCGAACTTTCCTTTCGGTGGCGGCGAGGTCGCTGGCGTAGAGCACGACCAGCGGCCCTCCGCGGGTAACCGTGCCTTCTTTGGTGAAGCCACCGGCGATGCGGCCGTCTTCAAAGCTGGTGTAGTCCGGGCCGTAGTCGGTGAACTTCCATCCGAAAACCTGCTGGTAGAAAGCTTTGGTCTTGGCTACGTCGGTAGCGGGAAACTCGATGTAGTCAATACGTCCGTTGTTGGCTTTGTTGTCCACGGTCTTCTGCTCCTGTTGTGCGAATGCGAAGGCGGTTGCGAATAGAACTAAACCGATGCAGAGTGTTCGCATAGATTTTCCCTGGGCGTGGGCGACTGAGGCAAGACGATATCACACATAACACCGAAGTTTTGCACGGATCAAGCCAGCCTCCGGTAGACTAAGAACGGCGATATGGCCAAGACGATTGAGAGCTCGGGAGCGGGCGTGCGCGAGGACGTCACCTTGCTTGGCTCGCAGGACCTCCATCTTTTCAATGAAGGCCGGCATTATCGCGCCTACAACAAGCTGGGTGCGCACCTGACCGACGCCGGAGACGAGCAGGGCGCGTGCTTCGGGGTGTGGGCGCCGAATGCGCGCGAGGTTTCGGTAATTGGGAGCTTCAACCGCTGGGACCCGCAAGCGCATCAGTTGCAGATGCGGGGTAACTCGGGCGTGTGGGAGGGGTTTATCCCCGGAGTCACCAAGGGGGCGCTGTACAAGTTCCATATTGTTTCGCGGCACAACGGGTACGTGAGCGACAGGGCCGATCCCTTTGGCTTGCTGCATGAGAGGCCGCCGCGCACCGCCTCGGTGGTGTGGGACCTGGAGTATGACTGGGCGGACGATGCGTGGATGGCGCAGCGGAAAGAGAAGAACTCGCTACATGCGCCGATGGCGACTTACGAAGTCCATCTGGGTTCGTGGATGCGGGTCCCGGAAGAGAATAACCGGCATTTGAGCTACCGCGAACTAGCTCCCCGGCTGGCGGATTATGTAACCCGCATGGGTTTCACCCACGTCGAGTTCTTGCCGGTGATGGAGCATCCGTTCTACGGTTCTTGGGGATATCAGACAACCGGCTATTTCGCTCCCACGGCGCGTTATGGCGAGCCGCAGGATTTCATGTACCTGATGGACTACCTGCATCAGCATGGCATTGGAGTGATTCTCGATTGGGTGCCTTCGCACTTCCCTTCTGATGGACATGGCTTGGCGTATTTCGACGGCACGCACTTGTTTGAACATTCGGATTCACGGCAGGGGTTCCATCCCGACTGGAAGACGCTGATTTTCAACTACGGGCGCAACGAAGTCCGCAGTTTTCTGCTTTCCAGTGCAATGTTTTGGCTGGAGAAATATCACGCCGACGGGTTACGAGTGGACGCTGTCGCCTCGATGCTCTATCTCGATTATTCGCGCAAAGAAGGTGAATGGCTCCCGAACCAGTACGGTGGACGCGAGAATCTGGAAGCGCTGGAGTTCTTGCGGCAGTTTAATCATGAAGCTTACGGTGAGCATCCGGGCATTCAGACGATTGCCGAGGAGTCGACGGCATGGCCAATGGTGTCCCGGCCGATTTATGTTGGCGGCCTGGGTTTCGGCTTGAAGTGGGACATGGGATGGATGCATGACACGTTGAAGTATTTCTCCAACGATCCCATTCATCGCAGGTTTCACCACAACCAGCTGACGTTCCGCATGTTGTACGGCTTCACGGAGAATTTTGTGTTGCCGCTTTCCCACGATGAGGTGGTGCACGGCAAGGGTTCGCTGATCGGAAAAATGCCGGGCGACGAGTGGCAGAAATTTGCCAACTTGCGACTGCTGTTCGGTTACATGTACGCGCAACCGGGCAAGAAGCTGCTTTTTATGGGTGGGGAATTTGGCCAGGTGCGCGAATGGACGCACGACGGCAGCCTGGAATGGCACGTTTTGCAATATCCGGTGCACCGCGGCTTGCAGAGCTGGGTGGAACAACTGAACCGGCTCTATCGGGCGCATCCCGAACTGCATGAAATGGACAACGAACCCGGCGGTTTTGAGTGGATCGACTGCAATGACAGTTTGTCGAGCACGATTTCACTGCTGCGAAAAGGAAAGGCGACGGGAACGATTGTGGTGGTGTGTAATTTTACTCCGGTTCCGCGGGTTGGCTATCGCCTGGGAGTTCCGAGCGGCGGATATTGGCGAGAGTTGTTAAATAGCGATGCCACAGAATACGGCGGGGGCGGGATGGGCAATATGGGCGGGGTGCAAGCGGAAGATCAGCCGGCGCACGGACGGCCATACTCGCTGAATTTGACCCTGCCACCGCTGTCTGCGCTTTATTCTGAAAGCCGATTAGTCGGCGGGGTGCCGAATTATCGGCACTCACCGATTGCCGAGCCTGAACGTTCATCCCATTAAGAGACTCTAACCGATCGGTTGAGTGCGGGTTGTGCGCTCCTCAATCAGCAGTTCAAGGTGACTGGTGATCTGGTGGATGGGGACACCTTTGGGAATCGCTGCATCTACAAAGGGAGACATCTGGTCCAGTTGCGGAGCGTTCCCAGCCACCATGACGATGGGCAAGTTGGGATCGAGACGTTTCAGCGACGCCGCCAGCTCCAGGCCCGTCATGCCGGGCATGTGGTAGTCGATGATGGCAGCGCGGATTGGCGGAGTGGGCGGCCGAAACAACTCCAGTGCTTCGCTCCCATTCGCGGCCACAAGTACTTCGTAACCATATCCACCGAGGAGATCTCGATAAAAACTGAGGATCTCCTCGGCGTCGTCCACGCATAACACCGCTGCGCATCTCACAGGGGAGGGTTGTCCTTTCCTTCCACTCGCCTGAGGGGTAAGGCGAGGACTCGTGCGTATCTGTATGCAGTTCGCATGCCACTCCCAGCCTGCATGCTAGACTCAGGGCATCGACGTCTCATGCGGATTCTGACCCGCTACATTTTGCGCGAAGTGACGACTCATGCTCTGATCGGGGTGGGTGTCTTCACTTTCGTCCTGTTCACCCGTGATCTGGGACAGATCCTCGAACTGGTGGTGCGCAACAGCGCTCCACTGCCAAGCGTGGCACAAGTGTTCTTCCTGATTATCCCGGTAACCCTCACCATCAGCATTCCAGCGGGAGTTCTGGTTGGGAATCTTGATCGGGCTGAGCCGATTGGCTGCCGACAGCGAAATCACCGCGATGCGCGCCAGCGGCATTGGAGTGTGGAGCTTTTTGCGGATCGTCTCGATTTTTGCGGTCGCGGCGTGGCTTCTGGCCTTGGGTAACGGCGTGTATTTGGCGCCGCGCGTCGCAGGCGGCCATGGTGCGGTTACAAGATCAGCTCAAGTCGTCTCAGGTCTCGTTCGAAGTGCAGCCGCGGGTCTTTTACGAAGGCTTTCCGCAACTCGTGCTCTACGTGCAGAACGTGCAGGCGGCCCAGGGCGCCGCCATCTGGAAGGGAGTATTCATCGCTGACACCAGCACGCCGACATTCACCGCGCATCACATTGGCGGAGCAAGGGGTGCTGGTGAGTGAAGGGGCAAGTACTCTGCATCTGCGGCTGACCAATGGTTCGACGCACGAGATGGATCCGAAGACACCGGACAATTACCAGATTTCGACTTTTGAACATACCGACCTTCCGATTCCCTTGCCTCAGGCAGAGAACGGCAAAGAACAGGAACCGGCGCCGGTTTCACAAATGAAAACCACAGAACTGTGGCGGCAGGCCCACGACAGAGACAATTCCATATCGCGCTGGGACTGGATCGAGTTTCACCGCCGCTTCGCGCTGCCCACTTCCTGCCTGGTGCTGGCGCTGGTGGGAATTCCGCTGGGTTTATCGTCCAAGAAAGGCGGGAAATCGGCTGGATTTGTTATCGCGATTTTGCTGGTGTTTGCCTACTATTTCGTGTCCTTAGTCGGGAATATCGCTGGCACGACAAGGGAAGGTTTCACCAGGTTTTGGGGTGTGGCTGGCCGACATCGTGTTTTTTTTGGGAGGGGCGCTTTTGTTGTGGCGTGCCGAACGCAGGCCGTTGGATATGACGGCGTGGCGAGACCGTCTGAATCCTTTTAAGGGCCGATTGCGATTGAATGGCGCGGCAGCGCGGGCCAACCGCGCGGAAGACGTTTTCCAGCGGGCGTCGACGCGGCGGCGGATGTTCAGCGCCCGCTTCCCGATGATTCTGGATGACTATGTGTTGCGTGATTTCGCGGTGAATCTGGCCCTGGTACTGGCGACCTTTCTGATGTTGCTGCTGGTGTTCACCCTGTTCGAGCTCTTGGGCGACATTTTACGCAATCAGGTTTCGCCCTTGGTGGTGGGAGAGTACCTGCTGAATGTTTCCCCATATTTTTTGTATAACATCACGCCGTTGAGCATTCTGCTGGCCGTGCTCATCACTTTGGGCTTGATGCAGCGTTCGAACGAGGTCACGGCGATCAAAGCTACCGGGATCAGCATTTACCGGATAGTAACGCCTTTGCTCGTGGCCTGCGCCATGCTGGCGTGCGCCCTGTTTTTCTTCGACCAATTCTATTTGCCACACGCCAACAAGCGGCAGGACGCGCTGCGTAACGAGATCAAGGGCAAGCCTACGCAAACCTACCTAAATCCCGACCGAAAATGGATTTTTGGGCAGCATTCCGACATTTACTACTACCAGTTGTTCGATTCCGAACGCGACCAGTTTGGCCGGCTCACGGTGTTTGAGTTCGATCCGGCCACTTTCCGCTTGACCAAGCGAATCTATGCGGAGCGAGCGCAATGGGAAGAGACACTGCAACGCTGGGTGTGTACGCAGGGATGGGTGCGGACCCTGCGCGGCTCCGCCATCGAGAGCTTTCGCACCTTCGACGTGGCGACGTTTCCCGGGATCAGCGAGCCACCGACATATTTCAAGAAGGAAGTAAAACAGTCTTCTGAGATGAATTACGAGGAGTTGCGGCGCTACATCCATGACTTGCAGCAAAGTGGATTTGAAGTGGTACGGCTGCGAGTTCAATTGGAAAAGAAATTCGCCTTTCCCGCGATCGCCCTGGTAATGGCGGTGCTGGCAGTTCCCTTTTCTCTTTCGGCCGGACGCCGCGGGACGATTGCCGGCGTGGCGGTAGCGGTGGGCATCGCGGTGGTTTACTGGACTGTCTCGGGGTTATTTGAGGCCATGGGAAACATCAGCCAGTTGCCGCCGTTTCTGGCGGCCTGGTCGCCTGACTTGATTTTTGCCTTACTGGGCGGATACATGATTTTGAAGGTGCCGACCTAGGGTCGCTGGGCGAGTCGTTGCAGCGCCTGAACCTTTCAGTCATTGCACTCCCCGAGTTCATTGCAGCGGCGACGGCGGTCGGGTTCACCGCGGTCTGCGCCGCCAGACCCAAGGTGTTCAGAGCTCCAGTGGTGGTATTGAGGCTGAAAACCGAGAGCGTGGACGACTCGTTGTTAACCACATAGACGAAGTCGGTGGGGTTCGGTAAGAGTGTTGCCGATGTTAACCCCCGTTGTTCCGGAAACGACGACCAAAGACGCTGGAGCCTGACCGGTGGAGACGGTGGGGCTGACAGATAGTGGCGTCAACACCCCACTGCCCGCGCCGTAGGCGAAGGAAGAGATCTGATTGGACAGGCTGTCCAGCACATACAGAAAATTAAACGCAGGATCAATCGCCATGGCGACCGGGCTGCCACCGTCGGAGAAAGGGCGACCCCACGACCGGCGTCAGATTGCCATCGGGCGCGTTGACGTTGGCACAACTGGTTACGATCTTGTCGCAAATATTGAAAGCGGAGATATTGTTGGTTCCGGTATTGGCGACGTAGAGGAAACCTCCGCTGGGCGGCACCGCTAATCCAGAAGGCGCCAGTCCGACGGCAAAAGGCGAGGTACCCAAAGGGGTGAGGCCTGTCGCGGAGATGGTATAGGCGGAAACGGTGTTGGTGAAAGTGTTGGCGACATACAGGAAGTTTCCGCTGGCACTGACCGCCACTGCGGAAGGACCAGTCGCGACCGTGGTGCCCGCGGGAATGGTGGTGAACGGTGAGCCTGCAACCTCAGTCAGGGTTGCGCTATTGATCGAGAACATCGAAATGTTGCTCGATCCCTGGTTGGCCACGAACAAGAATCTCCCTAACGGATCAATCACCATTCCCTTCGGCATGCTCCCGGTTTTTACCGTGCCGGCGACGGCAGTTAGAGAGCCATCGGAGTTGACGCTATAACTGGAGACGGTTTCGGAGACAGTGTTATCTACGAAAAGTGCATTCAGGGCCGGTGAAACGGCGATAGCAACGGGAGAACTTCCGGTGCCCAACACCGCTCCCAGTTGGGTGAGTGACCCGTTGCTGAGGGCGACGGTGTAGGCGCGGAGCGAATTGTCGCCTTGGGCAGCAATGTAAAGCGTGCCCGTGCCCAGCGTGGTGGCGACGCTGTTATTGTTGCTGCAAGCGAGTAATCCACATAGCGAAATGAATAGCAGACAGGCAAAGACGCGGAACCTCATCCCTATCGTTTCTCCCGTTCTAGCGTGGTGGGGCCTTCACTGAGTGGCTGCATAGTGTTGGAAAGTTCCCTCAAATGTGTATCAGGAATGCGGGGGAAAGAGCAAACCCCGAACAGGGAGTAGGAACCACGGGCAAGAGGAAAAGTTGCTTTCGACGAGGGGCTATCGGCGCTCCAGGGTCGAGATGATGTCAGAAAGTCGGCTTTCATCGGTGCTCGTGTCAGGGGCCAAAGGCAGGCGAATCTCGACCATGAGACCGCCTTGCGGGCGGTTCGCGGCACGAATGGCACCGCCATGGAGCGTAACCGCACGCTCGGTAATGGCGAGGCCGAGTCCGACGCCGCCGGTATGGCGGCCACGGGCATCGTCGATTCGGTAGAAAGGGCGAAACAGCTTGTCCAGCGCTTCTTCGGGTACGCCTGGACCGGAATCCGTAACCCTTATCACGGCCTCCGGCCATTGCCTCCGATACCCTGCTCCAGTCGGATCTGGACGCTGGTGCCGGGTTCGGTGTATCGAATGGCGTTGCGCACAACGTTTTCGATAGCACTCTGGAGCAGCCTCGCGTTACCAACCACAACACAGTCGTCGATCACATCGACTTCCACTTCGCAGCGCCGGTCCTGGGCTTCGAAGGCAGCGTCCTTGGCGATCTCGCTGATCAGAGTGTTCTAGCTGCAAGAGTGATTTCTGGATGGGTTCATCGCCTCCGTCGAGCGCGGGCAATCGTGAGCAGTTTCTGAATGAGCTGGTTGAGACGGTTGGTCTCACGATCGATGCGGTCGAGCGCACTGCCCGCGTCAGACCCGCTGCGCCTGCGAGCCAGCTCCAGGGCAACGTTTAAGCGGGCGAGCGGTGAGCGCAGTTCGTGGGAAATATCCGTTAGCAGACGCCTTTGAGCATTGACCAATTTCTCCAGCCGCTCCGCCATGCGGTCGAAATCGCGCATCAGTTCGCCCATTTCGTCGTGACGGCGGGATTGGGGGACACCGGCGCGGGCGGCCAAATCGCCTTCCGCCAGTTTTTGGGTGGCGGCACGAAGCCGGACGATAGGCGAAGTCAGATAGCGGGCCAGCAAGTAACAAACCAAACCTGAGGACAAAATGCCGACAAAGATAGGCAAACCGTGGGGCCCAAACATGCCCGCCGGGAGCAGGAGGAAGTTCAATCACCAGGGTGTAGCGATGTCCATCGGGAGTGGTCATGGAGGACCGAAGAAACTGCGGAGGACCAAGCCGTCCCCAGAAGCTCTCGGCGGTGCGCATTTCTCCCCGCTGAGCGCGGCTTACCCAGTCGGGCGGCCTGCGCCCCACCAGATCCCTTCCGTTTTCGTCGGCGATAAAGATTCGGACATGGTGAGTTTCATGCACTTCGTGAAGATATTTCCAGGTTGCATCGTCGCCGCCAGTTCGATAAGCCTGCACCGCGTCGGTAAGGAACGTCCCTTCCTCAGATTGCAAATTCGAGATTTCACGCGATGGCCGTAAAGCCGAGGCGATCACGATGGCTAGCACCACAAACAGCGCCTGGGCCACCCAAAACGACAGAAAAATTCGCAGGAACAGGCTCTTCATTGGTCCTTCGCTCCCGACGTGCTCCCGGGGATGGGCAAAGATGTAGCCAACCCCTCGCACGGTCTTGATATGGTCGGGACCGCTCTCGGAATCCCCAAGTTTCTTGCGTACTTTGCTGACGTGCATATCAATGCTGCGATCGAAGGGAGAAAACTTGCGGCTGAGAACAGTGTCGACCAGTTGCTCGCGGGTCACCACACGACCGGCGTCGCGCAGCAAGGCGTAAAGCAGGTTGAATTCCACTGAAGTCAGATCGACGGGTGTCCCGTCTCGAAGCACGGTGCGGGTTGCGGGGTCGAGTTCGATGTCCCCCACACGAATGGGCTCAGGAATGGCCTCCGCGTCACCTTTTCCCTGCCCCTGGGTGCGCCGCAAGATAGCGCGGATGCGGGCGACGAGTTCGCGGGGATTGAAGGGCTTGGGGAGATAATCGTCCGCGCCGATTTCCAGACCGACGATGCGATCAACATCTTCACCGCGAGCGGTGAGGAGCAGAACCGGAGTTTTGGAGGCTACGCGCAGCCGGCGCAGCACATCGAAGCCGTTTAGACCGGGCAGCATGACATCCAGCACGATCAGCAAGTAGTCGCCGTTCAGGGCGCGTTCCAGACCGTTGATGCCGTCGTGCACGGCTTCAAGCTGAAAACCTTCGGGTTCGAGGTATTCTCCGACCAAACCACAGAGTTCTGCATCGTCGTCGATGACTAGGATTCGATCCATTTTCCCCATATTCAGTTCTATAACAAACCTACAGGCGAAGCGGTAAAGAATTGTCAAACGCCCAAGGGTGTCTATTTACAAAACTTTACGCCGGTTGACTGACTCTTTACTACCCTGTTCGTCGGAAAGGTGTTCTTATCAGAGAAAGCAAAGTTCAGCGCTCTACGGTCGGGCGAATAGGAGATTTTTATGAAAGGCAACAAATTGAAGCTATGGGCGGCGGGGCTGGCGCTTACGTTGGTGGCGGCAGTGGCAATGTCACAAACCCTGAACCGGGTGGATATTCACCGCCGCGGAGGGATGGAAGAAGGGCTGCCATTTTTTGCCCTTCATGATTTGACGGACGCGCAACGTACTCAGATCAAACAGATTTTCGAGAGCTCGAAATCGACGATTAAGCCCCTGTGGCAGCAGCAACGGCAAAGCCATCAGGCCATGTTGCAGCTCATCACCAACGGCAACTTTGATGAGGCCAAAGCACAAGCAATCGCCAACCAAGCAGCGCAGACCAATGCGCAGCTTGAGGTGGAACATGCAAAGATCATGTCTCAGGCCTACCAGGTGTTGACGCCAGACCAGAAAACTGAGCTCACTCAGATCATGGCCCGGCGCCAGCAAAGAATGCAGGAACGCATGAGCGAGCATCAAGGCCCGCCGCAAGACGCTCCGAATCAGTAAGCTCAACACGAGGGGAGGGGAGGGCCGGAGATGACCCTCCCTCAGACTTTGAGAAGGCGGTGTAGTTGTGGCCACAATAGCAGCAGTACCGCGAGAAATCGTGGACGTGATTGCAAACGAAATGGCTTGTGGAGTGGAACGGGCCGTCGAGTATTGGATGTCGCAGATTGAGCAGGTACTTGACGATACGCATCTGACTTCGCTCGGACGGCTGTACGCCATCAAGGAGGTCGTGGAGCGGTACAAGAAGTTTGACGGGCAAGGCGGAATTGGAGGCTCGGCGTGCATAATGGGGTTGAGACAGTTTATTCCTATCTGATCGACTCGGCTGCAATCTTTCTGGGAAGTTGGGTGGTATTTCTGCTGGCGGCGTCTGCACAGGCGTTTCGCAGCGACCTCCGGCCCCGGAAAGGTTAGAACGGCTGGGACGAAAACTGAAGCCTGGGCTGGTAGAATCTCATCTACTGGAAGCAAATGTTGCCCAAGAGCCTTCGTCCCTTATATCCCTATCTGAAGAAGTACCGCGGCGGTTATATCGTAGGTACCCTGTGCGTTTTTCTGAACAACGGAATCTGGATTTTGTTTCCCCAGGTGGTGCGGCGGGCGATCGGCGACTGACCCGCTCCCTCGACCTTCACCAGCCACTGCATTACCGGTTGTTCACCTATGCCGCAATCCTTCTTGCCGTCGCCTGTGGCAGAGGCATTTTCCAGTTCTTGACTCGCTGGATTCTTATCGGTATTTCCCGCGACATTGAGTTCGATTTGCGCAACGATTTCTTCCGGCATCTCGAAAGCCTTTCCTATTCCTATTACCAGCGCACGCGAACCGGCGATATTATGGCGCGCGCGACCAATGACTTGAACGCGGTCCGAATGTTGTTGGGGCCGGCAATTATGTATTCCGCGAATACGGTGGTGTTTACCGCCGGGGCGCTGGCCTTCATGCTCTCGATTAGCCCGCGGTTGACGCTCTATGCATTTCTACCCTTGCCCGTCGTAAGCATCACCATCCAGTATTTCGGTAAGCGGATTCATGAGCGGTTCGAGAGAATCCAGGCCATGTTCTCTGAGATTTCGGCGCGGGCGCAGGAGAACTTTTCCGGCGCCCGGGTGATCCGCGCGTATGTGCAGGAGGAGCCGGAAATCGCGGGATTTGAAGCCTCCAACCGGGAATACATTGCCCGCAGTTTGAAGCTGGTTCGTTTGATGGGAATGTTGTGGCCGACGCTTGAAACCATGCTAGGTTTCGCCATCGTGCTGGTGTTGTGGCTGGGGGGACGGGAGGTACTGCAAGGCCGCATTAAAGTCGAGGACTTTGTGGCGTTCAATCTGTACATGGTGCAATTAACCTTTCCCGTTATCGCGCTGGGCTGGGTGATTAACATTTTCCAGCGTGGGACCGCATCCATGGGGAGGATCAACGAAATCCTGGTGGAGAAGGCGGAAATTGCGGATGGGCCGGAAGTGAAAGTCAGGGCCGGACGTACTCAGGAGATTGAAGGCGAAATTGAGTTCCGCAACCTGAAGTTCGCCTATAACGGCAAGCCGGTCCTGCACGATGTGAATTTGCGAATTCCGGCGGGAAGCAGCCTGGCGATCGTGGGCCCCACAGGATCGGGAAAAACAACTCTGGTGAGCCTGATTCCGCGGATTTACGATGCGGCGCCGGGAAGCGTGCTGATCGATGGCAGGCCGATACGGGAATACAGCCTGGAGTTCCTACGGGCAAATATCGGCTTTATTCCGCAGGAGACATTTCTATTCAGCGAGAGCGTCCGGGAAAACATTGCCTTCGGAAAAGCTGACGCGACGGATGCGGAGGTACGATCGGCGGCGGAGGCGGCAAGCATTGCCGAAGATATCGAAGGATTCCCTGAGAAGTATAGGACGCTGGTGGGAGAGCGCGGCATTACACTTTCCGGCGGGCAGAAGCAGCGCACGGCGATAGCTCGCGCGATCATCCGTAACCCGCGCATCCTGGTTTTGGACGATGCTCTCTCCAGCGTGGACACGCACACCGAAGACAAGATCCTGAACCACCTGCGCGACGTCATGCAAGGCAGGACCACGATTTTTATTTCGCACCGGGTCTCGACGGTTCGCAATGCAGACCTGATTGCTGTGCTGCACAGCGGACGCGTGGTGGAGCTGGGAACGCACGCGGAGCTGATCGAAAGAAACGGCTACTATACCGATCTGTATAACAAGCAACTGCTGGAAGAGGAACTGGCGGAAGTGTATAGGGCTCATCTTCATGGAGAACACGAGGAATCGTGAGATCGTACTGGAAGCTGTGTCTTCCATGAAAAGAGTGGTCATCCCCGAGTGGCTCGATTCCGACGCGGGCACTCCTTCTGAGATCGCAGCATCCCTCTTCGGATCTGAACAGCATCAATCGTAAGTTCGGTGGAATTGCGACCACACAGTTTCTTGGTTGAACAGGTCGCGCGTGAGCGGGAAGCGGAGTCGCTTTCGTTGCTTGAAGTGGCCGCCGGCTCTGGCGCAGTGCCCGCCGCAGTCTCGGCGGCGTTGGCGTCAAGCGGTATCCAGATTGAAGTCACGCTGCTGGATCGGGCGGCTTCTCATTTGAAACGGGAACGAACGAGCGGTCGCAGGCGATGCCCTGGCGCTTCCCTTTTCTGACCACAGCTTCGATGTGGTGAGCTGCAATCTTTTCGTCCATCATCTCGCGCCGGATGAAGTCGTGCGATTTGTGAACGAGAGCCTGCGGGTGTGCCGCGCCGCTGTCGTCATTAACGATCTGGTTCGCCGTCCGGCACATTTGGGGTTGGTGTATGCCGGGATGCCGCTCTATCGCGGCCGGCTCACTCGACACGACGCGCCCGCGTCCGTGCGGAGGCGTACACAGAAGAAGAAATGTCGGAGATGTTGCGAAAATCGAAGGCGTCACGGGTGGAGATCACACGGCATTTTCTTTTTCGTATGGGCGTCATCGCGTGGAAGACTCTGCCGGCGACGAAGTGAGCGCTATGTACGATTTAATTGTGATCGGCGGCGGGCCGGCGGGAGCTTCGGCGGCGATCACTGCGGCGCGAAACGGAGTGCGGGTTTTGCTGCTTGAACGCGGGCGATTCCCGCGTCAGAAAGTTTGTGGCGAATTCGTTTCCGCCGAATCGTGGGGCATGCTGGATGATTTACTGGATGTAAGGCATCGAGCCCTGTTGGCCGGAGCTGTTCGGATTGAGCGGACGCGAGTTTTTCTCGACGAGCGGGTGCTTCAAGCGCGCGTTGACCCGCGGCCGCCAGCGTTGCGCGGCTTGATCTCGATGATGCGCTTTGGAGTTCCGCCGAGGCCGCAGGCGCGGAAGCCCGTCACCAAGTCACAGTCCAGGAAGTTCGAGGTTCGGGGCCGTTTTGGTGAAAACGTCGGCCGGGGATTACGAAGCTAAGGCGGTCGTCAACGCTTCCGGAAGGTGGTCGAACCTGAATCCGACTCCCTCGCGAAATGGACGGGCCCGCTGGATCGGCGTTAAAGCGCATTTTGAAGAAGCATCGCCACCGGCATCGGTGGATCTGTACTTTTTTGATGGCGGATATTGCGGCGTGCAACCTGTCGATTTCGAGTCAGATTCGGCTTCTGGGCGAGTCAATGCCTGTGCCATGGTGCTGCGCGGATGTGGCCAGCACGCTGGAGGAAGTATTTCGAACAGCATCCCGCGCTGCTCGAAAGGAGCCGGCAGTGGAAACAATTGGCGGATCCCGTCAGCACATCTCCGCTCGTGTTCCGCGACCCACAGCCGGTACGTGATGGCATGCTGATGGACGGGAGATGCGGCCTGTTTTGTTGATCCCTTCGTCGGTGATGGCATCTCATTGGCGCTACGCAGCGGCGCTCTGGCGGCGGAGTCCTGCTACCGTTTTTCCGTGAGGAAACGCCCCTCGGCGAAGCTTCGCGACGATATTGCGAGGAGTACGTTCGGCGATTTGGGTCGGTGTTTCAGAACTCGTCGAAAATCCGGCGGATGCTGCGCCTGCCGCGAGACGTGCGCCGTCCGGCTGGTGGCGTTGCTTGCGAAGACGCCGGCGCTCACTGAGTATCTGGTGAAGAAAACGCGGTAGTGCGCACACGTTCTAGCGCACCACGAGAACTTCGCGAATATTGTCGCGGGTGAGGAAAAACTTGATGGAAGTAAAATCGCGAAATAGGTTTTCGATGTGACGGTTATTAAACACGCGCTGCAACCGGAAAGCGCTACGGGCTGACTGCGCCGCCGGGGCCTTTGCGCATGTCGCCGCGGGCCTCGATGTGCTGCATTTCAAGGGTGTCATTGCCCATGATGTGATAGCGGTAGCAGGGCGCGTCCGGACCGGCTTCCTGGGTGTGAAAGAAGGCGAGCAGCATCCCGCCGGGGCGGATCATCGACCACAGACGCGCCACCAGCGGCTTCACCAGCTCTTCGTCAAGATAGTCGGCGAGGTTCCAGCACAGAACAATGTCGAACTGAGCGTTGCTGAAGACCAGGTTCTCTGCCAGGAAACGTTTGTGGTCCAGGGTGGTATGACCCTCCTCGTCACGGATCACTAAAGCGGGATCGGTGGTGGCGTCGAGCAGGTCTTCGCTGTAAATCTTGTGGCCGCGTTCGGTCAAATAGCGAATATTGGCAGCTGAGGTAGATCCGATATCAAGGATGCAAAGCGGCTCTTCGGACTGAAGAAGGCGCGATAACTCCGCCAGACCGCTGGAGCGGCGGGTGAGCCGCTGGGTGCTGCGCGGTGACCTTATGCCCTGCCCCTGATCCTGGGCGGACTCGGTCGATGAACCTCGAAAAATCTTCATGAAGCTATTCGTGACGGATGCCATTCCAACTTCCTTCCGGCGTCCGGTTCAGACGCGCCTCCCAAGACCAACTATACCGCGAGGCGCGAAACCTGAACCGGGCAAAAACTATCACACTTTGGTTACCGACGTGTGCGGCGATACGGAACTGCTCCCGCCGCTCGTCATGGTCGCAGGCATGCCGGACGTGGCGGACCCCTGCGGGTTGCTTCTGCCTTCCGGCTCTGCTTTGGTAGCCGGCGCGGAAACCGGCTTCGCGGCCTCTTGCTGGATATCCACCTTTCCCTTTAAAATAGGCGCCTTCTTCAATGGCAATTCGCTGCGTAAAAACATCACCCACGGCAACCGCGGACTTGCGCAGCTCGGCTCTTTGGCTGGCGCGGATGTCTCCATCCAGTTTGCCTTGGACCACGACGCCCTTGGCGTGGATGTTTGCCTTTACCTTGCCATTCGGCCCGATGATCAGGTTGTTGTTCCGCAGCTCGATGGTACCTTCGACCACGCCATCGACAAACAAATCCTCACTCCCGGAGAGTTCTCCTTTGATGATGACGGACTTACCGATATGAGCAAACTCGTTCGTGCCTGGCGTGTCCATAGCCCCAGCCTCCTTGGGTATCCCCGTTGCCTATGCAAGCGAGATTAACGGATTCTAAACCATTTGGCGAGTTTCCGGGTGCACGAACGGACACACTCTCCTCAGACAGGCTTAGAATGAGTGGAACTCGGCCTGCTTCCATTGCCGGAAGCACGCCGGTGCAACCGCACGCACAGCACTGTTGTCTAAGCTGCGGGAGCGACTATGAGATTGGCAGGCCAAAGACCGGAACTACTTGCGGGCGTTTTGCTGCTGATTATGCCGGGAACATTCCTCGCGGCACAAACCTTTTCCGAAAATCCAGTGCGAGCTGGTGCGGGAAACGGTTCAGAACGAAATCAATTCCAACAATCCCGCGAAGTTCATGTTCCGGGAACATGAGGAAACTGCGCACGGTTCGCAAACCAAGCTGATCGTACAGACCAGGGACGTCGCGGCCGGCATGTTGGTCGCCATCAACGACAAGCCGCTCACGGCGGAGCAACGCCGCGACGAACAGGCCCGATTGGATAACCTGGCCCATGATCCGCAAGAACTCAAGAAAAAAGAGAAGGCAGACAAGGAAGACACGGAACGCACCAATCGAATCATGAGGGCACTACCGGATGCGTTTCTTTACCAGTTGGATGGTTTCGAAACCGGGACAAAAGAAAAAGGCAATGCCGGCGACGAACTCATACGCCTCAAGTTCCACCCCAATCCCGAGTACAGCGCGCCGACGCACACTGAGCAAGTGCTCACCGGCCTGGAGGGCTACATGCTCATCGACCAGAATCAACACCGAATCGCGCTGATCGATGGCACGCTGGAAAAAGATGTCGGATTCGGCTGGGGCATTCTCGGTCACCTCGATAAGGGTGGCCGCTTCCTGGTGCAGCAGGGCACGATGGGGACCGGCGTATGGCAGGTAACCCGCATGAACTTGGACTTGACTGGCAGGATCTTGTTCTTCAAAAAGTTGGTGATCAAATCCACGCAGACGTTCAGCGACTTCCATCCTGCGCCGCCGAATCTCACCTTCGCGCAGGGTGTAGAGTTCCTCAAGAAACAGGCGCAGGAACTGGCGGAAAATCAGCCGCCAGCTGCCGGCACAGATCGAGGGCAGAGATGAAGAGGTGAAGATTCACGCGGCCGTGATGGTTTCTTTGCGCAGGGTCAGCTTTTCGATGCGATCCTCCCGCACGCGGTAGCCAGTGCCGGCAGTGTCTCGAATCGCGATCATGCCTTGCGCGCTGACTTCGACCTCCGGTTCGATGATGTCTTCCTTCCAGTAGCGTTTGCTGGCGGAAACGTCTCCAGGAAGGCGAAAGTTTTCGAGCGTCGAGAGAGCGATGTTGTGGGCGCGCCCGACGCCGGATTCGAGCATTCCGCCACACCACACCGGGATTTTGTGCGCCGCGCAAACATCGTGGACTTTTCGCGCCTCGCTAAACCCTCCCACCCGGCCGACTTTGATATTGATAATCCGGCAGGCGCCAATCTCGACCGCTTGCGCGGCATCGCGGGCGTGGTGGATGGATTCGTCGAGACAAATGGCGGTGCGTAGCTGCGGTTGCAGGCGGGAATGATTGTAGATGTCGTCATCCCACAGCGGCTGCTCGATCATCAGCAAATTGAATTGATCGAACTTCCGCAGGTGATCGACCTGATCGAGGGTGTAGGCGGAGTTGGCGTCACAACTCAGAGTGATATCCGGCCAGCGGGAACGTATGCGCTCTAAAACATTGAGGTCCCAGCCGGGTTTTACCTTGACCTTGATGCGACGATAGCCAGCGGCGAGTTCGCGGTCGATTTTGTCCAAGAGTTGTTCGATGGAGTCCTGAATACCGATGGAAACTCCACAGGGAATCTCTCGTAATTTCCCGCCCAGCAACTTCCAGAGGGGCTGCTGTCGTTGTCGGGCTTCGGCGTCCCAGAGGGCATTTTCTATGGCGGCCTTTGCCATGCGGTGACCGCGGACTCGAGCCGTCAGCCGTGCGCTTTGCGCAGGGTGGTCGATCACCTGGCCCACGACGGCGGGTGCTAACCAGCGTTGAATGGTGAGCCAGGCAGAATCAATCCATTCGGAACTGTAGAAAGGCGCGCCGTCGGAAACGCATTCGCCCCAACCTGTAACGCCGTCGCAAGTGGCGCTAACCAGCAGGATTCGCCGATCGTAAACGCGGCCAAAGCTGGTCTCAAAGAAGTCTACCAGCGGCATTTTGAGTTCGCGCAGAGTGAGGGCTTCGATTTTCATAGTTGCGATTTAAATCGTAACTAACCACAGGGAGCACAGAAGAGCACAGGGAAATCTCACAGTGGTTCCCACCTTCCCAGCAAAAACTCTCCGTTCCCGTGCGGATCGCGCCGATAGCCTAGCACGGTTAACCGGTCAGCAAAAGCTTTTTGAAATTCTTCGCGATTACGCTCTTGAATTTGCTGCGCCCGAGACCTCGTCGCCGGATCGGATTTCCACTGGTAAATCTGGGCAGGAACTGAAATCGTCTTCAGCGGAACGAATTCTTGATTCCTGCCAGTTGTCAGCAGTTGCTCGACTCGTTTCGACTTCAGCCACCACTCGGCTACCAGACGGTCCGTGCGCAAGCCGCCTTGCAGCGGGGATGACGTAATTCCGTATTGATTCATGTTGTAGCGGCGCGCCACCGCGCCCAGTTTCTCAAGATTGAAGTAGGAATTCTTGATTTCCAGCGGATCGAATGTCCACTCCATGAGATCAAAGCCTCGGCTGAGGGCATCGTCCCGCTGAGCCAGCTTGAGCCGGCGGCCCAACCCGGTGTTCCGGTACTGCTGGCGCACCGCCAGCATGTGAGAATACAGGTACAGACGCCGATCGCGCACCCCCGGCACGGCAAAGGCAAAGCCCACCAGTTCGTTGCCTTCAAAAGCTCCGATCACCTGGCCGCCAATTTTCTCGGCAACCACGAACATGCGCAGGGGAACCAGCTCGATGTCGGTGAATCCCCAGACCTCTTTTTGTAACGCCACACAAGCGCGGATTTCCTCAAGCCCTTGGATCTTACGCACCAGCATTTCTGCGGCGCTCACTGGCCGCTCGACTCCTGCTGTTTTGCCTGTTGCCATAAGGCTTCCAATTCCTGCATTGAGACCTGCTCTGGTGTTTGCCCTGAAGCGCGTAGTTGCGATTCCATCCATTGAAAACGGCGGCGGAACTTGCGGTTGGTCTTGCGCAGCGCCGATTCAGAATCGAGCGACAGGTAGCGCGCGATGTTCACCAGCACGAAGAAAAGGTCTCCGACTTCTCCTTCCAGGCGCTGGCGCAGGTCGTCGGAAATCTGAGGCTGGCCCGATCCTGCCACGCCGCGTCCCTGGGGCTGTGGGCCGGGTGCAGGAAATTCCTTGAGATGCTCCTGAAGCTCGGCGGTTTCCTCGCGTAACTTATCAAACAAGCCCTCGACATTGGGCCAGTCGAAACCTATGTTTGCGGCGCGCGAACTGAGCTTGTGGGCCTCAAGCAACGCCGGCATGGCGGAAGAGATGCCGGACAGGATCGCTTCGGGTTCGGCCTCGTCCGCGTTGCCGCCATCTTTCTTCCGCTTTTCCTCCGCTTTGAGCGCTTCCCAATTGCGCAGGACTTCGGCAGGCGTATCGGCTTTGACGTCACCGAAAACGTGAGGATGGCGCCCGATCAGCTTGTTGGCCAGCCGGTCCAGAACATCGTCGATGGAAAACGATCCCTGCTCGCGTGCCATCTCCGAGTAAAACAAGACTTGCAGCAGCAAGTCGCCAAGTTCACCCGCCAGCTCCGGCCAGTCGCGATTGTCGATGGCTTCGAGGACTTCGTAGGTTTCTTCCAGCGTGTAGGGTTTGATGGAATCGAAAGTCTGCTCGCGGTCCCAGGGACATCCGCCGGGAGCGCGCAACCGGGCCATGATGGAAACGGCGCGTTCGAAGCGATCTCCGGTGGTGGGCATGGAGAAATCACTTTATACGAGGCGAATGGGTGCGGGCAATTCGACCACGGCAAAACCGGGGCTCAGTGGGTGCCGTTGCCGTTGCTGTAGTGGTGGAAGATCAACGAAGCGTTGGTGCCGCCGAATCCGAAGGAATTGGAAAGCGCGTATCGGATGGGCATGGGACGGGCGCCGCCGGAGACATAATCCAGGTTGCAGCCTTCGCCGGCGGTGGCGAGATTGGCAGTGGGAGGCGCGACCTGATGATGGACAGCGAGCACGCTAAGGCCAGCCTCGAATGCGCCCGCCGCGCCCAGCAGATGCCCAGTGGTGGACTTGGTGGAGCTCACCGCAACCTGGGATGCACGCTCACCAAACAGAGCCTCGATGGCCTGGCTTTCGGAGCGATCGCCAAGTTCGGTGGAAGTGGCGTGAGCGTTCAGATACTGAATGTCGCAAGCACAGATGCCGGCGTCGTGCAGCGCGGTACGCATCGAACGCAGGGCGCCATTTCCGTCACTGGGAGGACTGGTGAAGTGATGAGCATCGGAACTCGCCGCATAGCCGACCATCTCAGCCAGAATGTTTGCACCGCGCCGTTTTGCGCTCTCCATCTCTTCGAGCACCAGCACGCCCGCGCCTTCGCCCATAACAAAGCCGTCGCGGTCCTTGTCCCAGGGGCGCGATGCACTCTCGGGAGAATCATTGCGGGTTGACAAGGCACGCATGGCGCCGAAACCGGCCACCAACAGCGGAGTGATGGCAGCCTCAGCACCGCCGCAGATCATCGCGTCCACCTGTCCCAGTTGAATCAGGCGGTAGGAATCGCCGACCGAATGTGCGCCGGTGGCGCAAGCCGTCGAGTTGGCCAGGTTTGGCCCGCGAGCTCCGGTGCGCAGCGAGATGAACCCAGATGCCAGATTCACGATCATGGCGGGAACCAGAAAAGCCGAAATGCGCGAAGGACCGCGCTTCATCAGCGTGCGATGTTCGCGCTCCAGAATCTCCAGTCCACCGATTCCACTGCCGACGCAAACTCCTACCCGCTCGGCATTGCAGCAAGTAATTTTAAAGCCGGATTGCCGCATGGCCATGTCTGCCGCCGCGATGGCGAACTGGGTGAAGCGGGCCATTCGCTTGAGATCTTTGCGGTCGAGATAATTCCGGGCATCAAAGCCCCGCACCTCGGCGGCAATTTTAGTATTGAAGCCCTCCGTATCAAACTGGGTGATGCGCCGCACGCCCGACTTGCCTTCGAGAACGCCATTCCAGACTTCTTCGGTCGTGTTGCCCACGCTGCCGATCAGGCCCACACCCGTGACCGCGACCCTGCGGAGTTCGATGAACTGAGCGCCATTTCCCACTGCTCTCACCCCTGACTCGCGACAACGAAGCTAGCGTTCGAGAATCCTGCGTCTTACCGTGCCGACAATTTGCCGTCGAAGCTCGGCCCACGCTGAGTTGGGCTTCGTATAAGCGGCTAAAAATTGTTTGGGGGAACTTCAGACCTGCTGAACTGTCCGCATAGCGGAGCCCGGACCAGACAGCCTTCTCGGATATCTCCATTCCCGGGCCGCCCCACCCTGAACCCTACACCCGGGCACAATACAAGGCTGAGTGTACACCGAGCCTGAAGAGACGCAATGTGACTAACGTCTCTCGATTCTTGGAGGCAGAAAGTCTCTAACCCAGCGGCTCGCGGGCTGGAAGCGGGGATTCCACCGGAAGTGCAGACAGATGCACCAGCTTATGTGGGGTTGAAATGGCAAGATGTAAGCATCTGATTAACTGATACTTAATATGGCAATCCTGGCACGACAAATGCCCGACACTGGTGCCGGTGGATGGTCGTGGAGTATAGTGCTGGCCGTGACCACACCTGCGGAGGCGATGTACTTGGCCCACGATTTCGAGACCCCGTTTGACAGCATCGAGGGTGCTCAGGAATATCTCGCTCTGCTGGCGCAGGCGCTGGACGAGGCCAAGCAAAGTACCGAGGCCGACCTGGCCTCAGACGTTCATGCCGCCGCGCCGCGCCGCCTGGAAGCGATGCGCCTGGCGCTATATAAGTTGGAGAAGCTGGAGAAACACATCAAGGTCAGCCGGCGCCTGATGAATGATCTTCGTACCCTTCGCCGATTGCTTTTCGAAGAGCGCGCGCAGCCGGCGGTTGCGCATCGCGACGACGCGAAAAGGTAGGCACCTGGCGTGGTTCGAGCCGATCGCGCATTCCATGCTTATTGCAGCGTGACCAGCACCTGGATCACGCCCTTGCCTTGGTCAGCGGCTCTAATGCTTTGCCAACCACCGCGCCCAGCATGCGGCTGCGGTCTGTGCCTTTCATGGCATGGCCGGGAGTGGAAGAACTCACCAGCAAATCGCCGGGCTCGATCGGCCCATTTTCCGCGCTCACTTTGCAAGGGAACAATGCCGACGATGGCCAGCGGAATTTCGTTGGCTGCGGTCTCGTCCAGCGAATGCGGAGTGGCGAGTACCCGGGCTTGGTGGAATAGATGCCGGCGACCAAAGTCGAATAAGGCTGGCTGGACAACGCCAGTTGGCGTTTGCCGGTCGAGTCCACGACCAGCAGATCGCCGGGGCCGCGCAGGCTGGGGTTTCCAGCGATAGCTGACGGATTCGGCGAAGTCAGCACCGCCGGTTTGTTCGCCGCCGTCAAAGTAGACCTTTCCATTGCCATCAACGCGGAACTTGTGAGCCCCGTTTACCGCTCCGATGATGATGTTGCCGGCGGCGGTATTGTCGAAATAACCGCCTACGCCGGAGGATCCGTTGGTGATTCCGCTGACCCCAGTGCTGCTGATGGGCCTGGCCGGAAATGCCGGCGCCTTCGGCGCCAGAGTCGATACCCGACACACCACTGCCGGTTCCGCTGGTACCGTTGAAAAGTCCTGACAACGCCGCTGGCATTTCCGCCCGTCGCCGGTGCTGGCGTCACTAATGCCCTCAACTCCAATGCCCTGGGGGCTCACTGTCACACCCGTGGTGCCCACGCGGCCCCGGAAGTGGCAGTCGCGTCGCCATAAACTCCCATTCCCATAGGGCCGGCGGCAAATCCCAAAACGCCGACGGGAAAAGTGGTTTGCGACGTGGAAACGTTCTGCCCCAGCACGGCATAGCCGCTCGGGCTGTTGGTGACAGCGTGCAAAGCTGCGGCCGGCTTCTTGGTACCGATTCCGACATTGCTGCCCTTCTGATATAGAACGGAATCGCCCAGCTCGCTACTGCTGGTCCAGATGGGGATATAGTTCTTGGTTCCTGAACCCGCTACCTGAGAGTTCCCCAGCACTGCCCAAAACAAAAGAATTAAGAAAACACTGGCATTCTTACGGTTCATGGCACTACCCCCTAGTGGCCCAGCAAAGTCATGCTTTCAGGAAAGCTCCACACTTGCGGCGCGAACCGCCGCAGACCTGAAACACACCAGGCAGATTGCAGAGCAAACTGCGTGTGGTCCCAAGTCGGCGCTATTCTGGGGGGAAGGCGCTTGCCGTCGAAAATGCTCACGGCGACGGCCAGTCTATCACTCCAGATGGGTAAGTAAAGATGAAAGAGTTTGCACCCAGAAGCATCGAACTCTGGCCATAGAAAAGTTGTGGCATGAAGCGCCTCATTCAAGGCTACACGTGGCGAATCCGTCTCCGGCGGGGGAGGTTCGCGATGGTCTGCTCCTAGTCCGGTCGAAAGAGTACATCGTCGCTGGGACGCCCAAAACGAGACGAGGGATGGGCAAGGATAATCGGACCCTCAATGCTCCCACCTGGATTTCTCGAATATACAAACGAGAGATTTGGGTCCGACTGCTCCTTATCTTTACTTAGACACCTGAGCGGCCCGCCTCGATTGCCCGGCATGTCCGGGCATCTCCGCCCGAGTCCAGCTTACAGCGCGGCGCTCTAGTCGCCCGTACCTGACAAAGGCAACCGCTCGGTCAAGTTCGAGACTTTCAGAAACGCAGTCCGGGTGCCCGTGGCTTGTGGAGTGAATACCACGCTAATCACGCAGTTCAGATCAGGGGCCAGCAGTGAACCGCAATTGTTAGTGTGAATCTCGAAATCGCTGGGATCCTGTCCCGTAATCTCAAAAGTTCCGAAGACCTGATCGTCCGCGCCAATGTTGGTCAACTTGACGGACTTCGGCGTACTGGTGCTGCCGACTTTCGTGGGTGGGAAAGTCATCGAAGTGGCGGAAGCCGTCAACACCGGAACCATGTTGACCTGGCGAATGCGGTTATTGCCATTATCCGCTATTAGAAGGCTCTTGGCAGCGTTCACGGAAAGCCCGTCGTTATTTAGCGTGGCTTTGGTAGCCGGGCCACCATCGCCTCCGAAACCTGCCGTACCCGGTTTTTGGACATTGCCAGCGACGGTATCGATGGTGAGGGTCGCGGCATCAATCCGTCGGACCACTGAAGTGCCGCCGCCACCCACATAGACGTTTCCGACAGGGTCGACTGCCACTTGCGACGGAGTGACCGTCTTCGCCTTCAGGGCCAGACTGCCATCACCGGCGAATCCGGGAGAACCAGTAAAAGCAAACGTCATAATGTCGTCGACCGGTAAAGCAGAACCGCCACATCCTGCGAGCGCGGCGAGAACGCAGCGCACTTTGTTATTCTGCGTGTCCGATATGTAAATATTTCCTAACACATCAGTGGCGATGCCCGTGGGTTGGTTAACCTTGGCCATCGGTGCCGGGCCACCGTCGCCTGTATTGCCAGGCGTTCCCGTGCCCGCGGCAGTAGCGATATTGCCCTGATTCTGGCCGCTGAGGAAGACCTGGCGCACACGGCTTCCAAAAGAGTCCGCGATGTACAGGTTCCCTAGATTATCCACCACCACGGCGGTTGGGTTGGTAAAAGCGGCAGTAGGCCCGGTCGCTGAACCTCCATCACCACACGGGTCAGTGATCGGATCGCACTGCACGTCATAGTTGCCGGCAATAGTTGAGATCACGCCACTGGAGGAAATTTCGCGGATGACATAGTTGAGAGTATCGGAGACGTAAATGTTGCCGGAAGCGTCTACCGCAACACCAAATGGAGCATTGAGCGTCGCACTGGTGGCCGCGCCTCCGTCCCCGCTCCAGCCAGCGCTACCGGTCCCAGCAATCGTAGTAATCACGTTCGCAGCGCTGACTTTGCGAATCCGGTTGTTGGCGGAGTCCGCGATGTAGAAGTTCCCGTTATTATCCCATGCCACCGACAACGGATTGGCCAGAGTTGCCGAAGTTGCCGGGCCATTGTCGCCTCCGGATCCGCCTCCGGCAAAGGTGTTGATAGTGTTGGATGCTATTTCGCGTATCCGCTGATTCCCGGTATCACCAATCCAGATATTTCCCGCCGCGTCCACCAGGACTGCATAGGGCAAGTCGAGGCATGCACTCGCAGGAGACCCTCCGTCACCGCAGAAACCCTGCGTTCCAGTCCCCACAGCGGTTTCGATAACCGACTTATTATCCACCGTGGTCACTTCACGGATTTTTTGGTCAAGCTGATCAGCGATGTAAAGATTTCCGGCCGAGTCGTATGAAACTCCTGATGGATCGTGGAGTTGCGCATTGATTGCCAGGCTATTGTCGCCACAGGCCAAACCTGGCGGAGTGTTGGTGCAATATACGCCGTTTCCGGCGATCCTCACCAGGGTGCCTACAGGATACTTATCCGTTGTATCGCCGCATCCGCCGACCACTTCTATAAGGCAACGAACCTTTTGATCTCGCGTATCCGCAAGCACGAGATCTCCAGATAGGTCGAGCGCCACGCCGACCGGCATGTCGAGTTGGGCATCCACGGCCGGCCCTCCGTCGCCACAACCTCTGGTCGGAAGGCCACAGACCTTGAACGTTCCAACAATCGTCGTAATGATGCCGCCCTGCACCAGGCGAATCCGGCTGTCTCCCGTATCCGCGATATAGACATTGCCTGATTTGTCCACCGCCAACCCCTGCGGAGAATTCAGTTGTGCGCTGGTGGCGAGACCTCCGTCTCCGCACGGTTGGGATACATAATTGGTGACCGGGCATGCGGCCCCAGTTCCTGCAATCGTATTGATGGTGCCGTTTGTTACCTCTCGAATGCGGTTGAGGTCGGCTATGTAGATGTTGCCCAGGCTGTCTATTGCCAAAGCGGAAGGCAAACTCAGCAGCGCACTGGTCGCCAGTCCGCCATCACCGTTTGTTCCTGTGTTAGATCCAGCGTAACCCATGCCGGCAAAGATACTGACGGCACCGGACCGAGTCACCTTCAACACGTTGTAGCTGTATGGCGCAGCCACATAAATGTTGCCGCTTGCGTCCTCCACCATCGCGCTCGGTCCCGGCAGATCAAGCGACGTCGCAACATTTGAGGGCCCTGCGCCACCCGCAATCGTGTTGATGAAATTGCTCTGAGCTCTCGCCCCCACCGACGGAAGCAGCGCAACTCCTATCGCCAACAAGGTTGCCCAGCGGGCGAAAAGGCACACGCTGCCCTTTCGACGAAGATCGCTATGTTCGCGAGAAGCTGTTTTGCTTCGCGTCCCCGGATGAGCATACTTCGAATGAGACCTGGCGATGAAATTCATAGTGCCTCCACGGATCGACAACTTACCTAGCGTTAAGCTCGAGGTATTCTTTTGGTATTCCGGGCCGAAACAAATCAACTAATCCTAGCTCACACCTTTTTGGCCGAATAGTGGACTTTTGTCTCTACGCAAAGACCTGACGGCGGACCGGCAAGGGGCAGACGCCAGCTACGCCACAAACGTGATCGATGCGGCGGTCAGGGATGTAGGCCGTTGGCTTACGGCTAAACGCGAGCGTGCCCGGCTGCCGTTAGCAAACTACCGCATGCGCTGGCCTGGCTCGGGGATGGAGACCGACATTCGCGAAGGAAGAACTAGGCGTGCCGGCTTGCAAACCCTTCCTGTGCACTGTATCGTCGAAACGATGGGCAAGTTCACACAACGATGTCCGCGCATGGCTTATCTCACGAGTTTGACTCAACAGTTCTACTCTTCTTCCTGGCAAGCGACTTCATGGCACTAGATAAGCTCAAGAAAACAGTGTTCTGGACCATCTCACGAACCGGGCTTTTTTTTTACGCTCGATTCCCTATCTTTGGGCCTCTCAACGCAGCTATCGGAATACTTAGGCAGGATGCCACCTATCTGGTCATCGAACGCAATGATGGCCGCGGACTTTCATTCCCCGGAGGGCTGCTACACCCGTGGGAAGGTGCTGATCAAGCGGTGATCCGCGAGGTGCTTGAGGAGACCGGCTTGAAGGTCTCGAAATCGGTCCTGAGATCCAGCTATTACTCCTCCGCGGATATTCCAGTGAACGTGACCGTATTCGACATAGAAGCACAAGGCCAACTCCGCGGCTCTTGGGAAGGCCGGCCTTCATGGTTACCTGTTTCGGATTTGCGCGAACGAATTATCCCCGCCCAACGCCGTATCGTCGATATGCTGCTGTGATGCGGAACGCTGCGGCAGGCGCCCATTCATAGCAAGGTCGAACTAGCCTTGTGCCGGGAAACGTGCGGGCGTGTATGTGGTCTTATGCCAGCTGCGGGCCTCTTTCAGACGCACACAGGTACTAAGTTGCGGAACCTCGCCCGCGGGTGTAAGGTTGGGGGCGCTGTAAGCCGGAGGTTCCGTATGCGGTATCCCTTCCTCGCCCGGTTCGCGGTGCTGCTCGCTCTTGTGCCCGCCTCCATAGTGATGGCGCAAACATCGCAGACCAGTTGGCTGCAAGTCGGCTTCGATGCCGGCCAAACCTACTTCAATCCTTATGAGAATGTGCTCAACGCCAGCAACGTGGGAAGCCTGGCAGTCCTTTGGGAAATGGAGTTGAACGCGGCCGGCGAGGGCAACTCCAACGCGGTGCCGGGGCTAACCACGTACGCGGACATCATCGTAGCTGGGGACGACGGCCGCCGACCCCAGCCTGTCCGGTTTGGATGAAACTTCGGGCGCTTACGTCTGGCAAAACGGGCGCGCTAACGGGGCTGCGGCCATCAGTAAAGGCGTTGCCTTCTCCAGCTATCTAGGACAACAGCTGGTCGCTGTTAACGCGACCGACGGAACAACCGTATGGACTGCTAACCTCACAATGGGCTTTTCCGACTCCCCGTTACCGATGACGGCTACGGATGGCGTCGTCCTTGCCTCGGACGAAAGCGGAGTCTTCTGGGCGGTAGATCAGGCGACAGGAAAGCTGCTTTGGAATTATGACATCGACGCGCCGGCAACTTACCCAGCGGCAGCGGCAAACGGCCGCGCTTTTGTGTGCTCAGCAGGTGGATGCTACGGGTTTAACCAATCCGGCGATTTGCTCTGGTCTCGCACGGGCTATGCAAACAGCGTGATTGCCTCCGGGACGAAGGTTTTCGCCAGCACACAGTCCGGCACATTTGCTCTTGACGCGGCTACGGGCCACAAAATCTGGCGGTACAGGGGCGGTTCTTCCGTCGCGGCTGCGCTTGCCAACGGAATCCTGTACACCTCGGGACGCTCCATCACCGCCCTGAACGCCAAGACCGGCTCGGTAATCTGGACCGCTGCGGTTTCAACCCATTTCCCGTTGGCTGTCGCCAATGGCGTGCTCTATGCCGTTGCGGGTATCGGCAGCGGCACGCTTTACGCCATCGACACGGAGACTGGAGCCACGCTTCGCCGAATCTCAACCGGTGCCCCGGCTACGGGTCCCATTGTGGTCAATGGCCAGGTATTTCTCGGAACGAACGATAATTACTTCGGCGGAGCATACATTTTGGCCTTTGGACTAACACCCTAAATCGCGCTGTGACTTAAAAGCTTCGGCCGGTTGTTGGCTCTTGTTTCCTGACCGTCCTTAAGCTGCATGGTGTGCAAGATGTTGCAGCTTGACCGCCCGCCCGACCTAACGCATAATACCCTGCCAGCCGCATTGCTTCCCCCTTCGCGGTTGCCAAACAAAGGCGTGCATGATGTTTTGAGTTTGCCCGGCAATGACCTGGATTCGCACCGTGGAGGAACCCAATGACGAACCTTAGCTTACGAAGGAAGGCCTGCGTTGTTCTTGTCCTATTGGCCATAACGGCGATTGTCTCGCCCGCACAGACCTTCACTCAATGGTTTCAGTTTGACTATGCCGATGGTGGGTTCCCGCAACCAACGTCTCTCGTTCAGGGCACCGATGGAAGTTTCTACGGAGTGACGTACGCCGGAGGAGTTCAGCATCTCGGCGTCGTCTTCAAGATCAGCTCACCCGGTACGTCAACCACACTCTTCGGCTTCCAAGGGCCAAACAATGCCCACTCTACTGCCGGCTTGATTCAAGCCACCGACGGGAATTTCTATGGCACAACTTCTGGTTTCGGATTTTTGACGCCCCATCAACGGGTTCTCTTCTCCGCCGGCACTATCTTCAAAATCACCGGAGACGGCACTCTGACGACGCTTTACACATTTTGCAACCACACAAGTTGCATTGATGGTTCCGAACCTCATGCAGCGCTGGTGCAGGCTAAGAACGGAATCTTTTACGGGACGACAACCTATGGTGGCGCCCACAACGTTGGCACGGTCTTCCAAATGACCGCCGACGGCACCCTCACGACGCTGTATAGCTTTTGCGCCCAAGCAGGCTGCGCCGACGGTGCGCATCCATTTGCAGGGTTGATTCAAGCCACCGACGGAAATTTCTATGGCGCGACCTATCAAGGCGGAGCCAACAACAGTGGGACGATCTTCGAAATCACCGCCGCCGGCACCCTCACGACGCTGTATAGCTTTTGCGCCCAAGCGGGCTGCGCCGACGGCTCACAGCCCTATGGACGGCTGGTCCAAGCCACCGATGAGAACTTCTACGGAACAACCTACGGGGGCGGCGCTCACAAGGTTGGCACGGTCTTCAAGATCACTTCCGGCGGTGCGCTGACAACGCTGCATAGCTTCAGCGGCGTTGACGGCGCCAACCCTTACGCTGGCCTGGTGCAAGCCACGGACGGCAATTTCTACGGAACAACTCAGAATGGCGGTGCCAACAAAGGTGGAACGGTGTTCGAAATCACTCCTGCCGGCGCGCTCACGCCACTTTATGACTTCTGCTCCCAAACCAACTGCGCTGATGGCGCCTACCCTCGAGGCGGCCTGATCCAGGGCACGGACGGGAACTTCTACGGTACGACCGAGAAGGGTGGGATGATGGTGAAGTGTTCCTTATGTGGAACCCAGGGCGAAGGCACGATCTTCAGCTTGTCTGTGGGGCTAGCGCCCTTCGTGGACCCTGCCCTAAACTCAGAACATTTTGAAACAATCAAGGATCGGAAATGACCGAGCAGTTGTTAGAGATGGTGACCAGGGGAATGGAGTTGAGGAGGAACCCAATGACGAACTTTAGCCTATGGAAAAAGGCCTGCGTTGTTTTAGTGCTATCGGCCATGACGGCGATTGTCTCGCCCGCACAGACCTTCACCCAATTGTTTCAGTTCGACTACGCCGACGGTGGGTTCCCGCAACCAACATCCCTCGTCCAGGGCATCGATGGAAGTTTCTACGGAACAACGTATGTCGGAGGAGCTTACCATCTGGGCACAATCTTTAAAATCACCGCAGCGGGTACGTTCACTTCGCTTCGCAGTTTCGATGGACCAACCGGCTCCCATCCATTCGCGGGCTTGATTCAAGCCACCGACGGGAACTTCTATGGCACAACTTCTGGTTTCGGATTTTTGACGCCTAATCACACCCCCGTGTTTTCGGGCGGTAACACCTACAAAATTGCTCCCGCAGGCGGCCCGCCGACGCCGCTTTTCACGTTTTGCAACCACATGAGTTGCATTGACGGTTCTGAACCTCATGGAGCGCTGGTGCAGGCTAAGAACGGAATCTTTTACGGGACGACAAGCTTCGGTGGCGCCAACAGCGTTGGCACGGTCTTCCAGATGACCGCTGACGGCACCCTCACGACGCTGTATAACTTTTGCGCCCAAACCGGCTGCACCGACGGTGCGCATCCTTATGCGGGGTTGATTCAAGCCACCGACGGAAATTTCTATGGCGCGACCTATCAGGGCGGAGCCAACAACAGTGGGACGATCTTCGAAATCACCGCCGCCGGCGCCCTCACGACGCTGTATAGCTTTTGCGCCCAAGCGGGCTGCGCCGACGGCTCACATCCTTATGCGGGACTGGTCCAGGGCACCGATGAAAACTTCTACGGAACAACCTACGGGGGCGGCGCTCACAATGTTGGCACGATCTTCAAGATCACCTCCAGCGGCGCGTTGACAACCCTGTATAGCCTCAGCGGCGTTGACGGCGCTAACCCTTACGCTGGCCTGGTGCAAGCCACGGACGGCAATTTCTACGGAACAACTCAGAATGGCGGTGTCAACCATCGTGGCACGGTGTTTGAAATCACCGTCGCGGGCACGCTCACCCCACTTTATGACTTCTGCTCCCAAACCGACTGCGCTGATGGCGCCTACCCTCGAGGCGGCCTGATCCAGGGCACGGACGGGAACTTCTACGGTACGACCGAGAATGGTGGGATGATGGTGAATTGTTCTTTGTGTGGAAAGCAGGGCGAGGGCACGGTCTTCAGCTTGTCCGTGGGGCTAGCGCCCTTCGCGAAAGACGCTTCTAACGCCGTGGACGTTAAGAGGAGTACGATTCGCTGACTTTTTTGTTTCGGAATCCCGATCTTTGCCGAATTTAACCAATCGGCGGAGGGTAGAAAAATGGCCACAAGACCACCTCGTCTCAGCACCGGCTCATTCTCATCTGGTGTCCGCCCACTCAGGTCCGACGTTCTCCCCGCAGCTTCCAATGCTCCCGACCGTGGCAAGCCGTCGTCGCGATGGCCAGGAGCAAATCGCTGGGGCGTTGGCGCCAGTCTGCGCTTTTGCACAGCGCTGGTGGTGCTTTCGCTCGGTGTCGGCGGATGGGCTCAATCGCCGCCGAACCAAAACAAACTTCCTGCGCCTCCCCCTGGTGCGTCCTTGATTAAGCATTTCGTTTTCCTGATCAAAGAAAATCACAGCTTTGATAACTATTTTGGTCAATTCCCCGGGGCTGCCGGCGCAACAAAAGGGAAACTATCCGATGGCAAGGTGGTAACTCTTGGCCCCATGCCTGACACCACTTCACATGACATAGGTCACACCACGGCGAATACCTTAACCGGTATGGACAACGGCAAGATGGATGGTTTTGATTTGATCGACTTGGGAAATGATAATGGCGATTTGCTCGCTTATCGCCAGTTTGGTGAAGCCGGCATCCCAAATTATTGGTACTATGCCCAGCACTTCACTTTAGCCGATGAGATGTTCTCCTCCTATCACGGGCCCAGCTACCCGAATCATTTTTACACCGTCGGGGCAACGTCCAACGGCATCCTAGATTTGCCTGTAGATTGGTTAGCGCCGGGGCCGGGGCACGGGGTTGCGGTCGGCGGGTGCGACGCTACGCCTACCACCAGCGTGCGAACCCTCGATGCTGAGGGAAATATCGATGCTGATTTTACTTGTTTCGACTTCGAGACTCTGGTGGACGAACTTCAAGCCGCGGACCTGAGCTGGAACTACTACGCGCCGGGGTACGGGGAGGAGGGTTACATATTCTCAGTTCTCGACGCCATCAACCACATCCGCAATTCGCAGCTCTGGACCGATCACGTGGTTTCCGACACCCAGTTTGAAAGCGACGCGCTGGCGGGCAACCTGCCGGCGGTCAGCTGGGTCGTGACCGGTGCCGCGGACGAACACCCCCCCATAGCACTTGCCGGGGGGAAAACTGGTCCGTGCAACAGATCAACGCGGTCATGCAGGGAGCAGATTGGGATTCGACTGCCATTATTTTGGTTTGGGATGATTTTGGTGGCCAGTACGATCACGCCGTCCCCCCCTCGGTGGATGGCTTCGGCTTCGGCCCGCGCGTCCCCATGCTCATCATCTCGCCGTATTCAAAACCCGGATACATTTCGCATACGCGATACGAGTTTTCCTCTGTATTGAAGACCATCGAACAGCGCTTCGGTTTGGCTCCGCTCACCCAGCGGGATATGGACGCCAATGCTCTTTGGAATAGCTTCAACTTTCAGCAGACACCCAATCCGCCGCAGGTTCTCCAGCCGAGGGAATGCCCGTTCGCATCCACAAATTATGTCCAATTTGGAGAGCAAGGCATCGGCACGCCGAGCCCGGTGCAGTCGGTTCCTTTGACAAACAACGGTAATGTTGGCATCACAATTGACAATATCGTCGCCGCTGGTGACTACACTCAGACGCATCGCTGCCCCAAGGTCCTACAGCCCACTTACAGCTGTGACATTAGCGTGGTTTTCACACCCACCGTCCTCGGCGCAGACCCAGGTACTCTGACCGTCACCGACAGCGATCCTACCAGCCCGCAGGTGATTAGCCTGAATGGCACTGGCAGCCAGGTAAATCTGAACCTGTCTTACCCCGGGTTAGATTTCCAAACCGTTACTTTTGGAAGCACCTTGACGGAACCGGTGGTGATGACAAATCTTTCCAGCGCGCCTGTCACTATCTCCCGCTTCGGTTTCGTAGGTTACGCCGCCCAAGATTTTTCTCAGTCCACAACCTGTAGCGGTGCAATTCCGCCGGGTGGAACCTGTCAGTGGAGTATTTCCTTTACCCCGACGCCTAAGGACTACGCTTTCGTTGGGGTTGAGCACGCCAGTTTTGTGATAGAGGATAGCGCCGTCGGTAGTCCGCACTCGATGCGGCTCACAGGTATTGGAACGGCCCTTAAGTTGTCGCCTTTGAGCCAGCTGAATTTCGGAGACCAAGAGCTGGGCACTACCAGTGCCCCCATGGTACTAAAAGTGAAGAACACGGGGATGAGTGCAATTACGGTCGGCAGCATCGTGACCGTTGGGGATTACAGCATTCAGAACAACACGTGTGGAACCGGTATTGCGCCGGAAACCACCTGTCAGGTAAGCGTTACTTTCTCGCCCCAGATCAGCGGGACCGACAACGGTGTGCTGAACCTTAATGACAATGACACTGCCAGCCCCCAGCGGGTTCTTTTGCTGGGGACTGGGACCACCACCCCGTCCGCCCGACTGAGATGAGGATCATAGCTTGAGAGTACGAAAACGAAATCTGAATGCCGGGGTCTTAATCACGGTCTCGCTTTTGTTTGCGGCAAGCGGTTTAGCAAGCGCCGCCGGGCACGTAGGTCCGCTTCTGGATAAGTCCGATCCTTCGACGATTCACTGGCGGCGGGTCCCTGCTTCTGCCTCCAAGAAAAAGCTTTGCTCGCAAGTGTACCCTCTACCAGAGGCAGCGAAGCACTGGACCGATTGTCACTCCGGTGAGTACAGCCAATGCGGAGGGCCGGCGGAGTGCTCCTGCTCGGACCCTGACGACACGCTGGTCTGGTACCACTGCAAGGAAGGCGCCTATGCGCGTTGCGAGGATGACGCAGTATGCCGCGAAAGCGACTCTGACTAACGTTGCTTCCTGCTCCGGCTTGGCGTCACCCGAACTTACATTGGTCTGCGAATTCGATATTGAGCGATAACCGCGGTAGGAGGTATCAATGAAGTTAACTGTTCGGATTCGTCACGTTCTGCCTGCTTGCCTTTTTTTCCTAGCGGTCACGCTCGCCGCGGCACAAGCAGGAAAGCTTGCCAGTGGATCGCCGCAAGATGTGCTCACATACCATGGTGATACGCTGCGTACAGGTTGGTTTTCCTCCGAAACTCAATTGACGGTGAGTAATGTTAACCCCCAAACGTTTGGACTCCTGCAGACAGTGGTCCTCGACGGACGAGTCGATGCCGAACCACTCTACCTTTCGCAACTTAACATCCCCGGTAAGGGTATACACAACGTTATAGTAGTGGCGACCGAAAATAACAGTGTGTACGGGATTGACGCCGACACGGGTGCGATTCTGGCTCATCGCAACCTTGGGACGCCGGTTCCATACACATACAAGAAGGGGAGCAGTGTATATCCCCTCATTGGCATTCTAGGAACCCCTGTTATCGACCGTACCGCGGGTGTGATGTACCTGGTGGCCGATACCTATAATGGCAGCCGAGATTCTTTCAGCCTTCACGCGATTTCCATCACCACCGGAAGAAACATTGTGCCGCCCGCCGTCATCCGTTTCACCGCGGAACTGTCCAACGGCACCACTTGGACTTTCAACCCCGAGTATCACATACAGCGGCCGGGACTGCTGGAAGCTAATGGCAGCATCTACGTCGCGTTCGGCAGCACTGGCGATAAGCAGCCGACCTTCTCTCGCGGGAGCATTTTGCGCTACGACGCAGTCACGCTGGCTTTCCTGGGCAGCGACGTTACAAATACGCTTTGGGATAATTCGGCTCCTTTTTATCTGACGTCCATCTGGCAATCGGGATATGCTCCGGCAGCAGATGCGAATGGCGACATTTATTTTTCTACGGCCAATAGCGATCCCAACACGCCCAGCTATTCCGCCATGTTTAACCACCCGGAGAGCGTGATACATTTTTCAGGAGACCTAACCACTCTATTAGACAGTTTTACGCCATATAACTACTTCACGTTAGATCAAAGCGACGCAGATCTTGGGTCCGGGGGCGTGTTGCTGCTGCCCGACCAGTCGGGATCCGTTCCGCACCTTGCCGTGGCAGGAGGAAAAAGCGGAAGAGGATACCTCCTCGACCGCGACAACCTGGGCGGCTATACGCTAGGGGGTCCGGACGACGTGCTGCAGGAGTTCGCCGAGGGCGCGTGTTGGTGCGGTCCCGCCTATTTTACGGGGTCGGACGGAAATCCCTATGTGGTCACCGGTGGAAGAATGGGAGTCAGCAGTTGGCAACTACAAACCACTCCGTCAGTTAAGTTGGTTCTCAAGAGCACGACCGGGTCCAGTGTCGTCGCCGGTCTGCCAGACAACGGTGGATCTCTTCCCGTCGTTTCCTCGAATGGAACGAAAGTTGGCTCGGCCATTGTTTGGTTCGTACAGCGACCGTTGACATCCACCAAGACGGAACCGGGCACACCCATCACCTTGTACGCTTATGACGCGTCTAATCTGCAAAATCAGTTGATATCCCTTCCCGCAGGCATGTGGCTGAACGCCGCCAACACCAACGCGAACATTGTGCCGACGGTAGCGAACGGCAAGGTGTTCATAGCCAGTAACGAGCAACTGCAGATTTTCGGACTGCTTCCCAGCAAAGCAAAGCCAGTGGTTTTGCCGCGTTCCCATCCTTAACGCGAAATGTGGTAACACCATCCTCTCCGGCCTCGCTGTTGTTAAGAACGCGCGCCCGTCCATTTCAAACCGCCCCACCACCAAACAGAAGACATCCGAATAAAATGTTGATTCTGGGTGTGTTGTTCTTGTTCCACCGGCAGCAATTGTTACTAAAGTTTCTTCACGCGTTACCTGCCTTTCCGAATGCCTGATACGAAACTTCTCTTCCCCTTCGGGTTAAGACTTTTAAATACCATCGATTGGGGTTCGACAGCAACGAGTCAACCAGCGGAAATCCGTTTTTGCGAAGGACAGCATGCTCATGTTCAAATTTCTGCGGCGTGAACTGATTCTATCGTCGGCTACCTTTCTACTGATTTTTCTGGCGGGATGCGGAGGTGGTGCCAGCAACAAAAACACTTCAGTGCCCGGCACCGGTGGCGGCAACGGCGGCGCAGGTTCGAGTGGCCCTGTGTTCGGGGCATTCTTCGGCATGAATCAGGAGCATTTGTATCCCTGCGACAACACTTCTTTTGCCGGACCATTTACGGACGCACCGATTGGCTCCTTTCGCGCTTGGGATACATGCAAGAGTCAGTGGCCCGACCTGGAACCTTCACCGGGCACTTTTGACTTCGACAGGTTGGACACCGTTATGTCGGCGGCGGCTAATGCGGGCGTCAGCGACGTGCTTATGGAGGTTGGTCGCATTCCGAATTGGATTTCCTCCAATCGGAGTGACATGGAATGTGACGCCGCAAATGTGAATGGTGAACTGCCGGGTCTGTGCGATCCGCCGACCGATGTCGCTCCTGACGGCACCGGGACAGATGCCAGTTTCATTGCTTTCGCGCAGGCGCTGTTGACCCATGCGGTGGCGGAGAATTACCCGCTGAAGTACTTGGAGATTTTTGAGGAGTTCCATCGATCTGACACTCTGACTGGAGGTAAGGTCCTATGCTCTACGCCCGCAGCTGGGACCCCATGCTCATGGCGAGGTACTTACGCGCAAATGTTGCGCATGACGCAAGATTTGCGCTGCATCGCCAAGGGCACTGCCAGCGACCCTATCACTGCGCTCAAGCTTACCTGTGGCACGGCGGGTTATGGATCCATCGGAGTCATGCCTGGCCTGAACGTTAGCGTAGGCAACGCCGGTCCTGATCCGAACTATGATAGCGGCGCGATGGTCATGGCAAACTATCTCTACTGCAATCAGAATCCACCAGCCAGCAGCGTTTGCAACTACAATTCCGAGGGCAGCGCTGCCACCGACATGATCGGGGGGCACGCATATTTCAACACAAATCTGCCGGAGAAGGTCCTAGCTGACATCGCTGCCCAGCACAGGTTGTTCTCCAGCACCGACCAATCCAAACCCTATTTCATCGGCGAGGGAGGCTGGGGTCAGAACTCAAACGTTACTGATGCCGGCTTGCAGGCTGCTTACGTCGCTCGCTGGTACCTTTCGTTGTGGATGACAGGCGATGTGAAACGCGGGTATTGGTGGTCCTGGGACATCTCAGGTCCTCAAGGTTCGGGCGGCTTGTGGTCTCCCGCGGAGGACGGCTTCGGCGACTGCACGACTCCCGATACGAATGCCGATGGCGGCTTCTACTGCTCAGGCGGAGTGGCATATAACCAAATCGTGAATTGGCTGCGTAATGCAACCGCGGTTAGCTGGACATGCCCCGACGCGAACTGTACGAATCAAAGCCAGGGCGTTTACACTTTCACGGTAACTAAGGCCAACGGCTACATGGGGATCGTATCGTGGAATAGCACAGCGACTTCGTCTTGTCCGTCGGCGCCCTGTGGGTCCACGCCCGTGCCCGCCGCTCCCTCGGGCTTCGTGACATCGCAATGGAGAGACCTGACGGGCACGACGCACATGGGTGCCCCGTCCGCGGTCGGAGCATCGCCGATAATCATCGAGAATATGGCGCCGACATCATAGTCGCAACTGGCTACCCAACAGTTCGGTCTCTTCTCAATTACTGGATGTCATAACATCTGTGCGATAGGGAGCGTTACCAGTCTCAACGCTGTGGGTCAGAACGAACAGCATGGTGTTGCATTTCAGTCGCTTCGGCAGCAGCCAGCCGAACAGCCCCAGACCCCGCACAAAGGCGCGATAGGGAAAACACGGATTGTCCAGCGTATAGCTGCCAATCAGATCCTGATGGACGATACGCAAATCGGCGCGGCGGGAAAGCTCCTCGAAGGTTCGCACGCAAAACCAGCAGGTGTGTTCAACGTTCCAGCAGGTCTTGGGGTACTTGAGAAAGGCATACACAAACGCGCCCAGAGAAAAGGCGAAGGGAGTCGTAATGATGAGTTTTCCGTTGGGCGCGAGGTGTTTTTTCGCCTGGCGCAGAAACGCGCCGGGATTCGACAGATGTTCGATCATGTCGCCGGCCACGATGGTATCGAATTGACGATCGAGTTCGAAGGTTTCCGCGTTGGCGGCATATAGGTTGCGGAACCCGAGTTTTTCCAGCTTGCCAATCAGGTCCTCGCGCAGATCCAATCCCACCGCTTCCGGAAACTGCTTGCATAGCTGCCCGTGCAACCAGGTCGGGTCATTGGGATCAGGACATGGGCTGCGCAGCCCACATGGAGAACCCTCGGACCCTCCACCAACGGCACAACCTGACTGGCTCGACGCTCGATCTTCATGATCTTGTTTCCTCGCTAAACCTGAGGATCCTCAATCTGCAAACGCTGCTTCCGTTCACAGATCCGATTTCTCCACGATGAAATTTTCCAGCACCAGGGTGTCCATCTCGCTGGTCTTGAAGGTATGAAACGCGTTGGCGGAGTCGTGACTATCGGTTCACCTTTCAAGTTGAAAGACGTATTCATAACCACCGGGACGCCCGTGGCCTGGCCAAAGCGCTCGATCAGTTTGTAGTAGCGCGGGCTTTGCTCTTTGAACACAGTTTGCAGCCGGCCAGTGCCGTCGACGTGGGTAATCGCGGGAAGTGTGCGGTGCTCCGGCATCTACCGGCACGACATAAGCATGTAGCGCGCGGGATAGTGCCTGGTGGCATTGGGCAGATCGAAGTATTTCTCCGCGCGACTCGGCCAGCACCGACGGGGCAAAGGGACGATACGGTTCGCGGAACTTGATCTTCGAGTTGACGATGTCCTTCATCTCCGGGTTGCGAGGATCAGCCAGGATGCTGCGGCTCCCAGGGCGCGCGGCCCCCACTCGAAGCGGCCTTGCGACCAGCCCACGACCTTGGCATTGGTCAAGGCGATCCACCACTGTGTCGACGAGCTTCGTCTTCGTGCTTAAGCGACGGTGGGGAATGTTGTTCTGCACCAGGAAGTCGCTGATCTCACCCTCGGAGTTGGCGCTGCCCCAGTAGGCGTGCTTCATCGTGAAGTTGCGCGGATGTCCGAGAAGACGTGTTGTAGGCCCACAGAGCGCCCCCAGAGCGCCGCCGCCATCGCCCGCGGCCGGCTGCACGTAGAGCTGTTCGAAGTCGGATTCGTGCAGGATGCGGGTATTGGCCACGCTGTTCAGGCCCACGCCGCCGGCCATGCAAAGCTGCTTCATGCCGGTCTGTTCTGAAGGTTGCGGCCATGCCCAACAGCAATTCTTCGGTCACTTTCTGAATACTGGCCGCGATATCGGCGATAGTGCTGGTTCAGCTTGCACAGTTCATGATAATTCGAAGGCGGATCACCGAAATATTTTGGAAAACCGGTTCCTTCGGTGAAGAAATTCAATTTGGTGGGACGAGGCTCGCCAAACAAAGCTTCGAAACGGCGTGGTAAAGGTGCGATCGGTGGAGTAATGGAAGGAGAAGTAATCCATATCCAGGGCGAAGGAACCGTCGGATTCTGCTGCACGACTTTCCATACTTTGTCCACATAGCGGGGCTGGCCGTAGGGCGCCATGCCCATCACTTTGTATTCGCCTTCATTGACTTCGAAGCCCAGAAAAGCGGTGAATGCGCTGTACAGCAGGCCCAGCGAATGCGGGAATTCCATCTGCTTGATGCAGCTTGATTTCGTTGCCCGTGCCTATTCCGCAGGTGCTGGTCACCCACTCTCCCACTCCGTCGACGGTAAGAATGGCGGCTTCTTCAAAGGGCGAGCACAGAAACGCGCTGGCGGCATGGGACAGATGGTGCTCGGAGAAGAGAATCTTCTCTTTCGGAATATCGCCCAATTCTCGACTGGATGGTGGATGCGACCCACATCTTGTCCATGGTCCAGGTCATCATCGACTCGCGGAAGACTTTCCACGACTGCGGATAAGTCTGAAACGACATCATCAGGATGCGATCGAGTTTGCGAAATGGCTTCTCGAAGTAGACAACATAATCCAGATCCGCACCCGTGATGCCGGCCTGTTCCAAACAGAACTTGATCGCCAGCTTGGGGAAGCCAAAATCATGCTTGATGCGTGAAAAGCGTTCCTCTTCGGCAGCAGCGACAACTTGACCATCGTCCAGCAGGACGGCAGCGGCGTCATGGTAGTAACAGGAGATCCCCAGGATATACAAGATTATTGCCTTCTGGCCCACTCCATGTCATAGGCCTCATCAGGATGTTCGAGCCACGCAGTCGGGGGATTTCTTGATGCGGAGCGGATCCCAAAACAGCCGGGCAGCCACTCCAAACGGCAGCACCATGGTTGCGTAGAAAATGGTGAGCAAGACCCGGGACTGAAAATTGCCGATCTTCTTGGCAATCTTTTTCCATCCTTGCCACAGTCGCTTTAGGGTTTCCATGCTCTCCTCAAGTGATGAAACAATCGCGCTACTGCTTGATCTCTGTCGGTGCTGTTGTGGGCGCCGCAGCAATTGCAGGATTGTTGCTGATCCCACAAGCTGTGGCGTAGGAACCAAGTCCTCGAATGGTCGAAGCCAGCTGCTCCGCAATCAGAGCGTCCCCGGCGACTGTCGGGTGTACGTGGTCCAAAAAGACCGCGTCTTGATTTTGATTCTTCACCACATCCATCATGTTCACGAGCGGGATGCCATTTTCCCCAGCAAACTGCTGCATGGCCTTTTGGTATGGGTGGGTCGAGTGGAACTCCCCCTTTGTGCCCATAAGCAGAAAAATCAATTGCGCGTGATGGTCATCGGCCGCCTGCTTAGCCGCTTGCAGTTCCTTGATGTAGTGATCTGCCGACGGATTGGGAAGTGACTCTGCAGTGTCCCAGGTACCGAGCATGATCCTTCCACGCAATCGGTAGTACACCCAATTTCTTAGCAGGCCTTCGACCGTGAAATTGTAAAGCGCGCTTCGGCGGAGGATAGATTTCCACTCCACTTTCTTAAGAAATTGTTCCTTTGCCGCACCTTGAAGGTCCGCCAAGGTATCGAAGCCGGTGTTAAACGAGAACGCCAGGACCACCACGTTGGGGGTGTATCCATCCTGCAGAACCCTCTCCAGCCGCCGCACCGTGAGCACCTGCGGATATGCGTTTACGCCAGCTGAGATCACCTGAAACTTCGAACCAGAACAAGACTGCGAATTCAGTAGCCTTTCAAGTTGGGCGGTGTAGATGGAATCATCAGAAACACCCCATCCCATCGTCACTGAGTCACCAAACGCAAAAATGCGGTAAACTCCGGGGTGTTGCAAGGACAGCGTCTCCTTGTAGCGGAAACCCTGCGAGCTGATGGTCTCCGGTTCGTGATTTACCACCGTCACTTTGTGCTGATCGGGAATCGGGACCCACAGTAGTTGTTCGTCCGGTCGATAAATTACATAGGAACCGTAGCCGAATGGACGCAACGCAACTTCAAAGAACAAGCAAATCCCAATGAACCACAGCACGGCCTTACCAAATTTATGTGATCGCTTCCCAGTTGCCTGGGTCTTGCCACTGGTTGAAGTGCTAGCCGCAGACACAGCATCGTCTCCTTGAAAAACGTTCTGAGCAAATAAAACCGAAACCGGTCGTCAGATTCGAAGATTCTAAACCCTTGCGGTGCTCAATCTTCAAACCCGAGAGCACCTTCGCGACCGAAGAGTCAGTCATTTAGCGATCAATCCAAAATCATTACAATCCCATGAAAAAAAGCAGCTAACTTTGCGTCACAAGCACCGGCAAGCGAACGCACTCGAAAATGGCCTCTGAACCAGATCTGCAAATTCTTACATACTCACCGGGAAGTTTACCCATTCGGTGTGTGCGTGAAGGAGGATTTTGCTTCTTCTAAAAGGCTCTAGCCCCATGAAAATACTACCTGCTAGGCTCCGGAGTAGCAACAAGAATAACGAGAACGCATTGCCGTTGCAAGAGGTTGAAACGCTTAGAGACCAAAGTCTCTACTCGCTCGAGAGGCGCCGCGGAATGCGAGGATTGACGTTCCGGGCGGGATCCTCACGAAACAGGTTCATTTTGATCGAATGAACCCATCACCATGCACTGCTGGCGATTGACAGGAAGGTTCCTCCCATGTAGAGTGGCGAAGTTCGCCGAGAGTTCGTCCCCGACAGTTTCGCATCGTGTTACGGCTCGCTGGCAACGTTTGTAGTACTCCTCCGAACTTGCGGGATCCCTCAGATGACCTTGTTTTCAGCACTTAAGTCCGTCAAAATGGAGAGGCAGGGTCTCCGCGCTGGGCTTACGGTTCTATCGTTGGCGAGCGCCCTTTCCGTTTTCGGCCAGACCGCAGGGCCCTCTCTCTCCCCTCAGCGGGAAACTGCTGTGGCTGCCCGGAAAGTGTCAGAGGCAGCGCTGTTGCAGGAGCAAGAACTGAATCCGACAAGAAAGATAACGGTCGGCGAAGAGCCTTATGGCTTGGCTTTCGACGGGCACAACATCCTGGACCGCGAACCATGACGGTTCTTCCGTTACAAAAGTGCGAGTGAGTGACGGAGCCATCTTGGGTACATTCGCCGTCGGACGCGGGCCTTACGGTGTGGCATTTGACGGCGCGAACATCTGGGCTACTTCCAATATCGAGAACACGGTCACGAAGTTGCGGGCGAGCGACGGCAAGAATTTGGGTACATTTGGCGTGGGGAAACAGCCGTGGTGGTTGGCCTCGGACGGAGCCAACATTTGGGTCGCAAATGGCGATGGTTCGATTACGAAGCTCCGTGAAAAAGATGGCAAGCAACTGGGAACTTACCGTGTAGGTGAGAGCGCGATTGCGGTTACGTTTGACGGTACCGATATCTGGGTAACCAGCGATCACAATTACGTGATTAAATTGCGAGCCAGCGACGGAGCTGTGGTTGGCACATATACGGTGGGGAACGGCGCGCTGGGCATCGTGTTTGACGGCACCAACATGTGGGTGGCAAATCGGGGCAGCAGCTCAGTGTCCAAGCTCCGGGCGATCGATGGCCAAGTTCTTGGAACTTTCCCGGCCCCTGGGGCGCCTTACGGATTGGCCTTTGACGGCAAGAACATTTGGGTAACCGGGAGCCCCTACCTGATGAAGTTGCGAGCCACCGATGGGGCCTTGCTGTCGAAGATTACGCTACTCAACACCTCGGGGGCAGTGTTTGACGGGAACAGCCTCTGGGTGGCGCAGACACCCGCCAGCCTGATCCAATTTAAGACTAATGAATAGCTGTTTGGTACCCGGGAGAAACTATGATTGAACGCCTTTGGAGAGCTTTTGCATTTGCCTTTTGTTTGATCATGCTGCCGATGGCGGGTCTCATGTCCCAGGCGCAGACGGTCACCGTGACCACGTGGCAAAACGACAACTATCGCTCAGGCGAAAATACGCATGAAAGCAAGCTTCTCTACAGCGTGCTCAACAAGAGGAACTTCGGCCAGCTCTGCTCAGCCCAATTAGATGGACAGGTTTATGCGCAGCCCCTCATTTCGACTGTCAACTTCAAAGGCTCTACCCAGACAGTGGCTTATGTCGTCACTGAGAACGACACGTTATATGCCATCAGCGGCGCCAACTCCAATGTGGAGAAGCCTTGCGCGATTTTTGCCAGCATCAGCCTCAGTAGCTTACTGGGTCAGTACCCCGTGGACTGCCAGTATATTGGCGCGGGACAATGCCAGACCATCGCTCCCTACGTTGGGATTCTGGGCACTCCGGTCATCAACGGCAACGTACTTTACTTGGTGGCGGAGACACAGGATGTGCAGACCGGGCAGCCAAGCCATTGGTATCACACTCTGTTCGAGATCAACACCACCAACCTGAAGGTCATCGGTCATCTCGAGATAGCTCCGCCCCAGGTTGCGGAGGCACATCGATTCCGTTTTCGCAGACTCATATTCAGCGCCCGGGGTTGTTATACGCTAACAACTATCTCTACGTTGCCTTCTCGATGATGGATGGGATCGCTCCGCTGCCGAACGGCATGGTGTTCGGCTATAACACCCTTGAACCAACCGATCCTCCCTTATGCTTCGCAACCACGCCCGGCGACCCGCACAGCGCGGGCGGAGGAATATGGCAAGATGGAGCGGGGCTGGCATACGGATCGGACGGCACTGGCAACTACATTTACTTCAACACCGGGAACGGTTATTGGGACGGAAGCACGAGTTTCGGGGACAGCTTCGTGAAATTGGATCCAGGTACACTGACCGAAGCCGATTACTTTACCCCGTCTGACCAGTATTATCGCAATTGC
>CAWJTC010000006.1:0-203535 GCA_963845725.1 uncultured Acidobacteriota bacterium
AATCGCAGCGGAATCAAGCGCAGTAGTGCAACAAGGCGGTTCGTCCAATGAGTAGTCCTCGCGTTCAAGCTAATCCACAGTCCAGTTTGCCATTCGCCGAGGAGCCAAAGCCGGGCTTCCGCACCAAGACCGCGGCCACGAGACTGACTCCCGAAGAACTAGGAGAGATAGAAGCTGCCGCCGAAAGCGCGGGACAGGCTCTCTCCGAGTGGCTGCGCGGGACCGCTCTGTGCGCTGCGCGACAGCGGGCCGCCGATCCCGCCGAACTGGTATTGGCCGAAGTCTGGGCGGTGCGTTACACGCTGCTGAATCTCTTCCATGCAGCCTCTCAAGCGGCATCGGAAGGCAAACAATTGTCACCTGATTCCGTCCTCAAAATTCGCGACCAGGCAGACGCACGAAAGCTCCATCAGGCTCGCAAACTTCTCGAAGAATTCTTTGCCCGCGACGGCAAGGAAAGAGCTCGTATGCCGTGAGTGCCATGCCTTTTCCCAGAAGCTTTTCGCTCTTGACGCCGTTGCTTTGGGTAGCGCGATGTTCCTTTCGCTACTGGCTGTGCTGAGTCTGTTGCGGAACCGGTCCCCGCGTAAACGGCGGGATAGGGAGACGATCGAATGGGACCGACCTCGGCCAAGTTTGATCCAGAGATGGAGGATAAAGATGGGCAGAATCCGATTCAGACTGCCGAGATTTTTGCAGCGGCATATGCCAGAGATCGCGCCGAAACCAGCGCCATCAGTGCCCGCGAATGCTCCCGCCGATCCGCTGAAGAAGCCTATCCAGCCGATGCTCGCGCTCTTTGGTCCGCCCATCGGTGCGCCCGAGACCAAACCTAAAGAGGTGTTCGCCTGGGAGAAAACGAAGGGAATCGAGTGAGAGGCAAATTGCCAAGAACACCACTTGACGCTTGAGGAACCCTCGGTATGCTCACGATCTCGAAACCGCTGTCAGCCAGCCAGGCGCAGACCTACCATGTGCGGGAGTTTGCCTCGCAGGAACAGAACTACTGGAGCCGCGATCAGCAGGGTCACAGTGAGTGGCAGGGCAGACTCGCTGAGCAGTGGGGGTTGCAAGGTGGCGTCGGTTCCGAGCACTTTGCACGACTGAGTGAAGGCAAACATCCGCACACCGAAGAGCAGCTCGTGCGGCATCAAGTTTCGAGAACCTATGAAGGCAAATTTGGCAGAGAGGTGACCAGCGCCGAGCATCGCGCCGGGTGGGACGCCACATTCTCAGCGCCAAAGTCGGTATCGCTTACCGCCCTCGTGGGCGGCGATGATCGGGTGCGGGAAGCCCATCGGGAGAGTGTACGCGCGGCACTTCAGGAGCTTGAACGATACACTCAGGCGCGGAGCGGCAATGTCCATGCCCCGGAGACGAGCGGGAAATTTATCGCCGCCACCTTCGAGCACGACACCGCGCGGCCCGTAGATGGCTATGCTGCGCCCCAGCTTCATACTCATGCTGTGATCTTCAACATGACCGAACGGGAGAGCAGCCCCGAAAATGGGAAACAAATGCGAGCTTTGCAACCGCATGAGATGTTCGTCTCACAGCGCTACATCACGGCGGTCTACCGATCCGAGTTGGCGCTGCGTTTGGAAAAGCTGGGCTACAAACTGGAGCGCGGCAAGCATGGACAGCCGGAAATAAAGGGCTACACGAAGGAATATCTGGAGGCTTCCAGCCCTCGACGTGAACAGATCAAAGACCATCTTCGCGAACAAGGAATCGACGGAGCCGCAGCGGCACAGATCGCGGCCCACCATACACGCGACCGCAAGGAACTGCTGTCGCCTGGCGAAGTCTTACAGCGGCACCGCGAGTTGGCCGCACAGTACGGGCATCAGGCAAACCGCGCCGTCGCACAGGCGCGCCAACATGGGCGATACCAGATGCTGGAGCCAGAGGCTTCAGGCAAAGCAGGCCGTGACCTGGGCGCGCGATCATGTCTTCGAGAGATCGGCTGTGCAGGACCGCCGCGCGATCCTTGAAACAGCGCTTGTGCGCGGCATGGGAGAAACTACTTACGCCCAGGTCCGGCAGGAGTTCGAGCGCCGGATCGAGGCCGGGGAGTTCCGCGAAGTCTCGCAGGTTGGTGCTGGCCGACAGTACACAACCGCCGCGATGGTACACATGGAGAGTGAGATCGTTGCCCGGATGCAGGAAGGCAATCGGCGGGACTACAGCGATCCCATGCTGGTCTCGCCGCAAGTCCGGATCGCCACGGAGGACCGCCACCCGGAGTTGAATGCGTCGCAGCGCCGAGCAGTAGAGGAAGTCTTTCTTTCGCGGGAGACGATTGTCGGTTTAGATGGCATTGCAGGCGCAGGCAAGACAACAACTCTATCCGTGATCCGTGAAGGTGCGGAGGCCGAGGGCTACACGGTGGAAGGTTTCGCGCCAACGCCCCGCGCGGCGCAGAAGCTTGGGGAAGCAGGCATGGAGACATCCACACTACAGAAGCATCTGGTACGCGGACAGCAGCCGGATTGCGGGGAGAAACGGCTCTATGTACTCGACGAATCCTCACTGGCATCGACCAGGCAGGTGCATGAGTTTGTAACCCGGCTCCATGCGAACGACCGTGTGTTGCTCGTCGGCGACCGTTGATTTCGCTACTCTGAGTTGGCCCCACTTCGATCATCACATTTGGCCCCACCCTAACCGATAGATCGGCCTACTCTGTCTGCGAAGCAGACGGGGAGGGCGATGGACAGGAGACGGAAGGTGGAACTGTTTGAAGAGATCAGACGGGAGTACGCGCATGGAGTCGGTACGATTCGGGCGGTGGCGAAAAAGCTGGGAATGCACCGGCGGATGGTACGACAAGCTTTGGCCAGTTCGATTCCGCCGGAGCGCAAGCCCGCCATGCGGAATAGGCCGAGGCTGGGGCCGATGATCGAGTTCATTGACGAGATTCTGCGAGCCGATCAGCGAGCTCCGCGGAAACAGCGCCACACGGCACACCGCATCTGGGAGCGGATTCACGGGGAGCGGCCCGAGATCGAGGTGGCGGAATCGACGGTTCGCCATTACGTCTGTCGGCGCAAGCAGGAGTTGGGCATGGCAGAACGAGAGACGTTCGTGCCGCAGGTCTACGACTGGGGCAGCGAAGGCCAGGTGGATTGGTACGAAGCTGTGGCCGAGATTGCGGGGGAGCAGCGGAAGGTGTGGAACTTCGTGATGCGCTCGATGGCCGGCGGCGGGGCGTTTCATCGCGGTTATTATCACGCCACCCAGCAGGCGTTTTTAGAAGCGCACGAGTTGGGGTTCCGCTATTTCGGCGGCGTGTTTCGCAGGCTGCGCTACGACAACCTGAGGAGCGCGGTAAAGAAGATTCTGCGCGGGCACCAGCGGGAGGAGACCGAACGGCTGATCGCCTTCCGCTCGCACTGGGGCTTTCAGACGGAGTTTTGCAATCCGGCGCGAGGCAACGAAAAGGGTGGCGTGGAAAGCGAAGTCGGCTATTTCCGGCGCAACCATCTGGTACCGGTTCCACAGGTGGAGAGATTGGAAGAGTTGAACCAGTTGTTGCTCGATGCCTGCCACGCTGACGAACAACGGCGGATCGCGGGCAAGCCGCACACGGTCGGGCAGGCGACGCAGATCGAGCGCGAGCATCTGCTGCCGCTCGCGGCAGAAGGATTCGAACTGGCGGAGACTAGTTTCCCGACGGTGGATAGTAAGGGCTGCGTGAAGGTACGCACCAACTGCTACTCGACACCGCTGAAGCCGGGAACGCACACGCAAGCCAAACTGTTGCCGGCCTATGTCGAGATCTGGCAGGAACGGAAGCGCGTGGCGTGGCACGAGCGTAGCTTCGCTCGTTACGAGCAGGTGCTCGATCTGGAACACTATCTCGACGTGCTGGAGAAGAAACCAGGAGCCTTGGCGGGATCGAGCCCACTGCGGCAGTGGCGCGAACGCGGACGGTGGCCGGAGAGTTTCGACCGTCTGTGGCTGAGCTTGCAAGAACGGCACGGCAAACACCCTGGCACGCGGGAGATGATTGAGTTACTCGTGCTCGGCAAGCGGCATGGCTGGGATCGGCTGAAAGAAGCTGTCGAAGAAGCGCTGGCCTTGGGTTGCACGGACGCGGCTGCGGTGCGGCATCTGCTGACGGCAACGGAACTTGGCCATCCGCGCACCGAGTTACTCGAACTGAACGGACTGGAACGCTACGAGCGCCCGCTGCCGCAGATGAGTGAGTACGACTTGCTACTCGGTGTCGCCGCCACGGAAGCGGAGGTGGCGCGATGAAAGAGCAAACCCAAGCTCTCGAACACGCCAGCGTGAAGCAGTATTGCAAGGCGCTACGCGTCCCGATGATCGGAGCGAACTTCGTGCGACTGGCGGAGCAAGCCATCAAAGAGCAGCGCAGTCACATTGGCTATCTGGAAGCGCTGCTGACGATGGAATCGGAAGAGCGCGACCGGCATGCCATTCAGCAACGGCTGCGCGATGCCAAGCTGCCCCGGCTGAAAACGCTGGAGGAGTTCGACTTCAATCAGACACGGCAGATTCCGGCGGCAAAGATTCGCGAACTGGCCGAAGGCGGCTACATCGAACGCGCCGAGCCGGTGGTGTTCATGGGCGAATGCGGCACCGGAAAGACGCACCTGGCGACCGGTTTGTGCGTGGCCGCGTGCCGTCAGAAACGGCGGTCGCGGTTCACCACCGCAGCGAACTTGGTGAACGAACTGGTGGAAGCCCGGCAACACAACGGAGTGAAGCGCGTGCTGGCGCGATGGTTACGCTATGACGTGATCGTACTCGACGAAGTAGGCTACGTGCCGCTGGCCGAGATCGGCGCGGAGTTCTTGTTTCAAGTCATCGCGGAACGCGCCGAGCGGGCTACGCTGATCGTGACCACCAACTTGCCGTTTTCTGAATGGACGCAAGTGTTTCCGAATCCGCGACTGTGCAAAGCCCTGCTCGACCGCATCACCGACCGAGCGCACATCATCGAAACCGGAATCGAGTCATATCGCTTTCGCAGAACTCTGGAGGTACGGCAAAAGAAGAAAGCACAAGCTTCTACATAGCTGCGCAGAGGAAGGAACTCAAACGCCGTTCCTTCCCCTGCAACCCCATCCTGGCTGAACTGCAAGACCGGACAGGAACTTATTCACTCAGGGTGGGGCCAAATGAAACGGCCACGATGGGGCCAAATCAAGTTGCCAAACGCAGTGGATCAAGACTCTTGCAGATGGCAGAAAAGTGAAATTCACCAACCAGGAACTGGACGAGACGGCGTTTATCACCGCTCAGGTTGAAGGCAACAAAGTCGTCTATTCGATCGTATTGACCGACATGAAAACCCCGCCCAGTCGTGGAGAGGTTGAAAGTCATTTCGAAGGCGAGCTTTCAAAGAAGTCGCTGAAGCCTAATTGATCGGGGCTGGTGTTCAAAGGCGAACACATGGTGCCGAGTTCGTCAAGCTGGTGGATGAGTATGTGGACAGCCACTGCGCGGCGAGAGAAGAAGTCGCGGCGCGGTGAATCGCTCGCCCGCGCTGACCCTATTTCTCTTTAAGCCGATTCGCTGCTAGGTACTCGTCAACCTTGTTGAATACGTTGAGAAACAAGGGGGTCCCTGAAAATGACAGGGGGCTTACAGGGCCGATTGTCATGAAGGAGTACTGTCGTGACGCAGTGTCGAACGCGGAATGAGGGTCTCTAAATAGTTGATAGAGGTCCAATGCCTTACTCGATGAGCCGACCAGTTGCCGAAGGGATTGGAACTCCTGCCCTAGCCCCAAACCGAACCCGAAGAAGAAAATTCGAAGCTGCTGGATGATCTCCCTGTCCAAGCTTGACAGCGTCTGTGAGATAAACAACCATCCAAGACCGTATTTTCGCGTGGTGCGAACGGCGTCAATTATGTACCGATCGGACGCCGCGCGCTGCCTCGTCTTCTCTAGGCAATTCGTTTGGTGCCAATCTGTGGGCCTCGTCGATCACGACCAGGGTATTTAGGCTTTCTCCTTCTTTGTAGAAATACTCCGCGGTCTGCGCGAGGCCATCCAGCAGACGTTTTATGACTAGGGCCTGGATCCGGTCGTTCCAGAACAGCCCCTTGGCCTGCTCCTTGGAAAGGTCCAGCACAAGGATGGGACGATTTTCCGCCTTAGGGTCGAGCAGCCACCCTAAGGCCTTGTTTATTGTTCGTGCTCCTGGCCGGTCCTCACGAAGAGCTCCGTCACCGGGGCCCAAAACTGATCGAAGAACTCCTGGGGCAGCCTCTGATAGCGCCGTGTCAAACCGTGCACGGACGCTTCCGTGCGATAGAAAACCCGCTGCACCTTCTCGTCCTTCAGTAGCGCCCATGCTTTATCGAAGGACTCGCGCAAATGCAAGTCTTTCAGTTTGACCGATGCCTTTTGCAGTTTGTCTGAGAGAATACCGCACGCCAGCTCGCGGTTTTCACCTTGGGGGATGGTCAGCCGTTCGAAGAAACGCGATTCGGAGAGAATCTGCTCGAAGAGTTCCCATCGATCGAGGACGAGGTTTCGAACGGTAAGCGCATGACTCGGTTTGCCCAGCCGTTTCGCAAGATCCCCGATCGGGACCGGAACTCGCTCTGTGAACCGCCGGGCCGTATGTCCTTGGCGAACTCCCCCTGGGGGTCGATAACCAGCAGGGACATCTTCGGATACCGCGCATAGGCTAGGAGAATCATCTTTGCCAAGACGGATTTGCCCGAGCCCGTTTTGCCGAAGATCCCCAGGTGATAGGCTTCGCCGGCTCCTTCACGTCCGCGGTCGAAATGCTTAAACCACAGCGGTAACTTTGGCGCCGAGCCGTACACGTGGCCTAGATAGAAAATCTGTTCCAAGTATTTCAGCAGCAGCTCGTTCAATATTTCGTCGTTCACCGTGTGAATCGCGGTTCCGGTCGGGGGCACGGTTCCTAATATGCTTGGCTCGTAGGTCCGTTCCCCGCTGTTACTGGAACACTGCGCTGATTACCATTTGTCCCAGGTGAGTGTCCTGCCTCCCGCTCACGGCGTCTACCCGTCCGCGCTGGCGAATTAGACTGCGCATGGTAGGGTCTTCGTGCCAGACGTTTCGCAGTTCTACCTCCGTGATCTGGCCCATAGCATAGTGCGGGGCCGAGTCCTGGGTGAAACGAAATAGAGCCAGCTCTCCCACAAGCTTGCGGCCAACTGCTGCACCAAGAATGTCGAGGGCCAGCTGCGCAGTGGAAGACGGCGAGCCGACCACACCAAATCTTTCTGTTGCGTCCAATAACTGCTCAAGACTCTTGGGATCTGAAGGCGTCATTTATCCTCCTGATTCGCTGCGGTAACCATGCATGGCGAAGAAAACATCACCCACCTCACCTTCATATTGCTCACAAATGCGTTGTGTTGCGACCTGTCTGAAGGTTGGAATCGCGCGGGCAAGAGCTTTAACAGTCCGGTCCGCGAGGTATATCGGGTAGGGCTCCAGCATCCCTGCGGTGGCGCATTGATGCTTGAGGCCCTGGATAACTGAAGCGAGGCGATGATCATTGCGGGCGGTCTGAATTCCCATTTCAACGCGGAGGGCGGGGAGCCAAGGGTGCGGCTTATAGTGGCATACATGAACTGTGCCCAAGAGAGACACAATCTGGTCAGTTAGCGCCTTCGCTTGCGAACGAATATTCTGCGGAAGGCTCCCGGTGTTGAAATGCCAAGGCTGATCTGGTTTCTCCAGTTCAACGGGCTTCGTGAACTCCCCAGGTTCGAGGAGGTGGGTCAGGAAGCTGCGGTCGTCCTGGTGGCCGGGCCAGCTCATTGCCGCGCCGAGCCTCGCGTCTCGTCGAGTATTTCGGTAGCGCGATGTAGTTTTTGTCGGAGCGTTCCGCTTTCAGCAGATCGCGGTAAGCCTCAAGGTAGTCACAACAATGATTCAGGAACTCGGTGGAGCACTTAAGTTCAGGCGATGCTGGTGCCTGGTTGATGGCTTGGTTGAAGTAAATGATGGGGAGCGTGAAGGTCATATCGAGCATGACTAGGTCATGGGGAGCCTTTGCAGCGAGCAACAGCTCGCGGCCCAACATGACTGCTCTCAAGACCGTTGCCGTGTCGGCGCAATGCATTTCAGCCACAATGTAGGTCGAATGACGTGGTTCTTCCCAGAACCGCTTTTCAGATGGTGGCGTTAGACCCTCGACCGCGACCGCAGCAGCCGCAGCAAGGTCGGTGCTTGAAGCCGCTCGACTGCGTAGGAGCCATCCGCAGCGCACGTTGTGGGCAAGGGCGGATATCCTAGCGAAGATTCGTTCCGAAGAGCTTCCACTCTTAACCAGCTCCTCCCTTCGAATCTGACGCCCAGCCTTGAGTTCGCGAAACGACGCCAGCATCACATCGCCGACCGCCGAAGTCTGCTCCAGAACCTCTTCGACCAAACCTGCTGGCAAATCGACAAAGGGCCTTCGCTCATTGGCCATGTCATGCCACCTCGGAGGTCCACAGGTTATAGGAGTCAGGGCAAAACTGAAGGTAGGCAGGATCCTTCGCCGCTCTTGGAAGGAGCCACCTCTCCCGGAACCACTCGAAAAGGTGCTCTGCAGAATAGTCGAACCACATTAGCTTAGAGTGCTCGCCCCGCAGGAACTCGCGCGTATTCCTTGCCAGCGGCACCGCAAATACTTCTCGTTTGATTCCGTGATAGAGAAAATCGGGAGGTAGATGAACTTTAGCCAAGCATTTTCGAATCACTTCCCGTTTGTTGCGAAAGCCTGTCCCCCAGCGGTGATTCTTCGCGGTCTTGTCGCAGTAGCGGTTCGCGTAGCTGTAGATGTCGTGGTACAGCCCGTTGGAGAAATGGAATTCACCCGAACCTTCGCTGAATCCTAGGCTGCAAACACCAGTTGGTCATTAAAACGGAGGCGATTGTAGACGGAGGAGCGACCCAATGCAGACAAGGTAGTGATTAAAGCTAATCGCGCGTCCAGCGGCTTACGGCGAATGACCGATTGCTTTGCGTGATACTTCCGTACGAAAGCATGTCTTACTTCATTACTTGCCGCCAACAGGGCAACAAGTTTCCCGCAAAGCAGGTTTGAGTATGGTGGAACCGCCCCAAGGATGAAGGCGTCCATTACATTGGACAAACGACCACGACGTGCTTCCATGTCCCAGCCGACCATTGGTCCCGCACGGCAAGATTGAAGACTGGGTCACCGAGTCCGATTGCCCCAATTACCTTGTCGTTCTGCTCGTCGATAACTAGGAATCGAAGCCGCCGTCCATAACCGGAGGAGACGGGTATCGCCCAATGCAAACCGATGTAACGAAAAGAAGTTCGTCTTCGGAGCCTGCCTTGACCTCCACGAGGCGGGGGTGGATTTTTCCAGGAACCACTTCAGTGCCGCTAGCAATTCGCTTCAGAAGACGGACCTCATGACGAAATAGGCCGTCCTTCGAGCGCTCCTGTCGGTGGGCAACGGCTGTCGAATGCAGTTCCCTGATCTTGTCTTTCTGCGACAAGTCCGGTGGAATGATTCGTTTATTCCTGATTCGGAACCCCTGTTCCCGCAGGGACGTCCGGATCAGAGCCTGCAGTTCGTCACGATTCATTCTTCGTCCAGCGCAACCTTCTCCCCCTCAATCTGTTAGTGCGCCATTGTAACCGAGAGATCGTAAACAGAATATAGGCGATATTGGTGCGCAATCCGGTTGGAGTTTTCTTTCAGGTTCCCGCGCATTCGCGGTCCACAGTGTTGCCTCCCACTCCTAGCGCAAAGAACGCGCTAGGAATGGGGCACCCCTCGGTTGGGGTGGTGCATGCAATGAAGCCACGGAAAGAGTTGGCCAGCCGCCAGGTCGGGTTCTCGACCTCTATTTGGGGAAGACGTTGTCAATCTTCTTCATGATCCTTTCTGCCCACTGAACCGCAGCCGCGACCATGGAGGTGGTTCGCGGACTCTCCCTGGTGTCGAAGAGATCATCGGTGGTTCGCAAGTGACGAGCCACGAGGATTCCCGCCACAATCGCCAACACTCTTTTCGGCCCTCTCCATAAGGGAGACACGGTATCGTATTCGCCTTTTGTTCGTCTATGATGTGATGGAAAACCGGGTCAGATTAGGGTGAATGGAATCACCCGCGCGTCGAGTTCGGGCAGAATCTGGGCGTCTGAAGGATGGGGGGCAGTCTCCGTGGCCGCTCGCTCGCGAAACGGCCACTGCGTTCAGGATGACAGTTTTATTTAGGGTGGGAGTAGTAGGGGATGTTGAGAAATACGGCGTCTTGTTTAACGCGCTGTCTTGGCATTGCTGCGCCGTGCCGAGCGGGAGTTGGTAGTCCTGGATTTTCTGAATGCGACGTTTACTGAGCGTTCGCCATTCTTACGGGAAATAGGCTCCCCGACAATGGTGACAAGCGATCTAATCTAGTCTTGGACACACCCAACCTCTCGGCTAACTCGGCGGGGGTCTTTAGCGCGAAATTGATTTGCACTTTCTTGGCCACTGTGGTTCTCCCCTCGACATTATACGCCGGGGGTGCAGGGATCACGACTCGGACTTCCTTCAGCCCCACGGCATTTGAACGCACGGAAAGAGTTGGCCGCCCGTCACGTCGGGTTCTCGACCTCTATTTGGGGAAGACGTTGTCAATCTTCTTCATGATCCTTTCTGCCCACTGAACCGCAGCCGCGACCATGGAGGTGGTGCGCGGACTCTCCCTGGTGTCGAAGAGATCATCGGTGGTCCTCAAGTGACGAGCCACGAGGATACCCGCGACGATCGCCAACACTCTTTTTCGGCCCTCTTCCATAAGGGAGACACGGCATCATATTCGCCTTTTGTTCGTCTATGGGGCGGGGGCTTGGAGGGTTCTGACGGGAAAGCCCGGGGACGGACGAGACGTTTCCCGAGCATTGCGATCGGGTCGTCCTCGACGCGGCGGGCTGACTGCGTCTTGTGGCTTACGGGTTGGCCTTCGTGGCGCTCCTGCACGCGCGGGGACGCACGCGCCTACATCTTTATCGGCGCATTTCCGAAATGGGAGTGCTCAAGATGACAACGAGAGCGGGGGGCTAGCCCGGCCTAAACCTCTAATTTACCCTTGAGGGTGCCCCGTGCAAGCTCCGCTTGGGCGGGGCTTTTGTCTGGTGAACGAAGTCGAACCGTGGGTACGATTCCCATCTTCACGCGCCGCCGCGCTGTCCATTGGGATTGGATTTCAACCGCTCGTCTCCCGCTTCTCCCAAAAAAGGTGGGAAATGGCGCACCCGGCGCGGATCAACGCGGATTGACGAATCAACGCTGTTTCTGACGTGTGAGGAGTAAAATTACGCCATGAGTCCGGAAGTATCTGAGCTTCTAAAACGGGCGCTTGCGTTACCTGCCGGTGAGCGCGCCGCCCTGGCCAACACCCTGCTGGAGAGCGTTGCGGGCACGAGTGAATTCATGATTATTCACTTGACAAAAGTAATCTCGTAGCTCATAATTCTACCCATGAAGATAAGTGCTATTTCTTCTTGGGCTTGGCGGCAGAAGCGGTTGGCCGCAACTGTCTCCGCAAGTCTCGTTTTATGGATGCCAGCAACTTCCGCATTGGCACCCGCTGTAACGCTTCTTTCCTATCCTTCTCAGACGGGGTACGCACAATGACTCTCCCTGACCTCACAGAACTGTTTGATACCGATGAAAAGTGCCGAGAACTGCTGGAACGTCTCCGCTGGCCGAATGGCCCTGAGTGCCCGCGCTGCAAGACTACCGAGGTCGTTCGCCTGTCCACAAACGTGAAGCTGCTCTGGTGCCCGGACTGTGAGTATCAATTCTCCGTCACCGCTGGAACTATTTTCAACGATTCCCACCTTGCATTGACCAAGTGGTTCATGGTCACGCTTCTCCTCTGTGAGGCACGCAAGGGAATCTCGGCCAATCAGATCAAGCGTACAGTCGGGATGAGCTATAAGACCGCATGGTACTTGTGTCACCGCATCCGGCACGCTATGCAAGAAGTAGAGCAGCCAATGCTTGATGGTACTGTCGAAGTGGACGAAACCTACATTGGCGGGAAGCAGCACACCTACAGCAAGGCCGGGTACGGCGATTCCAATAAGCAGATTGTGATCGGCATCCGGCAACGTGGTGGTGATCTCCGTTTCTTCCATGCCAAGGACGTTAAGAGTGGGACGCTGGCAAAGTACATCCAAGAGAACGTCAGCACCGACGTGGACGTGATCGTGACGGATGAACTCAACGCCTACCCCACTGCCATGAAGACTATCGCCATGACAGATCGGCACAAGACAATCAAACACAAGGCCAAGATTTACGTGGACGGAGACATCCATACGAACACAGTCGAATCGGCGTTCTCGCTGCTCAAGAGGGGCATCCTTGGGACGTGGCATAGGCTCAGCGCAAAACACCTCGCGGCCTACTTGGACGAGATGAGCTTCCGGTTCAATCGCCGGAAGAATGCCAATTTGTTCTTGGATACCTTGCGTCATATGATTACCGCACCCGTTTTGACTTTCGAGAAGTTGACCGCGTGAAATAACCCTTCAGTGGATTATCAACCTTGATTGGAGTCTCAGTTTCAACTGTCCTCAAATACCCGTCCAACCTGTCGGCTGTACCAGGTGGAATGCGTGGCAATCGTTTCCATTCGCTTCTTACTTTCTTTATTTCATCTTGGCCGAGTCCGGGAACGCCTCTACCTAGGCGATCCGAGGGTCTCGCAATCATAAAGATCGTTTCCTCCCCAACTCCCTCTGTGCCCTCGGCGGCCAACTTGGCAGCCAATACCCCATAGATAGCCTCCCCCCTCGGCATGAAGCGGTTAAATCCGAACCGCGAAAGCGCAGACCATGCGGCCCATGCTCCGCTGCCAATCGCCGCAAACCCTTCTGCATCGCAATACTGGATTTTCCCGTACTCTGTGATGATAAATAGGTGCGGTTTATCAACCTAATCAAAGCCTAGGAATAGAAGATTCCACTCAGCCTCCGCTTCCTTGATCTTTGTTCCTAGTGCATCGAAGAATGGGCGGTCGTTTGTTTTGAGGGAGCGATATTCAGCATACGAGTCTATGTCGTGTTCCGCGAGAATCTCGGTTTCTATAATATGCTTTCGCTCCTCTCGGTACGCCCGACTGCAAAGTCTGGCGAATTGACGGAGATTCTCATATTGTGCGCTGGCAGCGACGGACTTGATGGCGTCTATAAGCGCAACAAGGGGCGACATGGGCCCGGCGAACATTATTCGCCATTTAGGGTGTATCGTCTGTACCTTCCACGCCATACCCTCAGCGGAAATTGCGCCGAGAGACAGTTTTCGGTCGCATACAATGATGATGCAAGGCTTGGAAGGATTGGCTTGATTGATTCCAGCAGCACAGATAGTCACTGGCTTTCTCCTTGGCAACGTAGGTCTAGAGGTCACGGTGCGCCTCCAGTTCTACTTTTGTCAAGTAGATAATCTTGAGTGAATTCGTCCAGGATGCGTGGGATGAGGAAGTGGCGCGACGAATCGAAAGTCTGAAGTCGGGCAAGGCCGTCACGGTTCCCTGGGAAGAGGCTGCATCGCGAACTGCCGGCGATGGTGAATGGGCGCTAGCCGGGTTGTTATGCACACTGACGAAGGCTCCCCTGGCCATCGGGAAAAACTCGCTCATATCGCGCAACACCTGGCGGAGCTGACCAACAGTTCCAGTCAAGTTCTCATCTTTCTCAGCTTTGCGATTGTGGCCGCGGTGACGTTCCTCACGCCGGAGCTGCAAGCATCGCAAAGGGTCGCGGTGAATGCGGCGCTGCGCTGGTGGATTGGAGCGATTTTTCCGACGGTGCTGGGAATTATCCCGCTGAAGGTGGTGGCCGACGAGAGCCTTCCCTGGTACAACTTCCTGCTGTGGATGAGATACGTTGTCTTGTGGTGTGCCATTATTTGTATTCTTATCGGTGCCATACAATTCTTCAGAGCGATCTAGGGCCGGGTGGCAGGTGCCCGCCCGGATGGCCCGGCCGATTGCTGCTCACACGCCCGGTTTCACGAACTGGTTACAGAGCCAGGCAAAGACAGCGCCGCCGGTGAGTCCGTCTACGGCTCCATAGAGGGTCCCGACGATCACCTCTGCAATGCTGCGGGTAGCATGATAGCCAGGATAGACCGACGACATGACCTCAAGAAACTGCTGACCATAATTGCCCCAGATCAAGTTGGCCAGCCCCGTCACCAGCATCGCTAATCCCCACAGGATTCCCGACGCCAGAGCCAAAGCTTTGATGTTGAACTTCATGATTGGCCTCCATTTACTAGGATGCCGGCACCCACTCAATACGTTGGTGTGGCGCGGCAGTAGAGCCGGCGCATGAACGCGGTCACTCCCGCAAGTGATACAGATCACAGCCGACCCCGCGTTCTCCCGCTAGATTGAGAATTAAATTCCCATAGGAGAGCTAGACCATGGCCTACGTAATTACTGATAAATGCATCAAAGATGAACTCTGCGTCGAGGTCTGTCCCACCGATTGCATCCATCCCAAGGAAGACGAGCCCGCGTTCGAGGAGGAAAAGCAGCTGTACGTCGATCCCGCCGAGTGCATCGATTGCGGCGCCTGCGTGCCGGTGTGCACGTCGGATTCGATCCACGCTGTCGAGGATCTGCCCGAAGATCAAAAAGCGTTCGTGGAGCTGAATGCTAAGTTTTACGCGAACTAGCTCGAAGCGGCTGCGCCCAGCTTCTGTTTGAGGTCACGCGCGATTTGCAGCCCGTGGAAGCGTCCGTTCTCGATGAAGATTTCACTCGTTTTCGAGCCGGAAACGATCACACCTGCGACATAGATTCCCGGCACATTGCTCTCCAGAGTCACCGGATCGCAAACCGGGCGGCACTGGTCCGGCGAAAGTTCAATGCCCATGGAGCGCAGAAAGTCATAATCAGGGTGATAGCCGGTCAAGGCAAAGACGAAATCATTTTTCAGATTGACCCCGCCTTCGGGCGTGGAAACGAGGACATGATCCGCCACGATTTCCTTCACCGTGCTGCTGAAGTAGGCTTTGATCTCGCCGTTGCGAATGCGATTCTCAATGTCAGGCAAGATCCAATATTTCACATGATTGTGCAGCTTCGCTCCGCGATGCACCATGGTCACGCGCGCCCCGTGCCGGTATAACTCCAGCGCAGCGATGGCCGCTGAATTCTTGCCGCCGATGATCAGAATATCGAGATCAAAATAAGGATGCGGCTCGCGGTAATAGTGGAAGACCTTGGGAAGGTCCTCGCCCGGAACGTGCAACATATTGGCGAGATCGTAGTATCCGGTGGCCACGATCAGTTTGCGGGTGTGGTAGTCGTAGATTCTGCCAAGACGGTCGGTGGTCGTGACCTGGAAATCGCCGTCCCGCCCATTCACCGTCTTTACCCACTGGTACTGCGCGACAGGCAGATGATAATGCTCGGCGACCTTGCGGTAATACTCCAGCGCCTCCTGCCGCGTGGGCTTCTGATGGGCACTAGGGAACGGAATGTCGCCGATTTCCAGCAACTCCGGCGTGGTAAAGAACGTCATGTTGGCCGGATAGTTGAAAAGCGAATTGACCAGACATCCCTTGTCGACGATCACCACCTTGAACCCGGCCTTCTGCGTCTCAATGCCGCAGGCCAGGCCGGTGGGGCCGGCGCCGATGACCAGCACATCCACACGAGTGTTATGACGCGCGTCGAGCTGCGCCCGTGGCAAAGTGTCGGGAATCTGAACCGCGTCGGAAATCTGTCTGGTCGGCAAAGCGTGAAGTCCTGAGGCGGAAAGCGCGCGCCTCCCGCAGAAACCAACCACTCTTTTGAAGCTAATGATTTTAGCACGCGGGGAATGAAAGCCTCGGTGACCGTGTCACGCGTCCTTAGTGACCAGCATAAATCTCTGGCCGCGGCCCGCGTTATAATCCGAGGTTGTTCCTTTCACCTACTTGAGCGGACATTTATGGCCATTGCCACCCAACCCGTCGCCCGCACCCGCACCGAATCCGACAGCATGGGCAAGATCGAAGTCCCGGCCAATGTTTATTGGGGCGCGCAGACCCAGCGCTCGCTGCTGCATTTCAACATCGGCCGCGACACCATGCCGCCCGAACTGATCCGCGCCTTCGGCATCCTGAAGAAAGCCTGCGCGCTGGTGAACCAGGACCTCGGCAAACTTCCCGCCGACAAAGCCAGGCTCATCGTGCAGGCCGCCGACGAAGTCATCTCCGGCAAACTCAACGACCAGTTTCCCCTGCGCATCTGGCAGACCGGCAGCGGCACCCAGACCAACATGAACGTCAACGAGGTCATCTCCAACCGCGCCATCGAACTGGCCGGCGGCGAGATGGGATCGAAAAAGCCCATCCATCCCAACGACGACGTCAACATGTCGCAGTCATCGAACGACACTTTTCCCGCCGCCATGCACATCGCCGCAGCCGAACGCGTGAAGAACGCGCTGATTCCCGCGGTCAAGACCGTGCACGACGCCATCGCCGCCAAGGCAAAGGAATTTCACGACATCGTCAAGATCGGCCGCACCCATCTGCAGGACGCCGTTCCGCTCACCTTCGGCCAGGAGTTCGGCGGCTGGGCCAGCCTGCTCGAGCGCGACATCCAGCGCCTGGAGCAGGTCTCTGGGCGGCCTATACGATCTGGCCATCGGCGGCACCGCCGTCGGCACCGGACTGAACGCCCATCCCGAATTCGCCGAGCGCGCCGCCAAGAAGATCGCCGAACTCACCGGACTTCCCTTCCGCTCCCACGGCAACAAATTCGCCGCGCTTTCCGCGCACGATGAAATCGTCTTCGCGCAGGGCGCGATGGAAACTCTGGCCGCATCACTCATGAAAATCTCGAACGACATTCGCTGGCTGGCTTCCGGCCCGCGCTGCGGCCTGGGCGAAATCTCCATCCCAGAAAACGAGCCCGGCTCTTCCATCATGCCCGGCAAAGTCAATCCCACGCAGTGCGAAGCCATGACCATGGTCTGCGTGCAGGTTCACGGCGCAACCGCCGCGGTCGGCTTCGCCGGCTCGCAGGGCAACTTCGAGCTCAACGTCTTCAAGCCGGTCATCATTTACAACTTCCTGCACTCGGTCACGCTGATCACCGACGCCTGCCACGGCTACGTCGAGTACATGATCAAAGGCATCGAGGTCGATCGCGCGAAAGTCGACTGGTACGTGAAGAATTCGCTGATGCTGGTGACCGCGCTCGCCCCCAAAGTCGGCTACGACAAAGCCGCCCAGATCGCCCACACCGCGCACGTCGACCACAGCAGCCTGCGCGAAGCCGCGTTGAAGCTGGGGTACCTTACCGGCGAAGAATTCGATCAGTTGATGAAGCCGGAGAGGATGACGAGGCCGTAGGTCTGAAGAATTTCTTGCGCCGCTAGGTTTTGTACTCCAACAGCAGCATTACGCGTTCCTGAACCGCATCCATGACTTCCAGCGGCGCCGCCTCAACGTACCGCGCGCGGCGTGCCCGCCAGTCAACGCTCTTAATTGCATCTGCGATAATGACGCCGGTAGTTTTGATCTGCACCGGAAGCAGAACTTCGAAGGTGTAACCCTTGGCTTGATTGGTGATCGGAACCACAACTGCCATTCCGGTTTTCCCGTTGTAGAGCTTCGGCGACAAAACAAGAGCGGGACGCCGGCCGCCTTGCTCGTGCCCCACATGTGGTTCGAAATCTATCTTGATGATATGCGCGGTCTCGGGAACATAGGCACTCACTACCAAACCTCACGGCCAACCGGCTTGCCCCAGTCTATCTCCCCGTGGCGATTCTCCGGAGTGATACCTGCCACCAAGGACTCAAGCGTGAGCTTAGTTTTCAATGGCTCAAGCGCAATACGTCCTCCCTCCACTCGAATCTCGACTTCGTCGCCTTCACTTATTTGCGCCTGATCGAGGATAGGCTTAGGGATGCGTACGGCTTGGCTGTTACCCCATTTCACGATTTGCGCACGGATAGCTGACATGACCACCTCGCTTTTTAGTATATACGCCAGTATATACGTGTCAAGCATCGTCTGTTATCTCATTGTTGATCAATACGTTGCCTGCCTTCCGTTCGTTTCTCTCGCGCCAGATCGCCGTTTCGTTTTATCAGAATTCGAGTGCAATCTCGAATCGTCACGCTGCGGCTATACTCCGAGCCACGTCTGTCCTGCCACCTTGCCTTCAATCCTTCGCTTGACTATTCTCCTTGCAGCATAAGCAAATTATTTCAATACTCGCGTTACAGGGGGCATGTTGAGCGAACACTACCATGACGTTGCTGATCTGCGGTTTCTAAAGGATATGGGCAAACTAGCTCCCACCGAATTCAACGCCTGGCTGAATCTCGATAAAATTGTCGACCGCGACGGCGGAGCCATTCCCCGAAAGTATCGCGAGCTTATTGCATTGGGAGTAGCCTTCACCACCCAGTGTCCCTATTGCATCGAAGTGCATACCAAGGCCGCCAAAGCCGCTGGAGCCTCGCGCGAGGAAGTAACCGAGAGTTCTCTGATTGCCGCCGCGCTGCGTGCCGGAGGCGCAGCCACGCACGGCGCCATGGCCCTGAAGTTCTACGACAACGCCTAACGCATCTCCTTTGCGAGGCCTTGCTAATCGCCAGGCCCGCGATTATTCAATTTTCGCCGATGCCAACTCAACCGCGCCTGCGCCGATTGCCTTCGCCTTCGACGGCATGGTCGAAATCGTGATTACACTCACCAGCACCAGGATGGTTCCGAACACTGTACGCGTCCCGATGCTTTCGCCGCCGAGAAAATACCCAATCACCACCGCGACCACGGGATTTACGTACGCATACGTTCCCACCTTCGTCGGCGATTCGTAATGCAGCAACCAAATGTAAGCCGTGAAGCCCATGATCGAGCCCGCGACGATGAGATAGAGTAAAGCAAACCACGCCGTCCAGGAAACCGCCCCCACTCGGAACCCGGTAAACTCACCGGTCAACGCCGCCAGAGCCAGTAACTGCACGCCTCCCGCCAGCATCTGCGCCGCCGCGCTCATGGGTTTGGACGCGGGCAGCCTCAGCTTCCGCGTCAGAATCGTAGCCACTGACCAACTGAATGCCGCCACCAGCAAGGCTAGCGCGCCTCTGCCATCAATCGGGGCCTCACCCAGCGAAAAAGAATGATTCATCAGCACTGCAACTCCGCAGATACCCGCCACCAGAGCCAGACCCAAACGCGCCGTCAGCCGCTGCGTCCGCAGCACCGCAATTTCCAGCAGCGTGATGAACACCGGAATCATGGCCAGCACCACGGCCGCAATCCCCGAAGGTACGCGCTTCTCCGCCCAAAACAGGCAGCCATAATCGACCAGAAAGATGAGCGTCCCTTGCAGGAAGATTCCAGCCCACTCGCGCCGGCTGGGGTTCGCAGTCCCCTTGAGCCGCATCCAGCCGTACAGAAATCAAGCCCGCGAGCAGGAATCGCACACCGGCCAGAAGAAACGGCGGCACTTCATGGACGCCCACTCGAATCGCCAAATAGGTTGATCCCCAGACGAAGTAAATGATGCCGAAGGCCAACAGGATCTTCCACGACGCTGGACGAGCTTCGGTTTCCATCGAATAGTCCTCGATCACGGTCGCGATGCTTGCGGCTATAGATGAGAGATCGCCCGCAACTGCGTCATTCTTGGCTATGAAAGATTCTTATGACGCAGAAAACAATTCTTTATCCGGAAGTCCTTCGATTATTCTTTCTCCGCGAACTCTGAGGCTGTTCTCCGCACACTCTGCGATTTAGGCTGTTGTTCTTGCCGAGTGCGAGCCAAAAGACAAACCCTTGAGACCGGCGACGTGTTCCGCGGCAACCGCCTTGCTCGCCACCAGCACCTGGAAGCTCTCGCCCATGCCAGCGGGGGTCACCAGATGCTTCAGTTGCAGCGCGACTTTGGCCTGCTCCTGGGCCAAGCGGCAATCCTCGAAGGCATCGGCAAATTGATTGGTCTCGCCGATCCCCATCAGAAATTGCGATTGCGTCAGCAAAGGTTGCACCTGCATACCCTGTTGCTGCGCGGCTACGGCCAACGCCGTGAAGTTCACGTGGGCGGTAATGTCTTGTTCACCGGGCGCTTCATAGGGATCAGTGCTCGCGGAATGCTGGCGGTAGGCCATGACCGTGCCGCGATGCCGTCCGGCAAGTTGCTCGGCGCGAGTGTAGCCGTAGTCAATAGTGACGATGAATCCGCGTTCGATCGTCTGCGCCAGTCGCGTCATGTAGCTCTGGGCAACGCGGGCGGTTTCAACGCGTTCTCCGTCTTCCGGGTGAACGCCGTAGCGATCAAGGTATTCGAGATCTTCCGCAGAAGCCGCGACCCAGGCCTCGACCAAGAGGCCCTTATCCTCTGCGATCCGCAATTCGCCTTTGGCGCTGAGCACTTCGACCGGCAGCGCGTCAAAGAATTCGTTGGCGAAAACGATTGTGGCGACGCCGGGGGATGAAGGCTTTGACCACTCGGCAATGGACGCCGTTCCTGCTGCAAGATGCCTCTCCAGCGTAACGCGCAATCTTTCTCGCAGCGCTGCTGATCTCTCGTTCAACGAATAATGCAGCGCGCCGAAGAACTCCGGAACCCTCTTCTCTGACCAATCGAGCACGTCACGCGCAAACAGCCCCCGGCCCGGCCCCAGTTCCAGAAGTTCAATCTGCTCCGGCGAGCCCAGCACTCGCCACATTTCCTCGAACTGGCGCGCCAGCAAGCGCCCGAAAACCGCATGCACATCACTCGATGTATAGAAATCGCCCGCCTTGCCGAACTGTTCCAGGTTTCGCGAGTAGTAGCCCTGCTCTGGGTCGTACAGGCAAATTTCCATATACCGCGAAAACGGAATTGGACCACTCGCGCGAATCTCTTGAGTGATTCTCTCGCGCAGTTTCACGTGCCTTCCTGCTGGCGCTCGACGCGGTTTTGAGGAGTGCGTGTGAACATTTCGATCAGGTAGTCGTGCAGGCAATCAAAAAGCTGGCGCTGGAAAGTCCATTCAAACTGAGGGTGATCCAGGTCCCGCGGATGCAGTTCGCAATAGTAGGTGTGAACCGGAATATCGGGGTTTTTGAACTTAATGATCACCTCAACGCCTTCATCTTTATTGCGCGCGGAAAATTCGAGCAGAGGATGCTCGTATAGACGCAACTGGGCAAGTACGCGGTCGAGACGGCTGGCGTGAGGTTCCGGCACGCTATGATTCTAACGGAAGCCGGTGTGGCCCCAACAGTGACGCGGTCCCCATCACCATACCCGGCAAACGTTCTGGGGCATCATGGGCTGGCCCAGCTTGCAGCCAAAAGCTTCACCGAACTGCCGGCATGTTCTGCACCACACCGTTCACACGAAACTCCTGCGGCGAATGCGGATCGGTCTGCACCTGCAGCCGCAACTGCTGCGGGCGGGTGCTTCCGCACCAGTTCTGGCCGTGCCCCGAGAAAGAACTGCTGAAGTGGCGTATAGCCGCCCTGTTTCTCCTTCAGATCGATGTTCTTTCTCTTGGCATCTTCCATGAATGCCATGAAGGCCAGGCGCAAACCGCCGTTATCTGCCGTGTTTTCTCCGAGAGTGAGTTTGCCATTCACTCTTAGGTCATCCACTACTACAAAATTGCTGTATTCCTTCACCGTGCAATCGGCTTTCTCTTCGAATTTTTCGCGTCCTCGGGCGTCCACCAGTCGGAAAGGTTGCCATTGCCGTCGAACTGGCGTCCCTGGTCGTCGAAGCCATGCGTCAGTTCGTGCCCCACCATGCCTCCAACGTGGCCATAATTTACTGCGTCTGGGGCCTTCGGATCATAGAGCGGAGGCTGCAAAATGCCTGCGGGAAAATTGATGTCATTCATGCTGGGGTTGTAATAGGCATCGACAGTGGGCGGACTCATGCCCCATTCTCCGCGATCGACCGGCTTGCCGATCTTCGCCAGTTGCCGGAGGTTCTCAAACACAATTCCCCGCTCCACATTGCCGAAGGCATCGTCAGGTTTGACCATGAATTTTGAGTAGTCGCGCCAATGATCGGGATACCCGATCTTGTCGGCGACCCGATGCAGCTTCTGCCTTCGCCCGGACCTTGGTCTCTGCACTCATCCAATCCAGCGTATCGATGTCATGGTCCATCGCCGATTCAATATCTTTGACCATCTGCACCGTGGCCTCTTTACTCGAGGGCGAGAATTCCTTGGCCACATACACTTGCCCCAGAGCCTCTCCCAACGCTCCATCTGTGGCTTGCACGCAGCGCTTCCAGCGTGCGCGCTGTTCCGGCTGTCCTCGCAGACTCGCGGCCAAAGAAATTAAAATCCTCCTCGTCGAAAGCCTGAGGCAGAGCAATCGATGGCACCGAATCGATCAACTGCCATCGCAGATACGCCTTGATTGTGCTTAGGTCGGTCGTATCCAGCAGCGCGCTCAACCTTTTAAAAAAGTCAGGATTGGTCACGTTCACCTGGGTCACCGCCGGAGCCCCGCCCTCCACAAAAAACTTCGGCCAGTCGATGTTGGGAGTCAGCTTCTCCAGTTCCGAGACTGGCATCATGTGGTAAACCTTGTTGGGATCGCGCTGCGTGGTGATGTCCATTGACACCTTGGCCAGTGCCGTCTCCAGTTGCATGATGCTCTGGGCGTCGCTCGCGGCCTCGCTCTCCGGCTCGCCCATCAGCTTGAGCATATTTGTGATGTGCTGCACATACTCCTTGCGGGTTTTCTCCGCTGCTTCGCCGGTGCGGAAATAGTAGTCGCGCTCCGGCAGCCCGAAGCCGCCTTGGTCCACCAGCGCAATCTGTTTGGTGGCATCCTTGAAATCCTGTTGCTCCCCGAACCCCAAAAAGGCATTGGCATTGATCAACTGGAAGTGCGCCAACAAGGGAGTCAGCTCGCTCTTGTCTTTAAGCGCTGCGATCCGGTCCAGGTCCGCCTGCAATGGCTCCAGTCCCTTCTTGTTGATCGCGTCGACATCCATGCAGGAAGAATAGTAGTCGCCGACCTTCTGCTCGTTCGGCGTGCGGTCGACACCGCCAGCCGCGGCCTTCTCAAGAATGGAGTGCAAGATAGCTTCATTGCGGTCGGAAACCAACGCGAATATTCCGTAACTGGAGTGGTCTTCGGGTATCGGATAGTATTTCGTGAACTTTCCGCAGGCGTACTTGAAAAAGTCGACGCAGGGATCGGCGCTTTTGTCGATGAACCGGTCATCCAGCCCTTTCAGGGTTTCCGGTTTCTTTTCCGAACTGCTGTTCGCCGCCTGCGCCATTAACATCAAACTCGTGCCACTCATCATCAGGATCAAAATCGCAACACGAAACCATCCACGCCCCGTCATAGTTTTTCCTCTGGGATGAATTCAGGATAACCAACCAATTAACGCATCCATCATACTCGCAGCCGGATCGAGCACTCTACCTGCCGCAAAGCTTCCCCAGCCGATACCCCGCGATTACTTGGACGAATTTCCGCCGACAAAGGTAGCATCTACCGGCATTTCAGCCCGTGCTCCATTTTTACAACTCGCTATCCAGACATTCCCGTTCCCGTCTAAACCGTCGTTCTTTTGATCGAAATCCCGGGTTTCCCCAGGGAAAACCATTCCTAAGCGGAGGTTGGTTCCATGCTCAAACACTCGGTTGTGGTCCTGGCAGCGGCAGTCATCGCGCTGTCATTTGGTGTTTCGTCGTCTCAAGCGCAGTCGGCCTTGCTGGATATACCAAGGCAAAGTCAGCATGCGGTGGTCACGCAGCGCGTCGGCATCACGGACGTCACCATCAACTACTCGCGTCCTCTGGTGAAGAAGCGTCAAATCTGGGGAAAACTGGTGCCCTACGGTGAAGTCTGGCGTGCCGGAGCCAACGAGAATACCACCATCAAGTTCACCGATAACGTAACCATCAACGGCCAACCTCTGGCCAAGGGCATCTATGGCCTCCATATGATTCCAACCGAGAGCGAGTGGACGGTCATTTTCTCCAACGTTCACACCGCCTGGGGCAGTTTCACTTATAAGGAAGCCGACGATGCGCTGCGCGTCACCGTCAAACCCCAGCCTGCGGACTTTCGCGAAGCCCTGACTTACGATTTCGATGAGGTAACGCCAGATTCGACCATCGCCAGCCTGCGTTGGGAGAAGATCGAAGTGCCCTTCACCGTCGCCGTGAACGTACACGAAATCGTGCAAGCCAGCCTGCATAACCAGCTCCAGGGATTGGCGCAATACACCTGGGAAGGCTGGGACGACGCCGCCAACTATTTACTTGCCGAAAAGTACGATCTGGATGAAGCCCTGAAGTATGAAGAGACTTCCATCGGCACCGAACCGCGTTTCGATAATTATCTGACCAAGTCTCAAATCCTCGACGCCATGGGCCGAAAAGACGACGCCGAAGCGGCGAAGAAAGAGGCCCTCGCACGCGCGACCGCGCCTCTACTATACGTTTACGGCCGCCAGCTCCAGGCGCAAGGCAAACAGGATCAGGCATTCGACTTCTTCCGCCAGGCCGCGAAAAAAGATCCCAACGATTGGCTGGTACACGATGGCATGGCCAGAATCTATTCCGCTCAGGGCGACTTTGCCAATGCCCTGAAGGAAGTGAAGCTGTCCCTGGCCGGCGCGCCTGACAATCAGAAGATATTCATCGAACCGCTGGTCAAGAAGCTGGAAGCTGGGCAGGACATCAATAAGAATTGACTGTCGCGGGTGCCCCGTCCTTATTTCTCCGCTTTCTGGAGAGACAAGGACGGGGCTCTTTTTCCTAATAGCGCGCAGCCTTTTGACGCAATTCCGATCCGTAGACGAAGCCAGTTCTCAATGAGCGATATCGCCTAGTTAGAGCCAGCTTGGGGCTAACTGCATAAAATGACCCAATGCAAGTCCCAATGACTGAGGTGATTGCCGTCAGGCGGTTGTCGTGGGAAGGCGAGCCAACTCGTGAAGTGCTGGTGAGCATAGGACGGCCTATCGAAACTGCCGGTGTCCAAGGGGAGTTTTATTGCCCGATCCGAACGACTGGCCTTGGCAACGACGAAATTATCACCGCGATATTTGGTATTGATGCGTGCCAAGCCATTGAACTCGCCCTGCGGTTCATCGGCTGGCGACTGGCCGACATCAACGTCAAGAACGGAGGCCGTCTGCGATGGCTCGATGAGCAGTTACCGGAGGATTGGGCACAGAAAGAACAATGATCGTCAATGAGTGATAACGCCTGATTTCATCAACTATCCCAAACTGACGACTCCAGAAGCTGTTTCGGGGTTTACGTCAACAGGCTGTTGTAGAAGATTTCCGTTTACGCACTAGAAAGCACGACACTACTAACAAGAATATTGGAACAGCGTACGCACGTACTACGCGAGCGGGATCGCCTTCACTGATGCCGTAGGCCTTTCGCCCTTCATCATTTTCGTAGAGCGTAATTGCGACCAGCATAGGCTTTGTGCGCTTTTGGAACCACGCGATATATGTGGTCTGCGAGACCTTTGTCTGTTCGGGCGAGTGGGAGCCACTCAGGTCAAACGTTGCGGTCACACCAGAGTAGTATCCAACTTGGATAGCCGTTGTTAACGATCCGGCTGCTGCTTTTGCTTGCTCAACAACCGTTTCGGCATCTGAAGGAGCCGTTCCGCCCTCTCTTAAAGCGCCGACGACACGTTCAATGTTCTCGTTCGGTACTAAAACGGAATAAAAAAGCGGGAGAAATGTTGCACACATAAAGAGCACAGAAAGCGCGAGCAGTATGATCGCGTAGGTTGGGCGACTCGATTTGAAGATAGTCCCTCCGAAGTAGCCCAGCGTGCCGAACGCAGCGAGAATACCACAGGTTCGGCAACTGAGCCGTAGAAGACCCTTGGGATCAGTAGTTGGCGTAACATCCCTATTTCACTCATTGACCGGACCGGAGAGATTTTGAGCGCATTCAGAGTACGTACATCCGAAGCATCCACCAGACGAGGAATATCGCGATGATCGCACCCGCGATGTGGACTATCCAGTCGCCAGCTGTTTTCGGTTTCCCAAAATTGAACATACGGCAAGCGCCTACGACGCTTTGAACACCGCCTTCGGCGGAGCGCACATCGATTCAAACCAACGGCTGATGTACACCTGTGCGTGCGCCTCGCCACAAAAATGCCGGGCGGTAGGACCATTGGCGGCGTTCAGGTCCCACTTGACTACCGTCAGTTTCTGGTCGCTGCACTCGATCACAAACCAGCGCATCGGGTTCTCGCTCCGGATCCCGCAAATCTCGCACTGAAATTCTTTCGTACTCGACATGGCTTCTCCCCGCCCTAATCGCCCGCTTTGGCAACCGGCTTCTCCGCTTTCTGCTCCGGATACTCATACACTCCCCGCCCGGCTTTTCGGCCCAACCGCCCGGCTTTTACATACTGCACCAAAAGTGGTGCAGGCCGGTATTTCTCTCCCAACGACTTGTGCAGGTATTCAAGAATCGAGAGCCGCGTGTCTAATCCGACCAAATCCACCAGCTCAAACGGCCCCATGGGATGGTTCAAGCCTAACTTTAAGGCTTTATCGATATCTGCTGCCGAGGCAATCCCTTCCTGCAGCATATGAAAAGCTTCATTGCCGATCATGGCATTGACACGGCTGGTGATGAACCCCGGCGATTCCTTGATCGCGACAACTTCTTTTCCCATGCGCCGACCGACTTCGGCCGCCGTCGTCAGCGTGTCCTCATCCGTCTCCAGCGCCCGCACCACCTCGAGCAGCTTCATCTTGTGGACGGGATTAAAGAAGTGCATCCCGATGCACTTCTTCGCCCGATAAGTCACGCTGGCAATTTCCGTCACGCTAAGCGACGAGGTATTCGAAGCCAGAATCGTGCCGGGACGGCAAATCTTATCGAGCAGGGTGAAGATCTCAATCTTCGATTCCATCTCTTCGGGCACAGCTTCGATTACCAGATCAGCTTCGCGCGCAGCTTCTTCTACGCCGCCCGCATATTCCAGCCGGGCAAAGGCTGCATCCGCATCGGCGGCAGAAACTTTCTTCAACTCGACTGCTTTATCTAAATTGCCGCGAATCTCGCTCTCGGCTTTTCGCAAAGCGTTCGGAAGCAGATCTTCAAGAATCGTCCGATAGCCGCCCAGCGCGGCTACATGGGCGATGCCCCGTCCCATGGTTCCGGCGCCGATCACTGCTATGGTGTTGACCTGCGCCACTACTTCGCTCCCTTTTCCAGTTGCGCGACCACGGCGTTCAGGTTTGTGCCGGCCACGCGCAGGCTCTCTGCCAGACGCTTGCTTTCGTCCGCATCCATGGCCGGAACAAAGGCCTGGATGCGCCGCAACGTGGTCACAATGTCATCCACATAATTAATCAGGCGAATTAGTTCTCCGGATGTTCCCATATCGGCTGCTCCTCAGAATGCAAATAAAACCAATCACCACAAAGGACACGAAGTCCCACGAAGGAACCCAAAGCTTTCCTTGGTGCACCTTTGTGTCCTCTGTGGTGATCGCTTCTATCGCCGGTACTGCGTCGGCTGCGGACCCTTTTCCAGCATCTCGCGGTTCCAGATGGCGCCTTCGCGGGTGTAGCTGGCCAACTCGAAATCCTGGGTCAGTTCCAGCGCGTCAGTGGGACAAGCGTCCTCGCAGAGCCCACAAAACATGCAGCGGCTCAGGTCGTAGGTGAAATTCGTCAGTTCCTTACGGCGCGTTTTCTCATTACGCTCGCTCGTGACCATGATGAGATGTTCCGGGCAGGCCAGCGCGCACAGGTCACAGGCGATGCACATGGTTTCATTCGTATCCGGATTCACGTTCAGCCGCGGCGCTCCACGATAGCGTTCCGCCACTTGCGGCCGTTGCAAAGGATATTGCTCGGTATAAATCTCCCTAGGATCCTGATAGCGAAAAGTCACGCTCAGTCCCTTGATCAGATCGATGAAGAATATCTTGCGCAGCAGGTTGGGCAGGCCCATAACACAGTAAGAATACCACTAGCCAGCTAAACGGACGAGAGCACTGTCGCGTCGGTGTCGACGGTCAGACCGCCTCGGAAACCGGGAATGTCATCCGCGAATCAGCCCGGCGGCGACCCTTCCAGCTAAAATGCAATACGCGCACCAAACATGCCCTCCAACAACCCACCACCGGCCAGCGACGAACTCTGGATGGAGGAAGCTCTCCGCGCCGCCCGGCGTGCGCTCGAAGCCGGAGATGTTCCGGTGGGAGCGGTAGTAGTTCATAACGGCCAAATCGTCGGTCGCGGATGGAATCGCAATATCGCCGACACTGACCCCACGGCCCACGCCGAGATCATCGCCCTGCGCGAGGCTGGAAAGAACCTCGGTAACCATCGCCTGGGAGAGTGTGAGCTGTTTGTTACAATTGAGCCGTGCGCCATGTGTGCTGGCGCGCTGGTGCACGCGCGGCTCAAACGCCTGGTTTATGGAGCCGAAGACCCTAAAGCCGGCGCAGTGTGCTCCGTGATGCAAGTGCTGAACCACCTCAGCTTGAACCATAAAATGGAGGTACGATCCGGCATCCTGGCCGGCCGCAGCGCCGAGTTATTGCAGGAGTTTTTCAGAAGCCGTCGCCCGAAGGGCTAAAAGCCCGGAGCTAAGAGCCAACGACTTTTTCGACGCGGAGAGGTGCGTGAGCGGTTGAAACGATCCGCCTCGAAAGCGGACATACCTTAACGGGTATCGTGGGTTCAAATCCCACCCTCTCCGCCAGTTTCTTGAAAATAGCCCTGCCAGAGAGTAGCCTCCGCCATCCGACATGGGCGCGCGCACAGCTTGCCTTTCTTCAGGAGCACAATCCTGAGGGAGTCCTTGACCCGACGCGGTTAGGAGACGATAATCCTTCACTGTTCGGCGTATCCGCAACGCACTCCCCCTTTGCGGTTCCCACCGGGCGGGCATGTTTCTCGCGTGAATAGGCCGCGATTCGATTTCACACGACGGAGGTTTCCCGATGACAAGACTTCATGGCGGGAAATGGGCTTGCGCTGTTTTTCTGTTCTGTGCTACAGCGGCTAGCTCGCCAGCACAGACCTTCACCACGTTGGCAGACTTTGAGGGAAGAACCAACGGCGATAACCCCTACTATATGTCTCTGGTCCTAGGAAGCGATGGAAACCTATTTGGCACAACTTTTGATGGTGGGTTATACAACGGTGGTGAGGTCTTCCGGATCACCCTCGGGGGTACGCTGACTGCGCTGAAGAACTTTTGCAACCCACGGGAAGGTAACTGTCCTAACGGCGGCTCACCTTACGCCGGGCTCATTCAAGCTACCGATGGCAACTTATATGGGACGACAGGCGGTGGTGGAACCAATGAGGCAGGTACCATCTTCAGAATATCTCCGGGAGGCAAGTTGACGACAATTTACAGCTTCTGCTCCCAACCAGCCTGTGCTGACGGCATCGAGCCGATTGCCGGGCTGGTGCAAGGTACGGACGGGAACTTTTATGGGACCACGTACAGTGGTGGGCTCTCTGACAGCGTCGGTACGGTCTTCAAGATAACTCCGGGGGGAACATTGACCACACTGCACGCCTTTTGTTCCAAAAGTCGAAATAACATGTGCCTCGACGGCGCGAATCCCGAAGGGGCGCTCGTCCAGGCGAGCGGCGGCAGCTTCTATGGAACAACATACGCTGGCGGAACCACTGCCCAAGGCACTGTCTTCAGAATAACTCGGCTGGGTAAACTGACCAGTTCCTGCGGGAGCCACGACCGGCTACGTCACCGTGACCACGCCCAGCGGCACGCTGACCAGCAACGTGCCGTTCCACGTGATCCCGTAGTTGTGCCACAATCGACATGGAGGTTCCCGAGCTGACGGGCATAACGGCAAAACGGCCTTCAGATCTCGATGCGCTCTTCGGTATGCCGGCTCACATACCAGCATGGGTTGTAGCCGAAATGGGGAAATAGCGAACGCACACAATTCTGGTCCTGCGGTTGCGCAAACTGGTATTCCGTCTTGCCATTCTTTTCGTGGATCACATACTCCGGGGTCACGGTGACGCTGCCGAAACCGTCCTGATGCCGCCAGATGCGATAGCGCAGCACCAGCCAGTCACCGCCATAGATCAGCGCGGCCAGCAGCAATACCATACCGAGCAGACGTGCCCACTGAGATTTCATGCGATATCGTGATTAAAGTGAGATAGCAGTGGGGTGAATTCACCTCATCGCACTGTCCACCGGCAACGCCTTCTACACCACAAAATACTTCGCCCCCGGATGGTGCACCACAATCGCCGACGTACTCTGCTCCGGCTCCAGCAGAAAGCCAGTCGTCAGCCGCACTCCGACATTCTCTTCCGGCTTCAGCAGTGCGAACAACTTGGTCTGATCCTCCAGATTCGGGCATGCCGGATAGCCGAACGAATATCGCGATCCGCGATATTTCTGATGGAACAAATCCCGAATGTGCGGCGAGTCCTCGCCCGCAATCCCCAAATCCTCGCGCATCTTCTTATGCAGATACTCGGCCAGCGCCTCGGCCGTCTCGACACTCAACCCATGTAAATAAAGATACTTCGTATACTCCCCGCCCTCGAATAGCCGCTGCGTTTCTTCCGACGCCCGCGACCCAATCGTCACCAGCGACAACCCAATCACATCCATCTTCCCCGCACTCTTCGGAGCGAAGAAGTCGGAGATGCTCAGCCTGCGTCCCTCCCGCTGCCGCGGAAAACTAAACCGCAACAACTCTCGTGTAGGCGCGCGCGTCCCCGCGCGTGCGTCGCCTTCCTCCGGCTCATACACAATCACATCATTGCCTTCGCTCTGCGCCGGATAATATCCGTACACGACTTTTGGGTCGAACCACCCCGCAGCAATCACTTCTTCTTCCAGTTGCTTTTTGATCGGGCGGAACTTCTGTTCCACCAGGCGCACGTAATCTTCCTGGGACGCCGTCTTCAACTGCCACTGGTTCTTGAACAGTGCCGTGTCGTTGATGTACTGGAAAACTTCGCGCAGGTCCCAGTCTTTCTTCACCCTCACGCCCCAAAACGGAGGCACCGGAATATTCGGCGCGTCGCTGACCACCGGGCTACGCTCGGCGAATACCGCCCCGCTTTCTTCATCAACGGCTACGGCTTTTGTGTATTCCTTGACGGTGCGTCCTTCCTGCAAACGGCTTTCGCGATTACCGTTGGGAGCCGACAAATCCTCCATGATGTGCAGGCCGGCAAACGCATCATCGGCATAGAACACCGCATTCGAATACTCACGCCGCAGATCGTCTTCCACATACTTACGCGTCAGCGCTGCCCCGCCGCAAATTACCGGGATACCCAGGTTCTGCCGCTGCAAATCCTGGATCACATACTTCATCTCCAGCGTCGACTTCACCAGCAAGCCGCTCAGACCGATGGCATCCGCTTTGTGTTCCAGGGCCGACTTGATGATGGTGTCGCCCGGCTGCTTGATGCCCAGGTTCACCACCCGAAATCCGTTGTTGGTGAGAATAATGTCCACCAGATTCTTGCCGATATCGTGGACGTCGCCCTTCACCGTGGCCAGTACGATGGTTCCCTTCTGCGATCCCTCGACTTTCTCCATCTTGGGCTCCAGATAAGCCACTGCTGCCTTCATCACCCCGGCAGAATCCAGTACTGAAGGCAGCTGCATCTTGCGCGCGCCAAATAACTCGCCCACAGTCCGCATTCCATCCAGCAGCACTGTGTTGATCAATTCTAGCGGCGTGTACTCGGCCAGCGCGTCTTCTAATAATTCTTCCAGAGTCTTGCGCTGCGCGCCATCGCCGACCGACTTTTCGCCGTTAATGATGGCAAACTTCAGCTTGTCATCTACCGACAAAGTTTCGACGTGCGCCGTAGTCGAAGCCTGCGCCTTCCCCTTGGTTCCGGCGAAGTGCCGCATGTAGGCCTGTAGCGGATCGCCGTCGGCATAGTCGCGGTGAATCAGCTTCCGGGCAAGTTCAACCTCTTCATGAGGAATCTTGTATAACGGATAGATCTTGGTGTAATTGACAATGGCCATGTCGAGGCCGTTATCCACCGCTTCATGCATGAAAACTGAATTCAGCACCCGCCGCGGATAAGCATCCAACCCGAACGAAATGTTGCTTACGCCGAGAATCGTCTTTACATCCGGCAACTCTTTCTTGATCTGCCGGATCGCGTTTAGCGTCTCCATTCCCGCGGTGCGGTATTCGTCCTGGCCGGTAGAAATGGGCAACGTGAGCGCATCAAAAATAATGTCCACCGGACGAATGCCATATTTCTTCGTTGCCAGTTCGTAGATGCGCTTGGCGATCGCTGTCTTTTTATCAGCCGTGAGCGCCATGCCGTCTTCATCAATGGTCAGCGCGATCACCGCCGCGCCGAAGCGCTTGGCCATGGGCAGAACTTTCGAGGTGCGCTTCTCGCCGTCTTCCAGATTGATGGAATTGATGATGGCCTTGCCGGGAATTCTCTTCAGCGCCTCTTCCACCACGTCGGCTTCGGTCGAATCGACGAGAATCGGTGCAGGAACGCGGGTCGCAACCTTTTCCAGGATGGACGTGATGTAGCCCTTCTCGTCCTCGCCGACAATTGCACAGCACAGATCCAGCATGTGCGAGCCTTCATTCACCAGCTTCTTCGCCAGAGCCAGAATGTCGTCGTATTTCTTGCCGCGCACCAGATTGCGGAAATGCTCCACTCGCGTGGTGGTGTTCATCTCCTCGGCAACGATCAAGCGGCTTCGGTTCAAGGTCAAGCGGAACGGAAGTGTAGGCACTCGATGCCGCGGCAGTCGGTTTAATGTCGCGCTTCGCCGGCTCGATGCCGGAAACGGCATCGACCACTGCTTTCAAATGTGCTGGCGTAGTTCCGCAGCAACCACCCACGATGCGGACACCGTAATCCTGCACAAAATGCTTGTGATACTCGGCCAACTCCTTAGGAGTGAGCTTGAAGACGGCGACCCCGCTTTCAGCAATCGGCAACCCGGCATTGGGGAGCACGGATACGTGCTTGGTGGAATTCGCAGCCAGGAACCGCACGGCGTCGTTCATCTCCTTCGGCCCGGTCGCACAATTCAGGCCGATAACGTCCACGTCGTAGGGCTCGAGCGCCGTCAGAGCGGCGCCGATTTCCGTTCCCAGCAGCATCGTCCCTGATTCCTGTAGGGTCACTTGCACAGTCACCGGCAAAAACTTTCCAGACTTCCGCATCGCTTCCAGCACGCCGATGGTTGCGATTTTCGCCTGCAGCAAATCTTGGCAGGTTTCGACCAGCAGAATGTCGACTCCGCCTTCGATCAAGGCGGCCGCTTGCTCTTCGTATGCGTCCACCATCTCATCGAAACTGATTTGTCCTAGGGATGGCAGCTTCGTTGAAGGCCCCAAAGATCCGGCAACAAATCGCGGTTTGTCTTTGGTCGAGAACTGTTGCGCCACTTCCTTGGCGAGTTGCGCTGCCTTGACGTTGATCTCCGCGTCCGATCCTTCAGATCAAACTCACGCAGAACGATTCCCGTTCCGCCAAAGGTATTGGTCTCGATCACATCGCAGCCAATTTCGAGAAACGACGCGTGAATCTCCCGAATGATGTCGGGCCGGCTCAATGACAGCACTTCACTGCAATTTTCCTTGCCCCAATAGTCATCCAGGCTGGGATTGTGCAAGTGAATGCTCGTCCCCATGGCGCCGTCATAGATAACGACGCGCTCCTTCACGGTTTGTAAAAAATCACCCATTGATTAATCCGTTTAAATCTGCGGCGAAAGCTTTCGACTTATGCACAAACGCCGGCCCGCTTTGGGCCGGCGCGTCATCAGATAATCCGTTTCTTATCGAACTCCCAATTCGCCGCTGGCCACCTCTGCCTGATTGAATACCGCATTCGCTCCCATATGTGCTGGCTGGGGGGCCAGCATCTGCTCTTTGCGATAGACCAAATTGCTGGCATTGAAAGTGGCGATCTCAAAGCCGTGCCCGTGCGTAATCGCGTCGGTGGGGCACGCCTCCACGCAGTACCCGCAAAATATACATCGATTATAGTCGATGTTATAGACCTTGGCGTAACGCTCGGCGCCGCTTACGCGGTGCTCAGCGGTGTTTTCGGCGGCTTCGATATAGATACAGTTCGAGGGGCAAGACGCCGCGCACAGAAAACAGGCCACACATTTTTCCAGGCCGTTTTCATCGCGCTGCAATACGTGGACTCCGCGGAAGCGGTCCTGGAACTTGGCGCCTTTGAGCGGCCCCGGCCCGTCAGGATAGTTCTCCACCTGCGTGGGCTGGAACATCTCCATAAAGGTGATGCTCATGCCCTTGGCGATGGCCGCAATGTTCTTCAGAACCGGCATACCTTATTAGTATACCGAAAGGCGCAACCTACCGGCAGATCAGGCAATGCCCAGCACCTGATTGAAGAATCCCACCAGATACTTCCAAACCAGGTAATAGACGATCAGTCCGATGGCGAAAGCCACGGCAACATATTGATAAGGAATAATGTCCTGCTCGAAGCACACTAGGCCGCCGCTGCCCAGGGTCACAAAAGCCAGCGCGTGAGCCAGGGCAAATCCGCAGGGAGCAAGCACAAAAGGCAGCAAAGCCCCATGCAGCCCGATATGCAGATGGCGATGCGGCCGCAGCCAGAGGTAAAGCATGTTCCACAGCCCAAACAAGGTGGGCACCAGCGCCATGGGAAATATAATGACCCGTTCGATGGGCACCGGCACCCGGTAGACGAAGCGGGCAATGCAGAAAGCGCTCAGCACCAGCAGCAAAACCACTGTGGGCACAACGATGCCCGCCATATATGCCCGCAAATATGGATGAGTATTCATAAGTTCTTCCCTCCCTTACAAGTGATAGAGCAAAAGCGGAATGGTGTTCGGAACCAGAATGAGCGCGAGCACCACGGCCGCCAGCAACGCCCAATCGAACCATGGAACCGCGGCTGACAGCTCTTCCAGCCGGCGCAACATCTGCGGCCAGAGATCGCGATCGAGTCCTGCGTCAATGGAACCAACGCTCTGCTTCAGCAGTTTCCGAATTCTTTCGTCGTCACCTTGTTTCATGGTTCCACTCCCAATTTTTTCAATCGCTTTCGCAAAAGTCGTACAGCACGAAACACTCGTAATTTGACCGCCCCCACCGAGATCCCGAGCGCGTCAGCAATGTCTTGATACCGCTCTTCTTCGATCAAAGCCAGCGTGGCGGCAATCCGCAGCTTCGGCGGCAATTGGCCAAACGCGTTACGCACCCGTTCTCGCACATCTTGCTCGATCCCAGGATCGGGCAAGGCTGCCGCCGGCAAATCTTCAGGAAGCTCAGTCTCAACCCGCGCCGTTTTCAAATAGTCGAGTGCCAGGTTGGTTGCGATCCGCCGTGCCCAGCCTCCGAAGCTGCGCCCGGGGTCGAAGCGCGCATGGGCGCGATGAATGCGCCAGAAAGTTTCAATCGTCAAATCCTCGGCGATGCCGCGATCGCGCACAAGGCGCACCGTCCAGCGAAATACTTCTCCTTGAAACTGGCGGAACAGCGTCTCGAAGGCATCGAGGTCGCCGTAAGCAAATTGCTGTAACAGCTCCGCGGGCTGTTCCATTTGCCTTCCTATATACGCTTACGGGCGGGTGCGGGGGAAGGTTACAAAAAGCAATTGCGCCGCGGATTTGCGCGGATTAACGCGGATTGCCGCCCAGGTTAGCTCGCTAGAAAATGTAGGCGCGGGCGTCCCCGCCCGTGCGCTTGTGGAACGGCACCGGACGGTCGCCTTGTTATCGCAAGCGGAGCGGCAATTTCACGAAACCAGGTCATCGCGCAGTCGAAGTTGCGGCGATGGAGCAGCCCATTCGACGCCCTCACTGGCGTTCGGTTGCTCAGGGCAGGCTAAGAACCGAGCCGCGCGCCGAAATCCCGAGCGAAGTCGAGGGAGACCTCACAAGGCCCGCAGAGGGTTCCACCCCGCCCAGGTTAGCTCGCTCGCGCTACGCGGAACCTGGGGCACCAGGCTGGGACGCCTTCTGGCCATCGCCCATTCTCGCGGCTAGTACGTCGTCGAGGTTCGCCGCTCAATCGCGCTTACAACCACCTGCCGCTGCTCGGGCACAATTTCGAAGAATATCCGCCAGTTGCCTACGCGGCGACGAAGACCTGGGAGACCGTGTAACTTACGGACATCGCCGCGGAACGGATCTTGCTGCATCTCATCGAGCGCAGCCAGGATTCGCTTATGATCGGCGGCGGGGACGCGGCTAAGAGACTTTCTTGCCGGCCCGGCGAGGAGAACGATCCATGCCATCGACGTAGTCTCCGAGGGTCACATAGTCTCCGCGTTTGTAGGCGGCCATGCCGCGACGATAGGCGCGGGCTTCAGCGGGGGTAGGACGCTCCGTGGGCAGCACCCGGACATTGAAATACACGCGCAGCGCCTCGCGCACCAGTTCCGAACGGGTGCGATGCTCTGCCTTCATGACCTTTTCGATCTGCTTCGCCATCGCCTGAGGAAGCGAAACGGTAAAGGTGTGGGTCTCTCGCATGTTGTTACTTTGTCATACTTGGTGTTGTTGGTCAAGGAGCTGTGGCGGCTCCCATGTCTCGCAAAGGCGGCGAGACATGGGGCACCCGGCAAGCTCAGACGCCGCCTGCCGCTCATTTTGCGTGAGGCCGGAACCAGATCGGTATTCGAGGCCCGCGTCTTCGATGACATCTGCGCCGTGGTGACAGAGTTAGCGCGAAGGTAGCGGGCGGAGGTGAGGGATTCGGTCGTCGCTGGCCAGGGGGCTCGTGCAGACATACTCTGAGGGGGCCACCAAACCGAACCCTAACGTTTATTGATCGGCTTGTCTCGCGCGTCGGAGCTCACCGCGTTCTCAGTCTTCCCAGATACCGCTGCCCGTAACCTGCCCATACGGTCGCGGTATTCTCGAAAGCTAGACTGCCTCAGTATATGCTCCTTGAACCACATCGTCTCTAGCAGGCTCTCCTCGGAACCGAAGATCGAGAAGGCGTTGAGGTTGTAATCGTTCAAGACTCCCAGGACCTTCTCGCGCAGGGTCGAGGGCAGGTTGAACTTCCATAGGGAGTCCTGCTGGTTGATCTGCGAAACCCGCGTATCGTCGAAGACCTTCTGATGAGGCTCGAAGTGCCATTGTTGTTCCTGCTTGTCGAAACCACCGCAGATCGTGTAGTCCCCGCGCTGTCGAAAGTGCCTCGGGTGGCTCTGAACGTAGGGTCCCATCGGAAGGATAAAGGGTTCCCCGATTGTCATTCCCTTACTGCCCCTCGGCTTCTCACAGTAAACGTAGATCGAGCGCTTCTTCGCGGGAGACTCGTGACGAAAGGCGAAGAACGCGGCGACGTAGGGGGATCGTGACCAGTCAAGCAGCGGCGACGGGAAACTAAAATGACGAAGGTACACCATGAATCGGTACAGCGGAAGGTCCGGGAATCGTCGCGGAAAATCCCACAAGAGATCGGGTCGCGAGAAGGCGTTCGCGACGTCCTGGTCGTAACCCGGAACGTCTGTCCCCGTGAAGGTCCCGATCTCCGGGCCGATCCCGCACAGCAATTCATAGTAACTTCGGAACGACATCCGGTTCTCGCCACCACGTTCGAGCGTCGTCTCCACCCTCCACTCGGAATTGCCCTGACCGCGATAGAGCAATGGTGACGTGGGGGTCCCGACCTCGGCCTGTATCGCCTTCAGCTTCCGCTCGAAGGCATCCCAAGTGCGTGATTCGATCACCGTCATTCCCCAGAAGTGTATCTCACCTTATCTCTCGGAGGTGGGGCACTCGGGGCAAGCGGCACTCGTGCCTCCCACTTCTCGCGCAAAGGGCACGGGAGAAATGGGGTACCCGGTAGCTTGTTTACGCGGCTGATGATGTTGAGGTAGTTGGCGCATCGGGCCGATGTTTCTTGGGGAGAAGTAATCTCGGGTCCAAAGAGTGGAAATAGGCTTTCCCAGCAAGGACAGTATGCACTGAAAGCACAGCCCCGCCGATTAGCAGGCTGCACACCACAGCCACCCCCTTGCGGCTTACAAAAAGCAGAGTTAAGGAAGCACCCAAAGGCGCATAGACGGCGATGAGAAGGACAAAGAGCGTCCAGCGCGATTTGCTGAATGCCCCAAATAACGTTCCTGATGCTGGAAAGGCCGATGTTGACACTGCTTCACGCGCGAACGCGGCAAAATACATGATAACAAAGAACAGTAGCATCTCTACTGCGAAGGTTCCGGTGTATGGGTCGATGCTTCCCCGTGGCAAGGTCCCCGGAAGGATTTCAATCGCTGGCCTAACTCTGCCCCCCAATTCCATCGGATTAGTCACGGTTGGCTGCTCGTATTGGGCTAGCTCTCGCACATTCTCAATTGTTAGGCACCCCAACAGGGCTTCTTCCGTCAAGGATGGGACGAACTCCGGAGGTCTGGAGCCGTTATGAGGTATCTCCATCTCCTTCGTGGTGCATGGCCCGATAGTCATGACATTTCTATACGCTAGGGCACCTCTTTTGTTAGCCCAACGAACAACTTGGAAGTTGAAATAGTTCGAAACTTGTCGAGTCAGCGTAAGGGTGTCAGAATCGTTTAGCTTGACCAAAGACTCAGCAATTCGAGAAGCCTCTGGCACGCCTGAGGCCAGGCTGACATGGAATGCAAGACCCGTGGGAGGCTGGGGCGCCGTAGCAGCTACCTTCGGATGGCGTTTGGGAGGCTTAGGTGGAACTTGCTGCGGCTTGACCTGAAGTCCGCGCATGTTGGTTATATCTACGCTGAGGTCCCGGAGTTGAGCAACAGACAGTGACTCCGCTCCCTCGTTGGACGTTTTGTACTCTCGCCAGATAGGGTCGTCCTCGAGGGACTCCACGGACGACGCTAGATTGAACCTATAGGTCAAGTATGTGGTTAAAGCATCGTATTTCGGTAGGTCCTTCCAATAAGGGATCATCAGTAAGAGCGCGACCGACAACAACAGTGCAAAGGCACCTGAACGAACGCACGCCGCCGACGCCGCAGTGTCAACTTTGCTCGGTTTGCCATCGTTGCTACTAAGCACGCTCAACTGATCCGGCATAGGCTCTACTTGACTTAGGCTGTCCCGGGGACACTGCTGGTTCGACTGCTGGGGGAGAAAGAAACATACTCCGAGGAGGAAGAGGAGTCAAGAGGAGCGGAACCGAAGCCGACGGCGCTCGTGGAACCCCACTTCTCGCGCAGAGTCCGCGCGAGAAATGGGGCACCCGTCGGTTGGGTGAGTCTGTCTGAGATCAAAGCGGCAGCATCGTGAGAATGCCTTGCGGAGTTGGCCTCACTGCCCGCGGGTATGGGGTCCCTTCGGCTTCGCTCAGGGCAGGCTCTTCGACTGCGTTGTCGTTCGCGTTGCGAACGACAACTTCGCTCAGCGTGACAGGGTTGGGGGGCTGTTGGAGATCAAAGTCAACGGCGACGGACAGGGTGTCCGTCCCACACGGGCTTGGAATTGAGACTCACCCAGACGTTTTCAGTGTTAGTTTTGGGTTGCTGCTATTTGGGGTCGAAGCCGCGGCCTACGCGGAAGACGTGGCCATCGGGATGGCGCAGGTGCATTTCGCGGACGTTCCAGGGCATATCGGTGGGCGGGAATGTGACATCGAGGCCGGCGGCGACGCAGTGCTGGTGCATGGCGTCCACGTCGTCGACCCAGACCGACATCCAGACGCCCTTGTCGCCCTCTTCGTCTCCCTGCTGCTGAAAGGTGGTGGTGTTGGGACCGCGGCCGCGGCCTCCCTGGGCGCCCTGACAAAGAAAGATGCAAGCTTCTTCGCCCGAGCCCACTGCGCCGAACGTCGGAGGCGTTCCCCAGTCCCACAGCTTCTTCCATCCCCATTTCTCAAACCAGGCGAAGGTGGTGGCGATGTCGGTGACGTTCAGGATGGGAGTTAGGGCTTTGGCTTGCATGGGGAGCAGGATAGCACTACAGCAAAATGTAGGCGCGGGCGTCCTCGCCCGTGCGAGCAGCGCCACAAACGGCGGACAGGAGTGTCCGTCCCACATACAAACCCTGCGGAGCTTCGCTCCTGCACGCGCGGGGACGCGCGCGCCTACATTGCTTCGCGGGGCTACTTCAGGCCTAACTCTTTCCACTTCTTGTCCACTAGCGCTTTGGTCTTTTCGTCCATTACTGGATTTCGTCGGGCCAGGGGCGGGTGAAGCCTTCGCTGGGCCATTTGCGGGTGGCGTCGATGCCCATTTTCGATCCGTAATTCGGCAGGCGCGAGGCGTGGTCGAGCGAATCGACTGGGCCGAGAGTGAATTGTATGTCGCGCTCGGGATCGATGTGGTTGAGCGCCTTGAGCGTGACTTCGCCGATATCCTGCACGTTGACGTCTTCATCGACCACGATAATGCACTTGGTAAACATGGCCTGGCCGAGCGACCAGACTGCGTTCATGACTTTGCGCGCCTGGCCGGGATAGGACTTCCTGATGGAAACGATCATCAGGTTGTGAAAGACGCCTTCGATGGGCAGGTTGATGTCGACCAGCTCGGGAATGGTAAGGCGCATGAGCGGAAGGAAAATGCGCTCGACGGCTTTGCCCATCCAGCCGTCTTCCATGGGCGGCTTGCCGACGATGGTGGTCGCGTAGATGGGATCTTTGCGGTGCGTGATGCAGCTGAGGTGGAAGACGGGATACAGATCTTCGAGCGAGTAGAAGCCGGTATGGTCGCCGAACGGGCCCTCGGTGCGGAGTTCGTCGAGGTGAACGTGGCCTTCGAGAATGATTTCGGCGGAGGCGGGGACTTCGAGATCGACGGTCTCGCACTTGACGAGTTCGACGGGCTTCTGGCGGAGGAATCCGGCGATGAGATATTCCTCGACGTCGGGCGGCGCGGGAACGATGGCGGAGAAAGTCAGGGCCGGGTCGGTGCCGATGGCGACGGCAACTTCCATTTTGCCGGAGGGAGTGTGGTCGGCTAGAACGGAACCGCCGGAGGAGCGGGCCATGAGGTCGACGGCCGCGGATTTATTCCCACCCGGCCCGGATGGAGCACCCTCTGAATTTGACGCCGCCGCGCGCAGCATTTCGCGGTAATGCTCGGCGCCGACTTTCTGGCGCTGCCAGTGCATGCCGGTGGTGTGCGCGTCGTACACCTGCATACGGTACATGCCGACGTTGCGCTTGCCGGTCTTAGGATCGCGGGTAATTACGCACGGCAGAGTGATGAAGCGGCCGGCGTCCTGCGGCCAGCATTTGAGGATGGGGAACCAGTCGAGCGAAAAATTGTCGCGACGGATGACTTCTTTGCAGGGGCCGGTCGGGACGGTCTTGGGAAAGAATTTGCCCATCTCGGCTAGCATGGGCAGCATTTTTACTTTGTCGAGGAAGCCTTGCGGGGATTTCACGTCCATGAAGGCGCGAATGCGGTCGGCGACTTCGTCGAGCTTATCGACTTCGAGGGCGAGGTTCATGCGGTGCGCGGAGCCGAATTGATTGATGAGAAGTTGTGCGCCGGGATGGCCCTTGAGGTTCTGGAACAGAAGCGCCGGACCGCCAGGCCCACCCAAGCCAACACCGGGCTTGGATGGGGCACCCAAACCCTTCGAGACGCGGTCGGTGATTTCGGTGACTTCAAGGATTGGATCGACTTCGGCGGTGATCTTCTTCAGTTCGCCGGCGCGGTCGAGCGCGCGGATCCAGTCGCGTAGGTCGTCGTAGGCCAAGAATCCTCCGGAAAGCGAGAATTCTAAATCACTGGCCACGGATTCGCACGGATGAACACGGATAAATGCAATGAAAGATCATTAACGCAGAGGGCACGGAGAGAGACCGCGGAGAGCGCCGGGAAAGCTTAACGATGACAAGCATTTGACAGGCGCGGGCGGAATTAGAGGACATTACCCTGCTAAACTACATCTCATCAGCATGAAGCGACGGGTGATGATTACCGGCATGGGGGTGGTGAGTCCGAACGGCGTGGGCAATGCCGCGTTTACGAGCGCAGTGCTCGAAGGGCGCAGCGGGGTGCGGCGGATTTCGCGCTTCGATCCTTCGGAAATTCCGGTGCAGATTGCGGGTGAAGTGCGCGACTTTGACGAGTTGGCGTGGGTGGAGAAACGCGACCGCAAACATGTGTCGCGAGTATTGCCACTGGCGATTGCGGCGGCGACGGAGGCATTGAGCGACGCGGGGATTGACGCCGCTTCCCTGCCGCTGGAGGAAAGACGGCGGTTTGGCGTGATCATGGGTTCGGGCGGCGGATCGCAGGAGTTCACTGAAGAACAGTATCGATTATTTTTTCATCAGCAATATAAGCAGATGAGTTTGTTTTGCGTGCCGACCGGGGTCATGGGATCGCTCTCGAGTGAACTCAATGTGCGCTTCGGTCTGCGCGGGCCGAGCCACATCATTACGACAGGTTGCACGTCGTCGACTGATGCGTTTGGATATTCCATGCGGCAGATTCAATCGGGACGGCTTGATATGGTGCTGAGCGGCGGCGCCGACGCGCCCATCGCGCTCGGAATTGTGAAGGGTTTCGTTTTGATGAAAATTTTCACAGACTCGTGGAACCAGAGTCCGGAACGGGGGTCGCGGCCGTTTTCGGTGGATCGGGACGGCTTTGTACTGGCCGAGGGCGCGTGGATGTTCGTGCTCGAGGAATATGAACATGCGCGGGCGCGTGGGGCGAGGATGCTGGCGGAGATTTGCGGGTACGGATCGACTTGCGAGGCGTTTCATCGGGTGCGCTTGCAGGAATGCGGTGAAGAACCGGCGCGGGCGATCGGGCTGGCAATGAAAGAAGCGGGGATCGGGCCGGATGACGTGCATTACGTGAATTTGCACGGAACTTCGACGCAGTTAAACGACCGCATCGAGACGCGAGCGCTGAAACTGGTGCTGGGTGGGCGAGCGGCGCGAGTGCCGATGTCGGCGTTGAAGTCGCAGATTGGGCATCCGCAGGGCGCATGTGGCGCCGCGGGAGTGGCAGCGACGATTGTGGCCATGCGCAGTGGGCAGCTTCCGCCGACCATCAATCTGGAAACGCCTGACCCGGAATGTGATCTGGATTACGTTCCGCAGGCTGGACGGAAACAGGCGATTGAACACGCGGTTTGCAATTGCATTGCGTTTGGATCGAAGAATTCGGCGCTGGTGCTGAGGAGGGTGGCGTAAGGGTCAGGACTGAGAAAGACCCGCCCAAGCGGAGCTTGGACGGGGCGCCCTCGAGAGTTATTTATCCGCCACTCGTTTGGAACAGCCTGAAGGCGCGCCGTTGCAGGGCCAGTTGGGCGGTCCGCCCGTACGTTGTCTATGGAGCTTCGATTCGGGGATTCAGGGAGCGAGCGAATACAACACCCCAGAATTCTGATAGATACCTCCTGCGTTCGTCACGCCGTAAAGTTTGCCTGAACGAGAGCTTAATAGTCCGCCATACGGAGACGAGCCATCCGCACAATTCGATTGGGAACAGAAGGTATAAAGAACAGTCTCCTTCGTTCCTCGGATTGCATAGACGCCATTCCCACCCAGGGTTGTGCCAAACAAGGTGCCCGTTTGATCATCCAGGAGCACGCCCGAAAAGGGGTTTCCGCCGTCCTTGCCGTTGAAGAGGAATGAAGACTCGCTTACACCCCCACCCGTCTTTGGCGTTAACTTAAAGACGCCGCCGCAAGCTCCATGTTCGCATGATCCCCGTCCGCCGGCTGAGAACGTTCCATAGAGATTGCCTGCTGCATCAAAGCTGATCGGAGAATAAGGATTGGCCCCGTTTTGCCCTTTGAAGGTGTAGACCACAGTCTCTTTCCACTTCCCAGTTGAAGTGGGCGAGAGCCTGTAGACCAAACCGAGGCCTGCGGAGCCGCCTTCTACCGTAGTTCCGTAAAGATTTCCCGCACTGTCGATCGCAACACCAAATGCGGGGAAGGCTCCGTTTTGACCATCGAAACTATGTATTATCGTTTCGGTCCAACCTCCAGTCGAATTAGGACTCAGCTCGTAAACCGTTCCTTGGCCATTTAGGCCATTACCCCACCATGCTCGGTAGTGCCGTACAAATTCCCAGCGGCATCCCAATTCAGCGCCCCAAGACGGGGGTATGCTCCATCGGTCTTGGTGGTGCCGAAACTCCAAAGAACAGTTTCCGTCCATTGTCCGCTTTGCTGAAGGTGGAAAGCTCAAAGACCGTTCCCAACAGCGTTGGAACCACCCTGATAAGTTGTTCCGTAGAGATTGCCCTGCTTGTCAAAGACAAGCCCTGCAAAAGGTATGGAGCCATCGGTGCAGAAAGTGGCCGAGCAAAAATCGTACAGCACCGTTTCAGTCCAGCCACCTGCGGAAGGGCTGAGCTCGAATACTGTCCCGCAACCGCCGTTAGAAAGACAATTGGTCCCTCCCACGCCCGTTGTACCAAAAATATTTCCCGAAGCGTCGAAGATCAAGCCGACCAGACGGAGAGGCACCATCGCCATCATGCCCGAAGTTCCAAAGCACGGTTTCTGTGGCCTGCCTGTCCGTGGCCTGGCCGAAAGATAGATGAGAAAAACCGCAAACCAACAATACAATCGTTATCACCACACCCTGCTTCGCGGACAGTAACATAAGAGCTCTCCTTCTCTAGCCAGGCACTTGAAGGACTAGAAGCCTGCACAGGCGCGGGCACCTAGTTAGGCGGACAATATCACGGGTTTCTGGCTTGTCAAGGAGTGAATTGAAAGGTTTTCGAGACGGGCACCCGCCGGGCCTGAAGCGGGATGAGTCCGCTTAACATCCCCGGCCTTCGCACAAAACGCGAAAGGCCGGGCCACCCGCGTGGCGGGCCAAGGGTTTACAGGGTTTTAGGCTCGGACTTCTTTGCAGACATCAGCGACATGAGGGCTTCGACGTTGCCGCCGGCGCGTTCCTGATCAGAGAGATCGACTCCCCAGAAATTGCTTTGCATATCGACCGCCTGAATTCCGGCCTGGACTTCGTTGGGGCTGAGTTGCTGCACCCAGACCACGCGGAAGTTGGCCTTCTTGGAACCGCGTTGCAGAGAGATGATCTGATCGGGCTTGAGTTCGGCGTGCAGGCCGCCAATGCGAGCGCCGACATAAGTAAGGTCAAAAGTGTGGGCGAGATGAGTGGCGCCGGAGATTGACACCTTTACCGGAAGCACCATCTTGGTCCGTTTGGCTTTGCGCTGCTCAGCGGGCATGGCCACTTCATTATGTTGGTCTGGACCGGGCGAGAGAAGATTACTAAGGTCACGGGCGGAGTTGGCTGTGGGGCCCGGTGCCTAGAAACCCAGAAGATGGAGAACGGTGTCCTGGACTTTCGGCCAAGCCTGCGAGCGGGGATCGATCAGGTCATAGTGGCTGGCGGTAGAGATCTCCAGATAGTGGACATCTTCGCCGCGCGCCTGCTTCTGCTGGGCATAATTCCGGCTGAAGGTCGAGGGAACCACATCGTCGCCGCCGCCATGAATGAGCCATTGCGTGGTGGAATGGGGAATGGAAAGTTGCATGGGATCGGCCTGGCGGTAGTGCTCGGGAACCTGGCTGGGGCTGCCGCCGAGAAACTCGGCGACGGCGTTGTTGCTCAGGTGCAAATCCCAGGCTTGTTGCAAGTCGACGACACCAGCCAGTGAGACTACCTTGGTCAAAGAAGCCTCGTGAGCGGCCAGACAGAGCGCGAGTTGGGCACCGGCGGAATGTCCCATGACTACGACCTTATTGGCATTCAGATGGTACCGGCTGGCGAGTTGGGGAAGAAAGCGATAGGCGTTGCGAATATCGTCGAAAGTTCCCGGCCAGCCGCCGCCGGGATTGCCGACGCGGCGGTATTCAATGTTCCATGTTGCCAGTCTTTTCGCAGTCAGCGCGGCGCACAATGGCCCGGCGTGAGTGAGATCGTATTTCGCTCTCCAGAAACCGCCGTGGATGTACATCACCAGCGGGAACGGGCCTTTGCCTTTGGGCAGGCGAAGATCGCCGAATTGATTGGGATCGATCCCGTAGGCCACGCGGGCGTCGGCGGGAGGCGACTTGAGATCAAGAATGGAGTCAGAGGACATGGGCAGTGATTTGGCGAAAGAGGTAAGCGGCACACTCAATGCGAGGCATAGAAGCCGAAGGGCTTCGCGGCGAGTTGGGTCCAGAATCACAGCAGTTGTCAGTTCCCTGTTCCCAGTTCTCAGGATCTCTATCCCTTGAGTTTAAGCTTCGACTTATTCTCTTCCAGGAACTCGCGGAGTTTTTCAGAGGCGTCGAGCAGACGCTGCCATTGTTCGTAGTACAGGGTCACGGGGAAACGGCCCAATCCGTACACGCTGACGCCACCCTTTTCGCCGACGCGGAATTCCAGACTGCCGGTGCGGCGCTGGCCCTTTTCCAGTTCTGCTAGACGGGCCTTCAATTCTTCATAACTTGGTTCTGCCATGAGTTTGCCTCTTTTTGATCCTCTCGAACCATGATAGGGGATGAGCAAAGAGTTCGTCTAATCGAGAAACGCCTTGCCACAGAAAACGCTGCCGCCGGATTTCTTGAATGGGAAAACTTCTGCCGAAACTTCGGCATTCGGAGGCGTTTTCGTCACCGGATGGCGACACGGACTGCATGGGATGAGAGACAAGCCGAGCATTCGCAGGAGGTTGGAGTTTTCGATCCGATGGCCATGGGGATGCAATACGACGGCCCGGACGAGGCATTTGGCCATGCTCAACAAGTGCGCCAATCCGGGATGCAACGAGCGCTTTAGAAAACTGGACGAGGGAAAGCTGTTTCTGGTGGAAGCGGAGAGGATGGGTGCGGAGCATTCCCCGAGGCAGGCCCGGCACTTGGAACATTACTGGCTGTGTAACCAGTGTGCCTTGATGTTGACCTTGTCATTCGACACGGCGCGGGGGGTAGTGACGGTGCCGCTGGCGCCGGCGACGCGGAAGATTCCGGCGGCTTCGGTGCGCCCGGGCGAAGGACTCGGCACGGCATTGGCCGAAAACTCTTACCCGACTCGGATGATGCGGGGAGGGGTTCATGAGGCGTGATGCTCCGGGAAATGTGGCACCATCCGTTCCGGCTTGCACCATTTGCGGAGAGGAAAAACCTCCTGAGCAAGTATGGTTTCTGCTCACCGAGAGCCATTGGCAGGACAAGCTGAAGATTCTGCAATGGCAGCCCGAGATCGCTGAGCGGGAAGGAATGTTCGGGGCGTGCTGCCCGGCTCATGTGGAAGAGTTGGTGATCCACTGGATGACGACGGGAAGCCTTAATTTCCCGTTTGCGACCACGACCGGCCCGGCGCGGTTGGGACGGAGAGCACCGCTGGTTTGCCTGCCCACGATGGCAGAGCCGGATATTCGCGGTGCCCGCCAGATCGGCGAGTTGGCGGTGCATCGCGAGAGCATGAGCCGGCTGCTGAATGAGAGTCCGGATTCATTGCAGCTTATTCTGGATGAACTGACGCGTGCATTGAAGCGCGAAAGCTGTAGCGAGACGCGATTTGAGTCGTCGGACTGCGTTGGGTTGGGGATGCTGAGACCAGCGTAGGTGGGAATTCTTACGCCGCTCCGCGGCTGGACGCATTTTTCCTAAATTTCCCACCTTTCCCACGGCTAACGCCGTGGGCTTTATTCTTGCGCCGCTTCGCGGCTGGCCAATGTCAATGTAGGATCGTCGAAATTTCCGAGGCCGCTTTCGGACATTCAATCCCACAAGCGAACACACGGTTCGCGACGGATGGATGGTGCATCATAGAAAGAAAATGTTTAGTGGCTGAACGGCTTGGCCGGATTCTTGCAGCCGGAAATCTGATTGCTCAGGCGTTATGGGCGGCGGGAGAGCCCCGATATGCAAACTGAACGTATCCGGCAGACGGTATCTGGTCCACTTAGTATGGAAGACATTGAAAAGTTTCAAAGCCAAGGCTGGAGGGCGACGGCCATCGAGTGGCAGCGCGAGGCGCCGGGCTCGGAGGCCGTTCCCGGGGTTGAGGGTCCTCCTTATGGTTTGCGCGTCGGGGATGACTGTTTGAGCCTGGAAGAGGATATCAACGAAGCCAGAATTCTGGTGACAATGATGGAGTTGCTGATTCAGGACGGGCCCTATTCGTTTATCGCCCAGGAACTTAACCGACGGGGTTATGCCACGCGGGAGGGATCGAAGTGGAATCCGGTGTCGGTGTTCAAGATGCTGCCGCGCCTGATTGAAGCTGGGCCAAAGATATTTTCTTCTGAGGAGTGGCAGCGGCGGCGGAAGCAAGTGCGGGAGCGGAAACAGGGGATGCCGATATAGGTACTTGCCCGGTGCCCACGGGGTTGCCTCCCGCCCCTTCGACTGCGCTCAGGGCAGGCTCTTTCGCAAAGAACACGAAGGGATGGGGCGGCCATTTTCGTGAAGATACACGCTCCGAGATACCCCACTCAAGCCAAACGCGGGCTTGAGCGGGCCACCCCTTCATCAATCATATTTCCATTTGACATTAGTCCCCGCTGGCTCATAATAGCCAACCGACAGGAGCCGATCCTCTATGAAGCGCGTTCTATTGGCTGGGGTGTTGGGCGGCATTGCGATGTTTGTGTGGTCGTCGATTGCTCACATTGCATTGCCGCTGGGAAGAACGGGAATCAAGGAAATCCCGAACGAGCAGGGGGTGCTGAGTGGGATGCAAGCGCAATTGGGCGGAAATTCCGGTTTTTACGCATTTCCTGGGATGAATCTGGGACCGAATCCCACGCGCGAGGAAGAGAATGCCGCCATGCAGCAGTATGAACAGAAGCTGGCGGTAAGTCCGTCGGGAATATTGATTTATCATCCGCCGGGGGCGAAGTCGCTGACGGTGAGTCAACTGATGACAGAATTCTTGACGGAGATGGCGGAGGGGTTGCTGCTGGCGTGGCTGCTAGCGCAGACTACCCTGGCCACGTTCGCTTCGCGGATGGGATTTGTGGTGGTGGCGGCGATCATGGCAACGATTACGACCAATCTTCCGTATTGGAATTGGTATGGGTTTCCGAGCAGCTACACCGAGGCGTACATGGGCATTCAGTTCGTGGGATACTTGTTGGCGGGAGCGGTGGTCGCGGCGATTCTGAGGATGAAGGCTGCGGCTTCGATGAGGCTGGCGGTGGCAGTTTAGGCGAACGGGATTTTTCTTTCGCCCCTCCGGGGGCTTGATCGTTTGCCTCCGTTTACCCACGGCTTACGCCGTGGGCTTTATTCTGACGCCGCTACGCGGCTAAGAAGGATAGGGTGGAGCAAGGTAATTACGGGAGCCGCGTTGAGTTCTCGGGCCGCTTGCGGCTTTGGCATTCTGGCCGCTGTCTGTAATATTCTGTCCTGCAATGACTCGCGAGACTTTGGTTGACTCCCGCCAGGAGATTCTCCGGATGGCGGCCCGGCTGTTCCAGCAGCAGGGCTACGACGCCACGTCTATGAACGACGTGGCCACAGCGCTGAAAGTCAGCAAGGCCGGGCTTTATCATCATTTTCAAAGTAAAGATGAAATTCTATTTGAGTTGATGAACCATGCGTTGAACATCACCCAAGAGCGAGTGGTGGACCGGGTGCGCGGCATCTCTGATCCAGAAGAGCGGCTGCGCATGCTGATTCGTTTACACGTCGATGTCATCTTAAGCGTGCGGGACCGCGAGATTACGGTGCTGCTGCATGAGAACCATCCGCTGCCGCCTTCGTTGCGCAAGCGGATCAACGCAAGGAAAAAAGACTATGTTCACTTCGTGGAAAAGGTGGTGTCTGAAGTACAACAGGGGCGGATGGGCAGGCGAAACGTCAGTTCACGGGCTGCGACGTTCGCCTTGCTGGGAATGATCAACTGGATTTACCAGTGGTATAAACCCGAAGGCGCGTTGAACAGCCAGCAAATCGCAGCGCATTTCACAGAGATTTTTTTCAACGGAGCATTTTCCTAATTCTGCCATCGAACTCTTCCCTATTACTCTGGTAACGTTCCAGTAACGTAGCGTCTCATCCATAATGGCGTTGCGATTCGTGAGTCGTTCCCCCGGGCCACGGATGTTAAATCATCGCGTAAACCGCAACCCACCTATGCACACCGGGGCTCGACAAGCAAGAACTGAGGACAACGGTCAATCCGAGGCTTTAGCACGGCTTTATAAGAGCGTGCTGGAGATGATTTCCTCGCAAGCTTCGCTTCCGCGAGGTACTGGAGCGCCTGTGCAGATTCATGGAGCAGCAATTCCCGGAGATGTTGTGTTCGGTGCTGCTGCTGGATTCCGAAGGCGTCACTTTGCGCCACGGGGCTGCGCCCAGCCTTCCACCCAAGTATTGCCGGGCGATTGACGGATGCATCATCGGCCCCGGCGTAGGGTCGTGTGGAACGGCTGCGCACAGCGGGAAAGCCGGTAGTAGTTAGCGACATTGCCAGCGACATCCTGTGGAAAGATTACCGCCAGTCTGGCGCTGCCCCACGGCCTGAAGGCGTGCTGGTCAACGCCGATTTTTTCCCGTGCCGGCAAAGTTTTGGGAACTTTTGCGGTTTATTATCGCGAGGTTCGCGAGCCTGATCCCTGAGCACTGGAAGATGGTGGAATGCGCCACTCACCTGGCGGGAATCGCGATTGAGCGCGAGCGAGCCGACGCCGAACTGCGCGCCGCCGAAACCCGATATCGCAGTCTGGTGGAGCGTCTTCCAGCAATCACATACATCGCGGAAGTGGGCGTCCTGGGCGCCTGGCATTACGTCAGTCCGCAGATTCAATCGATTCTGGGTTTTTCTCCCGCGGAGTGGAAGCAGGATGCGGCGAATTGGATCAACCATATTCATCCCGAAGACCGCGAGCATGCCCTGGAGTTTGATGCCCAGTTCGTCGCGAACGGGGGAAGGATGCGGACCGAATACCGCATGCTGAGCCGTGAAGGCAAGGTTTTGTGGTTTCGTGACGAAGCGGTAACGCTAGGCAGACACAGCGGGAGCACGCCCCGGTGATGCAAGGAGTGCTCTACGACATCACCCAGCATAAGCATCTGGAAGATCAGCTTCGCCAGTCGCAGAAGATGGAAGCCATCGGCAAGCTGGCAGGAGGCGTCGCGCACGACTTTAACAACCTGCTGATGATCATCCAGGGTCATAATGAGCGGCTGCTGCGGCATTTGAATCCCGACGATTTGTTGTTCGCGGATGCTCACGGAATCAAAGAAGCGGTAAGCCGCGCCGCGTCTCTGACGCAGCAGTTGCTGGCTTTCAGCCGCAAACAGGTGCTCCAACCCAGCGTGCTCAACATGAATGCGGTGGCCGGTGAAGTGGGCAAGATGCTGGAGCCGGTGATCGGAGAGAGAATCGGGTTGAGCCTGGAATCTGGCTCCGGACTTGTGGCGGGTGAAGGTGGATGAGCGGCAGATGGAGCAGGCCATCCTGAATTTGACCCTCAACGCGAGAGACGCGATGCCGCATGGAGGCAAGTTGACGATTGCCACCTGCAATCGCGAAATCGGCCGAAGCAACGAGACTCAGAGCAATGAAACCCGGACGCCGAGTTCTTGCCGCCCGGGCTGGAAAATACGTGGTGCTCACCGTGAGCGACACGGGAGTGGGCATGGATGCGGAGACCCAAAGCCATGTGTTCGAACCCTTCTTCAGCACCAAGGAGTTGGGCAAAGGCACGGGCTGGGCTTGGCCAGCGTCTATGGAGTGGTGCAGCAGAGCGGCGGCTGGGTTTCGTTTCGCAGTCAATTGGGCCATGGCAGCAGTTTCAGCATCTATCTGCCGGAGGCCGGGCGGGGATCTGGCAGCTCAGCACGATTCAGCCGGCTCCAGCCGGGGAAACGAAAGGAACAGAGACCATCCTGGTGGTGGAGGATGAGGATGAAATCCGCGACATGGTCAGGGAGTATCTCGAGCGAAAGGGATACACCGTGGTGGCGGCCAATAACGGGAGCGAGGCCTTGCAAGTGGCGCAACGTTACAAAGGCTCGATTCACCTTTTGCTGACGGACATGGTGATGCCGCAGGTTGGAGGCCACGAATTGGCGCAGCAGATCAAAGGGATGCGCCCACGCATCAAGATTCTGTTTACTTCGGGATATCCGGAGCACGCGGCGTTGAATGACAAGGTTGCCGACCTGGCGGCGATGATTTTGCAGAAACCCTATCCGTTGAATGTCCTGGCGAGCCGAGTCCGGCAAATGTTGGATGGCGCTGGAGCCAGGGCCTGAGCGCTTCAAATCCGTCAGCTGATTGACTTGCCGCAGCCTGCCTCCTAAGATGGTCGCTCTGAGGATACTCTTCCCCACGTGATCGGCCAGACTATCTCGCATTACCGCATCATCGAGAAGCTCGGTGGCGGCGGTATGGGTGTCGTGTATAAAGCTGAGGATGTGAAACTCGGCCGCTTTGTCGCGCTCAAGTTTCTGCCGGACCAGGTGGCCAAAGATGAGCAAGCCCTCAGCCGCTTCCAGCGCGAGGCCAAAGCCGCGTCGGCGCTGAACCATCCTAATATCTGCACCATCCACGAAATTGACGACCAGCACGGGCAGACTTTCATCGCCATGGAGTTTCTGGATGGGGTGACCGTGCGGCAGCGCATCGGCGGGCGGGCGATGGATGTCGAGACGGTGCTCGCACTCGCCATCGAGATTGCCGATGCGCTCGATGCAGCGCATGCCGAGGGGATTGTGCATCGCGACATCAAGCCGGCGAACCTTTTCGTGACCAAGCGCGGTCATGCCAAGATTCTGGACTTTGGCTTGGCCAAGCTGACGGTGCGTGGGAACCGCGCGGGCGATGCCGCAGGAGAGACGATCCAGGAAACTTTGGTGAACGAGGCCTATCTGACGAGCCCGGGGGCGACGCTGGGCACAGTGGCTTATATGTCGCCGGAGCAAGTTCGGGGAAAGGAGTTGGACGCGCGCACCGATCTGTTTTCATTCGGGGCGGTTCTGTACGAGATGGTGACGGGAACGGTGCCGTTCCGGGGCGAAGCCTCGGGCGACATTTTTGATGCCATCCTGCACAAGGCGCCGACGGCTCCGGTGCGGTTGAATCCGGAAGTTCATCCGGAACTCGAACGGATCATCAATAAGGCGCTGGAGAAGGACCGGGATTTACGTTACCAGCATGCGTCGGAGATGCGGGCCGATCTCAAGCGACTGAAGCGGGAGACGGAATCGGGCAGAGTGGTTGCGGATTCGGCGCCGGCGAGCTTCTGCGGCTTCGGTTCCGCCGGCTGCTTCAGCCTCCGGGATCAGGAGGCTCGGCGTCCGTGTCTTCCGCATCGCCATCGTCTGGTGCTGTGCTGATGGCGGAAGCGCGCAGGCATAAGCGTCCGCTGATCGTAACTGCGGGTGTGATTGCGATGCTGGTGGTCGCCTCGGCATTCGGCGTGTACAAACTTCTAAGCAAGAACGCTCCCGCGATCGACACGCGCAACATCAATATCCGCCAGCTGACGGATCACGGACAGGCGGTGGGGTTCGCGGCCATCTCAGCGGACGGCAAGATGATCGCCTATGGCCGGCGCGAGGGCGAGCGCAGCCTGCGAGTCAAGCAAATCGTTACCGGCAGCGAAGTTACAGTCGTGCCGGCACAGACCGGATTTTTCGGCTAGGGAGCCACATTCACGCCAGACGGCAATTACCTTTATTACACTCACGGAGACCCAGCCAATGGAAACGACACGAATGTCTATGTCGTGCCCGCGCTGGGTGGCCCATCTCGGCAGATCGTCAGCGACGTCGCCAGCGCTGTGGCCTTCTCCCCCGACGGCAAGCGCATGGTGTACCGGCGCACGATTCAGGATAAGGGTGAAGACCAGTTATTGATTGCAAATGCAGACGGAACGGGCGAGCAGGTCATCTTTCGGCACGAGTCGGGAGTCAATGGCTTTAGTACTGATCCCTCCTGGTCCTCCGAGCGACCTCATCGCAGTAGCTGCGTTCCAGCTGGGCGGTAAGAACACTTTTGCATCGATTCTGGTGACCACGCCGGAGGGCCGGCTGATCAAGAGCCTGCCGCTGCCCATGCTGGTCTAGCATGTGGCATGGTTGCCCGATTCCTCCGGATTGTTGTTCATCGGCAGGGAAAAATCGACCGGCTTCCGGGCGCAAATTTGGTTTCAACCTTATCCTGCCGGTGATCCTTTCAAGATCAGCAATGACCTGAGTCAGTACAACTCGCTGAGTGTTACGGCAGATGGCAAGTCGTTCGTCTCAACGCAATCCAGGCCAGCTGCAACGATTTACGTGGGCGATTCCCCAGCCGTGCTGAATGACAAGATCGATTGGAAACTGACTCCGATCTCGACGGAACAGGCGACCGGGTTTTCACTGTCCTGGACGGCGGCGGGAAAACTCCTGCAAACGGACGCAGCCTTTCACGTCTATGTTACAGCCGGCGACGGCAGCGGCCGGGCTCGCTTGCTCGAAAATGATGACTCGGATTTCAATCCGACTGCCTGCGGCCCAGGGGATTTGGCGATCGTGAGCAGAGTTCTGGAGAGCAATACTGCCAGCCTCTGGCGGTCAAATATCTCAACCGGGGAGTTGAAGCAGCTTACCTTCGGCAAGGACGACGATATCCCTTCATGCACGCCAGACGGCAAATGGGTGGTGTACCGGGGCTTCGCGGCCAGCGACAGCGTAGTGCACATTTTCAAGGTCTCGACCGACGGTGGCGCACCGGTGGAATTGGCCAAAGGGAGGGTATCTTCGCCGAGGGTGTCCCCAGATGGCGCATTGGTTGCTTACGGAAGGACGGACGGACAGGGAGCCGACGCAAAGTCGAAGCTTGCGGTACAGAAGTTGGAGGGCGGCGCACCGGTGCAGGAGATCGAGGTGCCTTCGACCTACACTTGGTCGCAGCTGGGATGGACGCCCGACGGGCACGCGCTTACTTACGTGCACAACACTACCGGTAATACGCAGAACATCTATATGCAGCCGCTGTCGGGCGGAGCGCCGGTGCAGTTGACTCACTTCGACTCTGAGCCGGCAATTGTAGCTGCCTACGCCTGGACACGGGATGGCAAGAAAATCGCCATCACCCGCGCCCGCTACAACGACACAGATGTGGTGATGTTCAGCGGTTTCCGTTAAAAAGCGTTCGACAAAGGAGCGTGGCTTATGCTGGAGATTCAGACCAAGCAGCTTCCGCCGGACATCGTTGTCCTGGAGGTAACGGGCAAGATCACCATCGGCAGAGATTGCCAGCACCTGGAATGGACGGTCGATGGGTTGGTGAAGGAGAAACGGAAGAAGATCATCTTTGACCTGACCGGAGTGAGCCATATTGATAGCACTGGAATCGGGATCATTGTGATGTCCGCCGGAAAAGCGAAGGAAGCCGGGGGACAGTTGCGGCTGGCCGGAGTCAACAGCCATCTGGAACATATATTAAGGATGACCAATATCGATAAGGTGGTGGGATGGGACCCCACCGTGACAGAAGCGGCGGTGGGGTTTTAGGCGTGGCAATATTCCAGTCCTACGCCTTGAAAGGTGTAACATGGCTCGGTAGACGCGCTATCGAGCCGTCCCTGCTGAGTCATGCCTGATGGCCCAGCCAACGTCGGACTTTACCTCATCATTGAGAGACTTAATGCCAAGGACGAGCTGACTTATCAGCGTGGAGACACCTTGGATGTCAAGGTAGCATCGTCCTGGTGGTAATTACTTTTCTGGCGGGACAATCCGGCGACTTGCTCGCAAGAGGACACCTCACGCATCTGGGAAGAGCCGCTCAAATCCTCGCAGGCATCTTTTTGGCTCTTGCCGGAGTTTTCGCATGGTGGCAGCTCTGGCCACATGAATACGAGGTCGAAGCGGCGGAACAATTGCCTGGGTGGAAATCAGAATTGGAGGAATTTTACGGGGACGATCCAGATGCTCCAGCCGAGGTCCTAGTCTTGCTTAATAAGGGGATCATGGACAGAACGATAGAAAGGATCAAACAAACGGAACTATAAATAAGACCCAGATCGAACCTGCTCTTGTGGTCTTATATTTTCGCCACGCTGTCGCTGGCAATCAACCTACTGACCTTGTTCGGCTTCGGCGTTATCCGGCACCCTTCCTAACCGTGTCATTCGGCGGCGGTGGTGGTGGCTGAGGCGAAGGGCGTGGCTGAGGTCTAGATTGCTGCGGCGGTTGCGCCTGACCCGGCTGCTTGCTCATAGCTTCCCTCCAGGGCTAATTATACGCCATAGGTAATAGCCTTCGATTTGTGAGCGGCGCGGCGACGAGGGCGTCCGCGCCACACGGTCAGTTCTTACACAAACACCTCACCCGGCAAGCGGGTCAGGGTCCGTGAAGCCAGCGTGTTCTGGATTACCCGCTTGGGTTGATCGGAAGCGGAAGCATCGATTTGCACGCGCTGCATTCGCAGCTTCAACGTGCGCTCGATGTTGCGCAATTCGATGACCTCGACTCCGGTCACAATAGAGGACGCCCGGCCCAGATTGCCGGCGCGGCCGGTACGGCCCACGCGGTGGATGAAGTCCTCGGCCATTTTGGGCAGATCGTAGTTGATGACGTGGGCGACGTCGTCTACGTGCAAGCCGCGGGAAGCGATGTCGGTCGCCACCAGCACCTGAAAGCGGCCTTCCTGAAATCCACTCAAGGCGTCGTTGCGTTGCGATTGCGAGCGGTCGCCGTGAATCATGGCGGCGTTGAATCCTTCGCGCGCCAGTTCCCTGGCCAGGCGTTGCGCGCCGCGCTTGGTGCGGGTGAAGACCAGAGTCTGGCCTTTTTCAGCGTAGAGCAGATGACGGAGCACGTCCGGCTTTTCGCCGGGACGCACTTCATAGGCTTTCAGTTCCACGCTTTCCGCGGGCTTCAGGACGGAACCCAACTCCACGCGAACCGGTTGGCGCATGTAATCGTTCACCAGCCGGGCAACGGACTGCTCGAGCGTGGCGGAGAAACATAGCGTCTGCCGGCGCCGAGGCAAGATCGCCACGATGCGCTGGATGGCGGGCAGAAATCCCATATCCAACATGCGGTCGGCTTCATCGAGGACGAGAATCTTGATGTGCTTCAGGTCAACTAAATTGCGGGAGATGAAATCCTGCAAGCGGCCGGGCGTGGCAATTACTAATCCTGCGCCGACGCGGATGCCATGAATCTGCGCTTTCTCGTTTACGCCGCCGATTACGAGGGAAGCTTTGGGTGTGCTTTTACTGCGCAGGGCTTCGTATTGCTCGTGAACTTGCATTGCCAGTTCACGGGTTGGCAGAAGCACTAGCGCGTTCACCTGGCGGGCAGGCTCGCGCAGCAGCATTTCGATGATCGGAATCAGAAAGGCGAGAGTTTTTCCGGTGCCGGTCTGGGCAGTTGCCAGCACATCTTTTCCTTCGAGGGCGGGCGGAAGCGCCTGCGCCTGAACAGGGGTTGGAGTAACAAATTGAGCCGCCGCCAGCTTCTGCTGCAAAGCAGAAGACAAGGGCAGTTCTGAAAATGTGGTCATTTAAATTGCTTTCTTTCTCGAGGGGCTGGTTGTCACACACTCAGACACACGTCTGATGTCTTCCAGGCCACTCACGTTCATTTTTTAGATTTGGCGCTGAACTGAACGGCGGGCAGGAAAAGCGGAGATGAATCTGATCCAACTGAAGGACCACCGCATTGACGAGCAAACCGAGCAAAAGCGTCAAAAACAGTATAGCAGAGATGGAGTTCAGTGCGGCTTACGGAAGTAACCATGCTGGTGCGGCGGTTGGAGTGGAGGCCCCGGGCGGAGTCGAACCGCCGACCAACAGTTTAGGAAACTGCTGCTCTATCCAACTGAGCTACGGGGCCAACTGAGCTACGGGTCCGCATGTTGATTTTATAGCAGGTGGGAGTTGCTTTCACCCAGGTTAGCCCGCTTACGCTGCGCGGAGCCTGGGGCCCCCGGCTCCCTGCGATCGCTTCATCCAAGACCGAACGGCCCTGCATTTCCTCGACGTCCTGGCGAAAGTCGCCGATCGTCAACTTCTTGCGGACCGAGACCGCGCCCTCGTCGGGTGCGCAACCCGAAGAGAAAGGAAGACATCTTGCCGCAGGATCGTATTGCCCTGATGGCGGCAACCGGCGCAAACTCATGCGCGTCTTTTTGCCGTGTGGCCAACAAGCAGATCCTTGCCGAAGCTACTGCCCTGTTCGACCTCGTTTGCGATCCGACCGGGGCGATCTGCCGGGCGGTGAGGCCTTGGCGGCCATTGCAATAAAGAGATCCAGGGATTCCGTCAAACGCGGCATGTCTCCGCCGCTCATGCGCTCTAACATCAGCCCATCAAAGACGGCAATGCAAAGGGAAGCCATCGCCTTGCTTTTCAGAGAGGGGGAGATCAGCTCAAAGGCGGCCGCCTGCCAGTCACCGGATGCTTTTTGCAGATAGCGGCCATACTCCTCTGGATTTTGAAGGGCAACAATCTGGGCCTCGTACAGCAAGCGAAAATACGGAAAATTCTCTTTACTAGTGGCCCATTGCCAAAAACGTTTCAGTGGAGGGACGCGCAAAGGATTGAAACTGGTGGAAGCCATCGCTCGCAAGGAAGCCTGTAAACGAGAATTCAGCTCCTCAAAAACGTCCTGGAGCAAGCCTTCCTTCGATATGAAGTGAAACATCAAGATTCGCGGACTTGTGCCAAGTGCGGCGGCCATGGGCCGCAGAGAAGCGTTCGCCACGCCGTGCTCGACCAGATACCGGAGCGAGGCATCCAGCAGTTCGATCTTTCTACTTGACATGAAACGAGTGTTACATGATACGGTCGTTACGGTCAATCTTTTGTCGATAGTGGAGATCAGTCGCCTAAGGAGCACTCATGTCCGCCAACGAATTTGCGCCGCCAGCGCCGGCCGAAGTCTCCGACCGCCGCCCTGTGCGACGATCTCGGGCGAGATCGGTGGGTGCGGCCGCGCTGATCGTGATCCTTTCTCTGCCGCTTCCCGGCTGGCTGGTTCATGGAGAAAGCCTGCCTGCGCAGGTGTGGCGCGAACTTGTATTTTGGGCGCTCACTCTCGTCCTGCTTGCCTATATCCTCCTGGTCGAGCGCCGGCCGCTCTCTTCCATCGGACTGGAACGGCCAAACTGGAAGACGGCTGCTTTCGGGGCTCTGGGAGCCCTGGCCATGGTTGGAGGCATGGCTTTTATCTACATGGTCATCTATCCGGCTTTAGGACTTTCCGCCAGCGAACCCGGGATGGCCGCAGTCACTGCATTGCCGTTTTGGCTTCGCGTCCTGATCGTCGTGCGCGCGGCCGTCTTTGAGGAGATGTATTTCCGAGGTTTTGCAATAGAACGCCTGACAGATATTCTCGGATCGCGACGGGGCGCGGCGGCACTCTCTTTCGTAGCGTTTACTTTCGAACATCTAGGTTATTGGGGTTGGGCGCACCTTATGATTGCGGGATTCGGAGGAGTCATTCTCACCGGCCTTTATTTATGGCGGCGCGATCTTGGTGCCAATATAATCGCCCATCTGCTCACGGACGCCGTCGGATTTCTGCTGGGATAATGCAGGCGCAGCCTGGTGCCCTAGAGCCTGCCCTGAGCGCAGTCGAAGGGTTCCGCGTAGCCGAAGGCGAGTTAACCTGGGATTACCGAGTAATTCCTTTTCCGGATCGGGACGGTTCCTGAAATATTCTCCGCGCGAACCCGTCGCTTCATGCAATCGCGATCATAGAATGAAGCAGGGTAAACGGGCGTTTAGGAGGGTATTGCCAGTGGGTACTGGACGCCGTTTGCCAGACGGTCGAGTGGTTCTTTGCAGCCACTAGGGTCCGACTCCCTTGCCCTCCTCGGGTCACTCGACACTTGCTAAGGTGCTTGACAAGCCAGATATTGCGCATATCATAAAACTGTCTGGCAAACGGTGTTCCAGTATCTCGAAGCCCCCGGAGCGATGTGCTCAGGGGGCTTTGGCTTTTTGCAAGATTGTTCGCCGCGATGAACGCGGTTTTTTATTTTGTCAGTTTGAGCGAAATCGCTTGGTGCCCCCAGGGTTCCGCGTAGCCGAAGGCGAGCTAACCTGGGATTGCCGAGTAATTAGGTATTGCCGGATCAGCCCAGGTTAGCGCCCCAAAACCAGAGAAGTGAAAATCGCGGACGTTACATGATGGGGCCGCGGAACCTGGGCACCCGGCAGTAGGACCTACCCCGCCATGGGTGCGATAATTTCGGTAACGAATCCTCCAGCAACTTATGAAGCGCCACGTCCTCATGTACGGGTTGATCGCCGGAATCTTGATTGCTCTGCTCCGGTGGACCGAGTATCAGTTCCTGGTCGTCGAACATTCCATCGAAATCTACGGCGGACTGATCGCCGCAACCTTTGCCGTTCTTGGCATCTGGCTTGGCCTCAAGCTGACAGCAAAACGCCAGACAATTGTTGTGAGGGAGGTCCCCGTCCCTGCCGAAGGACCGTTCATCCCTGACGAAAGAAAACGTGAGGACCTCCATATTACTCGCCGTGAGCTTGAGATCCTTGAACTGATCGCCCAGGGCCTGAGCAACCGCGAAATCGCCGAAAAGCTTTTTGTGAGCGAGAGCACGGTGAAGACTCATTCCAGCCGTGTTTTCGACAAACTCGGGGCGAAACGAAGAACGCAAGCGGTGCAACTCGGCAAGGAATTCGGCCTTCTCCCCTGATTTACCGTGCACAAGCACGGTTTGGGCCAATAACCGCTCCCCCAAACGAATGATTTTTCTCTCCGCCGCCAAAATCAGCCAAAAGGATGACGACACCGCCCCGGCCTCATGCGGTATGTTGAGCGGCGGCTCAATACGAGCGGCACGAAGTTTATGAAAACATGAACTTTTTGAAAAAAGGAGCGAACATGAAGTCTCTGAATTCGATGAAGGTCTTTGTCGTGGGTACTCTGTCGATCAGCTTGTTTTCAAGCACTGCGCTCATTCCCGCAACCGCCCAGGAACTCCCCCGGGTCTACGACGCCTCCATGCCGCGTGACCAGCAGATCACACTCGCTGAAAGCGCCGCCCCGGCCGATGTATCCAGTAAAGCTACAGTTTATGTTCTCGGCCCCAAAGGCTACGAGAAAGCGCGCGAAGGCACCAACGGCTTCAGCTGTTTTGTTGGCCGGCATTTCATAAAGCCCGCAGAAACAACCATTGAGCCGCAGTGCTTCGACGCCGAAGGCACCCGCACGCTCTTGCCTGTCTACCTGCACGGTGAAGAGCTGCGCACAAACGGCAAGTCCGAGGCCGAAATCAAGGCAGACGCCGCCAGCGGATATAAGGAAGGCCGTTACCAGTATCCCAGCAAACCGGGATTCCTCTACATGATGTCCAGCCAGAATCGCTTGAGGGCCATCCCTGAGCACGGCACTGGCATCTTCCCTCCGCACTTGATGTTTTATGCGCCGAACATGACAACGAAAGACATCGGGTTCGACGCCCAATCGCTGGCGAAGCTCGATTATCTTGGGATGACTCACCCCGGAGCAGGCGATAACCTGATCGTAGTTATCCCAGTGGCATCCAAGTCGCCAGCTGACGTGGCTGGTCGCTGAGCCCGTATGAGCATCATAGGTGGAAAGGTCATGATCGGATAAAAGACATCACGAGAATATGAGAAAGATCATCGTCACCTTCGGGCTGATTTCCGGCGCTATCTCCTCGCTGATGATGATAGCGGTGGTGACCTTCGGCGGCAGGATTGGCTTCGACCGCGGCGCGATCATCGGCAACACCTCCATCGTGCTCTCGTTCTTGATGGTGTTTTTCGGCATCCGAACCTACCGGGACAACATCGGCGATGGTCAGATTACGTTTTTGAAGGCTTTTGCCGTCGGCCTCTCTATTACCTTGATATCCTGCATCTTCTATGTCGTAACCTGGGAAGTGATCTACTACAACTTCATTCCTCATTTCTGGGACGCATATGGCGCTCATTTGGTTCAGAAGCTCACCGCCTCGGGCGCGAACCCCGCAGCCATCCAGGCAAAACTTGAGCAGGTGAGAAAGTACAAAGAGCTGTACAAAAACCCACTCTTCAACGCAGCTCTGACGTTCATTCACCCCTTCCCGATTGGGCTCGTCATCACGCTGTTCTCCGCGTTGGCCCTGAGGCGAAAGCCGCAACCGCAACCCGAGGAATCACCCTTGCCGGAATCCTGAAGCTGTTCCGGCGGCTTCGCCCTGGGGTCGTCGTTGGCACTCGTGACTAAAGGCATGAAGAATGGTCGGGACTCTTCGCCGTGAAAACTCTGACGCGTGACCACCCGAAAACTAGATCAGCAGCCGGGTTGACCGTTCCTTCCGCTGACTGTACGATTCCGTTTAAGTGGAAAGAAAAGCCAAATCCCGACAGAAGGCTGGCGAATTGCTGAAGGTCCGCGATGCGGCTTTGCAGCTGGGCATCAGTTTTCCCACCATCAAACAATGGATCTATAAGAAGAAGATTCGCAGCATACGGACCGCCGGGGGGCATCATCGCATTCCGCAGAGTGAACTCGACCGCCTGCTTTTCAGGACGCTGGGCCGCACCGAAGCGGAGCGCAAGCAGGCTTCCCGCCGGGTGAGCGGACGGAATCAATTAGTGGGACGGATTGACGCGGTACGAATGAGCGGATTGATGGCGGAAGTGGAGATTTCAATCGGCGGCCAGCAAATTACCTCCATTATTACGGCGCGGTCGGCGCGCGAGATGCAGCTCAAGCCAGGGCAGACGGCGGCCGCCCTCATCAAAGCCACTGAAGTGATGATTCTGCGGGTGGGGTAGACACATTCGCCAGGCAAGTTTATTGGTTCAGAGGTTGGCAGGAGGAAGTGTGAAGCGCAAGCAGAAGTTGATCGCAATTGCGGCCTTTTTGCTCTTCTCAATGGGAGCGATGGCACAACAGCCTTCAGCGGCGCCGGAATCGGGCGGGGCTGCCTATGCACCGCCTCATCACCTCGCCACGGTAAGGGGTTGCCTGCGGGGTGAACGCGGGAACTACATTCTGATAGAAGACAATACCAGTATGGTGTACGTGCTGAAAGGTGTGGGCAACAAACTGGACCGCTATCTTCAGCACGATGTCGAGGTAAAGGGAAGAACGTTGCCGGGGACGATCAAGACCGGTGTTCGGTCGGAGAAAGCGGGAAGCAATCCGAGCGACACGGTTCACGGCATTGATGGGGTTCCTCTACAAGTAACGAATTTGCAGACGGATATTCGCATGATTTCAAAACACTGCAAAGCCGCCGACGCGGAATGACGGCGCCACTCTCACGCTGAACCGCCGCTCACATCAGCGACCACGAACGCCGCCTCCGCCATGGAAGCCGCCCCCACCATGGAAGCCGCCCCCACCATGGAAGCCGGCTCCGTGGAAACCTCCGTGGTAAGCGCCGGTGCCAAAGCCGGCACTCGGGCGTCCGAATCCGTACGAACCGGCCGCCATCCTGGGTCCGGAGTGGAATCCTCTACCGGTTGAGCCGGGTCCGCGATAAATTCCATTGGCGTAGTTATGGCCTTCCGCATAGTGAGGGCCGGGTCCCCAATTACGGTAGTTGGCGCTGAAGTGATGGTAGTAAGCCCCGTATCCGTAGCCATAAAACGGAGCACGATAAGCCAACCATGGAGAATAGAATCCCCAGCCGAACGGGCTGTAGAAAATTCCGTTGCCGGGAATGAAAGTGAAGCTGTCGAACCAAGGATCCCAATACCAGCCGGCACCCCACCAGCCTGGTCCCCAAGGACCCCAACCATAAGTATCGTACATGCCCGCGGCGTTGACGTTGGCTTCCGCAAGGTAAGCCGATCGCAAACTGCTCCAACGGTAGAGATCGCCTTCCTCATAAGATTTCTTGTTGAACTTTTCCGCCTTGAGCGGCCGGTTGGCGGCGAGGTTCACCTCATGTCCGCCTTTGACCGTAACGTGCTGGCCATCTTGCTCGACGAACGCTTTGCCATCAAAAACGCGGAGCCGTTCCTGGTTCGAGTTGAAATCATAGAGTCCGGTTTTCAAAAGTTGCGCGGTGGCGCCGTCTTCGGTGACGCGAATGTCATTTTCCGGATGGATCTCCGCGACCTCGATCATCGCGTGACCTTCCTCCACTCCCACCTCGGTATTGATGATACTGGGGGACATCATCTGCACCGAAGTGTTGTCTCCGAGTCGCAGAAACACGCCCGGAGTCAGCAGGATTTCAGCTTTGCCTTTTTGTGTGGTCAGGGATTGGCCAGGCTGCAGTTCGGCTGAGCCGATTGATTTGGAATTGAGGGCCTGGTTGTCCATCGAGATGTTGCCTTCAAAATAATTGAGAGTTCCTGGTAGCGCGGAATTTGCGCTCGTATTCATTGCCCACGCGGGCGCAGATAGAATCGCGGCCAGGAAGAAGCTGGTGAGCGCTTTCATCCATGGTAGCCGCATTGCCGTTTCCTCCTCACTTCTACTTATTTGATGAAGTGAGCAAGTCAGGTGATGCAGGTCCGGCGGAGAGAACGAGGGTGGTGTCGGTCCTAATTCGGCAACGTCCACTCCTTAGATGCGCTCGCGGCGTGCACAGGAGGCCCGGACTCGCTCCTACAGGATGGGCTGTAGATTTCCCGAGGAACAAAAGCAAGGCGCAAGGTGCGGTGAGAGCAACCCTCCGTCCAGGGTCGCGGTTCATATTTATTTAGGTAGTGAGGAAGACAATGACTATTCACAGAGCATTAGCGGTGCTTTTCTCTCTCATTTTGGCCTGCACGGTTTTCCTACCTGCCGTTCACGCCGATAATTGGGATCAGATGACGAAAATGACTTTCAATGAGCCGGTAGCAATTCCGGGCCGTGCGCTGCCTGCGGGCACGTATTGGTTTGTGCTGCAATATAACCAGTCCGACCGCAATATCGTCGAGATATTCAATGCTGACTGGTCAAAGCTTGAGGCTATTGTGATGACGATACCGACGTATCGCGAGCAATGGACAGATGACACGCAGATCGAATTTGCCGAACGTCCACGCCAGGACCCGGAAGCGCTTTTGAAATGGTATTATCCTGGGCGCTTGACGGGACACGAATTCCTGTATTCCAGAAGGCATGAGAAGGAGTTCACACGTGACAGCAAACAGAATGTCCTGGCTGAGCCGATAACTCTGGCCACTTACAGAACCACGACCCGCCAGCGGCCGACAAACATGGGAGATCCGAAATAAGGTTGCTGCGAAATGCCAGGTCGATCCTCGTTGCGGCCCTTCGGCAAGACGGGTGGTCTGGAAAAACCAGACCGCCCGAGTTTTCTCCATTGGCCAAGGCAATGAACTCAATCCACCCGCAATAACATTCCGCTGCCCGCCTTAACGTTCAGGTTGCCATGGTTCGAGGCCAGAGTAATTTCCCCGACTGGAGCGCTCCGGCCCGCATGGACGATGACCATATTTGCAAAGCCGTAAACTCCGCAGGCATCGGAGGAAAACACCCAGAGAGCCTGGAGGCGATCATTGCCCTCGGTCTCACCGCGACATTTGGCGCCGGGCTTGCCGGAGATATGAACCAGAACGCCGTTGTGAGTTGGTTCTCCGACCGATCGGAGGCCATTGGCCACGGGTCCGCCGCCACGGTAGACCACCTCGCCCCCGATCTGATTCGTCGTCCACGCCGCCGCCGGGGTTCCGCGATCCGGTCCGCCGTCGGGAATTTGCGCATCCTCTACGGCCATAGCTGATGCCAACGCCCGCACATCGCTAGTAATGGACGTCCGGTGTTTGGAAATCACCAGGGTGTCGAGCCGGAAGGAAACTTGCGCGCCGGTGTTCCGGGTCGCGGGTTTGACATTGATCACGCGACCGATGACTTTGGCGCCCGCATGAAGCTTCGATGACGGCGTCAAAGGAACATCCTGCATAACTCGTGCTCTGATGACCTCGCCGAGTTTGACTTTGCGCGCATTCAGCGAATGATCCAAAGCCACAGGAAGAATTGTGCCGGAAGGTATCGCGTTTTGAGCGAACAATTGCGCCGAAAACACGACCAGACCGATTCCTAGTATCAGTTTCATAGACACCTCCTAAAGTTACGTCAGCGCTTATCGCCTCGCAACTAGCTTTGTAAGAAGTGTATAGACTGCCGATTCGGATTACCGCTCAACAGCCTGCCTTTACGATTAAATTCGCGGCCCGTCTGCGCTGGTTCACTGCGGCTCCACTTCGAAGCCCCACGCCGGCAAGAGATCGATCAGCACATATCCGCTTTCTTCTCATAGGTTGTTTGTCATCTACGAAGCGCCCGTCTTTCCGCTTATGCTGCGGGACGCTTTGGATTCGTGGTTCTTGGAAAGGTCCCTTTTGCCTCCCGACATGACGAACATCAGCCTGGACCTTTCGGTTTCCGGAAGGGGTTGCTTCCGAGGCAATATCTCGCGCAGAGCCCAGTCAATTCGATTTACACTTTCCGAAATCACCCGCATGCGCTCCTGGTTCTGGCTCAGTTCGGTCGAAGCCGCGATCGTCATCAGGGCGTTCCGAATGTGATGATTCATTTCAGAAATCACCTGCACTCTGGCCAGCATTGTTTGGTGGCGTTGGTGGACGACGTTAGCCAGCTTGGCGACCAACCCACCCACGATTGCAGCGGATACGGCTTCCGCCAGCCATCTTTCCTTTCGTGGTCCCAGGTCTGGAACCAGCAGGCGGTGCATAAGTTCGGTGACGCCAAAGCAGGCCAAACCAATCGCCATGGGAATCAACCACTCCGCCCACCTGGGATGCAGTTCGACGATCCAACTCATTCGTTCAGCATGCTCTGTTGTTGCGGACGAAACCATGATTGTCCTTGAATGCCTGGTTGGCTTCGGTGCTCGGAAAAGTGCAATTGAAAACCCTTGCCGGGACGGATCAGGCAAAGGGAGGGGGCCGGTTGAAGTGAAAACCTCTGGTCTGGAGCATAGAAAATGACTGCGACGCCGGTGGGGTTAAAGCTGAAGATTGGGCGCGCGGTGAAACCGGATGAAAGCTATCAGCAGGTGTGCTCCATTGCGAACTGCTGGTGTCAAAACGAGGTCTTTGGTCGTGGTGGGAGTTATTGCCAATTGAGGAATGAATACCGGGCGCCCCAAAGAAATGTGGCCGAGCATCCCGCGCCGCCAGGACACAAAAGAGAGCTACTGACGCGAGCGCGGCTCGAACCGAGATGGCTCGGAAACGGCCGCTCCAAGAAAGCCGCTGAGACCACTCCCATCCCATGTTATAGATAGTGATGGTTCGACAACGATTTTGGTTACCTGAATTTCCATGCTTTGAAATCTTTCGTCCCTCTGTTGCCAACAGGAGGTTCGGCATCCAACTTGACAAGGGACCGGTTACTGAGGTGATATCTGTCTCATTGTGCAGGGTGTTGTATAATTCGTCGAAGTAGCACCTAAAGTTGCCCACTGTATGGAAGGGTTGAAACATCGCGGAGTCGGCGAGTATAGATGGCGCGGCGCATTGATAGCTGTGGCTATATGCTCGTTGACGATCAGCGTTGCCACCCGGTTCCTGGTTCCCTGCACTCCTCAATCTCATATCGTAAGAGCGGTTGACCGCCGTTCGGTCGAACCGATGCGCCAGCACCTCGACAGAGACGGCGTCCAGTCGGGTGCGCGACCAGTTCAAGTTTCAGTGTTTTCGAGCCTATCGTAATTGAATCTGACCTGGCTCCTGACGGACCACCGCTTCGAAACCACGTTTTCAGCGATAGCCTGTACAATAGGCCCCCTCCATCTCTTCAAGTCTTCATCTCCTAGTTGCTTTCGGCGTTAAATTCGCGTTTGTGATGCTGGTCCGTTTTGCAAATGGCAATGTTGTTTATTTGCGAATGACCTAGCGGACTCATCCGATTTAACCTGGCCAGATCAACCTGAAATTTGTGACGAGGAATCACATGGCTCCTGAGCCTCCTATACCTGTCGAGCATCTTGAAGCATTGCAGCGAATCGACACCTGTTCGGTCTCCAACGCGATCGAGACCTTTGAGGTCAGATTGCGCAACACCGGCTTCGCTGATGCCAGCATTCGCTGCGTGTTCGAAGATTTTCCGCCGATGGTGGGCTATGCCGCCACTGCCCGTCTGCGCAGCGGGGAGCCTCCCATCACCGGAGGGTCCTACCACGACCGCAGCGATTGGTGGAGCAGCATTCTCCGCGTACCCGCGCCACGAATCGTGGTCTTACAGGATATGGACAGCCCACCGGGCCTGGGCGCTTTTCTTGGAGATATGCACGCGGCGATCTTGAGAGCGCTGGGCTGCGTCGGGTATGTGACGAACGGCGGCGTGAGGGAGCTGCCGCGGGTGAGAGACCTGGGATTGCATCTGTTCGCCGGAAGTGTGGCAGTTTCGCACGCTTATGCTCACATCTTCGACTTCGGATCGGCAGTACGATTGGGCGGCCTGGAAGTGCACCCCAGCGACCTGCTGCACGGTGACCGCCACGGGGTTTTGACCGTGCCGAAAAAGATTGCGGGAGAGATTCCGGGGGTTGCAGCAAGATTGCGACAGGCGGAACAAAAGGTCATTGATTTTTGCACTTCTAAGGAATTTTCAGTGGAAAAGTTGCGCGACGTACTCAAAGGATTGCTTTAGCTACAGATCGCCGGCCGGCAGGCCGGGGAAGGCTGGTGTTTAAATTAAATGAATTCCTATGGCCACCTTCGCAGTAGATATATTTCCCCTGCAATTTTGCGCGCCGCCTTGCGTTACTCAACCATGATTCTGGCTGCTGTGCTTGCGCTTGGGCTGTCATCATGCGGACACAATGAGAAAGTCGAGGCCGACGCGCAGCAGGCCGCCACAGTCGGAGTGACCCGGGTAGTAAAGAAAACCCTAACCCGGAAAATCACTTTGTCCTCTGAGTTAGTGCCGTTTCAAGAGATTGACGTTTATGCAAAGGAATCCGGTTACGTGCAGAAATTAGACGTCGACTATGGCACCCGCGTAAAGGCGGGCCAGACGATCGCGACGCTGGAAATTCCCGAGTTGCAGGCTCAGTTGCAGCAGGACCAGGCGGAGATCAAGAACGCGATGGATCAGGTGAATCGCGCAGACCACGAACTAAAACGGTACGATGCGCAGTACAAAGCCCTGCACCTGGAATACACAAGATTGAACAGCGTCTTTGAGACGCAGCCGGGCATCGTGGCGCAGCAGGAAGTGGACGATGCCCAGGGCAAGGACCTCGCGGCTGGCTCTCAAGTGGACGCGGGGAAAGCAGCACTGGACGCGGCCCAGAGCCAGCTGGCTGAATCCAGGGCAAAACTGGTTCATGATCAGGCCCTCTACGACTATTCGAAAATTACGGCGCCGTTCGCGGGCGTGGTGACTGAACGCTATGCGAACCTGGGCACCCTGGTTCAAGCGGGAACGAGTTCGAGCACGCAGGCGATGCCGATCGTGCGGCTTTCCCAGGACGACCTGTTCCGCTTAGTGATCCCGATTCCGGAGTCCTACGTCCGTTACATACATGTTGGCGATCAGGTGGACGTTCGGGTGCCGTCCCTGAACCAGACTTTTCCTGGGAAGGTCGCACGGTTCTCCGTCGATGTACGGGAAGACACAAGAACGATGCATACCGAAGTGGATGTGGCAAATCCTGACCGGGTTCTGATACCGGGGCTGTATGCGGAGGCCGACGTTGTCCTGGAGCATCGCGTGGATGTTCCCGCCATTCCCATCCAGGCCATCGACCACCAGGGCGACAAAACCACAGCGCTTGTGGTCAACCGGGATAACCAAATAGAAGATCGGCCTGTCACGCTGGGGCTGGAAACCGCAACCGACGCTGAGGTGCTCTCTGGCCTAAGTGCGGGTGAGCAGGTGGTGGTCAGCGATCGCGGCGGGCTCAAGGCGGGCCAGAAGGTTCATCCCCAGGTGGTGGAGGTCATGCAGTACCAGGGGCACAATCAGGATTAAATCCTGCGTCTACGAAGCAGGATTTTCCGAAGAGAGCTTACATGTCGCGTTTTTCCATTCGCAATCCGTATTTCATCATTGTGATCTGCCTGATCCTGACGGTGATCGGAGTCACGTCTTTGGTACGGATGCCGGTCGATCTGTTTCCCACCATCAATCTGCCCGAGGTCGTGGTGGCGACGTTCTACTCAGGAATGCCGCCGGAAGATATTGAGATTGATATCACCGACCCTCTGGAGCGGTTTTTCACGCTGGCCAGCGGCATCGATCACATGGAGTCGCGCTCTCTGGCGGGCGTAAGCATCATCAAGCTCTATTTTCAACCGGGGACGAGCGCCGATGCCGATGTTACCGAGATCTCTAATTTGGCGCTGGCGGACTTAAAACGTCTGCCGCCCGGCACCTTGCCGCCGGTGGTGCTGAAGTTCGATGCCTCCAGCTTGCCGGTGTGCCTGGTGACGCTGGAGGGCCAGGGACTCAATCAGACTGAGCTTCACGACGTTGGCCAATTTTCCATCCGTAACCAGATCGCTGTAGTAAAGGGCGCAGAGATTCCGCCGCCGTTCGGAGGCAAGTATCGGCAGATCATGGTTTACGTGGATCCTTATAAGCTGGCCTCGCGGCAACTGAGTCCCATGGACGTGGTGCAGGCGGTCAACAATTTCAATCTGATTCTGCCTGCCGGCGACGTAAAGATGGGGCCTTTGGATTACTACCTGTATTCGAACAGTTTGGTCGACAACATGGACCAGTTGTCGAAGCTGCCGGTCAAGACGGTGGGCAGTTCGTGGGTCACGGTCAGCGATATAGGCAAGGCGGAAGACGCTAATCAAATCCAATACAACCTGGTGCGCGTGGATGGACAAAGGTCCGTCTATCTCCCGATCATGAAACAGGGCGGCGACACCAACACCATTGAGGTGGTGCAAGGAATTCGCGATGCTATCCAGCATCTCTATGACATCCCAAAGCAGTTGGTAGCGACCGTGGTATTCGACCAGTCCGCCTTCGTAAAAGAAGCCATCAAAACCCTGCTGCACGAAGGGCTGATCGGCTTGGTGCTGACCAGCCTAATGATCCTCATTTTTCTGGGAAGTTTCCGCGCCACCACGGCGGTATTTCTCTCCATTCCGCTTTCCGCGCTGGCGACGTTCGTAATTCTGAATATGGCGGGCAGCACCATCAACACCATGATTCTGGGTGGGCTGGCGCTGGCCTTTTCACGCATCATCGACAACTCAGTCATTTCTTTGGAAAACATTTACCGCCATTTGGAAATGGGCGCGGCTCCGGAAGCAGCCGCCGAAACCGGCGGGGCGGAGGTCAGCCTGGCGGTGCTGGCTGCGACCCTCACTACGGTGGTGGTTTTCTTTCCAGTGACGTTTCTTTACGGCGTCAGCAAGTTCCTTTTCTCTGCTCTGGCGCTCGCGGTCGCCATATCTCTGTTTGCGTCCTATTTCGTGGCCATGACGGTGATCCCGCTGTTCTGTTCGCGTTTTCTTAAAGCTGTTCCTCACGCCGATGGGCATAATGCCGAATACGAGATCGAACCGACATCGGCAGCCAGCCGATCGTGGTGGGACAGGTTCACCGCCGGATTCAACCGGCAATTCAACCGGCTGCTGGATTTCTACGAGTACTGGGTAAAACGGGCATTGCTGCGCCCTGGCCTGACGGTACTGGTTCTAGCGGCGCCTTTCTGGTTAGTCTGGGGCTTTATCCATTTCTGGGCGTGGCGTTTTTTCCGCAGACAGATGCCGGCCAATTCACTATTAACCTGAAAGTGCCGACGGGCACCCGTCTCGAGGTGACCGAGCAGTATGTCGCCAAGGTGGAAGACTTGATACGCCACGTGGTGGCCAAGGACGACCTGAAGATGATCGTGTCGAATCTTGGGGTGGTTCCGGATTTTTCATCGCTGTACACCACCAACGCGGGACCTTACACGGCGACTGTGCAAGTTGCTCTACAGGAAGATCATCACAAGAGCAGCTTTGAATATATGGACCTTGTGCAGAAAGAGATGGCCAGCCAGTACCCCGACATCCGGACCTTCTTTTCCAGCGGTTCGATGGTCGATGCCATCCTGAACACCGGAATGCCGGCCCCGATTGACGTGCAGGTTAGCGGCCGCAATTTGAAGCAAATCTACGGGGTTACCCAGGACCTGGCCCGCCGTATCCGGCAACTTCCCGGAGTAGGTGAAGTTTACATTCCGCAAGACTTGGACTACCCCGGATTGCGAATGGACGTTGACCGCGTGCATGCTGCCGAACTCGGGCTGACGCAAAAAGAAGTTGTAGATAATGTGATTACGGCGCTTAACTCCAATACCATGATCGCCCCCAATTACTGGGTGGACCGAAAAACCGGTAACGATTACTTTTTGACGGTTCAGTACTTTGAGAACGGCCGCGCGGCAATCCACAATCAAGTTGACCTGACCAATATTCCGATCCGCGCTCCTAACCTGAAAGAACCCACAACCCTCGATAGCGTAGTGAAACTCGAAAGTATCCAAACACCCACTGAAGTTGACCACTACCAGATTCAGCGCGTGACCGACTTGTACGTGACGCCCTCGGGCGAAGACCTGGGAAAAATCGCAGGCGAGGTAACTGACGTCTTGCGTGGAATGAAAATGCCGGCGAATGTGCGCATCAACTTGCGGGGAATGATCAACGGCATGAACGAGTCGTTCCGTAGTTTTGCGATCGGCCTTTCCTTGGCGGTGGTGCTTCTCTATCTCATCCTGGTTGCGCAATTCCGTTCCTTCAAGGATCCCCTGCTCATCATGCTGGCGATTCCAATGGGCTTCATCGGAGTGCTCATCGTTTTGCCGCTCACCGGGACCACCCTTAACGTGATGTCACTGATGGGAATTCTGATGCTGGTAGGGATCTCGGCGTCGAATAGCATCCTGATCGTGGAATTTGCTCATCGTCTGGAGGAACAGGGAAAGGGCGTAGAGGAAGCAGTGATTACGTCCTGCCGCGTCCGTCTGCGTCCGATTTTGATGACATCTTTGGCGACGATTATCGGCATGGTGCCGATGGCTCTCAAGTTGGGCACAGGCAGCGAGCAGTATGCTCCGTTGGCCCGCGCCATTATAGGGGGCTTGACGGCATCCGTGATCCTTACCGTTTTTATTGTGCCCGCCGCGTATCTCCTGGTTTATGGGAAGGGTAAAGACCGTGACCCTCGCGAGCAGGCTCCGGAGTTGGCGGAATGAGGCTCGAAGCGCAGGGGTGGTTTAGCAACCGCAAATTTGAGGGTTCGCGTTATGCCCTGTGATTTCAGCAGGCAATTGCATCGAGGAAATCATGAAAGGAAATCTTTGGATCAGTTTTGTGGTCTTATCGGTTGCGGCACCGGCACTCTATGCATCCCAGCTGCCAAGCCGTTCCACTTCGTACTGGCAAGGCACCGTAGTAGAGGTACAAAAACACAAGGTTTATTCGCCGGATTACATGATGGGTGGCAGTAACCCATCGGATGCGCCGTTGACTTCGCGCTACTACGCTTTTGAAGTCGCCGTGCGAGTCGCTTGCAACACCTATGTCGGCCGCTATGAAACCGAATTCAACTACCTGCCGTCGGCCTTTACCCCTAACCAGCCGATCCGGGTACGCCTAACCAAGCACGTCATGTACTTTGATCTGCCGAATGACCCGGATATGAGGATGGGGATTGTCCGCCACAGTTTGGATTGCGCCCAGAATCGGTAAGGAATGTTTGACGACTTGCTTCGAAAGAGGCCATTCATGAAGCGACAACTTAAGTATTCCGTTGTTTTCTTGTTATCGTTGATCCTGCCCCTGTTCAGCTTTGCGCAAGTGTCCATCAACGTGGACACGGCGCGAGATATTCCTCCAGCGCCAATGCCACAAAACGGTCCGGCACAAAGCAGCGCTTACCCGCAGGCGACGGCGCCATCTCCGGCTCCATCAACCAACGCAGGCGCGCCGCTCTCGCTGACCCTGAAGCAGGCAGAAGCGCTGGCGATAAAGAACAATCCTCAAATCTCGGTTGCGCGGCTGATCGCACTTGCATCGCAGCAAGTAACCCGGGAGGTGAGGTCGAATCTGTGGCCGACGGCAACGGGTAATCTTACTGGTGTTGACGCGGAGTCTGGAAAGCGAATTACGGCGGGGGCGCTGAACAACCCGATCATCTACGAACGTGCAGCCGCCGGGGTAGTGGTCACTCAATTAATTACCGATTTCGGGCGCACCACTAATCTGATCTCCAGTGCGAACTATGCCGCCAAGGCGGAGAACCAGAATGCGATGGCCACCCGGCAACAAGTACTTCTGGCGGTGGACAAGGCCTATTACAACGCCTTGCAAGCTCACGCCGTTCTGACCGTCGCACAGCAAACCGTAAAGGAACGCGAGACGGTTGCGAACCAGGCGGGAGCACTTTTCAAGAGCAAGCTGAAATCGGAACTGGATTTCAGTTTTGCAAATGTCAATCTGGCGCAAGCGCGCCTTCTGCTGCTGGACGCTCAAAACAACGACGCCGCCGCGTTAGCTACACTCTCCATGGTGCTCGGGTTCTCAAGCTTGCAGAACTTGCAGCTTACCGAGGAAGCCAGCTTGCCGATGCCGCCTCCGGATAATGTGGACGATTTGATTTCCAAGGCATTTTCGACCCGCCCAGAAATCCTTTCACTTCAATTCCAGTACCAGTCTGCCAGGAAATTTCAGACCGCGGAACGGGACCTTCTTTTTCCGAGCATCAGCGCCCTCGGGGCAGTCGGCGACACTCCGATCGGCAATGCCGCTGTGGCTCCGAATCCGGGCGGCCTAAGCAACACCTATGGCGCGGTGGGCGCGAACGTGGAGATCCCGCTATTCAACGGGTTCCTGTATACGGCCAAAGCTCGTGAGGCCAATCTCAGAGCACAGGCGGTGGACGAACGGTTGCGCGACATCCGCAACCTCATTTCGCGCGATGTGCGAACTAGCTGGCTCAGCGCAAACACCGCCTATCAGCGCCTGGCAGTGACCCAACAATTGTTACAGCAGGCCAACCTGGCGCTCAGGCTGGCGCAGTCTCGATACAACCTGGGCCTGGGATCGATAGTGGAATTGAGCCAGGCACAACTTCAGCAGACGCAGGCTGGCATCAGTTATGCAGAGGCGGGCTATGACTATCGCCTGAGCCTGGCAGTCTTGACGTATGAGACTACAGGAATCTGACAGTGATACCCTCGTTCATTCGACAAGTGTCGGTTGCGTACCGCAAGAAGCACGGCGCACCATTCTTTCGCGGGCGGCGCAAGAAAAACCTACCCCTCAGCACGCGCCAAGGACTGCTCCTTATTCTTGGGATCGGTATTTTTGTGGCAATAGTTTTTATTCTTGTGTACTGCATTTGGTATCTCCCAATGGGCAAGTCTGTGCAGTGAGACTTGAAGGGCAAACATTTTCCGCCAGCCGAAGTAAGTTAGAATTCCAGGACCGCTTATATGTTCGCTTTCAATGCGCATGATGTAGTAGAAATCTTAAAAGGAACCAAATGATGCAAAATCGTTTCCCCTGGGGTCGAGCCGCCATGCTGCTGGCTTTGTTGGCGGGTGCACAACTGTCGGTAGCGCAAGCGGGCGCTGGCAATGGGCGGAAACCATCCGCCGCGGCCGAAGGAAATTTGAAAGACTTCTTCCAATCCAAGATTAAGGCGGAATGGGAAGCACTCAAGAACAAAGACAAGAAGGCCTATGGGGCGCTGCTGGCGGATGACTTTGAGGGAGTGGAAGTCGATAACCAGGGAGAGCGCACCAAGCTCCAGGCTATTAACGAAATGACGGAGAGCAATGTTTTCAACTATTCGATGTGGGGCTACAAACTGATTCCGCTGGGCCCAGACGCGGCCTTCGTGATCTACGAAGTTACCATGCAGTTCCCGCCGAAATCGGTGGTGCGTTATTCACGCGTCTATATCACAGAGCTCTGGGTCAAGCGGGCAGCAGAGTGGAAGGAGTTACATTACCAGGAGACGCACGTGAAGTAGTCGTCGCCTGGTTGGAGCAGCATTCAGCGAGATTAAGGCATCGAAGCCAGTATGTTGGAAGTAATGGAGGCGAATATGAGGAGATTCACAGTCGTACTGATAACACTTTATCTGGGCATTTCGGCAGCCGCGCAAGCAGCCGGTGCGAGTTCGCAGCCCACAAAGAATCCCAAGGACCAGATCACGGTGCGGGGCTGTGTGGACAAGTCCAGTACCGACTATATCTTGACCCAACCGGAACGAGGCAACAGTTACGAACTTCAAGGCAACCACAAGATACACCTGAGGCGATACCTGGGACAGCAAGTGGAAGTAACGGGCACCCAATCACCCTCGCTGAGCACAAGTTCCGATTTTCTGGCGCGAGCGGGTTCGGCGAGCCCTGTGACCATCAGTGTGAGTTCGATCGAGACCATCGCCAAACGTTGCTCAGACTAACGTGGAGGGCCTGGAAGAGCTAATCGCAGTCCGGAGGCATGGCCATGATTTCTGCATTGGAATCGCATGGCGGCTTTTTCCTGGCGGGTTCCAAAAGTGCCGGGCGATTGTAGCGGAGAATCCATAAGCCTTCGTTGTTGGTGAGATAAATCAAACCATGTCCGCCGTCGGGAAGAAGGCTGGTTACTCCGGTAAATTCCTGGAGGGTTTTGGGGTTGCGTGGATCAGCCAAATCCAAAACGCGAACCGTTTCTGTAGGATGGTTGCTGCTGGTGAGGGTGGTAGATTTCTTTTCCGGCGCTTCGGCGATGGCCACATCCGGACTCACCATCTTCAGGTTGCCGGCCGTGGCCTGACTGGACTCCGCAGTTCGCTTTAACAGGCTCGGCCGATCTGGCCGGCTGACGTCCACAATCATAAAGCCTTGTTTGGAAGCCTGTTGCACGTAAAGGTAGTTCTTGCCGTTTTCTTTCTGCAGCAGCATCTGGCTTCCCGTGGGCTGGGGAAGCGGCAGGTGCGCGATGACCGTCGCCGGCACATCGGTTGGCTTCTTGGGGGGGTCGTCTTTTGCCAGCGCAAAAGCGGCCAGCAGCGAAATGACAGTCGCCGGGAGAACGGCCTTACAAACGAGATTCATATCACTCACCTACTTCCACCCCACAAAACTATTGCCCAAACTATACCACTACCCTTGCTCTCGTCCTAGAATTCGGCAGTGATGGCGAAGCCCGGATGACGCCAAGGTCGATCCGGGCTCGCAACCAGTTATGGCTCTCTCTTCATATCACTGTTGAGCGTACACGCCGATGCAGCCGTTGCTGCTCTGCGTGGTGCATATTCCGCCGGCTTGCAAGCGGCACAAAAATGTGGTTGTTGACTCGAGTCCACCGAGACGCTGTGCGAATTGGAGCTGGTGGTGACGTTTTGCAGCCAAACGTTGGTCGCGGCGTCGATGACGCCCAACACCGGGCCATTGGGCATGTCTCTCGCTGCCAGGTAGTACTTGTTATCGCCCGGAGTTATACCAGGTTTCGTCAACGCCGCCGACTTCAGGATTTCCTTGATTATCGCGCCCGAGGTTCCATCAATCACATATTCGTTTGGCGGGAAGGCCTCTCCGTCATGGTCAGCGCAGCCCACAAGGAAGTTGTTTCCCGGACCTTGAGTGATGCTGGTGGGCATGCAGTTGGCTATCACGAAACTATTGATAACAATCGGCCCATTCGGATTCCCGAGTCTGGGGTCAATCACATCGATGCTGCCGATGTTGGTAATCCCGATGGAATTTTCATTGGCCTGTAGCAAAAAGCCGGTGTTGGGATTCCAGACCATGCCGCCCAATCCCGCAGGTGCTATGGCTCCCGCACAATTGCCGCCGGGAGTGGCCTGGTTACAAAATGTCCCAAGGTCTGGTCGATGAAGCGGGTCCGTGATGGCAGGGGATGGTGTAAGACTTGCCGCTGGGAGTAATGCCGATACCTGGAAGGCCCACCGGGCCATCGTGCGGCGGCCGACCGGAAACACCGCTGAAAACGTGCGGATTGGAGGGGTCCGGGACACGGGAAGGTTGCCGCCGACAGTATCCACTGGAACGGTTGTAGTGAGTCCAACTCCCCCGGACGCGGCGCCTCCCGCGCCGTCGTAATAAATTTGGCCGATAATGCAACTGGGGGGATTGAACGAGGTGCCAGCGTTCCCCGGATCTAAGGTTGGTGACGGTTGGGGAAGCCCGGTGCCGGACTCCCTTGAAGGGATAGCTGGCAGGGCTGTAGCCAACTGGGTAGGGTCCGTATGCCAAGGTCGAGTCAACCGGCAGGCAGTGCTGCAGTCCAGCGTGCCGGTTTTACCACGATGTGGGACATATCGATAAAGCGTGACAAACGGTAATCCCGGATCGCCATTGATGACGCAAGGACTTGATGGGCGGGTCGTAGGCCATTTCGTCGGCACGGTCATCTCCGCAATCGGCTGCGGAGCCGGCTTCGCCGTTCCAGGAGGAGACGCAAGCCGAGCGATGCCCAGCGGGCCGTCATAGTCGGCGGACACGCCGGTAGGGATGATGGCGAGAACGGTGGGTGCGGTGGGAGGATCTGAGTGAGATCCATGGTGGTCAGATCGAAGACAACGACTGAATTGCGTGCCGACGGAGGTGAAGAGTACTTTCCGTCTGGCGTAACTTCTTCGCCATCCGGGCCGGACATGGGATTCACACCATTGGCGCGCGCGGCGCAGCACTGGGCTCCGGGAAATCCTCCGAAATGATGGTTGGCGCCAAAGCCCGAGATGAGATGGAACGTCGGCCCTGCGGGCGTGGCCGTGGACAAATCGGTTCTGCATCCGAATCGGGTGAAGTTGCCAAAGACATCCACGATAGGCGGGATCATGTCGTTGCCGGCCGCATCGGTGGCGCACGGACTCGCCTGGTTTCCCGCGCCGGTTACCGCATTGCGATCCTTGAATCGCATTAACCGCAAGATTGTTGACGGTGTCGAACACCACCACCGCCAAGCCGATCCGATCGGAAGTGTAGCCGCGATGGGTGGGCGTGTTGACCCAGGTGATATCGAACGAGTTGAATGGTCCGCCGGGTTCGCCGGTAGGGTTGTGCTCCGGCACCGTAATGTTAATGATGTCGGCGTAGCCACCGGTCTTGCGTGGTACCGCAGACGGGACAATTGGCCACGCTCCCGCAGCCAGTCGCAATCACAAACAACGCGGTGAGAAGAATAGTCAGTAGAATCCTGGATCTCATCTCGAATCTCCTCCTAACAATTTCCCTTTAGACCCAGGGCTGCTGCCAGCCCGGCGTTTAGCAAATCTCGTTGACGCAACATTTGCAAACTCATGTTCGAGGCAGACTTCAGAACCGGAACTGCAATTCCTGCAGTCAGCACCGTAGAAATTCTGTGGCAACTGCCCCGTGGTGCTGGGCTGTTTCAGCCGGTCGACATTGACGTTGAACTGGTACTTCACCCAATAATTCAGGTACCAGTTGATGCCAAAGGTGAACTCGTCGGTGTGGTAGTTATACTGGGAGACGAAGCCGGGGGTATAGTAATTCAGGAAATTCGCGGCTGGCGCGTTGGCCTGAATTCCGGAATAGCGGACGCCGAGTTCCCAGGCTCCCCAGCCCCGGCCCGTCACCGCCCGGAGTGTCCGGGCCAAACAGCGGGTGCTTCACCCGGGGAGTGCCGTTTTCCGGCCGTTTTTCACCGGTCAGCAGGTAGGTGGTTCCGATGTTCCAAGCCTTGGCGCCGATACCGGGCAGAGTCAGGAACCCAGACCCGCCAACGCTGCTTCCAGGCCGACACCGTCGCGTTGCTCCTGTAACTGCACATATTCTCCCCGCGTGCATAACGGCCCTTGATGTAGGTGAATTCACCTTCGTAGCGCTCGATGGGGCCGTTGATGCGCAATGGGGAAAGAACGTGTAAGTGCCGTCGGGCAGGGTAACCCGCTGAAGCTCACGTCATTGGAAAGCCCGCGGGAGCGGGCATGGTCGATGGATCCGCCAAAAGCGAATTGCTTGAGCCATTCGTTCTTGGTCTTGCGCCAGGGATAAAAGCGCAGACTCTGCCCGACAAACTCCGGCTCGTTGGTGACGTTCGCCGCGACACCGCCTCTGCCATTGAATGCTCCCACCCAGCACTGCATCACGCCACCGTCGATATCTCCGTGAATGCGTAATGCCGGGACAGCGATAAGCGGTAGCCGCGCAGGGATAGAGCAGCGACTGCAAACCGCGTTCTACGAAGTCCAGGTTGGTGGCGCCGATTCCGGTTTCCTGGGCGAATGGCTCCTTAAACTGGCCGGCCTGGATCTGGAACTCGGGCTTGATCCTCACGTTGAGATAAACGTCGCGGACAACGGCTCCGGTGGTGGAGTTCGCGTCGGTCAGTAACGCAAAGTCGAAATGCGAACCATAGTTGCCCTGAAAGCCGAAGCGGGCGCGACGCACCAGGAAGGTGTCGGCAGGGGCGCCGTCGCCTTTGTAAGCGCGGTAGTCGGTATCTACATAGCCGTAGGGGCTGATGCTGAACTGTCCATCCTGGCTTCTGATGAAGAAATGCTCGCCGTTCCATCCCGCGGTAAGCGGAGCGTCTTTCTTGGGGGTGCCGGCGGCTGCGCCTGATCGATGATTGCGGTTTCGGCACGGGTTCGGGTTGAGTCAAAACGGTATTTACCAGATGGGTGGTGTCATTGCCCGATGCAGGGGTTGCATCCGGACTGGAGATTGAGGCGGTGGGTTCGACGTGCGCGGGATCCGCCACAGAAGCTTGAGACTTGTCTTCAGCCAACTTCTGCACGATCGCCTTCAATTCCTCGATGGTCTTGCGCTGCGCGGCAACTTCCTGCGCAACTCGTTGACCTCCTGCTTGCTTGCGCTCGCGGATGCCGAGGGCCGGTTTTACCGGCAGACTCCTGGGTTTGAGCCAGCGACTTGAGGTTGCGAAGAAAATCAGCAGAACGACGTAGGTGGTCAGCGAGCGCATGTTTTCCTCTCCGACAATGATTTGCGAAACCAGCCAATCCCCGGAGCGGACGCGACACACACGACCGCACGCTGCCTTGTTCGTTCGGGCCACGAACCGAAAGACCGTAAAATTGCGTATGAATTCTGTCCGGTATGAAAAGCGGACCAATTCGGCGGTTTACCATATCGAAATTCATCTGTCAAGGCAACTCTTATAGTACCGTCTTGACTTGAAATAATTTTTCATCGTTTCCCGCGAAACCCATGACCCGGAATCCACGATTAGCTTGCGGCACTTCAAAACGCGCAAGTCTTCCTTCGAAAGCGATCCACCAACGCCTTTTATTCTTAGGGCGCTTCAAGTCTGTGACAGTGTCACTGGGCTTATGACGATCAGCGGCGCAGACCAAGATACTCAGCGAGGGTCTGGAGATTATTCCTCCGGCCGTAGTAATCTAGCTGTATGCGTGGGCTCTTTGGAGTGAAACGAGGGCGATGAGCGCCATCGAACAGGACATTCCCGCATGAATGTCTTTCCGCCTTTGCAGCCGCCTCGCCGCTACCTATTCGGGCCGGGACCAAGCATGGTTCACCCGCGGGTCTATGAGGCGTTGTCAAAACCGATTGTCGGACACCTCGAGCCATACTTCATCCAGGTGATGGGAGACATTCAGCAATTGTTGAAAACGGCTTTCGGACGCCAATGGCAGTTCCACCCTGGTGATTTCCGGCACCGGCAGCGCTGGCATGGAAGCTGCGGTTGCCAACTTCGTGGAACCGGAAACAAAGTTCGCGGTGTTCGCCAATGGCTATTTCTCCGATCGCATGACTGAAATGGCGAAGCGCCAGGGCGCTGAAGTCGTGCGCTTTGAGAAGCCATGGGGTGAGACTTTCGGGGATGATGAGGCGGCCGAGTTCATTCGTCGCGAAAAGCCGAAGATCGTGGCTTATGTTCATGCTGAGACGTCGACCGGGGCGTTGCAGCCGGGCCACGGCGATCTGCGCCGCCGCTCACGAAGCCGGCGCCCTGGTGATCGCGCGATTGCGTCACTTCGCTCGGCGGGATGCCGGTAGATTTCGACCAGACGGGCATCGACGTGGCATACAGTTGCACGCAAAAAGGGTTGAGCTGCCCGCCGGGATTGTCTCCGATGGCGATTTCGCCACGGGCCACGGATTGGCTGCGGGCTCGAACTTCTCCGGTGCGAAGTTGGTATCTAGACCTGAAACTGATTCATGATTACTCTTCGGTGTCACACCGTTATCATCACACGGCGCCGATTTCAATGTTTTACGCGCTTGCGCGAGGCGCTGTTGGTGATCGACGAGGAAGGAATTGAGAACCGATGGGAGCGGCATCGCCGATGCCATGAGACTATTTGTTAAGGGCATCGAGGCAATGGGGCTGCGCATGCACGTTCCCGCGGCGCATCGAATTGCGACGTTGAACACGGTGTGCGTTCCAGATGGAGTGGATGAGGCGAAAGTGCGAAAGACGTTTATTGGATGAGGCTGGCATCGAGATCGCCGGCGGTTTCGGTCCGCTCGCGGGTAAAGTCTTCCGCATTGGCGTGATGGGCCCTTTGGCGACTGAAGAGAATGTGCAGTTTTTTCTGAAAGAGTTTGGCAAGGCGCTGAACGCCGAGGGTTACTCGATTTCTGGCACACATAGATCCTTCGCCGCCGAGGGTGACAGGCTGAACGGATACCGTCTGGTATTTTCGCCCATCAAGAATCGACTGGCAAATCGACCCGACGGCATACCCACGGTAACCCGCGCCAGAGGCGCAAATCGAATGACACTGAAGTCGGTCGAAACACTCCTTGACGTTTTGCATTTTGCCGACAGTCATACCGCGATCATCGTTCCCGAACTTGGAATCCGGGTGACCTACGATTCGCTCCGGCAGCAGGTCCTGGCCATGGCGAACGCTTTGGCTTCTGCCGGCATTCGCCGTGGCGATGCGGTAGCGATTGCATTGCCCAATGGATTGCCTGCGATTGTCAGTTTTCTGGCGGCCTCCATCGCGGGAACGGCGGCCCCTTTGAACCCGGCGTATCCGTACGAGGAGTTTCTTTTTTTCCTCGGTGACACCGACGCTCGAGTCTTGCTATGCCCGCCGGTGGGCGCGGAATTCGCGCGCAGCGCCGCCGCTCGACCGCAAGATCCCGGTGCTCTCCGGTGGAAATGAGCGACCAGGGCAAGTGGTCATCTGGTGAATGCTCCTACGGGGCTTCGGCAACGGAGCCCACGGCGGACGATATCGCCCTGATCCTGCACACCAGCGGAAGCACGGGGCGGCCCAAGCGAGTGCCCTTGCGGCATTTCAACCTGGCGGTCTCTTCGGCGAATATTGCGAACACATACGCGCTTTCTGAGGAGGACGTTTCGCTTTGCATCATGCCGCTGTTCCACATTCACGGGTTGATCGCGCTCGACCATGGCAACTTTGCTTTCCGGGGGGCACAGTGGTTGTTCCCGAGCAAATTCAATGCGCTTTCTTTCTGGCGGACGGTACGAGAACATCGCGTGACCTGGTATTCGGGAGTGCCGACGATGCATCAGCTTCTGCTGGCACGGGCCCACCAAAAACCGGCAGAAGCGGCCTCGCTGCGCTTCATCCGTTCCTGCAGCGCGCCATTTTCGGCAGAACTGATTCACAAGATCGAGGAGTCTTTTGGCGTGCCCTTCGTCGAGGCCTATGGAATGACCGAGGCGGCCCACCAGATGACCTCGAATCCTCTGCCGCCGCGACATCGCAAGCCCGGTTCTGTGGGCGTGGGCGCCGGCTTGCGCATCAGCATCATGGACAAGGAGGGCAATCATCTCGGAACCGAACCAGCGAGGCGAGGTCGCCATTCAGGGAGCGAATGTGTTTCGTGGATATGAAAACAATCCCGAGGCCAACGCCCGGGCTTTTGTGAATGGATGGTTTCGCACCGGCGACGAAGGATTGCTTGACGCAGACTGCTATCTGCATTTGACGGGCCGGATCAAAGACATCATCATTCGCGGAGGCGAGAACATTGCGCCTCACGAAGTGGATGAGGTTTTGCTGCAGACATCCCGCAGTCGCGGCGGCAGTGACGTTTGGCTGCGCGCATCCCACGCTGGGTGAGGAAGTGGCTGCGGCGGTGGTCTTGCACGAGCCCAAAGGGGCCACCGAAGCGGCGCTGATCAAGCACTGCCGCGAATCGCTGGCAGAATACAAATGTCCCGAGAAAATTTACTTGGTGGAGAGTATTCCGACCACGGCGACGGGAAAGATTCGCCGCCGCGCGGTCGCCGCCGCGCTACTGGATGACCAGCGAATGAGATTTCTGATCGCGGGGGCCGGGGCGATCGGAGCTTACATCGGCGCGCGCATGGCACAGGCTGGATTTGATGTCACGCTCTATGCGCGCGGGCCGCATCTTCGCGCCATGCAGGAGCACGGTGTGCAGGTGAAAAGCAGCGAGGGAGATTTCGTGGCACGGCCCAGAATTGCCGGCTCTCTCGAAGAAGTGGGGCCGGTGGATGTTGTCTTTCTTGGGGTGAAGGCGCACGGCCTGCCGCAACTTGCGCCGCAATTGAAGCCGGTGTTGGGGCCGCGAACCACAGTTGTCAGCACGCAGAATGGAATTCCGTGGTGGTACTTCCAGGGTTTTGGCGGCGAATGGGAAGGGAGACGCCTGGAGCGCGTCGATCCCGGCGGCGTGATTTCCGCCGGCCATCGAAGCGCGGCGGGTCGTCGGGTCCATCATTTATTTTTCGACGGAGATCACCGCGCCGGGAGTGATTCAACACATCGAAGGGAACCGGATTTCGCTCGGCGAGCCGGACGGCACGCGTTCGGACCGCTGCCGGCGAATTGCCGAGGCGCTCATCGCTTCGGGCTTGCGCTGCCCGGTCACCACGCGCATCCGCCACGAGATTTGGGTAAAGATTCTGGGCAACGCATCGTTCAATCCGGTGAGCGCGCTGACACGCGCCACACTGGTGCAGATGTTGCGCGATCCGGGGGTGTGTTCGCGTGATCCGGAACATCATGCTGGAAGTGGAAGCGGTCTCCCACAAATTGGGAATGGAGTTGCCGGTTTCCATCGATCAGCGAATCGCAGGCGCGGAAAAAGTTGGGGAGCACAAAACCTCAATGCTGCAGGATCTCGAAGCCGGCCGGCCGATGGAACTGGAAGCGCTGGTGGGCGCGGTCGTGGAACTGGGGGAGCGCCTGGGTCTCCCGATGTGCTATACCCGAACCGTGTACGCTTGCACCAAATTGTTGGCCGCACAGGCGGCGGAGCAACAAAAAGGATCGCGCGTGAGGCGAGCCGTGAGCAGGAAAGCAGGGTCTCGGTCCCCACGTTAATCCGGCTTCAGGTTTCAACTAGGCCCCTCGTAGATGGTGCGGACCCATCGTTCGTAAGCTGTCCGACATTTGAGTCGCCAAAAAAAAACAAAAATACTTGCAGGATCTTGACAACGGGGATATACTCCGTGAGGTTGGCTGGTCCACTTATCAGACCACTTGGAGGTGCTCAGTTGCCACAGGAATCAAATCCGACTTTGAAGTAATTCGCCGGAATAAGGTCTACGAAGAAGTCGCCCAGCAGATCGAGCGTCTGATTCTGAAAAAACTGCGGCCGGGCGACAAACTGCCTTCTGAACGTGAGCTGGCTGAGATGCTGCGAGTGAGCCGCAGTTCCGATTCGAGATGCGATTCGAAGCCTGGAGTTGATGGGCATGGTGGAACCGCGTCAAGGCGCCGGGACGATTGTCCGCGAAATCTCCAGCGAGACGTAGTCAATCCTTTTGCCAACGCTCTGAAGCGCCGGCGGGAATCGGTGAGTGAGCTTCTGGATTTCCGCAAGATGCTCGAACCGCCGCTGGCCGCGCGCGCCGCCACGTCACGCTTCTGCCGACGAAATTTCCGAGATGGAAGAAATTTTGCAGCGGCAGGAGGCGAAACTGGCGCGAAGGGAGAGTCGGCAGTCGCCGAAGACTCGGAATTCCATTACAGCGTTGCGCTTGGCTTCCGGTAACAGCGTGGTGTTGAAGGTGCTGGACATTCTGATGGATCTGCTGCGCGATACTCGGGAACGATCTTTGCAGGTGGAGGGGCGCCCGCAGAAGTCGATTGCCGGTCACCGGCGGATTCTGGCTGCGATCAAGCGCCATGACGCGGAAGCGGCAAAGTCCGCCATGCGGCGGCACATTGAAGACGTCGAAGAGATCGTATTAGACAGGTTTTGACCACCGCCGCAATTTCGCCGGAAATATCTCAGCGAATGAACGAGGGTTGATCATGAGCTACACAGAACTCACAGTTTGGACGCGCGGCATCATCATGGACAAAGAAGGCCGCGACATCGTCAATTCCATCTCCGCTTCCGCCCGCATCGAGGGCAAATACGCGCAGGCGATGGAGAACTACGTCGACAATCCCGATCGCACCAACGCCCCGACGCGCAAATACTGCCGCGTGAGCGACGAGGTGATCGAGAACGAACTCACCTATGAGAACGAGCAACCCAACATCGTCGTGCTGGTCGAAGGGACGATGGTCAAGGGCTGGGATTACATGCGCGGCATGCCTCCGGGCGGCACGCTGGTGATCAACACGCACTACACGCCGGAGTACATGATTCGTTTCGTGCCTGGTGCGGAGCGGCTGGCGCAGCTCGTGTGCGTGGATGCCGCCAAATTTGGCGGATCACAAGTGGCTTTACTACCGGCTCGGCGAGCTAGGACTGGACCGGCTATCGACCGAAGGCGCGGCTGAGCGAAACAAATCGGTCGCGCCTGATATCGCCGCTCCGCTGATTGCTGCGGTGGTCAAGACGCACCGGCATCGTCAAGATGGAAACGATTTCGAGCCCATGATTGCCAATAAGAAGGCGTTCCAGATGGCGCTCGATGAATTGCACATCATGCCGCTGAAACCAGTGGTTATGCATAGGACAAGGACTCCATGTCGACTAAAGGCACCCACATTCCCGACCGGCTGAAGATTCCATTCGCGGGCATTACCCCGGCGCCTTCGCAGGAAAAAGGCCAGGATCTGTTCCCCACCGGCAATTGGCGTTCGATTCGACCGGTGTACCGGGACAAGTTGCCACCCTGCAACAACGCCTGCGGGACCAACGAAAAAATCCAGGGCTATCTCGACCTGGTGAAGCGCGGCAAATACCTGGACGCCTACGCGCTCATCAAGGAAGACATGCCGTTCCCCTCGGTCACCGGTCGCGTGTGCTATCACCCCTGCGAGCAGGCCTGCAACCGTGGGCAGTACGATGAGGCGATTTCGATTCGTGCGGTCGAACGGTTTCTCGGCGATCTGGGACAGGCGCTGACCCACGACGTGGTCAAAGCCGGCAAGCCCAACGGCAAGAAAGTCGCCGTGGTTGGGTCGGGTCCGGCCGGCCACAGCGCCGCGTACCAACTGGCGCGGCTCGGTTACAAAGTGACGATCCTGGAGAAATCGCCGAAAGCTGGCGGACTGAATCGCGGCGGCATTCCGGACTGGGTGCTTCCGCAGGACGTGCTGGATCGCGAGATCGAACGCCTGGTTGAACTCGGGATCACGATCAAGACCAACATCTGAGGTCGGCAAGGACGTCTCGTGGGACGACTTGAAGAAGAATTACGACGCCTGCGTGCTGGCCGTCGGCCTCACCGAGCCCAATAGCGTGCGCGCCGAGGGCGAGACTAAACCCGGCGTGCTTTACGGACTTCCCTTCCTTCGTGACATCGGCATGGGCACATCGAAAGTGAAGCTGGGTGCGCGGGTCGCCGTGATCGGCGGTGGAAATACCGCAATCGATTGCGCTCGGGAAGCGTTACGGCAAGGCGCGGTCGAAGTCACCATGATCACGTGGAGGCCAACCCCAACGAGATGCCGGCGGTGCCGGAAGATCTGCACGACATGCTGGAAGAAGGAGTCGAACTGATGCATGGGCGGGCCGTGACAGCGGTGCTCGGCAATGGCAAGGTCGAGGCACTGCAACTGCATCCAGCGTGCTTCTCCGGCGCGATCAACGCCTCGCCGATCACCATCGATCGAAGACGCCCCGCGGGAGAAGTTTCCCGTCGACAACGTCATCATCGCAGTAGGACAACACGCTTCACTTGACTGGTTGCCCGCGGAGTTCAAGAGCGAGCGCGGCACCATCAAGATCGACCGGTTCGGACGTCTTGGCGACACCAACTTTTTTGCCGCCGGCGATATCGTGCAACTGGGCTCGGGCCAGCCGCTGATGGTGGTGAACGCGGTCGGTGACGGAAAGCGGGTAGCCTTCAATCTGGACAAGGTGCTGCGCGGGGAGGCGTTGCAGCCGCGGACCATTCCGATCGACGTCATTGTCGATCTGAACCGCATGAACATGACTTACTTCCCGCACTTCCCACGCGATCCAGCAGACTTTGCTTGCGCCGACGAGCCGGCGCGAAAGACGCAGGACGAAGTCATTCAGTCGTTGTCGGAAGAGCAGGCGGTCGAAGAGGCCAGCCGTTGTTTCAGTTGCGGCACCTGTAACGCCTGCGACAACTGTTATCTGGTTTGTCCGGAGCCGTGCATCGCGCGTCCGGAGCGGTCGAACGGTCTGTACAAGATTCTGGTCGACTACTGCAAAGGCTGCCGCGTGTGCATCGAGGAGTGTCCGACGGGCTGCCTGGAAGGCGTGCCCGAACTCGATTTCGATACGGGCGTGGTGCGAATGGACACGGCGTTTGCCATCTCGCCGGGACTGCACGGACGGCAGGCGGAAGAGCTGAGGAACCTGGGCGACCGGCCGGCAAAGAACATTATAGGATCGGAGTAAACATGGCAACGATGACTGCAAGCAAAGAAGAGGACGGTCCGGATCAATGGCTGCGTGGCTGCGGCGCAGGCAGCTAAGTACGCCGATGTAGATGTGATCGCGGCTTACCCCATCCGGCCCTACACCGCGACCATGATGGCGCTGGCGCAAATGGTGGCCAACGGAGAACTCGATGCCGAGTACATCGTGGCCGATAGCGAGCATTCGCAATTGAGCATCGCGCACGGTGCTTCCTCCAGCGGGGCGCGGGTTTTCACCGGCAGCTCGGGCGTGGGCGTGCAGTTTGCGTACGAGCTTTATTCGCCGATCTCGGGCAGCCGCATGCCGGTGCAGATGATGATTGCCGACCGCACGCTCGATCCTCCGGGCGATTTCGGTTCGGAGCACACGGACGCGCTGTCGACGCGCGATATGGGCTGGCTCATGGGCTGGTCGTGCGACGCGCAGGAGGCGTTCGATAATCACCTGATGGGCTATCGCATCGGCGAGGACCCGCGCGTACTTCTGCCGCAGATGGTCTGCCAGGACGGTTTCTTCGTCTCTCACATCACCAGCGACGTGGAACTGCCGGACGCTGGCCAGGTGAAGGAATTTCTGCCGCCTTACAAGCATCCTTATCCACTCGATCCGCGGCATCCGGTATCGCATGGCCCGCAGATCATGCCGGAGCAGGGTCCGCCGCTGCAGTTGGAACGGGCCCGCGCCATGGAAGAATCGATGGCAGTGATCGAGGAAGTTCACGAGGAGTTCGCGAAAATCTTCGGGCGAAGATACGATCCATGGCTCGAGGAGTACATGACCGAGGGACGCGGAATCGTGTTTTTCCTGCAAGGCGGCCACGCTGTGACGGCGCGTTTCGCCATTCAGCACATGCGGGAACAAGGCGCGAAAGTGGGCATGGTACGGCTGCGGACCATCCGCCCGTATCCCACGGACCGTGTCAACGAGGTGCTCAGCAAGTTCAAAGTTGTGGGCGTGATTGAGACCAACATGGGTCTGGGCAGCGTAAGCAGCGGTGGAGTGCTCTATGCTGAAGTCTGCGCCGCCCTCTACGAAAATCAGAAACGGCCACTGATTATGTCGTTCATGGCCGGCATGGGCGGTGAAGCCATCGTTCTTAAAGAATTTTACTGGATGACCAAGAAAATGACCGAGGCACAGAAGCGCGGAAAAATCGAGAAACGCACGCATTGGGTGGGATTCGAGGAACAGTAAGATATTTGTTTTGCGGACGCGAAGTCTGCGGGTGATAAAGAATCGTGCAGGGTTCCGGTCCCTGCCATTTGGAGGAGCTAGATATGGCAACCATCGAAGTTGAACGCCAGATACTGCCGATACTCGGGAGCCCGAATCAGGGGGCGCGTTTCTACAATCCTGAGTTGCCTTCGAGCGAGCCGTTCGTTCCCGGCCACCGCACCTGCGCCGGTTGCGGGCCATCCATCCAATACCGGATGACCAGCAAGGCAGCGGGTGACAATACCATCCTGGTCGGACCGACGGGCTGCATGTATGTGGCGAACAGCTCATACTTGTGTACGCCCTATAACGTGCCCTGGGCGCACACCCAGATCGGCAGCGCGGGCAGCTTCACTGCGGGCGTCGCGGCCGCCTACGAAGCCATGATCCGCAAGGGAAAATGGAAGGGCAAATTTCCGAATATCATTTGCGAGGCGGGCGATGGCAGCGCATCCGACATCGGACTCGCCTCGATTTCCGGCGCGCTCTACCGGAATCACGACTGCCTGATCATCTGTTACGACAACGAGCAGTACGCGAACACCGGCATTCAGGCATCGTCGCGCACACCGTACGGCGGAATGACGACATTTTCGCCTCCCGGCCCGCTGGTTCCGCAGGCGAAGAAACTTTTTCCCAAAGACCTCGCCCGCATGATGGCGGCGGGACATCCTCACTGCTACGTGGCGACAGCGAGCGTGGGTTATCCCATCGACTTGATGAACAAAGTTCGCAAAGGATTGAATCACAAAGGCGCTGCATACCTGATGGTCTACACTCCCTGCCAGAAAGGTTTCGTGTATGAAACTCCGCGATCGATCGACTTGGGGCGTCTGGTGGTGGAATGCGGTCTCTACCCGATGTGGGAGTGGAATCCGGAGAAGCGCGAGTACGATTACAGCTTCCGTCCTGCCACTATGCGGCCAGTGTCAGAGTACTTGAAACTGCAAGGACGATTTGGGCACCTTCATGCCGAGCACATCGCTACGTTGCAGAAATTCGCCAACAAGCAATGGCGAATGATGGGCGTGCAGTTGCCTGAAGCTTTGATCCAGGCGGCAGATGCGAAAAACCTGGTCAATATGGCCTCAGCTGCGGAAGCCGAGGCGGTGGCACAAACTCTATGAACAGCAAATTAACTCCTCCGCCCGCGGCTCCCGAAGCGCAGGAAAGCTACATTGTCACTGAGGGCAAGAAACGCGGATCCACGCGCGACGTACGACCGGAAGCGGCATTCGACCGCTACTATACGGTCTTGCGAGTGCATGCGGGTGACGCCATCCTGACCGACAACTGGCACACCACGGAAGTGCTGGACCATGCGCGTAACAACTTTGAAGGGTACACGTTCGCCATGCGCACCCTGGAAGCCTGGGGCGCGATGATTGAAAATGATCGCCGTGCTTACTACACCGCCGGGGGCCGAGTATGGGTGATGGATCTGGAGCCCGCCCAGGGAAAGAAACCGCGGCTGCCCGGGTCCGGGCCCGGCAAGAAGTAGGATACGGTTGCACCGCATCCTGCTCATCGACGATACGCCGGAGATCGCCGAGCTTCTATCGTTCGCCCTGCGTGACCACGGCTACGAAGTCGTCGCGACCGGTTATACCGACACCATCAACGAACTGGCAGTGGAACAGCATGCCGATGCGCTTGTGCTCAATTGCTCCGCCTACGATATGAGCGAGGCGCTCTTCGATCTGGTGCGTCACCACCCGAACCATGCCGAGCTTCCGATCGTCATCATTAGTGACACTCCTGAGCTTGCCGACACTAGCCTCCGTTCGCGAAAGGCCCAGAAGGTTCTGCTGGTTCCGAAACCGTTCACCGGATCCCAAGTCGCAAACGCGCTCGACCGTCTGCTGGGATGATTATGCCCTTGTGGAGCATGGATGAATGGCAATACGTGGAGCGTGAGGTTGTCACCGACCCGAAAGGCAGGCGGTGGACGGTCGCGCTCATGGATGTGCTGGGACAGGAAGGCGATCCCGAAATGCCCAACAAGTTGCTCGAAATCCAGTATTCATCAGGCCGGTATTTCACCCTCATCTATTCGGAAACCGGGGCACTACAACGTGAGCGCGGGTACGCCTCGTTGGATGAGGCAACGACCGAGTATGGACACTTGGTGGTCGCGGTGATCGATGGCAGCGTCGATCCCTCACAACCGGTGTTCCGCCAGGACCTGGAAGACTGAGGGTTGGTCTGCGTCACCGAGTTAGCTGTCCCAGTCGTAAGCCATCAGGGGTGATCGGATGGGTACCGGTATGCACCCATCAACCTTGCGATCAACACGGCGAGGTAAAGGACACCGAGAATGGCTTCGATGACGGAGAGTGAGCGCGCCGGGGCCGAGGCTGCACTAATTCCGGTTGCACCCAGTGAAGTCAAGCTTGCGAAGCTGTAATAAATGAAATCGAAACGGTCAGGAATCGTGTGCCGGTTAGTCAGAGGATCGAGATAGAACGCCCTCGGCTGAAGAGCAGCCATCATTCCATAGAGACTGGCGAAAGCAAACCCTATCAGTAGATAAATGCAGAGCGCGCCGAAAACTGCCTCCGAATTGGGTTGCTCCTTGGTAAAAACGCGGCGGAAGATGGACACCACAATAAACACATCGAAGACAAAGCTGAGAGCGATGCTGAGAATGGAAAGGAGACCCGCGTCAGGCCGGCGAAGCAGGAGGTGGTCAAACAAAGCGGGAACAGCGAGCAAGAGAGCGATCAAGAGGAGCGTTCTGCGCAAGCGAATCGCGTAAACAGCGACCAGAGTCCCCGCGGCCCCCAGGATGCGGAACGCAACATACCCGGCGCCACCATCTTTCAGATAAGGGTAGAGGATCAGCGCCGCCAGCAAGAAAAGGAAAAGCAGGAAAAACTTATGTCCCGTCAACTCTGGCAAATGCCTGGAGTGAGCCGGAGAATGAGGCTGCGGTTGGGCCATAAAGCGCTCCGGTGATGGTACACCTGATCAGGGCGCTAAGCCGATGGCATGACGAGATGCTGCCGGAGCTAGGTTCGTTGGTGGATGATGATATCGGATATTGCGAGAGCGTCAGGTCACCGGCCTGGATCCAAGTCTCTCATGATGACATGCAACACTTGCCCCGCCCGGCGCGCGTCTTCCTGGGAAACTATTGCCTCCGAGCTATCCTCGCTGTGATCTCTATACGTCCAAGCGACCGACGGAAGCCGTACGCAGCCGCGGCGAATGAGTCCGGCCTTTTCTGCGACCGCCAGCCGCGTGGCGAACGACCAATCGGCAATCTTATTCGTGGGTGCCCCGGAAGCCGACAGAGCGCTCATCCCCTTATGCTCGAGCGCGTCGGTCACAATGGCTTCAAGGATTCCGCAAGAAGCCCGCAGCGCTTGAGCGTAGTCCCCACACTCGAGCGCATGGCGGCTCTCCGTGTAGGCCTGTTCGACAACAGGCCGGATCTCAAGGTTATGAACGAAGTCAAAGCGGTGAGGAGGCGGCTGTGCGGAAGACGCAGAAATGATGGGGCCATCGTTCGCTCGGGAAAGCGAAGCTCTGGCTTGATCGAGGACTTCGAGCAGGCGTTTCACGATTTCGGCGGGCGGCGCCCCCTCGGCAGCACGGCCATCCTGTGAACGCATCAAGAAGGCCTGGCTGAACAACCGTGCCAGCCAATGGGCCTTGCTGCCTCCGGATAATTGATGGATGGTTATCCCGCATTCTTCCTGCCAGGCGCGGGTGGCGGCAATCAGTGACACGTCAGGGGCGTCCGCCTCCAAGTTGTCGCGAAGCTGACCTCCGCGGTGGCTCAGACCATCGAGGCGCGATAAGTAAGTCTCGACCTGGGTTCGCAAGCCTTCATTCATAGGTTGCATATCGGTTCTTGACAAGCTGGAAACTCGGTGTTACATTTTCCGGCGCAAGTGGTTCAGTCACCAGACCAGTATAGCAAGAGCTCAGTGCGGGCAGGGAGCGTAACCTATGGCTGATTCACCCGATGCGTTGATTCACCCCTCACGAATTCCCAATCGCTGGATCCAGTTAATCGCGGGCATCGTGGCGATGATGGCGATCGCGAACTTGCAATACGCGTGGACCCTGTTCACGAAACCGATACAGGCGCATCTGCATGTCTCTTTGGTCGCCGTGCAGTGGACGTTCACTTTGTTCGTTGCATTTGAAACCTGGCTGGTACCTTTCGAAGGATTACCTCGTGGACCGAATCGGCCCCCGAATGATGTTGGGAGCGGGCGCGATCCTGGTTGGACTGGGCTGGATCGGATCGGGCTATGCTGAAAGCATAAATGGCCTCTACTTTTGGTATGGGCTGGGCGGGATGGGCGCCGGAGCGGTCTATGGAGGGACGATTGGAAACGCGCTGAAATGGTTCCCCGATCATCGCGGGCTATGCGTGGGCCTGACAGCCGGAGCTTTCGGCATTGGCACGGCGACCACGATTGCTCCCATCGCCGAAATGCTGAAAGTCTCGGGCTACCAACACACATTCATATTCTGGGGAACAATTCAGGGAGTCGTGGTGCTGGCCTCGGCACTATTCCTCGCCAAGCCCCCGGAGGGATGGACACCCCCCAATTGGAAAGAGAAAGAGGCCAAGATAAGAGCCAAGGTCAATACCTCGGCCGTGGACATGACGCCGTGGGAGATGATGCGCCAGCCGTCGTTTTATGTCATCTATCTGATGATGACCATGCTGGCTTTCGGTGGCCTGGTGGTTACCGCGCAACTGAAGCCCATGGCCTCCTCATACCATGTGGATAACGTCATCGTAATATTCGGAATGACGGCGTTGGTGCTGGCAATCACGGTCGACCGCCTGCTGAACGGGTTAACGCGTCCGTTCTGGGGATGGGTGTCGGACCATATCGGCCGCGAGAACGCCATCTTCGTTGCTTTCGTTCTGGAAGCGATGGCGGTGTTCGCTTTGCTGCAACTCATCAGTCATCCCGTCTGGTTTGTTGCCTTGTCAGGACTGTGCTTCTTCGCCTGGGGCAATATTTTCTCGTTGTTCCCATCGATCACTGGCGACCTGTACGGGAACAAATGGGCCACCACGAACTATGGAGTCGTGTATACCGCCAAAGGAGTGGCAGCGGCCTTTGCCGGACCCGGCGCTGCGTGGCTTTTCGCCAAGACCGGCTCCTGGAACAAAGTTTTCTGGGCGATGATTGTATGCGATCTGGTCGCGGCCTTCATGGCGTTGCTGTGGCTAAAGCCCATGGCACAGCGCGTGGTGCAAAATTCCGAGCGCGCAGCTTCGATGGGCAAACTCAATGCCCCGATCAAAGCACGAGGAGTAGCGTAGCAGATTCAGTGGTTGCATCAGGAAGCCCGGGGGGCTCTCTTCTCACAAGAGCCCTCCTAGTTCGCGGCAGCGTGGACTGTGGGATCCAGAGTTTTTGATACGGCTCGAAACTAGCCTTTGGCCGCTCGAAGGCGTTCTTCCAGAGCCTTCACCTCGAGGTTCAGACCTTCAGGAAGATGGCTGCCAAACTTGGCGAAGTGGTCCTTAATCAATGGCACTTCAGCCATCCAGCCGTCGATATCGACACCGAGCAACTCGTCCACCTGGGTGCGGTTGATGTCGAGTCCTTTAGTGTCAAGATCGGCCGCGTCGGGGATGCGCCCAATGGGGGTGTCTTTCGCATGCACCTTGCCGTCGCAGCGTTCGAAAATCCATTTCAAAACGCGGCTGTTCTCGCCATAGCCCGGCCACAGGAACTTGCCGATTCTTGCCGCGGCGAAACCAGTTCACATAGAAAATCTTGGGCAGCTTGGAGGCCTGGGAACTGGCGCCGATCTTGAGCCAGTGGGCGAAGTAATCGCCCATGTTGTAGCCGCAAAACGGAAGCATGGCCATGGGATCGCGGCGCAGTTGGCCGACTTTTCCGGTGATGGCGGCGGTGGTCTCACTGCTGGCGGTCGCGCCGAGGAATGTGCCATGCTGCCAATTGAAGGCCTCGGTAACCAGAGGAACGATGCCAGCGCGGCGGCCACCGAACAAGATGGCATCAATGGGCACGCCCTTCGGGATCTTCCCACTCGGGAGCGATAACCGGGCATTGTTTGGCGGCGGCGGTAAAGCGTGCGTTGGCGTGGGCTGCCGACCGCCCCGACTGCGGCGTCCACGGGCGCCGCAACCAGTCCACCAACTCGGCAGGCTTTTGCTCGGTCATGCCCTCCCACCAGACATCGCCGTCGAACGTCATCGCACAATTGGTGAAGATCGCGTTGCGGTTGATGGTGAGCATGGCGTTAGGATTCGATTTCATGCCGGTGCCGGGGGCGACGCCAAAGAAACCATACTCGGGGTTAATGGCATAAAGGCGCCCGTCGGCGCCGAATTTCATCCAGGCAATATCATCGCCAATGGTCTCGACCTTCCAACCTGGAATGGTGGGGATAAGCATGGCGAGGTTGGTTTTGCCGCAGGCCGAGGGAAATGCCCCGGTCATGTACTTCGCCTGCCCGGAGGGGTTGATGAGTTTGAGGATCAGCATGTGCTCGGCCATCCAACCTTCGTCGCGGGCTTGCACCGATGCAATGCGCAGGGCGTGACACTTCTTGCCTAGCAAGGCGTTGCCGCCGTAGCCAGAACCGAACGACCAGATCTCACGCGTTTCGGGAAAATGGCAGATGTATTTGTGATCAGCAGTTGCAGCGCCAGGTTTTGTCCGGCTGATCTGGGCTAGCGGGAAGCCGACGGAATGCAGTCCGCGAACAAAGTCGGCATCTTCGCCGAGGGCCTCAAGCACGTGGGTTCCAATCCTGGCCATCAGGTGCATGCTGGCGACAACGTAGGCGGAGTCGGTGATCTCAACGCCGATCTTGGCGATGGATGATCCGATGGGGCCCATGCTATAGGGCACGACATACATCGTACGGCCGGCCATGCGAACCCGTGAAAAGGCCGGTCAGCATTTGCTTCATTTTGCCGGGGTCTTCCCAGTTGTTGGTGGGGCCAGCTTCTTCTTTGGTACGCGAGCAAATGAAAGTTCGGTCTTCAACGCGGGCTACATCGGCGGGATCAGAACGAACCAGAAAGCTATTGGGGCGTTTCGCCGGATCTAGCGGAATAGCCGTGCCCGCGAGGACCATCAGCGCGTCATGGCCTGATACTCTTCCGGCGAACCGTCGCACCAGTGGACGCGCTCGGGCTTGCACATCCGGGCGGCTTCTTCGACCCAGCGCACCAGCTTGGGATGGCGATGGCTAGTGACGGGTTCGACTTCGATGGTGGTGCTGGCCATGGTGAATGTTCTCTCCGTGAAGCTAGGTACGTTGTCCTCGAATGGAGCTCCGGGTGAGGCCAAACCCTAATATTATCGCGTAGTTGCGGGGAATATGCCAGCGGGGAGTGAGTCTCTAGCCTCATCAATCACAGAGGAGCACAGAGCCAGGCCGCGCTGTCTGCCTCCCACCCTTTCGCACAGAACGCGAAAGGATGGACCACCCTTTTTCGTGGTGGTGCACGGAGCGAAACATCTTTACTTCGTCCGCCCACCTTCGACTTTCAGCTTATCGCTGGCGCCAGCCTGAGCGGCGGCGAGGCGCGCGGTCAGCACGCGGAAGGGTGAACAGGCAACGTAATCCATTCCCACCTGGTGGCAGAACTCGACCGACGACGGGTCGCCGCCGTGCTCGCCGCAGATTCCGACTTCAAGATCGGGACGAGTTTTGCGTCCGCGGTCGATGCCGATGCGCACCAGTTCGCCCACGCCGTCGCGATCAATTACTGCGAAGGGATCCTGTTTGAGGATTCCTTCCGCCAGATAGGTCGGCAGGATTTTGTTGACGTCGTCGCGAGAGAAGCCGAACGTGGTCTGGGTGAGATCGTTGGTGCCGAAGCTGAAGAACTCGGCTACTTTTGCGATCTCGTCGGCAACCAGGGCGGCTCGGGGTAATTCGATCATGGTGCCGACCAAGTAGTGGACCTTCTTGCCTTTCTCGCGGAAAACTTCGTCGGCCACCTGGCGCACGATGGCGGCCTGGTTCTCCATTTCTTTGACGGTCGCGACGAGCGGAATCATGACTTCCGCGTGGGTCTTGATTCCCTTCTCTTCTACCGCAACCGCGGCTTCGAAAATGGCGCGCGCCTGCATTTCGGTTATTTCGGGATAAGTGATGCCCAGGCGGCAGCCGCGATGTCCGAGCATGGGATTAAACTCGTGCAGTTCTTCGACGCGACGCAACACGCTGTGCAACTCTTTCAACTTTGGGGAGCGCGGCTTGGTGGCTTCGAGCACCGCGATCTCAACCATCAGTTCTTCGCGCTTGGGCAGGAACTCGTGCAGCGGTGGATCCAGCAGGCGAATGGTGACCGGCAGGCCGTCCATCACGCGAAACAGGCCGACGAAATCGGCGCGCTGCATGGGCAGGAGTTTTTTCAGGGCGGCGCGGCGGTCTTTTTCGTTGTCGGCCAGAATCATGGCGCGCATGTGCGGGATACGCTCTTCGGCGAAGAACATGTGCTCAGTGCGGCACAGGCCGATGCCCTCCGCGCCAAACGCGCGTGCCTGGACGGCGTCGCGAGGAATGTCGGCATTTGCGCGCACACCAATTTTGCGGAAAGGCTCCGCCCAACCCATGAACTTCGTCAGTTCAGGATCATCCGGGGCGGCGTCAAGAGTGCTGAGTTTGCCTTTGATGACGCGGCCGGTGGTTCCGTCGAGCGAGATCCAGTCGCCGGGCTTGAATACCTGGCCTTTTACCCGCATCTCGCGGGCCTTCTCGTTTACTTCAATGTCGCCCGCGCCGGCCACACAACATTTGCCCATGCCGCGCGTGACTACCGCCGCGTGACTGGTCATGCCGCCGCGTGAAGTCAGAATGCCGGCCGCGACTTCCATGCCGTGAATGTCCTCGGGAGTGGTTTCCGCCCGCACCAGGATGACGGGATTTCGCTTGGGACCGGGTCCGGCTTTTTCGACGGCCTCATCCGCGGTAAATGCAATCTGACCGACGGCCGCACCCGGGGATGCCGGCAGGCCGGTGGCGAGCACTTCGACCTTCGCCTTTTTCTCGTCCAGGCGTGGTACGAGGAAGTCGTAGAGTTGATTGGGCTCGACGCGGAAGATAGCTTCTTCTTTTGTGATCAAGCCTTCTTCCACCATCTGGATGGCCACGCGCACGGCAGCAAGACCGGTGCGTTTGCCGTTGCGGGTTTGCAGCATGTAGAGCTTGCCATCCTGGATGGTGAACTCGAAATCCTGCATGTCGCGGTAATGCTTTTCTAGGCGGGTGGTGATTTCGCGGAGCTGACGGTAGACATCGGGCATGATTTTCTGCAATTCAGCAATCGGAACCGGAGTGCGGACGCCCGAGACGACGTCCTCGCCTTGGGCATTGAGCAGGAACTCGCCATAGAACTCTTTATTGCCGATGGCGGGATTGCGGGTGAAGCCCACGCCGGTACCGCTGGTATCGCCCAGGTTTCCGAAGACCATGGCCTGCACATTCACCGCGGTGCCGAGATCGTCGGAAATGTTGTTGATGCGGCGGTAGTGCTTAGCGCGTTCATTTTGCCAGGATCGAAAAACAGCATCGCGTGCCATAACCAGTTGCTGCTGCGGATCTTGCGGGAAGTCGCGTTTGGTGTGCTTTTTCACGACTCTCTTGTATTCGGCAATGACTTCGGTCAGCGCGCTGGCGTCGAGGTCGGTATCGAGTTTGGCTTTTTTCTGCTTCTTCTTGGCGTCGAATACTTCATCGAAAGCGGGCTTCGGAATCTCCAGAACGACGTTGCCGAACATCTGGATGAGGCGGCGGTAGGAATCGTAAGCAAAGCGGGGATTGCTGCTTCGTTTGGCAAGCGCTTGGACGCTGTGATCGTTCAGGCCGAGGTTGAGGATGGTATCCATCATGCCCGGCATGGAAAACTTGGCGCCGGAGCGAACGCTGACCAGGAGGGGATTTTCGCCCTGGCCGAGCTTCTGGCCCTGAAGCTGCTCGAGACGCGCCAGCGCCTCCTGCATCTCGCGATCGACTTCCTTGGACACTCCCCCGTGGTGCATAAATTCACGACAGGCTTCGGTCTGAATGGTAAAGCCGGGAGGCACGGGGAGACCGGCGTTGGTCATCTCGGCGAGGCCAGCGCCTTTGCCGCCGAGTTCGTCCTTCATCTTGCCGTTGCCATCAGCTTTGCCACCGCCAAAAAAATAAACATATTGAATATGCTTTGCGGGAGCTTCATCTGCGTGCATTTCAGGAAGTATGGAAGTGCTCACGGGATTGTCCTCTTTCGGAAACTAAGCTATGAGTTCGAGCCTCATGCCCGATCCTCCCCGGTAATGCTGTTGAAAGGTGGGCGAAGGGAACTAACTAGTTTACCCGATTCTCGCAGTGGAGATCATGGAGTCCGGAGGATACACTCCAACGATTCCAAGTTGAGCCGGTTCCAACTACTTCAAATCGCTGATTTTCTTTTTCGCGGCCGTCAGCAAGGGTGCAGGCAGGTCGGCATAACCTTCCTGGACGGCGAACTGTTGGCCATCGCTGTAAATCCAATCCAAGAAATCGCTTAATGCAGCGGCGCGAGCGGAGTCCGTAGACTTGGTTCGCAGATAAATCCAGGTGAAGCTGGTAATGGGAAAGGAGTCGGCTCCGGGTGCATTGGTCAGAGAGGCGGACAGACTGCTCCATCGCGGCGATTCTACCGCCTTGCACGCTGCCACCATAGTCTCAGCAGCAGCCTTCACAAACTTGCCTGCCGGATTCAGCACCGCAACCTGGGGAATGCCACCCTTGACTGCGTATTGGTACTCGACGAAGCCGATGGACCCGGGATTTTCTTTGACCTTATCTGCCATATCAGAACTGCGCTCTGCTGGGGTGCCTACGGGCCATTTGGGCGAAGGCGTGACCCCTACCTGAGTGCGGAAGTGAGAACTCACCTTAGAAAGGAAATCTGTGAAGACGTAATTGGACCCCTTGCCGGGCGGACGGTTGACCACTTGGATGGGAAGATTCGGCAACGTAATCTCGGGATTTAGCTTCGCGATCGATGGAGCATTCCAGGACTTAAGTTCGCCGAGAAATATTTCAGCCAAGACTTCTCCCGAGAGCCGAAGTTCCTGATGAACACCGGGGAAATTGTAGATGGGAACGATCCCGATCAGGACGACGGGAAGTTCGATCAAATTACCATCCCTGCGCTGCTGCTCAGTGAGCTGAGCTTCTCCCGCGCCAAAATCGCCCGCGCCATGGGAAGTCTGCTTGATGCCTTCGCTGGTGCCGGAGGGGAGGTATCGCATTTGAAAGCTGGGATTGCGCTTGTCATATTCCTGTGCCCAGCGATTGTAGAGAGGCGCGGGGACAGTCGATCCGGATCCGACTAAAACAACCGTGCTTTGGGCAAGAGCCGGAGCGCTGTAGAGACCAAGAGCTAAAAGGGAGCACAGCCAGACATGCGAAATCAAACAGTGAACAGAAAGGCTCCGAGTAAAGCTTGGCGCTGAACGTCCTAATCGTACCTTCATCGCGTTCCCCCAAGAGTAGCCGGGACGACGTCTAACAGCCGGTTCGGGCCGCTCGAGCGCTGAAGCTGGTGTACGGATTAAGTTACCATTGTTTTGTGCAGGCTCGACGGCTGCTTGACGGGTAACTGTTGTCATAGTGGGAACCGCCATCGCTAGGTATGCAGCCAATTCCTCCGCAGCGCTGAAGCCGGGTGAAGGAGATCCATGTCGCAAGTAGACGTCGAGAGTTTGGCGCGTGAATTACGATCGGCGTATGAAACCGGGCTGATAATTCCTGTCCTTCCGTCTTCGCGCCCGGGTTTCGATCTAGAAACCGCTTATCAGGTTGAAGCGACGCTGAAGCGCATGCGTGAAGCAGACGGGCACAGGGCCGCCGGCCGGAAGGTTGGCTATGCTAATAAGGCCATGTGGCGAGTACTCAAACTCGAAACCCTGGTGTGGGCCCACATGTACGACGACACCGTTCATCAGAGCACAGACAACCAGGCCACGCTGGAGCTTGCGCACCCGCATTCGGTCAAGATCGAACCTGAAATCGTCTTTGGGATGCGAGGACCGCTCGCGGAAGGTCTTGGCGCCGCTGCCGCCCTGGAATCTGCGGAATGGCTGGCGTTGGGGTTTGAAATCATCGATTGTCCTTTTTCCAGTTGGCAGTTTCAACCCGGTGATTTCGTCGCCTACTTTGGACTTCATGCTGCGCTGGTGATTGGCGAGAGGATGCAGGTGCAGAAGAAATCGATCGCGCAATTGGTGGACGAGTTGCCCCGGTTTCAGGTGCGCATGTCAAAAAACGGCGAGTTTGTAGAAGAAGGATCGGGCAAGAACTCCCTGCGAAGCCCGGCCTTGTGCCTGGCAGAACTCGCGGGAGCCATTTTTCGCCGTTTTCCCCACGAGCCACTAAGAGCGGGGGAAATCGTGAGTTCGGGAACGCTTACGGCCGGACATGCGGCGGAGGCTAATGATATCTGGACGGCAGAGGTCAAGGGATTGCCTCTGCCGCCGCTGACATTGCGCCTGGGTTGACTCAGCTAATCAGGAGTCCAGCCGAGATATTCTTCGTGCCCCTGGAAGATCTCTACCAACAGATCCCGGACTGGCCGCTTCTTCACAGGCGGCTTCGGGGTCATCCAGTCGGGCTCCTGTAAGGATTTCTTCTCGACCGGTAGTGCCACCGGGGGAGCGATACATGGGGCTGCCATAGGATTTCTCCTTTCAAGACGGTTGACGAATGCGGACCTTGACTACCGACCCACCTCCGCCAGATGTTCTTCATGCCCCGCCTGTTTGGCGGTGGAAGGTTGCGTCAATGCCGCTGACAGCGCCATTCCCTCAGCCAATCGAGCCTCCTCCTTCGCAATCCTGCCTCTGAGCAATGGCCTGAGGACGAATAGCGAGAAGATTGCGGCGATAGCACACAGCACGGCGGAAATGTAGAATGCCACCGCAAACGAGCCGCCAAAATATGCAGCCAAAGCCGCCGCGCCGAATCCGGCAAAAACGGAAGCCAAGCCTTTTGACGTGTACACCATGCCATAGTTGGCGGAGGCGTTCCTGGGTCCGAAAGCGTCTCCGGTGGTGGCTGAAAACAAGGAAAAGATCTCACCCCAGAAGAGGAAAATAAACGCGAACAGCATGACGAATGCGATCGGGCTTCCGGCAATTCTGGTCACCAGAAGGACCAACAATGCTTCCACGCCAAAAGTGAGGAACATGGTATTTTCTCGCCCCAACCGATCCGATACCGAGCCCCACAGGATTCTCGAAAGAGCGTTGCAGAGTGAGGTGAGGGTGACGGTTAACGGAACAATCGCCAAACCAAAAATCTTGGCATCACTGACATGCAGCGACTTGGCAATTTGCGACAGGTTCGCGGTTGCGATCAAGCCACCGGCGCAGGCAAAGAAAAACATGGTGTAGAGGAAATAGAACTCCGGCGTTTTGAGAGTTTGAGTCCAGTTAAGATTCACCTTGGATTGGGCCACGGTTTTGTGTAACTGTTTCGCCTTCTGGTCCCAGCCAACGGGAGCCCAATTGGCGGGCGGGTGGTGAAGTATCAGGGCGGCGATCAATGCGATGATGCCCTGGCCAAGTCCCCACACTGCCATCGCATGGGCCCATCCCATGCTGTGGATAGAATGCGCGATGGGGATGACGGTGAGAGCGGCGCCGCCGCCGAATCCTGCGGCCGTGAGGCCAACCGCCAAGCCTCTCCGATCGGGGAACCATTTCACTGCGTTGGCAACGCAGGAAATATAAATGATGCCAGCGCCGGTCCCGGCAATCACCCCGTAATAGATGTACAAATCAAGCGGTGATTTGGCGATGGTCCCGCCCAGCACCCATCCCAGCGCAATGCAGGTTGCGCCGAAGGCCATAAGTTTCCGGATCCCCAGCTTATCGACAAAATACCCAGCTACAGGCATGGGCCAGGTTTCAAAAAGAATGAAAGCCGAAAACACGGCCGCGATTTTCGCGTAGGGCACTCCGGTGAATGTCTGTTTCATGCCTGGAGTAAAGAGCGTGAAGGCGTACTGATAGTTGGAAATGACGATCATCGCGACGATGCCGCATACCAGCTGAATCCATCGGTTTCCAGCCACCTTGCCGAGCGTGGGTTCTGGACGAGCAAAGGAGGTCACATTTGTGGCCATAGACACCCCCTGGGGTCAGATTTGGTGGTCTTGTGTCGCTAAGCACTCCCTGGACGCTATCGTCCGGCAAATGAAACCCCGCCCCCTTACCGGGAGGGCGGGATATCAGCGTCGAGCTCTCTCTGGAGCGGAATAATTCCCGGCACCAGCCATTTGTTCCACATTTCATCAATCTTGCTCTGGAAGTAGTCGATATCGTCGTCGACGAAATGAGCGAATCTTCCCTGCTTGAGTAAGTAATCCCTTACCGGCAGGCGCTTGAATCTGCCGTTGGCAATCTGCTCGGTCTTGCCGTAGAGCCTCAGCTTGCCGCACTCGATCTCGTAAAGAGGCCAAATGCCGGTGTTCACAGCCAGTTCGCCCAGCTCGAAAGAAAGGACGGGATCAAAGTCCCAGCCCTTGGGGCAGGGGTTCAGGCAGTGAATGAAGGTCGGACCACCGATGGACAACGCCTTGCGGATATTGTTCATCGCCTGCAACGGATAGGAAGTCGAGATGGTTCCCACGTACTTCACCGTGGGATGGCCGGTCATGATCAGCGGAGCCACATTCTTCTTCCAGCGGTGATTCATGATCCGCTTTACTTTTCCTGGCGTACTGAACGAGGTATTGGCGCCATAGGGTGATGTCCCGGAAATCTGGATATCAGTGTTGGCGTAGGACTCGTTGTCGTACATCAGGATCAGCAGGTTGTAATCGGGATGGCACATGGTGGCGGAGATCGCCCCCAGTCCCATGTCCGCACCGCCGCCGTCGCCGCAGAAGGCGATGACGTTGATGGGTTCGTCCTTCATGACGCCCTTGCGCATCTGGGCGCGGAATGCTGCGGCTGCTCCCAGCGCGCTGGAGCCCGAACTCCCTAGTTGGGTGTGCATCCAGGGAACGCCCCACGGTGTGGCGTAATAAGACGTGTTAGCCACGTACATGCAGCCGGTGCTGCCCAGAACGATGGTCCTGGGACCTGCAGCCTTCGCCATCAGTTTCATGATTTGCGCAGACTCGCAGCCCTGGCAGGTGCGGTGGCCGGAGGTGTAATACTCCTCGTGCGGAACCTTCTTTACTCCTTTGAAGGCTTCCAGGTTTTGCGTCGGTTTCTCATCTACGAATGTGCTCATTGGTTGTGTCCTTTCCGGCTCTGGAAACGCGTCCTCGGACGCGTCATCCCCGCACCCCAATCCATTGTGTCAAGGGTTGCGCTTTACCTTGTGCGGCTTCGAAAGTGTTCTCCGCCATCTTCTCCACATCCGGCACCGTCACTTCACGGCCACCCAGGCCGCAAATGAATCCCAGCACGGGTGGTCTGCTGGCTGCCCCGGTGTACATCGCCGAACGAACTTCAGTGGCGACCACACCGCTCAAATTAGGCGACCCGAACGAAAAGTCACGGTCGATTACGCCCACTGCCTTGAAACGTTCCAGGCACTTGGCGAGTTCAGGACCGGCAAAGGGCCGGAACCAGCGCAACCGCACGAATCCTACTTTCTTGCCTTCTGCGCGCAGTTTGCGAACCGCAACTCGTACTGAAGTGGACATCGTTCCCATTCCCAGCAGCACGACATCCGCGTCCTCCGTCATATATTCTTCGAAGAACGGATTGCCGTACTTGCGTCCGAAGATGCGCTCGAAGTCGGCGTAAGCTTCACGGATGACATCGCATGCGATTTCAGTGACGGCGTAATTCTGCCGGCGAATTTCCATGACCCAATCCTCGTTGGCTTGTGGCGCCACGGAGATGACGTTGTCGGGATGAAGCAGCAGATCGCCCCGATTGTAGGGAGGCAGGAAGTCTTTCACCTGCTCCACTGATGGGATCTTGACCAGGGCCTGGGAGTGAGTGAGGAACGCGCCATCACAACTGAGCGCCAGGGGAACGAACATGCGGCGGTCTTCGGCCACACGATAGGCGATCAGAGCGGTGTCCAACGCTTCCTGCGCGCTATCGACCCAGGTCAGCATCCAGCCCAGGTCGCGAACGGCAAGTGCATCGTTGTGTTCCACGCCAAAGGCGCCGGGATCGTCCAACGCCCGGTTGCCCACCATGGCCACCATGGGGATGCGCAGCGCCGGAGTAACGGTGAGCGCTTCCATGGCATACATCCATCCCACGCCGCTCGAACCGCAAAATACGCGAGCGCCGCAGACTGAGGCATGCTTGACGATTTCGAATTGTGAATGTTCACCTTCCGCCACGATATATTCGCAGTCCATTTCGCCATCTGCGACCAACTGGCTGATGTACTGCATCACCGTGTCGTAAGGGCGAATCGGGTAAGCCGTGACTACGTCCACGTTGGCCAGTTTGCAGGCAATCGCGATGGCTTCAGCGCCCGTAATCAGTGCTTCCTGCTCCAAGGTCTTCTTTTTTTCTTCAATTGGTACTGTCAGTGTCGCCATGTCAATCTCCTTAGTGTTCAGGTTGCTCCCTTTGGGGCATCTAACCTTTGCGTGCAACTTCCAGGGCCTCAAGGACCTGTTCTTGATATTGACCGCGATAACGGAAACCGTGGGACCGCTTGTCGATCGGATCGGCTTTCTGAATCGTGGTTTCCAGCCACTTGAGGTATGCGTCCTTGTCTTTTTCGAACGCCGCCCACTGGCTGTTGTTGTCGTGGAACTCGGACTCGTTCACCATGGTGATGCAGTCTTCCACGGGACAAATCTCCTCGCAGATGCCGCAACCGCAGCAGGCTTCGAGGTTGGTGTCGTAGGTGCCCGCGATGGTGACATCGAATGCGGCATCGGGACAGTTCAGCCAGCACAGCGTGCACTTGGTGCAGGTGGAGAAATTAACCACCGGCCGTTGGGTGCGGGTTGAATATTTCTTGAACAACTCGTTGCGAGGCTGGCCGGAACCCTCCAACCTGGCCGGTCACGGGATCGGCAAACGGCCCGCCCTGGGGCTGACCCTTGATCGAGACGCCACAGCGCATGTCCTCCCAGCGGGGCAGGTCAAATTTGAAGAGATCTTCGGGACTGCCCTGGCCCGCTTTCACCTCGATGCTGGAGAAGCGTTCAAAAGCAGTGCGAGCCGACGTAACCTTCAGTGGGTTCTTGAGCTTTTCATTGATGAATTGCTCCACCGATTCCAGGCTCAACACTTGCGGCAGCGCCTTGGCGATAGCTCCAAGGATGCGCACGTCGGTGTGGTCATCTTTAAAGACCCACATGCCGGAGAAACTGGTAACCCCTTTGACGATTCCCAGCTTGTAAGGTTCTTCGCGGCGATGAATCGATTTGAGCAAGGTGGCCGCATTCTCCAGTGAAATGACGATCAGAGTGTGATTGGGCTTGAGAGAATGATGCACGGGCTGTAAGCCGTACCATGCCCACGATTCGGCACCTTTGCAGAGGGTGTCATCGAGGACCACGGTCAGGTCGACTTGTTTGGGTTCGTACTGTGCCATTCCGGCTTCGAGCGTCTGTTCATCCTCGGCGACGATGGCGAAACTCTTGGCGGGAATACCGTTCCGTTCCGGAGAATCTCCGTAGCGGCCAAAAGAAATCCCTAGTTTGCCCTGGTTGTGCGCGGCGAGGACGATGTCGCGCGTGATGTTTTTTGCGAGGGTTTTTTGAAAAACCCCGCGGTAAATTAGCTCAACGGCAAATAGCTGGCCCATTTGGCAACCTCCATTCTTTTTGCAAAGTTCGTAATACGATTTGCTCTATTTCCTCCAGGTGCCGGCGCATCGCCTTCTCAGCGGCGTCTGCGTCGCCCCGCTTCAGGGCCGCCAGGATGCGGCGATGACCAGCCAGCGACTTTTGCTGCCGTCCTTCCACCTGCAACGAGCGTTCCCGTGTTTCCTTCAACAAATCCATCAAAACGTCAACCACCTTCAAGATCACGCGGTTATTGGAGGCTAACGCGATGGTGTAGTGGAAGTCTGAGTCCTCTTCCATGGCGAGTTCCCCACACCGAATCTTGCCCGCCTGGCGAACAATGATTTGTTCAAGGTCAGCCAGCGCGACTGGCGAAACGTGGAGGGCGGCGCGAGCCGCTAGTGGCGGCTCAATCATCTTGCGGGCATCCAGAAGCTCCTCGACCGTCTTCTGCTGCTGCATCACCACGGCCACGAGGGGATTGGCGAAAGCATCCGCCGGGTCGCGGACCACGGTACCGATGCCCTGCCGCGGTTCGAGCAAACCCATCAGTTCCAAACTGCGAATGGCATCCCGCACGGAGCTGCGACTGACGCCGAGCATTTCCACCAGTTCGCGCTCGGGGGGAAGCAGATCGCCCGGGCTCATCTGCTCGGTAATGCGCCGCTCAAGCTGCCGGGCAACTTCCTGATAGACCTTATTTCTGGGAATTTCCTCAAACTCAACTTTCGCGGCTGGATGCGTGCTCATGAAAAGTGGTCTGATGACTGTTGACAAACCCATTTCAGCCCTGGGCCCAAAAAGACGCAATGACGTGAGTCACCCTTGAAGGTGACGTGTGGGCGGCAGCGAATTTCTGGCTCGATTGTTGCCCGGCAAGCGGTTGGCCCGGAATGGGCCGAACACTGTGACGGAGATCACAGTTCCCGAGGAAAGACTTCGGCAGAATGGTTAGGTAAAACCTTTAGGAGAAAGCCATGTCATTCACCAAGCAGCAAGCCCTGGATTACCACTCCGCGCCACGCCCGGGAAAGATTGAAGTTACTGCTACCAAGCCTTGCCGCACGCAACGCGACCTGAGCCTGGCCTATACGCCCGGGGTGGCAGTACCCTGCCTTGAGATCGAACGAAATCCGCACGACGCCTTTAAGTACACCGGACGGGGAAACCTGGTGGCAGTGGTGACAAACGGGACTGCGGTGCTGGGACTGGGCGACATCGGCGCCCTGGCGGGCAAGCCCGTGATGGAAGGCAAGGCTGTGTTGTTCAAACGTTTTGCCGATGTGAATGTCTTCGACATCGAGGTCAACTCTCACGATCCAGACGAAGTGATCAAGGTCTGCCAGTTGCTGGAGCCCACGTTCGGGGGCATCAACCTGGAAGATATCAAGGCCCCGGAGTGTTTCTACATTGAAGAGACTTTGAAAAAGACAATGCACATACCGGTATTCCATGACGACCAACATGGGACGGCCATCATTTCCGGGGCAGCGTTGTTGAACGCTCTGGAAGTGGCGGGGAAGGACATCGACAGAATACATCTGGTCATCAACGGGGCAGGCGCCTCCAGCATCGCCACGGCCGAGCACTACGTTCGGCTGGGCATGAAACGCGAAAACATTACGCTTTGCGACACCAAGGGAATCGTTTACAAGGGGCGCGCGGCGGGAATGAACCCTTACAAGGAACGCTTCGCGCAAGCTACCAAACTGCGCACGCTGGCGGAAGCGATGGTGGGCAGCGACATGTTCCTCGGACTCTCGGTGGGTGGCGTGGTCACGCAGGACATGGTGCGTTCGATGGCGGCTCACCCGATCGTGATTGCCATGGCGAACCCCGATCCGGAGATTACTTATGAAGACGCCAAAGCCTGTCGTGAGGACGTCATTATGTGTACCGGGCGGTCCGACTATCCCAACATGGTGAACAATGTGCTGGGCTTTCCTTTCATTTTCCGCGGCGCCTTGGATGTGCACGCAACCGCCATCAATGAAGAAATGAAGCTGGCCGCGACTTACGCCCTGGCCAAGCTCGCGAAGGAGGACGTACCCGAGTCGGTGTGCCGGGCTTATGGCGTGGAGCGGCTCAAGTTTGGTCCTGACTACCTGATTCCCAAACCGTTCGATCCGCGCGTGCTGGTCTGGGAGGCCTCGGCGGTTGCCGAAGCTGCGATGAGAACGGGGGTGGCGCAAGAACCGGTCAACATTGATGAGTACCGGGAGCAACTCGAACGTCGCCTGGGGAAAGCGCACCAAATCTCGCGCGTGATGATCCACAAAGCGCAGGCCAAGCGTAAGTCTGTGGTCTTTCCGGAAGGAGAGAATGAGAAAATCCTGCGGGCCTGTCACAGTCTGGTGGAGGAAAGAATTGCTTTGCCCATCCTGCTGGGAAACCCTTCGGTCATCCAGGCAAAGTCATCCGATTTGGGGCTGGATCTTCAGGAGGTTCGAGTGGTGGATCCATCCCAGTCTCCATTGCGCGAAAGGTACATTGAGGAACTTTGCCGGCTGCGCCAGCGCCGGGGCGTAACGGCGAGCGAAGCCTGCAAGCTCATGAATGACCGTAATATTTTTGCTTCCATGATGGTCCACATGGGGGATGCTGATGCCCTGGTCTCAGGGGTGACGCAGAACTTCCCGGATGTGATCCGTCCGGCGCTGCAGATCGTACGCATGCGCGAAGGACTGCACAAGGTGGCGAGTTGCTATGCGATGATTACCCGCAAAGGGGACGTCTACTTCCTGGCCGACACCAGCGTAAACATCGATCCCACGGCGGAAGATCTGGCGGAAATCGCGCTGTGCGCAGCTGATACGGCGCGGCGTTTCGACGTCGTGCCGCGCGTCGCCATGCTCTCTTTTTCCAGCTTCGGGAGCACCAAACACCCGCTCTGCGAGAAGGTGCGCAAAGCTCTCGACCTGCTGCACAAGGCAGATCCGACCCTAATCGCGGATGGCGAGGTGATGGCCGACGTTGCGGTTTCTCCAGAGATGCTGGAGGAGCTTTATCCTTTCAGTTCGCTCAAGGGTGGGGCGAATGTGCTGATCTGCCCCGACCTCAGCTCCGCCAACATCGCGTACAAACTGCTGGCAAAAATCGGCGAAACGGAGACGATTGGGCCAATTCTCATGGGCATGAGCAAGCCGGTGCATCTGCTGGCGCGAGGCGCGGAGGTGGAAGAGATTGTCAACATTGCGGCGATCGCGGTCGTCGATGCTCAGGAAACAGAGCGCCCGCAGTGGCTGGTTGAAGCGGCAAAACCGGCTGTCGTATCCGATTAGGGGGAACTTCTTCGCCGCTGAATCGAGGCGGCGATAGGTAATGGGGGGTCGCTAACGGGATCGGCGGTGCCGGTGGTCACAGCTCGACGTGACCGGGATCACAGCGTCACTCCGTCCGACGACCGCAAACTGCAACCGGAGAGGCGCTTATGCCGTCCGCTCCCTCACCGGAAGACAAGGTCGCGGCCTTACGGGAAGAAATGGACTCCATCCATTACGCTAATACCTTGTACTGGAGCCAGGGGACGGCCCACAGCCGAGAAGAAAGAGCCGAGTATCAACGTCGGCTGGATCGGCTGGACGAAATCCGGAAGGAGCTCGCCCGGCTGCGATCAGCCTGATTCATGGTCTTTGATTTCAAGGTTATCCCTTCCTGCTTTCTGCTGCTAGGCCCGAAAAGAGTGGCACACCCCTAACCACTCACGCCGTGATTGTCCTGCGCTTGAATCTGTGGTAAACAGGCTGGACGACCATGCGGGCAGGCAAAGCCCACTGCTACCCGTTTCATGGATCGAGTCTTACCAATCGAGGTCTATATGTCCTTCTCTCAGAATTTCCTTTCACGGAGTTGCTCCAGAACGCCGGCATCGTTAGTTCGCCTTTCGGCGCTGCTCGCAACAACGACGCTACTGTTCCCTGTCTTACTGGCGGCACAGAATCCGCCTCAATTGACCTTGCTTGATCCGGTGCCGACGCTGCTTAGCGGACCCATGGTGACCACCAAGGTCAATACCTTGGCGACCAAAGGACGTGTCGTGCAGGGCAGCTCTGCGGATGGCGCAAGTGAGCTGGTGCTGCGTGTGCCTGCGAATGCCGCCGGCGAACAGTTTACTTTCACGGTCATCAATGACCAGGGACAGCAGAGTATCTCAGCCGCAGAAGATGGAGGTCTGGCCGCAATCGGCTCCGCCAGCTTCACCCTGAGCCAGTTGACCGTGAGCGCGGTGAGCACTTCGCAGGGCCCGATGGCGTTTGCTATTTACGGCGCTCCGGTTGATTTTCCGCGTCCCGAGGGACAGGACGAGAACGCGACCGACCGCTTCATCACACTCAATGTTTTAGCAGACGACACTGGGCTTTCTTCTAATACTCCGGTCACGCTGCTGCGGCCGCCATTGGGATTGATCCATGGACTCTGGGGCAGTCCTGCTTCGTGGGATAACTTTACTCCCCTGATCACCGATCCGCGCTTTACGATCGGGCGCGCTAACTATTCTGCGGTGATTGGCGGGCAGATCAAGTCTTATAAGCCTTCTTATCCTTCCTGGGCAGTCTCTAGCCTGAAAACTGCCCAGGCAAATTCGTTGGGATTCGCCTATAACGCACCCTTGGTACTGAAGCAACTGGCAGCTTTCGTGAACCAATTCAAAACCGGTACGAACCCCGACGGCATTCCAGTGGCCGCGGTCCAGGTTGACATCGTGGCTCACAGCATGGGGGGCGACATCACGCGCACCTTCCCGCTGGTCAAGGGGTTTTATGGCAATACCACGTTTGGGCTGGGCGGCGTTCACAAACTGATCACCATTGGAACCCCGCACTGGGGTTCGCCGTTGGCGCCTTATCTTCTCGATAACAACGATCAGTGCGTACGCGGAGTTCTGGCCACTTCCGGAAGCCCGAGTTTCACCACAGTAACATTCAAGGACGGCACCACCACCACCGGAGGCGTGGGAGACCTGCAAGGCGACGGCTTCGGGGGAAGCCTAAGTCCGGCGCTGCAAGCGCTGCAAAATCCAATTCCACATCCTCTTCCCACCGCTCTGATTCAGGGATTGGAATCGCAAGGCCAGTTGGATGGATTGGACAGTTCATCCGTGGCCGAGGCGATCCGAGTGCTTTGCTTTGGCAACTATCTAGCCAAGCACCTGACCTCGACGGGCTGGCCGGAAATCTTTAACCAGGAAAGCGATTCGATTGTTCCGGCGCTGAGTGAAGTGGCGGGATTGACCGACTTTACTCAGATCAACGGTGTGATTCACTCCGCCAGCGCGGAGCTTCTCGGTTTCGGCCCTCCGGCGGAACTCGACGCGGCAGGAGATATTCCGGCCACGGTGACGAATCTGTTGAATACGCCGGTCACGGATACGGTGTACGTGGGGCTGCCGCAGTAGGCGGAGTCGACGGTCCGGAAATGTAGACATCCCTTCGACTTCGCGCTGAGGGTGACAAGGAACAGAATATGTCGGTGCCGTCTAGGTGAATCGACCTTCTCCTAGTCCGCATCGAAAACTGCATGGACCTACGCCTGACCGGAAAACGCGCTGTCGTCACGGGAAGCACTGCCGGGATCGGGTTCGCCATCGCGGAGGCTCTAGCCAGGGAAGGCTGCTTCGTAGTGGTGAATGGCAGAACCGAGGAGCGAGTCAGCGCAGCCGTCAAAAAGCTTCAGGCGTCGGTGGTTCGAGGCAACTTTGAAGGGATAGCGGCGGATGTGGGCACGGCCGAGGGAACGGATAAGGTCGCGCGTTTATTTCCGGATACCGACATCCTGGTAAATAACGCCGGAATCTTTGAGGTCAAGCCGTTTGAGCAGATCGACGACGCGGATTGGAAGCGGTTTTTTGAAATCAATGTCTTGAGCGGAGTGCGCCTCAGCCGTCACTACTTGCCGGGAATGAAAAAGCGCGATTGGGGGCGGATCGTATTCATTTCGAGCGAAAGCGCGGTGCAGATTCCGGCCGAGATGATTCACTACGGAATGACGAAGACAGCGCAGTTGGCAATCTCCCGCGGCATCGCTGAGACTACCGCCGGGACCAACGTGACGGTGAACTCGGTGCTGCCGGGATCGACTGGGTCGGAAGGAGTGGGGAGGTTCGTCAGGGACCTTGCCAAACAACAGAAGACCACGCCCAAGGCGGTGGAAGACGAATTCTTTCGCACCATGCGTCCAACTTCATTATTGAAGCGTTTCGCGACCACCGAAGAAGTTGCCGCGCTGGTGGCATTTGTGTGCAGTCCGCTGTCCTCGGCGACGAACGGAGCAGCTTTGCGTGTGGATGGCGGCGTGGTGCGGTCGATTTTGTAAGGACTTCGGGTGGTTTTCAAAACGCCAAAAGGCCCGGCTCAGGACGCCTCTCCTGCACCGGGCCTCTTCTCAGGCACCCCACTCCGGAGTGGTAACTTCAGGACAAAATTCCCAGCATTCGCAGCGTGCTGACCAGCGTCATCAGCATGATCAATCCCGTGACCACGTATTCAGCGGCCAATCCTACCACGTTCTGTAGCCGATTCTGCCGCGTAGACTCACTCATACTTTAGCCTCCAACCGCATGGTTCTCGGGGACACAACTAGATTGCACTGCCCCGGGGAAACCCGCAATAGCTCATTGGTGGGGCGGGGCTTACGCTTGTAACGACCGAGGAATGACGCAAGTCACGCGGGCTGGATTCTAAAGAAGATGCAGGTTTACGTAGGTAATCGGTGGGGGTGACCAGGGTACTGGCGGCCCTTGCCAGTCTTAAGCAGGTAAACCATATACACCACAATGATCAAATTGATCACCAGAACCGAAATGTGAAACAGGCTTTGCCGATGAATTATCTTGTAGATCTCAAACGGCACATACATCGAAGCCGAAACCAGTGCGATCCATTCCGCCCAAGTTCGGGCGTACCAGAGGCCGTAAGCTTCTACGAAACGGAGGATAGCGTAGGTGCCAGCGACCGCGGCTACCGTCCATAGTTTAGCGTCGGTCAAGGTATCGGCCCAATCCAGGAACAACTGGGCGAAGTGATGGTCGGGGCTGATGTGCAGCAGGCGAAGGATACTGTCAGCGAAATCCCAGGGATCGCGTCTCACCATGAACACTACCACCAAGGCAGCGAAAAGAACGATCAGGCCCTTGGTCAGTTCAAAGGAGGCGATCGCCCTTAAGGCCTGAAGATTATGGTCGTGACGGTGATGCACGGACACGGACTCGGCGCGGACATTCACCTTCCGGATCCCCGCACCGCAGCCCGCAATTCCGTCACAATTTCCTGCGCGGCCACGCGCGCGGCTTCCTGTTGGGTTACGTCGAACGAGACCGCGCCCACTCGCGCATGCCCGCCACCACCGTAACGTTCACAGATCTTGGCCAGATTGACTACTGGTGGCGACGGCGCCCAGGGATTCGAACCCACTGAGACTTTCACCCGAAAGCTGCTTTTGCTTAGGCCCACGCTATAGATCGACTCCGGCTGCAAGTAGTAGGGTACAAATTTATTGTAGCCCTCGAGTTCAAGATCGGTGACATCGAAGAACAGCGTCCCGTCTTTCAACTCGGTACGCTCCCGGAGAATGGCGATCGACCGTTGATGACGCTCCAGCAGCGGCGGCAACAACGACGCCACAAAGGGTTGTTCCAGGATTTCTCCAAGCGGCTGGTTGGCCAGTAAAGGGATCAGCCGGGGCAAAAAATCGTAGTTCTGGTTGGACTCGATAATCATGGTCAGCTTCATGGCTGGAGCCTGCATCTCTACAGCGGTGCGAGCATCGGGGTAGAGTGCACCATCAATGACATCGGTCCAGTGCACCAGATCGGCCACCGGCGCCGGATCAAAGCCGAAACGCTGCTGGGCCACGGTGGCAATGAAGCTGGTGCAGGACTTGAAATCGGGATCGTAGAACTTGCGGTTGCTCTGGTCCTGCTCGAAATGCGCCGCGTCGGCAGGAGTCAGGAATGCGCTTTGGTGATGATCGAACCACCAGGTGATCTTCGGTGAACTGGAATACTTGAAGTCGACAATCGCGTTCTCGTCGCCGTCAAAGTCCTTCTCGTTGAATAAGGAGCCGGCGCGATGCAGCAGCCCGGAGTAGACGAAATCCACATCACTGCGGATGCGCTCACGGTAGAAGCGGGAGAATAGTGCCGCCGAAGAAGCACCATCAAAGCACTTGTCGTGGTAAAAGACCCTAACCTTCAAACCTGCCCTCCCGCGATAGCCAAGTGAAACAGACTACCGGAAAAACGAACGGAAGGAAAATGGATAAGAAATGGCTGGGCCAATTCGCCAAGCGAACTCGGGCGCGGACAGCAAAACCTTGTGCAGCCAGTGCTTCGTGAAACTACACGCACTTCCTTGTTATGGGTTCTTCCAGTTGTGGATTCCTCCAGCGACCAAGAAAGACGACTCAGGCGTTCGCCTGTGTTTCCGCGATATCGCCGATCACGGGCAGTTTGAACTTCTGGCCCTGATAAGCCTTCAGCATCAGGATCAGCCAGACGACAAAGCCAGCCAGGCTAACCAGAGGCCACACCAGGAACGTCAACCATCCGAAGAACGGGAAATGCACCACGATCCCCAGCACGACCCACAAGGCGATCCAAGCCACCGCGGCAAGGATGCACTGAAAAGAATGGAACCGAATGAAGCGGTTCCGGTTATAGGGTTCCATCACCAGAAATACGATGGCGGGAATAATGGTGACGTAGGCCAGTGCGCCAGCGACATTATCAGTGAGCCCCCCAACGACCGCCGCCGGCGCAGCCCCCGCTCCACCAGCGGTTGCGCGTCCGCAGGCCGGACACGCAGTTGCTCCCTCTGGCATCTGACCGCCGCACGCTATGCAAAAAGCCATGATTTTTTCTCCTGGGACTAGGTTTTCACGGCAATCACCATCCTGACTTTCACTGACGTGCGCATAGTAACAGATTCCAGGTCCAACGGTGCCCGCGCCCGGCTATGCCCTTTCAGCTAAGCCACCGATTACCGGCAATCGAAACAGCTCGCCTTGGAGGGCCTTGATCAGGGTGACCGCCCAAATCAGGGTCCACGCCAAGAGCACCAGAAGCACCGTCAGCCAGGCCAGCATGTAGCCCAGCCAGGGGATCAGCGTGAGCACTGGGAACACCAGTCTCGTGGCCAGCGCGACGAGCAATCCAGCCAGCAGCAAAAAGATGGACTGAAAAGAATGGAAGCGCACGAAATGGTTTCGCTTGAATGGCATTTTCCAGAGGAAAACGATGGCGGGAATAAACGTAACGTAGGCCAGCGCGCCAGCGACATTTTCCTTAAGAAAGCCGGTGCTGGCGACGGCGCTGGGTACAGCGATCATCCTGCGGCCGCAGCCGGGACAGAATGCCGCCCCGTCGGGCATTTCAGCGCTGCATTGCGGGCAGGAGATAGGCATGGTCGCTCAGACGATCTGGCGCGGCTTCTTTATGCGGCAGTCCTCACACACGCCATATATCTGAAAAGTGTGGCGGGTGGTGGTGTACCGGTATTTATGTCCGATCTCCTGTTCCAGCTGATCCACCTCGGGCGAAAAAAACTCCACCGAGCCGCCGCATTCTATGCACACCATGTGATGGTGGCTGCGGCGGTTGTACTGGTGCTCAAAGCGGGCAATGCCATCGTGGAAAGCGACTTCGCTCGCGAGTCCGCATTCCGCGAGCAGCTTGAGCGTGCGATAGACGGTCGTGAAGCCGATGCGCGGGTCTTTCTTTTGTACCAGCCGGTGCAGCTCGTTGGTAGAGAGATGATCGCGGGTTTCAATGAAAGTCTGCAGAATGGTATCGCGCTGCGCGGTTTGTTTGAGCCCCACCCGTTTGAGATGCTGATGCAGGATTTGTTGGGCCTCGCGGATCATCTCCCGCGAGATGCTGGGTTGGTCGTCAATGCGCTTTTGCAGCATGGGTTGTAACCGGTCGCCCCGTGAAGATGTCACAAACAGCCAGCCAACGCCATGATACTGGGCTTCGGGAAACACCGCCAAGCCCCGGTTTGTCTTCCGGCGCTGACAAGCCCTAGAATCGGGATTTCATGGCGACTGGCGTTCTGATTGAACCGCATCCCCGCGTCCGCCTTTCCCACGTCATTGGGTGGGTAGGCGGCGCGTTTCTACTGGTGGCTTTTGGCACCCTGGGCTGGTTTTATTCTATCGCCCGGTCTGCTTTACCTCGATTAGATGGCACGCTGCAAGTGCCGGGACTCGCCGCGCCGGTCACGGTGCTGCGCGATGGTCATGGGATTCCCACAATCGACGCCGCCAATTTTGACGACCTGTTTTTTGCGCAAGGCTACGTGACGGCGCAAGACCGCCTGTTTCAGATCGATGGCATGCGGCGATTTGCCGCGGGCGACTTGGCGGAGGTAGTCGGGCCCGAGGCCCTCGAGCATGATCGCCAGCAGAGAATTCTTGGCATTAGAATCGCGGCGCGCAAAACGATCGAGACAATTTCGGCCGACGATCGCGCGCGTCTTGAGGCCTACGCTCGCGGTGTAAACGCGTTCATCGAATCTCATCGCGACCGCTTGCCGATCGAGTTTCGCATTCTTAGCTACTCCCCAAAACCGTGGACCACAGAGGATTCGGCGCTGATCGGCGCTTACATGGTGCAGGAGTTGAGCACCACTCCAGAGCAAGCTCTGGTTCGCGAAAAAGTTCTGGCCAAGCTGGGGCCGGAACTGACCGCTGATCTTTACGTGAACTCCTCGTGGCGAGACCGGCGACCGACGGTCCCTCGTCCGACGCTGGGGCCGGATTCTGATGATGATGGTTCCGGGGTCGATCGTTCGGTGGCAAAACTGATGCCGGAAGAAGATCCTGCCGCCAGTTGGCCGATCTTGCGCGACATTCTTTCCGAATTGGGAGAAAGCGAGAGCGCCCACGCTTGGTTTCGAGCACAAGTGGCGGACTTCTTCGGTGATCGACCGCAGGTACTGGGTTCCAACAACTGGGTGGTTTCCGGGGCGCACACGGTTTCAGGAAAACCGCTATTGTCGAATGACATGCATCTCGGCCACCAGATGCCCAATCTGTGGTTCGAAGCTCATCTCCGCTGCGCTGGTGCTGCATGTGGGAACTTCGATGTGGCCGGAGTCACGCTGCCCGGCTATCCTTACGTGATCGTAGGCCACAACCAGCGCGTCGCCTGGGGCTTCACCAACGTGGGTCCGACAATCGAGGATGTGTATCTCGAAACCTTCAATGAAAGTGGGCAATACCTCACACCCGATGGATGGAAAGCGCCCGAGCAGCGCCATGAGGTCATTCATGTAAAGGGCCACGCGGATGTGACTCTGGACGTGGAAGTCACTCGCCACGGACCGATCATCACGGAGCTCGTCCCTGGAGAAACTCGCAAGCTGGCCCTGCGCTGGACCCTATACGACGGAGTCGGCAATCCTTTCTTTGCGGTGGACTCGGCGCAAAACTGGGACGAGTTTGTCCGCGGCTTCTCAGAATTCGACGCTCCCAGCCAGAACGTTGTTTATGCCGATGTGGACGGCAACATCGGATATCATGCTACCGGCAAAATTCCCATTCGCGCCTCGGGCGACGGCAGCCTGCCTGAGAACGGCAGTGATAATGCGCACGAGTGGACGGGCTATATTCCGTTCGACAAGTTGCCCAGCGTGTTCAATCCGCCGTCGGGAATCATTGCCACCGCCAACAGCCGGATCACACCTGATAAATATCCTTATTCGATCAGCGTTGAGTGGGAAGCTCCGTGGCGCTCGGCCCGAATTTACAAAGTGCTGGAGTCAGGCGAGAAGTTCTCTGCCGCCGACATGCTGGCGCTCGAAACCGACATTTACTCGGATTTGGACCGGATCTTTGCGGAGAAGTTTGTTTACGCAGTGGACCACGCCCAAAAGCCATCCTCCCGCGCTAAGGCCGCAGCCGAAATTCTACGGCAGTGGGACGGGCGCATGACCGCGGATTCCGCGGCCCCCACGATTGCCGTCCGCGCCCGTGAAGAATTGACACGGCTGCTGCTGGAACCGAAGCTGGGCCCGGCTCCAACCGATCCCAAGCAGGTAAAGTCCGTATTCAGTTGGAAGAGTTATCACTGGATGATGAAAACCATCTGGCTGGAAAATGTGGTGCAACACCAACCCAAGCGTTGGCTGCCCGAGGCCTATCCTAATTATGACGAATTGCTCACTGCCGCAGTCGAAAGCGCGGTCACTGCGCCGACGTTCCAGCGGATCTGAATTCCTGGAAATGGGGAAGCTTCAATCCGGTGGAGATCCAGCATCCCATCCTCGGCCGTATTCCACTGCTGCGGCGCTGGACCGGCCCCGGACTCCGCGAGCAATCGGGGAGTCGATTCACGGTGAAGGCAGTGTCGCGAACTCACGGCCCTTCAGAGCGTATGACCGTCGACCTGGCGGATCTCGACCGCTCCACGTTGAACCTGGTGACGGGTGAGGCGGGAAACTTTCTCAGCCCGTTCTACATGGATCAGTGGAAGGCTTGGTACGGGAACTCGACTTTCACCTTGCCGTTTTCTCCCTCGGCAGTGCAGAAGGCGGGTGTGCACCGGTTGGTGCTCGAGGGTGCGAAGTAAGCGCGCCCTCTCCGATAGTCAGGATAGGCCCAGCGTAGCGCCACCCGCCCGGTTCGCCGCGCACTAATTCGTACAATTCAAAGAACAGGTCGAAGGCGGTGGATCGACCACTTTTACGTCCATAGAATATCCGACTATGTCGGTGGGGACACCTTGGTTAGGCAGGTTAACTTGCACCAGCAGCTTGTCGGTAGTGGTGTCAAACATCTCGAATACCCCACCCTCGCACACGTAGACCACGTTGCGTCCCGGAATAGGTTCGATGCCGGTAGCGTCTCCGATCTGCGGCGGAACCACCACCGCTGAAGTCATTGTGTTGTAAATCGACAGGCAGCCGCGTATTTCGCCCCCGAGATTGTTGATGCTGGTGCAGCTGCGCGCTCCGATGAACAACTGCCCCTTCGATCCCATCGCCATACGATTGTGGTAGCCGTCGGTGATAATGATCGGACTGGAGTTCATGAGCTTCATCCCATCGACGTCAATGATATTCAGGGTGCCGCACGTGGTCGCTTCCGTGCCTGCACCACAGGGAGTACGGGGTGGGCTGCCAGCAACGTACAGGCTGCCGCCACTGAGCAATCCGTAGGTGGCGCCGCTGACAGCGACGGTTGTTCCCGGCGCCGGATCGCCCACGTTGAACGTGGTAATGCCCGCACTCACACCTCCGGGACATTCCGCACCGCAATTGAAGATATATGCGGTCGCGCTATTGGCAAAGACGGCCCAAACCGGACGGTCGAAGCAGCAGATGCCGCCCACCGGCTGTCGCGGGTCGGTGCTGGTGCCGATCAAACCCGTGGCAATCACGGTGACGTTATTTGAGTTGTCGCTGAAGACCAGCAAGCGGCTTCCGTCGGGGCTGAGCACCAAGTAATGCGCCGCCGGAACCGGAATGGTTGCCGTCGTGGCTCCCGTGGTCAAGTTCATAACGAGCACCGCGCCCGGGGCCTCTCCGGGTATCTGCGCCGAAGGCACAGCGGCGTAGGCGGTTACGCTATCGTTGGCGATGGCAATACTTTCCGTTAAGCCGGGCAAGCTGATGATGGGCACGCCGCTCAGCGTGGATTCAGTTGAATTTTGGATGACGGCGAGGGCTCCCGGTGGGCTGAAAACCACAGTAAATCGAAGGTCGGGAGAAATCACCATGAGTCCCGGTTGGGGAACCACCCCCAGGAAACTGATGGTCGCGGGAGAAAGCAGGTCTTGTGAGGCATCAAGGATGTTGACGGCGGGGCCACTCGAAGACAACGGATTGGAAACGAACGCCCGGAATTTGAGGCCGCTCATGTGCTGTGCCGAGGAGGAACTGGAGCCGCCGCCGCAGGAAAGGATAATCACACAGGCAGCCACGAGAACTGCCAAACTAATCGAGGTTTTCTTCAAACCCAGGACTCCGAGGTGCATGAGGGATAGAGATTTGGATGCAAGAAACGGGATTATAGCAGAGGGCTAGGGGGGCGGCGATTCCGGGTTACGAGGCGTAGAGCCGCCCCCACCAGCCCTCAAGGTGCAAAACCGGCAGTCATCTTGTATTCTCAGTTGAATGGCCACTGATCTATTGGCGAGGATGAAACAGTCGCCCATCTTATGTGACGGGGCGATGGGGACCCTGCTCTACGCCAAGGGCATTTTCATTAATCGTTGTTATGACGAATTGAACCTGACCCAGCCCGAGTTGATTCGCGGGGTGCATAAGGAGTACTTGCAGGCCGGCGCGGAAATCATTGAGACCAATACTTTTGGCGCAAACGCATTCCGCTTAGGCCGGCACAGCCTTGCGGACCGCGTCCGCGATATCAACCTTGCGGGCGCACAAATTGCGCGCGAGGCGGCCAAGAGCTTCGATGTCTGGGTGGCGGGTTCTGTGGGGCCGCTGGGGATTCGCATCGAGCCTCTGGGAAAAACATCGTTCGAGGAAGCGCGCTCGGCTTTTCGCGATCAGCTTGCGGCACTGGCGGAAGGCGGAGTCGATCTGATCATCCTTGAGACTTTCGGTTATCTCGAAGAGCTTCACCAGGCCATGCTCGCGATCCGCGATGTCGGCCTAAAAATTCCGGTCGTGGCACAGGTCACGATTGATGAAGACACCAACTGCCTGGACGGTTCGACTCCGGAAGCTTTCACCCCACGGCTGGCCGACTGGGGCGCCGACGTGATCGGTTGCAATTGCAGCGTCGGCCCGGTGGCCATGCTCGACACCATCGAGCGCATGCGAGCGCTTACGTCCCTGCCCTTGGCTGCGCAACCCAACGCCGGCATTCCGCGGTCGGTCGAGGGCCGCAACATTTATCTGTGCTCCCCGGAATACATGGCGAGCTATGCCCGCAAGTTCGTCGCTGCCGGAGTTCGGTTGGTGGGCGGCTGTTGCGGAACCACTCCCGACCACATCCGCGTTATGAAGTCAGCGCTGCGCGTGGGCGAAGCTCGCGCCCGAGTGAATCCCTCGCCAGCGGCTCGTCCGACTGGCGCTGCTCCCGCCGCCCCCACAGTTCCCATAGCGGACCGCTCCCGGCTGGGCGCGAAGCTGGCCGGGGGCGAGTTCGTCACCATGGTCGAGATCGTTCCACCCAAGGGCACCGACATTCGCAAAGAAGTCGAAGGCGCGCGTTTCCTGAAGTCGGTCGGCGTGGACGCCATTAACATTCCGGACAGCCCGCGCGCCTCAGCGCGCATGAGCAATCAGGCGCTTTCGTTGCTGATCCAGCAGGAAGTCGGCATCGAGGCCATCCTGCATTACACTTGTCGCGACCGTAACGTGTTGTGCATTCAATCCGACCTGCTGGGCGCTGCCGCCACCGGCATTCGCAACCTGATCTGCATCACGGGTGATCCGCCGAAGATGGGCAACTATCCGGATGCCACAGCGGTATTCGACGTAGACGCCATCGGCCTTGTGAACATTGTTCACAACCTGAACCGCGGAGTCGACATTGGCAACAATCCGCTTGGCCAAGGCACGCCATTTGTCATCGGCGTAGGCGCGAATCCCGGAATTCCCAACCTGGACGAGGAAATCCGGCGTTTCGAATACAAAGTCGAGGCCGGCGCTGAGTACGCGGTAACCCAGCCTGTCTTTGACCTGGGACTGCTGGAAAAGTTCCTGCGGCGCATCGAACACTGCCGGATTCCGGTGGTGGCAGGCATCTGGCCGCTGGTCAGCGTGCGTAACGCCGAATTCATGAAGAATGAGTTGCGGGTTTCGGTGCCTGATTCAATCCTGGAACGTATGGCGCGAGTGACGACGCCCGAGGCCGCTCGGGAAGAAGGCATTGCCATTGCGCGCGAAATGGTGATCGCGATTCGTGAAATGACGCAAGGGGCGCAGATCAGCGCGCCGCAGGGGCGATACAGTTCCGCCGTGGATGTGCTGGAAGCGCTGGGAACGTCGCGGCCTACGTCGGTTTAGGATTTTTGTCGGACACATCTTCTCTCACGGGATTACAATACGCCCAAGGAGCGATCCCCGTGGCTAAATTTGAGGAATCCATTCAGCGCCTGGAGAAAATTGTCCAGGAGCTGGAAAAGGGAGAAGTTCCCCTGGAGAAATCTCTAACCCTATTCGAAGAGGGGATGCAACTCTCCGCCACGTGTCGCAAAGAACTGGAACAGGCCGAAGGCAAAGTGGAAATTTTGCTGAAGCAAAATGGAAAGCTCCAAGCAGAATCGTTTGAGCCCGTAACCGAGTCTCCGTCCGGCCGCAAATAACCGCGTCTCAGAGCGGTGACGTGCATCCAAAGAAGCCAGAGGGTAGTATGCAGTCTCTTACGGTTGTTTTCCTCCAGGGCGATGCGCGAGTTGCGGAATCTCTGCTTTCCGCGTTGTCGCAGAATTTTGCTTCCGTTCAGCGGGTCCAATCGGTAGGCGAATTGCGCAATCGGATCGCCAAACAACGCGCGGACGTGGTCGTCTTAGACATTGAGACGGCGCCGCTCACGGAGGTCGAGCAACTCTCGCGTGAGTTCCCCGGAGCTTACATCGTATGCACCCATCGGGTTGCAGACGAAGAAATGTGGGCCAGAGGACTACAGGCAGGCGCGGCCGACGTGTGCCCCGCAGACGACATTGCGGGCATTGTGCGCGCGGCGCTGGGCAATGCCACCAGGCAACGTTCTGCGGCTGCTTGAAACTGCGTCTTCCTCGCTGATGTTTCCGCCATTTCCGCAACCGCGTGCGTGCTGCGGCGAAAGTTGACGACCCCTTGTTATACTCACGGTCATGCTCAAAGACACTCTGGAGGCGGGCCGAACGCTGGCAGATGCCGCGCTGGAGCGCTTGCTGCCCGCCGCCAACTGCCATCCGAGTTCCATTCACTCCGCCATGCGTCACAGTGTTTTTGCTGGCGGCAAGCGCCTGCGTCCGATCTTGTGCATGGAAGCAGGAACGATGATCGCCGGCTCCTTGCCCGATGGAGTTGAAGAACTGGGCGCCGCGCTGGAAATGTTGCACACCTATTCGCTGATTCATGACGATCTTCCCGCTCTGGATAACGACGACCTGCGGCGTGGGCGTCCCACCTGCCACAAAGTCTTCGGCGAGGCGATTGCCATTCTGGCCGGCGACGCGTTACAAACTCAAGCTTACGAAGTGCTGGCACGGTTGCGCTGTCCGGCACAGGCACGGGTGCAAATCATCGAAGAAATTGCCCGCGGCACCGGCACGATTGACGGCATGATCGGAGGCCAGGTCGTCGATCTCGAAGCCGAACATCAGAAGCCAAGTCTTGAGGTGCTGGAGTACATTCACCGCGCGAAGACGGCTGCGTTGATTACCACTTCGGTGGTCAGCGGCGGGCTCTATGCTGGAGCCGACGGGGACGCGGTGGGTAAACTGCGCGAGTTCGGTCAGTCAATCGGCCTGGCATTTCAGATTGTGGACGATGTTCTCGACGTCACCCAAACTTCCGAACAACTCGGCAAGACCGCCGGCAAAGACACGGCGGCTGAGAAAGCCACATATCCCGCGCTGTTTGGGGTTGACGAATCGCTAAAGAAAGCGGACGCGCTGGTGGCGACTGCGCTCGGTTCGATGGATCACTTCGGAGAACGCGCCGACACGTTGAAATCACTCGCGCATTTTTTGGTGGAGAGAAAGAAGTAGCGCCCCGGCCAACGACTCAGCGCCCCGAGACAGATGCTGCCAATCTAATCCGCCATTGCCAGGCGTGCCTCGGTCAGTTCATAGGCAGACTGAAGATTCATCCAAAGCTCAGGTGAGGTCCGAAAGCGTCGAGCCAGACGCAGCGCTGTGTCCGCGGTGATCCCCCGCTTGGCTCGGACCAGCTCATTCAGGCGGTTAGTCGAGATCTCGAGTTCTTTTGCCAAGGTGGTCTGCGTAAGCCCCAGCGGCTTGATGTATTCCTCGAGGAGCACTTCCCCTGGATGGGTTGCAATGCGGTTCTTCGGAATCCCCATACTCCTCTTCCTCCCTACCACATGTTAGTCCTATCGGTTGCCACATCTTCCCGCTTCTCTGTATTCTCGACTGAGATGCCCGCACAGCCGCTCGACATCCTTGCCATTGCCGCCCACCGCGACGACGTGGAGCAGACTTGCGGCGGCACACTCCTGAAGATGGCACACCGCGGCCATCGCACTGGCATTCTCGATCTAACCCGCGGCGAGATGGGGACCCGCGGCAGCGCAGAAGAACGGCGGCGCGAATCGGAAGAGGCTGCCCTCATTTTGCAGGTTTCGTGGCGGCTGGCGTTGGACATTCCCGACGGCCGCGTGGAAAACACCTGGGAGAATCGCCTGAAAGTTGCACAAGTCATCCGTCAGCAACGTCCCCGCGTCGTGATTCTTCCTTACTGGCAAGGACGGCATCCTGACCACTACACGGCGAGCGTCCTGGGATACGAAGCCTGCTTTCTCGCGGGCCTGGCCAAGCTGGACACGAATCAGGCACTCAACACTCAGCAGGCGGCACCCAGCCTAGCAGATGCCGCGGCTGCTAAATTAGCCCCGCACCGCCCTTTCAAGATCATCTATGCGACTTTGTACTACGATGTGCGGCCAACATTTGTGGTGGACATCAGCGAGCAATTCGAAACCCGCTTTCAATCGCTGATGGCCTACAGGACCCAGTTTAGCGATCAGGAAGCCGGCAAGGACCTGTTCCCTGCCCAAGCCGAGATTCGCGCCCGCCTCGAAGCCACGGCGCGCTTTTACGGTATGCTGGGCGGGGTTACCTACGCCGAACCATTTTTGCAGAAAGAAGTCGGGCTGGTGGAGGATCTAACCCTGATTCCTGTGAAGTCGATCTAAAGGTGAAACAAATTCCTCCGTCGTCTTCGCCGCGCCAAATTACTTCTTCACCGCTACCGCCACGCCATCCCGCACCGGGAGAATCGTCGTAAATAAATCCGGCGAATTGTACAACATCCGATTGAACTCCAGAATCGCTTTGGTTGAAGGTTCGGTATTTTTCTTGTCGGCAACTTTACCGCTCCAGAGGACGTTATCCGTTACGAACAAGCCGCCCTTGCGCAGACGCGGAACCGCAAGGCGCAGCACGCGCGGATAGTCTTCCTTGTCCACATCACAAAAGACGATGTCGAATTGCTGTTTCTGTTCGGACAGAAGTTCCAACGCATCACCGACCGCCACCGTGATCCGGTCTGCCACTCCCGCTCCTTCGAAGTATTTGCGGGCTTCGACGGCATTCTTGCGATCTCCGTCGGTGTAGAACACGCGGCCGTCTTTGCCTACAGCGCGAGCCCACCAGATGGTCGAGTAGCCGATGGCTGATCCCATCTCAAATACGGTTTTGGCGCCGATCATGGTCGCGAGCTGATGCAGAATCCGGCCCACGACTGGCCCGACAATCGGAATATCGCGCATCGCGGCTTCCGCTTCAATTTCGGCGAGCACTTCGTCACGCGGGTGGAAGCAGGGAGTACAGATAATCTTCGACCGGAGGGGCGGTGACGCCGCCCATCCGCCAGCTTGGAGTTGTCACCTTCGATTGCGGCAAGTTCGCTCCTGAATTCTAAACGACGGGCGCGGGTCGCCCGTCCATATATTATGCAATTGTTTCCCCGGGGTGCATCTCCCGCACATCCACATCCGGCGCCTGCTTGCGCAACTCGGCAGGCGTGCCTGTCAGCACAGGAAACGTCCCGTAATGCATGGGAATGACAGTTTTCGGCTTCAGCAATTTGCATGCATAAGCGGCCTCGCGCGGACCCATGGTGTAATGGTCGCCGATTGGCAGCATGCAAATCTCCGGCGCATAAATCTCGTGAATGATCGCCATATCGCCGAACACGCAGGTGTCGCCAGCGTGGTAAATCTTCACTCCATTCGAAAAGTCGACCACGTAGCCGCAGGCTTCACCGCCGTAGACCATCTTGCCGCCGTCCTCGATTCCGCTGGAGTGCTCGGCGTGGACCATAGTGACTTTGATGTCGCCGACGGTTTGCGTTCCTCCTTTGTTCATGCCTGAGACCCGCTTGATCCCTTTGCTCGCGAGCCAGCCGCAAAGCTCAGGCATTCCAATCACGATCGGATCGTACTTCCTGGCAATGTCGACCGCATCGCCAATATGGTCTCCATGCCCGTGAGTGCAGAGCATGACGTCAAGCTTCGCAAAATTCTTCTCTTTCTCGGGACACTTAGGATTTCCCGCGACCCAGGGGTCAATCAATACCGTTTTGCCTTGGGGAGTTTCAATGCGAAAAGTCGCATGACCTAACCAGGTGATCTTGATGCCATCGAGTTTCATAGGCGTGGCTGCCAGCTCCTAGCTTCTGGTCATTCGATTCTCGCCCGGCTCAATGCTAACCGTCGAGTGCTATTTGCCAACTGCTAGTTTAATATGAACCCCGATGCCGGAGCTGAAGGTTCTCATTTCGCGCGAGCAGATTGCCGCTCGTGTCGCAGAGATGGGCGCGGACATTACCCGCGACCTCTCCGGCCAGCCGGTAATTTTCGTCGGGGTGCTCAAGGGCGCTGCCATCTTTCTTGCTGACCTGGCCCGCCAGGTGCAGCTCGATGCAACCTTCGACTTCATCGGAGTTTCCAGCTACGGAAATCGCCCCACCCCCGCGCAGGAACTTCAGCACGGCTGGGATTCGACAGGTGAAGTACGGGTCACCAAAGATGTCGATCAGTCGATGCGCGACCGCACTGTGATCCTGGTCGAAGATATTCTCGACACTGGGCTCACTCTCAATTTTCTCAAGCGTGTGCTGATGGGACATCAGCCAAAGTCGTTGCGCATCGCCGCCCTGCTGGATAAACCTTCCCGGAGGAAGCTTGCCATGCAAGCCGATTACGTGGGCTTCGCCATTCCGGATGAATTCGTGGTCGGTTACGGCCTGGACTACGCAGAAAAGTACCGCAACTTGCCCGATATCTGCATCGTGCCACGAGGAATCTGACGGCGGTCGCGATGTACCCTCCCCGCCCTCGCTGCCAACGATTCCACAGGGGCGACTGATATCATAGACATGTGGAAGCAATCGCCGCGGATCCAGATCTTCAGAACAAAGTCGAGCCCCTGCTGCTCGAGGTGGCAGACGTGGTCAACACCACGCTCGACCTAGACACGACCCTGCGCCGGGTCGCGGAACTAGTCCGCAAAGTCATTGATTATGAGATCTTTGCCATCCTTCTGCTGAATGAGAAGACGCAGGAATTGCGTTTCCGATTTCAAGTGGGATATTCGCGGGAGGTCGCGGAACGGATCAAAATTAAGGTTGGCGAAGGCGTGACCGGCATTTCCGCCCAACGCCGTGAGGCGATCCTGGTGCATGATGTCTCGCAGGATCCGCGCTACATTTCCGCCATTCCCAAGGTGCGTTCTGAACTGGCTGTGCCGCTCATCGTGAAGAACCGATTGATCGGTGTCATGGACCTGGAATCGCCATTTCCCAATCATTTCACGGAGGAGCATAAACGGCTGCTGACTCTGATCGCCTCCCGCATGGCGGTGGGCATCGAAAACGCGCGCCTCTATACCCGCACCACCCGCCAGGCGCGCACGCTGGTCCTGCTCAACGAAATCGCCCGCGAACTCACTTCGATTCTGAATGTGGATGAACTGCTGAAGCGAATCGCCGAACTGCTCAGCCGCCTGATCGACTATCAGATGTTCAGCATTCTGCTGCTCGACTCCACGGGAGAGAAGCTGCAACACCGCTTTTCGCAGCGCTTTCAGGAGAACGTCCACCTCAAGCACGAAGTTCCGCAGGGGCGCGGCTTGGTGGGTTACGCCGCTGAGCACAAGGAAGCGGTACTGGTTCCCGATGTCAGCAAGGACCCGCGTTATATCAAACTCAACCCTGAAACCCGGTCGGAGCTGGCCGTACCACTGATCTACAAAGACAAAGTCATTGGCGTGCTTGATCTCGAGCACACCCGGCGCGGCTTTTTTACCGACGACCACAAGCGAACCGTCACCACGCTGGCGGCGCAGGTTGCCATTGCTCTCGAAAACGCCAGGCTTTACGAACAAATTGCCCAGCAGGAAAAACGCCTGGAGCGTGACTTGGCACTGGCCCGCGAACTGCAATTCCGCCTTCTGCCTCAAACCTTGCCTAAGCCTGAGCATTTGGATATTGCCGCGAAGTCCATGCCCGCGCGCGCAATTGGTGGGGATCTTTACGACTTCGTCAGTTACTCTCTAGGGCGCACCGCCATTATCGTCGGGGATGTCAGCGGCAAAGGCGCGCCGGCCGCGATTTACGCAGCTCTGGTCAGCGGCATCCTGCGATCCCATGCCCCGATCGAGCCTTCGCCCGCCGAAATGCTATCGGCGCTGAACTTTTCGCTGGGAGAACGCCGTATTGAAGCGCAGTTTGTGTCGCTGATCTACGCTCTGTGGGACGATCCCAGCCGCACCTTGCGCGTGGCCAACTCCGGGTTGCCGCGCCCGCTGTATTGCCACGACGGCAAGATCGAACTGGTCGAGATCGCCGGATTGCCCTCGGGATTGTTCGATGACGCCGACTACGACGAATTGAGCTTCCAAGCGAAGCCCGGGGACATGTTTGTCTTTTTCAGCGACGGCATCCTCGACGCGCGCAATCGCGCCGGTGCCATGTTCGGTCGCGGCCGCCTGGAGCATGTCGTGAGTGAAAACCTTGACGCGGCTCCCGATGCCGTGGTCAAAGCCATTTTCCAGGCGGTAGCCGAGCATGCCGGCGAAGAGGAAGCCTTTGACGATGAGACGGCCGTGGTGATTCGCGTCAAAGGCCCTGCCGGAAAGCGCAAGTGAGGCTCAGCAAGCAAACGGCCGGAGCGCGGCCTCCTGGATTTCTCTACCGCAAAGTGAAGCGGAAACGTGCGGCTGTTTCTGTGCTTCATTGCGAACAGATTTCTCTGGCTCATCTAGCAGAACATTTTGGCACGCCGCTCTACGTTTATTCGCTATCCACGATTCGCGATCGGGTAAAAGCTTTTGAGCAAGCGTTCCGCAGAGTTCCTCACACTCTCTGTTACTCAGTAAAGGCAAACTCAAACCTCGGGATTCTGCGTCGGTTGGCGAAGACGGGTTGTGGTTTCGACGTGGTCTCCGGTGGAGAGTTGCAGCGGGTTTTACGGGTAGGCCGAGGCGCAGCCAGAAAAACGGTCTTTTCTGGAGTGGGCAAGACTCGGGCGGAAATGGAGGCCGCACTCGCCGCTAATATTTTGTTGTTTAACGTGGAAAGTGAATCGGAATTGTCGGCGCTGGCTGAATGTGCCGGACGCTCGAAGAAAATCGCACGCATTGCTTTGCGGGTGAATCCCGATGTTTCCGCCGAAACCCATCCTTACATTTCTACCGGCTTGCGTAAGCATAAATTCGGCGTCCCCATTGCTGACGCGGTGCGCTTGTATTCGCTGGCGGCCGCCAACCGCTATTTGAAGGTAGCCGGGATCAGCGTTCACATCGGCTCACAAATTGTCGATGTAAAGCCGTTTACTCAGACGATGGCTCGAGTGGCAGAAATGGTTGGTGAATTGAGGGCCGACGGCCATAGCATCACGTACGTTGACGCCGGTGGCGGACTGGGCATTGACTATGAGAACGATTCATCCGATTTTACAGAGCGGGTAGCGATGTATTCCCAAGCGGTTTTGACGCCGCTGCGGGGATTGAATGTGCATCTCTTGTTGGAGCCAGGGCGCACGATCGTTGGACCAGCCGGAATCTTGCTAACGAGAGTGCTCTACAAGAAAACCAACAATGCCAAGAAATTTTTGGTGGTCGATGCTGCCATGAACGACTTGATTCGTCCGGCTTTGTATGGGGCGTACCATCAGCTCGTCACAGTCGAGGCAACCGGCGATGAGTCTCGCGAAACTGTCGATGTCGTCGGCCCAGTCTGCGAGACCGGAGACTTCTTGGCCCGCGACCGCGAGTTGCCGGTGGTCGAGGAGGGCGGCTTGCTCGCCGTGCTCGACACTGGCGCGTACGGAATGGCCCTCGCGTCCAACTACAATACACGTCCCCGACCAGCAGAAGTGCTGGTCGACGGGAAGACCGCGAAGGTCATCAGACGGCGCGAGTCGATTGCCGATCTCCTCCGCTTCGAAATTTGACCGAATGGACGGCACATACAGTCGGAAATTATCTCGACGCGAGAAGGCTAACCTTTCTAGTACCCGCGCGAGTACTGGGGCGTGCGCGACGCATCCCAAACCACTTTACCGCCCACAATCGTCTTTAACACTTTCACATCGCGAATCTTGACCGGATCGATGGAGAAAATGTCATCGCTCAGGATGACCATGTCCGCCAGCTTCCCGCGTGTGATCGAGCCTTTCTCTTTATCCTGGAATTCCGCATAGGCCGAGCCCATGGTGTAGGCGTAGACGGATTCTTTCACGGTAAGTTTCTGCTCCGGGAACCAGCCGTTGGGATTCTTGCCGTCGAGGGTGGCGCGCGTTACTGCGGCATACAAACCCAACATGGGATTGAGCGGCGCCACATCCCAGTCGGTCCCAAACGCCAGATGCACTCCATGATTTAGAAATGTGCGAAACGCATAGGTCCGGCTGGCGCGGTCGTGGCCGATGCGCGCCTCTGCCCAGCGCCCGTCGTCGATTGCATGATACGGCTGCACCGAAGCAATGACTTGCATTTCCGCGAAGCGGTCGAAATCTTTCGCAGCCATGTGCTGCGCATGCTCGATACGGAACCGGCGGTCCGCCGGGCCATGTGCCTTCACAATCTCGCCGTATAAATCCAGGATGATCGAAATCGCCCGGTCACCGATCGCGTGCGTGCAAATCTGCAAGCCGGCAGCATCGGCCCTCATCATGCGGTCGCGCATCAGAGAAAGAGGATGCATTTCATCGGAGAGCAGGCCATAATTCCCCGGTTCGTCCGAGAATGGTTCGAAGAAATACGCTGTGCGCGAGCCTAATGAGCCGTCGGCAAACGCCTTGACGGCGCCGATTCTCAAGTAAGGTCCGCCAAAAGCGTGCCGAATTCCGAGCTTCGCCTGATCATCCACTCCTTCAGTGATCAATGGCACAGCGTAAATTCGCGTGGTCAGTGCTCCCGCCTGCAAGAGTTCCGCGTAAGTGGCGATGTCTGCGTAATCGGGATTCATGTTCTGCACGCTGGTCACGCCCACCGACGCGGCAAGCTCCAACGCACGCTTCACTGCGCGCATCCGCTCATCGTGCGAAAGCGGCGGAATCACCTTTTCGACCAGTTCGGTGGCGGCATCCTTGAGGTCGCCGGTCGGGCTTCCTTGGGCATCACGCACGATGGTGCCGCCCGGGGGATCGGGGGTTTGAGCGGTAATGCCGGCAAGTTTCAGGGCAGCCGAATTAGCCAGTGAAGAGTGTCCATCGTAGCGGCTCAAAAAGACAGGATTATCCGGAGTCACCGGATCGATCATCTGCCTGGTGGGCAGAGGCGAGCCGGGCCACTTGGTCTCATCCCAATCGCCTCCTTGTATCCATTCACCCTTCGGAGTCTTCCTGGCCTGCTCCGCAACGCGACGGACAAACTCTCCTACGCTGGTTGCGTCGTCAAGCTGTACGCTGACAAGTTGCAGACCTCCGCTGACGAAGTGAACGTGCGCGTCATTGAAGCCGGGAAGCAGCAGCTTGCCGCCTGCGTCAATGACCCTGGTCTTCGGGCCGCGAAGACTTGCGACGTCCGCATCCGAACCTACGGCGATGATTCGATCCCCCAACACCGCGACCGCCTGGGCCTTGGGGTTCGAAGCATCCACGGTCCAAATATTGGCGTGAGTGATGATCAGGTCGGCAACCGGTTTCGACTGGGCTACTAGTGCGATCGTCCAAACACAACCAGCCAGCAGCGCGAATAAAGCTCGAATGATTTTCATGGTAATGATTTCCCTGAGATTATCGTTGTCCCCACTTCAGTTTGGTGCGCAGCACCTCAAAGAAGGTACCTTGGACGCGCAGCAGCTTGACCTTGTGTTCGGATTTGCGGCAACACACGCGGTCGCCATCGTAGACAGGCATGCCCACTTGACCGTCTACGCTGAGATAGGCTTCGTCCTCGCCGGTATTCACGACCAGTTCGATGTTGGCGGTGTCAGGCACCACCAATGGCCGATGCGTCAGGGAGTGGGCGGCGACCGGAGTAATCAGAAATGCATTCACCGTGGGCATCATGATTGGGCCGTCGGCGGACAGTGAATATGCGGTAGAACCGGTGGGCGTCGAAACGATCAGACTGTCGGCTTTGTAAGCTGAAACGAATTCGCCGTCCACATACACGTCGCAGCTATTCAAGCGTGAGATGGTGCCTTTGCCCACGACAATGTCATTCAGGGCGTCGTACCTGGCCACTACACTGCCTTTGCGAACCACTTCACCGTGCACCATGGAACGGGCCTCGACATTGCAGTTACTGTTGTCGATTCCTTCCAGCGTGGGAAAAAGTTGGTCGAGCGGAACTTCGGTGAGGAAGCCAAGCGAGCCCAGATTCACCCCCAGCACGGGAATTCCGGCCTTCGCCACCGCCCGCGCTGCAGAGAGCAAAGTACCATCCCCGCCCAGCACCACTACGAAATTCAGCGGCCGCGACCCCAACTGCTGCCGGTCTATGACTTCAATTCCCGGTGCATGCGGCTTGGTCTCTTCGTCTACCACCACCCCGTACTGATGTTCCCGAAACCACCGCAGCAGTGGAGGCAGGATGGTTGCCAATTCCGGCTTTCCGGGCTTGGAGACAATGGCTGCGGCTTTAGCTGTAGATGAATCCTTACTTACCATGAAGCTGCATTGTACCGAAAACGGAGGGGTTCTTCGCTGTTCTCAGCGAACTCTGCGGATTTTCTCTGCGAGCTCCGCGATTCGCTTTTCCTGCCCGTTCTAGAACGCTGCAAAAAGCAGGAATTCGCGATTCCCTTCCGCACCGAGGATCGGTGAGTCGCTCACATCTGTCTTTACGCAGCCCTCAGCCACCAGCGTCTGCCGAACTTTCTCAACCGCTGCCAGTTGCGCTGCTTCGTCTCGAACGATGCCGCCCTTACCGACCAACTCGCGCCCGACTTCAAATTGCGGTTTGACCAGGACCACCATTTGCCGCGCCGCCGCAGGGACAGAAAACGCGGAGGCGATCACCGCAGGAATCACCAGCGTCGCGGAGATGAACGATACATCCATGGCGATGAAGTCAACAGTTTCGCCTATCTGCTCGCGGGTCAGATAACGGGCATTGGTTTTCTCGAGCAGTCGCACGCGCGGATCCTGCCGCAGACGGAAGTCGATCTGGCCGTGACCGGTATCCACGGCAATCACACGGGCCGCTCCGTGTTGTAACAGGCAATCGGTAAAACCGCCGGTGGAGGCTCCGACGTCGAGACAGACTTTTCCAACCACATCGATCTTCCAATGCTCCAGCGCTTTTTCGAGTTTGAGTCCGCCCCGGCTGACATATTTTAAGTCTCCGCCCAGCAGGCGAATCTCGGCGTTGGATTGCACCGCCGCCCCAGCCTTTTCGACTTTCTGTCCGTCGACCAGGACTTTCCCCGCCAGGATCATCGCCTGCGCGCGCTCCCGCGAAGCCGCCAGGCCGCGTTCGAAAATCAGTTTGTCGAGCCTGGTTTTCATGCTTCAAAATGAAAGCCGCCCGTGGGCGGCTGCGACCAGAGGTCACCAGAACTTCTTTCGCCCCTTCGGGGCTTCGATCATTTGCATCTTGCGACCCACGGCTCGCGCCGTGGGCTCTATTCTCGCGCCGCTCTGCGGCTAAGCGCCTTCGAGACCTAGCCCGCTACTTCCTCCAGCAGCTTCTGATCGATATCAAAATTGGCGTGCACGTTCTGCACGTCGTCGCTGTCTTCGAGGGCTTCCAGCAATCGAATCATGGTGCCCGCGGCCTGACCCTCCAGTTTGATGTAATTCTGGGGAACCATGGTGACACTGGACGAGGTGGGCTCAATGCCAGCTTTCTTTACCGCTTCCAGAACTGCCTCGTACACCGATGGTTCACACAGCACTTCCCAGTTTTCGCCTTCGTCTTTCAGATCTTCGGCGCCAGCGTCGAGCACGATCGTCATCAGGTCGTCTTCCTTGGCCGCAGTTTTCGGAACCACGATGTCGCCCTTTTTGTGGAACATCCACGAGACCGCTCCGGCTTCCGCCATGTTGCCGCCGTTCTTGCCAAAAGCGTGGCGAATCTCGCTGACCGTGCGGTTGCGATTGTCTGTATTGATGTCGAGCAGGATGGCGACCCCGCCCGGGCCATAGCCCTCGAGCGAAAATTCTTCGTAGGTTGCCCCCGGCAATTCCCCGGTGCCCCTCTGGATGGCGCGCTTGATGTTATCGGCGGGCATGTTCTCCGCCTTGGCCGCGAGGATGGCAGTACGCAGTCGCGGATTGGTGTCCGCATCGCCGCCGCCATTCTTGGCAGCGATTCCGATTTCCTTGATGAGACGGGTGAAAATCTTGCCGCGCTTGGCATCGAGCGCGCCCTTCTTATGCTTGATTGTGGCCCATTTTGAATGGCCGGACATGGTTTTACCTCATCCTAAATGATGTTGATTGCGGCGACTTTGGCGCGCAGGATTCGCCCGTAGAGTAGATCACGGATTTGCCTCGAATCTTATGCAGGCGAACTGGAATTATAGCACGGGGTGAGGACAATTCGGCAGGGTTCGATCTGCGGGTAATGGGCTACTTTGAAGTCCCGAATAAATTCACGCATACCAGGAACGCCATATTCACAGTCCCGGACACCGCGACGAGAAATGCGAAAGTCCCTATAGCCATGCCAATCCAGTAGCTGATCGGTTCCTTGTCCCGGCGAGAGGTGCGGGTGTGGCCTTTGATTGTGATTGTAAGGACACCGCTGCGAAAGGATTTGTAATAGCCGCTTCCAAGGAGGAAGGCGATCGTCGCACAGAAAAGGAGTATGAAGAGTTCACGCGCCACTTAAATCACGATTCTAGCGTTCACGCCGCCCTTTCCGCCCTCCGCTGTTCGTAGGCTGCCCAGAGAGCCACAAGGTCCTCTACGCTCCACAGCCGGTCTGTGCCGTCAGCCGCCATCGCGGGGCTGGAGCGTAACGTTCGGTAAATGTTGATGAAATTGTACGCGAAGTCGTTCAGCGCCGACGCAGCTGCTTCATTCCCCCTCATGCTAAACTCAACTTATCCCCACGGCGAGGAAAACCAGATGAAATTTGGGGTCATCATCTTCCCCGGATCGAACTGCGATCACGACGCCCATTGGACCATCGGCCACGTCGCCCACCAGCCGGTCACGTTCTTGTGGCACGACTCCCATGACTTGCAGGGCTGTGACGTCATCATCGTCCCCGGAGGTTTCGCATATGGCGACTACCTGCGCACCGGCGCCATCGCCAAGTTTTCTCCGGTCATGGAATCGGTGCGCAATTTTGCTGACGGCGGCGGCCTGGTGCTCGGGATCTGCAACGGCTTTCAGATTCTCTGTGAGGCGGGATTGCTGCCCGGCGCGCTGATCCGCAACGTGGGCTTGAAATATGTCTGCAAACCGGTGCACGTGCGCGTCGAATCTGCCGACACGCCTTTCACCAGCGCCTGCCGGGAGGGCGAAGTGCTCACCATTCCCATCGGCCACATGGAGGGCAATTACTTCTGCGACAACGCCACGCTGGCTGAATTGCGCCGCGACCGCCGCGTGATTTTTCGTTACGCAGACTCCAACGGCCAGATCACGCCCGAGGCTAATCCCAATGGCTCGCTCGACAATATCGCCGGGATCTGCAGTCCGGGTCGCAATGTGCTCGGGATGATGCCGCATCCGGAACGCTCCAGCGAAGCCGAGCTGGGCGGCACCGACGGGTTCAAGATTTTCGAATCGCTGGTCGGAGCCATGGCTGAGAAGTAGGGGTGTGTCTATACGATTGCCTCCGCGATCTTTGCGCCCGTTCTCTGCGATCTCCACGTTTTAGGGTTTTTGGATCGGCGCGTCCGCAGAAAGCAAAGTCTTGAATCGCGGAGGCCGCAAAGAAACTCCGCAGAGTTCACAGAGAAGTTTCGGGCGCACGCAATAAAGCCAGACCCGTGGGCAACCTGCTATAGTAGCCTGTCCTCAAACCAAGAGACCCGGCGGACATTTACACTTTCATACGAATGAAGACTGAATTCGCATTGGCCCGTAAAACTGCTCTGTTCTTGTTCTTTCTCCTGGCGCCGGGGTTCGCAGCCGCGCAGAATGGCGTGGCTCCACGATGGGAGGTTTTTACAGGATATTCCTACCTGCGATTGGACAGCACTTCATTCGGCTTCGCTAACAAGTCCAACCTGAATGGCTGGAATGCCGCAGGCACCTTCAATCTGACCCTAAAATGGAGCGCGACTCTCGACCTGAGCGGCCACTACGGTTCCCAACTGCGAGACTTCACTTACATGATCGGCCCGCAGTACACCTGGCGTCGCGACAGATCGAAGTTCTTTGTGCATGGTTTGTTTGGGAAGGCGCAGGACCGGGTGGGCATCACCGTCGGAACCGTGAGCGGATTCAAGGGCGTGGGCCGCGCCTTCGCGGGCGGGGTCGGCTATGATTGGGACTGGAGCCCGCGCATCACCTTTCGGGTTGTGCAGGCGGATTATATAGGCAGCAACGCGTTCGGCCAGTCCCAACATAACATTCGCGTTTCCACCGGTGTGGTGTTCCACTTCGGACAAATTGGTCATCATCCCAGGTTGTGAACGGAGACCGAGCCCGTTGTAATGTCCATTTTTTTCGAAGGCGTCTCACTCATGTCACGTAAGGCAACATCATTGTGGTTACTGATCTTGCTGACAGCCGGATTGGCCGGTTGCGGCGGCTCCAGCTCAAATTCCAGCCCGAGCACCGGTTCAGGGTCTTCGCACCTTCTATATGCGAGCCTTCCCTCGAATAACACCATTGCAGCGTTCCGAGTCAACACCAGTTCAGGCGCTTTCACCAATGTCGTAGGTTCTCCGTTCCCGGCGGGGAACTCGCCGGGCGCCATGTTGGTTCACCCTTCGAATCAGTTCCTCTATGCGGTTAATCGATTTGAGGATACCGTTTCTCTATTCGATATTGACCAGAAAGTTGGTTCTCTGGCCGAAGTCTTGCCCCGGACAACCACCGGCGTGACGCCCATGGCGTTGACGATGAACAGCAGCGGAAGCATGCTGTTCGTGCTCAATCAGCTCTCCGGCAGTATCTCGGTTTTTTCTATCGACGCCGCCAGCGGTGCCCTAAGCCAGGTTGCGGGATCTCCGTTTCCCACCGCGCCAGACCCAGTTGCGTTCGCCATCACGCCTTCGGGAAAGTTTCTCTACGTACTGAACGGCAATTTGGCGCTGGTTTTCGTCTATACAGTTTCGAGCGCCGGGGTTTTGCAGCAGACGGGCGCGGCCATCCCAGTTGGTGCGGGGCCGTTCGCTATCGCCGTCGATCCCGGTGAGAGATTTGTGTATGTGGCGAACACCGCCGACGATACCATCTCGATCCTTTCCATCAACTCCAGTACGGGCACACTTACGGAGGTCTCCGGGTCCCCGTTCGAAACCGGCGACGGTCCGATCTCCATCGCAGTCTCCGCATCCGGGCAGTACATTTACATCGCTGACCAAGGTACCAACGACATCACTGCGTATTCCATCGATTCAACCACAGGCTTTCCGACCGCAATTGCAGGGTCGCCATTCAGCATCAATTCGCCGGTGTTGCTGGTCAATGATTCGAGCGGTAGTTTTATTTACGTGCTCACCCTGAGATCGGTTTTTGTGAACGAATTTACTCTTGACCCGGCCACGGGCATCCTGGCACTCGGACCGGAGTCGAACTCCGTAATTACGGTGCCAGTCGGGCTTGCGGTCAGCAGGTAACCTGTCTGCTGCCAACCGCTGTCGATTGCGGTTTCAGATGTTGCGTCGCAACCCTCGAATCACAACCTCATGGTCAACTTCGGCATTGTCGGTTTCGGATTACATGCGGTCAAACGGTTGATGCCCGGCTTCCAGTCTGCCGCGAATTGCCGAGTGATCGCGCTTTCGCGGCGGACGCTGGCCGAGGCCCAGGAATCCGCCCGCCAGTACAACATTCCCCTCGCCTTTGATTCCGCCGAGGCTCTGTGCCAGTCTCCGCAGGTGGACGCGGTGTTCGTGGCCACTCCCAACGCCTGTCATTTCCAGGACGTGCTTTTGGCCATCAGGCACGGCAAGCCCGTGTTGTGCGAAAAGCCCATGGCCGTTAACGCCAACCAATGCCGTCAGATGGTTGAAGCTGCCCTGAAGGCGAATGTCCTGTTAGGCGTCGCTCAAGTTTTTCGCTTTGAAGAAAGTACAGCCTGGTTCCGGGATAGGCTGGCGGCGGGGCAGATCGACAAGGTAGTTTTTGCGCGCTCGGAGTTTTCGTTCCCGGGAGGGGTTGGCCATCCCCGCACTTGGATTAACAATCTCTCTATCTCCGGGGGCGGTCCTATCGCGGACGTTGGCGTGCATTGCGTAGACGCCCTGCGCTTTGTGCTGCAAGACGAAGTCGTACGCGTGAGTGCTCGCGGATTTGCTGATCCGCAGTCGCGCGAAGTCGAAGCGGCGGCTGCGATGATTCTGGAGTTTTCTCGCGGCACGCTGGCGACCGTCACGGTTTCTTTTCGCGCCGAATACCGCACTCCCTTTGAACTGGTCGGGGAGACCGGCGTCCTTCGCGCCGATGACGCCTTCAACGTCGAGCATCCGATTCAGGTGGAATTGCGGCGGGGCGGAAAAGTTATTGAGGCCCAGAGTGTGAGCAACAAAGCTGCGTACGCACGGCAAGTGGATGCCTTTGCCGCTGTAGTTGAAGGAAAAATGAGGTTTCCGGTGCCCGGCGAAGAAGGCTGGCGCAATCAAGAGATTTTGGATGCCGCGTATCGGAGCATCAAGAGCGGCCGGACGGAAAATGTAGCAAAGGTTCCTGCTGAGGCAGGATCATAGATTGTGATTTTGCTTGTACTTGGTGAAGCTCAGTATAGGATCAGGGTCACCCAATACGCGCCGCTGGGATAGGTCGGAGTCCGCGCGTAGCAGGTGCCGATTGCAAATCCTCGTGCCCGGCGATCATCGATCACCTGGGCGGCGCTGTCCGGCACATTTTCTGGGCGCATGGTGGTGTAGCGTAAGATCGCATGATCGCGAGGCGCGGGAGTATTCATCGAGTCGGCTTGTGCCATTGAACATGCCACTGTCTTGGCCGTGGCGTTGTCAATTCTTTGGAGCGGTTTCATAGCCGCTTCCCGGCGCGTGCGGGCGACGATTTCTGCGATGGCCTCTTCCGCTTCAGGCACAGAATCGGTCGGCAGACTGTGTCCGAAATCCTCGGTCACGTAAAGTACAAATCCGTTCCACACCACCCCAATGCCCGCAATGTTGTATGCAGGATTGAGCAGGTTTTCACGGTGCGGGGGCGAGTGCATAAACCCCTCGTGCGCCTGGGCGACGCTGCCGGCAAAACCGACGTTTTCTCCCGCATGGTCGAGATGCAGACTGCAATTGGCCGCCAGACGTTGACCAAGTGCGGGCTCGCCGGGAAGCTGGTGCGAAAGCTGCTGCTGCTCGCCCATGGCCGCCGCATGTATTCTAGCCGCCTGGGTCATCCCGGGATCGGCTTGCAGAGGCGCCAACCCGGCCTGTGCGCGGGCTTCGTTGGCTAAGCGCAGGAAGTCGCGTTCCGCATCGGCATCGTATGCGGAGCCATCCGCGGAGGATTGACGCGGAGATGAAACAGCCGCGCTTGCTCCTGCCGCCGGAGTGTTGGCACTTTTGACCGGAACCGGAGTTCCCATCAGGATGAGTGCCAGCGAACTTATGAGGACCCGAAACATGTCAGCTTACCCACGCTTCAGGACCTGGGAGTCGAACTTGCAGCTTTGCTTCTTACACGATAGGCACTAGAATCCGGCTAGACACGATTACAGGGGAGTGACAACGCTGTGTCCGTCTTTTCATTACCTATCGGCCTACTGGTCGGCCTCGACCTGTTACTTTTGGCACTTCTCTTGCTGCTGTTTCAGCGAAAGTTTGGTAATTCCTTGCAACATCAGGCGCTGACGCGACTTACGGAACAGGCCGAGGCGCTGCAAAAAACGCTGTCCGGGCAATTTTCCGCGGCTACGGCGGACATGGCGGCGCGCCTGGAGCAAACCAAGGGCGATCTTCGCCAGCAGGTCAGTGATCGGTTGGAAGGCGGATTCGGTCTAATCCGCAGCACCGTCGAAGAACAGATGCTCGCCGGACGGCGCGAGCAGGCAGAGCGGCTCACAGCCGCCCGGACCGAATTGACCTCGTCGCTTGCGCTGACAACTTCCCAACTCAAGACTGAGTTCGACAATCTCAACCAGAAAACCGCACAGAGTCTCGACTCGATCCGCGACCGCGTCGATGCCAAACTGATGGCAATCACTGATCAGGTCCAGCAGAAGCTCGACCAGAACATTAAGGAAGGCTTTGCTCACTTTGAAAAGGTGCAGCAACATTTGAAAGCTGCCGAAGAACAGCTTCGTGAAGTTGGCGCGCTCGGCCACTCCATCAGCGACCTGAACAATCTGCTCAAGCTACCGCATCTTCGCGGTACGTTTGGCGAAGCCAGCCTCGAACGCCTGCTGGCTGACTTTCTTCCCGATCACATGTTCGAGATCCAGAGTTCCCTACCGGATGGCGGCGGACGACCTGATGCAGTCATCAACTTTCCCGACCGCCATCTGCCGATTGACGCCAAGTTCCCCCGTGAACAAGTCTTGGCGCTGTTTGAGAGCACGGTCGAAGCTGAAATCGAAGAAGCCCGGCATGAGTTTGTGCGCGTGATGAAGGCCGAGGCCAAGCGGGTCAAAGCCTACATACAACCGGAAAACGGCACCACCGATATTGCGCTGCTCTACCTGCCCAGCGAAACCCTCTACATGGAAGCCATCCGCAACCGCGATCTCGCCGACTGGCTGAACCAGCAGCATGTGTTTCCGGTTTCTCCCAACACTCTGCTGATGACACTCAAGACCATCGCGCTGGTGCACAAGTGGTACGAGATGGCGGGCCGCTTCGAGAAGAGCCGCGTGGAACTGGCAAAGGCGCAAAAGTCATTCGACTTTTTCCAGAACCAATTCGACAACGTGGGCAAGAGCCTGAATAAAGCTCAGGAAGCTTTCGAGACCGCGCAGCGCCATTTGAAGACCTATCGCGGAAAGGTCACGGTGCTAAGCGGCCAGGAACAGCTTGAGCTCGACACCGTGGCCGCCACCAAGACGGACGAAGAATCACTGCCACTCATCGACAAAGCCAGCGCCTGAACGTAGCCGGGTTCTTCGCGATCTTCGCGGAAACTTCGCGGCCTTTGCGGTCAAAGCTCTAACCGCAAAAGAGCGCAAAGCAATTCGCAAAGTACGCGAAGAAACTCCTCAGGCGCATCGCTGACTTAAAATAGCCCCTTGCCACTCCCCGCCGAACTCGACCGTCTCCGCGTGGTGCTGGTCTCCACGCGCAATCCTTTGAACATTGGCGCGGCCGCGCGCGCCATGAGCAATTTCGGCTTTTCGCATCTGCGCGTGGTCAATCCCTACGCCCCGGCGTTTCGGGAGGCCCGATCCGCTGTCGGCGCGGCCGACGTTCTCGCCACGGCCGAACAATTTAAGAATGTCGCTGACGCGGTCGCCGATTGCACACTAGTGGTCGCAACCAGCGCCGTAGGGCATCGAAAAGTCGAGCATCCTTTGGAACGCCTGGAGCAAGGCGTCCGCCACATTCGCAAACACTTGCGCTCGGGCCGGGTCGCGATTCTTTTCGGCTCCGAGAAAATCGGCTTAACTGCGAACCAGATGAGTCACGCACACTTCTTAATTCGCATTCCGACGGTTGAGAAAAATATCTCGATGAATCTGGGTCAGGCGGTCGCCGTATGCCTATACGAACTCGTACGAGACGCCAAAGCTTCGCCCGCGAAAGAAAAGTCCACGCTGGCCTCGGCTGAAGAAATGGAACGCATCACGCTAAAGCTGCTCGAAGCCATGCGCGGCAGCGGTTACCTCGCGCGCCGTCCGATCAAAGATGTGGAAGAACGAATGCGGCGCCTCGTCCGGCGATTGAAGCTGCCTGCTCGCGATGCGATTGTGTGGCTCGGCATTCTGAGACAAATTGTCTGGAAGCAGCGGCAGGGCGGTTGATGCCGGGCACCCTTAATCCGCCAATTCCGGATTCACTATATGCACCCCGTCAAAGTTGACAAAGAAACACGTCACTGTGAGTTCAGGGAAATTCGCCTTTACGAGTTCCGCTGCGCGTTGTAACTCCTGCTGGTGATGTTGGGCTTCGCGGTCGCGGTCTCCGTCGAAAGCAGCAAGGCCGCCGTAGGTAGCGCAGTCGGAGTGACTCATCAGGAACATGCGTTTCGTGCCGTGCAGGCGGGCTGACATGCGCACTTGTTCGAGGATGAAGTCGCGTTCGAAGTCGTTGCGCGGCGAGGCCAACGTTTTCGCTCCCCCAGCCACGATGATCATGTCCGGCCGCAAAATGCCCTGGCGTTGTAGAAACTTATTCACCGCCAGACGAATGCGCTGATCGAAACAGCAGAGCACGGCCGCATCGGCGGTGTAGGCCTCAGGCGGAGAATCGAAATGGAAAACTTTGTCCATGGGGCAAGCTATCAGCGGTCAAGTCCCAGTAGTCAGTGCAACAGCTGCGGGCGGGTGCCCCATGTCTCGCAGCTTTTGCGAGACATGGGACCAATCCAGCATCCAAGAACCAGCCTGGCGAGCTATGCTCCGCGCCTTGCCTTTAGCTCCACTAACAGCTGCTCAATTTTATCTTCTTTCTCAAGGGCCGCAAGCCGGCCTTCCATATCTTCCGCAGCCAATTCGGACTTGGCCTGACTGAGCGCATCTTCCTGGGCGACCTTCCGCTTCATACGGTCGAACGCGGCTCCGGCACTGCCGTTGCCACCGGACGTCTTCATAGTCGCGTCGCTGGCTTTGCCCACGGCGCGGGCGCGGCGATGCTGCGCGATCAGCAGATCGGCCTTGGCCTCAGCTTCGGTGAGTTTCTGCTCCAACTGGCGCAGCGCGGTCTTTAGATTTTCAACCTGAGCTTTCTGGTCGATGACCTGCTGTGCGAAGCCTTCGGTCAGCTCGCGATAGCTTTCGGTGCGTTCGAGCGCAACGCGGGCGAGGTCGTCCTGCTTTTTGTCGACGGCGAGTTCGGCCTTGCGCATCCATTCCGCGACTTTGTCTTCGTTCTCTTTGCGCTTTTTGTCGAGCAGATGCTGATCGGCGATGGCAATGGCCACCTGCGTCTTTACCTGCAAGAGTTGGTTGTGCATGTCGGTGATGACTTGCTTGATCATTTTTTCCGGGTGCTCGGCCTTGTCGATCAGGTCATTGAGATTGGCCCGGACGAGAGTTGAAACGCGTTCCAGTAGTGCCATGGTGAACTCCTTTTCTTGAGCTTCTAGCTCCTAGCTTCTAGCTTGTCATCCCGAAGGCCTTCAGGATGACAAGTCATTCTTATTAGCGGGCACCGCTTACTCATTTCGCCGATGCGGCCGGCGGCAAAACGTCCGGTCTCCCTGCCTTGTCACCAATGAGGCGGACTTTCGAGAGCAGATCGGACATGCTCATGCCCGAGAGCGTCTCGAACAGCGCCGGCACCTGAGCAGCCATTTTGGCGATGTCTCCGGTGATCTTGTTCATGCCGGAAGCGTCGCCATTACCGGTTGAGACGACGGTGATTTTGTCGATGTTGGCGAGTGGCGAGGCCAGCGCGCGGACCATTTCAGGCATGGTGCTAAACAACTTGTCGATGACCGCGGCCTGATTGTATTCCTGATAAGCCTCGGCTTTCACGCTCATAGCCTTGGCTTCAGACTCACCTTTCTTGAAAATAATTTCCGCCTCAGCTTCGCCCTGAGCGCGAATCGAAGACGCATGGCCCTCGGCTTCGGCGATGAGGCGCTGCTTCTCGGCGGCAGCCAAAGTTTCAATGCGCTGACGCTCGATCTCAGCCTGCTTCAGCACGGTTGCGATCAGCTCTTTCTCGCGGCGATTGATTTCAGCTTCCTGCACTTTGACCTGCTGCTCTTTTTCGACCTGCTGCACCTTCACCTGCTCAGCGACGACCTGCTGCTGCATGATGTTGGTCTGGATGTCATAGGCTTTGTCGGCCTGGGCTTGCTGACGTTTAGTGACTTCCAGGAACTGGGCCTTCTTGACTTCGAGGTCCCGCGTGGCCTCGGCCTGCTTTGCCAGGGAAACGGTCTGTGCCAGCACGGTTTCCTGATCGGCCTGCGCTTTAGCGACGGCAGATTCGCGGGATGCGAGCGCGCGCTTGATGGCGGTGTCGCGATCGGCTTCAGCGGCAGCCACGTCGGCATCACGCTTGATGCGAGCGACGTCGGGGCGTCCCATGTTGGTGATGTATTCATTCTTATCGCGGACTTCCTTGATGGTGAAGGAGATCACCTCCAGCCCCATCTTCGACATGTCACCGGCGCAGGTGGAGCGCATGCGGTCGGAAACCATCTCCGGCTGCTTGACGATTTCTTCGACCGTCAACTGGCCGATGATGCCGCGCAGATGGCCTTCCATGACCAGGCGGATAAGGCCCTCACGTTCCTGAGGCGACTTGGTGAGAAATTGCTCGGATGCGGTCAGGATCGATTCGGTGTCGGACTTGACTTTGATTTGCGCCACGGCTTCGACCGTGACCGCGACACCCTGCTTGGTGTAAAGATCCTGCTGCGGAGCAACGTCGAATGACATCAGTTCGAGCGACAGGCCGCGGCAGTTTTCCACCATGGGAAAAATGACCGTGCCGTGCCCCTTGACCACGCGGGTGCCGCGAAAACCGTACACCACGAGAGCTTCATGCGGACCTGCTTTGCGATACAGACTGGCCAGCATGCTGGTCAGAAAGATGAGCACCAGCACCATCAGGCCGATAACGATCCAGATTTCTACCCAGCCCATGCCAAACATATTGCCTCCTTGAATTCGAAAAACCGTTTACCCACTAAAGACACAGAGAGTTAAGAAGAAAGTTCATCCTGTCGAGGCTCCCTGCCCTTGTTTGTGCGTAATCATGTCGAGATCGTGAATAATTCGTTCCGGCTGGTTGTGGCCGAGAAACACATCGCCTTGCGATGTCTTGATATGGACGACCCGATTGCACCAAACATAAGCCCGAGTGCCTCCAACGCCGCGGATGCCATAGCCACGCAGGATATTCCACGGTTCAACGTCGTAGCTGACGATCTGGGACGCGGGAATGGAGCGCAGGCGGTAGCCAAGAGCACGAACCTCGACGCCGGCGGCGCCGAAGTAGTAACGAAATCCGCTCGCGGTGAAGATGGCGATCACGAGGAAAAGAGCGCACATGAGCGCCATACCGAGGCGAACGGACGCAAGCGAGGCAGTAGAAAGCGCCCAGAGCATTACAAACAGTGGCACCAGAAAAAGTATCGCGAATAGCGGTGAGGCATGAGTTTCCTCCGCAATCCAATGTTCGGCGGGGAGGGGTTGGCCACGGCGCGTGCTTGCACAGACTGCGACCAGGATTACGGCGGCGAGCGGAAGCAGCAAGAATGCGGAGCCAAGGCGGACCGAGGTTCCGCTCAGGTTGTACCCCAGCACACGATCATTGCCGTAGACGGTGACGCCGAGGATGAAATAGAAAAACATTAGCAATGTCCACGAAGCTGCATCTGCTTGCTTGGCTGAGTAACGAACCAGCAGGACGAGTGTAAAGATGACGAGCAGAAACGCGGGGATTCCGAGGCCGAAACACAGGGCAGTGTCGCGCGACATCCAGCCATTAGGGTGGCCGTGGACATCGAAATGGGTGGCCATGCGCAGCGGCAATTGATCCCACAGCTGCCAATAGCGCACGGCTATGAGCGGTAGGCTGAGCCAGGTAAGCCAGGTAAAAAATTGGAATGCGCGGCGGTTCATGAGTTGGATTGCTCCTCAATGCTTGGCTGCGGTGTCTTGGAATTCGATTTATCCGCAGCGGAATCTGCCGTCATCTGCTCCCAGGTGCGAACATATGCGATGCCGTGTTCGTAGCGAGTGACCACGATCTCGACGCCCTTGGCGATGGCGCCGCCATCTTCCGTGCGTGCTCCGCAAGTGCGGCGAGTTCCCGCCTGCGAATAGATAATTTCTCCGGTGCCGCCTTCGCGAATCGGCATGGAGGTCTCGCCCAGAACTCCGGTCATGACGTAATCCTCGGGGTCAAGATTCTCGTCTTCCGACATCAACACATGCCCGAGGAAGAGATAAATGACGCCAGCTCCGGCAAGGCCGCCGATAACGGCGACTCCCAGACTCACAACCAGCCCCACCGCGGAAAAACGGGTAAGCAGGTATCCAACGCCGCCGAACCAAGCGAGAAAAGCGGCTAGTGTGACCGGATTAAGGAACGCGCCGGCGCGTGCGCCGTGGGCGTGAGCGCCGACATGGCCGTGGGCTCCGGGAAAATGCGGCAGGTGCCAGTGCAGGCCGCCAGCCAGGAATGAGAGCAGGCTGAAGGTGAAGCCCAGCGCGAAGCACAGCAAATAAAAATTGGCCCAGGTCATTGCGCGCACCTTTCTCCCGCGGTGCGAACGCGGGTGGCTCCCGGCTTGAGAGCTTCGAGTAACCGGTCGGCGAGGCCGGGAGTATCGAGAATTGCGCCCAGCAGAATGAAGCAGCGGCGTGTATCTCTTTCGCGTGCAGCCTTAATGAGGGCGTCGGCGAGTTTGGCGTCGCTGGCGAAACGTTCGGAGCCTTGCAAGAGCCAGACATCGAGTTTCCCTTCGGTGGTGCGAAGGTCGGAGGTCAAATCAGTATGAAAACCGTCAGGGTCGTCGACTAGGAAGCCGGGATGAATCTTGAAAAACTTAGCCAGCAGCGTGCGGGTAGATTGGGTCAGATGCGGGCGCCCGCCGTTTTCAATTTGCGAGATGTAGGACTGGCTGATGGTCTTGCCGGTCTCTTTGCGGACGGCGCGAGTGAGCTCCAGTTGGGTCATGGGGCGACCGAGATCACGCAGCGAGCCTTCGACCTCGCGGAGGTAGCGGATTTTGTCGCCCAGCGTCATATTGCAATGAGTAATATTAATATAGCATATAGTGATTCTGTCAAGGAGGGAATCTCTTCTATTTACAAGGAGTTGCCGATCAGAATTTCTCGCGAGCTAGAGACCGGCTTCGATGCGGGAGCGGGGATCGAGATAGTCGCGCAGGGCGTCGCCGATGAAATTGAACGAGAGCACGGCGAGCATGACGGCGGCGGCGGGAAATAGGACGAGATGTGGGGCGTCGAACAAGTGGGCGCGGCCGTCGTTCAGCATGGTTCCCCAACTGGCGGTGGGTGGAGGAACTCCCAGTCCGAGAAAACTCATGGTGGCTTCGGCGAGGATGGCTCCGGCCATGCCGATGGCAGCCTGCACGACGACGGGCTGAATGATGTTAGGGAGAATGTGGCGAGCAACCACGCGCAGATCGCTGGCACCGAGGGCGCGGGCGGCCTCTACATATTCTTTTTCGCGGGCGGCCAAAACCTGGGCGCGGACCAAGCGGGCATAGCCGACCCATCCGCCGAGCGAGAGCGCCAGCACAAGATTAAAGATGCCGGGACCGCGAAAAGCTACGAAAGCGATGGCGAGAAGAATGCCGGGAAACGACATGAAGGCATTCATTACCACGATGTTGATGAAGCGGTCGATGCGTCCGCCGTAGTATCCGGCGAGGGAGCCGATGATCAGGCCAAGGCTGAGTGAGGCGGCGACCACCGAACTGCCGACAAGCATGGAAATCCTGGAACCGTAAATGAGGCGGGAAAGGATGTCGCGGCCGAGTTCATCGGTGCCGCACCAATGAGCCGAAGATGGCGGTGAGAGGCGCGCAGGGAGGTCGATGTAAGCTGGGTCTTGAGGAGTGATCCAAGGGGCAAAAATAGCGAGGACGATAAAGATTACGACCAGAATGGCGCCGGCGGTGGCCAGAGGGTTGTGGCGGGCGGCGCGGGGGAGCGAGATGGGGAGGGTGGACATGATCAGTCGCGTTTAACAAAGTCAAAATCTTCAACGCAGAGTATGGGGAAAAAGTCTTTGGTCATTCTGGTGATTTCACTGCACGCGTCCGTGGAATCCCACCCTTGCGCAAAGAACGCGCAAGGATGGGGCACCCATGGTCTTTTCTAGTGTCGACAGTCGCAACTATCATTGCCTTATCCTCGGATTCAGAACCGTGTACAGCAAATCGGTCATTAAATTTACGGCGACGTAGGTCAGGCCGATAGCCAAAATGCAGCCTTGCACCAGGTAATAGTCGCGGTTGCCGATGGCCTGGATGGTCAAGCGGCCGATGCCGGGCCAGGAAAAAATCGTCTCGGTTACGATGGCTCCGGCGAGCAGCGCGCCGAATTGGAGGCCGAGAACGGTAATCACGGGAATCATGGCGTTTCTTAGAGCGTGGCCATAAACGATGCTGCGCTCGGGCAGGCCTTTGGCGCGGGCGGTGCGGATGTAGTCCTGGCCCAGTTCTTCGAGCATTGAGGTGCGAACCATACGAGTGAGGATGGCGGCCAAGGCTCCGCCCATGGTGATCGCCGGAAGGATGAGATGCGCCAAGCCCCCGGAACCGGAGACAGGCAGCCATCCCAGCTTGATGGAGAACAACAGAATGAGGATGGGGCCGAGGGCGAAATTCGGAAATGACAGTCCGAATAAGCTGACCACGCTTAGCAGACGATCGTCCCAGCGATTACGGCGGCGGGCGGAACGCACGCCGGCCGGAATCGAAAGCAGAACGGCCACGAGCAACGCTGCCAAGGTCAACTGCAAGGTGAGGGGATATCGCTGGGAAATGAGCGTGGTCACGCTTTGATTGAAACGCAGTGAGGGACCGAGGTCACCGTGAAGAACGCCGGCCCAGTAATGGAGATACTGCTGACCCAGCGGGACATCGAGTCCGTAAAGGTGGCGGGCGGCCTGAATGTCGACAGCGGGAGCGCCTTCGCCGAGCATCTGGAGAACGGGGTCACCGGGAACCAGGTGTATTAGAAGGAAGACGAGGGAGACAACGAGCCAGACAACCGGCAAGGTGTAGAGCACGCGAAGTGTGAGGTAGCGCAGCATCGCTCGTTGGTCTTACTGCTCTAGTCTCCCGCCTGCACGACCGGTGCTGGCAGTTTTTCGATTTTCACTTTGGCGATGCGATGGCCGTCCATTTCTTCGACAGAGAAGCGGTGGCCGTCGTAATCGAAAGCGTCGCCGACTTTGGGAATTCTTTGCAAACGCGCAAGCACAAAGCCGGCCAGGGTCTCGAAGCCGGCGTCGCGCGGCAGCACCAGGTCGTATTGCGACTCGAGGTCGCGAATGCCGGCTGAGGCTTCGACTACCAACTGGAGGTCGTGCACGAGAGCGGCAGGTTCAGGCGGGGCCACATCGAACTCATCTTCAATTTCGCCCACCAGTTGCTCCAGGATGTCTTCCACGGTAATGACGCCGGCGGTGGAACCGAACTCATCGACCACCACCGCCAGGTGACGCTTGCGGTCTTTGAACTCTTCCAGTAACTCGGTGAGGACTTTGGTCTCGGGGACAACCAACACGTCGCGCATGATCTGACTGACTTTCATGTTAGAGATGCGCACGGAGATGGGTTGCGCCGGGTTGGCGGTGAGACGCAGACGGGTCCAGCGCATGAGGTCCTTGGAATAGAGTACGCCGATGATGTGTTCGGGGCCGCTCTGGCGGTCGTAAATGGGGACGCGGGAATGCTGTTCTTCGACCATGCGAGACAGAGCTTCGTCGAGGCTAAGATCGCCGGGAAGAGAAAAAATGTCGGGACGCGGAACCATGACTTCGCGGACGGTAATGCTCTCGAGTTCCAAGGCATGGTGGATCATTTCTTCCTGAGAAGGTGGAATCTGGCCAAACTGGCGGCTGGCGGTGACGATGAGCTTGAGTTCATCCGGTGAGTGGACAGGCCCCTGGCGGAGTTTGCGCGAACCGAAGACGCGAAGCACGAAACCGGCAGCCTTGCTCATGGAAAAAATCAGGGGACGAGTGAGCGTCAGGAAGACTTCCATGGGGGCAGCGACTGCAAGAGCGACCTGCTCCCCACGTTCTAATGCCAGTGATTTTGGAACCAACTCGCCCAGAATCACGTGCAGACAGGTGATCAAACTGAAAGCAATGACGAGAGCAATACCATGGGCATAAACGGCGGCGTGGGGAACCTCGTTGATGAAGCGAACGCCCTCGACGATACGGGCCACGATGGGCTCGCCGATCCAACCCAGGGTCAGGCTAACTACGGTGATTCCAAGCTGAACGCCGTTGACCACCTCGTCGAGGTTGCGATGTAACTTCTGGACGATGCGGGCACCGCTGCGGTGGGATTCTATGAGTTGCTGGATCCGGGTCTCGCGAACACTGACCAGGGCGAATTCGGCGGCTGCAAAGAACGCGTTCGCTGCCACCAGCAGCAGGATGAGAAACACCTGCAGCAGCACATAGGCAAGCATAGATTGGGTAATTCTAACATTCCAAAGGAGGTATTGCATTCCAAGGCAGGTCACTTGCGAGCGAGCCTGTAGAATGGAAGGGGAGGGTTCTGGAGTCTTGAGAACTTCGAACTTGCCCGATTTGCATCTCGGGGTCGCGGCTAGATTTCCTGCTTCCATTTCATATATTGGACGGTCTAAGGGTTAGCGGGCGGCCGAACACCCTGGCGGTGTTATCTAACTGAAATTTTCGGAACAAAACTGGGACACGGCTCGTATTAAACAAGGTCAGAGCTACCTGATAAGGGGAGGCGGATGTGAACGGCAACAGCACTCATAAGAAGAAGCGCCGGAAACGGATCATCATCGTCAGCAGCGTGGTCGTCCTGGTGCTGTTGTTCGTGGGCGCCCTCGCGGCGTATAGCCGGGGCGGCACCAAGATTGATCCTTCGAAGCTGGCAAAAGTGGAGCGGGGCGACATAGCGAAGAGCGTGGTGGCAACGGGCAAGGTAACTCCCATCATCGAGGTCGAAGTGAAGTCCAAGGCCAGCGGCATTGTGAAGAATCTCCTGGTCGATTATGGCGACAAAGTTAAAAAGGGCCAATTGCTGGCGCAGCTCGATAAGGTGGAAATTGAGGCGCAAGTCGAGCAGTCACAGGCTGCATTGCTGGCAGCAGAGGCGAATCTCTCCAGTTCGAAAGCCGATTACGAACGGTCGAAGGTGGATGCTGAGGGGCCGGATGTACCGTTGCTGAAACGACAGTATGAGCGCTCTTTGGAAATGGCGAAGGACGGGGTGGTATCGGCCTCGGCGCTGGATGATGCCGACAGAAACTACCAGATGGCGCTCAACAAGCGAAACGTCGCCATAGCGCAGGTAGCGGTTCTAAAGGCGAAGATCGCGCAGTCGCAGGCAGAGGTGACACAAGATCAGGCAAACCTCAAACAATTACAGGAACAGCTCAGTTATACCGACATCGTTTCACCGATCGACGGGATCGTGCTCTCGCGCGACGTGCAACTGGGGGACGCGGTCAGCTCCATTCTGGTGCTGGGTTCGAGTGCCACGCTGGTGATGACGCTCGGCGACACCAGCGAAGTCTACGTCAAGGGGAAGGTGGACGAGAGCGATATTGGCAAGGTGTACCTGGGACAACCGGCGCGGATCAAGGTGGAGTCTTTCAAAGACAAAACCTTCTATGGCAAGGTGACCAAGATATCGCCCATGGGAGTGGAGAAGGACAACGTGACCACATTTGAAGTCCGCGTATCCATCAACAACCCCGGCGGCGAATTGAAAGCAGAGATGACGGCGAACGCCGAGATCATTCTGGACGAACACAAGAACGTGCTGCAGATTCCAGAAGGCGCCATCATGTACGACAAGGACAAGAAGGCCTCGGTCGATGTACCCGATCCGAAGGCGAAGGATGGCATGCGGAAGGTTGCCGTGAACATTGGCATCTCCAATGGAGCCAAGACTGAACTGCTCAGCGGTTTGAGGGAAGGCGATCAGGTGGTGTTGCAATAGCCGGCCTTGTGGAAACGGCGAGATAGTGCGAAGGCACGGATGGGAATCCGTGCCTTTGGTTTTAGGGACCGTGGTTGGTCGTTCGTCCTTGGCGGTTGGCCGCAAAGTCTTCAACCACAAAGGGCAAGAAGGTTAACAAAGGAAGGCCTTTTGCGGCGGGGGCTCAGGGGAACACGGGAGATTTTGGTACTCACGATAGATTGTCTGGTGCGTCTATTGCTGCGGTGGCATGAGGAGGATGGATATGAATCGATTGGTTCGTCGTTGTTTCGTAGCGCTGACTTTACTGGCGACGGCGTCGGTGGCCGGCGCTTCAATTCAAGGGTCGTTTGAACGCACATATCAGGTCAGCGGCGCAGTGGACTTGCAAGTGATGACGAGGTCTGGAGACGTTACGGTACGCAGCGGACCGGCCGGGACGGTCACGGTGCGAGGGAAAATTCACGTGAGTGACCGCTGGTTTAGCGGAGGACGGCAGGCGGACGTCAGCGAGATCGAGAAAAATCCTCCCATTCAGCAAAGCGGAAACAGTATTCACATCGATTACCTGGATGCGCATGAAATCTCGGTTGATTACGAGATCACCGCCCCGGCGGAGACCACGGTCACGACCCATAGCGGGTCGGGCGACCAGCGTATGGAGGGTCTGCGCAGCGATTTGAATCTGGAGAGTGGATCGGGAGACATGCGGCTGGAAGACATCAGCGGTGAAATGCAGGTGCATACCGGGTCGGGGAATGTGGAGGGGCACGAGATTTTAGGGCCGTTCACGGCGGAAACCGGGAGCGGCGACATCCGCGCGGATGAAAAAGGCAAGGGCGACGTTCGGATACACACGGGTTCGGGCGACATCGAACTGCGCGGAGTCGATGGCATGCTGGAGGCGCATTCGGGAAGCGGCGATGTCACCGTTCAGGGCGTCAACAGCGGAAGATGGGAAATCAGGACCAGTTCCGGCAACGTGGATTTGGAATTGCCTTCGGGGACAGGCTTTGATCTGGATGCTTCGGCGGGATCGGGAAGCGTGAGCGTCGATCGTCCGGTGACAATGATTGTCCAGGGCGACTTGCGGCGAGCACAGCACGAGATTCGCGGAAAAGTAGGGGGCGGTGGGCCGGAGTTGCTGGTACACACGGGGTCGGGGGATGTGAGCATACATTGAGGGAAAGCTGAAGACTTCGCTCGGGGCGACACTAGTTTGGAGAGACTGACCATGAAAGCAAAACGAGTTTCACTGCTGAGTCTGATCGGCGGGTTGATCCTAGCCTGTCTGCAACCGCTTCCGGCGGCGGCGGCAGCGGAAGGGTCGTTTCAACGGAACTTGACGGTGACGGGCCCCGCCAACATCGACCTCAGCACCGGATCAGGAACGGTACGGGTTCGCACCGGGAGTACCGGCGAGGTGCAGATCAGCGCTCACATCAAAGTGACAAACTGGTTCGGAAGTGATGGCGAGCGCAAAGTGCAGGAAATTGAGAAAAATCCTCCCATCCAGCAAAGCGGCAGCGAAATCCGCATTGGCCATAGCGACGACTCGGAGCTGTTCCACAACGTTTCCATAAGCTATGAACTGGTGGTTCCGGTGGAAACGCAATTGCGTTCGCACACCGGCTCGGGGAGTCAGACCATCGAAGGCCTGCAAGGCGAGATCGAAATCGAGACCGGGTCGGGCGGACTGAAAATTTCTGACATTGGGAATCGGGTGCGGGCGGAAACCGGGTCGGGCGACGTCGAGATTGACGGGGTGAAGGGAAATGTGCGTGCCAAGACGGGAAGCGGGTCGATCCACGCCACAGCTATTGGCGGCGGATTCGAAGGAAATACCGGCAGCGGGCATATCACGCTCGAACAGACGGCGCCGGGGGCGGTCCGGGTCGAGACCGGTTCGGGAGGCATGGAGTTGCGCGGGGTGAAGGGTTCGCTCGAAGCCACGGCCGGAAGCGGAACGATTACGGCGGAAGGTGAACCGACGGGTTCGTGGACAGTACACACTGGCTCGGGAGGCGTACGTCTCAAGCTGACCTCGGCGGCAGGGTTTGATCTGGATGCGCACACCAGTTCGGGGTCGATTTCGGTCAGCCAACCGGTCACGGTGCAAGGTGAGATGGGAAAAAGAGAATTGCGCGGGAAAGTGAACGGGGGCGGGGTCCCAGTGGAAGTAGAGACGGGATCGGGGAATATTGAGATTCAGTAGAGATTCATTGGCCGCTCGTCTTTGCCCGTTGGTCCTAGTGGGCAGAGCGGGGACACCCGTCCTCCATTACCTAGGTGCCTTGACTCTCCCCTTCCCACAGGTTACTTTCGCCACACGGGGAGAGTTCTGTCTCCCGCTGCGAGGCAAGCTTGGTGAACCGGCCGATTGTTACTCTGACCACCGATTTCGGAATCAACGACCACTTTGTAGGCACCATGAAGGGCGTGATCCTGAATATTGCGCCCGAAGCGCAGATCGTGGATATTACCCACTCGGTGCAGGCGTTTGACGTACTCGATGGAGCGCTGGCAATCGCGCAATCGTATTCGTACTTCCCTACAGGAACCATCCATGTGGTGGTGGTGGACCCGGGAGTGGGCACGGCGCGGCGGCCGATTCTGGTGTCGAACGAAAAGCACTTTTTCGTGGCGCCGGATAACGGAGTGTTGTCGCTGGTGTATGCCCGCGAGGAGCGGATTCGGGTGCGGCACATTACCGGGGAACATTATTTTATGCAGCCGGTGAGCAACACTTTTCATGGCCGCGACGTGTTCGCGCCGGTGGCGGGTTGGCTGGCCAAGGGCGTGGACTCGGGAAAGTTTGGCGAGGAGATATCAGATTATACGCGCTTCAACGCACCCAAACCCAAGGCAGCGGATGGGAGCACGCTGCGGGGAGTGGTGCTGAAAGTCGATCGCTTTGGCAACCTGGTGACAAACTTCACCCGGCACGATGTTCCCATGCTGTTTCACGCGACACCGCCGGCCTTCAAGATTGTGATTGGCAAGACCGAGATTACGGAGATTCGCAGCAATTACGCCGAAGGCATGCCCAGCGAAGTGTTTGGCATTCTGGGAAGCATGGGCTATCTGGAGATTGCCGCCAACCGGGCAGCAGCGGCGCAGTTGACCGGATCGGGCAAGGGCAGCGAAGTCAGTATTGTGATTGAAGGCGCGGCAGCGGCCGGAAACGCGAAGTAAACCCGGGTTTCAATTTTTCATGATGACGGTCTGGTTTTGGGGTGTGCGTAGCGATCCATTTCTCCCGTCCACTTCAGAAAACGCCACAGATTGTTTGCGTTCACGCCAGGTAAATTCCCAGAACTCCAGCAGGCCGATCTGGTGCATCTTCACGCCAGTGTAGGTTTCAATTCTCCACAATAGATAGGGGCTGCGCCACGGGGTGAGGTGGTGTCCGCGAGTGGCATTCCACAGGAAGCGGAGCATGTGGCGCATGGGGACATGATAACAAGTCCAAAGCATTCACCACAGAGACACGAAGATACAGAGAAAGAGAAGCAATTGAAGGCAACCTCATTCACCGCCGAGTACGCCGGGTGCGCCGAGAAGACCTTAAGGCGCTAACCACAAAGGACACGAAGGGACACAAGGAAAACCGACAACAAACTGCGGCGGGTGCCTTAGAATCTGGATGGCATGACTGACGATAGTTCCCATCGAAACAGCTGAAGACCACTACTATGCCGCGCTTGACCTGGTGGCGGAGGGGCAGCCGGAGCGGGCGCTGGCGGAGTATGAGAAATGCCTGGCCGCTGACCCGGCATTCGCCGAGGCCATGCACGGCATGGCGCAGTGCTACGGCGACTTGAACCGGCTGGATGAGGCCATTGCCGTGGCCAAACGGCTGGCGGAACTGGATCCGGAGGATGTGCTGGCGCACACCAGTTTGTCGGTGTTGTATCAGAAAAAAGGGATGATTCCGGAGGCGGAAGCGGAGGGGAACAAGGCGAGGGTGTTGGGATGGAAGCAGCAGTTGAAAAAAGGCTCTTAGCTTTTGGCTGTTGGCTTGGCCCTTGGCTACTTGGTTTTCAGCTAACAGCTAAGAGCCAACGGCCAAAAGCTACAGCTCGTACTTCTTCATCAAATGCCGGAACGAGCGGTAGGAAATCTTTAACAAGTCGGCGGCGCGGGTCTGGACGCCATTCGATTGCGCCAACGCCGATTTCAGCAGCGAGACTTCAATGTCGGCTACGTATTTTTCCATGTCCATGCCGTCGGGCAAGCACGGAGCCGCTGGCGATGGCGCCGGGAACTCCGACTCCGGCGGCGGCAGCACGGGCTTTGGCGCGCTCTACAGGAAGCTCGGACGTGGAGTTCTTCTCCGGTCTCGAGGGCGACGGCGCGCTCGATGGTGTTTTCCAGTTGGCGGACATTGCCCGGCCACTCGTAGCCTGACAAGGCTTCAAGCGAGGAACGGTCCACTCGCACGATACTCTTGCCGGCTGCCGGTGCGTACTTTTTCAGGAAATGGTTGACCAGCAGCGGAATGTCTTCGCGGCGCTCGCGCAGCGGCGGCACCTGAAATCGGGATCACGTTCAGGCGGTAGTAGAGATCCTCGCGAAAGGTATTTTCGGCGACCAGTTTGTCGAGATCGCGGTTGGTGGCGGCGATGACGCGCACGTCAATGGGAATCTCGCTGGTGCCGCCCACCGGACGCACGCAGCGCTCCTGCAACACGCGCAGCAGCTTGACTTGCATGGTCATGGAGGTTTCGCTGATTTCGTCGAGGAAGATGGTGCCCTGATCGGCGACTTCGAACAGGCCGCGCTTGTTCTGATTGGCGCCGGTAAACGCGCCTTTCACGTAGCCGAATAGCTCGCTTTCGAGCAGGGTTTCGGGAAATGCGCCGCAGTTGATGGAGACGAAAGGCTCGGCGGCGCGGGGCGAGCAGACATGCACGGCGCGGGCGACCAGTTCTTTGCCGGTGCCGCTCTCGCCGTAGATCAGGACCGTGCTCTGCGTGGAGGCAACGGTGCGGATGGTCTGCTTCAGCTTCTCCATCGCGGCGCTGACGCCGACAATGTTATCTAGCGAGTTGCGGGTGGCGGCGTCACGTTTGAATGCGAAATTCTGGCGGCTGAGCGCCATTTTTTCCAGCGCGCGATTGATGGCCAGTTTGATTTCATCGACCAGGCCGGGAGATTTGCGGATGTAGTCGGTGGCGCCGCCGGCTTTCACGGCTTCGACCGCAGCCTCGTAGTCGTCGACCGCGGTGATCAGGATGACGGCGGAGTCGGGAGAAACCTGATGGGCGTGGCGGAGGACTTCGATGCCGTCGGTGCGCGGCATTTTGATGTCGGTGATGACCACGTCGTAGAGTGCGCCATCAAGTTTTCGCTTGGCCACTTCGCCGGAGTTTACGGTCTCGACTTTGTGGCCGTCGCGGCGCAGGGCGATGTCGAGCATTTCGCAGATGGAGCGCTCGTCATCGCAGACCAGGATGTTACCCACGGGCGCATCCTCCGCGCCGCGACGGCGTGCGGTTTCGAGACGGGCGGAGTGGGCATCTGATGTTTGCTTGCGGGGATGCGGCTGCTGCCGCCAAGCGGCGCAATTTCAGGACGAAGACGCTTCCCTGCCCGACTTTGGAGCGCGCCCATACCTTGCCTTCATGGGCCTGAACGATCTGGTAGACGATGGCGAGGCCCAGTCCGGTTCCGCCTTCGAACTGGGACTGGAAGGGCTCGAAGATTTTTTCGATCAGCTGCGGGCTCATGCCCGGCCCGGTGTCGGCAAAGTTGATCTGCCAGTCGTCTCCGAAGGATTCGACAGACACGGTGAAGGTGCCGCTGTTGCGCATGGCGCGGACGGCGTTTTCGCAGAAATTCCAGAACACCTGCTTGATTTTGTCGCCGTCGGCCAGCGTCCAGGCTTCGGTCAAGTGATATTTCCGTTCAACGCGAATGGCATTGTTCTGCGCGGAAAGCCGATGTTCGAGCAGGGTCAGGGTGTCTTCGAGAAGTGGGAGCAGATCAACTTTCTTGAATTGGTATTGTTTGCCACGGGAGTATCCGAGGAAATCGGTGATGATGTGGTTGAGACGCTCGGATTCGCGGGTCACGATCTGGAGCAGTTGACGGTGTTCCTGGCTGAGGTCGGGAATGCCCGACAGAAGGCTGACCGAGCCAGCGATCGAAGTGAGAGGATTGCGGATTTCGTGAGCGATGGCGGCGGCCAGACGGCCCACTGCGGCCAGACGATCCTGCATGCGGACTTCGCGTTCCAGGCGGCGGATTTCGGTAAGATCGTCGAAGGTGTAGACGATATCCCAGAGTGCCTTTTTCCGGGACGGCGAGCGCCGAAACCTGGACACGGAAGGTCTTGCGGTAGCCGTTGGGCGCGACGAGCCGCACTTCGGCGTGGGCATGCGCGGATTCAACCTGGGGAAGCGGATCGAGAAAAAACCGGTTGACCGGCTGGTCCAGCAAGTCGGCTTCGCTCGCTTCCAACAGCTTTTGAGCGGCGGTATTCGCCAGTGTGATATGGCCATCGAGGCCGGTGGTGATCAGGCCGCCGGTGATGGACTGAATGATGTTCTCGTGCAGGGCTTGCAGGTCCTCCAGCGCACCGCTGGTGTGTTTGAGTTTGACATCGACCTGGCGAAGCTTGGCGGCCAGCTGTCCGGCCAAGTAAGCAACTGCCAGGTAGCCGAACAGGTTCACCAAAATGATGGCTTGTAGAGACTTCCATTCCGGATGGGTCGTGGAGTAGGAAGGAATGACCCCGAAGTAAGTGAGTTCGAGGATGGTCCCATAGAGGATGAAGGCCAAGCGCCGCGGCCAGGAATGCCCACGCACGGGGCAGAAGAATGCAGGCCACGATAATGACCAGCGGGATAAAGGAAATTGAACGAACTGTCGATTCCGCCGGTGGCATAAACCACCAGGCTGACCAGGGCCAGATCGGTGAGGACCTGAAGCAACGACTGGATACGGTATTCCTGCCAGAAGGCCAGCAGAAGGATGTAGAAGATCGCGATCGCGTACCACAGCAGGATGACGTTGACGAACAGGCGCAGCGGGAATGAGGTGGGCGTGAGTTGGGCGATGGCCAGCTCAATGCCAAGCAGACAAGTCAGGACCAGGACTCGGACCTTGACCAGCCAGGCCAGCCATTGCCGCTGATCGAACATGGAATGCATTTCCGTCCCTATAGCCGGGGGTCCAGGTCAGAGACCGGCAGTAGGGGCGGTCCCGTGAATCCCGCGTTCCGCCACTGCTGTCAGCCTCGAGTCGCCTCTGCCCTACCTATCCCGCCAGTTTGGCGATCATCGAGAACAGCGGCATATACAGCGAAATGACGATGCCCCCGATCATGATGCCGAGCAGGCCGATGATGATCGGTTCCAGCATGGCCAGCATGTCTTTGGTGGCGGCATCGACTTCGTCTTCGTAGAAGTCGGCGATCTTTTGCAGCATGGAGTCCATGGCGCCGGTGGCTTCGCCTACGCCGATCATCTGGGTCACCATGTTGGGAAACACGCCGCATTCGCGCAGGGGATCGACGATGGTGCGGCCCTCTTCAATGGCCTTCCGCACCTTCATCAGCGCCGCTTCCAGCACCTTGTTGCCAGAAGTGCGGGCGGTGATGCTTAAGCCTTCGAGAATGGGCACACCGGAGGTGATCAGGGTACCGAGGGTGCGGGTGAAGCGGGCCACGGCAATCTTACGCAGCAGCAGGCCCAGCACCGGCAGCTTCAGCAAGCACCAATCCATGTAGTAGGCGGCGCGTTCGTGTTTGCGCATCTCCTTGACTCCGAAAAACAGGCCACCGATGCCGAGGATGAAGAACCACCAGAACTGGCCGACGAAACCGCTCAGCCCAATAACGATGCGCGTCGGCAGGGGCAAGGCCACGCCCAAACCGACGAACAGGTTGGCGAAGATCGGCACCACCCATTTGAGCAGGGCGCCGACGATCAAGAAAGCCAGCGAGACCACCGAAACCGGGTAGATGAGGGCGGATTTCACCGCCGCGCGCAGCTTTACAGCCTTCTCGACGTAGAGCGCCAAGCGCTGCAAAATGACGTCGAGAATACCGCCGGTTTCTCCGGCTTCGATCATGTTGGTGGTCAGGTCATCGAAGACCTTGGGGAACTGGCGCATGGCGTTGGCCAGGGTCGCGCCACCTTCCACTGTGGTCGGACTCCCGTTCAGCGTCTTCTGAAACGCCTGGTTTTCCTGGTTGGCGGCCAGAATCTCCAGACATTGCACCAGTGGCAGGCCGGCGTCGATCATGACGGAGAACTGGCGGAAGAAAATGGCAATCTCCTTCACCTTGATGTGGCCGGAGCCGAATGTCGGCATGACAAACTCTTTGCCTTTTTCGCGGATGGCGCCGGCTGTGATTCGTTCCCGCCGCAACTGCGTGGCCAAGGCTTGCTTGTTGGCGGCGACTCGTTCTCCGCTGATCTTTTCTCCGGTTTCGTTCTTTCCCGAAAATGTAAAAACTGGCATGTTAACCTCGCTTGGCTGCGTTGCGTTTTATCTCCGGGGCGCTGGCTGCTTTCGCGCTCCCGGATTCCCTGCTTGCAAACTGCTTTCTTTTGCTGCTAATCTCTCGTTCCCTTCGTCTATCGCTTGCCGGGCGCCGCCGCTTTGGCCATGCCTGCAGCCGGTTGATTGCGGTTCAGCAGCGTGGCCCCGCGGTTGATCATTTCGGTTAATTCGTCCTGATTGCTGGAACGGCTCATGGCCATCTCCATAGTGATCTGTTTCTGGAAATAGGCTGTGGCCAGTGCTTGATTAAAAGTCTGCATTCCGAACTTGTCCTGGCCGGATTGCATGGAGGAATAAATCTGGTGAATCTTGTCTTCGCGGATAAGGTTGCGGACGGCGGCATTGGGCACCAGGATTTCCATGCACATGGCGCGGCCCTTGCCATCGGACTTGGGCAGTAAGGTTTGGCACATGATGCCTTCGAGCACCAGCGACAACTGGGCGCGAATCTGGGGCTGCTGATGGGCCGGGAAAGACGTCGATGATTCGATTGATGGTGGAGGACGCTGAGTTGGTGTGCAGCGTGCCAAACGTCAAGTGGCCGGTCTCAGCAATGCGAAGCGCAGATTCGATAGTTTCGAGATCGCGCATTTCGCCGATTAGAACGACGTCCGGGTCTTCACGAAGGGCGGCGCGCAGTGCGTCCGCGAAACTTTTGGTATCAGCGTGCAACTCGCGCTGGTTGACCACGCAATTCTTATTCATGTGCACGAACTCGATGGGGTCCTCGATGGTGAGGATGTGGTCGTGGCGCTCGGTGTTGATCTTGTCAATCATGGCAGCCAGCGTCGTGGACTTGCCCGAGCCGGTGGGACCTGTGACTAAGACCAAGCCGCGCGGCTTGTCACACATCTTGCTCACGACGGCCGGTAGCCCCAGCTGGTTAAAGGACTTGATTTCGAAGGGAATCAGACGGAAGACGGCGGAAGTGGCGCCGCGCTGATTGAAAACATTGGCTCGGAAGCGGGCCAGACCCTTTCAATCCGAAGGAGAAGTCGAGTTCGAGATTCTCTTCGAAGCGATGCTTCTGGGAGTCGGTCATGACGCTGTAGGCGAGCTGCTTGGTTTCCGCGGGTGTCATCTGCGGAAGGTCCAGTGGGACGAGATGCCCGTGGACGCGGATTTGCGGCGGCGAGTTGGTGGTGAGGTGAAGATCGCTACCACTCATTTCCAACATCCTTTTCAACAGATCGCTTAACGAGAGCGCCATTTTGGTTTTCCCTTCGTGTCTAGAATCTAGTGAATCGTCTCGCGTGCCACTTCTTCGAGCGTAGTCATGCCGGCTGCAACCTTGATCAGACCGCTGCGGCGAAGCGTGATCATGCCGCGCTCGATTGCCTTCTTTTTGAGTTCCACTGCGGAAGCGCCGACCAGAACCAATTCCCTGATCTCGTCGTCCACTTCCATGACTTCGTATAGACCACAGCGGCCCTTGTATCCGGTGCTGTTGCAAACGCTGCAGCCTTTGCCCTTCATGATCTTGACGGCATCTACCTCCTCGGGCGTGAAACCCTCCTCGAGTAGTGTCTGGCGGGGGACGTCGACGACTTCGGCGCACTCCTTGCAAATGCGGCGGACTAGGCGCTGGGCGCAGATGAGGTGGACGGAAGTCGCCACCAGGAAAGGCTCAATGCCCATATTCATGAGACGGGTGATGGTTTCGGGAGCGCCGTTGGTGTGCAGGGTGGAGAGGACCAAGTGGCCGGTGAGAGCGGCTTTGATGGCGATTTCAGCGGTTTCGAAGTCTCGAATTTCGCCCACCAGAATAATGTTGGGGTCCTGCCGCAGAAAGGCACGTAGTGAAGCCGCGAAGTTCAGCCCAATCTGTTCCTTCATCTGCACCTGGTTCACGCCGGCCAACTGGAACTCGACCGGGTCTTCGGCGGTCATGATGTTGGTGTCGGGTTTGTTGAGGGTAGAGATGGAAGAGTAGAGCGTGTTGGTCTTGCCCGACCCGGTCGGTCCGGTGACCAGCACCATGCCGTAGGGTTTGAGAATGGCTTTTTCGAACTTGATGAGCGACTCGGGCTCAAAGCCGAGCTTGGTCATGTCGAGACGCAAGTTCTCTTTGTCGAGCAGGCGGAGCACGATTTTCTCGCCCCACAGAGTGGGCAGGGTGCTGACGCGGAAATCGAGCTGTTTCTTGCGTCCGCCAATGTTCATCTTCAGCATGATGCGTCCGTCCTGGGGCAGACGCTTTTCGCTGATGTCGAGCTTCGCCATGATCTTCATGCGTGAGGTGATGGCGTCCTTCAACTTCAGGGGCGGAGTCATGATGCTTTGCAGGACACCGTCAATACGGAAGCGGACGCGAAGCTCCTTTTCGTAGGGCTCGATGTGAATGTCGCTGGCCCCACGCTTAACGGCGTCGGTGAGGATAAGGTTGACCAGTTTGACGATGGGGGCTTCGTCGGCGGCTTTTTCGAGATCGGCCAGGCCCAACTCTTCCTGATCGGCTTGCAGTTCGACGTCGGCGTCGTCCATGTCCGTCATCGACTGCATCACTTGCTCAAGGTCTTCTTCCTTGGTGGTGCCGTAGGCTTTGTCGATTCCCTCAAGAATCGAGCTCTCCGAGGCCACGACCGGCTCAATGTTGAAACCGGTCATAAACTTGATATCGTCCATGGCGAAGACGTTGGTGGGATCGACCATGGCGATGGTGAGCGAAGCGCCGACGCGACTGAGCGGAAGAATCTGGTAGCGTTTGGCAGTTTCGTAAGGAATCAGCTTGACGACGGAGGGATCAATTTCGAAATAGGAAAGATTAATTGCGGGAACGCCGTACTGACGGGAGAGGAAGTTGGTGACATCCTCGTCGCTTAGGAAGCCGAGCTTGACCAGGGCAGCACCCAGTCGGGTGTTGTTATCCTTCTGGATCTTGACCGCTTGCTCCAACTGCTCTGGGGTGATGATCTTCTCTTTGACGAGCAGATCGCCCAGCCGTTGAGACATACTTCGATCTCCTATACGCGCGACAGAGAAATGCCAGCGTCAATGCGTGGCGCACGAGAAGCACGGCAGCCAATGAGGGAAGAATCGCAGCGTGTTTCGCGTTGACATAAATTGTCAACGCGGAGGCGTTACTGCGCGAGTAACTTTGGTACCTGTACTGCGCGGGGCAGAAAGGTCAGTTGTTTACGGCCCATAGAATACACGCCAAATGCGGGTTTGCCAGGTGGCCGCTGACTAGGGACATGAACTTCGGTAAGTTCTAAGGGCGGTATGAGCCGAAAGAGCAGTATTGTTTCGGGACGGCGGGACGCGGGAACGCAGGGAGCGAACTGCTCACCATCTCAAGCGTCTGGAAATCGCAGGAACCTCTTTCGGCCAACATAACCGCTTATAATGTGGGACTGAGAAGCGTGACTTCCCCGATTTCAACGCGTCCAGATGACAAGCCTTCGAGCCGCAAGAAGATCATCATCCCTGTGGCTGTGGGACTGGTGTTGCTGTTCGGGCTGCTGTTTGCGCTGACTTCCCTCGATTTGCCGGTTAGGCCGGACGACAACCAGCAATTACTATTCTTCGCTTTTCTTTCAACATTAATTTTCGTGTTGTTTCTAGGACTGACGTTTGTTTTAGTGCGCAACGTCCTGAAGTTGTTTGCTGAAAGACGGCTGGGGGTTCTGGGATCGAAGTTCCGCACGCGCTTGGTGGTGGGTAGCCTGCTGCTTTCGTTTCTGCCAGTCATTGGAATGTTCTTCTTCGCCTACGTGCTGATGAACCGTTCGATCGATAAATGGTTTTCGACACCGGTGGAGGAAGTACGGCAGGACACGGCAACCATGGCTTCATTGCTTTCCGAGTATGCGGCCCAGAATGCGCGTGCGGAAGCGGCTTCTATTGCCACCCGTCCGGAAATTCAGCGGGCATTGGACACGGGGAACGGGTCAGCAGTCACGGAAGAATTGCGGCGTCATAAATCCACTTTGCAGGGCGGATTCGCCGTCGTTCTGGACGGGGGAAAAGCGAAAGCCAGCTTTGGGGCGCCGGCGGAATGGCCGGCAATCGTGAGGAAAATACCGGACGGATTTCTTCGCTTGAAGGCTCCGGTACGTTTTGAGTGGGAGAACACTGAATATATTCTGGGCAGCGCTCCGGTGGGCGATCACGATGTGGTCCTAGTGGCCATGCCTTTGCCCAAAAAGTTCTCGGAAACAGAGCGCCAAGTCGAAGCCAGCCAGCGGCGTTATCTGGAATTGGCGCATGGACGCAGGTTGGTGCGGCGTACCTACATGGAAGTCTTGCTCTTGCTTACGGTCGTAGTGCTTTTTGCGACGACCTGGCTGGCGCTATTCCTTTCCAAGTTGGTCACTCGTCCGGTAGTGGCACTGGCGGAGGCCACACAGGAGATTTCCCGCGGGCGCCTGGATTACCGCGTGGAGGTGGCGGCGGCGGACGAAATCGGGGACCTGGTGCAGTCTTTCAATCAAATGGCAGGCGAACTGGAGTTTAGCCGCCGGCAGATTGAGGCCTCCAGCCGCGAACTGAGCGGCGCGAACGTGGCGCTGGAACAGCGCCGCCGCCACATGGAAACCATTCTGGAGAACATTCCCAACGGGGTGTTGTCGTTGAACACCGCCCACGAGATTACGCATGTGAACTACGCATTGCTGCGACTCTTTCACCCCAGCGGCACCGAGGCCGGCATTCCGGAGGTATTGATTGGAGCGCCACTTCGCGACGTTTTCAGTGAGTCTGTAATGGAGAGCCTGGAGCCGCTGCTGCGCCGCGCTGACCGGATGGGCACGACGACGACGCAAATGGAAATGGAAGTCCAGCATGCCACGCTCAACGTCGCGATCACGGTGGCGGCGCTCAAACACGGAGGCCAGAGCCTGGGATACGTGCTGGTATTTGAAGATCTCTCAGACCTGCTGAAGGCACAGAAGCAGGCGGCGTGGCGGGAAGTGGCACGAAGGGTAGCTCATGAGATCAAGAATCCGCTAACGCCGATTGCGCTCTCAGCGGAGCGCATTCGACGTCACCTGGGAAAGGGGACGCCGCCGGATTTGGCATCGCTGGACGTGATTCACAGCTGCGCCGAGACGATTGCCGGCGCTGTCGAAACCGTGCGAACTCTGGTAGATGAGTTTGCGACGCTGGCGCGTTTTCCCACCGCGCAACCCCGGCCAGCCAATATCAATTCCATCGTGGAAAGCGCTTTGGCCATGTTTAATGGGCGCCTCGATAATATTCGAACCCGCACTTCTCTGGCGTCTGATTTGCCGGAAGTGCTGGCGGACCCGGAGGCGATTAAACGCGCCCTTGCCAACCTGGTGGACAATGCCGCCGAAGCCGTGCAGGACGTAATGTTTCGTGAGATTTTCATTTCGACAACGCTGGTGGCCAGCCGGGACGCGGTGGAGATCGCGGTGGCTGACACTGGCCACGGAGTAACGCAGGAACTGAAGGAGCGGTTGTTTCTGCCCTACTTTTCCACCAAGAAGCGTGGAACAGGATTGGGGCTGGCAATCGTGAGCAGAATCATCGAAGATCATCATGGATCGATTCGGGTAGAGGAGAATCGCCCGATGGGAACCAGATTTGTGGTTGAGTTGCCGGTGGTAAGCGAAGCGGTGAGCCCTCCTGTCATCAGCCAACATGCATAACATCCTGATCGTGGACGACGAGGCCAGCATCCGGCGGTCGTTGAAGGGTGTGCTGGAAGACGAAGGCTACACCGCTTTGCAGGCGGAAAACGGGGAGTCCTGCCTGGAGGCGCTCCGCAAGCAGGTTTTCGATGTGGTCCTGCTGGATATCTGGCTGCCCGGCATTGACGGCCTCGAAACGCTCGAAAAGATTCGCGCCTTGGACAACCCACCCGAAGTAATTATGATTTCGGGCCATGGAACGATTGAGACCGCGGTGCGGGCCACGAAACTTGGCGCCTACGATTTTCTGGAGAAACCGCTTTCACTCGACAAAACGCTGATCCTGATTAGACACGCGATCGACGCCAAGCGTCTGCGTGCGGAAAATCGCGACCTGAAGAAACAAATGGCTCCCAAGAGCGTGATTGTGGGCGAAAGTGTGCCCATGAAAGCACTGCGGCAGCAGATTCAGGTAATGGCGCCCACCAACGGACGCGTGCTCATCTATGGCGAATCTGGAACGGGGAAGGAGTTAGCGGCACGAGCCATTCATGGCCAAAGCTTGCGCAAGGACGAGATGTTCATGGAAGTAAATTGCGCGGCGATTCCTGAGGATCTGATTGAAAGCGAGCTTTTCGGACACCGGAAGGGGACATTTCCGGCTGCGACGGCGGACAAAGAAGGCACTTTTCAGAAGGCCCACGGCGGAACGCTATTCCTCGATGAAATTGGGGACATGAGCCTGAAGACGCAGTCCAAGGTGCTGCGAACCCTCGAGGAACAGCGATTTGTTCCGGTGGGGAGCGATGAGGCGATTACGGTGGATGCGCGGGTGATCGCTTCCACCAACAAGGATCTGGAGGAAGAAATCTCCAAGGGAAACTTTCGCGAGGATTTGTTTTACCGGCTCAACGTGATTCCCTTTTCCGTGCCACCGTTGCGCGAACGGAAAGAAGATGTACCGCTGCTGGCGCGGCACTTTCTGAAAGAGTTCTCGGCGACCTATGGACGACGATCGCGAGAGATCACTGAGGACTGCATCGAAATCCTGATGCGCTACTCGTGGCCGGGCAACGTGCGCGAGTTGCGTAATGTAATTGAGCGGATCGTGATTATGAACCCGACCACGATGCGGTTCGAGCGCAAACACCTGCCGCCGTTGGTTCATCGTGACGGCAGCCGTCGAGCCGCGGGGAGCGAGTTTTCGACTTTGCATCAGGCGCGCGCAGCGTACGAACGGGATTACATTCTGAAGAAGCTGGACGAGAACCACGGCAACGTCAGCCGCACGGCGGAAGTGCTCGGCCTCGAACGCAGCCATCTTTACCGCAAGATGAAGACTTTGGGAATCGCGGTCAAGGAGTAGCGCACTATCGTGGAGGGCCTGCGAGGTAATCCTATCTTCCTGTAAGCAGCGCCGCCGCGGATCGAAAACTAACGCCGACAGGTTATAATTGCGCGCCATGCCCTTAGCCACAGGCACAAGACTTGGCCCTTATGAGATTCAATCGCCGCTCGGCGCCGGTGGCATGGGCGAAGTTTACCGGGCCAGAGACACTCGCCTGGATCGAATCGTCGCCATCAAGGTTCTTGCTTCCCACCTTTCTTCTTCGCCTGAGTTGAAACAACGCATGGAGCGTGAAGCCCGAGCCATTTCTTCGTTGAACCATCCGAACATTTGCCACCTCTACGACGTCGGCTCACAGGATGGAACCGATTACCTGGTGATGGAGTTTCTGGAAGGGGAAACGCTGGCGGAACGGCTTCATAGGGGAGCGCTGCCGCTGAGTGAGACTCTGGCGATTGGGTCGACAATTGCGGAGGCGCTGGCGGTTGCGCATAAACAAGGAATTGTGCACCGCGATCTGAAACCGGGAAACATCATGCTGACAAAGTCCGGTGCGAAGCTCATGGATTTCGGACTGGCGAAAACCACCTCCGCGACCCTCGAGGGGACCTCAAAGGCGCCGATGTTGTCCGGCCGCCCCGACGCTGAGCGGACCCAGCCCCGCATCTCCACTGACGACCGCGGGCGCTCTGATCGGCACGATCCAATATATGTCGCCGGAGCAGATCGAGGGCAAGGAAGCGGATGCAAGATCGGATTTGTTTGCGCTGGGCGGAGTTCTTTATGAGATGGCGACGGGACAAAGGCCATTTGCAGGCAAGAGTCAAATCAGCGTCGCCAGCGCGATTCTCGAAAAAGAGCCGGAACCGATTTCATCTCTCCAGCCAACTGGCTCCGCCGGCTTTCGAACACGTCGTCACTACCTGCCTGGCGAAAAATCCCGATGACCGGTTTCAGACCGCGCATGACGTAAAGCTGCAATTGAAGTGGATCGCGCGGTGTGGGGCGAGCGGAGCCAGGACTGCCAGGAAAGATAGATCAAGTCGCGGAACCGTCGGCTGGTTAGTGGCCGGCGGGCTCGCTCTTTTGCTGATAGGGTTGGCGATCTGGTGGCGCGCCTCGAAACCTGACGAACGGACGGCATACTTTGCGGCTCCGCTTCCCTTCTCGGCCCAAGACCTAGCGGTGTCCCCCAACGGCCACACGATTGCGGTGGTGGGCAGAGGATCGGAACGAAAAAGCCTGCTGTGGATCTATGAGCCGGGATCGCAGGACGCGACCAGCATCGCGAATACCGATGGCGCTGACTTTCCCTTCTGGTCTCCCGATGGCAGGTCGCTCGGGTTCTTTGCTGAGGGTAGGCTTAAGCGGGTGGACATCGCGGGCGGCCCGGTGCAGACGCTTAGCGATGCGCAGACCGGCCGTGGAGGCACCTGGAACAAAGACGGCGTCATCCTCTTCACTCCGAGCGGCCAGTTGGGAACTGGGTTGTACCGGATCGCGGCTACTGGCGGCACTGCCACGCAAGTTACTTTTCCGGACCGGGGGCATGGAGAGGACAGCCATCGCTGGCCCTCATTTCTGCCGGATGGAATCCACTACCTTTATCTGGCGATGGACCTTTCCGGGCGGAAGCTCCGGTCATTGATCTACGTCGGTTCACTGAATTCGAAAGAGAAGCGTCTCATCACGGCGGCGACCGCGAATGCCGCCTACGCTGAGCCGGGTTATCTGCTTTTTTACCGGAACCAAACGCTCTTCGCGCAACGTTTTGACGCGAAGAAATTTGAGCTGAGCGGAGAGGCTACCCCGATTCTCACGGACATTCGGTATCTGTCGCGCATCGCCAGAGCGGTGTTTGCGAGTTCCGGAAGCGGCCTGCTGGCCGCACAGCAAGGCAGCGATACCGGAGTCTCGCAAATGCTGTGGTTTGACCGAAAGGGGCGGCAGGTTGGAGTGACGTCGAAACCGGGCGAGTACGGGAATGTTTCCCTTGCGCCAAACGGCAAATCGGTGGCGGCAGATGTGATGGACCCTGACAGCCAGAACACCGATGTATGGACTTACGATCTGGCGACCGAGAGCAGCAAGCGGCTCACCTTCGATCCGGCAATTGACTCGTCGCCGGTGTGGAGTCCCGATTCCAGCCGAATTGCATTTTGCTCAGACCGCGCCCAGAGGTTCAATTTGTATCTGAAAGATGCCACCGGAGCACAAGAGGAAACAGTGATCCCGCACGAGGGACCGGACAGGTATCCGACGGACTGGTCGCACGACGGAAAGTACGTGCTCTATGAGAGCGGCACTGACTTGTGGTTTTTGACCTTTCCCAGCCTTAGCAGCAGCCTGTTCCTGAAGGGAATATCCACTCCCAGGGCGGGCCGTTTCTCCCCGGACGGAAAATGGGTGGCTTACGCCTCCAATGAAAGCGGGAGGTGGGAGGTTTATGTGACCTCGTTCCCCGAGGCACATGGCAAATGGCAGGTATCGAACGCGGGAGGCGAACAGCCAAAGTGGCGGAGCGACGGGAAAGAGTTTTATTATCTCGCTCCGGATGGCAAGATTATGGCCGCTCCAGTCACAATCGGCGCCAAATTCGATGCCGGAACGCCGGTTGCGCTTTTCCAGGCGAACCCCCGCGAACTGGTGGCGACTTCGGAGCAGTTTTCCTACGACGTCAGCAAAGACGGGCAGAGATTCCTGATTAACACCCAATTGAAAACCGCCATGACTCCCATGTCAGTGGTCACGAATTGGGCGGCGAAGCTGAACAAGTAATTACTGCTTGGAATCGGGCTTTAGGCGCTTGATCATGCGGATTTCGGTGCCGTTCTTTTGGAATTTTACGTCGTCCATGAGCTGGTTGATCAGGAAAATACCGCGGCCGTGACTGGAAAATATGTTCTGCCCGACCAGGGGGTCAGGAACGGCTGACGGGTCAAAGCCTTTCCCAGGATCGCGGACCACGATCAGCAAGTCGCCATGCTGGTCGCAGGCGACATCGCATTCGATGCTTTTGGTCGGGTCGGACTTGGCTCCGTGGACAATGGCATTGGCCAAGGCTTCTACCAGCGCCAGCTCAACGGCATCTTCCGTCCCCGGTGCGCAATCCATCCTGCGGACCACCTGCATAATGGCATGCACGATGTGTTCGAGCGCCTTCCGATCAGCCGCCAACTTCACGTTTAGCTTCAAAACTAAATTATCGGCATCAAACTCATGGCCGGGTTGGTCCGGTTGCATTCTGTCCCCTTCCGCGAACTTTTCTGCGTGCATGCCGGGCTATCGCGGGCCGGCCAGCCGCTCCAGTTGCCGCCGCCAGTCGAGATCCTCGACGAAAGCGTACGACTCGCGCCAGTCAGGCCGTACTTTCACAAACAGTTCGAGATAGACTCGCGTACCCACCATTTTTTCGATCTGTAGACGTGCTGTCGTGCCAATGGTCTTAAGCATCTGCCCCTGCCTGCCAACCAAAATTCGTTTTTGGCCCTCGCGCTCACAGTAGATCACCGCAGCGATTCGGGTGAGCCTGGTTCCCTCTTCGAACTGCTCAACCATCACAGAAGTTGCATGTGGCACTTCCTCGCTGGTAACAAATAGAACTTGTTCACGAATGAGCTCCGCCACCATGAAGCGCATAGGCTGATCTGTGATCTGATCCTCAGGGAAGTGGGGCACTCCCTTGGGCAGCGCGCTGACCACGTGGTTCAGAAGAACCTCCAACCCCGTCTTCTTGCGGGCGGAGAGAGGAATGATTTGTTTGAAGTCATAGAACCGGCGGTACTCGTCGATGATAGGCAGCAGTTTGTCTTTGCGGGCGATGAGGTCGATCTTGTTCAGCAGCAGAAAAACCGGGGTACCGGACTTCCTGGCGAGGTCGAGCGCAAGTTGGTCGCTTTGCCCGAATCTCTGAGTCACATCGACGATTAGCAGCAGAAGATTGCAACCCTGAAGAGCTTCCCTGACTTCCGCCATCATCTTGCGACCGAGCGAGGTGTCGGGCCGATGGACGCCGGGAGTATCGAGGAGGACGACCTGAGCACCAGGCCTTCCCTTCTGTTTGGGAATTTGCACGATTCCGAGGATACGGTTTCGTGTGGTCTGCGGTTTAGGGCTGACGATGGCCAGTTTTTCGCCCACGAGCGCGTTCAGCAGGGTGGATTTGCCAGCGTTAGGCCGGCCTAGAATGCACACGAATCCGGAATGAAAGGCCATGGGTGTTGTTACAGGGCAGCGGGCAGCCCCATAAGACTATATCAGCCTCATCTGCTTGGGCTCGATTACGGAGACGCGCACGCGCTTGACACGTCGTTCGGTAGACTCCAGGACTTCAAAGCGCAGTCCGTCTTCTTCCACAACCTCCCCTTTCTGCGGGATGCGTCCAGCCAGTTCACTCACTAGGCCCGCCACGGTGGCTGATTCTTTACCTTCGGGGCGCATGCCGAAGAGTTCGTCGAGACGGTCTACATCCGTGTTACCCGCGATTACGTAGGAACGATCGTTTTCGCGAATGACCTCAGCCTTTTCGTGCTCGTCGCGAATTTCACCAACGATTTCTTCAACCAGATCTTCGATGGTGACGAGGCCCGCGACTCCTCCGTATTCATCCACCACAATAGCCATACGGATGTTGTTCTTTTGCATCTCGCGCAGCAGATCGCTGCCGCGCTTGCTCTCGGGGACAAAGTAAACGTCCTTGCGCATGAGGGTGTCCACAGTGCGGGTGCGGGCCTCGGTGTCAGGAACTTGCAGCACATCCTGCGCATGAACAATTCCTTTGACGTTGTGAATCGTGCCTTCGAATACGGGCACGCGGGAGTAGGGTTTCTCGCGCAATAATTCGACGAACTGCTCGACCGTAGTGCTGGTGGGCACGGCGACAATATCTGGCCGCGGCTTCATGGCCTCGCGGACAGTTTTCTCGCCGAACTCAACGACCGATTGGATGAGGTCACGGTTGCTCTCGTCAAGGATGCCTTCTTCCTGCCCGGCTTCAATCAAGGCATCGACGGCCTCCGCCTGGGTCTCGGGCTGGTCGTCGTAGTGCTCTTTGGTGAGGGCGGTCACCGAGCGCAGGAAGCCCAGGATGAGGGTCGCGGGCAGTGCCAGATAAATGAGAACGCGCAGAACCAGCACCCATCGTATGAGCCATTGGCCCTTGGTCCGCATGAAAAAAACAAACGGTAGGAAGCGATTGAAAATGATTACGATGAGAATCAGGGCTAGCGCAGCCTGCAAAATCTCCTCGACCTTCCAAATGCCTTCATGAAAAACAGCAAAGCCGAGCAGCAAAGCGATGGCGGCAGTCGTAAGCTGGGCGAGCACGGCGACCGATAGCGCCGCACGCTGGCGGCTGACTTTCAACCGCGGTTCGACGCTCTGTTCAAATGCGTCAATATTGTCCTGGAACTCGCGGGAAAGAAACTTGCCGATCTCGGAGTAGAGGCGATCGACATAGGAGACGAGGGTTAGCAGTCCGCACAGCAGCAGAAGCGCGATGGCGATGGCAAAGTTCATCGTGACGACCGCGTACGAACGCTGCTTCTCTCGGTCAGGCCGGAAGCGAGTCCGAGCCGGCGCCGCAGGCTGAGTTCTTTTCTCGCCATCTGGCCCTGATCACGTTCGTGGTCAAAGCCGGCAAGATGCAGCAGGCCATGTAGACATAGAATTTTGACCTCTTCGGCGGCGCTGTGGCCGAGACGCTTCGCGTTTTGCACCGCGATGTCGACCGAGATGGCAATATCGCCCGCGAAACCGTTGCGCGGCGCCTCCCCTGCGGGAAACGATAGCACGTCAGTGGGCCGGTTCTTTCCGCGGAAGCGGCGGTTCAACACTTGCAGGTCACGGCTGCCGGTGAGCAACACGTCGACCGTGCCGAGCAGGCGGGTGCTGCGCTGGGCCCGCGCCGCGAACCGCGCAAGTGCGAGGGCGCTCAAGCCGGCTACGGGTTTTCGAATAACGATCACGGGACCATGCGCAAACAACACAGGAGGGCGGCCTGACTGGCACCCTCCCGCGTAATTCCAAACGCTTTATTCTTCGGTATCGAACTGCCCTGCTGTCTCGTTGGCGGACACGAAGTTCTCCTGGGCGGCCCGGTGCCCGTCGCCATTCGATTTCCTCGGGTCAGGGTCCAACAACAACAACTGCTGCTGTTCCGTCACCCGGACTTTGTGGTCATCGTAGGCACGGATTATCCTCTGCACCAAGTGGTGACGCACTACGTCACTTTCATCGAAATAGGCAAAGGTCAGTCCCTCAACGCTTTTCAAAACGTCGATGACTTCCAGCAATCCACTGCGGCGAGCATTGGGCAAGTCGATCTGGGTGATGTCGCCGGTGATCACAGCCTTGGAGTTGAAGCCAAGGCGGGTGACAAACATCTTCATCTGCTCGGAAGTTGTGTTTTGGGCCTCATCAAGGATCACGAAGGAATCGTTGAGGGTCCGTCCACGCATAAACGCGATGGGGGCAATCTCGATGACGTTTTTCTCAAGATAACGATCGACTTTCTCCGGCTCGAGCATCTCGTAGAGCGCGTCATACAGAGGGCGGAGATAGGGGTCGATTTTGTCCTGCAAGGTCCCAGGCAAAAATCCCAGGCGTTCGCCGGCTTCGACGGCGGGGCGGGCGAGGATGATACGGTTTACGCGTTTTGAAAGCAGCGCGGAGATGGCCATGGCGACGGCGAGATAAGTCTTGCCGGTGCCGGCCGGGCCGATGCCGAATACCATGTCATGCTTTTCGATGGCCTCGATATAACGGCGTTGATTCAGGCTCTTGGGCTGAACGGTGCGGCGCCCAGTGGCGCGCTGGCGCCCGGCTTCCGCCAGGCCACGCAGGGTGGCTTTGGGATCCGCCATAAGCACGCGCAACATGCTGTTGAGATCGCCGTTGTTGAACACGTGTCCGGCTCGGCGCAGGTGTTCGTAGTCAGCGAAGACCTGCTGGGCGCGCTCGACGGCGCTGGTGGCGCCATGAAGTTCGATGGCATTGGAGCGCAGGTCGATGGTGATGTGCAGGCCATCTTCTAGGACGTGCAGATTTTCGTCCCTGGTGCCGAACAGGGTTTCGATCTGAGGAGTAATCTCAATACTTTTCTTCATTCAGTTTGGGCGTAGGCCTCCACGCGCCGATTGCAGGTGCTTGACGGGTGGGTTTAGGTACGGGCGTGGCGGGATTGCAGCGCAAAAAGTCTTCTTCAGCCTGGAGGTGAAACCCGCCGGAATGCTCGCTCGCAAGGTGCAAGCAACTGCCATTAGGGATAGGGTATCTCGGGGCGGTAGGGGAGTCAATGGGGTTCAAAAATGAGGTTCGCCTTGGCGCCCCGCTGTGGCATTATGTTGAACAAGCGAGGTGTTTTATGTACGAGCAGGAAAAAACGAACAAGGCGAGAATGATAGGTTACGCGATTGGGATCGTCTGCATTGTGGCGGTGGTAGCGTGGAAGCTGGTGGTGCGCTGAAAGCCTTGGACTAGCTGAGATTGACCCTATGCTTCGTAGGGAGGATAATCCTGGTGTTCGGCTTCCTGTCATTTCTGCCCGCTTCGGGAGTTGGGCAAGTTGCCGCATTCTCACGCGCCTAGGCCGCGATCTGCGAGTTTTGTAGCACGGAATTCCCCATGGCGAAAATCGTGGTCTCAACACTAATGGCTTTGGCATGGCTCACGCTCGTTGTTGTTATGACGGGTCAAGTGGCGCACTCTCAAGCCTACCTCGACCTATACGACTTCAACTTTACACAGGGTGCCTTTCCGAGCATAACGGACCTTCTCGCGCAGGGCCGGGATGGCAATTTATACGGAACAACGCCTATGGGGGGCACCAGTACGGAGTGCGGCGATAGCGGTTGTGGTGTCGAGTTCCTGCTCACGCCCGACGGCTCGCTCAATTCAGTGTACGACTTCGTTGGGGGCTTCCACGGAGCTACCCCATATAGTGGGCTGACACTCGGAACCGACGGCAGCTTCTACGGGACTACGTATGACGGTGGTGCAAAAGGTCTGGGTACCATCTTTAGGTTTGCGCCAGGAGGATTTGGCACGATCCTTCACAACTTCATGGGGGCAGACGGCGAATCCCCCGGCGCGCCGCCAATCCAAGGCGCAGATGGGAACTTCTACGGGGCCACGCCCAATGAGGGAAATGGGGGTAACGCAGGATCAGTTTACAAGATCACATCCTCTGGGGCCTTTACTCCGCTGGGGGGACTTCCCGGGGACTCAACGGCTCCGTTGCTCGAGGCAGCCGATGGGAACTTCTATGGCACAACATTCGATGGGGGTGACAGTTCCTGCGCCAGCGGCTGCGGGACTCTATTTAGGCTCACGCCAGACGGACAGGTGACAGTCATACATTACTTCGATGGCTCACATGGAGCTGCACCAGACGATCCCCTCATTCAGGGCAAAGACGGTAGTCTCTATGGAACCTCCAGCGCTGGCGGTCTTTACGGAAATGTTTCTGGCGATGGCGTAGTCTTCAAAATAACGCGGCAAGGAGCCTTCGCCGTGCTGCACAACTTTGGTGACCCGAACTATTCACAGGACGGGACCGAGCCTACGGCTGGCCTGGTCCAAGCTACCGACGGGAATTTCTATGGCGTCACTTCGGGCGGCGGTGAGCAGGGTGATGGGGTGATTTTCCGGATGACCGAAGGCGGTGCTTACTCCATCATTTATAACTTCGACTATACGGATGGCTCAGCCCCCTTCTCCACACCGATGCAACACACCAATGGCAATATTTACGGACTGACGAGCTCCGGGGGCTTGGGCAGAGGAGTGCTTTACAGTTTTGATATACGCGTCGGGCCGTTTGTCAGGCCGGTACCTAGCTCAGGGAGGGTCGGCCAGACGGGCGGCATTCTCGGCCAAGGCTTCACCGGTACAACGAGCGTCTCGCTCAATGGAACTCCGGCTAGCTTCACTGTCGAGTCCAACACGTATATAAGAGCGACGGTTCCAACCGGAGCGACGAGCGGCTACGTTACGGTTGTTACCCCGGGCGGCAAGTTGATTAGCGACAAGCCGTTTCAGGTGTTGCCGTAGTTCCTTGCCAGCTCTTGGTTGACCGGGCGGAGTTAGTCCCGTAGAATAAACAGGTTGGAATCGGCCTGCCGATTTAGACTCACCGACATTCAAGCAAAGGTAAAGAAGCTTCCATGGCTAATCATTTTTCGGCGCTGAAACGCGCCCGTCAGACTGAGAAACGAACCGCCCGGAACCGGGCCAACACATCGCGCTTGCGCAGCGCATTGCGCCAACTGCGCGAGGCGCTTGCCAAGGGCGACAAGACGGCGGCGGAACAGGTGTTCCGCCAAACGGTTTCCGCGCTGGATAAAGCGGTGCAAAAGGGCGTGGTGCATAAGAATACGGCTTCGCGGTACAAGTCGCGGCTGAGCGCAAGATTGAACGCAGTAAAGTAAACCGTCAGCACTCAGCCATCAACTTTGAGCCTTGCTGTCGATCCTTCCGCAGTTCTTTCGCCCCTTCGGGGCTAAGCAACACTTCCTACCCTGACCCATGGCTTGCGCCATGGGCTTTATTCTTTCGCCGCTTCGCGGCTGAGGGCCTTTGGTCTTCCGAACGGGTTTTTGGCTAAGAGCTAAAGGCCAAGAGCCAAAAGCCCTTTCACACCGGCAACTCTTCCTGCGACCATCCCGGCACTTCCGGCTTCAGTTCAGCAGTCAAATCCAGCACCAACTTTTCGAGGACCATGCGTTTGCTCGGAGGATTTGAGCGCAACGCGAGATCTGTCTTGGCGACCAGGCGAATCGCGCGAGTCAGTTCCCTTTTTGACTTGTAGCGGCGGGCCTGGCGGATGATGTCATCGGCGGCGAATGGTGGGACGCGGAATCCCTGCCACAGCGCCGCCCATAACATGCGCTGGTCACGGACGTTGCGTTCGAGGATAACCAGCATCTGCCGGAAAGTCTTGGCCAGCATGTAGAGATGGCCGATGGCGGCTTCGTCGCCGTCGCCGGTGGTAAGAATGGCATCGAGCATTTCGAGAGCGCGAACGCGATCTTTAGCGGAGATGGCGTCGGTGAGTTCATATAGCGACCGCTGCTTAGCGGCAAGCACCATAGTTTCGACGTCGCCGAGCGTGATGTGTTTCTTTTCGCCGACGTAAAGCATGAGCTTTTCAATTTCGTTCGAGACCATCATCATATCGCCGCCGAGAGCGTCGACCAGCTCGCGGGAGGCATCGGCGTCAATCTTCACGTTTTGGGTGAGGCAGTATTCGCCGATCCAGCGGACGGCTTCGCTCTCCTCTACCCGCGAGAGTTCGACGATGGCACAGAAACTGCCCATGGACTCGCGAATGCGCTCGTACCGGTCTTTGTCGGTCATTTCCATGCGGCGGGCGTCGGCGGGGATGCTGATGTGGTCGGCGACGAAGATCAGAACGGCGTCGGGATTGGGATCTTTGCAGTAGGCTTCGATGGCGGCGAGTTTTTCTTCATTCGACCCACGCCCGAAGAGATTCTTCACTCCACGGATGAAAAAAACCTGAAAGGGCGCCATCAGCGATGGAGTGCGGGCGCGGTCGAGAACTTCGGCAAGGTCGGTGTCAGCGAGATCGAATTCAAAGAGGCTGAAGTCACGCAGATCCGCGGGGACCAGGTGCTCGATGATGGCTTCGCGGCAGCGCTTGCGGAAGAAAACTTCATCGCCCACGAATACATAGGCCGGACGCAGCTTACGCGCCTGCACTTCGGAAACAAAGCGGTCGGCCTGGGCGAAAGCGCGCATCAGAACCCCTCTAGAATATTGGAAACCAGGGTCTGGGCAAAGTCACGAGAAAGGCGCTGGTAGGCAGGAGTGTCTTCTTCGAAGAAAGTGTTGGGGTCACGGGAAACTTCGTACTGCTCACGGAACAGGTACGACGGATTCTGGTAGAGCACCTTGCCTTGCTTGTCTTTCAAGGACACGCTCATCGAAATCACGACCAGCACGCTGGCGACGCGTCCACTCTGCGAATCGTACGTCATGGGGGTGGTGTAGGTGGAAAGCACGGTACCCTTCAGAGTGGCGTCGGCATCGGCGTCGGCCTGATTAACGACGTGGTAGTGAGTGCGCAGGACCATTTCGCGGACCACGGCGGCGGTCAACATCTGTTCAATTCTGAAGGTGTGAGTCTGGTTGACGAAAGCGGGAACCGCGATGGTGCGGACATTCTCCGGGACCGTGTTGACCTTGCCGGCAGTGTGGTAGCCGCAACCGAGAGTCAGCAGGCTAAGAATCCAAATGAACCCGCTGCGGAGCACTGCGCTCATTGGATCTTGCCTCGCGGACGGGCGGCAGCCATGGTCTCGGCACATTCGACGGCGTTCGAAGCCGCAATCCGCAGATTGTCGGACGCAGCCCACAACCAGAAACCCCGGGGCTGGGCGGAATCAGGCACAACCGCGAGCTGAACATCGGATTGTCCGGCCGCGTTGACGTTACTAGGAGCATCATCGGCGCCGGTGGTGAGATTGACGTGCTCTCCGGCGACGGCCTGCGAAATGCTCTGCACATCGGCTGGCTGGTCGATTTCGATGTGGATTGCAAAAGCGTGTCCGTGGAAGATGGGCGCCTGGAGCAGCAGTAATGATATCTCCGGCGCGGCATCGCCTGCGATCCTGCGATAGTGCTTGCGAACGCGGCTCTCGATGGTTGCAAGCGCCGACGCCGATTGTTCGCCATAGCGAGACAACATGTTAAAAGCGACCTGGGCATCGAAGACGCTCTTGGGCAATGGCTGAAAGGAGAGGAGATTTACGGTTTGCTGGTGGAGTTCATCCATCCCCTTCTGGCCGTGTTCGGATGCGGGCTCAAATACGGTGGCGGAGGCTCGAACCACCGTGGCGGCCTTTTGCACTCGCAGCATCAGGAGGGCCAGCACCACCGAGGCGGGATGCGCCACGACCACCGGCACGGGCTGCAATTCTGGAACCAGGGGTTGACCTAGTTGACGCTCGATCCAAGGGGAGCGCACAGCAGCTTCATCCTCGAGGGCATACGTCAAATCAACGATGTCGGAGCCCGCATCGCGGGCGATCTTCCAGCTCTTATGGGCGGATTCGGGATCGGCAGCAAAGAAAGTGAAGTCGACGTTACGGAATTCTTCAGCACGCACTTTCTGGATGAAAGTGACCTCATCACCTAGAGCCTCCAATTTGCCCAGGGACTCGTCATCGTCCAAGAGCTTGACGTCCAATGAGGGGAAATTGCGGTCGTTGAGAACCTCAGCCAATTCCTTTCCCTGGAGCGATCCGGCGCCGACGATGGCAACGCGGTAGAAGCTGCCTCCGCGGGTATCGGCATGAGAGAGGGGCGGCGATTTCAAGTTCGAACTCATGAGGTCTGCGATACCTCCTTGTAGGTAGGAGGACGAGGATTACCGCGGCGGCGGAAAATCCACTGCAACCGCCAGATCACACCTGAAGCCATGTATGTGAGCGCCAAAACGAACAGCAACGGCCGCGAAAAAAACCACACCCCCGCAAAGAGCAAAGCAAATAGGACGACCAAGCGAAAGGGATGACGGGAACGAAAATTAATGTCTTTAAAGCTGTAAAAACGCCAGGTGCTGACCATGAGGTATGCGGTGGCGACGGTGATGAGCAGCCAGGTAATGCAGCTCCCACAGCGATGAGATGGGTCACCCGCGGAAAAGTGGACTACTGCGGCAATGACGCCGGCTCCTGCTGGAATCGGCATCCCTACGAAATACTTCTTTTCGGGACGGCCTGGATTCGAGGGTTGCGGATTGGAGGTAATGTTGAAACGCGCGAGACGACTGGCGCCCGCCATCAGAAACAAGAAGCTGGCAATGGCTCCCAGTTGAGCCATCTTACCGGTGAGTTCCGTGGATCCGAGAAAAACCGGCAACTGGCGGAAACCCCACATCCACGCCAGCATTGCGGGGGCGACGCCGAAGGTAATCACATCGGCGAGGGAGTCGAGTTCCCGGCCAAAATCGCTGCTGGTCTTGGTCATGCGCGCGATGCGTCCGTCGAGTCCGTCAAACAATACAGCAAACCCGATGGCGATGGCTGCATTGTCAAAATGCGAGAAATCCTGCGCTGTGCCATGAGTGACCTGCAAGATAGCGTAATAGCCGGCGGCGATGTTGGCGGTGGTGAAAAGCGACGGCAGAATGTACATGCCTTTGCGCATGCGCCCGCTAGCGCGGTCTTCCCGGCGGCGACGGGGAATCTCTGGAAGTTCGGAGTCCATTACTTTGCTCCTTGGTGCGCGGGTTCGGTGGCGGTGGCAGCCACCCTACTCCTGGCGGTCAAGTAGGCGAGCACACTCGATCCACCCTTCACATGGTCCCCAACTTTAACCTGGATGCCAGCGGAAGGCGGCATCAGAACGTCAACACGCGAACCGAATTTGATGAGACCGACGCGCTCGCCGCGCTCCACGCGATCGCCTAAATTTTTAGTGAAAACAATTCTGCGGGCCAGGAGACCGGCAATCTGTTTGAAGATCACGGCTTGGCCCTCGCCTTCGACCATCACCAGGTTCTGTTCATTCTGTTCAGCCGATGCCGGATTCATCGCATTGAGAAACTTTCCTTTCTGATAGGTGATGCGGCGGATGACGCCGCTGATCGGCGAACGGTTGACGTGCACGTCAAAGACGCTGAGAAAAATGCTGATGTGCAGATGAGGAAGGCCTTCAAAGTTCGTCCGGCAAATGTTGGTCACTTTACCGTCGGCAGGCGAGATCAGCAGATGGGGAGCGTCTGGGACCACGCGTTCGGGATCGCGAAAGAACCAGAAGAAAAACCCTGCCAGCAAAACCGCAGGAACCGCCCACCCCGGGGCCGCAAGCCACCCCAGCAGCGCGGCGGCGCCGAGGAGAGGAAGCCCGTAGTAATAGGCGTCGCGAACCATTCGGGAATAGCCAGATTATAGTTCAGGAGGACAAGCAGGGCGGGATTTTCGGTTCGACCGCCAATAAAAAGGCGTTCATGCGCGCCGGTTGGGAGAGAGGCAGATCCCTGTGCGGCCAGAGACCGCTGTGGGCACCCGCAAAAACTAAGCGACTTGGTTTTGTGCAACGCCTTGCTGGAACTGCCGCTCAATGTTTTGCATTTGGTCCTTGAGGCGCAGCTTCAGCTTTTTCAAGCGTACTTCTTCCAGTTTTTCGTCGTCCGTGAGATAACGCTTCTGGGTGAGTGAATCGAGACGTTTTTCGTATTGCGTATGCTCTAGCACCAATTGACGGAACTCCTCATGACTAGCAAAGAGTTGGTCTCTAGAAGTTGCCATCCAGCAGACCTCCTAACCGGGTTGTCAATCTAGACGTTACCATAGGACATGACCTGCTTCAATCCGAAATTTCATAGGCGAGATGATTAGGGTTATCAGTGAGTTGCGAGGATTCGCCCTGGAAATGCACTGGATGCGGTGCAATCATGAGAGATCGAGGCGATAAGTAACGGCAGACTCTTCAGGATCGCGATAGTAGTTCGCGCGGCGGCCGCTCTCGGAGAAAGCCCATTTCTCGTAAAGGCGGCGGGCGGCTGAGTTGGATTCGCGGACCTCCAGGAAAACGGTGGTGGCTCCAAGGGAGCGGGCTGCGTTAAGAAACTCGCCGAGGAGCCGGGTTCCCAGGCCGCGACGGCGGGCGGGGCCAGCGATGGCGATATTTTCAAGCTCCCACTCCGAGCCGACGCCGCGGGCAACGAGGAAGCCTTGAATAGCTTCGTGGTCTTCGATAACGAGGGCGATGCGGGACTGGGCGGTGGAGAAGACGGCCTGATATTGCTCGGCGGACCAGTGGGCGGCACGTGACGGCATGCTTCTCCAGCGCCATAAGCGCGGGGATGTCAGCGACGGTGGCGAGGGACGGAGTTTCAAGTTTCCGGTTTCTAGTTTCTGGTTAATTTTCGCAAAAATCTGGTCGGAGCGGCGGAGGTAGTTGGCGTCCAGCGCTTCGGGCGAAACGGTTTGGCCCGACTGAATTTTCCTCCAGCCGAGGCGCGCGATGGCGTCGCTGCGCGGCCGGGCGACTTCTTCGACTTTGCAGTCCGGCAGCGCGGGCGAGGTCGGCAATGGATTTGTCGGCGTAAGAATCAGCTGGCCTCGGGCCGCGGCAGGAATTCCTCCTGCGCTGAGCAGAGATTCTGAGCCATCGCGCTGACGCGGACATAAATTTCTTTGCGGCCCGCGTCCATGGCGGCGACGGTGGGTTCTGTGCGTTGGAAGCGGCGATGGCTTCCAGCAACGAGACGGTCGGCGATCGGCTTGTTCAAGACTTCGGCCAGAGCTTTTATGGCCGCAAGGCCGACGCGCAGTCCAGTGAACGAACCGGGCCCGGAAGTCGACAGCGAAAGCGTCGATGTCAGTTTTTCGTGAAGCCATGACTTTTTCAGCAGCACGGCGATTTGGGGAACGAGTTGTGCGGAAAATGCTCCGCCGTCGAGGGGAGCGAGGCCGAGCATTTGGCAATCGTCGGCGTGGCAGTTGGCAAGGGCGATGCTGCCGTCTTTTCCCGGAAGTATCGATGGCGAGAAGGAGCACGGGTTTCGACACGTCTAACGTCCTTCGACCAATTCCAAAAGCACGCCGCCTGTGCTGGAGGGATGCACGAACACATAGCGATGGCCTCCGGCTCCGACTTTAATTTCTTCGGAAACCAGGCGGACGCCGTCTTTTTTCAGGCGAGCGACGGCCGCGGTTAATTCGGGAACACGAAGCGACACGTGGTGCAAGCCTTCCCCGCGCTTGGCGATGAATCTTTGCGATCACTGAATTCTCGGAGGTGGGCTCCAGCAGTTCCAGGCGGGCTTCGCCTACCGGCACCATTACGACGCGTACCTGTTCGGCTTCGACGAGTTCTTCAGGGGAGACGGTCATCCCCAGTTTCTGATAGATGGCCTTGGCAGCGGCCAGCGATTTTACCGCGATGCCGAGATGGTCGATGGTGAACATGGTCACGAACTCTTCTCCATCTCGCTAACGATTTCCTCCACCAGCGTATAGGGGTCGCGTTTGTGCTCGGCGACTTCAGCAGCGTAACGGGCGAGGCTGCCATCTGCAAATTCGCTGCGTGCTTTTTCCAGCAGAGTATCGCGTAGCATCTCGACCAGTCGCTCCTGCCAATGTTGCACCCGATGTTGTTGCGTCAGATTCTGCTCTTCCAGATACGCCCAATACTCAGCAATCGCTGCGACTAATTCAGGGATGCCGGTGCCTTCGGTAGCCACCGTCTTCACGATGGGCGGAGTCCAGCGATCGCCGCGAATGGCGAGCGATTGCAGGCCGCGAATCTCGCGTTCCACGCGGTCGGCACCTTCATGGTCACTTTTATTAATAACAAAAATGTCGGCGATCTCCATGATGCCGGCTTTGATGCTCTGTACGTCGTCGCCCATACCGGGGACAAGGATAACGACGGTGACGTCCGCGACGCGGACGATGTCAACTTCATCCTGGCCTACACCGACAGTTTCAATCATGATGAGGTCGCGGCCGGAGGCGTCGAGAATCGTGGCGACATCGGCGGTGGCGCGGGCCAGTCCGCCCAAAGAACCGCGTGTGGCCATGCTGCGAATGTAGATGCCGGGATCGGAGAAATGGTCCTGCATGCGAATGCGGTCGCCGAGGATCGCGCCGCCGGTGTAGGGGCTGGTGGGATCGACGGCGATGATGCCGACCGTCTGATTGTGCTTGCGATAATGCTTGGCAAGTTGATCGACCAGCGTGCTTTTGCCGGCACCGGGGGCGCCGGTGAGTCCGAGGATGCGGGCGTGGCCGGTTTGGGGGAACGCGGCCTTGAGCAAGTCGGTCCAGCCGGGACTGCGGTTTTCGATCGTAGTGATGGCACGAGTGAGGGCGCGAGTGTCGCCGGAGCGGAGACGGTCGAGCCAGGATTGGAGATCGGGGGTCAAGCAGTCAGTGTAAAGCATGACGACCCCGTTTCGCCGCAGATCAACGTGCATGAGCGCGGATTTTCACGTTTCGCCGGTGCGCCGTGAAAGCATAGGTACTTCATACCGTTGTCATACCTTGCTTCACACGTTTGAGCATGGTACCATCGACTTGTCGGAGAAGAACAATGCCTAGAACTGCGCCCAGTCGTAAGGCTCGGAAGACTTTTTCGTTGTCCCGCGAGACGGTGAAGTACCTCGAATCCCTCCGCAAGGAGAGGAAGAAAGACTCGATGTCTGCGGTGCTGGAAGATGTTGTCCGCCAACTGCAGCAAGCAAAAGAGATGGAAAGGATCTCCGCCTCGGTCAGCCACTACTATGACACTCTTACCGACGAGCAAATGGCGGAGGATCGAGCCTGGGGCGAGTTTGCCGAGACCCAATTCCCGACAGAAGATTAACTTATGAAGCGGACGCCTCTGCGCGGTGAAATCTGGTACGTCAAGCTCCCTACCGACCCTCCGGATAAACCCGAACGCCCCGTAGTCATCGTTTCATTGGATACCAGGAACAGACACCCGCGTGCGAATACAGTCATGGTTGCGCCTCTGACCGGTTCTGTCGAGCATGAAGTTGCCACCCACGTCCGTTTGTCTCCGGGGGAAACTGGTCTCAATCTTTCCTGCATCAAAGGAGAAGACGTTACCGTGGTGAGAAAGGAGTCTCTGGTCGAGCCGAGGCATCCACTCCGCACGCTCAGTAATACTCGAGTGTGCGAAATCGCCGAGAAGGTCTGCGTCGCGATGGGCTGTGCGGCGAGGTAGGCAGACCTTTCAAGCCGCACGGACAGTTCGCACAAAGGTTGTTGTACCATCGGGCTGCGAATTGGGGGCTCGGTCGGATGTCAGGAATTGACATAGTGACCCTATGGTGCGAGAAATGACTATCAGTGGGCCCAACTTGTGGGGGCACGTTCACACCGTCATAAATGAGGCCGATAAACGCTGCTCCGGCGGATTCCGGGAAGGCAAATTTAGGGAGTTCGAGCGCGAATGGCTTGATCCCGAAAGCGGAAGAATTGCTAGGCTAAGAGATGAAGCTTGGTTTGCAGCGATACCCGTCGGCATGCAGAAGCTCCTCACGAAGATAATTCGTCGCCATATCCGGCGCGAGGTAACTGAGCGTATGCAACTCGTGGCCATACTCTCAGCCCCTCGCTGAATAGGTTTTCTCTGTTTTCAATCCTGACACCATCGTAAAATGCCCCATTCCGGGCTGCGCTCGGCGGACAGCCGAGGGCGGCTGTCCCCCACATGGTCAGGGCTAGTCCTTCAGCAACTGCCTGGCGATCACCAACCGCTGCACCTCGCTAGTCCCTTCGCCGATGGTGCAGAGTTTCACGTCGCGATAGAACTTTTCTGCCGGGTAGTCTTTGATGAAGCCGTAGCCGCCGTGGATTTGCACACTCTCGTTAGCGCAGCGGACGGCGACTTCGCTGGTGTATAGCTTCGCCATCGACGATTCCTGCGTGCTCTTCATGCCGGCGTCTTTCATGGCGGCGGCGCGGAAGGTAAGCAGCTTGGCGGCTTCGATTTCAGTGGCCATATCGGCCAGCTTCCACTGAATGCCCTGAAATTCACTGATGGCTTTGCCGAACTGCTTGCGCAGCTTGGAATATTTGAGCGCGCATTCGTAGGCGCCTTCGGCCATACCGAGCGCCAGCGCCGCGATGGAGATGCGGCCACCATCGAGTACGCGCATAGCATCAATGAAACCGTCCCCTTCTTTACCCAGGAGATTTCCGGCGGGGATGACGCAGTCTTCGAAGATGAGTTCAGAGGTATCGCTGGCCCGCAGCCCCAGCTTGTTTTCCTTCTTGCCGGGACGAAAACCCTTGGCGTCTTTTTCGACGATGAAAGCGGAAAGACCGTGAGTGTGGGCGGCGCGGTCGGTGACAGCGATGACGACCAGAACATCGGCGTAACGGCCGTTGGTGATAAAAGTCTTGGTGCCGTTGAGCACCCAGTTATTGCCCTTGCGGACGGCGGTCATGCGGGCACTGCCAGCGTCAGAACCGGCGGATGGCTCGGTCAGCCCCCAAGCGCCGATGTATTCACCAGTTGCCAGTTTGCTGACGTATTTTTTCTTTTGCTCTTCGTTGCCTGCGAGAAAAATGTGGTTCGAGCACAGCGAAGTGTGGGCGGCGACGATGATGCCGACCGATCCATCGACGCGCGACAGCTCCTCGATGGTAGTGACGTATTCGACGTAGCCCATGCCGGGACCACCGTATTCGGCGGGGAAAATCGTTCCCAACAGACCGAGCTTGCCCAGTTCTTTGATCGTGGCCAGGGGAAATTCGCCGGCCTCGTCCCACTCCATAACGTGGGGCAGGATTTCGCGTTCGGCAAATTCGCGTACGCTTTTCTTGAGTTGAAGTTGTTCGTCGTTCAGTTGGAAATCCAAGAAGCCTCTTCTGTGGGCAGGTGCCTCGTCGCACTTCCCTCTGCAAACCCGAAAGGAAAGAACGGCTCTTTGATTTAAGCATGATGAAAGAATGCGGAAAAGTTACGGGAGGCGCAGTCCATGCGGGATGCAGAAGGCGGCGTGTTTACTGGAGATTTGGATGGTTTTGACGGTGCCGTCAACCGACCGATTGGTCGTGCAAAAACGGCTTAGACAGATTTCTTTTCCCTGGCCCCCGTCCCCACACGGCCAGTAGCGAGGAAGCGCTCGAAGACTTCGTTCGAGAGCAGACGACCGCGCGCGGTCAGGCGGATCACGCTTCCCTGCCGCTCGAGCAAAGCGTCGTCGACGAGTTGATTAACGACGGAGGTGAGGCTGGCGATTTCGTGGGAGCCAAATTCGGCGGCCACTCCGTCGAGATCGACTCCGCGATTCAAGCGCAATCCCAGGAAGAAAGTTTCTTCGAGGGCAGCTTGACGGTCGATGGCAGTGGACTTCAGTGCTGCTCCGGCGACATACTGTTCGAGCGAGTCTGGCGTAGAGAAGCGGACCGCGCCGGTCGCTGATCTACCCAATAACATTGAGTGGGCGTCGACGCCGAAGCCGAGATAAGGCTGGCGGGTCCAATATTTGAGGTTGTGGCGGGACCCGAAGCCGGAACGGGCGAAGTTGGAGATTTCGTACTGATCGATTCCCGCGGCCGCGAGACGGTCGCAGGCGGTCTCGTACATGCTGGCGGTGAGGTCTTCATCAGGGACAAAATGGGCGTGATATTTCGTGCCTCCGGCGATCAGTTCCCTGCCCAGGCGCGAGTCGTCGTCTACTTCGAGCATGTAGATGCTGAGGTGAGGGGCTTGCGCGGCGATCACTTGTTCAAGAGAAACTTCCCAGCTTTGTGCCGTCTGGTGCGGCAGTCCGGCGATGAGATCGAGATTTAGATTGGCGATGCCGGCATCACGCAGTCGAGCAATATCGTCGAGAACCGTGGCTCGATTGTGCAGACGCCCGACGGAAGAAGCTTCTCTATCCACAAAAGACTGCACACCCAGGCTCACGCGATTGACGTGGTGGCGTCGGAACGATTCGATCACGGGCGCGGTCAGCGTGCCAGGAGCACATTCCACTGTGATTTCGACGTCGGGCTGAACATCGAAATGTTGCCGAATAGTGACAAATAGGCGGTCGAGCTGGTTTATATCGAGTATGGTGGGAGTTCCGCCGCCGAGGTAAATGGAGTCGACGGTCCGCTCGATCTGACCGACCATCTTGTCGGCCATCATTGAGGCCTGAGCAATGTCGTCGCAGATGCGGTCCACGTAGCGTTGAAAGACGGCTTTGGAAAAAACGTCCGAAGCGAAGTTGCAATAGGTACACTTGGTACGGCAGAACGGAACAGAGATGTACAGGCCAAGGGGCATCGGAATGATTATGCCATGTGTAACCTCAGGCCAACGCCGGGCATCTGAGGGTGAGATGATTCGCAAGAACCGTAAATCGCAGAGAGAGCGCGCGGGCGCAGAGGATGCCTGCTTATGACGCTTCCACGGGTGGTGATCACCGGAATTGGCGTGGTCAGTCCCAACGGGATTGGCAAGGAGGCCTTTTGCCGCGCCATTCTGGCGGGCAAGTCAGGCGTGAAACGGATTTCGCGATTTGATCCCTCGGAACTGCCGGTGCATGTCGCGGGAGAAATTCCAGAGTTCGATGAACTGGCCTGGGTGGATGCGCGCGAGCGCAAACATGTTTCCCGCGTAGTTCCGCTGGCGGTGGCGGCGTCGGCGGAAGCAATTCAGGATGCAGGTCTCGATCCCGCCGCCATGAGCATGGAGGAGAAGCGGGAGATCGGCGTGATTTTAGGTACGGGCGGCGGGGCACAGGAATTCTCTGAAGAACAATACCGGCTGTGGCACAGCGGGCACGTTAAACAAGTGAGCCTGTTCTGCATCCCCAGCGGCACCATGGGGACGATTCCCAGCGAAGTCAGCATGCGTTTCGGCTTCCGCGGGTATAGCCATGTGGTGACGGCGGGATGCACTTCGTCGACTGATGCGATTGGTTACGCGTACCAGCATATTCAGGCAGGAGTGCAGCCGTTGTTTCTCGTGGGTGGCGTGGATTCAGCAATTACGCCGGGAATCATCAAGGGCTACAGCATGCTGCGGGCGCTGACGCAGTCGTGGAATAACGAGCCGGAGCGGGCGTCGCGGCCGTTCTCCGCCGACCGTGATGGGTTCGTCATCGCAGAAGGTTCGTGGATGTTCATCCTGGAAGAATATGAGCACGCGCGGGCGCGAGGGGCGCGTATGTATGCCGAGATTATCGGGTATGGCTCGACTTGCGAGGCCTTTCATCGCGTGCGTATGAGCGAGTCGCCGGAAGAGCCGGCGCGGGCGCTGACGTTGGCGCTGGAGGAAGCGGGTATCGCAGCGCAAGACGTGCAGTATGTAAATCTGCATGGCACGTCCACTGAAATGAATGATCGCGTGGAGACGCGAGCACTCAAGCTCGCCTTGGGCAAACATGCAGAGCAAATTCCGATGTCGGGTTTGAAGTCGCAGATTGGACATGCGCAAGGCGCCTGTGGGTCGGCCAGTGTGGCGGCGACACTGATTGCGATGGAACACGGCAAAGTACCGCCGACGATCAACCTGGAGGTCGCCGACCCGGAATGCGATCTGGATTACGTCCCGGACGTGGGGCGGGCGGTGCAGATTAAACATGCGATTTGCAATTGCGTGGGCTTTGGATCTAAGAATTCGGCGCTTGTGCTGAGGAAAGTGGCGTGATTTAATGTGCCCCATGAAACTTGCGGTTAGCGCTCTCTGGCTTGCCTTTCCGTTGTTCCTACCACTCCTGCTGTCCCAAACCTTAGTAAGTCGTCCCTATGTGATTCGGGCGGAAACCACGGTGTTCGATACTTACACCGGCATGGTCCACACTTGCATCTTGGTGCAACCGGATGGCCACTACCGGCGTGAACGGACATTTCAGGGAATGAGCGGGGGAACACCCTACGTAGATATCTACGTGGACACGTTGCCCGACGACACTTATAAGAGGCTCCAAGCCATCCTTGACAACGCGGATTTTCAGAAGATTAGTACTCCTCCGTCGCGCGGCGGCGTGATACAGAACATGGACACGCTGATCGTCAGCATTCCGCGCGAACATAGCATGCAGAATATGTATTTTATGACTGCGAACGAGCGCCGCCCGTACGAAAAAGATCTTAAACCTTTGATGAACTGGATGAAGGACGTGCAAAAGCTGAAGGTGCATGCGTTGAAAGAAAAAGCCTCGGACAACTGCGCGGCACCGATGGTGCAATTCAAGAGCTCGTTGCCAGCGCTCGAACTCGAGCAAAAACCCAAACAGCCTTGAGGCGATGTACAAAGTGAACCAATCCGCCTCCCTGCGCACTTTGCTCATGAAACTTGCCGAAGTGGTCTTCTTTCTTGCCATTGCTTGGTGCGGCGCCCGGGCACAGACTCCGATCATACCTATCGAGCGGCAGCCCTATCTGTTACGAGTGGGGCGCGCCGAATACCAGGCCCGGTCCTGCGTTCTGCTCAAGCGCAACGGCGAATACCACCTGGAACGTGATTCGGGTGAGAAGGCCGAAGTGTTAGAGGGCGAGCTCTCTCCATCCGATCTTGCTCGACTTCAGGGATGGCTTGATGACGAACGCCTGCAGACACTGAGCCGTGAACAGATCGTGCAGCCACTGATGGCGCAGGAACCCGAAAGCTGGCAGTTCAACATTTTTCGTGGAGATCACTGGCAGGATCTGCCGTTTCGCTCGGGCGAGAGTATGAAGCCATATCACGACGCCCTAGCTCCGCTGGTGGACTGGTTCAATAGCCTGCACAATGCTCCCCACCGAACCATCTCTGAATATGAAGGCAAGACCAATTGCCTGCCACCGCGGAAAATTGCGTTCGCGAGCCGCCCAGAGGAGGCCAGGGATACGGCCCAGCCATCAGCGGCCGCGGCTCAAAAGGCGTCGGCGGCCACCTATGTCATGCGTTTGATCGACCAATATCATGATCGTGGCGAGATCGAGAGCCTCTGCGCCATCGTGTATCAGGACGGCTCCTATCAGTTGGAGCGCTCGTCCCAGGATTGGAGCGGGAGAATGAAGACCAAGGTCTATCGCGCGGCGTTGAAAACGAAGCAGCTTGAGCATCTGCAAGCGCTGGTGGATGACCCCAAGTTGAAGCCCGTTGTTACTGAAAACTCGCCGGACGAATTCCTCAGGAGCTTCGAAACTGGTGATGCGATGGGAAAGCCGGCAATGATGGGATTCACCCTGGCGTGGATTCCGCGCGGAGAAACGATGCAGAGCCTGACCTTCCTGCACGATGTCTGGATGCCGTCCGCGATTGGCAGTCATATTGTGATCAGTAGCAGGAACGAGAGCAATATTCGGGCACTGCAGAGGTTGGCCAGGACCTTGCCGTCAGGCAATTCACAACTCGTGAAAGATGCCGTGCCCAACAAATGCGCGCCGAGGTAAGGGGATTAGGGACGGCGTCTCGAAGACACCAAGGCGAGCTTCATTCGCCCGCCCAGACGAGGGCGTCCGGACCCATGCGAGCGCATCAGGGCGCAAAAGCTTTTCCATCCCTTCCGCGTCTTTTCCCATCTACTTAAGGTATCTTTTTAATAGACCGCATGGCCCAGGAAGAAGAGGTACTCGGTAAAGCTTACGACAGCCGGCTGATGAAGCGGCTGCTGGTGTATTTGCGTCCCTACAAGTGGCAGGTGGGGATTGCGCTGGGCTCCATCTTTCTCAAGGCAGGCGCTGACGTCTTGGGGCCGTACCTCACCAAGGTCGCAATTGACCGGTATCTGGTAAAGGTCCCTGGGGCGCACTCTCCTTTCGATTCCTTTCTCAGCAATCAACCTCTGGTTGGAATTGCTCAGATAGCCGGGTTGTACGTTGCCGCCCTGGTGGTCAGCTTTCTGCTCGAGTACTTGCAAACCTACTTCATGCAGTGGACGGGGCAGATGGCGATGTTCGATTTGCGTGCGCAGATTTTCCGCCTTCTGCAACGCATGCACATTGGTTTTTACGACAAGAATCCGGTTGGCCGACTGGTGACGCGTGTGACCACGGACGTGGACGCGCTGAACGAAATGTTCACCTCCGGCGTGGTGTCGATTTTTGAAGACATCTTCGTGCTGGCCGGCATCGTCGGCATCATGCTGAAGATGAATTGGAAACTGGCGCTGATTACGTTCGCGGTGCTCCCGGTGATCGGTTATGCCACCACGATTTTCCGCGACAAGGTGCGGGATTCCTATCGCCGCATTCGCGCGGCCATCGCGCGCATCAATGCTTACCTCCAGGAACATGTGAGCGGCATGGTGGTGCTGCAACTGTTCAATCGCGAGGACCGGGCCTTCGATAAGTTTTCCGAGGTCAATGCCGTTCACATGGAAGCGTTCAAAGACGCAATCATGGCGCACGCGGTCTATTACCCAGTGGTGGAAATCCTGTCATCGATCGCCATTGCATGCGTAATTTGGTTTGGCGGGAATGACGTACTGCGGGGCATGGCAACGCTGGGTGTGCTGGTGGCGTTCATGCAGTATGCGCAGCGGTTTTTCAGGCCGATCCAGGACTTGAGCGAGAAATACAACATTCTGCAATCGGCGATGGCCGCCTGCGAACGAATTTTCAAGCTGCTCGACACGCCGGTAGAGATCACGTCGCCGGCTGTGACCAAGACGCCGGATGGTCCGGGGCGAATCGAGTTTGACCATGTGTGGTTTGCCTACAGGAGAGTGCCTGAAAGGCCGCACGACCTTCGCGCCACCCGGACGGGGGAGACACCCGCCCCCACACCGGCTTTAACCCAGGAGGAAGACTGGGTACTACGCGATGTCAGCTTTGTCATAGAACCGGGTCAGACGGTTGCCATCGTGGGCCACACCGGCGCAGGAAAAACAACAATCATTTCGCTGCTGATGCGATTTTATGACGTGCAAAAGGGCGCTATCAAGATCGATGGCGTAGACGTGAAAGATATGGACCTGGGCGATCTGCGACGGCGGTTCGGCGTGGTCTTGCAGGATCCTTTCTTGTTCACCGGAACCGTCGGCGGGAATATTCGGCTGGGGACGGAGTGGATTCAGGATGAAGACGTGGAGAAGGCCGCGGAGGATGTAAACCTGGCCGACTTCATCCGCACGCTGCCTGGCGGATTCAAAGAGGAAGTGCGAGAGCGGGGCAGCACGCTTTCCACGGGGCAGAAGCAGCTGATTTCGTTTGCGCGGGCGCTGGCGCATGATCCGAAGATTCTGGTCCTGGACGAAGCCACTTCCAGTGTCGATACAGAAACTGAGTTTCGCGTGCGCGATGCGCTCAGCCGCATGGTGGAAGGAAGAACCTCAGTGGTAATTGCCCATCGCCTTTCGACCGTGCAACGCGCCGACATGATCATAGTGATGCATAAGGGGCAGGTGCGCGAGATGGGGACGCATCAAGAACTGCTCGGCCAACGCGGGATTTACTACAAACTGTACCAGCTCCAGTACAAGGATCAGGAGATTCCGGCAGGACCGGTCACGGCGGGGGCGGATGATTAGTCTTCCCGCTCGTTCTGATTCCGCGTGAGGTTCTTTCGCCGCTTCGGCGGCCATCACATCCTGCCATGTCGTTCCAACAGTTCATGCGCCACCATAACGGTACCAACTGGCCGACTTTGGTAACTCGGATGGTCAAGTTCTGCCCGATAGAATCCGCTTGTGGGAGAGCGAGATCAGCAAGCATTTCAGGAAGTAAACCAGAATAGTCCGGAAGCGATCCCGGTGCAGATGCGCCAGATCGAAGGCCGGGAGTGGTGGCTTTGGGGATTCGCGGTAGCTGTAACCCTGGCGCTGACGCTGGGTATTATTTCCTTCACCTTTCCCTGGTTTCACCTGCAAACCGACGCCACTTACTGGTTCGACCTTCGGGAATGGGTGCGCGGACTGGCCGGTCTGGTGCTGCTTTTCGACCTCTACACCGTCTATCAGCATTTTCAATTGCAACGCATCCGCCGGCAACTGGCGGAACGCGATCAGCTTTTTCAACTCATCAGCGAAAACGCGGCGGACATGATTGCCTTGGTAGACTGCGAAGGCCGCCGGCTCTACAACAGCCCGGCCTACGCGAAGGTCTTGGGATATTCGGCTGAAGACCTGAAGAATACGGCGTCCATTGACCAGATTCATCCTGATGACCGCCCGCGAGTCTTGCAGGCGGCAGAAAAGGCGCGGACCAGCGGCCGAGGCGAGCGCGTGGAATACCGCATCCTGCATAAAGATGGGTCTTGGCGCACGCTCGAATCGACCGCCAGCGCCATCCGCAACGCCAAAGGGCAGACGGAAAAGCTGGTGATTGTGAACCGCGACATCACCGAGCGCAAGCGCGCTGAAGAATTGCTGGTGCACAACGCGTTCCATGACGGGTTGACCAACCTGCCCAACCGCGCGCTCTTTCTGGACCGGCTGCAACATGCGCTGACGCTTTCCAAAAAGCATTCGAACTACATGTTTGCCGTGCTGTTGATTGACATCGATGAATTCAAGGTCATCAATGACAGCCTGGGACATACGGCCGGCGATGAACTGCTAATCCAGATTGGCCGGCGTTTGAGCGAGTCGGTGAGGCGGGCGGATATGGTTTCGCGGCCGCGCGTCAGTGGCGTGGTGGAAAAGTCCACCAATGAAGCGACGCTCGCTCGGCTGGGCGGAGATGAATTCACAATTCTTCTGGATGACATTCGCGATCCGGTCGAAGCGGTTCGGGTCGCGGAGCGCGTGCAAGCGGAGCTGGCGGCCGCATTTCTTGTAAATGGCCAGGAAGTAGTGATCTCAGCCAGCATTGGCATTGCCTCCAGCACCACCCCGCATACCCGCGCGGAGGACCTCATTCGCGACGCGGACATCGCCATGTACCGCGCCAAGCGAAGCGGCAAAGCCCGATGCGAAGTTTTTGACACGGCCATGCACGCAAACGCAGTGAAGCGATTGCGATTGGAGACCGACCTGCGCAAGGCGCTTGACCAGGGAGAGTTCCGGGTTTATTACCAGCCGATCGTTTCGTTGCAGACGGGGCGAATCATAGGGTTTGAAGCGCTGAGCCGCTGGCAACGCCCGGAGGGCGTGGTCCCGCCGATGGATTTCATTCCGGTGGCCGAGGAGACCGGACTGATTATTCCCATGAACCGGCAACTACGGCTCGAGGCCTGCCGGCAAGTGATGGCATGGCAGAGCCAGTTTCCAGCAAACCCGCCGCTTACCATGAGCATGAACATCACTGCCAAAGAATTTGCCCAGCCAGAACTGGCCGTAGACATTGGAAAGACGATCGAACAGAGTGGCATTTCTCCCAGTTGTCTGCGGCTGGAGATTGTGGAAACTATCGCCATGGGGGATGCGGAAAAATCCGGCAAGGTGCTTTCCGAATTGAAGGGTCTTGGCGTGCAATTGAGCATCGATGATTTCGGCACCGGGTATTCTTCCCTGAGCCGGCTGCGCCGGATTCCCGTGGACACACTGAAGATTGACCGGGTGTTCATCATGAACATGGACACCGATCCGGAAAACCGGGAGATCGTGCGGGTGATCATCACGCTTGCGCATAACCTTGGCCTGAAAGTGGTGGCCGAAGGGGCGGAAACCGAAGCGCATGTGAAGCAATTGCAGCAGTTAAATTGCGAACAGGCGCAGGGATATTTCTTCTCGCGCCCGGTCGACGAAAAGGCCATGACGAAACTGCTGGCTGCGAGCCCCGGCGTACGCAGCGCTGCCGCGAGCCAGCTAGAGTTCAAACCTATCCCACTGAATTCACAGCAGTCTACTGCGGCGCCCACGTTTTTCCCCTTGCAAACCAGTGTTACTTGGTTTTCTCTTCCATAGATATAATCTCCGGTTATACTTTGCAGGACTCAGATAAATTGCCATTGAGACACACTGCAGGAACATCGTGGCACGACAGGGCGCTTTGCTCTTTTATGCTGATCGTGGGGTCTCTGTTTCCGGCGAAGGCAGTTGGGCAAGGCGAAACCACCAGCGCCATCGTGGGCGAAGTGAAGGACGCGACCAACGCAATGGTGGTGGGCGCCACTGTGACCATCATCGATCACGAAACCGGCCTGAAGCGAAGCGTCCAGACCGATGCGCCGGGACGTTTCAACTTTCCGCAGCTAAAGCCAGGCACTTACTCGGTCAAAGTGGAGGCGAAAGGCTTCGAGCCACAGCAGAATGACAATGTCATCTCAGGCCTGGGCCAGAAGCAGACGGTGGACTTCACGCTTGAGGGTGGCGCAGTCGAATGAAACGGTGGAGGTGAGCGGCCAGGCCCCGCTCATCAATCCGGAAAATGCAAACACTTCCACCACTCTCGATACGCACCGGCGCTGGAGAACCTCCCGAATCCGGGCGGCGATCTGACTTACCCTTTGCAGTTTTCGCCCGGGGCACTGATCAATACGGCGGGCAGCGGCAACGATTTTGTCGGCAGCATCAACGGATACGGCAACGTCGAGTTCAATGGACTTGCCGGCGCTTTCCAACGGCTACATCGTCGACGGACTGGAGACCAACGACCCGCTCACCAATCTCAATAGCGGCCTTTCGACCAATCTGGTCCTGGGATTGAATTCGATTTCAGAAGTGACGGTCAACACACTTTCCTATTCGGTGGATCAAGGGCCGCTATGGCGCATCGCAAGTCAACTACGTCACCAAGTCCGGCACCAACCAGTTTCACGGGAATCTTTACGAACTGTGGAACGGGGCGCTGCTCAACGCGGCGGACTATTTTACCAATGCGACACCGGGAAACCACAAGCCGGGATCGACGGTGAATCACTTTGGCGGAAGCCTGGGCGGTCCGATTATGCACAACAAGCTTTTCTTTTTCTTCGACAGCGAGTGGGTCCGGATCGCGCTGCCCATCGTCACGGCGACAACCGTGCCCAGCGCGGCATTCCAGCAATATGTTCTGCAGCAACTTCCCCTGGGCGGCACGGACGCGGTAACCGGATCGAGCTATCCGGCGGCGCCGCAACAGGTCCCGTTCTACCAGAAGATGTTTTCGCTCTACGGAAACACGAACGGCACGCCTCTCGCCGTGCTCGGGTGTCCTTTCAATTCGGACGGCACTCCGGCGGCGGGCAAACCGCGCGAACGGAAACGGTTGCGCGAACCGGCAAAGCGTGTCGCACTCCAGCGACGACCACGAACAGGTGCAGACCGCGCGCATCGATTACAACATCGATGAGAACAACACCACCTGGTTTCGCTTTCAGGCGGATACCGGCCTGCAAGCCGCCTACACCGATCCCATCAACCCATTGTTCAACGCTCTTTCCCCGCAGCCGCTCTATTCGTTTGCGGCGGGATATACCCACGTCTTTTCGCAGAAGCTCGTGAACTACTTTCAATCCCGCGCTTCTCCTGGTACGAAAGCTTGTTTGGGCCGGCAAATTTTCAGAAGACGCTGGCCGCGTTTCCGATCGTGTTGCAGGGCAGCGGAGCCAATGCGCCGTTCACCACGATCGGCGGGCTCGACAATACCTGGGTACAAGGCAGGCGCGCGTCCCGATTTTTCATTAACGACAATCTCGCCTGGAGCCACGGGGCTCACGAATTCCGGTTCGGCACGAACACGTCGAATCTTCCGTCTGAACGATTACGATTTCGGTCGAGGGCACGGTGCCCACCGTGACCTACACGACGCTGCCGCAGTTCATTTATGGAGTGGCGTCCACCGCGACCAAGACCTTTCCCCTGACCGCAAACGAGCCCTTCAATTTCCTCAATCTTGATCTCTATGCGCAAGACACGTGGAAGGTGACTCGCACGCTGACCTGGACATTCGGCTCCGCGACACCTACAACTCCAATCCTCTGAATCCGCACGACCAAATCGCGCGTCTTCGACGGCTCGTTTGATTCCATCTCGCACGATGTCAATCAGCCGCTCAACGCGCGATTCAAACTCATCTGGGCAATCTGTTCTCCTCCTCGCCAGTCGCGATCTTGCAACCGCGAACGGCGGTCGCGTGGCAGTTCGAGCCGAAATCCGTACTGCGGGCTGGCTTCGGAATTTTCAGCGACATTTTGCCGGGCAGCGTTGCCGACATGGTCGGCGCCAATCCGCCATATGTTCAAACTTTTCGCGGAGGGCTGCTGGGCACCGTCGGCGGCACTGCCATTGCGCCCGGAGTGCCGGATAGCGCAGTGGATGCCACCGTCGCCGCGAATCAGAGATTCAGTTCGGGATTTCCGAATGGCCAGCTCTCCTGCGCATCACCGCAGGCAAATCCCGCAACCTGTCTTCCCCCTGTAGCCATCACCGCCGTGCCCAATGGCGAACTACATGCGCCGTACTTCATGGAGTGGAGCCTGGGAATTGAACATCAGTTTGGACGCAACCGGCCAGTGTGCAAGCGCAATACGTCGGCACGCGGGCGGTGAACCAGCCGTATCTGACGCAAGTGAATGGTTACCAGACGGTGTGCCAGGGCTGCTTTGCGCCATTTCCCTACCAGCAGCCGACCGATCCACGATTCGGTGCGGTCACACAGTTCTCCACCGGCGAGAACAGCCACTACAACGGTCTTCAACTTACGGCTATGAAGCGGCTGGGTCACGGTCTGCAAGGGCAAGTTAACTACACCTGGAGCCGCTGCATGGACACGGTCTCGAACGGAGGATTTCTTCAGTTCTCCGCAGGAGGGATTCTTTCCCCGCTGCCGGGAGAACTGGCCCGCGATTATGGGCCTTGCGACTATGACATCCGCGACAATCTCAACGCGCAGTATGTCTATCAGTTGCCGATCAAAGTCCGGAATCGGAGAGTTGGCGCACGCGTTAAACGGCTGGCAGATTTCTGGAACCATGTTCTGGCACAGCGGGGTTCCGTTCTCGGTTCTGAGCACTCCTTATTCGGCGAACGGAAACGGGATTGTGCAGGGCAGCGGACCGCAGTTCGCAAGCGTGGTTCCCGGGCAGTCCCGCTCTATCGACATCATTCCATCCCCGGCGTGACCCAACCGGGCACCATCCAGTGGCTGAATCCGAATGCCTTCGTGTCGGCGGTTGATCCGAGCACGGGACAGTGCTATGGCGGCGACAGCCCGCAGCATTGCCAATTCGGGGACCTCGGCCGCAACGCCCTGCGCGGGCCCGATTTCTTCTGGAACGATTTCTATCTCACCAAATGGTTTCCCGTGACCGAGCGGGTGAAGCTTAGGGTGGAAGCCCAGTTCTTCAATGTCTTCAACCATCCGAATTTTGGGCTGCCAAGCATGGTCCTGGCCGGCATTCCGGGAAAGCCCTCCACGCAGACCGGCTTTGGCGCGCTCACTTACACCACTTCTCCGCCCACCGGCTTGCTGGGCGTGGGATTGGGCGGGGATAGCAGTCCCCGCATGATCGCGTTTCAAGCGCGGCTGGAGTTCTGAACCTAGCGGACCGATAAGCCGCATGCACCACTCGTCGGGGACGGCGGCGCTACAATGTCCTGCGTGCGCATTCTCATCTCTGCGGGTGAAGCTTCGGGGGAAATGTATGGCGCCCAGCTGATAGAAGCACTGCGACGGCGCCAGCCTTCGCTGCAATTCTTCGGCGTAGGCGGAGACCGCATGCGGGCGGCGGGTTGCGACACCGTGGTCGATGCCAAAGACCTGGCAGTCGTCGGCATCACCGAGATTCTGAGTCATCTGCCGAAGATTTACGGGCTCTTTCATAAGCTGATCGCCGCCGCCGATGCTCACCCGCCTGATCTTGCTATCGTGATTGACTCCCCGGCATTCAACTGGCGAGTGGCGCGGCAAATGCACAAACGCGGCATCCCGGTGGTGTACTACGTGTGTCCGCAGTTCTGGGCATGGCGGCAAGGGCGAGTGCGCTTGCTGCGAAAATACGTCGACAAAGCCCTGGTGATTTTTCCCTTCGAGGAGAAGTTCTACGGTGATCGTGGCGTGGACGCAACTTTTGTAGGCCATCCCCTCGCCGCTCTGGCCAAGCCCCAAGTCTCGCGCAGCGCCTATGCCGCCGAGCACCAACTGGATGCCGCAAAGACCTGGATCACGCTCATGCCCGGCAGCCGCGTAAGAGAAGTGCGGATGAATTTGCCGACGATTCTCGAATCGGCCGCACAACTCGGCTCCGCATACCAATTTCTCCTGCCAGTAGCGCCGACGCTCGATCAGCCCTGGCTGGAAGGTCTGATGAGCAAGAACGCCTCGGTCAGGTTGGTGCCGGAATCCTTGCCAGCCTTGGCCCTCTCGCGTGCGGGAATCATCGCCAGTGGCACGGCGACCGTGGAAGCGGCGCTGATGGGAACGCCGTTCGTGATGGTCTATCGCGTCAGCCCGCTCACCTATCTTCTAGGGCGTTCAAGTGTGAAGGTCCCGCACTTCGCCATGGTGAATCTGATTGCGGGAAAGGAAATAGTGCGCGAACTGGTGCAGCAAGACTTCACTGCCAGGAACGTCGTGGCCGAGGTTGTCAAAATATTGTCAGACGGGCCGGCACGTGAAACCATGATCGCGAGGATTGGCCGGAGTGAGCGCCGCTCTGCGGGGCGCGCCAGGAAGGCTTCCCGCCGCTGAACAGGCGGCGGAGGCGACCCTGGCGATTCTGGTCCCGCACTGAGAAAGGGACGGCAAAAACAGCCTCCGCACCCGCCCTGGATTAGCCTCCGCCCCTTGTGGCGACAGCATCTTTTGGGCCACAATTCACATCATAGCTAGAAGTTCTGGAGACTCGTCCTAAAATGCCCTGTTCAGGTCGGCGTCAGCGTCACGCCTTAACCCTCGGTTCGTCTTTCTCCTTTTATTCTGTTGCCTGCCCGCTTGGGCGGCGGAAAAGACTCGGCTCCGGGTCGATGACTATCAGATCGACGCCGAACTCATCCCCATACCCACAAGATCGAGGCGGTTGCGAAGGTGAAATTCACCGCGCTTGAGACTCTCAACATCGCGACCTTCGAATTACACAACGCACTGCGCGTCACCAAAGTGACCGACGATGCCGGCAAGCCCGTCTCCGCCGAGCGCGGCGTCCAGGACTCCAGCGTGCGCGTGCAACTCTCCAAGGAGTTGGCCAAAGACGAATCCACCACGCTGACCTTCGAATACGATGGCACGCTCGATTCCAGTCGACGAAAGTCCGGTGCAGGGGCTCAAAGTGGCGTCCATCAATGATGACACCAGCTATCTGCTCTACGCCGGACGCTGGTTTCCGGTCAACGGTTATGGCGTCAACCGATTTACCGCGACGATGAACATCACCGTGCCCGCGCACATGGTGGTGATTGGCAGCGGCAAACAGAGTGAGGGCACTCCGCTTCCGCCCAAGAAGGGCGCCGTGACCGGGCTGCCAACCAAAACCTACAGCTTCACTTGGGACAAACCAAGTTTTCCCGGAACCATCATCGCGGGAACATTTCAGGAATTTAAGAGCGACGAAGCTGGCGTTGACCTGCACGTGTTTTTCAAGCCCCTCCATCAGAGCCTGGGCGCCGCAATACGCCACCACCGCCGTCAAGGAATTCACTTACTTCGTGACCTTGTACGGCGTCCCGCCCTCAAGCACGCTCAAGGTAGTTGAAATTCCTGACGATACCCTGCCCGACGCCTGGGCGCCGGAGATTGCCGCCATCGCCAGCCGCGCCGTCACCGAAAAGATCAACTATCGATTGCTGGCGAATACCATCGCTCACCAGTGGTGGGGAGTCTCGGTCAGTCCAGCGTCGGTGGATGACTGGTGGCTGTCCGACGGATTTGCGCGTTATTCTGAAGCGCGTTACATCGAGAATGCCGCCGGAACTGCCGGCCTGGAAGAAGCAGTCAAAGACATGTCGGTGGGCGCGCTGGCCTATGACACGGTGCCGCTGGCCACGGTCGGCAAGCTGGACATGTTTTCGCCGGAATTCCAGTCGCTCGTGACGGACAAAGGCGCAATGATTTTGCACATGCTGCGCTGGGTGGAAGGCGACCAAAAATACGACCTCACCATGCGCACCTTTGCCACGAAATATGCCGGCAAATCCGCCTCACTGGATGATTTCCGCGCCATCGCCGAGCAATACTACGGCGACAAGCTGACCTGGTTCTTCTCGCAGTGGCTCGATTCCACCGGCGCTCCCGAATTCAAGACCAAGTACACCGTGTACCGCCTGGGCAACAACAAAGGCTTCCGCGTGGTCGGCCAGATTACTCAAGACCTGGATTTGTTCCGTATGCCCGTCGATTTGAAAATTGACACCGACGGGAAGACCGAAAACAAGCGGATTGAAGTAGTGGGAACAGATTCGCCCTTCACTATTGAGACCTTCGGCAAACCCCGGCGCATTTCGATTGATCCCGAT
>CAWJTC010000007.1:0-45022 GCA_963845725.1 uncultured Acidobacteriota bacterium
CATGGAAGTGCGAATGGGAGCTGCCAGCAACATGCCGGCTGGGACCAACCTCCCCAGCGCCTGGGTAGAGGGTCAATCGCCACAGCGATGACGTCACCGGCCGCCAGAGCGCGTGCGGTGAGATCGGCGGCGAATTGCAATCCTTTGCGGTCGTAACGGGAGCGCACGGAGGCCGCGAGTTGCGGAGACTCCGCCGCCACAGCGTGCAACTGAACCGTCGCTTCCTTCCCGCAAAAGGATGCAAACCAGTCGCGTGTTCAGCAACATTCGCAAGTGGGCGGCGACGGACTCAGCCACGGTGGAGGTGTCGGGCGTGCCATGCACCGACTGCGCAACCTCGGTGAGAATTTCGGCGCGGCGATGCTCCTCGCGGGAGAGCTGGGTCAGGCGGTTGGCTTCCAGCAGGCTGCCCAGCTGCCCAGCCAGAATAGTGGCCTTCGTCGCCAGGTCATCGTTGAAGAAGTCCGGATCCGACGCACTAAGGAAAACCGCGGCGCCGATGACTTCGTTCGCCACCACCAGAGGCGCTGCCATCAGGGATTTGGCACGAAACTCGCCCGCCATGGGATAGCGGCTGGGATCGACGCGATTCACATAGACCGTTCGGCGCTGCCGGACCGCCTCGATGGCGACGGCACTATCGCGCGCCTTCAGGCGATGGCCGCGAAAGTTCTCCGCCAGAAGGCCATCGGCTTCGGCGGCGACCAACTCGTCCGGCGGACTCACGCGCCAGAAATATGTTCCATCGACCTGGAAGAATTCGCGGGTGCTGCGGCAGAACAGTTGAATGACGGAACCGGAGGGAGTGCCATCCGCCATCGCCTCAGAGAATTGCAACAGCAGTCTTTGAAAAGCTGCGTCTCCGTGGTGGAGTGGGACTTCGGTCGGCGTGATCTGTCCAGTTTGCATAGTCAGCAACAGCGCCAGCTACAAGTAATTGAATATAATGGAAAACTAGTCCCATAATCTCAATTTGAGTCAAGATTATAAGGGATGGGAGTGCCCAACTGTGAAACTTGGTCGCGGAAATGCTCCCCTTGCTTCTACAGTTCGTCTCACTATGAGAGTGCAGACCTCACCTGAGACAGGAATCGCCCTGAGACCTGAACCCGCGGATTCCGCCGAGCCATTAAGTAGTTGATATGTATTGATGTTAGCCCAATTTCCTGTGGTAACCCCTGGCCCCCAAGGTTGGCAGAGGCATTGCACCTGAGGTTACGACCAGATGTGTCTTGTGAGGAGAGACGGGTGCGTTTCCAGAAGACTAGATGGAGCCTGATGCGGTACCGGCGCTGTGGGCTATTGTTTCTGCTGGCGGGAATTGTTCCCCGGGAGTGCTCTGGCGCAAGCCGAAGTGCCGCGGAAAGTGAAAACCAAAGTCGCTCCCTGACTACCCCGACCTGGCGCGTCGTTTGAGCATTCGCGGCGACGGTAAAGGTGATTGTGGTGGTTTCCCCCAACGGCAACACCGAAAGACGCACGGGTGGTGGGCGGGAATCCGGTGTTGGTGAGCGCGGCGCTGGACGCGGTGCGGAAATGGAAGTTTGAGCCGGCGCAGGACGAAAGCACGGTGACGCTGGAATTCGATTTTCGAGCCCAACCGTCCGGTGGAGTAAGCCACCGACGGCACGAGCTAGAACCTGGCAATTCAGGGGAGGAATAGCGATGACGATCGGCAAGAAACTTTATGTGAATTTTGGCGCCGTCCTGGCGATGGTGGTGGTGCTGTTCCTGGTCAATCTGGTCGCGGTGCAGCGGGAACACAGCTGCCAAGGCCGCGGCGTCGCAAGCGCTTGCAGATGGCGCAGACCAACGACAAGATCCGTTTTCAGATGATGCAGAACCGGCTGTATCTGAGCAACTATCTGCTCAGTGGAGACACCCGCGAGGTAGACCGGCTGAACGACGGCGCGCGCATGCTGCAGGACGCCCTGCAAATCGCCCAGGGTCTGGCCAACTCCGAGCAGCAAAAGGCTGCGCTGGCCAAGGTGCAAAGCAGCGAACAGAACTGGGCCCGGGATTTTGCGGCCCCGCTGACCGACAAGCGCAAAGATGTGGACAGCGGCAACGCCACCGTGGCTGAGTTGCAGATTTTCTACTTGCAGAAAGACGCGTTCTTCCTGGGTCAAGGCTGCCACCGATTCTTTGGAAGTGGCGGACCAGGAAAACACCAAGGTCCTCGATGCTGCGGCGCAAGTCCGACGAAACCGCCGCCACCGCGACCATCGTGATCGCGCTGTTCAGCACACTTCTGGCGCTGGCCCTGGGGATTGCCATCGCCTTACTCCACCGCCAATTCCATCACCGAGCCATTACGAAACCTGATGAAGGTGGCGCGGCAAATCGGCAATGCCGGCGATCTGGATCACGAAATCGACCTCACCCGCCGCGATGAAATCGGTGAGTTGTCGCGAAGTTTCGCCACCATGGTGACTTATCTCAAGGAGATGGCGACGGTTTCCGAGGCCATCGCCGGAGGCAACCTGAACGTCGAAGTGCAGCCGCGATCGAAGAATGACACTCTGGGCAAAGCCTTCGTCAGCATGATCGAGGGCCTCAGTAATCTGGTGCGCAATGTGCGCGATGCGGCTTCGCAAGTGGCCAGCGCTTCCAACCAGGTGGCCGGCGCCTCCGACGAATCCGCCAAGATCAGCCTGCAAACATCCTCCGCTATCGACGAAGTCACCAGCACCATGCACGAAATGAGCGTCAACGTGCAAAACATGGTGAAGAGCACGCAAACTCAGGCTTCGAGCGTCAGCGAAACCTCCGCTTCCATCGACCAGATGGTGGCCTCCATTCAGCGTGTGGCCGACACCGCGAAAGTGCTGCTCGATATTTCCAACCGTTCCCGCGAGGAAGTCCACAGCGGCATCTCCACCATGGACAAGGCCACCGATGGATTGAATCGCATCAACACCACCATTCAATCTTCCGGCGAGATCATCGACGTGCTGGGACAACGAGCGGATGACATCGGAAAGATCATCGAGGTCATCGACGACCTGGCCGAACAAACCAACTTGCTAGCGCTCAATGCCGCCATCGAGGCGGCACGCGCCGGCGAGCATGGGCTGGGATTTGCTGTGGTTGCCGACGAGGTCCGGAAACTGGCGGAAAAATCGGCACAATCCACGAAGGAGATTTCCGAACTGATTCAGAGCATCCAGAAAGAGGCCCGCAAGGCGGTGGAAAACATGAACCGCAGCACCGGAATCGTCAATGAAGGGCTGGGTCTAGGACAGGAACTCAACACCGCACTGCGCAAGATTTCCAACGTGGTCACGGAAGTTTACAAGTTCGCCCAGGAAATTGGCGCAGCCACCAACGAGCAGTCGCACGGGTCTTCACAAATTGCCCGCGCTACCACTCGCCTGAACGAAATCACCCACGAGATCAACTCTGCCGTGGAAGAACAGGCCTCCGGAGCACACGCCGTAGTTAAAGCGATGGAACGGATGCGGGAACTGGTGCAGCAAACCACTTCAGGCTCTACCGAGTTGGCGGCCTCTGCTGAGCAAATGTCGAAGATGTCTCGCGAGCTGCTCGACTCCATGGACCGCTTTGCGCTGGAGCAACTGGACCGCGCCGTAGGACGGCGCACCGAGAAGGCCGCGCTGCCAGCGGGGGCTCGTCATGCCGCCGCCGGAATGCAAGGTTAAGGGATAGACTGCAATGAACCACGATCTGCACATTGTCGGCTTCCGAGTTGGGCGCGAGACCTACGGCGCGCCCATCACATCGCTGCACGAAATCGTGCGCGTTCCCGAAATCACGGCCGTTCCCGACGCGCCCGATTACATGGAAGGCGTAATCAATCTGCGCGGCAAGATCGTTTCTGTGCAGGATCTGCGGAAGCGTCTGGGCGAAACCAAGATTGTCACCGACCGTCGCAACCGGATTCTGGTGGTTGAACACAATGGCCGCCTCTCCGGGCTGATTGTCGATTCCGCATCGGAAGTGCTCAAAATCCCGGCCGCGGACGTGGAGCCTTCTCCAACCGAATTCCTGGAGGGCGGGTTGAAGTGTGTAACGGGTTTGGGGAAGCATCAGGGCCGGCTTATTGTTCTGCTCGACATGACCAAGTTGTTGGAACTCAGCAGCCCAGTCCGAAAAGAGGCCTTCCGAATCCGGAGCAAGACTGAGGTCAGAAGCAAAGACCGCGGCGGCAACCGAGGCCCGGGGTACGGCGGCGTCCAAATAGCATGGAGGAAGATCACCAACAAGTTCATGGCTAGCCCTAGCGTGCAGTTACAACTTACGGAACCGGAATTGAAACTGCTGCAGACGCTTGTCTACCAGGAGTGCGGCATGCATTTCGATTCCCGCCGCACCCATTTCCTGCAGGACCGCTTACAGCGGCGCCTCAAAGAATGCCGCCTGGATTCGTTCTATAGCTACTACAGCCTGTTGATCAGCCGTGAGGGCAAGGACGAACTCACCAAGTTGCTGGAAAACCTCACCGTCAATGAGACCAGTTTCTTTCGCAACAAGGCGCAACTGGAGCTATTTCACAAACACGTTCTCGATCAGATGCTCCGCACCAAGCAGGAGCGGCATGATTTCTCCCTGCGCTTGTGGAGCGCGGGATGCTCCACCGGCCAGGAAGCCTACACCATGGCGATGCTGGTAGCGGATTCGCTCTCTTACCACTGTTTACGCAACCCTTCGGGGAAGGAGTTACCCGTACCCAAGCCCCTCGTCCCGCCACCATGGAAAGTGGAGATTCTGGCCAGCGATATCAGTTACTCGGTGCTGCGGGCCGGGCAGGAGGGAATGTATAGCGAGCACCAGATGTCCTCAGTCGACTACAGCTACCGCCTGCGTCACTTCGACAAGGTGGGCGATCGCTACGCTGTGAAAAAACCACTCAAAGAAATGGTTCACTTCGACTTCCACAACTTGAAAACCGAATATCTGCCCCAGCGCTACGACATCATTTTCTGCCGCAACGTGATGATGTATTTCGATGAAGCCGAGCAGAGGCGGCTGATCGAGAAGTTTCACCGCTGCCTGAATCCCGGCGGCTATCTCTTTGTAGGACACGCCGAGAGCCTGTTGGGTCTTACCGAGAAATTCAACATGATCTACCGCGAGACCGGCACGGCATATCAGAAGATTGAGGGGGCCGCATGACCCGGGTCCCGGATGAGCGCGGTGCGGAACTGCGGGCTCTGTTCTTTGAGAGCTCGCAAGAACTGCTGCAGGCGCTCAATGAAGACGCGCTGAAACTGGAAAAACAACCCGGTGACGGCGAAACCGTGCGCAGCATCCGGCGTATCGTTCACACCCTCAAAGGCGATGCGGCCGCATCCGGGTTCCAAGAGTTGAGCGACGTTGCGCACAAACTGGAAGATGCTCTCGCCCAGGAAACCTTGGCAGCTCACGGTTCCTTGGCAGAAATCGCTTTCCGCGCCGCCGACTTGTTTGGCGAAATGTTGAGCGCCTATCGCAACCAGACGAAGCTTCCCTCCACTGCCCCTTTGCAAAAAATGGTCCGCGAGTTGTCCGGAGCCCCTCAGCCGGCAGGTGCGCGCGCCAGGAAGGGCAAGACATCCGATCCAGCGCAAGCGCTGTGGACCGAATATGAAAAGCTCTCGATGCAGCGGGCGGCCGACCAGGGCAAGCGGTTGTACCACGTGCGTGTACAAATTGACGCCGCATGTGCCATGCCCATTGCCGCCCGGCAGCTTGTGTTCAAAGCTCTCGGCGATCTGGGGGAAGTGCTGGCATCCCGACCCGACGCCGCCTCCACTGAAGCTGCCAAACAGATCCAGGCGCTATTCGCGAGCGACAAGCCGGCCCAGTTGGTGTCGGCAAAATGCCAAATCCCCACCATCGTTTCACAGGTGCAGGTTGACGCCATCGAACTTCCGGCACAGCACATCTCGCCGGCAGACACCGCCGCCGTCCCGCCGACCACCGGAGATACAGTAGACGTCGGACCTCAGGCCAAGCCGCCGGCGGCCACCGCGGCTGCTGCTCCCACGCATGACGATGAGGGTGTCAGCAAAGCGGCTTCTGCTCACACCGACAACATCCTCCGCGTGGACGCCGAGCGCATTGATAACCTGCTTAATCTGGTCGGAGAACTGATCATCGGGAAATCCATGCTGCAGCGAACCCTGAATGAGTTTGCCCAGCACCATCCCAAGGATTCGACCCGCAGCCGTTTTGCGGATGCCATGGCGTTCCAGTCTCGGGTGCTGAACGATCTCCAGCGTTCGGTCATGAAGGTACGCATGGTCCCGGTCGACCAGCTGTTCCGGCGGTTCCCCCGCATGGTGCGCGACGTCGCCAAGCAGTGCGGCAAAGACGTGGAACTGCGGCTGAGTGGGCAAGATACCGACCTCGACAAGGGATTGCTCGATGGCATCGCCGAGCCACTGACTCATCTGGTGCGGAACGCGATCAGCCATGGCATTGAGAGCGCGGAGCAGCGCGCTCGCGTGGGCAAGCCCGCGAAAGGAACCATCCATCTCCGGGCCTATCACCAGGGCAACCACGTCATGGTGGAAATCAGCGACGACGGACGCGGCATCGATGTCGGCAAGGTCAAGGCGCGAGCCCTGCAACAGGGTCTGTGGAACGAGGAGGAATCCGGCACTCTTGACGAGGCCACGGCGCTTAACTTGATATTCCGGCCCGGATTCAGCACCGCCGACGAGATCACAGAAGTATCGGGCCGGGGTGTGGGTCTGGACGTCGTGCAAAGCATTCTGCAGCGATTGAAGGGCACGGTCCAGGTGGAAACTCGTCCCGGCCAAGGCACCACCTTCCGGTTGTGCCTTCCACTCACCCTGGCCATCATCAAGGCGCTTCTGTTTCGCGTAGAGCAGCGCCTCTATGCCATCCCTTTGAATGCTGTAGCTGAGATCGCGCGCGTGCAGGAGTCCGACTTGCATCAAGTGGATAATCGCGAAGTCTTGCAGCTGCGCAACCGTGTTCTGCCCGTGATCCGTTTAGGAAACCGCGCTATGGAATCCCCGGAATTTAGCCCCTCCGACCGTCGCCACGGAAAGATCTTCGTGCTGGTCACCAATCTGGGAGAGCGCAAGCTGGGGCTCATGGTAAACGGGCTGGAGGGTGAAGAAGAACTGGTCATCAAGGCGCTGGATGACCGCACGGTTGAGAGCGACCTGGTCAGTGGCGCATCCATTCTCGGCGATGGGCGGGTGGTACTGATTCTGAATCTGGCCGCGATTCTTGAACGCCATGCCAAGTCACGCCCAGGAACTGGTGCTGGCCCGGCGATGGGACTGCTGTTGTCTCACGCTGAACGGGCACGAGCCGCTCAAGTGAGCGCGGGAGGGCGACCATGAGCGAACCCGTCCGCGTCCTGGTGGTTGACGATTCCGCTTTGATGCGCAAGCTGATTCCGCAAATCCTGGCCAGCGATAATTCGATTCAGGTGGTCGGCACCGCCATGGACGGAAACTTCGGTCTCAAGAAGATTGAAGAATTGAAACCCCAGGTGGTGACTCTCGACCTTGAAATGCCCGGCATGGGCGGTCTGGACATGCTGAAAGAGATCATGCGCGGTCACCGTTTGCCAGTGATCGTGGTGAGTTCGCACAGCACCGAGGGAGCTTCGGTGACGCTCAAGGCGTTGTCGATGGGGGCCTTCGATTTTGTGGCCAAGCCGAGCGATGTATCAGCGCGCATGCCGGAAATCGCCCACGAACTCATCTCCAAGATCAAAGCGGCCGCTCAGAGCCGTGGTACTCGAGTCTCCGCCCCAGCGACTCTGCTTTCGAAGCCGGTTGAGAAGGCGGTGCCCGACGCAAAGAAGCGTCCGACGCGAGTTGTCGCCATCGGCGTCTCCACCGGCGGACCCCAAGCTTTGCAGTATCTGCTGCCGCAGTTGCCCAAGGATTTCCCCGGAACAATTCTGGTAGTGCAACACATGCCGGAAGGCTTTACTGAAATGTTCTCCCGCCGCCTGGACGAAATCTGCCCGATCCGAGTCAAGGAGGCTCAGTCGGGCGACTTGTTGCTGGCGGGGCGGGCTTTGGTCTGTCCCGGAAGCCGTCACCTGAAAGTTAAGCGCATGCCGCTGGGCGATGTTGTGGTCCTGAGCGATGAGCCACGGGTGAATGGTCACCGTCCCTCGGTCGATGTCTTGTTCCGCAGCGTGGCCGAGGAGTTCGGAAATAATAGCGTAGGCGTGCTCATGACCGGCATGGGGGAAGACGGCGCCCAGGGCCTGGGTGTGTTGAAGTCTGCCGGGGCCATGACCATCGCGCAGAACGAAGAATCCTGCGTGGTCTATGGCATGCCCAAGGCTGCCATTGAACGCGGCTACGCCGTGCGCGTGGTCAGCCTGGAAGCGTTGGCCAACACTTTGCAGGCCCAATGCATGCCGGAACGCAGAAATGCCGAACCGGCAAGCGGTGGACGTGCCACCGGAGCGGGCAAGAGTTGAGTTCGAAGTCCGGGGCGATTGCCCCGGATTAATCAGCGATTGGAGGCTGTTATATGGAACAGTTTGTACCGGTAAAACGCAGCAAAGACGGTCAGCCGGTCCGCTACCTGGTAGTGGACGATTCCGTCTTCGCCCGCAAGAACCTGGCCCGCATGATCGAGACTTTCGGCGGCCAGCTTTGCGGCGAAGCCGGAGATGGCATGACCGCCATCACCGAATACGACCGAACCAATCCCGATATTGTGCTGATGGACATCACCATGCCGCAGATGGAGGGGATCGAGGCTGCCGAAAAAATCGTGCAGAAGCATCCCGAGGCGCGTGTGGTCATGGTGTCGTCGGTGGGATATCAGGAGAACATTGTGGCGGCGTTGCAGCGGGGCGCGCGCCATTTCGTGCAGAAACCGGTCAAGCCCGAAGTTCTGTACGAAGTCATTAAGTACGTCATGGGAGATGACGGCACCGTGGCCAGCGCCGCGGGCGCAGGAGACTGAAAATGAAAATGGAGTTGATCCAGCCTTTCATCAACGCGGCCGACGCCGTGCTGGCACAGGGCCTGCAATGTCCCATGTCCATCGGTAACCTCAGCATGGAAGAAGAGGCTTACCGGCGGAAAGGAATCGCGGCGCTGATTTGGATCACCGGGGATATCGAAGGCAGAATCATCCTCGATCTTGATCCGGAAACTGCGGTGCGCGTCGCCAGCAAGTTCGCAGGCGCCGAGCTGCCCGAAACCGATGAACTCGTGCGCGAAACCGTTTTCGAACTCGCCAACCAGGTAATCGGCAATGCGGTCACCGTGCTCAACGATCAGGGCTTTCACTTCCGGGTTCATCCCCCGGTGCTGCATACCTCCGAGCACGGCCCCAAGAGCAGCGAGGACACCGAAGCGCTGGTCATTTGCTTCGAAACCGCAATCGGTGACGCTTTTATGAATATCGCGCTGCGCTACAGTCACTCCCTGCGTGCGGGGCAGGCTGCCGCAGTGGGACAATAGCAGCGAGAATGGTTGATTGTCGACTGTTGATCGAGCCTTTCCAGTAGCTCGAAACTTGGGTACCGAACAGCCAAGAATCAACTGTTTCTCTAGGGTCCCGCCACAACGAACACCGGATTCTGAGGCGGAGGAGTTCCACCCGGCCCAGGCGGCGGTTGGGCGCTGAACGGCGCCTGCATCTGCACCAGCAGCGTATCATTGGAAGTCTGAATAATCGCGGTATTTCCGGCATCGCAATTCGCCACGTAAACTCTCGAACTGTCAGCGGCTGCCGCAACTGACAACTCCGCCCATGGCTTCACCGCGCAAACCGCTGGGACCGAGGTCAGCGGAATCGTGGTCTTCAAAGTGAAATCTGCGGCGTTGATTACCGTCAACTTCGACGCAACGGTCCCACCACTGACCGTAGCGCTGGAAATATAAAAACGCGTTCCATCGGGAAGGAACGCCAAAGACTTTGGATTGGCAACGGACACCACAGTGGCAGGGAGCGCATCGGTGCTCGCATCCAGCGCCGTCACTGTATTGGCCACTGGATTGACCACATAAATCCGGCTCAGGTTGGGGTCGTAGGCCATATAGTTGGCGCCGGCGCCGACGGAGACGCTGCTGACCACCGCATCGAGCGCGGTATCAATCGCCACCACCAGACCGCTCCCCTGGTCCAGCACGTATATTCGCTGGCTGTCGGACCCGGCTACGACCCATACCGGGGAAACCCACGCGAACCTCGCGAACGGCGGATTCGAAACCACGCTCTTATCGAAGGTGTTGATGGCGGTCACCGAACCGCCACTGCCGTTCGATCCCTGATTGGCCACGAACACCTGATCTTCATCGGGAGTCTCGGCCAGAGCGACCGGGCTGCTTCCCACCGTGATGTTATTGGTGATCACTTGGCTTGCGGTTGAGATTGCTGAAACCGTACTACTTTTCGAGTTTGCCACGTAAACTGTCGCGGTCTCGGTGCCCCCAACGAAAACTGGCATTGAACAAGGCGGCGAACCGCAGGAAGATGGCAGGCTGATGGTGGAGACCGGCACTGGGTTGGCAACGTTAAATACGGAAATCGTGTCCTCCATACTATTGGCAACATAGACTTGGCTGCCGCCCACCAGCGCCGCATACACCGGCTCCAGGCCGATTCGCGACTGCGAGGTGGCGGAGTCACCAGAGACGTCAATCGTAGTGCTGGCTCCGGGATTATTGACGCCATTGTTGCTGATCACTACAACCACGTGAGCAAAAGCGGGATTGGGCTGGTTGGGAATGATCGGATTCGCCACCGGGCGGTACGTTTCTCCGCAGCTGAGGCACAGGAGAAAGAGAAATCCCAGGGTCAGGGCCTGCGTGCAGCGCAGGATTCCGGATCGGATTGGCCGGGATGCATGATTCGTCATAAGAGCCGTTCGAAGAGAATTCTTCATTTTACGGGTTGGATGCATTCCTTGGAAGGGGTGCGGTCAGGCGAGGCGGGGGAAGAGTCTTTCGACGCCACCCACCGATGAGGAATTAGAGGGAAATGAGGCAATGAAATTGCACGCCTTCCATTGGTGCTTTATCACCAGGAGCGGTCGCTTATGGCTTGCGCAGCCAACCCTGCCTGGCAACAGCCGCCATGCGGCAAACCAAATGAATAAATTTCAGATTACCCTGATCCGCCCGCAGGGCTACCTGCACAGCGAAGCATTGCGCGAGGTGGCAGAAACTTTGCAATCCGGCCTTCGCGGTCTCGGACACGCCGCGCAAGTTGGCGAAAACGCCATCGATGGTCGAGCTACGAACATTCTACTCGGCGCGCATTTATTGCCAGCATGCGATGCGTCAATGGTCCCGCAAGGTTCGATCATCTACAACTTTGAACCCGCCGGAGCCGCCCATTTACCGGCGTACTACCAGGCCCTGGCGTTGCAGCATCAGCTGTGGGACCCCAGCCTGCGCAATCTAGAGAAATGGCGGGCGATGAATCCAAAGCATCCTCCGGTTCACGTGCCTCTGGGCTATGCTCGGGAGTTGACCCGAATCCACGTCGCACCGGAGCAGGACCTTGACGTGCTCTTCTATGGGTCGCTCAATGAGCGCCGGACCAAGATACTGAAAGTTCTCAAAGACGCCGGCGTGAACGTGCATGCCGTTTTCGGAGTTTACGGGACGGACCGCGATGGGTTGATCGGACGATCGAAGATAGTTCTCGACCTTCATTATTTCGAGACCAAGGCGTTTAACGCGGTGCGAATCGCTCACCTGCTGGCTAATTCCAAAGCGGTGGTGACGGAATGCTCTTCAGAAACCGAACTGGAACGCGACGCAGACGGCGCGTTCCGGGTGGTCCCTTACGATTCACTGGTCGAGAGTTGTATTTCGCTACTGGTGGATCATGGAGAGCGAAAAAGACTGGAAACGCGGGGATTCCAATGGTTCTCAGGGCAACCTGAATCCGACATTCTCGAGCGGGCACTCAAACAGACCCCGCTGGCGGCAGCGGCCCAGCCGGTAACTGCCGTGATCCAACCGAAAGCGCAATTCACTGAGGTCGCCGGCACCACGCGGTGCCCGCTGGTCTCGCATCTGCAAACAGCCTTCAACCAGGCAATGGCCGGAGCCGGACGCATTGATCCCGCAGCTCTCGAGATGGATGGGATGTCGGGGCGAAAATATCGGCTGCTGATCAACAACCTCATCGCCAGCCTTCCCGATGCGCGATATTTGGAGATCGGCACCTGGGCGGGATCAACATTGTGTTCGGCGATCAATGGCAACTCGGTGCGGGCGACCGCGATCGACAATTGGTCGGAATTTGGCGGTCCAAAAGAGCAATTCCTCAAGAACCTGGAGCGATTCACAACTCCCAGCTCCGAAGTTTCATTCTTGGAGCGGGATTTTCGCGCCGTCGACTACACCCGCCTGGGGAAATTCAATGTCTACATGTTCGATGGGCCGCACACCGCCGCTGATCAGTTCGACGGCATACGATTGGTTCTGCCGGCTCTGGAAGACAATTTCATTCTGATCGTGGATGACTGGAACCATCCGCCGGCGCGGCAGGGGACATTAAAGGCCCTGCACGAACTGAATTTGTCGGTTCTTCACTCTTTCGAGATTCGAACGACTCTCGACGGATCTCACACGCCGCGTGCCCGCCAGGCCAGCGATTGGCACAACGGATACTTCATCGCAGTCATGGCGAAGCCGGTGGCCGCGGCGGCTTTTTCGGCCGCCCTGGAGCCGCAGGCCCAGGCCGTACCGGTTTAGTCGAAACATGCGCGTCCTTTATATTTCCGGCGGAGAGGGTCCCGATTACCTCTGCGACATGCTATTCCATGGGTTGCGAAGCGAATTGGGAGCGGACGCGGTGGACGCTGCCCGCTTGTGGTACCTGTATGCGGATGAATTCGGGGAAGGAAAGCACGACCGTTCTGAACTCTATGGCCATGGCTTCACGCTGTACGGACTGCTGAGTTCAGACGCCAGAGTGGACCGCAGCGACCTCGGGAGGAAAGTGCGCAGGAAATTCTTCGATCTCGTGATTTTCGGGAGCATCCAGCGCTGCTGCCATCTGATACGGGAAGTACTGGCAGCTTATCCAGCGGAACGAACGGTTTTTGTTGACGGCGAGGACGACCCGGCCATTATCCAAGCATTGCCGGGCCACGGCATTTATTTCAAGCGCGAACTGGCTTCTCCGACTCCGGGGGTGTGGCCGATTCAATTTGCGATCCCGGAAGAACGCATCGGCACGGCTCCGCGGCGGAAGGTGAAGCTGCAAGCTTTCATCGATCCGCGCGACAAACGGACTTACATTCACGAGACGGAAGCCGGCTATTACGGCGACTATTCTGAAAGCCTGTTCGGAATCACCAAGAAGAAAGGTGGATGGGATTGCCTGCGGCATTACGAAATCATGGCAAATTCCTGTATTCCCTGGTTCCTGGATTTGGAATCGTGCCCGGCAACAACCATGACCCGACTGCCAAAACAGCCGCTGCTCACGGCAAAGGAACTGCTGGATTCGCGCGGGATCGGGTTTTTCGAAAGCAGCGAGGGGCGGGAAATCTGGGCAAGGCTACAGAAGCAGATCGAAACCACTACCCGACAAGACTGCACCACGCGGGCGCTGGCCCGCTACGTTCTACGAACCGTGGCCGCGGTGCGGCGATTCCCTGCCCGAGAACTGGCCGCGACCGCGGCCTCCGTCTGAACGCGTCTCGGCGGCGAACCGGCCCCGCGCTTCAGGCTCCGCCCCGCGAGCGCTTGCGACCGCCACCGTCACCGGCCGCGGCTGCCGGCTTCTTCCTGCCTTCCATCTCGGCCAGGCTTTGCTTGAGGGCTGACATCAAATCCACCACCGGCGCGAGTTTCTTGGGCTTCTCGACTTCGGCAATTTTTCCGCCTTCGAGTTTCGTCTGGATGAGGTTCTTCACATTGTCCTGAAACGTGTCATGGTATTTTTCCGGGTCCCATTCAGCGGCCAGCGCCTCGATCAATTGATGGGCGACTTTTACTTCGGCGTCTTTCAATTCCACATCGGGCGCGCCGAAGCCTTCGACTTGTTTCACTTCGTCCGCGTAATACATGGTGTGCAGCATCATTCCGCCTTCGTGCGGGCGCAGGAAAACCGTGTATTCACGGTTATGCATGGTGAGTTTGGCGATGGCCACGTACTCGCTCTCTTCGAGCGCCTTAGTCAGCAGGGCATACGGACGGCGTCCGGCTTCTTCCGGCAGCATGTAATAAGAGGATTCGAAGAAGACGGGATCCACCTCGCTCGTCTTCACAAACTCTAAAATCTCCATGGTCTTGGCGGTCTTGGGCTCGATCTTCTTGATCTCCTCAGGCTCGACCACCACGTACTCGTCCTTGCGGTACTCGTAACCCTTCACGATTTCGCTGCGTTCCACCACTTTGCCATCTGCCAGGCATACATATTGCTGCTTCAGCCGGGAGAGGTCGTCGCGATGTAGCATGTTGAAAGAAATGCTGGAGCTGCGCGCGCCGGAGAATAAACGCACCGGCATGGAGATTAATCCGAAGGTAAGATATCCGGTCCAAACGGAGGCTGCCATGGTTCACCCCGTAAAATTCAGCTGACGCCAGAACTTGCTTGATGCCGTGAGTTTAAACTACAACCAACACTTTGATGCAGAAAGGTCGCATCGGTAACCCCCAAGCAAAGCACGAGGCCGTGGGGCGAGAAAAAGCATAGCACTAGGGATAGTAGTATCTCATGTGGTTCGTCATAGTGAGCGGATGCGAGTTCAGTTAAGCATGGTTAATTTGCCGCAAATCGCGTTGATTATCTGGGAGATACGCGCTATCAGGGGACTCGTGTTAGCCAGCTTGGTGACGCTCGGGTTCACCGCTTTGGCACGATTTGTCCGCGGTGTGAGCTTCTCTGGTGCCATTGCTGGGGCGCTGATTGGCTTCACACTTTTGGTCAGCGCCGGCCCTAGGACCTTCATCGCCCTGGTGTCGGTCTTTATCCTGACCTGGATCAGCACCCGCCTCGGCTACAGCCGGAAACAGGAACTCGGTACCGCGCAGAATCGCGAAGGCCGCACCGCGTCGCAGGTGCTGGCTAATCTTTCCATGAGCGCCGCCGGTGCCGCGGCCTTTGCCGTTACAGGAAATGCCGCCTTTCTGGTCGCGACTGCGGCTGCTCTTTCGGAAGCCGCCGCCGACACGGTTTCCAGCGAACTCGGTCAGGCGGGCTCATCCCAGGCCCGGCTCATCACCAATTGGAAGCTCGTCCCGGCCGGAACCAATGGCGGCGTCAGCCTCGCAGGAACCTTGGGCGGCGTCGCAACGGCTATCCTGGTGACGCTGGTATGCGTCGGCGTCGGAATGATGCCGCTAAAGCAAACTTCAGCCTCAGTGATAGCCGCAGTTTGCGGAATGATCGCCGACAGCTACCTGGGAGCAACGCTCGAAAGAAGAAACCTGCTGAACAACAATGGTGTCAATTTTATTGGCACTCTGGTCGCCGCCGGCGGGGCACTGCTGCTGGCGTGAGTAGGTCATAATTAAGCTACGGGAGGTCGCATGAACGCATCTAACCACAAGACATCACTCAACCCGATGAAGATTAGAACATTCCTGGTCGGCTGCATCCTCGCCGTGGCCTTGCTCTTGTTTGCGCATCGCCAGCCCAGTTCAGCTCAGTCTCTGGGCTTCAAGTCCGTCGTCGATCTCACTCATACTCTCAACGCCCAAGTCCCGACTTTCGAACTCTCCGCCAAGTCTCCGTATCAAGTGAAAGTCGTGGCGACGGTGGCGAAAGATCACTACTTCGCGCGCGAGTTCTGTGTGCCGGAACATTTCGGAACTCATCTCGACGCTCCCGCTCACTTCGTGACAGGATTGTGGACGGTCGACCAGATTCCTCCCGACCGCTTAGTCTCGCATCTGGTGGTGCTCGATGCCATCGCCGAGGCAAAGGCCAACCCCGATTACCAGGTAGCGGTCGAAGACATCACGAAATGGGAGCACGTTCACGGCGAAATTCCGCCCAACTCGGTGGTGATCACGAATACGGGATGGGGTTCGCGCTGGTACTCGGTCAAGGATTATCGCAACGCCGACGCGAAGGGTGTGATGCACTTTCCCGGTTACTCAATAGAAGCAGCGAAGTTTCTGGTGGAGGGCAGGAAGGTGAACGGAATTGGAATCGATACCCTGAGCATCGACTACGGTCCCTCGCCCGACTTCCCTGTCCACCAATACGATATGGCGCATAGCATTTACCACTTGGAAAACGTCGCCAATCTGAATCTCGTTCCAGCCAGTGGCGCAATCGTCGTGGCGGCGCCGATAAAGTTAGAGGGCGGGTCCGGTGGTCCGGTGCGGATTCTGGCCCTGGTACGCTGATCAGATTTGCGAAACTGAAATTCCGCGGGAGGCCTCGATGAGTGATCCGCGTTATCCCGTCGGCAAGTTCACGTATGCCGGCCCACCTGATGAAGCCCAACGCCACCAACTCATCGATGACATCGAAGCGGCTCCGGCTGCGCTGCGCGCCGCCATCAAGGGGCTCTCACTTAAACAAATCGAAACCCCCTATCGTGATGGCGGCTGGACGGTGCTTCAAGTTGTGCATCACGTACCCGAGAGTCACATGAACGCCTACACCCGGTTCAAGCTGGCGCTCACCGAAGACACTCCCACTATCAAGCCGTACCTGGAAGATCGCTGGGCCGTGACCGCCGATGTCCAATCCACACCGCCGGAAGTCTCACTGGCGCTGCTCGACTCTCTGCACGATCGTTGGGTGCGTCTGTTACGCTCACTGAAGCCGGAGGAGTGGAAGCGCCAGTTCCATCATCCCGAGTTGGGGCCGATGCCACTGGAAAAGAACCTCGCGCTTTATGCCTGGCACGGCCGGCATCACGTGGCGCACGTCACCGAGTTGCGTAAGCGCATGGGGTGGTAAGCTCAGCCGGGGCGACGCAGAAACCTGGTAGAACGCAGCAGAGTTCTCTTACAATCACTACGCGTGGGCTTCCAGTTCTGGCGGACCCCATGCCATCACACATAGGGAGCTTATGCTGAATCATACGATCGCTTTTGCTACGCTTGCGCTCATCACATTCTGTGCTATCTCCAATGCCGCCCCGGCTTCCGACGCTAAGTTTGGCCCGTCAAACCCGTTTTATGCGCCTAGCACGTTGCCGTTCCAAGCACCTCCGTTCGACAAGATCAAGGATGAGGACTATCAGCCGGCCATCGAGGCGGGCATGGCCCAGGAACTCACCGAGGTGCAGGCGATTGCGGACAATCCGGCGGCGCCGACCTTCGAGAATACGCTGGTCGCCATGGAAAAGACCGGCCAACTTCTCCAACGAGCGATGGCTGCTTTCGGCGCGGTCACTGGGGCGAATACCAATCCCTTGCTACAGAAAGTACGCACCGAAGAGGCCCCAAAACTGGCCGCCCACTACGATGCTATCTACCTGAACACAAAACTTTTTGCTCGCGTGGCCGCCGTTTACAAGCAGCGCGATTCGCTCAAGCTCGATCCGGAATCGTCTGCGGCTGCTTGAGGTAACTTATGACAGGTTCGTCCGCTCCGGGCGCAAGTCTCTCGGATGCCGACAAGATCGAATTGAAAAAGCTGAACGAGGAGATCTCGACACTCTCAGACCGCCTTTTCGACAAAACTTCTCGACGCAACCAAGGCTGGGGCCTACGCCACTTCCGATAAGAGTGCGCTGGCCGGCTTGAGCGACGCGCAGATCGCCGCCGCCGCACAGGCCGCGCAGAGCCGCAAGCAGGCAGGCTATGTTCTCCCGCTGCAGAACACGACGCAGCAGCCGGACCTTGCCTCGCTCAGCGTTCGGGCGACACGCGAGGCCATCTTCGAGAAATCATGGAACCGCACAGAGCGCGGCGATGCCAACGACACCCGCGACACTATCTCGCGCCTGGCACAGCTGCGCGCGCGGCGGGCGCAACTGCTCGGTTATCCCAACCACGCGGCATGGAAGTTGGGAGACCAGATGGCGAAGACTCCCGAGGCAGCCTTGAAGTTCATGGATGCCCTGGTGCCCGGCGCCACCGCGAAGGCAGCGAGTGAGGGCAAGGATATCCAGGATGTCATCGACGCACAGAAGGGCGGCTTCACTCTTCAGCCCTGGGACTGGGAGTTCTACTCCGAACAGGTGCGCAAAGCGAAGTACGATCTCAACGAGGCAGAGGTCAAGCCGTACTTCGAGCTGAATCACGTGCTCGAGAACGGCGTCTTTTACGCGGCCACTCAGCTCTACGGAATTACTTTCAAGGAGCGCAAGGATATCCCGGTCTACCACCCGGATGTTCGCGTCTTCGAAGTCTCGGATGCGGACGGCAAGCCGTTGGCGCTCTTCTATTGCGACTATTTCAAACGCGATAACAAGAACGGTGGCGCATGGATGGATAGCTTGGTGAGCCAGTCAAAGCTACTGGGCACGCTGCCGGTGGTCTTCAACGTGGCGAATCTGCCGAAGCCCGCGCCCGGCGAGCCGGCCCTCATCAGCTATACCGATGTAACCACCATGTTCCACGAGTTTGGCCATGCCCTGCACGGCATGTTCGCGAACACCGAGTATCCAAGCCTGTCGGGCACCTCAACAGCGGCAGACTTTGTGGAGTTTCCCTCACAATTCAATGAGCACTGGGCCCTCTATCCTGCGGTCTTCGATCATTACGCCCGGCACTACAAGACGGGCTCACCCATGCCAGCCGAACTGGTCGCCAAGATAAGAAAAGCTGTGAATTTCAATCAGGGATACAAGCTGACCGAACTGGTCGCGGCTGCCGAACTCGACATGCAGTGGCACACTCTTCCGGCCAGCGCACCACTGCAACAGCCGGATGCGTTCGAGAAACAGGCGCTGGAGAAGACCCACCTCCTGCTTCATGCAGTGCCGCCGCGCTACCGCTCCAGCTATTTCGCCCACATCTGGGGAGGCGGCTATTCTGCTGGGTATTATGCCTATCTGTGGGCGGAGATGCTCGATGACGACGCCTACCAGTGGTTTGAAGATAACGGCGGTCTGACGCGCGCGAACGGTGACCGCTTCCGGCAGATGGTGCTGTCCCGAGGCAACACGGAGGACTTGGCGAAGATGTATGCAGCCTGGCGCGGCAAGAGAACCAAGCGTCGAGCCCATGATGAAAGATCGCGGTTTGCTGGAGTCTGAGCAGTAGGGCGGGGAGCGCATGTCGCCGAGTTACGGAAGCGCATAGGGTGGTAGACGCGAAGTCAAAAACTTAACGCAGAGGGCGCGGAGAAAGTGAGTCAGAGAGCGCAGAGAACTTCTGATTACATCGCAACCTGTAGACGCCACACCAAATAGCTAGCTGCCTCCCGCACCACCGCTTCCGCGCGCTGCCACGCCGAATGCGGGACGGGAATCCGGGCGCGGCGCAATGTACACCTGCACGTTCTCGTGCTGCAACAACTTGCGAATGCGGAAGACGTGATAGGCGTCGCTGACCGCGACGCAAGTTCGCATGTGGTTCGCGCGCATGATGACCGCCACGCGTTCCGCGGATTGCGCAGTGTCCGTGCCCTGAGTTTCGGCAATCAGGCTGGCATCGGGAATCCCGCGGCCCATCAGATAATCGTGCCCGACTCCGCCTTCGCTGAAGCTGGGATCAGCCGCCGCTCCGCCGGTGGTAATGACCACCGGTGCAACTCCGCGCTCGAAAAGATCGAAGGCATGGTCCAGGCGCGCGCGATAAACCGGCGAGGGGTGTCCGGAATACTCTGCGGCGCCGAACACCACGATGGCATCGGCGGGATGAATCTGATCTTCGGTGGCAGCGCGGACGATCCCCGCGCAAATTGATAGGAAGTAAGTCAGCGCCGCCGATGCCGCCAGGGCTAGAACGTAGCGTACCCAGCGCCCGGCAGCGCGCGGTTTCTGCCTCCACTATCATCCTTGTGCGAAAAACTCAGAAATTTCCTGCGAGGTAATCGCGCCTTCGCGCATGATGCGCCAGCGCGCTTCCTCGTCCGTAAGATCGACGATGGTCGAAGGAATTTCGCGCGGCGAGGTCCCGCCATCCACAATAATGGAGATGCGGCCTTGCAGTTGATCGCGCACTGCTTCCGCTGTCGTGCATTCGGTTTCCCCGCTAAGGTTGGCGGAAGTCGCGGTGATCGGAATACTGGCAGCTTGCACCACAGCCAGAGGAATTTTTGCGCTGGGTATGCGCAGGGCAACGTTGCCGGTATTGGCCGTCACTTTCAAAGGCAAGCGGGACGCGGCTTTGACAATGATGGTGAGCGGCCCCGGCCAGAAGCGTCGCGCCAGTTTGTAGAACTCCTCGGGCAGCGGCCGCGCCAACTCTTCGGCCTGGTCGACACTCTCAATCAGCAGCGATAGCGGCTTGTGGCGGGAGCGGGACTTGATGTCATACACGCGGTCGACCGCCAGCAAATTGAAGGGATCGGCGGCCAGCCCGTAAAACGTGTCCGTGGGCATGCCCAGCACTTCGCCGGCTCGAATCTGGTCGGCGGCATAGCGAATCAGCGACGCCTCCGGGTTCGGAGCTGTTTATTTTGACGATCTCCGCGCGCACACGACTCCTTCCGAAAATGTTCTGAGAACGCGAAAACTAACATACCATGAACTCGCCGTGCAAGCGGCGGAAACGGGTATGATTCTGCCAGGACGAGTCAGCACTTGAAGAAGACCCGAGCCAGCCAACATCCGGATGTCAACGACCGCCTGCGCCGCGTCGAAGGCCGGCACAACGCACTGGTCAAGGACCTGCGCAAGGCCTTTGCCCACGGCGACTTGACCGGCGACGGCCACTGCGCCATTGAAGGCATGCGCATTCTGGAAGAGGCCATCCGCAGCGGGTTAAGGTTTCGCGCTGTCTTCTTTAATTCGTCGGCTTTGGCCAAGGCCGAGCGCTTCTTCCCCAACTGGCCGCCTACGTGGAAACCTTGCTGCTGCCTGACAAACTGTTCGCCACCGCCGTCCCCAGCGATAGCCCGCAAGGCGTGGCTGCCCTGGTGCGCTGCCCCGTCTTCACGGTGGACAATGTACTGGCGAAATCAGCCACCGGCCCAGTGCTGGCGATTTCTGGAGTGCAAGATCCGGGCAACTTAGGCACCATTCTCCGCTCAGCGGAGGCGTTTGGTGCCTCGGGAGTGTTGCTCGGAGAAGGCACGGTCAGTCCCTTCAACTCGAAAGTCGTGCGCGCCTCGGCTGGGTCGGTATTCCGTTTGCCGATTGCGAGAGCGAAGCTGGCAGAAATCCTGCCGCAAATGCGCTCTCAGGGTCTGCGCCTGGTGGCGACTTCTTCGCACAAGGGCACACCCGTGCACGACGCGAAACTGACTGGCGCCGATGGCCATCTTCATTGGCAGCGAGGGAGCAGGATTGCCGCGCGATCTTGTGGCTGAGATGGATGAGACTTTGGCCATTCCTCATTCGGAGCACGTGGAGTCGCTGAACGCCGGGGTGGCGGCGAGTATTGTGCTGTATGAGATAGCAAGGCAGAGAAAGTAATTCGCCACGGAGACACGGAGGCACGGAGAAAAGCAGGTAATTCATGTTGCTGGAGGAACCAACAACGGAAGCGATTATCGGTGCTGCGATTGAAGTACATCGGGAACTCGGCCCCGGTCTCCTTGAATCGGCTTATGAAGAGTGCTTCTGCCACGAGTTGCATCTGCGGTCTTTGAATTTTCAGCGACAAGTTGAGCTTCCGGTTTTTTACAAGGGACTTAAACTCGATTGTGGCTACAGGCTGGACGTAATGGTAGAAAATGCCGTCGTAATGGAACTCAAAGCGATCGAACAAATCCTGCTGATTCACCATGCCCAACTGATAACCTACCTGCGGCTCACGGGCAAAAAGGTAGGATTGCTCATTAACTTCAACGTTGCCATTCTAAAGAACGGGATTGTCCGAAGGGTTTTGTAAAGCATTGGTTTTCTCCGTGACTCCGTGTCTCCGTGGTGAAATGGGTTTGCCATGAGTCTCTTTCCAACCACACCCAGCCCCGACAACCCCAGCGACCGCACCCGGCCCCTTGCCGACCGCATGCGTCCGCGAACCCTCGATGAATTCGTCGGCCAGGAGCATCTGGTCGGCTCCCGGCAAGCCGCTACGCACGCAGATCGAGCGCGATGATCTCGGCTCTCTCATCTTCTGGGGACCTCCCGGTACTGGCAAAACCACGCTGGCGAAGATCATCGCCCGCGTCACGAAGGCGGAGTTCATTGAGTTCTCCGCTGTGCTGGCCGGGATCAAGGAAATCAAGCAGGTGATGGCCGAGGCGGAGCGCGCTCGACAGTACGGCACGCGCACCATCGTATTTGTTGACGAGATTCACCGCTTCAACAAAGCCCAACAGGATGCGTTTTTGCCGCATGTGGAAAGAGGCAACATTCGCCTGATCGGCGCGACCACTGAAAATCCTTCGTTCGAGATTATTTCTGCGTTGCTCTCGCGCAGCCGGGTTTACACGCTGAAGCCGCTCACGGAAGAGCAGATCGTCCTGCTGCTCAAACGCGCTCTGGCAGATACAGAACGCGGCCTGGGAACGCATGAACCTGCATGCTTCCGACGAAGCTCTGGCCAAAATTGCCGCTTACTCCAGCGGCGACGCCCGCACTGCCTACAACGCGTTGGAAGTCGCGGCGTCGCTGGCGGGCTCGAGCGCCGACGAAACCAATCACCGATGCTATGGTCACCGACGCTCTGCAGAAGCGCGTTCTGCTTTACGACAAGGCTGGCGAAGAGCACTACAACTTGATCTCTGCTCTCCATAAATCGGTGCGCAACAGCGATCCCGACGCAGCACTCTACTGGCTGGCGCGGATGCTGGAGGCCGGCGAAGACCCGATGTACATCGCCCGCCGCGTGGTGCGCATGGCGGTGGAAGATATCGGCCTCGCCGATCCCGGCGCGCTGGCTTTATGTATGGCCGCCCGCGATGCCGTCGATTTCATCGGCATGCCGGAGGGCAATCTGGCGCTTGGCCCAGGCGGTCGTTTATCTTGTCGGTCGCGCCCAAGTCGAACGCGCTTTACACCGCGTATTCCGACGTTGTGCAGGACGTGGAACAAACAGCCGCCGAGCCGGTGCCGCTGCACCTTCGCAATGCTCCCACCGGATTGATGAAAGGCATGGGCTACGGCCAGGGATACAAATACGCCCACGATCTCGAAGACAAGGTCGCAGACATGCAGTGTCTGCCGGACAATCTGCGCGACCGCAGCTACTATCAGCCCACGAATGAAGGCGTAGAAAAAAGGATTCGCGAACGGCTGGAGGAGATCAAGAAAAAGAGGAGCAGAAAGGACTCTACTTAGATTTCGCACTCAGCGCAGCTTTGATCTTCTGTACCTATTCGCGAAACGGAGGAGATGCTCGATTTCTGCGCCGATCACAACCTCACTGCCGATATCGAGCTGATCAAAACTCAGCAGATTAATCAGGCTTACGAACGCCTGCTCAAAGGGGATGTGAAGTACCGGTTTGTGATTGATATGAAATCGCTGGGGTAGGGCCGTGCCGGGTAGAAACGCAGAGAAAACTGGTCGCCACCGTGGTAGCATTGGGTCAGAAAAGGCCAAGGTTCTGACATGGTGGTCACAGTCAACATTCCCGATGAACTGGCAGCGGCGGCCAAGGCCCGCGGCTTGTCTCTCGAAGCCTATGTGTTAGAAATTCTGGCCCAACAAGTAGCGCCTCCTGTGAAGGCCCCGCAGCCGCGAGCACCTGAGGAGATACGCGCCTGGCTGGACTCGCTGGCGCAGTTCTCGGAAAAGATTCCGCCGTTGCCCGAGACTATTTCCCGCGAGTGGCTCTACCAGGACCACAACTAGATGGCGATTGCGACGTGTCTGGTTGATACCAACATCCTGCTGAGGATGACACGACGGTCCGATTCCTCAGCACCAACTCGTAGACACGGCGCTCGCCAGACTCGCAACCCAAGGCACAATTTTTCACTACACGCACCAGAACATTGCTGAACTTTGGAATGCAATGACCCGGCCTCAGACGCGGAACGGCTTGGGTTTGAGTGCTGCCGATGTTGAGCGCGAAATTCGCGCTATCGAGGCTGGCATGATTTTCCTGCCGGATGGTGAAGCGGTTTATCGAGAGTGGCGCAGGATTGTTGTGCAGCGGGGGGTCGTAGGCGTATTGGTGCACGACGCGCGGTTGGCAGCGGCCATGTATGTCCACGGCGTGGGCAACGTCCTCACCCTCAATGTCACGGATTTCAGCCGTTTCAGCGGTCTCACCGCTGTCCATCCGAGTAGCGTTCGCTGACCGGGCCTGCGACGTTTAGCTTACCGGGCCCGACGCCGGAGGATCGAAATCAGAGTGTCACGGGCCAGTTGCAAGAATACGCATTTTCTTTCGTGTTTCCACAGATAGAGGGGCGTTGCTTGCGGTCTCGAACTGCTGGAAACCCAAGAGTAGAATGCGCCCAAGATTCTCGGCAGAGCCGAAGCCGTACGTCGTACATTCTTTGAACCGCTGTACACCGAAGTCGAAAAGATCCCAGACGCCATGCTTGTGAGGATAATTCTTTGGGAGCGCAACAACAGCAAAATCAGCGCCGAAACGTAAATACATGTGACATTTTAAAAAGTCGCGTAGAATTTTCTCTCGGTTTGCCTTTTCGATTTCCACCGCTATGGCGCGTCCAGCGTACTCGAAGACAAAATCCAACTCTTGGGGAACACCGGGAGGAAACCGCAGGTCAGCGGACGACGCTCCGAGAGCGAGGATGTTCTTTTCGAGCGACTCATCCAGGTCGGAATCCATCTGCCCCTGATTCACCGAGGGGTCTGCCACGCAGAGGACAAAATCGATCCTCCCGAGCTGTCCAAGAAGGGGCAACAAAAACTCATGTGCTGCGCCCTCCTGCGGGTACGCTTCGAAGTTTTTCAGAAAAGCTGGGAACGTCATCACGGGCCTATCTCCGATACATATCTTTATACAGCCGATTTCGGTCGGCCTACTGCTCCACAACCTTGACTGCGTGATGGATGCCTTCGAGCAATCTGCCACCGCGAATCGCGATCTTCTGGCACGTCTCTCCCGCTCCGAAAACTGAATCTCCAACCGGCCGTGTGGCATCCAATTGATTACGCTTAAGTACTTGTATTTACTTGCGTTTGCATTAGGAGCCAAGCCATGAGTACCGCGGCACCATTCGCTACCAATCCCTTAGGCGTTCCCCGGCCGCTGCATGTTGAGCAGGTCGAAGATCTGCTCAAGCTGCATAAAGCTTCCCAGAAAATTTCCTCGATCCTCGATTTGGATGAACTTGTGGAGATGGTAGTCAATGACGTGGCTCGCTCCTTCGGCTGCATTGATGCCGACATCTATCTGCACAATCCGGAGCGCGGCGAGCTGGTTTTGGCCAGCGCCTGCGGATGCGACGGCTGCGACGCCCACGGTCCCGGCCACAGCTTGAAGATTGGCAAAGAAGGAATGGTCGGCCACGTAGCCGCTACCGGGCAGATGCGCTACGCGCCTGACGTCCGCAAAGATCCTTATTACATTGGTTGCGAAGAAGCGACGCAGTCGGAAGTGGCCATTCCGCTACATGTCGAGGGCCAGTTGGTCGGCGTCTTCAGCACTTCGCATCATGAGTTGGACGCGTTTCCTCCGGAGCAGCTCCGGCTGCTTCAAGCTCTGTGCAGTGACGTTGCCGTGGCGGTTCACAATGCCCGGCGGTTTCGAGACGAGCAACATCGCCGCAAGGAGATGAGCCGCGAGGCCGAGGAGGCGCGGACCATTCAGCAGGCTCTGTTGCCGAAGAGTTCACCCTATATTCCCGGGTTTGCCGTTTCCGCATTTTCGATTTCCGCGGGGGCCGTAGGCGGCGATTGGTATGATTTCATCCCCATGGGCGACGGCCGCTGGGCGCTGGTGCTCGCCGATGTCGCGGGCAAAGGCACGGCCGCGGCCTTGCTGATGTCGGCGACGCGCGGCATGTTGCGCTCGCTGGCCGAGACCAATTGCTCACCGGGCGAAGTGCTGGGCAAGTTGAATCGCCTGCTGGTAGAAGATTTCCCTGCCGGAAGGTTTGTGACCATGGTGTATGCCGTGCTTGATCCGGCTCGCCGTAAGCTGCTCTTTGCCAGCGCCGGTCACTTGCTGCCTCTGCTAGTAACAGGCGGTCAGGCAAGTTTCGTAGAAACGGAAAAAGGTATTCCGTTGGGAATTGGGCGAGGTGATTTTTCAGAGATTGAAATCGACCTGCCCCCAGACGCGCGCGTGGTTTTGTACAGCGACGGCATTACCGAGGCGGAAAATGAAAAGCAAGAAGAGTACGGGTCCATACGGTTACACGATCATGTTTTGCGGCCGGAGGCGTCCGCCGAAAGCATCCTCGCCGATGTGCGCGCCTTTGCCAACGGGACCGGTCTGCGCGATGACGCCACGGTGATTTTTGTCAGGGCCTAGAGTCGCTTCCGCAGGGCCTCAGGCTGGTATAACAATTCCAACTGTCGGCTTTGGTTTGCCCGACTTGCGGGCGGACACCAGACAACGAGAAATGCCGGAAGCAAGAAAACTTGCGTGTGTTTCATCCGAGCAACCCTTCTCAATACGAATTAGACGGTAGAGCCGGCCACCTCATGCCTCGCGAAGCGCAATCATGGGGTCGACCTTGGTTGCGCGCCGAGCCGGAAAATAGCTAGCCACAAGGGCAACGGCAAATAGAAGCAAAGGCACCACCAGAAACACAGACGGATCATGCGGGCTCACACCGTAAAGCAAACTAGCCATCATTGACGCAGTGGATGCGGATAGGACCACGCCCGCAATGACGCCGACGCCCGCAAGAACAATCCCTTTTTGCAGCATCATTCTGAGAATGTTCGCTCGCTGCGCGCCCAGAGCCATACGAACGCCGATCTCGCGCGATCTCTGGCTGACCATATAAGCCAGCAAGCCGTAGATTCCCAGGGATGCCAGAAGCAGCGCCAGTCCGGCAAATCCGCCCACCAGGTCAGCAGAAAAACGGCGTGAAGCTAGTGACCGATCAAGGATGTCGTTCATAGAAGAAACATTAAATACCGGCAAGCCGGGATCGATGCTCTGAATTTCGTGTCGAATCTGCGGAGCGAGGACGGCTGCCGGCAAAGACGTTCGCAGAACCACGCTCACCTGCTTGTTGGGGTCTTGATAGACCGAAACGTAGATGTGGGGAACGCCATCGATGTCGAGACCGTCACTCTTGATATCCTTGATAACACCCACGACGGTTGTCCATGGCTTTGCAGGGTCTTTTCCGAACCGCACTCGGCGGCCCAGCGGATCGCGATCCGGCCAATACTTACGGGCGGTGCTTTCATCAATGATGGCCACCAGCTGTTTGCCGTCTTCATCGCCTTCGTTGAATGAGCGGCCGCGCAGGAGCGTCGCCTGCAACACCTTAAAATAATCGGGGCTTATCCGAATTCTCTCGGCGCGCAGACCCTGCGAGGACTCGACCGGTCTATCTTCAATCGCTAAGCCTTCCATCCTTAAGCCACCGACCGCGTTGGGGTTGCTATTGGTGGCCGGTAGAGATGAGGTAATTGCGGCGAGTTCTACTCCGGGAATTGCCTTCATGCGCCGCAGCAACTCACGATCAAAGGTGACCTTACCAGGAATACCGAGATACGGATCCATCTTCGGATCGTCGGGAACTCCTAGCCACGTGTTTGCCGTGACAACTTGAGTTGGATGAAAGCCTGGATTTTCCTGCAACAGATCCCGCAGCGTACGCAGCAGCAAGCCGGCTCCCACCATCAGTATGACGGCAAATGCCAGTTCCGAGACGATTAGAACATCCCGCAAGCGGCCGGTCTTAGTGCTGTAGCCGGACCCGCGACCGCCTTCACGAATGGCCGAGGAGAGAGCGACCTTTGCCGAATGAAGCGCTGGAGCAAGTCCAAAGACTAAGCCGGTAAGAATGGAAATCAGCAGAGCGAAGGCCAGCACCACCCAGTCGATTCGTACTTCGTTCAGCCGGGGAACATTCGATGGCACGAAGCGCAGGATGAAACCCAAAGTGCCAACCGCGGTTACGACTCCCGCGGCACCGCCGATGAGCGACAGCAGCATGGACTCGGTCAGCATCTGGCGCACCACGCGGCCGCGGCTCGCCCCCAGCGCTAACCGCACCGCCATCTCTTGTTGTCGCCCAGAAGCGCGCGCCAACACAAGATTGGCAATGTTCAACGATACGATGAAAACGATTAAGATTACCGCACCCAGTAACACCAGCAGCATGGGCCGAACATTGCCCACCAAAGTTTCTTGCAATGGGTGAATCTCAATCGTCCATTGCGCCTGCGGCGGATAATCGGTGGGAAAGTCGCGGCGCAATTCGCGGGCCATGGCAGTGAGCCGCGCCTGCGCTTGTGCCAGTGTCAGGCCTGGCTTCAGTCGTCCGATTCCAGATCCTAAAACCCGGTTACCACGGATTGGCGGGGGAAAGGGATCTCCGCTGAATCCGCCGGCGCCAAACACGTCCACGTCGCCGGAGACAGTCGGTCCAGGATGGCGAAATCCGCGTGGCAGGACTCCGATAATTGTAAAGGGATCAGTGTCAATCCGGAGGGTACGGCCGACAACACTCGGGTCGGCGCCATAGGCACGGCGCCACAGTCCATCGCTGATCACGGCCGCTGAAGTGAAACCGGGCACGAAGTCCTGCGGACCAAACAACCGTCCAATTTGCGGGGTCACACCCAGCATGGAAAAGTAGCTGAAACTTGCATTGACTGCCTCGAGGCGCTCGGGCTGTTTGGCGCCGGTCAAATTCTCGCTACCCTCAAAGATCGGGGTCACATCTTCAAATACGCCGGCTCGCGTCTGCAGGTCATCCAGTTCGGGCTTGGAAAACCTAACGTCCCGCAATCCTACGCCGGGCTCGTTAAAGAAGACTCGTACCAAACGATCGGGATCGCGGTAGGGCAGAGAACGCAGCAACACCGCATTCACGATGCTGAAAATGGCCGTGTTGGCTCCCACGCCCAGAGCCAGACTCAGTATGGCCACGATCGTGAATGTGGGCTTCTTGCGCAGCATGCGGGAACCGTGGCGCAGGTCTTGCCAGAGATCGTCCCACCAGAGCCAGCGGCCAGATTCGTAGAAACGCTCCTGTGCCCGCGTCACATTGCCAAATGCCCGGCGTGCTGCGGTCCGGGCATCTTCATGGCTGAGCCCCTGTCCTTGGAGGCGTTCGGTCTCCAGCTCGATGTGAGCTTCGATTTCAGCGCCGAAATCGCTGGTCTTGCGCTTGGGTCGAAACATTTCCTAGGTCTCCTCAGGGCCAAGAATGCGTCTGATCGCTGTCGACAGCCGCTTCCACTTGGTGGTTTCTTTCACCAGTTGTTTGCGACCGGCAGCTGTCAGTGCATAAAAGCGGGCCTTGCGGTTATTCGTGGAAATTCCCCATTTCGCGGCAATCCAGCCGCGATCCTCAAGCCGTTGGAGCGCAGGATAAAGCGCTCCGTGCTCCACCAGAAGCTCTTCATCGGATGTCTGTTGAATGGCGCGTGCGATGCCCTGGCCGTGCTGCGATCCGAAAATCAGCGTGCGCAGGATCAGCAAGTCCAAGGTGCCTTGCAGCAGTTCGAGCCTGTCTTGTGGTTCTTGGGTCGACATATAACCCGAGTGTAGTCATTGTTGGGTAAGACGTCAACCCAACAAAGAGGGCGGTCGTCGGTCAGTTTGGTTTGCAATGCTTCGCGGGCTTTGCGAATCCTTCGCGGCCTTTGCGGTTAACCGCTTTCTTACCGCAAAGATCGCAAACAACCGCCGCTAAGCGCTTAAAGTCTGAGTAGCCCTCAACCGTGAAACTGACCCACTACCAAGAGGGCTACGCTGCGCAGGTTTCCTCAGCCGGAGACGGCCGCTGAGAAAGGATTCTGTCGCAGTTATGGGCAAGGAGGGTGGAGAAGAATATCTACCCGAACCGCGCTTTATGCTCTTTCAGGATGCAGCGGTCCATCACCACAAACATTCCCGCTTTGCGGGCCTTTTCCGCGGCCGCTTCGTTGATTACCTCTTCCTGCATCCAAACCGCGGGAATCTTGAGCTGAATAGCTTGATCCACTACTTCCCAGACGAATTCCGGCCGGCGGAAAATATTCACAATGTCGATCTTCTCCGGGACCTTGAGCAACGACGCATACGCCTTCTCGCCCAGTGCGCCATGAATCTCAGGATTGACCGGAATGATGCGATATCCCTGGGTTTGCATGTACGCCGAGACTCCGTGACTGGGGCGCAACGGTCGGTTCGAAAGTCCGACAACAGCGATGGTCTTGGCCCGTCTCAGTAGTTCGGTAATCGGGTCCGCCGGAGAGGAAGCCATAGCGCAACATTGTAACGGCGGAGCAGAGGAGACGCCAATTCGGCTGGCGCTACTCTCCTTTCTTGGTCACATCCAGCTTTTGCTTGAACATTTTCAGCGCCAGTTTGCGCACCGTATCGGAGACTTCTTTGTTGCCGGAAAGATGTCTCAGGTCTTGCACCAGCAGGTGCTTGATCAATCCCAGCGAGACATCGATGGGGGTCCGCGGGTTCGAGGTCAGAGCGCGGACGATCGGATACTGCTTGATAAATTTCCGCTTCATGGGAATGGCGCGCAGCACGGACTCCAGCACATTTTTTTGCCCGGCAAATCTCTCGACTTCGCCATCGGTAACCTTGGGCGACTCGAGCACCGCCAACGCCACAATCTTTGTGCCATCGCGGACCAGCAGCGAGCGCTCTTCTTTATTGCCTTTCATGGCCAGCTGGATGCGGCCTTTGATATCGAGCTTGGAGATTTTTTGCAGAGCGCTGCCACGCTGCTCGTCAGCGCTTAGAATCCATTTCTTCAGCGGCGCTCGCTTGGCAGCCGCTGCTTCCCCATGCTCCCCGTCAGATCCTGCTGTCTCGTTCGCCTGCGTCTCGGGCGTCGCCTCTTGGTGCACTCCGCCGATCGGCTGAAAGGCCTTGCCTGCTTCGGCCACGATTTCCGCCGCATGCTCGGAGAGATAAGCTTTGATTGACTCTTCGGAAACTGCCGAGTCTTCTTCGCCGTCTTCGCCTGGCCCCTGGGAAGTAGGAACCGCTCCCTCCGGGTTCGACACCTTCTCCCGGATCGCATTCACTTCCTGTTCCGTCAGGTTCGGATTCGACGCCAGCACATTCAGGATTTCGCGCGCGGCGCTCACCCGCACGCTCTTCAGCAGAACCTCTACCTGCTCACGCGTCGCCGAAACTGTCAGGCTCACGATGGATTCCGAATTCACCGAAGGATTTTCGACCAAACTCGGCAGCAGCGCCGGCCGGAGATTTTGCGGATCCACGAGATAGTTCAGCACTTCCTTGGAAGTCGAAGGATTAGCCGCCGCGTCGCGGGCCGAGTTTTCGTCCCAGCCGGCTAAAGTCATTCGCGCCTGCTGTGCGAATACTTTGTTCTCAGTCGCCAGATAAACCAGAATTTCGATCATTTCCTGCGGCGTCACCGCGAGGCCGCCGCGGGCAGCCGATTGCATCAGCCCTGAGGGCACCGCCGAAGCGCGAATAAGGTCGATCATGCGCGGCATGGGTTAATCATAGGATCAGGCAGGCATAAGGACTCTTTCCAGTTTTTTCGTGAGAGGTAACGTTACGAAAGACACCAGGATTGCGAAGATAGTTAGCGCGCTAGTTCTGCTCCGCCTTTTCTCCTCTACGCATTTGCAAGTACGCCCGGATGAACGGTTGCAGGTCGCCGTCAATCACACGATCCACGTCGCCGACTTCCATCTTGGTGCGGTGGTCCTTGATCAGGCGATAGGGTTGCAGCACATAGGAGCGGATCTGCGAACCGAAGTCGATGTCGAGTTTCGAAGCCTCGATCTTCTTGGTGGCCTCGCGCTTTTTCTCCATCTCATATTCATAAAGCTTCGAGCGCAGCATGCTCATGGCGCGATCTTTGTTCTTGTGTTGCGAACGCTCATTCTGACAGGCCGCTACAATTCCTGTGGGAATGTGCGTAATCCGCACTGCGGAGTCGGTGGTGTTCACATGCTGCCCGCCCTTGCCGCTGGAGCGATAGGTATCAATGCGCAGATCTTCCGGCCGGATGACCACCTCAATGCTGTCGTCGATTTCCGGCGACACATAGACGCTGGCAAACGAAGTGTGCCTGCGCTTGGCCTGGTCGAAGGGCGAAATTCTTACCAGGCGGTGGACGCCAATTTCGCTGGTCAGCAATCCGAACGCATACTGGCCGTTGACTGCGAAGGTCGCCGACTTCAGTCCGGCTTCATCCCCCGGCTGATAATCGTAGAGAATGGTCTTGAAACCTTGGCGCTCCGCCCACCGCAGATACATCCGCAACAGCATGTCAGCCCAGTCCTGCGATTCAGTGCCGCCCGCTCCCGGATGAATGGTGACAATGGCATTGAGTTCGTCGTTCTCGCCCGAAAGCAGGGTCTCGGTTTCCAGGTGATCGACTCGCTCCCGCAGCGAAGTAATTTCACGCCGCAAGTCGGCGTCGACCGACTCGCCTTCACGGGCGAGATCAAAATACGCGGCAATATCGTCGCTGCGCCGGGCCAGGTCGGCGTCAGTCGCCAACATGTCTTCGACGCGCTTCTTTTCGCGCATCACCTGCTGAGATTTCTTGGGATCGGACCAGAAATTCGGGTCGGCAACCTGCTTTTCCAGCTCGCTTAGTTGTTGACGTACCTTGCCCGTGTCAAAGGTACTCCCGGAGTTCGCGAACTTTGTCTTTCAGAACGGCGTATTCCTGTTCCAGTTCATCAACCATAGGCTATGACCTCGCAGATCGCGGTGGGCGAATGAAAAATGCCACTAGACAAATTATCGCACACGCGTAGGCGAACCAGTCTCCGTGCCGTGTATAGAAAGTAGTTTCGTTCACCAGCGCGTAAGGAGCCTCAAGCGCGGCGCGAACTTTGCGCGGCAGAGTGGCGACTACCCGCCCATAGGGATCAATGGATGCGGTCACTCCGGTGTTGGTATCGCGCAGCAGCCATCGGTCATTTTCCACCGCCCGCATACGGGCCTGCTTCAGATGCTGGGCGTAGGCGCCGCTGTCGCCGTACCAGCCGTCGTTGGAAATATTGACGAACACTTGCGCACCCCGGTTCGCAAACTGCCGGACATCATCCGGGAAAATCGATTCGTAGCAGATGAAAACGCCAAGCTTGGCGCTGCCGGCGTCGAGTGGCGCACGCGACGAGCCTTGCGAAAAATCCCCGACTTCCTTGGTCAAACCGCCGGCAAATGCGAACAAGCGTTTGAAGGGAACGTACTCGCCGAAAGGAACCAGATGGATTTTGTCGTAGTGCGAGGTCCATTCGCCGGCGGGACTCACCAGCGCCGCGGAATTGTAGATCTCGGTTGCTTCCGCCGGACTCATCGACGCATTGCGCACGCCGATACTGCCGGCGAGAACCCAGGTATTTCCTTGCTGCGCCAGATTGCTGATCGCGTCGCGAAACAGCGGGTCGGTGGTGAAGAATGGCGCCGGCGATTCCGGCCACACCACCAGGTGTGACGAATCCTGCCTAGCCAGGCTTATCCGGGTTAAATCGTGCAGCGTGGCATTGAAGTATTCTTTCGTCCAATCCGCGCCTTCAAGAATCGGCACATTCGCCTGCACCAGCGTGGCAGTGCGATCGGCAGGAATCGCTGGCGCAGGGATCAACCGTCCCGATTGCAGCACCACGGCAGCCCCCAGCGTAGCCAGCAGCAGCTTCTTGCGTTTATCACGCGGAACCAGGAAAGCTGCGGCGAAGGCCGCGTTCACCACCATAATTTCGAACGACAGCCCGTACACGCCGGTCACGGTGGCGATTCGCGCCAGTGAAATGTTGTCCACCTGGCTGATTCCCAGCAAATCCCAGGGAAATCCGGTAATCCGCGTACGCGCCAGTTCGACTGCCACCCACGCCAACGGCGAGAGCAAGAGCGCCCGCCGGCTCAACTGCCTGCCGCCCGCAAGCAGGCTGACGAGGAGCCCAAAAACTCCGTGGTAGATCGCCAAATACATGCAAAAGAGAATGAGGATGCCCAGCGCCGCTGGCGTATTCACTCCACCGTACTGGCGCATGACGCTGTATATCCAATAGCATGTCCCGGCATACCACAGGATTCCGCAGACGTAGGCCATGAAAAAAGCTTGCAGAGGCTTGGCAGGAAGCAGCTTGATTCCGGCACGAATTTGCAATGTTTCAGGCGGCCGTGCCCGCAAAAGAGCTACGAGCAGAGGTGTGATCGCGACCCATCCCAGGACATAGAGATTGGGTAGTGGAAAGACCAGAATCTGCAACCCCGCCGAAAGCAAAACCAGCAGCCAGGCTTTCCTGTGAATGGTTCGCACATGGCAGAATAACAAAGACGAGCGTTGGACTAGGTTTGGACTTGTGGCCCTCCCTGTATTTCGTCCACCGATTTCCCTACAATGCTCCACATGCGCTGCAAATTCGTGCTTCTTGCCTTCTTGCTGTTCTGCCTTTCGCTCGCCGCCTTCGCCGCTCCGGCCACCATGCGCCTGGACTACTACCATACCGGCGACGCGACCCACGAAATGTTCAGCGTCGATCGCATTGTGATCGAGCCGCTGCCCTGGCCCGGCGATATGGCCAAGACCATCGACAACACCAACCTCGGAAATTATTTTTTCGAGGTGCGCGACGAGGCCAGCGGACGCCTGCTCTACTCCCGCGGCTTCAGTTCCATCTACGGTGAGTGGATCACCACCGAAGAACCCAAGACCGCCAGCCGGACTTTTTCCGAGTCGCTGCGCTTCCCTGCTCCCGAAGCACCGGTCAAGATCATCCTGAAAAAACGCGTCGAAGGCGACTTTCAACAAGTTTGGACAACCCGCATCGATCCCAAAGACAAATTCATCGACACCTCACACCCGCCCTCGCCTGGGCCGCTCGTGACCATCCAGAAAAACGGCGAACCGCCGACCAAGGTTGATCTCCTGATCATGGGCGACGGCTACACCGCCGCCGAGCGTCCAAAGTTCGAGCGCGACGCGCGCCACTTCACCGAAATACTGTTTACTCGCTCGCCTTTCCGCGAGCATCGCTCGGATTTCAACGTCTGGGGACTGTGCCCGCCGGCCCAGGAATCCGGCGTCTCCCGGCCTTCGAACGGCATGCATCGGCGGAATCCATTGGGCACGAGTTACGACACTTTCAATACCGAGCGCTACATTCTCACCACAGAAAATCGCACTTTGCGCGACTTCGCCTCTTACGCGCCGTATGAGTTCATTGAAATTCTGGTGAATGGCGCGACTTATGGTGGCGGCGGAATTTTCAATCTGTACGCAACCGTGGCAGCCGATAGCGAATGGGCGCCCTATGTTTTCGTCCATGAATTCGGCCATCATTTTGCCGGATTGGCCGACGAATACTACACCTCGCAGGTGGCCTATCTTCCACCCTCGAAAAAGATCGAACCGTGGGAACCGAACGCCACTGCCTTGCTCGATCCCGCGAATCTTAAGTGGAAAGACTTGGTAGTTGCCGGCACGCCGGTGCCAACCCCCTGGCACAAAGAAGAATTCGAGGCCATGGAGAAGGAGATTCAGGCGCAGCGCCGCGAAATTCGTGCGCAGCACCGCCCCGAATCCGACATGGACCAACTCTTTAAAGAAGAGCGCAAGAAAGAAGACGAGATGCTGGCGAACGACAAGTATTCCGATAAGGTGGGCGCATTCGAAGGCGCAGACTACGAAGCCAAGGGCTACTATCGGCCGCAGGAGAACTGCATCATGTTCACGCGGCACGATTCTTTCTGTGCTGTCTGCCGGCGGGCGATTGAGCGGATTATTGAAATGTATTCAAGCCAGTAAATCTTAACCGCAGAGGACACAGAGGGCACAGAGGGAAACCTTTACCCTCTGTGCGCCTGTGTTCCTCAGTGCCCCCTGTGGTTGTGAACTTCCAGGCAATCTTTTACAAAGCCGACCAGTTCTAACGAAACGTACGGCGGCGGCTTCACGTGAAACATCGGCCGCCCAGCGACCGGCTTGAGCGAAACGCCGCTCCAGGCGTGGTCGCCGTTCGTCTCATGCAAAATCACCGCGTCCGCGCGATCAAGAAACTCCTGTGCCGACCGCTTGAAATCTGCCGTCGCTGGATCCAGCACCGTCAAATACAAATCAGGCTTCACAAATTTCAAAATGCTGTTCGACTCCAGAATTGCGTTCTCTGATTCCGCCAGCTTGCGGCGGATTGTGGGCAGAGCTTCCGCCAGCCGTCCTTGCTCCGTCCGCACCCACCAGGCATGCGCCGCTCCGGCTGCCAAGAACCGAGAGGTGTCGGAATCTCCCCTGCGGTCCTTTTCCTCTGAGATCGCCCAACTGTGGTCGTCAGTTGCGCAATGGCAGGATTCGCCATTCTGCGAGCAGATGCCGTGGCCGTACTGCGTGACCTTGAACGCCGTCCACTCATATTCGGGCAATGCGGAGATGAGGCCGGCAACTACGCTGGTTTTCCCCACGCTTCGCGAATGTCCGCCGACCACGACGATTGCCACAGACGATTACTCCTTCTTCGCCAGCCGCGCCAGCGCAGCCAACTGCTTCAAATATTCACGCACCGGCTTCGCCGGAGTTCCCCAAAACGCCACACCGTTTCCGCGAAGAACTTTGTTGGGAAGAACACCACCCTGGCCACCCAGCATTACGCCTTCTTCAACGCGCGCATGTTCGCCGATGCCGACCTGTCCGCCCAGCACAACGTTCTTCTCGATCGTAATGCTGCCCGAAAGCCCGGTCTGAGCGGCGATGACCACATCTTCTCCGATCTGGCAGTTGTGTCCGACGTGCACCAGATTGTCGATTTTCGTTCCCCGGCTAATACGCGTAAGCTCGAGCGCTCCCCGGTCGATGGTGGAATTTGCACCGATTTCGACGTCGTCTTCGATCTCCAGCCGCCCGACCTGAGGAAATTTCTCGTAATGGCCGGTGGCGCGGTCGCGCACGTAGCCAAAGCCATCGCTGCCCAGCACGGCACCTGCATGGACGATCACCCGGTCGCCCAACCTCGCACCAGGATAAATTGTGACATTCGGATACAGTTCGCAATCTCGTCCTACACTTGCCTTCGCACCGATCACACAACCGGCTCCCATCCGCGTGCCGTCGCCGATTTTCGCTGCTTCTCCGATCACCACGCGCTCGGCCACGGTGACGTTCTTTCCCAAATTCGCGGAGGAGTGAACCACCGCGCTAGGGTGAATGCCCGCTCCCCGTTCCGACGGGCGCTCAAATAAACGCGCCGCCCGCGCAAATCCCATGCGCGGTTGAGAATGTATGAGAAGAGGCTTGGCACTTGGCTTCCCCGTCGCGAATTCTCCCGCGATCACCGCCGATGCCTTCGACTGCAATGCCCGTGCCAGGTTCTTTTCATCTTCCACGAACACCAGATCACCGGGTGACGCCGATGAGACGCTGGCGATTCCGCGCAGCCGCACGGAACCATCTCCCACCAGGCGGGCGTGCACGAAATCGGCCACTTCTTTAGCCGAACGCTCCATTGCACCTTTTTATACGTTTACTGCGGGAAAGGAAAGCTGGGGCTAGAATGCTGATATGGAGCGCAAGATTTTCTGGATCAGCTTCACCATATTGGGCCTGCTTGCCGATATCGTCTTGCCATCTGGTGGGCCTTGGGCGCAACCATCCCGATAGTGTATGTGAGCTGGTGGGTGGCCTACCGCAGCGACTGGTTCTGAGAGTTACCAGGCATTCATCCCTCTCTCCAACCGTCAACACAGGCTATAATGGCGCACTTATGGCCCTTGCCTCCGGCACTAAACTCGGCCCGTATGAAATCGTTGCTCCGCTCGGATCAGGCGGTATGGGCGAGGTGTATCGTGCGCTCGATACCCGCCTTGGGCGTGATGTGGCCATCAAAGTACTGCCCCAGGGGCTGGCCAAGGACGCAGACCGTTTGCGGCGCTTCGAGCAAGAGGCGAGGACCATCGCAGCACTCAGCCATCCGAACATCTTAGGAATCCACGACATCGGGACGCACGAAGGCGCTCCGTTCCTGGTCAGCGAACTTCTGGAAGGCCAAACGCTGCGGGAAAAGCTCGAGGGTGGGCCGCTGCCGGTGCGCCGCGCGGTTGAGTATGGGCTCGGCATCGCCCAGGGACTCGCAGCCGCCCACGACAAGGGAGTCGTCCACCGCGACCTGAAACCGGAGAACATCTTCATCACCCGGGATGGGCGGGTCAAAATACTGGATTTCGGACTGGCGAAGCTGGTCAGTGTGGAGAGTGGTCATGAAACCGCCGCCACACTCGCGAGTCCTGCGACCCTGCCCGGCATGGTGATGGGCACCGTCGGCTATATGTCGCCGGAGCAGGTGCGAGGCACGCCCAGCGATGCGCGGTCCGACATTTTCAGTTTTGGTGCGGTGCTCTACGAGATGCTTTCCGGGAAACGGGCCTTTAAGCGCGACACTGCAGCGGAAACCATGACGGCGGTCTTGCGGGAAGAGCCACCCGAATTGCATGAGACGGGATGGCAAGGCCCGCTGGGTCTGCAACGCATCCTGACCCGCTGCCTGGAAAAGAATGTGGAACGGCGATTCCAGTCGGCTAGCGATCTGGCGTTCGCGATTGAATCATTGGATGGAACGTCATCTACAAAGAGCGTGGTGCAGCCTAAGGCGAGGGGGGCATGGCAGCCGTGGGCAGCGGCGGCACTGGGGGTGCTGGCGCTCGGAGGGGGGTTGGTGTGGACGGGGCGGTGGTCAGGCGCCAGGCCGCAGCCAAAGTTCACCCGCTTGACCTATCAACGAGGCTATCTCTCGAATGCGCGCTTTGCGAAGGACGGCGGGACCGTGGTGTATAGCGCGCAGTGGAATGATGATCCTCTACAGATTTATTCGGTGCGGACGGAATTTCCGCAATCAGTAAAAGTGGATTTGCCGACGGCGACGCTGCTGGCGCTTTCTTCCAGCGGAGACATGGAACTCTCCGTCGATCCGCTGCAAGAGTCGAATTTTTTCAGCGGAACCATGGCGCAGGCACAAATGGCCGGGGGCACGCCGCGCGCGCAGGAGAAGGACGTGATTGCCGCCGACTACGCGCCCGATGGCAAGACCCTGGCTTTGGTGCGCAAGGCGAACCGGGAGGTGCAACTGGAGTATCCCGAAGGGAAAGTTATCTATACGACCGCCGGCTACCTTGATTATGTGCGAGTATCTGCCGACGGCAAAAAGGTGGCATTCCTGGAACATCCGGTCTACGGAGATGACCGGGGCTGGGTGGCGGTGGTCGATGATGCAGGGAAGCACAAACAGCTGACCCGGGAATTTGCCGGGATCCAAGGATTGGCCTGGTCACGCAGCGGCGAGGAAGTATGGTTCACGGCTGCCGATCATCCGGATTTTCAGTTGTACGGGTGAGCCTGTCGGGAAAGCAGCGGACGATCCTTCCGACGCCACAGCGGGCGCGACTGTCTGGACATTGCCGCGGACGGGCGGGTGCTGCTTTCGAGCGAGGAGTTCCGCACTGAAATCACGGGGATTGACCCGGCCACGGGCAAACAACGTCGGGGCCTGGAGTGGTTCAATGGATCGGTGGAGCCGGACATTTTGCCGGACGGAAAAGCGATTGCATTTATGGAGTGGAGTGGGCCGGCCGGGCCGCTGTACTTGGCGGTTTACCGGAAATTGGATGGGTCGGCGCCGGTGGCGTTGGGGCCGGGAGGCGAAGTGAAATTTTCACCTGATGGAACCACGGTAGCCTCCGGGCTACCATCGAGACCGCCGCAAGTGGCTCTAAACCCGATTGGAGCGGGGCAGAGCCGGCGGCTGCCGCTAGGAGATATCACCAGTTTGCAGCGCCTCGCGTGGTTTCCAGATGGCCGGCATCTTCTACTGACGGGCGCGATGGAGGGGCAGACCAGCACGAACCTACAAGATGGACATAGAAGGTGGAAAGCCGCAGGCGCTGGGCCCCCCGGATTTCATCGGGACGGCCGTCGCAAAGGATGGAAAGCGCATCGCGGGGCGGAATGCCACTTCGGGAGCAACCGTGGTATTCGATGCAGAGACGCAAGAATTACAAGAGATTCCGGGGGTGGGTCCGGAAGAACGATTTGAGAAGTGGACGCTGGATGGTCAAGCCCTGCTCGTATCCACGGAGACACCGTCCGAGGCACGAATGTATCGGGTGGAAGTGCCGACGGGAAAGCGGACCCTGCTTCAAACCGTGGAACCCAGCGACAAAGCGGGCGAAGTCGCGGCGGTGAGGCTGTCCTATGCAGAGGGCAGCAAGACTTATGTGTACTTCACTGTGCGCAGCCTGGGGACTTTGTACGTGGTGGAAGGTTTGGAATGAGGCTGCGCCAGAAGCCCCGGCATTAGTACACTGGTTTCCCTCCCTCCAGTGGCGCATAACCCCTGGCGGCTGATTGCAGGCCACGGCGGTGGTCTGGAGTCGGGAAATTTCCCGAGTCAGTGATCTAGTCCTGGCGATCGCTGCGTGCAGCAGAAAAATAAGTTCGGTTGGTTCGAAGCTGCCAGAGCGCGATGATGCCCAGCACCATTAAATTGGGAAACAACAGTGGCGCCATGGGAGGAGCGCCGTAGATAAAGTTATCAAAGGGATGAACCGACGGTCCCCGCAGATTGCCCGCCGCGTGCAGTACAAAGCCCCACAGCCCCACGCCCCCTTCCAGCAACAGGATGGCCACACATAAATCGACATAGTAAAGCGAGACTTGCATCGTTAGCGGAACGGCAAGGAAACCGACCGCGACTGCGCTGGCCGCGACCGGCACCCACTCCAGAGGATTGAAGAAACCATTCCCGGCATGATCGGCCAGGCTGAATACAAAATTTCCGATGAATCCGCCGAGCGCCAGCAAGAGCACCCATTGCGCCCATTCGATAGACTCAGGATCTACCATGCGATTCATGATGAGCAGGAACCCAAGCCCGGTATAGGCCAGGGGCGCGGCAAATGGAGCGGAGTAAGTCAGGCTGCGCAGCGTGCGCTCGTAAAAAAAATGACTTTCAAGATGCAGGATCACCCCAGTAAGCCCGATCAACACCGCTGTCCACCCGGCAAGGTAACCGAGATCTTTCCAAACTGCCGGCCAGCGGTAGCGCACCGCCAGGGCAACAACTAGTACCAGGGGCGCGGTGATGGAAAAAAAAAGCGGGATGTACTCCGCCCGGTTACGAAACTGATTGACGGAATGTGCGAGATAGATGTCGAAGCTGAGAAAAGCGACATTCAGCGTCACAAATGCTTCCACCCATATCTGGGGACGGGCCCACCAGCGTTCACTTCCCTCTGCCATGCAGTCTCCTGAGTTCGGCGGCCATCGATTGCAGCTCGACCGTCTTCTGCAGCATGGGGTAGTTTCCGTGCCATTGCACAAAATCGGCGCCACCCATGAACGCGCCGTGTTTGCTGGCCCGCCCGTCGTAGTGCCAGAGATCAAAGTACACAAAATCAATCGGATTCGAGAATGGCGGCCCGGAAAGTACGCCGTCTTTGCGCAAATCACTTACCAGGTCCTGGGCGGAGCGAACCCGGCCATTGGTGACTTGAACGACTTGTTCGGCCTGGCTGTAGACCCGATCAATCAACGCGGGCGTGTGGCACTGCGAGCACACCTGTTTCATCTTTGCCTGGGCCGCGGCATAGTTTGGACGTTTCTCGCTGACCGCATTCGCCAGGTAATACGACAAACGCTCCGAGGGGTCATGGGTGATTCCGACACCGTTGATGCCGCTCATGTGACAGGTCGCGCAGGTCGGCACGAACATATCGCGAGTCGTCAGTGTCTTGGGCGGCGCATCCAGATTCAGCAGACGTTCCTGCGCCTGAAACATCACTCCGTGCTTGGATTCCTCGTAAATCTCGATCTGCGAATGGTCTGGACCCATGTGGCATTGGGCGCAAGTGCTGGGCAGGCGGGCAATGCGGACGGAAGAGGTGTGCCGGGTGTGGCACGCGGTGCAGTTGCCGATGGTGCCGTCGGCATTTGGCCTGCCCACGCTATGGCATTGCTCGCAGCCGCTGGCCATCGCCGAGGCCCCCTCCAACTGCGTAAAGGGGTGGGGTGGGCGGCGAGTCCCCCCCGGCTGATAGGTTTCCGAAAACGCGACCTGTTCGGGCGTAAGCCCCTTCTCACCGTAGATGGCGGCCCATGCCGGCGCTGCATGCCGGCTGCGCAAGAATTGTTGATAGATGCCCTCGTGACAGCTTCGGCAATTCCCAGCGGTTAGTTTGGCAGATATTACAAAACCATGATGGTCCTTCTTGTCTTGCCCCGCCGCAGGCTGGTGGCAGTCCAGGCAGTTCACGCCTTTCTTGGCGTGAACACTCATTTCATATTCGTGCACCACGGAATATTGGGTGCGGGCGTGACATTCGGCGCATTTTCCGGTGGCTCGCACCAGGTCCGCGCTTGGCTGCTCCGTCTCCAACTTTGGTCTGGCACGATTGACCAAGAACCCAGCCACGATCAGAGCAAACGCGATTACCACTGCCACGAAAACCGATCGAAATGACATAGCTGCCCCTCGTCGAATGATTGCGGAGTCCCTACACGTTCCAACTAATACCTGACAAAAGTCAATGGTATTGTAACGAGGTCAAGACTGAGGGGAACGGACGGGAGCGGCCTGAAGCGAGCAGGCGGACAGCTAGCGGCCGTGGTGAAAATAAGAGAGGAAAAGTAGCGCTGCAACGCGGAGCGCAATGGCCAGACCTGCCACGCCCAAAGCTACCCTAAACAGAATTCGTTCGAAACGATTCAGTTGCCATCCAGAAGCAACCATAATGACCGCCTATTAACCCAATGCTAGGGTAACGTCCCCGGCGGCGTAGCGCTGTGACTCTCATCACTGGGGGCGGTGAGCCTGTTCGACAAGAACAGAGCCTAATACATCCCCTTTCCCCCTGGGTTCCGAGAAAATATTGGAGAACGCATACACCTCCAGTTCTCGCCAAAACAAATTAGAGCGAACTAATCAAGTTGTACAACGGACTAGAGTCGCTCGTCCGAGTTGATCCGGCCGCGGCAGTTTTCCTCGATCCGAAGGGGTTTTGTGGCCAAAAAACCACGAATTCTCCCCGTCTTCTCAAAGTTTCCAGCAATCTTCGTGAACATTGGCCCCCGCCTTGCTCGCTGCTTCGGGTAACCCATTTCTTATCCCGGCTCAGCGGTGATTGCGCCGCTGGACCGCGAGGAGCGCCAGTTTGCACCAACCCGAACTCATCCGCCCCACATACGCAGAAAGCTTTCGCTGTATCGGTCCTGCTTGTGAGGACATTTGCTGCAAGGGCTGGGTTATACCCGTCGACCGGGCGGCCAATGATAGATTCCAGACCCTCCCGCCCAGTCCGCTGCGGGCTCTCATCGATGCCAACATTCTGCTGACACCGCCAAGCGGCGACAGCTCACAGCCCGCTACTTTTGCCACCTTTCGCATGACTGCACGCAATGCGTGCCCGCTGCTTACGGAAGAGAGCCTTTGTCGCATCCAGACCGAGCGCGGGGAGGCATTTCTTCCTCACGCCTGTGCCACCTATCCCCGAATCGTTTACTCGGTCGGCAACATGGAGGAAAAGGCGCTCGCGCTCTCCTGTCCGGAGGCGGCGCGCCTGGTTCTTCTCAATCCGGCACTCCTCAGTCTCGGCCATTCCGCGATCGCCGAGCCGCTCTGCGATCATGGGCAAGAGGGCGATGATGCCGAGGGCGCCGGGTCCCTGCAATCTTGGTTTTGGTCCATTCGAAAATCCGTGCTAGCCCTGGTGCTGAATCGCGCCTTCCCACTGTGGCAGCGCCTTTTTCTCCTGGGCGTTTTCTGCCGCCAGCTGGATTCCATTGCGCAAGGCAAACTGAAATCCTCGACCGGAGTGTTTCTACACGACTTTGAAGCCGCGATTGCCTCCGGCGCTCATCCGGCCGCGATGGAAGCCTTCCCCGTCAACCTCACGCAACAGTTGGATGTCGTGCTGCAGCTCGCCGGAATGCTACTCCACAGGTCCAATGTTCATCCTCGTTTCGTCGACTGCGTACAGGCCTTTACGACGGGCATCGGCAACGGCGCTGGCGCAACTTTGGAGAGTCTTACCGCCCACTATGCCCTGGCATACGAACGCTGGTACCAACCGTTCTTCGAGCGTCAGCCCCACATTCTGGAGAACTACCTGGTCAACACCATCCTCCGCTGCCAGTTCCCCTTTGGGCGCGACGCGATGCGGAGCGGGGGTTCGCCCTCGATGACCCGCGAACACGCTCTGCTAGCAGCCCAATTCGCACTCATGAAAGGATTTCTGATTGGCGTAGCGGGCTTTCACGGCGGGGCATTTTCCGCTGACCACGTCATCCACACGGTCCAATCTACCTCCAAGCACTTTGAGCATCACCCTGAGTTTCTTAACGACGCCTATGCCTTGCTAGTGAAAAACCAGATGAACAACGAGCGGGGAATCACGATTCTGCTCAGGAATGACCGCGCGTCCTGCCAGGCGGAAGCTTCTAGTACAGCGCCTTCTCTCCCTCCGGCCGCGTTTTCCAGCGGCGGTGCACCCACAGCCACTGATCGGGATAGCGCCGCACGTAGTCCTCGATGATCTTCGTAAATCGCGCGGTGTTGGTCACCGCGTCAGCGTCATCGTCGCCCGTGCGAACTAACTCTACGGCTGGATCGAAACGCAGGCGATACTTTCGCAAGACCGGGTCCCAGATGGTGAAGGTCGGCACCACCGCGGCATCGGTATGCATTGCGACTCTCGCCAAACCAACCGCCGTACACGCCGGAATGCCGAAGAAATCGACAAACACTCCCTGCGGAGGAGTCATGTTCGTGTCCATCAGGATCCCCACCACCTCGCCAGCCTTCATTGCGGCCAGCAGCGCCCGCGGAGAGGCGTCTTTGTCGAGCGTCTTATTGCCGTGCATGGTCCGGTAACGCCGTGTCAGGTTGTCGAGATAAAGATTGTCCAGGGGACGCATCAGCACGTGCAGCGGATGGCCTTGCAGAGAGTGCGCAAAGGCCGACAATTCCCACCCGCCAAGATGGCCGGTGAGAAACAACACGCCCTTGCGGCGGGCAAACGCGCGTTCGTAGTTCTCA
>CAWJTC010000008.1:0-156187 GCA_963845725.1 uncultured Acidobacteriota bacterium
CACTCCCATTGCCCAACAAAAACGAACCCATTGGCTTTGAATGCCACCATCGAGGCTGCCCGCGCCGGAGAAGCCGGCAAGAGGCTTCGCCGTGGTCGCCAACGAGGTCAAAGAACTAGCCAAGTGCGAAGGCCACCGACTAATATCAGCCGCAAGATCGAGGCCATTCAGGCGATACCAAAGCCGGCATGGATGCCATTGCGGAAATCAGCCGGGTGATCAACGAGATCAATGGGGATCTCCAACACCATTGCCACCCCGGCGATGTTGCTGGTGATCTCGCGGCCGCCACTGCGCCGCTTCGCATCACGTTGCGCGACATCTCATTGGTCGTGGCGCTCTGCTCTTCCACGGCGGTGGCGATGGTGTTGGAAATGTCGTTGATCTGGTTGATGATGCCGCTGATGTTCCCGATCGCGTCCACGGCGCTCTTCGTGTCGCCCTGAATCGCGTTGATCTTCTGGCTGATGTCCTCGGTGGCCTTGGCCGTTTGCTTGGCTAGCTCCTTTACTTCGTTGGCGACCACGGCGAAACCCTTGCCGGCTTCTCCGGCGCGAGCGGCTTCGATCGTGGCATTCAGAGCGAGCAGGTTGGTCTGTTGCGCGATCGAGGTGATGACCTTGATGACTTGCCCGATCTCGACGCTGGAATCGCCGAGCTTGGAAACGGTCGCGTTGGTCGTTGCGGCGCTCTTTACCGCCTCGCTGGCGACGCGGGCGGCTTCGCTGGCGTTCTTGGCAATTTCTTTGATGGTGGCGCTCATCTCCTCGGCGCCGGTGGCGACGGTCTGGAGATTGCGGTTGACTTGTTCGGTGGCGGCCGTCACGGTGTTGGCCTGCGCGGTGGTTTCCTCGGAGTTGGCGGTGATCTGCTGGCTGGTGCGGAGAATTCCTCGCTCGCGCTGGCCACCTGTACGACCGCACCGGTGATAGATCGGATGATCCCTTTTAAATTGTTCTTCATGGTGTTGAGGGCCGTCGTGACCTCGCCAATTTCGTCTTGAGCCACCACGGAAAGATCGTCGACAGCGAGGTCATTCTGCGCGATGCGGTTCGCGAGTTTCACTGAGGCGCTCAGCGGGTTTACGATCAGTCTTCGAACCAGCACAAACACCACTCCGGCCGCCGTCAGCAGGGTGAGAAAGCTGGTGAGAAAGATGGCGGCTGAATTGGCCCGGGCCTGGTCGACCAGTATCTTGGTCGGAGCCTTGATGGAGAACGCGGCCCGCAGATCGCCGACCTTCATGCCTTCCTTGGTGTAGCCGAACGGATCTTTGGTCCGGGCCGGATCGCCGTGGCACATCAGGCAATCCTCGGTAATGGCGCACCGGCTGGGCGTAGCGCATCACCTCTTCGTCGTTCTCAACCAGGCGCTCGGAATATTCCTTGAGTTGCGGGTTTTTGTTGAAGGCTTCGAGAGCGCGGCGTTCGAATTCGTCCGGCTGATTCTTCGGGTTTCGCGGCGCCAGCGAGGGAGTGTGAAAGGTGAAACCGTTTTTGCCGGCGTAGTCCTGGGCCACGCCCCACGCCACCACCACCGGAACTTGATGGATGTTGTCGAACTTTCCACTGGGTACCATTACCTTGAGGTTTTTGGAAAACCAGTCTCTGGTTTCGGCCGCCATCCCCGTGATTTGGCGGACCTTGTCGCGGAAAGCCTCTTCCGCCTGAGCATTGATGCGCCGCTGGGTGATCCAGTAACTGGCCGCCGAAGTGACGATCAGAGTCACCACGATGGCGCCCACGAGCTTCCCGTTCAGCTTCATGTGTCGGAACATGTTGCTCACCCCGTAACCGGATCCAATCTTGAACTCGCCTAGGCTCCCGCGCTGGCGGCCAGGCTGCGTCCGGGCGCGGCCCCAGCTGCCATTGCCATTGATCTTGAACTGCTCGACCAGACGCCGCAATTCGGCGGAAGTTTCCACCAACTGCTGCGCTGCCTTTTGCGTATCGCTCGCGCCCCGCGACGTGCTTTCCGCGGCCTGCGCCACTCCCGCGATATTGCTGGAGATTTCGCCGCTGCCGCGCGCCGCTTCGCTGACGTTGCGCGCCATCTCGTTGGTGGTGGCGTTCTGTTCTTCGACCGCGGTGGCGATGGTGTTGGAGATGCCGTTGATCTGGTTGATGACTGCGCTGATCTCCGCGATGGCATCGACCGCGGCTTTGGTATCGGTCTGAATGGCTTCGATTTTGCGGCTGATGTCTTCGGTGGCCTTGGCGGTTTCTTTGGCCAGTTCTTTGACTTCGTTGGCCACCACGGCGAAACCCTTGCCGGCTTCTCCGGCGCGGGCGGCTTCGATGGTGGCGTTCAGCGCCAGCAGGTTGGTTTGCTGCGCGATGGAGGTGATGACTTTGATGACCTGTCCGATTTCGGTGCAGGAATCGCCCAGCTTGGAAACAGTCGCGGTGGTGGTTTCGGCGACCTTGACGGCGCCGGTGGCGACTTTGGCGGCTTCGGTGGCGTTCTTGGCGATTTCTTTGATGGTGGCTGCCCATCTCTTCGGCGCCGGTGGCGACGGTTTGAAGATTCTGGCTGACTTGCTCGGTCGGCGTCGGAAACCACTTTGGCTTGCGCCGAAGTTTCCTCCGAATTTGCGGAAATCTGCTGGCTGGTGCTGGATAGCGTGGCACTTGCGCCGGCCACCCCCTGGGTAGTCTGGGTAATCTGGCCCAGGATGTCGTGTACTTTTTCGACAAACAGGTTCAGACATTTTCCCAAATCCCCGATCTCGTCGCGGCGGTCTTGGTCCACCCGGGAGGTCAGATCATTGGCATCGGCCATAGCCTTGAACCTGGTGGAGAACGAATCCAACGGCCGGGTGATGCTGAGAGTAATGCGGGTAGCCACGACCAGCAGGAGCAGCAAGGAGAGCCCGCACATTATTAACAAGGCGCGGGTGGCCCTGGTGGCTTTACTGGCGGCGCTCAACTCGGTTTCCTTCGCACTTTTTGCCAGTTGGTCGCTGGTTTCCTCGATCTTGCCCTGAAGGTCCTTGTACAGCCCCAAGTATGGGCCGAGCAGGCTGGGGGCAGTGCGGGGCTGTGCACGATTGCATCGATCAGTGCTTCTCCGGCAGCCAGGTATTGAGCGCTTAATTTCATTTCATCGTCGAGCATTGTCTGGCTGGCCGGATCGAAGGCGAAGGACCGCGCTTTGGCGATGCGGTCTTGCAGGAGCTTGCAGTGCTGCCCGAACTCTTCGATCTTGTTCTGTTGTTCATCCCCTTTTTCGGTGAACACCGCGGAGGCATCGGCCCGGGTCAGGTCGTTATAGACGCCGGCCTCAATGTGGTTGCGGATGGCCGAGCCGGTGGCTCGCCACTTCGAGCGCCGCTTTTCTCGACGGTAGCGATCCCCCAGTATCCGGTGGCGCTGACGCCGGCCACGAAGACGAGTCCGCTCACCATCAGCCCGAACAGCTTCGTCTTGATCGTCCATTGCATCGGAAAAGCCGTTCTGGCGCCGCAATTCTTGTCTCGCCTACATCTTGAGTTTGTAATCCGGGTCGGCTGGCGGTAGCGCCGTCGACTTTCACTGCTTTCACGCGAAGTGTCGCTCGACGGAAATCGCTCGCTTTCACGAAGCCAATGCCGCCGGGAGAAGCCGGCCACGAAACTCTTCAACGCGCCCGCGCTGCAGACTTCTTTCGGCGGCGTCGCCGACTTGCCGCTGAACGCGGCCGGCAAGAAAATACTTGCTCAATTCCGCATCGTTCATGCCGCAGACAATTTTCAGAAAGGCGGTTCGTTCCGGAGCGCCGGCAGCGAGCATGGCCGGAGCCACGGCTTTTCCCGTGTCCCAGCGGCTGCGGTCGGACAAGAACAGCTTTTTCAATTCGCCGAGGCTCAGGTTGTCGACTGGATTCGCCGGGTTCACGATGACGACGATGGACTCGCCGGCGGCCGACGGCCGGGCGAGTCGTGAGCGTCAGCACATGATGCAGGTCAGGGCCAGAGATCGCGACCGCAGAGAATATAACGGCAATGCTGTTGTTTTTCTTCATCGCGGTCTCCGTCAGAAGGTGAATGCCACCTGTGAGGTCAGGCCATTTTCACGTGGGCAGACCGCCGCTCAAAGAGATGCGGTCATACTGCAACTTGAGCGCCGAGTGTTCGGTGAAGTCCCAGCGAATTCCAGCCGAAGGACCGTTGAGTCTGCCCACGAATCCCGTGACAGCGGGCGGCGCGATAATCGTTCGGGCTGGCGAAGACGTAGACAGGATCGTCGCTGGGAGCGTTGAAGTACTGGTAGCGAAAGTACGGGCGATAGGCCGTGGAACGCCCGCGAAAACTGGGTGTAGAAGGCGCCGGTATTGAAAACTGGCCCGCCGGCCTCGGCGTGCCTTACCAGCACGCCTTCGTTGAGGATCTCGTATTTGCTGTTGATGAAGACGGCGTGAACGGTGGCGATGGTTTCGCCCACCGCCGGGCCCGGGATAGGAGACGATTGTCATGGCGAAGGGAAAATCCCGATTTGCAGTCCGGAGAATTCTTCCGGCCGCACGAACAGGCCGCCGTTGATCGACTTGCTGTTATTTGCATCCTGATTGTTCTGCGCCGGCTCCGCATCCGTTCCCCAGGCCCGGCCGTTGCCCACCTCCACCACATAGTTCAATCCCAGTTTTCCGGAAGGAATCTTGCCGGTCACGTTCACGCCAACTATCCTGCATGGGCAGGACCCCGCCCTCATCGTCGAAGGCGTACATGAACGGGCGGTCGGTCGTGGTTTCCAGGAACTCGCCCTTGTTGAAGGCGGTGTTGTAGTAGCCGACCCAGGTGTGATAACGGCCGATCGATGCCGTGAAGTAGTCGCTTTGCCGGTACTGCAATAACAGCCTCTCGACGTCGACCCGAATGGTGTTATCGCTTTGCGCAATGAACAGCACTTCTCCCAGAGTGGAGACTTTGTCCGAGAGGCGGGCCGTCATGAACAGGTCCAGCGAGCCGAAATGAAACGTATCGGGAATGTGGTTGTACATCCCTGGTTCCCACGTCGCCGAAAACGTTGAGCTGCAGCCGCGGCGCGACCTCATTCACCTCTGGTGACCTTCGACGGGCTGCGTCCGGCTCGGGCCGGGCGCGGCTGCCGGGGCCGCGGCGGGGGAGCCGGAGACTGCCGTCGCCACGCGTCCTTCTGCTTGAGTTGCTTGACTTCGTCTTCCAGTTCCTGCACCCGCTGCGACGAGTTGCTGGTTAACCTCTCCTGACTTGCGGGACGCTGGCGGCTTGCTGTGCAGAGCGACTGGAACCGCCGAGCAACACAGAGCAGGCTGGCAGAAGAAACAACGAATTCAGCCTGTAGTTGAAAACTGAAGAGGCGCTTTTCATATTTTTCCTCTCCGGCACTGGCGTTAGGTTGTCCAGGTATCGTGCGGTGTCCACGGCCAAGCACAGCTCTTCTAGTGCGGCAGTGTCGGAATGCAGCCCATTAGCTGGATGTAGAAATAAGGGAAGAACAACCCAAGGAGTTGACGGAAAATGCCGAGCCGAAGGACTGAGAACGGCTGCGCACAACCGCCGGCCGTCTTAAGTACCGGTCGTGAGCCGTCATGGTCCCGCGATGGCGGCCATGACTGCGGCGGGTACTCCGCGGCTGGAGCTCGCGGTGCTATTGATCTTGAATTGCTCGACCAGACGCCGCAGCTCGGCGGAGGTTTCGACCAACTGCTGCGCCGCCTTCTGAGTGTCACCCGCGCCGCGCGAGGTGCTCTCCGCCGCCTGCGCCACGCCTGAGATGTTGCTGGTGATTTCGCCGCTGCCTTGCGCCGCCTCGCTCACGTTTCGCGCCATTTCGTTGGTGGTGGCGTTCTGCTCTTCCACCGCGGTGGCGATAGTGTTGGAGATTCCATTGATCTGATTGATCACTTCGCTGATCGAGGCGATGGCATCCACGGCCGCTTTGGTGTCGGTCTGAATCGCTTCGATTTTCCGGCTGATGTCTTCGGTAGCTTTGGCGGTTTCTTTGGCCAGTTCTTTTACTTCGTTGGCGACAACGGCGAAGCCTTTGCCGGCTTCTCCGGCGCGTGCGGCTTCGATGGTGGCATTCAACGCCAGCAGGTTGGTTTGCTGCGCGATCGAGGTGATGACTTTGATGACCTGTCCGATCTCGTTCGATGAATCGCCCAGCTTGGAGACAGTGGTGGTAGTGTGTTTCGGCGACTTTAACTGCGGAGGTGGCGATCTTGGCGGCTTCGCTGGCGTTCTTGGCGATCTCCTTGATGCTGACTGCCCATTTCCTCCGCGCCGGTAGCGACGGTCTGCAGATTCTGGCTGACCTGCGCGTGGCGTTGGAGACTATCTTCGCCTGGGCGGAGGTCTCCTCGGAGTTGGCGGTGATCTGCTGGCTGGTGTTGGAAAGCTTCCTCGCTGGCGGCGGCCACATGGATGGAATTCTGCGGTGATTGCAGCGAATCATGTTCTTCAAGCTGCCACTCATTTTGTTGATGGCCAGGGTGAGGTCGCCGAGTTCATCCTTGCTGCGGATTTCCATGTCTTTGCGGGTTAGGTTGCCGGCGGCATGGCTTCCGCTCTGGGCCAAGACAGCCTGGGTGGCGACGGAGATGGTGCGGCCAGGAAAATGGCCACGAAAATACCAAGCCCAGGGCGCAGAACATTAGTGATCGCCATGGTCAGATTCAGCGAACTGGTCTCGCGTGCAGGTCTGCTTGCGTGCATCTTAACCAACTGTTCGGCGAAGGAATCTGCCATTGGTCGAGCGGCTGCCTTAATTGCCTCGGTGACGCAGTAGCCTTGTCGCGAATTCATCTCCTCCTTTTACAACTGGCATCACGGTCCACCGCCTGGCCGCCAGTGTTCATGCCGCTTCCTGCGGTGCACGCAGCGTAAAGACTAGTTGCTTCTTCGAACGCTCGGCTCAATTCCTTCAGGGTTGCCGCGACGCACCCATTTGCGCAGCTCATTCATTGCTGCAACTTCCTTCTCCGATGTCCGTCCTAAGATTCGCTCGAACGGCGTTCTCGTCGCCTCATGATGAACCGGGTTCCATCCCGCCAGAACTTGACCTGGCAGCCTGTTCGTGTCTGATTCACGGTTCTCATTCACCTTGGAAAGATCTCAACGATGGAGAACACTCCGAGGTAATGATCACTGGCTTTGCCCAATGGCGCCGCTTTTATCGATAGCTCAAATCGTGAACAGCTAAAGAGCTCCTAAGATTGAGGACAAATGGGATAAACCCAACCCCAATTTCTTCGCCATAGAGGACGGTTTCACTTTAACCGCGCTAGACGCGAGCATGGGGATGCAAATGCAGGATTGTTTTCGGGGCATTGTCTTATTCTGCGTACTGCCCTGCGGATGCGGTTTCCTCCGTCATCTGGCAGGCCTTGTTCGGTGTCCAGCACCAGCATGAGCCGGTCGTTCAGTTTGTGCACTCCGGTAATCATGGTGCGGATGCGTGCCGCGCAGCGTTTCCGGCGGGCGCTCGAAGGTGCTTCCTCGACTTCGACCACGTCGCCGATTTCATCCACCAGCAGACTGACGGCGCCATCATCGGAGCGGACCACCACATTCATGGCCGAGCATACCGGCCGGCCGTGGCATCCAGTTCCAGCCGCCGCCGCAGGTCCACCGCGGTGACAATCTGGCCGCGCAGGTTGATCAGGCCGCTGACCACGCTCGGGCGCCAGCGGAACCTGGGTGATGTCGAGCGAGCGAATTACTTCCTGGACGCCCTTGAGTTCCACCCCGAACAGCAGCTTATCCAGATAGAAGGTGCAGAACTGTGAGAGTCGGCATGGCTTAATGTGCAACCCCTGGGCCGCGTGCCGCGGCGGCGTCCGGCTGCGCCGCCGAATGGCGGCAGCGTCTTAAGAATGGCTGGGATATCGAGCAATTCCGTTACCCGGTCGCCGATGACGACGGAATAGAGAACCGAATGCCCGGGTGGCTGCGGATTTCACATCGGCCCGGTCTTCGACAATGTCGAGGATTCTTTCCACGACCAGCCCAAAGGTCCGGCCTTCATGGTTGCAGCACCAGCACCTGAAGCGGGCCGGAACTCGGCGGGGGCGGCGCTTGCAAGGCGCGCAGCCGGTTGCGGCGTTCCTCCATCACGACACTGCAGCCGGATCAAGGGCAGGATCTGCCCGCGATATTGCGTTACCCACTGGCTGCCCGACATTTCCACCTGGGTCACGGGGAAATTCCTCAAGCCGCGCCAGCGTGCTGAGAGGAATCGCCATGCGGGAATCGCCCAGACCGGCGAACAGAAGGAAAGTTTGTTTGTCTGTGCCCGCCGCCGATTCCTTGGGTTTTTTCAGCCATGGCGCGGTCGCGAGTTTCGCTGACCACATTGGCCCGTTGCGCCAGGCCCAGCACATCCAGGATGAGCGCTACTTTGCCGTCGCCCATGATGCTCGATCCGGCAAAAGTCTTGACCGTTTTGAGCTGCTTGCGCAGCGGCTTAACCACGATTTCCTCGGTGTCGTTGATCTGATCGACGACCAACCCGAATTGCCGGTCATCAGCCTGCAGGACCACGATGTTGACGGCAGCGTCGTGTCAGTCTTGGTCGCGTCTGCGGGCTAGATTCAATTCCGCGTTAAGGTAAACCAGAGGCAGCAGCCGGCCGCGCAGCCGGTACACCGGAGCCCCATGCACCATCTCAATCGCGGTGCGCGCTTCGTCGGCCTCCAGCCGCACCAGTTCGAGCAAGCTCACCTGGGGAATGGCATAGCGATCCCCGCCGCAGGTGACAACCAGCGCCGGAATGATGGCCAGGGTAAAGGGAATCTTGACCCGAACAGTGGTGCCGCGGCCCGGCGACGATTGCACATCCACCACGCCGCCGATTTTCTCGACATTGGTTTTCACTACGTCCATGCCCACGCCGCGGCCGGAGACGTTGGTCACTTTCTCGGCGGTGGAAAATCCTGGCAAGAAGATCAGGTTGAATATCTCGCGATCAGGCATGCGCGCGGCTTGTTCGCCGGTAACCATGCCACGATCGATCGCTTTTTGACGTATGCGCTCGCGGTTCAGTCCGGCTCCGTCATCGCTGATTTCGATATTGACCTGCCCACCCTCATGAAAAGCTCGGAGAATCAGCCGGCCGACTCGGTTTTTTCCGGCTTTCACGCGATCATCCGGGAAGCTCGATGCCATGGTCCACGGAGTTGCGCACCAGGTGGGTGAGTGGATCTTTAATCGCCTCGATAATGGTCTTGTCGAGTTCGGTTTCTTTTCCCTCCATTTCAATGGCCACTTCCTTGTGACAACCGAGGGCGACATCGCGCACCGTGCGAGGGAATTGCCCCCAGATGTTCCCGATAGGTTGCATGCGGGTCTTCATGACCTCTTCCTGCAATTCGGTGGCGATAAGATCCATGCGCTGCGAGACGGCCTGCAGACTGATGTCTTCCGAGGTATTGGCGAATTGCAGAAGCTGGTTGCGGGCCAAGCACCAGCTCGCCCACCAGCGTCATCAGTTTGTCCAGCAGGTTGACACCTACGCGAATCGTTTCAGGTGTCGTGCTTTCGCGCGGCTTGGCCTCCAGAATCTGCTGGGCTGCGAGAACGTCTTCCGGTTTAGCCAATCCCAGGGCCACGAGAATCTCGCCCAATCGCCGGCGGTCGCCGCGTTCCTGTTCTTCGAGGGCACGCGCGATGTCGTCCGCCTGCACCACTCCACGCTCCACCAGCAGACCGCCGATTTTTCCGCGGGAAGGTTTTCGGGGTGCGCCGCCACTGCTCTTTCGAGGCTCAGCGGCCGCCTCAACCGCCGCTGGCAGGATGACGGCCGACGGTGGAGTTTCCCTTGCAAGTGCGGTGGCAGGGGCTGCGGGCATGGCCAGCTTGGCGTCGGCCGCAACGGGCGTGGAGGCCGGGGCTTGGCCAGTGCTTCCTGCGGCAGAAGTTTGCAGCCGAGTCAGGGTTTCCCGCAACTCCGGATAATCGGCATCTCCGTCCTGGCCAGTCGATTCGATTTCCTTCAGCATCTGCCGGACAGCATCCACCATTCCGAGCAACGCGGTCGTGATCTCCGGATTAAGGATCAGCTGGCCATCGCGCAAACGGGTCAGCAGGTTTTCTCCGACATGCGCGACTTTTTCGAGTTTGTTGAAGCCCAGAAAGCCGCAAGTTCCCTTGATGGTGTGAATGGTGCGAAAAACGCCGGCCAGCGCGTCTTTATCCTGCGGGTTTTTCTCGAGGCCCACCAGATCCCGATCCAGGCGGTCAAGGTTTTCGTAACTTTCGACCAGAAAGTCCTTGACGATGTCGCTCTCGCTCATCGGTGCCATTCCTTCCCAATTTGGGAGCGGTTCAGCGGGAGCGTGAAGCTATTGATCGTTACCGGCCTCCTTTGCGCCGCTTGAAGAGAACTCTTCTGATGGAGGTAAGGTTTCATGTCGTAAAACGCGAGCGTTCGGCCTCTTTAATCTCATCGTCGGTTCGGAGATTTTCATTAGCGGATTATCTCGTTGGGGCGAAGCGGCGCGTGGCTCCGACAATGAGAGAAAGAGTGGAAGGAGATTTCGAGCTTGCTGGGTGGTTTAGACTGGAGCTACCTCGCCATGGGCATCAACTACTCTTCCCCGGCAAGGTCCCTTTCCCCAGCAAGTTCCATTGCTGACGCAGAAAGTTGAGCAGGCCGACGCGGTCGCGGAAGGCTTCCGTGCCTCCCTCTTTAGTCACGGAGTACGCGGCGGCGATGTTGGCGAAGGCCAGGCAGTCCTCGAGTTTCGCCCCGAGCAAGTAGAGGTGAACGAAACCGGCATCGAAGGTGTCACCGGCGCCGACATCGTCGACCATCTTGACTGCCGGCGGCGACAGGCTCCACTGCTCGTCGCCGGACCGGCATATGGCTGCGCTCGAGCCACGTTTCACGACTACTACCTTACAGATGCCAGCAAGAAGATTGAGGGCCTGCGACAAGTCCGTCGTGTGGGCGATTTTCTTGGCCTCACGGTCATTGGGAAAAAAGAGGTCGACGTATTTCAGCACTTCGATCAGGTCCTGCCCAAATTTATCTTCCGGATCGTCGTTGGTGTCGAGCGAAGTGGTGAGGCCCGCACTCTTGGCTTGGCGGAAAAGCTCGAGGATTCGCGGACGAAGTGCCCGGTGCAAAAAGAAAGAGGAAAGGTGCAGGTGACGAGCTTGGCGGACATAATCCATGTCGATGTCGGAATACTGCATCTCGAACATGGTACCGGGGTACGTCAGAATGTAGCGATGCTGAGGGTAGGGGATTGCGACCGTAAGCCCGGTGGATGTCTTGGTGGTTCCGCGCTGCATCCGGGTAATATCGACACCTACGGCGGATAATCGCTCCGCCGCGATCTTTCCAAGCGGGTCGGCTCCGATTTTCGATACAAAGCCGACTTGCGTGCCCAGCGCACACAAGTTGTGGGCGAAGATCGCTGAGGAACTCCCTAAAGTCAACGACAGGCCGCTCGCCAGGTGTTCGCGGTCGAGCACCAGGTCTTTGGGCAAGCCGTACAGGATGAGATCCAGGTTAAGCTCGCCAACGACACAGACCTCAATCATCCGAAGATTCCTTTCGCACGGTACTGTACGCCGCAGCGCAATGTCCTATCACAAATGAATGGTGACATTCTGCACCACACGACTGATGGCGCCGTTGGGACTGGGACAATCGGGCCGGAGATTGCATCGCAGCGAGAAAAACATGCCCAGCAATTGGCCGAAGATGACGTCCAACGGCGGACGGTAGTCATCCGCAATCGTGAATTGGACAGCCGGCGCGAGATAGTGCTCTGCGAAGGACTGGCTCCCTGGGGCTTGGCTCGCAGCGATGACGACTCGGCTCTTCACCAGCCGCTTGCTCCCAATCTCCTCCAGCAAATCCCGCTCATACTCCTGAACCTGCCGGCTGCTTGAAAGGAAGCACACGAAGAGGGTGTCTTGGTCCAGTGCGGCCATAGGGCCATGGCGCAAGCCCAAGGGTGACTCTGAGGTGGTCAGGATTTTGCCGGCCGTCAGCTCCAGCAGCTTGAGTGCGGATTCCCTGGCAACTGCTCTCAGCGGTCCTGATCCGACGAAACAAGCCTTGGTAAAGGTCTCCCTGGCCAAGGCAGCAGCGCAATCGGCAGCTGTCGGTAAAAGGCTCTTCCCAGACTGCACCAACTGCATCAGAACCTGGTCGTATGGGGTGGGATCCTCGACGCAGGCCAGGCATTGCCCGAAAACAATCATGTTCGAAAACGAACTGGTCATGGCCAGGCCGCGGTCGTTCACAGCATCGTCCAAGCAGATGCCGAGAACCTGAGGTTTGCCAGCGTACTCAAGGATCATTCTCCCATTGGCATTGCAGGAGACAATCAGGTGATGAATGTCCGGTCGGTTGCGACAGGCATGTTGCAACACCGCAACCCCTTCCGGACTATCGCCAGAACGGGAGAAAGAAATCCAGAGATATCTCTGCCGAGGAGTGACCAGGTCGTCGAAGTGGGTCAGCAGATCCGTACTTGGAATCGCGATGACGTCGCACTCCCAAGCTTTGTGCAGCAGGTAAACGAGGGACTGCCCGATGTAATCCGAAGTTCCAGCGCCTATGAGAAAGACCGATGGCCTGGGCCCAAGGGCACTGCCCAGACCGGCTGCGCCCAGAAAGGCCTTGAGCTCGGGAGCCTTCCTCTTGAAGAGCTCGAAGGTGGACAGCCAGGTATGCGGCTGCTGAGCGATTTCGGCAGGAGTATGGACCAACCCAAGGGCCGTCTTCTCAGCGTCCGAAAGATTCAACAACGCAGAAAGTGCGTTCACAAACATTTGCCCCTCAGGGCTTCTGCAGGAAGCGGATCGCGCCGGCTGTTATCACGGCTCATACCAAAACACTGCTCCCTTCTCGATTGCAGGTAGCTGATATGTGACCGTGCCCCGGCGAAGAGTCCCATTCAGCGGCTGCGTTTCTCCAAGAAAGGGAAGAAAGAATCCACGGTGCTGGTTGGTTCCAGCGACGATGACTTGTACGCCAGTCTGCGGAGACTGGACCGGATTCGATCCCCCGCGCAATCCGGCGAAGTTAGCGAAAAATATGTGAGGCTTCCCATCTACGCGAGCGATCGATGTAGCGATCTTCGGCGAAGCCACTATTCTGATCGCAGCATCGGCTTGCAGGCGGGTCAGAAACTCATGCTCCTGATCGGGAGTTGAGCCGGCGAAGTCCTTTTGCAGCGATTCGCTGTAGTCGTTTCCGGGGCATTTGCTGAAGCGGACCACGTTCCCGCGGTTCCCCAGCCCGGTGGCATCTTCTCCAGTGATTACCAACACTCCGCCCTTACCTACGTACTCGCCCAGCCTGTCCTTTTCGCTTTCACTCAAAATTCGTACGTCGGGAAGAATTAGAGTGCTGCCTTGAAAGTCAGCGAGCATGCGTGGGGTTACGACCTGAAACTCCAAGTGCTTCTGCATCAAAAGAATCAGGATTCCCCGGTAGGAAGCTATAAATTGGTGCGCGTAATAGTTTCTCGTCTCCGGTGAAAAGTAAACGCCGACCGGAGCGATCGGGGTTCGCGGGTGGTAGAAAGTTATCTCGTGGTCCCTGATCCAGGTAAAAATAATCTTGCGCGTCGGCAGATCGTTCGACCCAGCCATAGAGTGACCCGGAGCATCCCAGAAATTTGCACCGGCCATCACTTCAGACATCGCGAGATTCATCATGGACTGGCGGGGGTCAACTTTCTTGTCGCCATCCCACGAATAGTTCAGGATCCAGGTGGCTTTTCCCTCGGCGAACGCGCGAAAGGAATACATCCCCACCTGATAGCAAAACCAATCGAACGGAGTTCGGGACGAGGCCATATGATCGCCCTCACCGAACTCGTATTCGTGGGCGACCGCGTCTACGACCGGATAGAGGCTATAAACATCGGCCCCCACGCGCACCGCTTCTTCTTCGATTCCCGGGTAGATTTCGGGAATCGTCTTAATCGCAGGATTTACTGACTTTGCATTCCGGTCAATCTCCTGCACGAAGTCGGTGATGGCCTGAATTCTGAACTGAATCCAGCGGCGAAAGTTGGGATCGGAAAAATCACCCAGCTTTAGGTCCTTCCTGGCGTCCAATCCGGTTTGTTCACGAAAAGCGGCAACGGTGTAATCGTCGAAACTGGCCCAAGTGTTTTCCCATCCCTCGAAGTGCGTCATCCAGTAGGGGATATCCACGTAAATGCCGTCGATGCCGGTGGCGGCGATTTGCCGTACCCGCTGCATATAAATCTTGCGCCACTCGGTCGCAAACGGCGACACCCAGACGTCCTCGTCGCCTTTCGCAATCCAAAACGCATCACCGCCCCCGAAAATGGCAGGCTCACCGGTCAGCTTACGCTGCAGCCAGTCGGGATGATCTTTCGCCAAGGTGTGCGGGGTCTTACCGGCGTTCGCAGTGATGCATTCGGTTCCGGCAATGTAAACGAACGCCCGGTTACCGACGGCGTGGGCTTTCTCCGCGACCGCACGAATCGCCCTCAGCTTCTCTTCAGGGTTGAGAAAGCTCTCGTAACGGCCGGGTATGTCGTTGTCCACCTCGATGCCAAAGACGCCGCTTTCCTGGGCGTTCTGCACAATCTTGGCGGAGTTGTCGCTTTGTAATCCGTATGCCCCGATGCGCACATAGTGCGTCCAGTTCTGCTCGGCAGAAGCCGGAGCCGCTGCATGGACGGGAGTGAGCAGCAGAAGCGCAAGCATCGCCGTTCCCACACTTCGCGGCAGGTTTCGAGCAGCGAGGGCGGTCCTCAAGCGGGCGCCGCTAGAACTCAAAGCGCACTCCCACTTGCCCGTGGCGTGGGGTGCTCCCCATTGCCAGAGAGGAGATCTGCCCGAAGGTTGAGTCTCCGTACAAAGTGTCAGGGGGAGCGAAACGTGGCGTATTGAAAAAGTTGAAAAACTCACCACGCAATTCCAGCTTCATGCCTTCGTGCGGAATAAAGCTCTTGGCAATCGCCAGGTCAATGTTGTGGATGCCGTCGGTTCGAAGATTGGAGAAGTAGCGCGGGGCGTTACCGGGTTGCTCGTAGTTAGGTGCGGCGAAGCAATTTGTATTGAACGTGCTCAGGGGGGTTGCGGAGGACTGGCTGAGAGCGGACTGGTGCGCGCTTACTCCGCTGTTCGGATTACACAGTACATTGGGGCGTTGATTGCCATCATCCAGCGTGGGCTGCGACATGCCGATGTCGATCGGCTGCCCACTTTGGAGAGTGAGGATGGTCGAGAGCGTCCAACCTCCGACCACTCCGTCGAGCACGCGATTCATCCCGCTTCCGATCCAGCGTCCCCTTCCGATTGGCAAGTCGCCGATGATGGCCAAAGCGAGGCGGTGGGTCGCATCGTTGGCGCTGATCGAATGTTCGGCCTTCAGATTGTCCAGTTCCTGGGGATTGTCGGAGGCAAGAGACCCGATAAATGCATTGCGCCCGACGGAGGAGTCGTCGGTTGACTTCGACAGCGTGTAACCTCCCACAAAGCTGATGTAATGGCTGGCACGTTTCTCCACGCGGATTTGAAGGGCGTTGTAAAACGACTGCGCCTCCAGCAGCGGCAGTCCTTCGAAGTTTCCGTCGAATTGTGGATACGGACGGAGCAGGTTGATCAGCGGGATCTGTGCGTTGTTGTACTGCGAATCCGGCTCGTTGAAAGTTGCTCCCGCCCCCTGGAACAACGGCTGGAAGGGGTTGTTCACGGTGTTATGCAGGTCGTTGTAGAGGGTAAGGGTGTCGTACTGTTCGCGAACTGAGGAGGCGATGAAGTTCCGATCTCTCGTGGACACACCGCAACCGCAAATGCCGCCTTCTCCGCCCCACGGCAGGTGGGTACTACGGTTGGCGGAGTAATCGGCGGAAATAACCAGTTGCCCAGGCAGCAGTCGCTGCAGGCCGAAACTCCACTGATAAATGTCTGCATTCTGGGCTTCGCTCGTGCCCAGATCATTCAAGTTCGCGTAACCCCACTCCGCCAAAGGTCCGTATTTGGTTCCCTGCGGGGCCGGCAGTCCCGCCGGAAACGGGTTCTCGAAGGTGGCGTAGCGCGTTTGGAAATTGTCCTGAGTAAAGTACACGACTCCGTCTTTGCGGAACGCGGACCCGGTGTACTGGAAGTTGGTGGCCACGTTCATGCCGTAATAAACGCCGACTCCGCCGCGGACCACGGTATTTGGCGTGAGTTGATACGCGAACCCCAAGCGCGGCCCCCAATTATTGCGGTCGATGGGAACATGGCGATCACTGGGGGAGGCAAAAATTGTAGTACCGTTCAACGGCCCGGTAATGAGTGGCAAGCCCGGCACCGTGACTCCGCTGTTTCCAGTGAAGTCGCTGAATTCCAACTGGTTGTTGCGTTCGGTATAGGGCGTGCTCCATTCATAGCGAAGGCCGAGATTCAAAGTCAGCTTGGGCGTGATGCGCCAGTCGTCTTGCGCGTAAAAGCCGGTTTCTTTTGATTTGTTGGCGACCGCAGGATAAATTGCGATGCCGCCGTAGTCGCCCATCCCCACCAGGATGTCGGCAAAGGGATTACCCTGGTCCGGATTATTGGCGCCAATCACGTTTTCGGTCACATTCTGGGCAAAGTGGAAGTAGCCCGTGGGATAACTTGGCTGCTGAAAATTATTAAAGAAGAGGCGCTGCTCGCCGCCGAATTTGAAGTTGTGTTTACCGTGGGTCCAGGCCAGGGCAGAAGAATATGAGTACAAAGTGTGGGCGAACTTGGTGTCCACACAGCACTGGTCGTAGAGCGAAGTCCAAGGCGAATCGACCAGAATCCCCGGCATGCGTGAAATACCTGGATTGGCGTTATCCAGGAGCGAAGGGAAGCCGACGGTGCTCGCAGCGGGGTAGTTACTGTATCCCGGCGCATTGACGCGATCCACGGCAAAGCGGCTGGCCAGCAGCAAGTTGGGTTTGATTGTCCAATCGTACTGTAGACCTCCATTGTTGACGCCGGTAATGAAGTTGATGCCGTCATTGAATTCGCCGTCACCCAACACGGTGGGGGTCGCGTTCGACAAGTGCTGGTGACTGTAGCGTCCACCGAGATGCATGGTGTCGTTGAGTTGCTCGTCGATTTTCGCATCGAACTGCAACGACTTGGTGAATGAGTTGGTGTTGTCGCGGAAGTTGTTCGTGCCATCGGGATCGCCCGGCTGGTTTGGCATAGGATAGAGCGCCAGGATCTTTTTTCCGATCGGATCCTGCCACTGCGTCCCAATGATGTTGCCCGCGAACGCAGTCCGCACCCCGTTGGTGACCTGGAGCGGGTTATAGATCAAGTTTGGAACCACATCTCCGCTGTTAGGATCAGTAATCAGAGTTTGTGAAAAATCGCCATTCCGCTCCGCCAAGGTGGGTACGGTAGCAACGATGGGCACAGGATCGGTTTCCAGGACACGTTCGATGTCAACAAAGAAAAAAGTCTTGTTCTTCCGGATGGGACCTCCGAGAGAAACTCCGTACTGATTGCGGGAATGGTCAGGTCGAGGCAAGCCAGCCTGGTTGCTGAAGAAATCGTTGGCGTCAAACACGCCCTGCTGTCCGAACCACCAGGCGCTGCCGTGGAAGGCATTGGTACCGCTTTTCAGCGCCATATTGACGACCGTGCCGCCGTTGCTGCCAAATTCAGCCGAGAAACCGTTGCTTTGAACTTTGAACTCCTGCACAGCTTCGACCGAGGGCTCGTAATAGACGTTGGAGTTTCCACCTTCTCCCTGTTCCGGGGCGCTGATCAAGGCGCCATCCATTCGAACTTCGGCGGTCGCGTTGCGCTGGCCGTTGGAAACGAAATTGGTGCCCGCAGGATAGTTGTCAGCCGTCCCAGACCCTGCCGTCTCACTGACGCCGGCGTTCAGAAACACTAAGCCGAAAAAATTACGATTGAGCAGGGGAATCTCTTTCACGTATTCGTTAGTGACGTCGGTGCCTAAGCCTGCACTCTGCGTGTCCAGTAGAGGCGCGGTTTCGGTTACCTGAACTTCGGTGGAAGAACCAGCGGGGTGCAAGGTAAAGTTGAGGCTGGTCTCTTGCCCGACGGCCAGGACAACGTCTTTTTGCTCCACGGGCCGGAAACCGGGGGCCTCCGCTTTGACCGCGTAGGTGGACGGCCGAAGGGCCCTCAGAACATATTCCCCGGAACCATCGCTCTTCACGGTCTGCGACACGTTGGTGCCCACTTCGGTGATGGTGATTGTGGCATCCGGCATCACCGCGCCGCTCGAATCAGAGACCACACCCCGAATCTGCGCCTGGTAGCTGGCCTGGCCGAGCAGAGTTGGGTGTAAGACGAGGGCGATTCCGAGCAAAACAAGCAGGTAGGAACCAAGGGCAAGAAATCGGGCGACGGCGCATCGCATGGAAGGACCCCTTCCCGCAAGACGGTTTGTAGCAAGCTTTCGTATGCTTGCGATTTGATACTTTTACTTTCGTTATACCGGATTGTCAAGGGTAAAATGTTTGCGGTGACGGCCTAGCGGCCTGCATTCCGCGGCGCAACAAGAACGCCATTTTCATGGACAAACCAAAACACTCGCGATAAAAGAGGAATGGCACAGACCCTCGGAGCTATGGTGTGACCACTGCCGGCCGTATCAATCCGGTGCTGAATGAAGAGCGCCGCCGCGCGATCCTCGACATTCTGAGTCGCGATGGCCGGGTGCTGGTGGCTGACCTGGCAAAACAATTCCACACTTCACAAGTCACCATCCGAAAAGATCTGGATATTCTCCACGGACGTGGCCGAATTCATCGCACCCATGGCGGGGCATTACCGGCGCGCGAGAGCGTGCTGGAGGATCCGACCTTGCGGGAGAAAGAAAAGCTACACCGCAAGGAAAAACTGCGCATTGCCGCCGCGGCCGCCCGCATGGTAACAGAGGGCCAAGTGGTCATTCTTGATTCCGGAACCACCACCACCGCCATTGCGCGAGCGCTGCGAAAGTTTGGGAATCTCACCATCATTACCAACGCGGCCAACATCGCCACAGAACTTTCCGGATCGTCTCTTGAAGTCATCCTGACCGGCGGCACACTGAGGAAGAATTCGTTTTCTCTGGTGGGGCCGATCGCAGAAGAAACTCTACGGCGTTTGAACGCGGACATTCTCTTCCTGGGAGTGGACGGCATCGACGTACAGCACGGCTTGAGTACACCCAATCTGTTGGAAGCCAAAGTCAATCGGGCCATGATGGACGTGGCGGGAGTCGCGGTGGTGGTGTGCGATTCCAGTAAATTCGGCCGGCGCAGCTTGTCGGCGATTGCTCCGCTTTCAGCGGTGCATCATTTGGTCACTGATCGAGGGATTCGCAAGGCGGACTTGGCGGCGCTGAAGAAGGCAGGGATCCCGGTGACGCTGGTGTAGGAGTGGGACTGCCGGGCCGCTTTTCGGGAAGAGTTACTACTGCGATGTTTTGCCGATTCCCCGAAACTGCCCAAACATACGCTCGGCGTTCTTGTGGTACACCTTTTCGAGAACTTCATCGGGAAGGTCCATGCCATAGATCTTCCAGCGGCCCTGTCCCGGATATCCCCAATAATCAAAGTACTCGTCGGCGGTTTCGAGCCAGCGAAAATGATTGCGGTACATGGCCTCGTCCATGCCGTTGTCGGTGCCGAACATGATGCGGTCCTGATACTTGATGAAGAATTCGCGGGCGCGGTGGGGCTGCCGGCCGAGTTCGGCTTCGCGCGCCCCGAATTCCACCATCACGTTGGGAAGCGTATCCAGCAGGTGAGAAACATAATCGAGATTTTCCGGCCAGTTTGCCATGTGCAGAGCAACAAAGGTGGTGTGTGGGTGCCTGGCGAACATACGGTCGCGCGCCGCCAGAACCGATTCCTTACTGGGAAACTGCGGGCCGTAGAAACTCCAGTCCGGGTGCTCAATCAATTCCTCGTAGCGCTCGTTGGTGTTGTCGATGGGACGAAAGAACGCTTCGGGATCGGTGGAATGAATCGAAACCGGGATGCCGAGCCGTCCGCATTCCTCCCAGATGGGATCGAGCCGCGGGTCGTCAATTGCAACCAGCTTCCCCGTCTTGTCCCGGATGCTCAGGCCGAGATCCTTCAATTGTTTCAGGCCGCGCGCGCCGCGGGCCACGGCATCGTCGAGCTGCGTCACCATTTCCTGGCTGAAGTCAGCATCGTCAATCTTGCTCCAGTCGATCTGCGCAAAGACAATAAAGCGTCCGGGATAAGGCTTGACCATCCGGTCAATCACGTGTTGCAGCTTGTCGCCCCACATGCCAGTCAGGATGACCACCGTCTTCACGTTAGTGTTGTTCATGATTTCGACGACACGTTCAGGCGGCATCTGGTCGCCGATGCCCATGGCGTCGTTCACATGATTGTGCACGTCAATCACGTAGTATTTCGCGCGCTCCACCTTGTGGACCGGAGCGTGCAACATGGAAACCGGCTGGAAATCTTTCAGCAGCAGAGTCTTTTTCTGTTCGGCGTCGGCTGCGGGCTTGTAGCCGACTGGCTCCTGTGATTGAGCAGCGGCCTGTACAAGCGACACGGGCACGGTCAGAATGAGGAAAATTGCCAGCATCAATCTTCTCGACATTGGTCCAACCTCCGAACGCAATCTATCGTCTTGACAAGTCCGAGCAAACGAAAGTAAAAGTAATCGTTCGCAATATACCGCAATCCGCCTCAACGTTCCAGCAGCGAAGCGGCGAATGGGGAGGTTTGCGGGATCGGTGGTACCCTTCGGTCATGAGACACTTCCGGGCAATCGCTCTGGTGGTCTGTGTTTTGCTGAGCGTGTTCCTGCCCAGTTCAACCCTGGGGCAGAGCCAGCCAAGTGATGCTGCGAGCTTGAAGGTCTCACCCTCGACTTCGCCGGACCTAGAAATTCAAAGCCCGGTCATGCGGATCGAATTTGACCGCAAACTCCACAGCCGCGTAGTCCCGCTGTTTAGCGGGCCGGACGAGCACTTCGTTCCCTTCTCGGCGTCAGAAACCGTCACCGGAGCAGGCCACACCTGGGCCGACTTTGCATTCACCTCAAGCCGTCGTGAGCATGTAGCCGACATTTTTGGCGCCGGCGAAAAGTTGACGCTGATCGGCCAGTCTGGCGAGCTACGCAAGACGATTTCAGTCACGATTTACAGCGATTTCCCATCCATTGCTGTTTTTGACGTTGAATACACCAATGAAGGCAACGTCCAGTTGGCGATTCGGGGCTGGGCCAATCAGCAGTACTCGCTGAGCGCAGGCAGCGCAACTTCGGGTCCCGCGTTCTGGTCGTACCAGAGCGGATCGTATGAGAAGCGGCCGAATTGGGTGCTCCCGCTCCACCCCGGATTTCACCAGGAAAATTATCTCGGTATGAATGCGAGTGATTACGGCGGAGGCACACCAATCGTCGATGTTTGGCGGAGAGATGTTGGACTGGCGGTCGGCCACATTGAACCAGTGCCGCGGCTCATTTCCCTTCCCGTTTCCATGCCGGACAAGTCGCATGCTCGGGTCGCGGTGCGGTCCTCTCATCAGGAGACACTGGATCCAGGAGCGAGTTTTCACACTCTGCGGACGTTCGTTTCGGTTCATCAAGGCGATTACTTCCGCACGCTGATGGAATACCGCCGGCTGATGATACGCCAGGGATTTCAGATGGCAACCGCTCCGGACAGCGCTTACGGCCCCATCTGGTGCGCCTGGGGCTACGGCCGCTCGGTACAACTCAAGCAGGTGTACGAGACGCTTCCGACAGCGAAGAAACTGGGCTTCTCGTGGGTCACGCTGGACGACGGTTGGCAAGATGACTATGGCGATTGGGAACTGGACCCCAAGAAATTTCCCCATGGCGACGCTGACATGAAAGCGCTGGTGAATCGAATTCACCAGGAAGGCTTTCACGCCCAACTGTGGTGGTCGCCGTTGAGTGCGGTTCCCAATTCGCAATTGCTCAAAGATCATCCCGATTGGGCGCTGCTCAACAAGGATGGATCGCGGCGAAAAATTTCCTGGTGGAACTCAGATTATCTCTGTCCCGCATACCGAGATGTGGTGGAGTACCAGAAGGCGCTGGTCGGAAGTTTCTGGGGGAGTGGGGGTTCGACGGGCTTAAACTTGACGGCCAGCACATGAACGGGGTTCCGCCTTGCTATAATCCCGCGCACCATCACAAGAGTCCCGAGGATTCTGTAGAAGCCCTGCCTGATTTCTTCCGCGAGATTTATGAAACCGCGCGCAGCGTGAAACCCGATGCGCTGGTCGAATTCTGCCCTTGCGGCACGGCCTATTCGTTCTTCACCATGCCACATTTCAATATGTCAGTGGCGTCCGACCCCGAGAGTTCGTTTCAGGTTCGTTCCAAGGGTAAGACCCTGAAAGCGCTCATGGGCGACAACGTGCCGTACTTCGGTGACCACGTCGAACTTAGCGACGGTGCCAGCGATTTCGCTTCCACCGTGGGCGTGGGCGGAGTGGTGGGCACTCAGTTCGTGCTTCCGAATCTAGTCAGCAAACACAGTACGTCAGATTTGACGCCGCAGCGAGAGAAACTTTTCGCAAAGTGGGTCCAGATCTACAAGGAAAAAATGCTCTCGCGCGGGCGAGTACCTGGGCGAGTCTTTACGACATCGGGTTCGACCGCCCCGAGGCCCACGTGATCCGTAAGGACGACGAAATGTACTACGCGTTCTTCGCCCGTCATTGGAGCGGTCGAATCGAATTGCGCGGTTTGCAAGACCGCGCCTATCACGTCGTTGATTACGTGACGGGTAAGGATTTCGGAAGCGTGCACGGCCCGACGGCCAAGATTTCTGCGACCTTCAATCAACATCTGCTGCTCGAGGCCCGACCCGAGTAACCGCCGTGGATACGCGACTCGCCAATGCGCGTCAACGCCTTCAGGGAATTGTTGGCCGCAATCGCGGTTCCGAAAAAGTTGGCATCTACGCTGTCTGCTCTGCCCAACCCAGCGTCATCGCCGCCGCCGCCGAACAGGCCGTCGAGGACGGCTCGCTCCTTCTGATCGAGTCGACGTCGAGCCAGGTGAATCAGTTCGGTGGCTACACCGGACAAACGCCGGATCAGTTTGCGAAATTCGTTGGTTCCGCAGCGGCGCTGGCCGGACTACTCGCTGAACGCGTGTTGCTCGGTGGGGATCATCTGGGACCGTACCCGTGGCGAAAGGAAACCTCGGAGGCCGCATTGCAAAAGGCTTGCGAACTGGTTCGCACCTGTGTATTCGCTGGGTACGCAAAGATTCACCTCGATGCAAGTATGGCGTGCGCTGACGACCCAAAATCCGGACCTGACCAACGCACGATCGCACAGCGGGCGGCAGTTCTGTGTCGTGCGGCGGAAGCAGCGCATGCTGAACTTTCAGCCGGACCTTCACCGCTTCTTTATGTGATCGGTACCGAGGTTCCCGCTCCCGGCGGAGAAGGTTCCGGACAGCCGCCCGCAATCACGCTAACTGAAAATGTGGGTCGTACTTTGGAAATGTTCCGGAAGGTATTCGAAGAGCAGGGGCTCGCTCCGGCTTGGGAGCGAGTGATCGGTATGGTGGTGCAACCGGGAGTGGAGTTCGACGAGAGTGTGATTTTCGATTACAACCGGCAGAACGCCTCAGGACTTTCGTCCGCCTTGCCCGAGCATCCGGCACTGGTTTACGAAGCGCACTCCACGGATTACCAATCGCCGATCGCTCTCCGCCAAATGGTGGAAGACCACTTCGCGATCTTGAAAGTAGGGCCATGGCTGACCTTTGCGTTTCGCGAGGCCGTCCTTGCACTCAGCGCCATCGAAGGAGAATTGCTCGCGAAGCGGAAGGGCCTTACAGTTTCGCGGGTCAAGAAGGCGCTTGAAGCGGCCATGGTACGCAATCCGGCTTATTGGCGTTCCTATTACCACGGGAGTGAAGACGAGCTACGTCTGGCCCGCCTCTACAGTTACAGCGATCGTTGCCGCTACTATTGGGTGGATGCAACGGTGCAAGAGGAGTTGGCACTCCTGCGGGCCAACCTCGATTCCTGCACGGTTCCTTCCACGTTGTGGAGTCAGTATCTGCCGTCACAATACGATGCGATCCGTTCGGGACGACCATCAGGGAACGCCGAAGGCGCGATTCGGGAGCACATCAAGACCGTGCTGCGAGCTTATGCAACTGCCTGCGGCGCGCGTAGTCTCGCCCTTCCCAATCCGCGGCCGTGATAGGCTGTTCGTTTTGAACGCGCTTCAAGAGCTTGCATGAATCGCCCCATCAGCATTTTCGGTTCGCGATACGTGGGCACGGTCACGGCAGCCTGCTTGGCACATCAGGGCAACCGGGTGATCAATCTGGTGAATATTGAAAAAGCCAACCGTCTCGATACCGTGGCCCAATACGAAGGCATCTGCTGGTAGCGGCGATGAAGATTCTTTGGGTCAAGGCTGGCGGGCTGGTTCCTCCGGATACGGGCGGCAAGATCAGGAGCTACCAGATTTTGCGGGAACTGGCACGTGACCATGCCGTCACTTTGTTTTCGTTCTACGGCCGGCATGCGAATGATTCTCACTCGCAGCTAACAGAAGTTTTCGAACGCGTGGTAACGATTCCGTTGGATCTGCCGCACCCCAAGAGTTTCGGCGAACTCTGCGACTACAGCCTTCTCATGTTTACGAGAGAACCGTATAACATCTCAAAATATTGTCGTCCAAGAGTGCGTCGGGCTTTGGGGCAACTGCTGGGACGGGAAAAGTTCGACGTGATTGTCTGTGATTTCGTAATCGCAGCGGGGGCTATTCCGTGGGAGGTTCCCACGCCCAAGGTTTTGTTCACCCACAATGTGGAATCCATGATTTGGAAGCAGCACTATCAGTTGTCGCGAAGCCTTTTGTGGAAGTTGCTTTCCTGGCGTGAGTGGCAGACCATGCAGACCGCAGAGCGCAAATACTTGGGTGCGGCGGATCACGTGCTGACGGTTTCCGAGGATGATCGACGATTCTTCGCCCGATTTGCCGACCCCTCCAAGCTAAGTGTGGTTCCGACGGGCGTGGACAATGAGTTCTTCTCGCCCGTTGAACAATCGGAGACGGCGAACAGCCTGGTATTTACCGGATCGATGGATTGGCTGCCCAACGAAGACGGGATGATTTACTTCATCAAAGAGATCCTTCCGCTGATTCGGCGAGAGCTACCTGAGGTTTCTCTTACTATTGTGGGGCGAAATCCTTCGAAGCAATTGAAAGACCTCGCGGCCCGCACCGCCAATGTCCAAGTGACCGGATGGGTGGAAGACGTTCGTCCTTTTCTATCTCAAGCAGCGGTGTGTGTGGTCCCTTTGAGGATTGGAGGTGGTACGCGGCTGAAGATTTTTGAGGCGATGAGCATGGGTAAGGCTGTCGTTTCCACGACGATCGGAGCGGAAGGTCTGCCAGTGCATCCGGAAGAGCATTTGATGACCGCTGATGAGCCGGAGCAGTTTGCGACAATCACGGTCGCGCTCCTTCGCGATCCGGCCCGTCGATGCTCCATGGGCCTGGCGGCTCGTGAACTGGTAGTCAAGAATTACAGTTGGACGAAGGTCGCAAAACAGTTTGCGGACATCCTGGGTGAGCTAGTCGCAAAATCGGGTCAAAGCCGAAGACTGAAAGCAGCAACATGAGAGTTCTACTGCTTGGCCCGTATCCGCCTCCGCATGGAGGAGTGGAAACTCATGTGGTGGCGCTGCGGCGGTTTCTGCTCGGGCACGAAATTCCCTGCGCGATCATCAATATTACGCGGCATCGAAAAAAGGAAGCAGATGAGATTTACTATCCGAGAAACGCGATTGCCCTGATCAGACGGCTGCTCGGTCTTCGCGACGACATTCTTCACCTTCACGTCGGCGGGATGCTCAGCCGGAGAGTATTGCGTCTAGGACTGCTTTGCACTCTGTTGCCTGGCAAGAAAACGGTCTTCACCTTTCATTCCGGTGGCTATGCTTCCCTGCCCGAGGCGAAGGCTCTGACTTCGCGTTCTTTGGCTGGCCTGGTTTTTCGACGCTTCGACCGCCTGATCGGTGTGAACCAGCAGATCGTGAATTTTTTCCATCAATTAGGTGTGTCTCGGGAGCGAACGCGTTTGATTGCGCCCCACGCTTTTTTCGACGACGAGGTTAACAACGGAGAGCTGCCAGAGGCGCTGTGCACGTTTTTTTCTGACCATCAGCCTGTATTGATTTCGGTCGGGCAATTGGAACCTGAGTACGACCTTCCGAGACAGATCGATGTGATGGGGCCTGTCCGCGATAAATTCCCCAATGCGGGCTTACTGCTGCTCGGGCGTGGCACCCTGGAGAACGACCTTCGCCAGAGCATTGCCGGAAAGCCCTTTGCGAAAGACATTCTGCTATGCGGCGATGTCGCGCACGCACTTGCACTGACGGCCATCGCCCGGGCCGATGTCATGTTGCGCACGACTCTTTACGATGGCGACGCCATCTCGGTGAGGGAAGCGCTTCATCTTGGAACGCCGGTGGTGGCGACAGACAACGGTATGCGTCCAACTGGAGTGCAACTCGTGGAGGGGGCCAGCGTCGAAGCGCTGCTTGCAGCCGTGGAGCGGACACTGCGAAGTTCTGAGGCAAACGCTGAGAAGAAAGTGCCGCTCCCTGACGAGAGCAATTTGGAAGCGGTCTTGCGAGTTTACGGGGAATTGTTAACGTAGTTCACTGCGCGCCCCGGCCCAACATGACGATCTTGATGGTTTGAACCATGATCAACAGGTCCAGCCCAATGGACCCATTCTTGATGTAGAAAAGATCGTACTGGAGTTTCTCTTTGGCGTCTTCCAGAGTATTGCCGTACTTATAGCGAATCTGCGCCCAGCCGGTGATCCCTGGCCTCACCGCATGGCGTACCGGGTAATAGGGAATTTCCTTGGTCAGCCACTCCACAAACTCCGGACGCTCCGGGCGCGGCCCCACGAAGGCCATATCTCCTTTCAACACGCACCAGAGTTGGGGAATTTCATCAAGCCGCGAAATGCGGAGGGCTTTGCCGATGCGAGTGATGCGGGGATCATCATTGTCTGCCCAAGTGGGGCCGGTATCGGCTTCGGCGTCGCGGCGCATGGTGCGGAATTTATAACAATAAAAAATCGCACCGCCTCGACCCATGCGCTTCTGGCGATAAAGTACTGGCCCGGGCGAATCCAGCTTGATGGCCAGAATCACGAAAGGAACGATGGGCAGCAGGGCCAGCAAAAGGAATGCCGAAACCAGGATTGACAACAGCCGCCTCACGAGTACGAATCCCGTGCTGAAGCGGAAGCCCTCGGTGAATATCAGCCAACTGGGATAGAGTTGCTCGACTTCGATCCGGCCTGACATTCTCTCCAGCCAGGTGGTGGCTTCCTCCACTTTGATGCCCTTGACCCGGAGTTGCAGCAGTTCCCGCACGGGAAGCGTGCCCCGCCGGTCGGTCATGGCAACGATAACGCGATGAACGTGCTCATGCTGCACCTGCTCCATCAAGTGTGAGGCAACCGCATCGCGAGTGGTGGCGCCTTCCATCGCTCCGCTCCACCCCACAATTTCGACCCCCAGTTCAGAGCGGCTGCGCAGACCGTTCACCAGGCGCTGCGCTCGCTCGCCCGTACCCAGGACGTAGACTCGCTCGCGAAAATAGGGTTGTTGCACCAGCCAGCCATAGGCCGCCCGCCAGGCAAATAGTCCAAGGGTTAGAATCACCAGCCCGGCCAGCGCGGCGTTGTTGCCGGGTAGAAGCGATGGGAAGACATAGCTTACTCCGGCCAGGATAAAAGCCAGCAGGCCGGGCACCAGCAGCAGCCTGAAATAGAGTTCTCCCTTTTCATCGAAGCGCGTGGGGTCATAAAGATCGAACCAATAGGAAAAAAAAAGGACGAGCAGCGTCACCAGCAAAATCTTGAAATATCCGCCTTCGTAATTCAGGGCCACATAGAGGTCGTCGCGGTGCTGGAGAACCATCCCCAAGAAAAAGGAGGAGCAGACGATCAGCGCCTCGCCTGCCATCAGAACGAGCGTGCGAACCGGGTAATGAACGTTGAACAGCCGAATCACGCTCTACCTCTTGAACCCTTCTCCGGGCGGCAGTTGCCGCATGAACTTTCTAGTCAAGCCGGATCGGGCGGGAATGCCAATTCAGGCCAATCGCACCAACATATTGCCGCGCCTCGATATTGCATGGCGCCGTGGTACACACTGTGCTGTTAAACAACTGGTTGTCGAACTGAAAGCTCAGGAAGAAATCAAAATAATGGCCTAGAGGACGTTGCGCCACCGCCCCGGCATACACGTACTGGAACGAATTGGTGGAGGGCGGGAGGACTCCTGACACGAAGCCAGGCTCAATCTGGTCATTGTGCGAATAACCGACATCCGCCGACCCTGTCCACACCCTGGTCAAAGGCCGGGAAACGGAAAAGCGCACAATGTCGCTGGTCGCGCCCAGGAAAAAGCCGGATCCACCGGTGTTGTAACGGTCATAAGATAATGCCAGCGCAGTTCGCGGAAAGCGGTAACGCAAGGAGGCATGCGCGCTGGCAGTGATAATTTGCTTCGAACCGCCAAACAATGGAGAGTTATTAATCACCGTCACTTGTGGACCAGCGCCCAGCGTCAGATCCAGTCTGCCAGAAATGCGGTGGCCATACATGAAAGTTCCAACATGGGTAATGAACGAACTGCCTGGAATATTCGGGTATTGAAATTGCTGGAATCCGTATACGAAGGCAATCTGGGTTTTGCCGGTGACTTGATAGTTGTATCCCGCCTGCGCAGTGATCTGGTTGCTGTTAATGAAGCCGGCGGAGTTGTCGGTGAAGTGAATCAGCCCGTATCCGCCGGCCAGCGTGATCGATGATCGCTTGCTCAGACTCTGGTCGAGGTCGACGATCGACAAATTGTCAATCCGGGATTGCTGGCCGACAGAGCCAAACTCAGCAAGCGTGAAAATGCCCCCCAATCCCGTGCCCAATTCCTCACCCTCAAAATTAAGAGGACCGAGACCCAATGTGGAGGCGCCTGATTCTCCGTATACGCCGAATCCGAACGACCCTTGGGGCAGATAGCTGAGCTGATCGCGAAAAGTGAGTTGCCCGCTTCTCCACATCAGCTTTTGTTCGCCGTCGAACTGATGAATCTGACTGATGCTGGGATCTTGCGACGGGTAGTAGATAACGCCGCCCACGTAATCGAAAGCGGTTAGCGAATGGCTGCTTACCTTTTGCAGCATGATGCTGCCCAAGGCACGGGTCACCCCCACAAGTCCGGAACTTACCACGTTGTTACCCACGTTCGAGTCCAGCGCTTCGCTGACGTGCGCACCCAGCATGAGGAAACTGCGGGCCGGAATGAAGGGCCCAAGTGGAGGTTGATCCAGTCCGGAAATCGGATAATTGTTAGTATCCGCCGGCGGCGGCGTCGAAATCGTGCCCTGCGCCTGACCCGTTGCAGAAGCAGGTGGATTCTGCGGGACATTGGCAGGACTCTGATTCTGCCCGCTGTCGTTCTGCGCCCAACTCGTGGCCAGCGCGAGCATGACGACTACGAGGACACGAATCCCCGGTTGCCGCTTCGACCCGGTTCTATTAGGGAACGACAATGGTATCTCCTGGCTTGAGGGCGACGTCCCGGCCGCCGGGCTCGCCCTTCACAAGCCGCTTGTAGTTGACCGGAATCCGCTGCTCCGTTCCGCTTTCAGTGCGCAGAATATAGATGTGCTTGGTGTTGGCGAACTGCGTGAAGCCTGCGTCAGCTAGTGCCTGCAGTACGGTCATCCCGGGCTGCAATTGCAGCGCGCCAGTGTGCTGAACTTCTCCGGTGACGTAAATTTTCTTGCTGTTAATTTCCTTCACGACCACGGTGACACGCGGATCGCCGACGTACTTTCTCAGTTTCTCGGTGATGGCTGCCGCCAGTTGCATCGGTGTTAATCCTGCGGCTTGCACATCGTTCAGCAAGGGGAGAGAGATGCTGCCATCTGGCCGGACCGGCAGTGTGCTGGTGAGGTCGGGCTCCTTCCAGACCGAAACCATAAGCACATCATCCGGACCAATGACGTAACTCGATCCCGTAACGGGCGCAGACACACTTGACTGGGCCGGGGGCGGGCCTGGCTTATGGTTTGCCTGGGATGAATTCCGCGCAGCCGCAAACTCCAGCAGCACCAACACCATTGCGAGCATCAGCCTCATTCTTATCATCGGTTACAGGCCAAGCATTTCCCGCCCTCGCGCGCCTGCGATGAAAACCGCAAGAAGCAGGCCACGCAAGGCTTTTCGGGGCACACATACCCTACAGCAAAGAGGTCAAAAGAAAAACGTTTTTCTCGAAGCGTTGCGAAGAAACATGGTGTCACATGCAGGACAAATATTCTATATACAGAATGCGCTTCTGGTTAGTCCTGTTCGTTCGATACGAGAGGTGCGCTCAAGCCATGATAGCGCAGGTTTAAGCCTCGGGCCGCAACTCAATGAGTTGCCTGGAATTGCTCGAGACCCGCCAAGGGAGGCCCATCCCCGATGGGTATAACAATCAGATGTTGACCCGCCGTGGCTGACGGCAGTAAGATTCGCCTCGGTAAGAGCCGGGCTTGCGCTCCTCCCCGATGTCGCGCAGGCAGTCTACGGCAGCAGCCGTTCGCACAAACGCCACTTATGAACCCACAATCTGCGTTCGCGGTTGACGTTGCCGAATTTGCCGCGGCCCTCTTGGCCCAGCAGGAGTCTGCCCCACGCGCGCAGTTAGTCGCAAATAAGGTTTCCGAGTTGCTGCTGGATACGGCAGTCGCGGTTTACCTCATCACGGACCAGGAAACTCCCGCCTGGACTGCCAAGGCAACCGCCGGCGATATCACGGTCGCTCAGACCGTAGAGTTTGACGCTGGAACGCTGGGAGCGGTAGCGGCGAAACGGGAACTCCTGGTGTTTGAGGTCAGCGGTCTTGCCCGGGAAGAATATGGCCACCTCGACATTCGACGGCAACTGGTCGCGCTCGCCTATGTACCCCTGCTGGTGAATGAGACTCTGATAGGCGCGATCGAGTTGTTTCACTACGAACAGCCGTTTCCGGAAGCCATGCTGGAAGCGCTGAACGAGATCGCCGAGCTGGCTGCGCCGGCGCTCGCGGCGGCGCTTTTCTATGAAAGCGAGCGCAACACCAACCTGCACTCCATCAGCCGCGTCACCCAGATGTACGACCTGGAAAAGGTCTTCAATTCGACCCTGGAGATGGACGAACTGCTGGGCACGATTGCGGGGAAGTTTCAGGAAGTCATGGCGGTGCAAGGCGTCAATTTGTGGATGGTCAATGGCGAAGATCTGGAATTGGTGGAGTGTGCCGGAGTCGACCGCACGGTGCAGGCTGGGATGGTGCAAAAACCGGGCGAAGGGATCGCGGGGGATCTCTCCGACAACGGCGAACCCGTGCTGATTGATGATCCCGAGGATGAGCGCTTACAGAAGCGAAACCAAGGAGTGGAGGACGGGACTGTATTCTCCATCGTAGCCGCCGCGCTCATGGAGCACGATGCTCTGGTTGGCGTGGTTGAGGCGGTGAACCGGCTCGATGGGATGCCCTTCGACGAAGATGACGAGTTTCTGCTGACCAATATCTGCGAAACCGCCAGCAATGCGCTGCACAACGCCAGCTTGCTGCAAGCGGAACGCAAAGTGGAGATACTGGAAACCCTGGTTAAAGTCAGCAACGAAATTACCTCCACCCTCGACCTGGACCGGGTTCTGGACGCGATTGTCAACGGGCCCAGCAGCGTAATCCCTTATGAACGGGCGGCGATTGCGCTGGAGCAGCGGGGCCGTCTGCAACTGAAAGCAATAACCGGGACGGCGAAGATAAATCCTCAAGACCCCGATACGTCGCGTCTACAGGAGTTGCTGGAATGGGCGTCATCGTCGAACCAGTCCATATTCGTGGTGCAGCACGGGGACGAAGTAGAGGACGAACGTCCCGAGACCCGCGCCAAGTTCGAGAAGTACTTTGCGGACAGCGGGATGCGCGCCTTTCATGCACTGCCGCTGGCGGATGACGACGGCACCGTGGGTATTCTTTCGTTCGAAAGCAGCGATCCGGATTTCCTCAGCACCGCCCATCTGGAAATGATCAAGGTGCTGGCCGGACAGGCGACGGTGGCGCTGCGCAATGCTTCCCTATATCGCGAAGTGCCATTCATAGATCTGCTCGAGCCCATCCTGGCAAGGAAACGCAAGTTCCTCGCGTTGGAGAAAGGCCGGCGGACGACCCTGGTGGCGGCAGCGGCTGTCGCCCTCTTGTTTTTTGCGGTTTTCCCCTTGCCGCTTCGTGTGGATGGCCCGGCTGTGGTTGCACCTGCGCATAGTGCGCGTGTGCAACCTGAAGTTGCAGGCGTGGTGCAGGCGGTGAACGTGCGAGAAGGTGATGCCGTGAAACAAGGCACCGTTCTGGCTCGGCTTGCGGATTGGCAATACCGCGACGAACTTGCCGCGGCCCAGGCCAAGTATGAGACCGCAGTTTCGCAAATGAACCGTGCGCTCGCTGCCAACAACGGCACCGAGGCCGGCATCGAGCGCATCCAGGCGGACTACTGGTCTTCTGAAGTCGCCCGCGCCCGCGAGCGTTTGGAAAAGACACTGCTACGGTCTCCCATCGCCGGTCTGGTGGCCACACCCAATGTCGAGGACTCAGTCGGGCGCGATCTGAAACCCGGCGATACCTTTGCAGAGGTCGTCGATACTTCGCGCGCCACGGTGGATGTTGCCATCGACGAGCACGATGTTCCCCTCCTCCGCCAGGGAGACGAAGCCTCGGTGAAGCTCGAAGGATTTCCCTCGACCACGTTTCACGGCGAGGTAATGGTTGTGAGCCCCAAGGGCCAGTTGCAAGGCGACGATCACGTCTTTTTTGCGCGGGTCAGCGTACCCAACAATCGGGGGCTGATCCGCGCCGGGATGCAAGGTCGCAGCAAGGTCTTTACCGCCTGGAGGCCTGCTGGAGAGGTCTTCTTCCGACGGCCCGCTATGTGGCTGTGGTCGGAAATTTGGTCGTGGTTTGGCTGGTGAACCGAGGTGACGTCATGAAACAAGACATCTTGATTGGGCTGGCGATTCTGATACTGGGCTTGAGTGGATGTAGCGGATCGAGAGAGACAGTCGCGGCCGCTGCCCCGGTTCAACCGCCTGAGCAGCCAGTCAGCGTACAAAAGGAAAATGTCTTCGTCGCCTCAGGCCCAATCGTGGTGGAGAACGAGGTGGATGTCAGCGCATTGCGAGAATGGCCTGGTGGTGGAGATCTTTGCCCAGCCCGGCACTCAGGTTCGCAAGGGACAACTTCTGGCCAGACTCGACGACCGCGAGATATCCGACGACGTTGAGGCCGCAGGCTGCCAGAGTCCGGTCGATAGAGGCAAATCTCAAGAATTGGCAGGCTGAGACCAAAGTTCTGCAGGCCGACCGCACTCGTGCCGAGAAACTGTACGAAGCGCAGGTCATTCCCAAGGAAGAACTGGAGCACGCGCAATACAAGGAAGAGGCCGACGAATACGAAGTACAGCGTGAAGCCGAAAGCCTGAATAACGCCAAGGCGACGGAAAAATCACTCGAAGTGGAGCGGGACAAAACCGATATCGTCGCTCCCTTCGGCGGAATCGTCGCTCGCCGTTACGTGCGCGTCGGCCAGAGGGTTGCGGTCGGGGACCGACTTTTCTGGGTCACGGCGATGGGCCCCTTGCAGGTGAAATTCGCCCTGCCGGAACGTTTTTTTGGAAAGCTGCACGACGGCGAGCAGTTCACGGTGAGTTCGGCCGACATTTCTCCCGAAGCCAAGTACCCCGCCAGAATCGTTCAGGTCAGCCCGGTGGTGGATCCGGCGAGCGGAACGATTGACGTCCTGGCCCAGGTGGTCGGATCAGCTCCCGGCCTTCGGCCCGGCATGCTGGTGAACATCAGTCTCAGTCAGCAGCCATGAACATCCTCGAAGCTCTGGATGTAGCGCTTCCGGAACTGCCGACGAAGAGTGCCCGCAAGAGCTATCCCAAGCTCGATCCTCAGGTCATATCCAAAGAGCACATTGAGCACGGAGTGCCGACCGTCCTCGCCAAAATGCCGGGCAGCAATAGTTTTGTCCGGCTCACCCCAGAGCAGTGGAAACTGCTTGAATTGTTCGATGGCGAACGGACGTACCAGGACGTTGCGGGCCTGACGGAAGAGGCAACCGGCGTAGCGTTTACGGAAGACGATGTGAAAGAGTTCGCATCCTTCCTGCAAGACCAGACCGACCTCTTCTACCGCACGCCGCTGGAAAAGAACATTACTTTAAAGCAGAAAGTGGGTGCCGATCGTCATAAGCGCAACCGCTTCGCAGTGGCCGACATCACGGACATCACGCTCCATCGCTGGCCGCGCGCCGACGATTATCTGACCAAACTCCAGCCCTACGTGCAGTTCGTTTACACGACTTGGTTCACCGTGCTCACGCTCCTCTGTTTTGGCGTCATGGTCTGGATGTGGGCTGACAAGGCGGGCGAAATCTGGGACGACAGCTTTCGCTTCTACAACTTCACGCAAAAGGGTTTCTGGGACCTGGTTGAGTTCTGGTTTCTGTTCGGGGCCATGGCCTTTTTCCACGAGTCGGGTCACGGTATGACCTGCAAGCAGTTTGGCGGAAAAGTGGAAAAGATGGAATTCCTTTTGATGTTTTTCGCGCCCACCTTCGTCTGCGATGTAACCCAGATCTGGATCATCGGCGACCGCAAGGCCCGCCTGGCCACCATCATCTCCGGCATCTGGATCGACCTGATTATTTGTTTTCTGGCGACGACTATCTGGTGGGCAACCGTCCCTGGCATGTGGATCCATGACTTCGCTTACAAGGTCATTATGGTTTCGGGGATCGGGGTCACGCTGCTAAACCTGAATCCCCTCATAAAACTCGACGGTTACTACATGTTTTCCGAAGTGGTAGGGGAGGCCGACCTGAAGGAACGGACCACCGTGTACGTTTCGGAATGGGTGAAAAAGAACCTCTTCGCCCTGCCCGTCGAAGTCGAATACATCCCCAGACGACGACGTTTTCTATATATCCTCTACGCGCTGCTATCAGGTATTTACAGCTACCTGCTGATTTTGTTCGTAGTTATTTTCATCTATAACGTGCTGCGGTCCTACACTCCGGAGTATGCCTGGATACCGGGGTTGCTGGTCGCGTACCTCATGTTCAAATCGCGGATTCGGAAGCTGGTGAGATTTATGAAGGACGTTTACCTGGACAAGAAAGATCGGTTGCGAGCGTGGTTTACCCCCACACGTACAATTGCCGTTTCCGCTGTGGCGCTGCTGCTGCTCCTGGCGCCGGTGTGGCCTGACTTCGTCGAGGGCCGCTTCGTGATTGAGCCCGCACAGCAGGCGGTGATCCGCGCGGAGGTGCCAGGAGTTGTGACGCAGGTGCTGGCCGCTGAGGGCCAGTCCGTCACACCGGGGGCCGTGCTGCTACGACTGCAAAACCTGGAACTTGAGTCGGCGGCAGCCCAGGCTGAGGCGGGGTTGCGTGAGGCGTCCGCCCGGGCGGCAGACGCGGGTCTGCACTACTCCGATTTCGGACGAGCCGAGCGCGTGCGCCAGGAAATGTCTCAGCGCTACCGCACTCTGGCTGATCAAGTCGGACATTTGCAAGTGGCGAGCCCGATTGCCGGTGTCGTGGTTACACCGCAGTTGAACGACCTACTGGGAAGCTACGTGGAGGCAGGGGCGCAAATGGTGGATGTCGCGAACCTCAGCACAATGCAGGCGCGAATTTACATCCCACAGTACGGGGTTCGCGACGTTCGAATCGGCACTAGAGTGCGGCTGCAATTGCACTCACAGTTCCTACCCATTTCGGGAACGCTGGCCTCGATCGCGCCTCTCTCCTCGCCAATCGATCCTGGCTTGGTCGAGAAGGCGGAACTGAGTGGCATCGTGCCGCCAGCATTCTATGTTGGCTCCGTAAGGCTTAAGAACAATGGAAGCCTCCGAGAAGGAATGACCGGTGCCGCCAAGTTGTTCGTTCGACATCGCAGCGCAGCTGAAATGACGTGGAGATTCGCGCGCGACCTGGTGCGGCGTCGATTCTGGTAACCACGCCCCCATCCGAACCCCTTAAAACACAAAAAGGGCCTGACTCGCAGGCCCTTCTTGGCGACATTCCAAACGGAATTCTAAGGTTGAAGCTGTTATGCCGGCCGAACTGCTGGCCGTACCGCTGGCCTCACCGCCGGACGCACTGCTGGCCGAACTGCCGGGCGTACAGCGGGTCTGACGGCAGGGCGCACCGCTGGCCGAACTGCGGGTCTAACGGCGGGGCGTACCGCTGGTCGAACTGCTGGCCGGACCGCCGGGCGTACGGCTGGCCGGACGGCTGGGCGTACTGCTGGCCGGACGGCTGGGCGTACTGCTGGCCGGACGGCTGGGCGTACTGCGGCAGCAATCTGAGGTGACTGAGTCGGGGTGGCCAGGATAGCCTTCTTCACCGCCGTCCGCTGACTGATGAGAGACTTTTTTTGGACTGACATTTGGAATCTCCTTTTTTATTTTGATTTCTCAATCGCGCCGGCTGAGCACCTCAGCGCTTACGCCTGTTCATGTAGCAAGGTGGATGCCAAACTAACCCGGCCGGCGCCAGAAAAAGGGAACTTAGTATTTTCAGATACTTGCGGGCCGCAGCCAAGATTCGTGACACATCCGACGAAAGCTTGGAAATGGAATGGGTTAAAAATCAAACCTACAAGGTATTAATATTTAATCGTTCGTCTATCAGAAGGTTAATTCCTAATCGCCTAATCCTTCCCGATGCGGTACTTGCGGCACAGATAGTGCATCTTCTGTTTATCGATTTGCAGCAGGCGCGCGGCGCCCATCTTACTGCCCCCAGACCGCCGTAACGCTGCTTCCAGATACGCGACCTCGATGCGCGCAATCTCCTCATCGAACTTGACCCCTTCCTCCGGAATCAGCAACGACTCCTGGGAGGTTGCGCTGTTGTAGAGAATCCGTTGAGGCAGGTGTTGCACTTTGATGATCGGCCCATCCACCATCAGAACCAGCCGTTGCACCAGGTTTTCCAGTTCTCGCACGTTGCCCGGCCAGGGATCCTCCTCTAAAATCTGGATGACCTCAGGATCGAGGTGTTTGAAGGGAGCGCCATTCTGGGCACAATAAGTGCGCAGGAAATGGTCGATCAGCAGAGGAATGTCTCCTGACCGCTCCCGTAGCGGCGGCAGGGCGATGGGTACGACGTTGATACGATAATACAGGTCCTCGCGAAAACGGCCGGTGTGGACCATGTCCTCCAGGTCCTCGTTGGTGGCAGTGATGAGCCGGAAGTCGATTTTCTTGGGATTGTGCCCGCCGATGCGGGTCACTGCGCGGCCTTCCAAAACCCGCAATAATTTCGACTGCAGGGCCAGCCCCAGAGTGGCAATCTCGTCCAGAAACAAAGTGCCGGTGTGTGCTAACTCTATGTGTCCCTGCCGGGCTTCCTTAGCATCGGTGAAGGCGCCTTTTTCGTGGCCGAACAGCTCAGTTTCGATGAGATTTTCGGGCAGAGCGGCGCAGTTGATGCTGATAAAAGGTTTCTCGGCCCGGGGTCCCATGCTGACGATGGCTCGCGCCACCAGTTCCTTCCCGGTTCCGCTCTCGCCGCGGATCAGCACCGTGCTGTTGCTGTCAGCGACCCGGGTAATGGCCTCATAGACGCGGCGCATGGTCTCACTGGCGCCAATCAGTTCGCCGAACGATTCCTGCTGCGCCTCTTGCTCCTGCCGTCGCTGGTAATCGATCTCTATGGCGCGCTTTTCAAGCGCACGGCCGAGGACAACCCGGACCTCTTCAAAGTTGATCGGGGCCACAAAATACTGATCGACGGTGGCCTCGATGGCCTTGTGCCGTAACTTACGACTGTCGGAGCGGGTGAGAGCCACCAGCACCAAATCGGGCCCAACCGACCGCAATTCCGCGAGCGCCGTGATCCCTCGTTCGCTATTGTCCCCGACGGTATCGATATCCAGGAGTATGGCGTCGGGCAACTGTTTCTTTATCAATGCCAACAGCTCATCCCAGGTCTGAAACACGTGAAGGTCGTAGTCGGGCGCGAGATAGGTTTCGGCCTCAGGGCCGACTAACTCGTCACCGGTAACAATGGCAATGCGGTAACGGGAGGGCAGATTGCGGGTGGCTGCGGCGCGCATGGTTCTCCCAAGAAGCGCTTTGATTATGACAAATTTCCTGCCGCTTGGGGTGAATTTTTCACCTTAGGCGGCACGAAGGCTTCTCCACGCCGGTTCTTCAGCTTATGTTCATTGATTCCTGGGACGGCAGCGAGGTGTGCTTGAAAAATCCAACGGATTCCCGTAACTTTAGCACGCCTGTTGAAAACCTCCCAGCGCCACGCTTTGGGCGGTCATTGGGAGTTGCTTTTCTCACGAAGGAGAATTCGTTTGGACATCAATGTCCGTAAGCGTTCTGAAGTGCAACTGTTCCAGCTTCGTGGTCCGCTAAGGATGGGACCCGCAGTGGATGGATTACGTCAGGCAATGGAGGAAGTTATAGGCCAGGGCGACCATCGTTTTGTCATCAATCTTGCCGAGGTAAACATGATTGATTCCAGCGGGATCGGCCTGCTGGTGCGGTTTCTCGCATCCACCAAGAAACAGGGCGGAAGCATCAAACTGGTCCAGCCCTCGAAGTTTGCCGTACAAACGCTGAAGCTGGTGGGAGTGCTCAATCTGTTCGAAATCTTCGAGGATGACGACACGGCGGTGGCATCCTTTTCTTGAGTCTTATGTTTTGGATTGGTTCGGATCCCCACGGAGATGAGCCTTTATGGCCAATGAACCCAGCCCTGACGCGAGTAGCAGCTTCACCGAACTGCTTAACCTTAGCCTGCCTGCAAATTCAGAGTCGATCGCCATCATTACCGCGGCCATTTCGGAAATCCTCGAGCGGCTGGAGATTCCGGAACAGAAGAGGTTCGAGATCGACCTGGCGGTGCAGGAGGCCCTGGCCAACGCTGTGGTTCACGGATGCGAGGGAGATGCATCGAAGACCATCGGGTGCAGGTTGAATGGCGATCAAAAGGGCCACATCGTGATTTCGGTGAGCGATCCGGGCCCTGGCTTCCGGCCCGAGGCGATTCCCGATCCTAAGCGTGCCGACGGTCTGTACGGCGACCACGGCCGCGGGGTTTACCTGATCCGGCAGTTGATGGATGAAGTTCAGTTTGAGCGTGGCGGGGCCGAAATCAAGATGTGGAAGTATTGAAGATTGAGAATCGCTCCGCCGTACGGCAGCGCGTTAATCCGCATCCGAGGGTTGGCGGGCGAACTCGCGGAACCTGAATTGCGCTTCCAACGAATCCAGCCATGACTGGAGGATGGCCCCGGAATTCTTTTCCACGTAGAGGAAGCGCAGGCCCATGACAAACGAATCGGCCCACACCACATCCGCCTTGGCGTGAAAAACTTGCGGATCAAGACTGGGCACCTCGAATTCCACAATAACCACGCCTTGCAATTTAACCGGGTCCACCGGCCGAATAGCCAACCCACCCTCGCTCACGTTCTTCATCTTCGCGCTTAGCGATTCCCCCAGGGTGTTGTGAAACCGCACTGGCAGATCGACATCGTAGCGGAAATATCTCTGATGTTCACGCTCCATCTTGGGAATGGCGCTATCCAGCAGGCTCCGCAATCGGGTCTCCTGAATCGGCTTGCAGAGCACAAAGTTGGCTCCTAAATCGAGCGCGGTTTCGGCGCTGGTCAGATGGTTGACCACAGCGAAAATCGTGCACTGCTTATTGGAGCGGCTGTTGCGGACTTGGGCCAGAGCTTCAGTACCGCCGTGCACGTCATCGCAGTCAATGACCAGTCCGTCCAAGTGACGCCGGGAGGCAAGTTCGATGGCACTGGCGGAATCTTGCCGTAGATCAAGCGAGGCGCGACGCCCGCTTAAACCTGCCATGATTTGGTCCAGCAGGGTGGTATCGGAAGTTACGACCAGGCACTCTACGCCCATGACCCAATGATAGAGATGGCTGTATCTGCCTCAAAGTAACCGACGGGCATGGCCCTGTCAGTACCGCTCACAAGCTATTGTTACTAAGCCGTTATTTTCGGGCCTGGATATTGGCGGCCTCCGGTGGGCCGACATTGGGTGGCATTTCTCCCGTCAGTGAGTTCAGAAAGGCTTGCAGGTCACTGCGCTCCTTCCCACTCAGGAAATCCAGTACGTGGATTTTACTGTCCAGATTAGGGTTCGAGTTGCCCGCTCCAATGTAGAAGTCGATGACCTCCTTCAGGTTTTTGAGGCTGCCATCGCTCAAATAAGGCGCAGTTTGCGCAATGTTCCGCAGGGAAGGCGTTTTGAATTTACCTTTGTCGGCTTCGTTATGAGTTACGGCAAAGAGGCCGACATCGGTGATTTCCCCCGCGTCGACGCCCACGCCGACGTTGTGGAATTGGTTATCCGTGAAAAGCGCGCTCCTGTCTCCCACTAGATGGCAGGCGGCACAATTGCCTTTTTTTCTGGAAGTAAACACAACAAAGCCGCGCTTCACTGCCGCGTCCACAGCTTTCTCATCATGGCCGTATTTCCAGCGATCGAATGGCGAGTTGCCACTCACGACCGTCCGTTCGAAGGAAGCGATGCTCTTCTCTACCATTTCGTAAGTAATCGGCTTCGGGCCCCACGCCTGAGCGAATTCTTCGCGGTAGCTCGGGTTTGCATTCAGCCGTTGTTCAACGGTGGCCAGCGTTGTGGCCATTTCCACCGGGTTCTGGACCGGCCCCTCGGCCTGCTTTTCCAGGCTGGGAGCGCGGCCATCCCAGAATTGTGCCTTAAAATAGGCCGCGTTTACGACCGGGGGAGAGTTGCGGTTTCCCAGCTTCCTGGCTACGCCTTCGGAGAATTGCTTTGGATCGGCGAAGCCATACTGCGGGCTGTGACAAGTTGCGCAAGAAACGGTGTTGTCCGTCGAGAGGATGGGGTCGTAATAGAGGCGTCGGCCCAGCGCAATCGTTTCCGCGGTGGGCGGGTTATCGGCTGGAATCGGTACCGGCGGAAGCCCGAGCGGTGCTTTGATCTGTACCGGCTTGCCAATGGGTATGACCCTGGAAACCTTTTCATCCTCACTTTGCAGCAGTACTGTAGAAGCGAAAACGGCGAGCAAGAACATGAAGAAGAAAATCCTGCGGGAATTCATAAAGCCCTCCCAACGACCGCGTGTGGCGGGCCGCTGCACTGGCGCTGCACCAAGACCAAGATCAGTTCCCGCCGGAAGTTCCGGCAACGTAGCGGCAGTTTGGGTGAGAACTAATTTTGTTGTAGCCGGTCGCGCAAGCGCCTATTGCGTCGACTCATTAGCGATTAGAAAACCCGTTGGCCGTAAAAGCGATGACCTTCGGCACCGATTCGTGTGAGCAGGGTCACACCAAAGGGACACTCACTTTGGTTTGGATTTCTGGCACGTTTGCAGATTCACAGCACGCTATGATTGGCCAGCTATGTATGGATTTTTCACGCTAAAAATGGCCGCGCCGCTGTTGGCGGGAGCTTTGGCATTCGGCCAGGCGGGCCAGTCTGCGACCGCACAATCAGGTCCACCACAACCGGCCACCGCGCAACAAAAAGTGGCGTCGCCTCCGGCCACACTTCGACCCGCCGCGCCGCGTTCGGTCGCGGATGCAGCTGGTGCTTCCAAGCAAGCACAAACATCGGCGCCGCCCGTCAAGGTATACAGAAATAAAGACGTGAAGGATCCGGCTGCCACTGGCAAGCCAGCCATCGGCGAGCACAACGTCGCCGCTCCTTCTGCCTCTCAAACTGCGGCTCAAACCGCAGCCGAAGAGATCCAGAAAGACCGGGCGTTCGAAGCACAGGGGTCAATTTTCAAAAACCAGATCCGGGCGGAGAAGGGAAATATTGTCGCCATCCAGAACCGGATGAGAAGTCTGAAGTATCAGTTCGACGCGTGGAGCACGGAATTCTCTCAGGACCCCACTGACGCCCAAGCTTGCTGGACCTCGCAATACTACGCGCCCTACTACAAGGATTGGTGCGATGCCGGCCGGAACTTGAAAGCACAATACGACGAAACCCAAGTTCAGCTCAATCAAGAAAAAACCCGGTTGGAGCAGATGCAGGAAAACATCCGGCGCAAAGGCTATGGCAACGGCGTCTATGATGCTGACTGATTGAAGCTGGCCAGTCTGGATGCCAGCCCTTTCACACCGGCTTGAACCAGGGAACGTGCCGCCGCACGGCATCAGTTTTTCACATACAGGAGTGGGCTGCCTTGGCCTCAAGGTAGCCCACTACTTTTTGCGTGACGATGTCTGGAACTTTTAGGCACAGCGGCGTAATATTCAGTCGAATCTGAAAGGACAATGCATGGTTCTGGGCATGAGCTTGGCGACCTTTACCCTGGTGCACGTTGTCATCAGCCTGATTGGGATCGTCACCGGTCTAGTCGTTGTATTCGGAATGCTCAGCAGGAAATTGCTTCATGGCTGGAACGGAATCTTTTTGCTGACGACCGTTCTAACCAGTGTGACCGGCTTCTTCTTCCCATTTGAGCACCTTAAGCCGTCCTACATAGTCGCCGCCATTTCGCTGGTCGTGCTGGCGATTGCCATCATTGCACGCTACGCGCGAAACCTCGCAGGCGGCTGGCGCCGGACTTATGTGATCTGCGCGGTCATCGCCCTCTATCTCAATTGTTTCGTGCTGGTGGTGCAGAGTTTCTTGAAGGTGCCGGCGTTGCACGCTCTGGCTCCTCAGGGAAATGAGCCTCCATTTTTGGTGGCGCAGCTCGTAATGATGATTATTTTCATCGGGCTGGGCATCGGCGCGGTGAAGAAATTCCGTAATTAACAGATTCGAACGGCTCGACCGGGACATCTATTCACTGTCTTGTGAAATGCAGCCGAAACAAATCCAAGGAGAACATTGCATGCCTGCTATCACCACAAAAGACGGCACACAGATTTACTACAAGGATTGGGGATCGGGTCAGCCCATCGTTTTCAGTCATGGCTGGCCGCTTAGTGCGGACGACTGGGACGGGCAGATGTTGTTCTTCGGCCAGCGTGGCTATCGAGTCATCGCGCATGACCGGCGCGGCCACGGGCGCTCTGACCAGACGTGGGACGGCAACGATATGGATACCTATGCCGACGATCTCGCTGTCCTTACCGAAAAACTTAACCTGAAGAACGCAATCCATATCGGCCATTCCACCGGCGGTGGAGAAGTTGCCCGCTACATCGGACGGCATGGCTCAAAACGCGTTGGCGCAGCCGTGCTCATCAGCGCAGTGCCGCCGTTGATGCTGAAGACGGAAAAGAGTCCCACCGGCGCACCCATTTCAGTCTTCGACGGGCTTCGAACCGCGCTTGCAGCCAATCGGCCGCAGTTTTACCGGGACATTACGCTCCCCTTCTACGGCTACAACCGGCCCGGTGCCAAGATCTCTGAAGGCATCCGCGAGCACTGGTGGTTGCAAGGAATGTTGGGAGGCATGAAAGCCCACTATGACTGCATCAAGGCTTTCTCCGAAACCGACTTTACTGAAGACCTCAAGAGTTTCGATGTGCCAACGCTGATTATGCACGGGGAGGACGATCAGATTGTGCCCATCGTTGCGGCGGGTCCGCTGTCCGCGAAGCTGGTCAAGAACTCCGCGCTAAAAGTGTATCCCGGCTTTCCGCACGGAATGCCCACCACCCATGCGGATACGATCAACGCGGATCTGCTGACCTTCTTGCGGCAAAGCAAGCAAGCAGCGGCCTGACAGGTGCCGTAGCCCTTTTAAGCGCTTGAGTTGTGCCCGGCTTTTGCGTTTCACAGCGGAGGCCGGTATGCTTTTTGGTAATCAAACTTAACAGCGCGCCTGGCGCAAGTCCTTTCCCGGAGCCTTCATAATGAAGCGTTTCTTGAACTTTTTTCACATCCTGGCGATGGTGATTTTCCTTTCGGTTGTGTTTTCAGCGCGGGCCAATGCAGGCGATGGGACCATCGCGGCGCGCGACGCGGTAGTGTCAGGGGTCAAAATACATTATTTGACGGCAGGGCACGGCCCGGCGGTGATCCTGCTGCACGGCTATACGCAGACATCGCGCATGTGGAGGCCGATCATTCCACTGCTTGCGGCCAAATTTACGGTGATTGCGCCCGACTTGCCAGGAATCGGCGACTCAGCGATCCCTAAAGACGGTCTTGACATGAAGACGGCAGCGATCCGCATTCATGCGTTGGCGCGTTCACTGGGGATCCAGAAGGCGGAGGTCGTCGGCCACGACATCGGCCTCATGGTCGCTTACGCCTATGCCGCACAATTTCCATCGGAGACTGAAAAGCTTGCGGTGTTGGACGCCTTCCTGCCGGGCGTTCCTGGGTGGGAGGCAGTTTACAACGATCCCAATATTTGGCACTTCCGCTTCCATGGCCCCACGCCAGAAGCGCTGGTCAAAGGGCGGGAACAAATTTATTTCGCATATTTCTGGAACGACCTTGCGGCAGACAAGACGCGGTCTCTGCCCGAGGCAGATCGCAAAGCTTATGTGGCCGCGTACTCGCGTCTCGGGCGCATGCGCGCAGGCTGGGCCTACTTTGCCGCTTGGCCGCAAACCGCTCAAGACTTTGCCCAACTCGCTCAGACTAAGCTGACCATTCCAGTGCTCGCGATTGGGGGCGAAAAGTCGTTAGGAGACTTTCTCGGCCAACAAATGAAATTGGTGGCGAACGACGTGAACGTAGTCGTCCTGAAGGACACTGGCCATTGGGTGATGGAAGAACGCCCGAAGGAAACGATGGACGCGCTGATGAAGTTTCTGTGAGGGATGGAAAACGTCGCCGGTTCGCATTGGACCCTTGGCTCTTGAATTTATACGCTATTAGCGTATGCTCGTAATGGTACGCTATTGGCGTACGGTGCTCGCGATGGAATTCTTTGAAGCGCCCGCGTTTACTCGTTACCTATCCCGTTATCTGGACGACGAGCAATACCGTGAGCTTCAAAATGCTTTGGCGAATTCCCCAGGGCTCGGAGATCTGATGCCGGGTACTGGCGGTTTTCGCAAGCTGCGATAGGCCGACGTGCGCCGAGGCAAAGGCCGTCGCGGAGGGCTGAGGGTCATCTACTACTGGTTCGACCGGCTCGACCAGATATGGATGATGACGATTTACGACAAGAACGAAGCTGCCGATCTTACGCCGGAGCAACGGAAAGCGCTAAAGGCGGCGATCGGCGCGGAAAGGAAAATGCGCACTCGGAGTCACTGACATGGGGAGCAAACGCAATTTGTATGAGGAATTAATCGAGGGCGTGGCAGCGATGAAGGCCCAACGCAATGGCAAGATCACGTTGCGAAGCTATAGGGTCGAGGCGCGAGCATTGCCCCGCGTCAAGCCCAAAATGATCAAGCAGGTGCGTGAGCGATTCAATTGTTCACGCAGTGTGTTTGCGCGAAAACTGTTCACCAACGAACGTACGCTGGAGAAATGGGAGCAGGGGCGCGCCAAGCCCAATGCCCAGGCAGTCGCGCTGCTGTTGCTGGCCGCCAGGTATCCGGATACTTTCGAGCGATTGGAAAGGGTGGCGAGGTAAATCACGTTCGCGACGCCCTGATGAAGTTCCGGTGAGGAGTGGAACGGGCCCTCACTCACAAGTCTTTTTCGTACTCATATAAAGGCATACCAAAGAAATCGGTCACTACTCCCGTAGCTCGAAATTTGTTTCTCAGATAAAAAGCAATCGCCCGCTCCAGAGGCTTGGTCGTGTCGAGTGTGACCCGCCGGCAGTCGGATGTCCGCAGCTCAGCTTCGGCAGCATTAAGAAGATTTTGCGCGATATCATGACCGTGCCAGGCCGGGAGAACCGCCATTCCTCGAATGTGCCGCTCGTCTACGCTCGGACGATTGCAGGCGATGGTGCCGATGATTTCTCCATCGAGATCCGCCGCCACGAATATTGACATGCCGTGAAAACGTGTTTGCAGGGTACCGGGTGTCAGCACCGTGTCCAGAAAAGCGGCGGGAGTGTAATCCTTGCGGTAGGGCTCGAACGCTTCGTGAAGGCAGCGCAGAACTCCGGGCAGATCCTGAGACACGGCCTTTCTGAGCACGACATTTTCCCCGCGTCTCACTCCCACTCAATCGTGCCCGGCGGCTTCGAAGTAATGTCGTACACCACGCGATTCACGCCTTTCACTTCATTTACGATGCGGCTAGAGATGGTCTTCAGCACTTCGTGGGGCAGGGGCACCCAGTCGGCCGTCATGCCATCGTCCGAATAGACCGCCCGCACAGCACAGGTGTAGGCGTAAGTGCGCTGGTCGCCCATGACACCGACGGACATCACCGGCAGCAGCGCCGCGAACGACTGCCAGATTTTCGAGTACAAGCCGGCGTTCTTGATTTCATTGACCACGATGTCATCGCACTCGCGCAAGATCGCCAACCGCTCCGGCGTCACTTCTCCCACTACCCGCACGGCCAAGCCAGGACCGGGGAACGGCTGGCGTTGCAGGATTTCCTCCGGCATGCCCAAGTCGCGGCCGATTTTGCGAACTTCGTCTTTGAATAATTCTTTCAGCGGCTCAATCAGCTTGAGCTTCATCTTTGCGGGCAGGCCGCCGACGTTATGGTGCGACTTGATGACCTGCGACGGCCCACGCACCGAGCGCGACTCAATCACGTCGGGATAAAGCGTCCCCTGCACCAGCCATTTCACCTTGCCTTCTTTCTTCTCGATCCGGCGTGCTTCTTGCTCAAAGACTTTGATGAATTCTTTGCCGATGATTTTGCGTTTCTTCTCGGGGTCGGTCACACCGGCCAGCTTGTCGAGGAATCGATCGGTGGCATCGACCGCCACCAGATGCAGACCCAGCTTGTCACGCAGATTCTGCTGCACTTTCTGAAATTCATCTTTGCGAAGCACGCCATTATTGACGAACACGCAAGTCAGGCGCGTCGGATGCTTGGCATTGCGCATGGCGCGGTCCACCAGAGTTGCAGCTACCGCAGAATCAACTCCGCCAGAAAGCGCGCAAATTGCCCGCCCGGTCCCTACGGTCTGGCGGACGCTGGCTATGGTGGCGTCAATGAAGTGCTGCGGAGTCCAGGTTGGCTTCGCTCCACAGATGACCAGCGCAAAGTTGCGCAGGACGTCGGTACCGTGCTGGGTGTGACGGACTTCTGGGTGAAATTGTACCGCCCACATTCTTTTTTCCGCGTTCTCAATACCGGCCAGAGCATTAGGCGAACTGGCAGTCTGCGTGAAATCCTGGCGGCAATTCGACAGCCTTATCGCCGTGAGACATCCAGACATTGAGTTTGCCGGGCAGGTTGTTGAACAAACCCGAAGCGGTTTTGAGGTTCACCGTCGCATGGCCATACTCGCGCTTATCGGCGGCCTGCACTTTGCCACCGAGCGCATGCACCATGAGCTGCAATCCATAACAGATGCCCAGCATGGGCAAACCCATCGTGAAGACACGCGGGTCCACGGCCGGTGCGTCCTTATCGTAGACAGAAGACGGACCGCCGGAAAGGATAATGCCGAGCGGCGAGTAACTACGGATTTCATCGAGGCTGGCGGTACAAGGCAGGACGACAGAAAAGACGTTCTGTTCGCGGATACGGCGCGCAATCAGCTGCGAATATTGCGCTCCAAAGTCGAGGACAACGATTGATTGGGTTTCCACGGACGAGTGTCTCAAAAGTTGACGGCAGTGTAAAGAGGAACTCTGCCAGACGCTAGCCTGGCGCAGGCAGATCGCTCAGAATCGATTCGTTTGGATCGACGCTGCCGGGTTGCAAGCTTGGTGCTGGAGGCTCGCGCGCTGGGAACAGATACTTCTGGCAGTTCCAGAATCGCCACATAAGCGGCGAGGCGGCCTATGTACAAAAAATCAGCGACGGCGAAGTAAAGCAGGGTGATCACAAATAAACTCGCCAGCACCAACCGCCCGGGAAGCGCCGAGGCGAGTCCCAAGGGAAATGCCGCGGCGATGCCAGCCAACACCAATGCCGCCCCATGGGCCAAGCCGAACGACGTGCTGACAGCAAATACCGGCCCGCTGCGGCGACGGAGAAAATCTACAGCATCCGCGATTGCGCCAAAAGTGTCGCGGCCGTTGGCCACGACGAAAATTGCTGCCAGCGAAAGCAGCCAGTTCATCACCGACCACACCAACCAGACCAGGCCAAGGACAACCATGGCCAACTGGATCGCCATGCCGGTTTCCTCAGGCGTGGAGGCGAAGCCTAACAGTCGTAAAAGCTGAGAAGCTGCCGAGAATTGCGGCGAATAGAGCGACCGACCGCAAGAACATCAGGCCAACCAAAGGCCTGATCGCGGGTTCAGAAGCACCATCGTTTTCGCGGAAATAAGCGACGAGCGTTTTGACCGTGGCGGCCCGTGCCAGGGCGGCGACGACAATCCAGCCAATCGCCAGCGCCGATGTCAGCACGACGAGGGCCTCCACCACACGGAAGCCACTGCCGCGGACGATATGCGAGACCGCTTGCAAAATGAAGAATGGCTGACGAGACCGCAGCAGCCACAAATCGCCGCTAGTGACGGGCAAGGTCTTGAGATATTCAAAACCAGTGAACGTTATAAGCAACCCCGCTGCCGCCCCAAAACTCCATCGCCAGGCAATTTCAGCAAAGCCGAGCGATGGCCGGCGGAGTATGGCACGAAAGCCCTCCGCAGTTGGGGAACGTGGTGGCACCGAGGTTAGGATAACGCAGAGTTGTCGTCCCGTCCTTCGCGGGAGCGACCCATATTGATCATTCTACTGGCATTCACCAGCCACAAGATATTCGATAACCAATTGATAATGCACTAATAAGCAACACTTTTAGAAGGCAATAAATGGTTGTTTCCTCGGTGTTCTGTGCGAGCGCTCACGCGATCTGGGGGACAAAACATATCACCCCATTTTTCCACAGGCTTCCACAGGCCAGAGAGTTGCCCGTCTCTCTTCCTTCATGTATACATGGCTTTCTTTAATCAATCCTAGGAGACCAGCCCCCAATGGATCGATTTCATCGTCGCCATGAGCACACCGAGACCCGCAACTTTCGTGAGTGCCGTTTCTGCTCCGCTCTGGATCCTGATTTTGCCAGCCGCCGACCGGTTGACCGCATGGTCGTTGCCAAAATTGGACGACACCGCGTCCGCACACCTCACCGAAGATGGTTACGTAAAACACCGGATCGTGGAGCTTATCAGGAAGCGGGCGGCGGTTGTGCCCGCCATGCTACAAAGGTCAGCCTAGCACGCGTTCTCAGCGTTGATCGCGTATCTTGCCATGGCCAGCTCTACAATCTCAGCCGATGAGATCGGTGTATGAGCGGCCGGAGGCCTTCGCTGCCATGGCGAATTCCTGCTTGCTCGAGAGCCACGGATTTGGATTCGCCTCGATCACGTACACCTCACCCTTGGGGCGTCAGCCGCATATCGATGCGCCCGTAGTCGCGCAGCTTGACCGCCTTGTATGCGGCGAGGCCAACTTCCTGCAAGCGCGCGGTCATCTTTTCGTCCAGGTCGTCTACCAGATAGGATTTGGTCAACTTGTGCGCCTGGGTATCTTTTTCGAACTTCACATCGTAGCTGGCAATTTTCGGAGTGCCCTCCGGCAACCGTGACAAATCGAGTTCCACCAACGGCAGAGCCTGGGCTGTTTCGTAGCTGCCTAGCACTCCCACGTACATCTCCCGGCCCTCGATGTATTCCTCGATCAGTGCCGGGGAATCAAACTCGTTCTGGAGGTATTCCACCCGCTCCATCAGTTCCTTTACGCTGCCTACCACCGACTCGGCATCGATCCCAATCGACCCATCCTCCCACATCGGCTTCACAATGAGAGGAAAGGACACGTCATGAGCGTGCTCGATGCGACCACGATATGCAGTCGCAAAGAAAGGCGTCTTAATGCCGTGAAATGCAAACATTTTCTTGGCGGTCGCCTTGTCCTGCGCCAGAAAATGCGCATGCGGCCCTCCGCCGGTATAGCGGATGCCCAGCAGGTCCATATAGGCGGCGACGTTCATCTCCTTGGTGTCGTCGCCGGCAAAGGCTTCGGTAAGATTGAACACCAGGTCGGCCCCGCATTTCGCCAGCGCGGTCAGGCAGGGTTGCGTTCCGTCCAGGACTTGATAGAAAGGTTCATGCCCAAGCTTTTCCAGTGCCTCGAAAATTTCCTCGCGATCTTCCTTTTCCCGTTTGCTCTTGCTCTCCCGTTTTTTCTTCTTCTTCTTTTTTGAGGACACCTTTTCTTCGACTACCTCGGGCGAGGCTGCTTCGTCTCCCCAGACGTCGTAAAGCACCGCAACTTTCAGCTTCGCGCCGGTCATTCTGTGCTCCAACTTTTCACGGATGCACGAACTTTCCTCTGGTCATGTAATTCATGGCCAGTGCCGTGGCATACACCGTGATCTGAATCAAATGCTCCGCTTCGCGTTGCGGATCGGCAGACAACTTGAGATCGCCGATCCGTTTCTCTATGAGTTCCACCAGTTTCTTGATCAGCGGCCGCTGCGCTCCTGTCCAATAAGTGACTTTATCCACCACGTTCTTCCGATGTTGATGCAGGAACTGCTGCGCGGGAGTCACCCGCTTGCGACGCTTGGACACATTAAAAATATCCCGCAAATCGGCATCCAGCGCCAGATCTCCCAGGGCCACTTCTTCTCCGTTGCGCCGGTAGAATTCGGCGACGGTGATTTCCATCTCATCGACCGTCACATCGGTTACGCCGCGGCGCCGGACTGGGTCAGTGTGCCCCAATTCGCGCGCGATGCGGTTCATGTAGCGCAACTTGGCCAGCGCGCCCCAGCCGCGATAACGTTTGCGCCACGCCGAGCGGGGCGTCAGCCACACCGCAAAAGTTTCGGCGAAGTCCTCGTCGGGGTGCTTCTGCGCATACCACCCGGCGAGATAGCGCACATAATTTCGTGAGAACGGGACGGGGCGATAGTTATCGTGATACGGCCGCCGGAACGGTCCGAACAGCTGTTTCCATTCCGCCGTGCGATGCAGTTTGTAGGCATAGTTAAATGCGTGCCCGGCTTCGTGGCGCAGATACATCATGATTTCGCGCGCGTCTTCGAGATCGTTGGTTTCTTTTTCCAGTTGCGAGAGCTTCGCGTCCGCCAGATAAAACGGGATGCCGATCACTGGCTCGCCCGACGGACATCCCCACTCGTCGGTGAGATAGCACGCCGGACGAAACTTCACCAAGCCCTTCTGATCCAGCTCCTTGTACAACTGGCGCACGAATCGCTCCAGGGGGGAGCCGTCAATTTTCAAACCCAGGTCGCGGATGGGCTTATCAAGAAGCTGCTGCAACTCCGGCCGTGATGTGTCGGTTTCTTGCACGCGTTCTCACCGGAAGAAAGCACAGAGCGCACCGCGAAACAGCGGGAGAGGACGGGGCAATCTGCCCCAAGTGTAAAGAATAACAAATTGCAGTAACCAAACTGAAGTGACTAAAGGCACCCTGGGTGTCGTGAGCGGCTTGTCATCTTGAACGGAGTGGGGGACGGTCGCTTGCGACCGCTCCGCGCAGTCGAAAGATCCCTACCTTAGTTCCTATCCTCGCTGTCTTGTCATTTCGAGGTGGAAGGCGACGAGGAATCTGTTGCTGATTTCTCGTGCGATCGTACGCTAGCGGATCACGCGGAACGGCACATTGCTCTTCAACGTACCGCTAGACGTGGTTACGGTGACGTAGCCGGTGGTTGCTCCAACGGGAACCGTGGCACGTATGTATGTGTCGGAGACAACGGTGAAGTTTGCCGAGATCCCGTTGAGTGAAACGTTCGTCGTTCCGGTGAATCCTTGACCGAGAATGGGGCCAGTTTCGCCGACTTTGCCATAGCTCCGCACGAAAGTCACAAACGGGCCGAGGCCCATGTCTATGCTGAAGATGTTGCCGTACCCATCGACTCCCCCCAAATACGTTGTCCCGTAGAGAATCCCATTTGTGGCTTGAACAAGGCCCCCGATGGGCTGGTTGCCGTCAGCGCACCCATTTTGAGAACAAAAGTTGTGCAGAGTGGTCAACGTCCCTTGCGGTGTTATTTCGAAGACGGTCCCGCCAGGAGCATTGAAGCCCTCTACGGTTGTGCCGTAAGAGTTACCGTCCGTGGTCTGTATCAGCCCGGCTGAGGGGCCGGACCCGTCGCTGCCGTCGAAGTCATGCAGGGTGGTCAGCGCGCCCCCTGGGGTAATCTTGAAGATCGTGCCGCAACCGTAGAGACAACTGACATCCCCGCCATAGAACGTCGTCCCATAGAAGTCCCCGTCAGTGGCTTGAATGAGTCCTGCGGAAGGTCCCGAGCCGTCACTCACGTCGAAGCTGTGCAGCATCGTCAGCTTCCCAGTTGAGGTAATTTTGAAGACCGTGCCGCAGCCATAGGGTGCGGCGCAGGTAAGGTCTCCGCCCTCGTACGTAGTTCCATAGAAATTACCGTCCGAGGCCTCAATGAGTCCCCCTCGAGGGAACCCGCCATCATGCAATTCGAAGATGTGCAGCGGTGTGAACGCCCCAGTTTGCGTGATCTTGAAGACCGTACCGCAGCCATAGGGTGCGGCGCAGGTAAGGTCTCCGCCCTCGTTCGCTGTTCCGTATAGGTTCCCGTCCGTGCCTTGAACGAGGCCCGCGATGGGGTACGCACCGTCGGTGCCATCGGTAAAGCTGTACAGCGCTGTCAGCCTGCCACCGGGGGTGATATTGAACACGACTCCACAGTTGCAATTGCCGCCGTAAGCTGTCGTCCCATAAAAAAACAGGTCGGTGGATAGCACCAGCCCTGCATTGGGCCCCCCGCCGTCAGCGCCGTCGAAACTGCGCAATGCCGTCAGCGTGCCCGCTGGCGTGACGTTGAAAACCGTACCATCCTCGCGGGTCCCGCCGTAGAAAGCTGTTCCGTAGAGGTTGCCGTCACGGCCTTGGACGAGAGACATGTAGTAGGGACCCGCGCCGTCGGTGAAATCGAAATCGACCAGCGTGTTGAAGACCTGCGCGGGCGCGGCAATCGCCGTCGCGGCGCAGAGCAAAAGAACAGCCCCGGCCATTTTCCATAGGCTGAGCCTTGTCATCGAAAACCTCCGTGGTGCGAAATTCGGGATCGCGGCCTACTCACGCGAGAAACGGGGTCTACTTCGCTGAGCCGCCAGCGGGAGACTCGCTACGGCCTAACCAAGCGCACCCATTGTCCTACCGGCGGGACCGGGCGTCAATGGGGTTTTTTCGCGTTGTGGGCACGTCTTTCGCGGTCGTTGCCAAGCGGATTCCTCGTCGCTCCGCTCCTCGGAATGGCAAGAGCGGACAGCCCAGTGGCGCGGTAGGGATCTTTCGACTACGCAGAACCAATCGCAAGCGACTGGTTCTGCTCCGCTCAAGATGACAAGACGGCTGATTCGCTCAAGATGACAAGGCTATACCGGCGAGTGGTGTCCCTGCACGATCATTTCTTCTGCAATGCGCCGCGCTTCGGGAAGAGTCGCGGCCTCGTTGCCAGCAATCTCCTCCGGCAAGTCGCGTTGAATCTTCGCCAGTTCCTCGTCAAACAATCGCGTCACCAACTGGAGGACTGTGCTCCACACTTTTTCCATCGTCTCCTTGAACCTTTACTTTGTGCTTGGTGCGCTGCGCAATCATCAGCCGGTAAATGCGGTCGGTGGCCAGGTCCTCCATGTAGCCATCGAGCAGGCTCGCACCTTTGCCGTTGAGCACTCCATTGCGATAGCGAATGACGGTGCGCACCGCCGCGCGAGTTCCGGCGAGCGTAATCTTGCCCACGCCTGCCGGCACTGGCCGCAAATCGGGATGCGTGCTCGGCAGCTTCGGCCGTTCGTTTATCTGATTCGGCTCGGGAAACTGCGCTACGGCAATCTCATTCTGGTCAGGATGCCCTGTCCAGGCTCCATCCATCAGGCAGTTGGCTTCGTTCTTCTTATCTTCTTTAAGCGTTCTCAAAGCGCGCTCGTTCAACTCTGGGTCGGTGCGGCTCGGGAAAAGCGCCGTCATGCCTCCAATGGCCAGGGCCCCGTGCTTATGGCAAATCTCCGGCATCAAGGTGCGGAAGCTCTGGAAGAATGCCACATCGTGCGGAATGGTGTTGCGATCCGGCAATATCCACTGCGGGTCTTCCAGCATGAAGTGAATCAGCGACGCCATGTAGTCCCAGCGGCCGAGATTCAGTCCCAGACAGTGGTCGCGCAGATTGAAGAGAAATTCCTCCATCTGATAAGCCAGTGGATGCGCCTCCACCAGCGCCATACACTTGATGTAGTTGGCAGGCAGTCCTTTCGACTTGGCCAGCACCTGAAACAGATCGCGCCACCACAAACGCTTCCTCTGCCGACTCGCTCTTCGGAATGTAAACCGAGAAATTATGCGGCAGTGCCGCAGGGTCGAGCTGATACCACAGCAGGGCCAGATCAAACAACGACGCCGACATCAATTCGTTCTTGATCACGCCACCCTGGCTCACGTGCAATCCCCGCGGACGCACCCAGGTCACGGTCTTCGACCGTTGCACCTTGACTTCTTTTTGCCGCTTCTTGTCGTAATACCCCAGCTCATACTTATAAGCGGCGAGCACATTTTTAATTCCCAACAGAGTGTGCGACCACTCGTTCGCCATCGAATCCTCCAGATCGAGCATCACGCCTGGAGATCCAGAGTTCAGCAGCTTGACCGTCAGTTCCGTATCATCGGCTGGCCCGGTCATCTGATTGCGCTGATCGGCGCACCAGTCCGGCAGGTCGATCTTCCAAGCGGTAGTGGTGGCTGGCGACGCGGGCAAATAGTTCGGAGGGCTTCCTTTAAGCGACTTCTGCAACACCTGATTCCGCATCGCCACCAGCGCCTGCTGCCAGGGTGTGAACTGTTTGTGCAGTGGCAACAGGAATTCAAAGAATCCCTGAGGAAGGTCGGCTTCGGGATTCAAATCAGCCGGTGCATGGTTGCTGGATTGCAGAGTTCTTCGCGCGACATCGAGAGCCATGATGCGACGACTCCTTAGAAGCACCGGGTTCGCAAGTCATCCGCCGACGCTTCCTTCGATGCTACTGTCCTGACCGACGCGATGCAAACTTCGCCTGGGGTTTATTTGCCCTCAATTATCTTCGTCATACGCACCACCGGAAGCGTCACGCCAGTGGGCAGCGGAACCTCGAAAGCCTCGCCCGGCACGAACCCCCGCGCTCGATACAGGGGCTCTCCCGGCAGAGTTGACACCAGTTCGAGGCGCGAAAATCCGTCCCTCGATGCCGCCGCCTCACAGGCTTCTAAAATTCGCGTGCCGATTCCCCGCCGCGCCCACTCCGGATGTACAAAAAATGCGCGGATTTTCGCCGCCTCGCGTGCCGGATCAAGCAGAGCATTGTCCCGATCCGTGGCATGGTCACTGCCGAAGGCTGTTCGCCTGCGGCTCCATCCCCCGCAGCCCACGATCACCGTCTCCGCCTCAGCAACCATGTAGGTACCGTCACGGATGAGTTGCGTATCCACTCCAAAAACCGTGCCCAGTGCGCCTTCTCTCTGCTCAGTGGTGTAGTACGACGCCTGCAGGATTCGCACCGACTCCGCGATCAGAGCACGCAAGACCGGAACATCTCCCAATGTCGCTTTGCGGATAGCGATCGCAGTGGAATTCATGCGGGCCGCGCTCAACGGGCCGCAATCACATCATACGGCCGCATCATCTCATTATCTTCATGTTCCAGAATGTGGCAATGCCAGACGTAGCGGCCGGTAAAGCCCTCGAACTTCATGATAATTCTGGTGATCATTCCCGGCGTGGCTCGCACTGTGTCTTTCCAGCCAGCTTCACCTGGTTCCGGCGGAATCGGCGTGCCCCAGCGGCGAAGAACGCCCCGGTTCTGATACGCGAACGCGTCAAATCGCTGCCGATCGAGTACTTGGAAACGGACCAAATGGACATGGATGGGATGCACATCGTCGGTCACATTCATCAGGTTCCAGATCTCCACCGAATTCAAAACCGGATTCTCGGTCACCGGCATCTTCCAGTGGGAATCATTCAGCAGCACGGTCACAGGATCGCCGTGCAAATCGTCGATTTCCCCCAGCTTCAGGTCGCGGGTTTTCACCGCTTCCGATTCCGCAATTTTCACAACCGGCCGCAAAGCCGAGGGCAACGAACTCTCATCGCTGACTTTTCCTCGAGAAACGCGGAACTGCACCACCGGCGTCGCGAAGTCATTTTTCAGGACAATTTGTTCGCCGGCATGATCGCTGAAGTCGAGCACCAGATCGGCCCTCTCTGCCGGAGCCAGAATGATCTGCTTCAGCGCCACCGGCGCCGGCAGCAATCCCTGGTCGGTTCCAATTTGTTGAAGCATCTGCCCGTTTGCCATGGCGAGACGAAAGAATCTGGTGTTGGCCGCGTTCAGAACCCGGAAGCGGTACTTCCGCGGCTCCACATCCAGGTAGGGCAAGAGTTTGCCATTGGCCAGGACGGCATTGCCAAAAAATTCCGAGACCCATGGGTTGGTGGAATTCTGTGCCACCGGATAGTAAAGTTGCGCGTCCAGATCGAATGTGCGGTCGCACAGCACCAGCGGCACCTCATACTTGCCGCGCGGCAGATTCAGAGACTTCTCTACCGGATCGCGCACGACAAACAGGCCAAACAACCCGGCGAGCACATTCAGCCGGTTGATTCCCAGCGCGTGATCGTGATACCAAAGCAGCGCTGCATCCTGCTGGTTGGGATAATAATAAGTCGCAGATTTTCCCGGCACATACCAGTTTTCAGGATAGCCATCACTTTCCGGCCCGACCTTGGCGCCGTGCAAGTGAATGACGCTGCGAACGTCCGGTTTGTCGGGCTCGGCCCCGTGGATACTGTGATCAATGGGCAGAAAATGCTCGCGCGGCAATTCATTCGCCCACTCCACCAGCAATGCCCTTGCCACTCTCCGTTTCAAGGGTCGGGCCCGGAGACGACGATCCGATTCCCCAGAGCCGCGTGGGCTTCATATCGCGATGGACCTTGCCGTGGAACTCGCGCATCGCCAGACGATAATGAGGAATTCTTAGTTTGGGATCGTCAGGGCTGGAGCGTAGGCCAGCGGCGCGGGCAACGTCGGGAATGGGCAGCGGATCTACAAACGCGGTCAGCGTGTTCGGGTCCAGCACCGGCTTGACCGGCTTCGGCGGCTGGCGATGCGGCACCTGCGGCATCATCGCCGCAGCCGCTGCCGCCATCCCGCTCTGTTGCAGGAACTTTCTCCGTGTTATGGACAACTGAACGCCTCCAACTTTTTCAATTCCGAGTGCCTTGGGAACGAAGCACGCGGAGGACGCATCGAGGAATCTACGCTTGTACGCAGTTACACAATATCAAAAACAAGGCATGCGAACTCAGCGTTCGCATGCCCGTCTTTATAACCGAGGGTTCACTCAACCCACTAGGGAATCTGCTCTCCGGTTGAGGGATTGAGGATCAGGATTCCGTCGCTCCTGACCTGACTGAAGTTGAACATCTGGCTGATGGAGTTGGCGATGGCGTCGAACGACCCGCCGCCGATTCTCTCTCCGCCCAGCCAGTTGTCTTCGATGAAACGGATGACCGAAGTCTGGTCCGTAATGGTGTGATCAACCGCGTTCTCCAGCGCCCACGGCGAAATCACGATCAAGGGTTGCCGCGGACCGTAGCCACAGCGACCAAGCGCGTGCGCGTTGCCGGGGTCGATGCCGGGCAATTGCAGCCCGCCAGTTCCGCAAGCGCTTGGCCCGGTCAGGGCGTCCGATGAACCGGTCGACTGGTTTACGATTGGGCTCATCTGGTGGTCGTACCAGCCGTCGGAGTCGTCGTAAAGGATGACAACTGCGGTGCTGCTCCAGGTGGGTTGTTCTTCCAGGAAGTTGACCAACTTAACCACGGCGGTCTGTTCATCGAAAGGATCGGAATAGCCCGCATGTCCGTCTTGAATGCCAATGTTCTTGACGAAGCTTACTGCCGGGAAATTGCCGGCTTTGATTGAGTTGACGAGGTCATCAATATCGTAGTTGTGATTTGCCGGGCCGTTGTTCCCAATTTCGGACATGGTCTTTGGCCGGGTATGGAGCGGATTGGCCGTGGAAGCCCAATATCCGAAGAAGGAGTGGTGAGGGATGTAGTCGCCGGTGGTGCCCGCAAGTCCAGTCGAACTCCGATTGCAGCCCGTGGTTCCGTTGGAATTTTGAGATTGAGGTTAAACCCGCCCATGAACGATCCCCAGCTCACGCCAGCTGCGGTCAGCAGGTCGCCGATGTTCTTTCCACCTAGTTGCACCTGGCTGCTGCCCGAGCAAACGTCGTTGAGGGGGTCAGGGTCGCCGATGATGGTCAGAGATCCGTCGCCGCCATCTACGGTGCCGCCGGTTCCGGCAATCACGCCATTGGTCTGGCCGGAAGCCAGGTTGATCACGCCCGGTGTCGAGGGACCGAACGTCGTGCTGTAGGAATTGTCGTTCATGGCGAAGTGCTGGGCGTAATTCCAGAACGCGGTCACCGTGTTCCCGTCAAAGTAGCCCAGGTTCAAGCCGTTCGTGTTGAGGATTCCACCACCCTGGGGCGGCGGCCCGGCGGTGCCTACGAACTCTGGAAACAGGTCCATCGCGCCCATGTCAAAAGACTGCTGTTCTGCGGTGTAGTCATGGTTTTGATCGGCGGTCACCGATTGTGAACGGTCCAAGCGGAAGGGGTTGGTGGCGCCGCTGCCGTTCGCGGGATTCAGGTTGGGATTGTTGTTCAGCAGCGCATTGCTGAAACCATTTGCCGTTGGCGTTCCAGGGCGGGCAACGAATTTCGGCTCTCCAGCCGGGTTGGTGGCGTTGGGATAGGTCCCAAAATAATGATCGTACGAAACATTCTCCTGGAAGATCACAACCAGGTGCTGGATGGGTGTTGCCGTCTTCGCCGACGGATTTGAAGCGGCGTAGGTAGGCGCAACACACGGTCCCAGGGCAGTGATCAATGCTGTCGTAAATGCCAGCATTTTCCTGGGGGCAGTTGATGCTCTCAGTGTCTCGAACATCTCTTCCTCCGTCCTTCGGTCCGATATGAGGGCTCCCTACAACAATCATTCAGCCGAGGAAAAACCATGGTAGGGCACTCATGTTGCGGAATTTTGACGCGACTGTTAAAGCGTGGATGAATTGAGGCCGCGTCCGGACCCAATCTGTGGATATCTCCGAGCCGGGCTCCTGGCACGGTTCTGCACCGGTCGTTTGGGAGTGCGTGAATTCAACTCTGACACTAGGCGCGCATTCCGTGACATCAAGCAAATTGTCTCGTCCCGAGGGCCGAAGGCTCATTCCGTCGCTTAGGGCGCAGACCCCAAGTCAGGATCGAGACTGTGCTTCTTGGGCACCGGTGGTGAAACGTCGATGCACATCGTGGCCGTGCATTGCATCAGAGAGCCGGGACAGTTCTCTGACGTGACCACTGCCGTTACTGCCACAAAGCCATCCGTCTGTCCTGGCTGGGTATTGCATTCTGGAACCGCCATATAGCTACTGCCGAGGACACCAGGGGCGGCATACACCGGGGAAACTCCGCCCAAATCGTCAAAGCTGTTGTCGTTGCATACCTTCATGCCCCCGTCTTCGGGGTTGAAGCATCCCGGTCCCCCCTTGTCTGCGAACTGCCCGAACGGCTCCTTCCCGCAATTTTCGCCCGGCGGAGCCAGCGAGTTGCAACTCATCGACCAGTTCACGGTGACCTGATCGAAATCTGGAATGTTGAATGGAACTACCATGAACGGGACCTGACTGGTCGAACCCGCCTGAATCGCAAGCGATCCAGGGCTGATCGAAATCGACGCCTGGGCGTTGGCCGTAATCTCTTGGGTGACGGTCGCCTTTACATTGGAATTGGCGTCCGCTGTCGCCGTTATGTTCACATAATAGGGGTCGGGAAGACCCTGCACATCGGGTGCTGTGTAGGTCGTCGGCTGGCCGTTGGTGGTGGAGGGGTTGATGGTTCCGCATGGCGTAGGCAATCCCGTGGTGCAAGTTCCACCGCTGGTGGGCGCCAATGTCCAATAGACAACCTGGTCCGAGCTATTGTTCACGGTGGCGTCATAGTTGGGATTGCTTTGCCCCGGTAGCATCGGGGGGGGCGGATCCGGCGATATGGTAATCGTGATCTGGTTCTGTACCGGGATGATGGTCACCATCACCTTGTTGGACACGACGGAAGGATCGGCTTCCGGCACGGCGGTTATCACAACCGTAGCGGGATTCGGGACATTCACCGGAGCGATGTAGTCCTCTTCATTGAGATTCTGGCTGTCAGGCATCATGGTGCCGACTGTCGAGTCGCCGTTAAGAATGTTATTTACATACCAGGAAACGACCTGGTCCGTGGAGCCGACCACAGTCGCAGTGAACGGCCCGCCTAGTTCGCCGGTTTGCACCGTGAGAGGGCCCGGCGGCATAACCTGGACACTCACCGCATTCAGGCTAATGGTCACTGTGGCCACCGCGAAATGCGACGGATCCGCCGCTGGTACCGCTTTGATGATGACGGTCGCAGGACTGGGTACTGAAGCAGGAGCCGTGTAAGTCACCAAGTTCGATCCCTGAGGAGGCACAATCGTGCCCAGCGTGGCATTGCCACCAAAAACACAGTTTGAGGGATCCGACGTCTTGCTGCAAACGTACCAGGTACCGGTTTGATTGTTTGATCCCGAGACTTGCAGTTGGAATTGTTGGGTCTGCCCTATTCCTAATTGCTCGGTGCCGTTCAAGCAGGTATTCGGGTAACAGACCACCGACGCGCTTATATTCGGGGTGCTGATGGTCACGGGAAGCGTGCCCGCGATCTTGGGATTGACAGTGGGAACCGCACCCACAATGACCACTGGCGGTTGGGGAACTGTTGCCGGAGCCGTGTAATCCCCTTGGTCGGGTATGACTGGGTCCGGAGAAATGGTTCCGTAAGTGGAATTGCCTCCGGTGACGCCATTCACTTGCCAAGTCACAGTCTGCACATTCGCGTTCTGCACCGTTGCGTTGTAATGAGCTATTCCCCCCTCGAGCACAGTGCCCGTGCCGTTGACCAGAACCGCGACGCCGAGCGGCGGCGGCGGGGTTACCGTAAGGCTGGCGAAACCATTGCGGGTGGGTTGCGCATTCGAGACCGCAATGACAGACACAACATTGCCCAAGGGTGGAACCTCGGACGGAGCAGTATAGACTCCCGTATTGCCGTTCTCCGAGCCGATGGTTCCATTGACTTCCGAGCCTCCGTAGGTCGGATTTCCATCCACGCCGGCCACTTCCCATGAGACGGAGTCATCGTCGGCATTGATCACGTCGGCGGTGAAAGTGAAATGGCTTTGCGTCTGGTCCACCGCTACCGCGGGAGTGACGGTGACGGTTGCGATGGTGGGAGCCTGTTCAGAAAGCGTGACTTTACAATAGGTAAATTTCGAGGGCTCGACGTGCGACAGGGCTTTGATGGTGACGGTCGAAGAGTTTGGAACTTTCGCCGGCGCCGTATAGACCGCAGTATTGCCCGCGCCGGAAGTAACCGTCCCGAACACCGAATTGCCGTTCGCAATGCCGTTTACCTGCCAGTCCACCGCCGTGTTCGCCGGACCAATCACACCACCCGACAGTTTTAACGGGTGCCCAGCCTGCACGTAAGCGGTCCCGGAGGGAGATATGAAAACCTGCGCCGGAACCAGAGAACCCGAAATCGTAACAGTCGCGGTGCCGCTCTTCGTGGTGTCTGCATTAGCCACAGCCGTGATGGTGACCCTGGAAGGAATGGGAACGAATTGCGGCGCCGTGTAATTGCCGGAATTGTCGATAGTGCCAATTTCTGCCGCGCCTCCCGGAAATCCGTTGACCTGCCACTGCACAGTTTGCAAACCTGAGTTATTCACGACGGCAGTGAAAGTCTCGGTAGTACTCGTGCCCACGATCATGGTCGCAGGAGTGATGGTGACCGAGACCGCGCCAAGGGCGTTATAACCGCTGATCGGCGCCGAGCTCGCTCCTCCGCAACCGATCGCCAGGATCGTCACGCTTACGCATACGGCAACGGAAAAAACACGCCACAGATTGACGGACATTCGAGGACTCCGGCTCAGGTATGACGTTCTAACCAGCATGTGATTTCTGTATGTCATCTAACGGCGGCTTAGAGATCCCGCTCGCCTCGCTCCCGGCGGCCGCTAGTCATTGTGCCTCTCCGCGCCGGGGGCGGGCGGCTGCGAAGTGTGCACATTCTCCACCGCTGGCTTGCTCCCCGGACTCTCGCGGACTTGGTCTTTTACCCACTGGAAGAGCCGGCCCGCGGCCGAGGCCTGATAAAAATGGTACGTGGTGTCGTAGCGTACGATCTTGGCCGTAGCGGGTGCGGCGGACTCAATTCGCTCCTTCGCAACCGTTGGCGTGACCGTGTCGTCCGCGACCTCCTGGATGCGGATGTGCGCAGTCACTTCGGGCAACCACTGGACGGGGTCAAGCGGCGCAACTTTCTTCAGGAATTCCGGCTTGACATAGTTGGGGCGCTCGTTTTCCGGGATGATCTTGGAAGACGCCATCCAATCCGGCCAATCTCCCCACGGATCCAGAACGTCAATCGCCTTGATGCGTGGATCAACCGCGGCCGCCAGAATCGCAATAGTTCCTCCCGATCCCGTCCCAAAAATGCCGGCGTTGTTTGTGTCCAGGTCGTCACGCGTGGAAAGAAAGTTGAGCATCATTTGAACATCGTGCACCGACTTGCCCAAGGACTCCTGCAATTCGCTGACGAACCATTCCTTCATCGGTCGCATGGAGTAACGTTGGCCGGTAAGCGCAGATACGAAGCCGATGGCTGCAACTCCGCCGGAAGTAATTCGAGCGCAGTAGTCGTTATCGCGGAAACGCGCGGTTTCGGAAGGATAGCTGTACAAATAGATGACCACCGGCGGCTTCGGTACATACCTCGGCCGGATGATATAAAGATCGATGGGATCGCCCATCCGCCACTGCACCTGGAGTAGTTCGCGGATGAAGCCGGGCTGGACATCCTTTTCTCCAAACGTCGGCCTCTGCGGCACCAAGTCGCTTCCCGCCAAGGATGGCGAACTCCAGTCCTCGACCGTCCCACGACGCGGCGCGGGCTGCGTAGCTGGGCGGTCTTCTGGGCCCAGGCAGCGCCAACTTGCGCAAAGCATACCAGCAGCACCAAAATCGCAAACTGCCGGACTTGATATTTACGCCAGAAACTCCGCATCCGATTCTCTCTTGAAAATTGTGTACTACACCGCGGTCATCCTGGAGACGAGCCCCATCGCGCTCGAAAAATCTCTTTGCGGCGTCACCGCTACAGAACTGAAATCAAAAATCTCGTGGATAATCACTTCTGCGATTTCCAGGGCAAGATCTTCGGGGTTTTCCGCCGCCTTGAACACTTCCCCGTCCGGAACTTCTACTACGAACCTCATACTCACATCCACTGCTGAGCGTAAGAAGTCGGAGGCAGGCTGCCAAGCAGACACCCTGCCTCCGATGACAGATCGATTTTCCTACTGCTTGATCTCGATCAACTGCATACCGGTGTCAGCCAAGAAATCGGCATCGGCATTCTTGGTGAATACCGCGCCGCCGACCGAACCGCCGGACTCCTTAGGTTCGCCGGCATTGCCGTTAGAAGTTGGCCCAAGCTGTTGCGGACGGTCGTAGTGCGAGCGGAATACTTGCATCGAACTGACCGGAACCAGGTCAGGGACCTTGCTGGCATTCTTTTGCGCGGCCGTAACCAGCCCGGTGACCCCCTTCGGACAGACTCCGTTAGTGGTGTAGCAGGAGACCGTCAGAATGGTCCATGCAGGATACGATCCGTTCAGGACGTTGACGAACGGAACGAGTCCCGGACATGGGGCCACGCAATTGGGAAACGCTCCTCTGCTCTGGTACCACGAGTAGTTGAGGGGATCAATGCCGTCGACCGACAGATACTTGGCGGTGGTCAGCACGCTGGCGAAGTTACCGGTGCTCCAGAAGCTGTACCCGATCGAGTTAGTGTGTGATCCTACCGCGGCCACCATTTCGCCGTTGCCGACCACGCGCTGGCGCGTGCCGCCGCTGGGATAGGTGATGTTCAACGGATTATCGCTCACAGGGTTGACGTTGAGTTCCTGACAGGAGCCGCCCTCGACGGTATCCGGAATATTAAATTCCGTGGTGTTGTAGGTTCCGGAAGTTGGCTCACGCAAGAACACGTGCACTCCATTGGACGGCAATCCCGGAACATTGGCGATATCGCGAGTCCGGGTAAGGGTGCCGTTCAATATGTTGGTAAGAACAAAGCGGTCGACATTGTTGTAGTTCGCGCTTGCGAAGTCGCTGTTCGTCTGCGTGTTCACGTACACGACAATTGGTTCTGCTCCCACTTGCAGCGAGGTCCAGGCTGGAATCGGGGTGCCGTTAAACGGATCGTTGCCGACGATGTTAAACGCCACCGGAGTGACCTGATGGGTGCTTTGCGAACTGACAATTGGAACACCGACTAAGCCGTCGCCGGTGTATCCCAGCCCCATGCAGTGAGGGTCGTTACTCCAAGGCGCCAGCGCGCGGTTCATGGCGAAAACCGCATCCTCGGAGCGGATGTCAGTCGGCGCGGCGTTGAATGCCTGATTGTTGAGCGCATTGTACACCGCCTGGGTCAGCGGAGTATCGGTCAGGGTGGGAATCAAGTTGTCGCCGTTTACTCCGATTTCAGTGGACGGGATAGACAGCGTGGCCGTGGGTTGGGCGAACAACAGAAGGTTACCAATGACAGAGTCTGTGGCCAGATACGAGCAGACGGTCGTGACGGCCCCACTACCGTTGGTGGCCCATACAATCCAAATGTTCGCGGTTTGAGCGGGGATGTCACCGCGGCGGCTATCGATTCCCGAAGCTCCATTTTTCTTGGTCCAGATGTTGGTACCGCAGGCTGTGGACGAATCTGCGGCCAGGGCAGCAAGGTTGAACATACCGGTTGAACCTGCCCCATTGAACTGTACCGGATTGGCGGCACCAAAACAGTTGACTCCTGCAAACACGATCAGTGCCATCGACAGCACCGTCATGATTTTTGTCGTTCGCTTGGTCATTTCAGTTTTCCTCATGGCGCAAATTTGCGCGGCTAATTGGGGGAGCACCCCGTTTTGAACGGCGGCTATGCGCACTCGTCGCACGCCAGGACTTTGCCTCAAGGTGGCCCGCTAAAAACCAGTCAAGGCGACTCCTGCCGCGGCCCTAAACCCGAACGCGAGATGAGAACCGAAAACCGCGGGAAGAGTCGGGGGAACTATCGCTGATATTTGTTGCAGCAAAACGACCGCAAAGTGAATATCATGTGAATTCCTCGCTTGACTTCGCCCGCTCAGGGCGCGGCGGGCGAGCTTAAGGCTTCCGATCCCAGACCGTCCTCCGGTTCACGTTTTCATCGGAAATTAACCTTGCCGTCATCATTTCGTCACATCTTCTCTGTAACCATGTGGCTCCTTTTGACTCCGAGGCGAAGGGTGAACACTGTGCGATTGCTGACAGTCTTGCTCTGCTGGGCCGCCGTGCTCTTAAGCCTGCCAGCAGCTACTTCCGCCCAAACCAGTGCTCCCGTGGCCAGCGTGGCACAAACCCCAGACTCCATCGCCGGCAATGTCACCGACCAGACTGGCGCCGTGCTCCCGGGCGCCGGCATCACACTTCGTGACAGCGCTGGCACGGCCAAAACCACCACCACCGACGAACGCGGGAACTACTCCTTTAAGCACTTGCCCGCCGGCACTTACAGCATTACCGTTTCAGCTCCTAAGTTTCAGGACTTCCATGCCGACGGCATAGTTTTGACGGCGGGTCAGAGCATTCCCATGGATGCCGTACTCCAACCTGCGGGCGTAACCACTTCCGTCAATGTCGAGGGCCAAAAAGTCACCCAGGTAGAGACTGAGACCTCCCAGATCGTTGGAACCATCACGCAGAAAGAACTGGTGAGTCTGGGGCTGAATGGACGGAATTTTACCCAACTCATCACCCTTACTCCTGGGGTAAGTAATCAGACCGGACAGGATGAGGCGAAGGTGGGTGCGCTGGGCAGCGTCCGCTATAGCGTCAATGGCGGTCGCGTCGAATATAACTCGTTCAACGTGGACGGAGGGGACGTTCTGAATGCAGGACTGAACGGCAGCCAGAGCACGCTGATCGTCTATCCCAGTCTGGATGCCCTCAGCGAGGTGCAAGTTCTGACATCGAATTACGGGGCACAGTACGGTCGTACAGCGTCCGGCACGGTCCTGGCCGAGACTAAATCCGGCACCGACCAACTACACGGGAACGCCTACGAATTCATTCGCAATGAATTCTTCAATGCTCGCAATTACTTTGATGAGACCACGAAGGCTCCGCTGTACCGTAGAAACGACTTCGGAGCGACTCTGGGCGGGCCAATCGTGATCCCTCACATCTACAACGGAACCGGCAAGACCTTTTTCTTTTTCTCCGAGGAATTCCGCTTCGAGCGAACCCCCACACCCTACAACCAGGCCGTTCCCTCCACAGCCGAGCGTAGCGGGAACTTCAGCGACGTATGCCCGTTTGTCCTGCCTCCCGTCGGCGGGACTCCCGGCGGCCAGGCGAACTTCACCCGCGCCAATTACCCAGACTGCCCGGGCATCCCGACTTCCAGCGGGGGCACAGGGAATGGGGGTCAGCCCATAGCTCAGTTCGAAACTTACCCGGGAAACATCATTCCGATCGACCCGAATGCAGCCGCCATCCTGAGCACTAACATTATTCCCTATCCAAATGCGACGGGAGGATGCAATTCCAGTGTGGGTTCGTGCTTCGATGCTGATGCGTCCCCGAGCACCTATTGGCGGCAGGAACTTTTCAAAATCGACCATAACATCACCTCGAACACGAAGCTCAGTTTTCGCTACATTCACGATTCCTGGGACACGACGATCCTGACGCCGCAATGGGGTACGGTCGAAAATAGTTTCCCCACAATCCAGAGCAAGTTCACGGGCCCCGGAATCAGCATGCTCACCCACCTCACCAGCACGATTTCGTCGTCGCTGTTGAATGAATTCATCTTCAGCTACACCACGGACCACATCAACCTGAGTAACATCAATTCCAACGGAGCCACCTGGCAGCGCCCTGCTGGACTGAACATGGGCTATATCTTTAATAATGGGTTTGGCGGTAAGGTGCCTGGAATCGTCGTAGGCGGCACCAACGCCGCCTATGGCGGGAACGGTTTTGCCGTTGACCCCGGATACTTGCCCTGGCACCACGCCAACCCCACTTACAACTTCCGCGACGACCTCAGCAAAGTGGTGGGCAAGCACACTCTGCAAACGGGAGTGCAATGGGTGATCGCGCAGCGCAATGAGCTCAATCAAGCGGTAGGGGCGAACACGGGTGACGTCCAGGGCATCCTGGGGTTCAGCAACATCAGCAGCACCCTTAGCCTGGGAAATTCGTTCGCTGATTTTCTGGTTGGCCCCGGCAGCTTCCGGCCGAACGCGTCAGGGGGCATCAAATACTTTCAGCAGGACAGCGATCAGCACGAATACTTTAGCCGCTACGACGTCATTGAGCCTTACTTCCAGGACGACTGGCGTGCGTCGCCCCGCCTGACTGTCAATCTCGGCTTGCGCTTTAGCCTGTTCGGGCTGTGGCATGAGAAATACAACAATGTGTATAACTGGGTGCCTTCGGCGTTCAACCGATCGCTTGCAGCTACTACGACCATCGACACTCAAACCGGTGGCCTGGCGGTCGCCGGTAGCTGCGATGCCAACGGAACGCATTGCGTCCCCATCCCGCTGAATCTCAACAGCCTCGATCCGCGCATCACCAATGGCTTGGTGCGATGCGGGGTTAATGGAGTACCCGATGGCTGCATGACCAACCACTTTGTCAATCCCGCCCCTCGGGTCGGGTTCGCTTGGGATCCAACTGGCGCCGGAAAAACCTCGATCCGCGCCGGATATGGGATGTTTTTCCACCATGGAACGGGCAACGAAGCCAACACTGGTTCGCTCGAAGGCAGCGCGCCCATGGTGCTCGATATGACCGAGAACCGACCCTACGACTATGGCTGCATTGGCGGTGTCGGAACCATCCCAGGCACGGGGAGTCCCTGCCCGGCGACCGGGGCATTCCCGCTCAACGTGACCGCAATTCCCACCCATGCCATTTGGCCCTACGTCCAGCAATGGAGCTTCAGCGTGCAGCGCCAACTCTCATCGAGCACGGTTGCGACCATTGCCTACGTCGGCAGCAAAGGCACTCACCTGACCACAGATCTGCAAGTCAACCAATTGGCTCCCAATCCAGGCAATAACCCCTTCCTGCCCGGCCAGCCCATCACCCTTCAGGACTGCAAGAGTTTTCAATCCACCACGGGTTTCACCCTTTTCGGACCGGCGGATCCAATCACTGGCGTGGCTCCAGTAACGGCCACGGTGGCGCCTGACAGATCCTGCCTTCGTCAACTTGGAAGCTGCCTGCTTCGGAACTCCGGGAATCACGGTTCCTGATCCCAATGCTTTGCGGACTTATGCGCCCGGCCTCGGTAGAATCTTTTCGCTGCAGAATGTCGCTACTTCCACATACAACGCTATGCAGATGACTCTGCGACGTTCCACTGGCCCCTTGACGTTGGGCGTTGCCTATTCGTACAGCCACTCAATCGATGATTCTTCCGACCGTTCCGATACCACTCTGGTGAACGCGCTCGACATAGCCTCCAATAAAGCCAGTTCGAACTTTGACCAGCGCCACTTGCTCAACATCAGCTATCTTTACAAACTTGACTCCGTGGTCAACCGCTTGCGCTACTGGTTCTCCGATGCCGGCTACGACTCTTCGTCACCCGGTACAGCACTTCCAGATGACTCCGGCTTTGGACGGGCGCTGTTCAACGGGTGGGAAATATCCGGCATTACCACTTTCCAGTCTGGCACGCCGTTCAGTGTGGTGAATGGCGCCAGTTCCAACGGCGTCTCGGTGCTGGACAATGCTGGTGTCGCCAATGGTACGGGGGCCGGCTCCTATCCGGACGTAATCGGAAATGCTCACAACCGCGCCCCTTACGGGAGCGTCAACCCGGAGAGCATCGGCCCTGCACTGTTTAATTCTGCCGCTTTTGCAGCCCCCACCGGACTGACCTTCGGAGATGCCGGCCGCAACTTCCTCAACAATCCCCATCGGCTCAACTTCGATGTGGCGCTGCTCAAACATTTCAAGATCACCGAGGGCAGCAACCTGGAATTTCGGGCCGAGGGGTTCAACGTGTTCAACCACACCCAATTCATCGTTTACGATCCCGATCGGGGAAACCAAGCCAACAACACAGTGAACTGTTATGGCGGAGAAAACTACTCGGCCGGCGATGCCGGTTGCCTGGCCGGCAGCGCCTTCCTGCATCCCATCGAGGCGCATCGGTCGCGCACCATGCAATTCGGATTGAAACTCAGCTTTTGATCTAAACCGGAGGCCTTCTGCGCTTGGCGCTGCTCAAATGGGAGAGCTGCGAAGCGCCGATGGCGCTAGTACAGGCGATGCAATCACAACCCTCGCTCGGAGTGGATTGCCAGGTGGTCACTGCATCCAAGCGGTAACCGACTCCGCGAATGGTCTTCAGGTAGGTTGGCTTCGACCGGTCCGGCTCGATCTTCCCGCGGATTCGGCGGATGCACGCGTCCACGCTACGGGGGGTCACGAATTGCATGTCGCCCCACACCGCGTCCAATAACAAGTCACGCGTGAACACCTGACCGCGATGCCGCGCAAGGTACTCTATTAAGCGGAACTCCAGGCTGGTAGTCGGCACCTCGCGCCCTCGAACCGACAACCTCATCGCCCAGCTATCTATCGCTAGTTCGGCCGCCTGCCTCTCTGCGGCCAGATCCGCAGGCGAAAGCCGGCGCAACACAGCCTGCACCCGGGCCACCAGTTCGCGGCCGCTAAAAGGTTTGGGGATGCAATCGTCTCCCCCGCATTCGAGGGCGAGAATCCGATGCTCTTCAACCGCGTCGTCCAGCAGAAACACCACTGGGGTCCTCGCCAACAGGGTATGTTCGCGAATGCGCCGGCACAACGTCAGTCCGCTGCCGTCCGGCAACATCAAGGAGATTAGCATCAGGTGCGGACGCTCTTCCTCCGCCTCAGCAATCATCGTGTCGCTACCGGAAAATACCCGGACGATGTAGCCCGCTTCTTCCAGACACTGTCGCGCCACCTGGCAAGCGTCAATTTCGCCGTCGATCACAAAAATGAGTTGCCTCATAGGGTCGGCCGTACGCAAGAAACACCTATGCTGCGGCGTCCCTGCGCCACTCGGTGCGGCAGTGTAGTCCGTGCGGTGTTACGGCGAGGTGACCGGAGTGTGAATCCTGTGTGAATTCTGCGGAAAAGGAGCGAGGTAAAGCTAGTGTTGCGGATTCCTGGCTTCAGACAACCACGTCAAGGCGGAGGCCGTGTCATGGAATACCTGGATCTGTTCGCCGACTCCGGCCAGTTCCCGGTAAACCTGAAACATCCGTAGCAATCCGAAATGCGCAGTGCGCTTGGTCACGAACGCCCGGCGCGACCCCGGTGAAAATATGGTCCTCTCCGCCAGCATTTGTACATCCGAGGCGGTAGCCTCGATCCTCGTGACCCGAGTGCCGTCCCCCAACTGGGCGAAGTCAGGATTGAAGTCGGTGTCATTCCTGAGTCGATTCTGGTGGTCGAGCGCCTCCGCGGCCGTGAGCACATCCCACGCAGTGCTGAGTACCAATCGCCGCTCTTTGTCGATCACGTAGCCGCAGGGCATGGTAAAAGGCTACAGCAACACAAACATTACCTTGCGGGTGCCGCCGCCTTGCCAAGCACTCCCGCCACCGCCTGAATCAGAAGAGCGCCATCCTTTTCCAGCAGTTTGTCCGACTTCTCCACATAGCTGGCGGCACCCTCTTGCAACAGCTTTTCCTTGTTTCGTTCGGAGAGCCCGGTAAGGACGATCACGGGAATGTCCTTCGTTGCGACATCTTGCTTTAGTGCTCGAAGTACTTCGAGCCCCGGAAGCTTGGGTAGCATCATGTCCAAAAGAATCAGTTTGGGAATCTGGTCGCGAGCGACCTTGAGAGCCTGTTCGCCGTCCCCCGCGCTGATGACTTCGTATCCGGCTCGCCCAAGTGCTAACTCGCCCGCGCGTCTGAGGAACCTGCTGTCATCGACTAGAAGAATCTTCATTTTCTGGACGCACCGTGCTACGAGCCCAGTATAAGTTCAAAATTCGGCCAAAGCGGGCCATTTTGTCGCACGGGTACCTTCTGTGGCACGAACGGGCTTAGGGCAATCCGAATGTGTACAGCGAACTTCCTGCCGCAATTGCCACGAACTCTCTTCCATCAATCGCAAATGCCATGGGCGCAGCGTAAACCGCGGCTCCGGTTTGAAAGTGCCACAAGGCCTTGCCAGATGCCGCATCTAAGGCGGTGAAGTTCCCTTCGGAGTCGCCGGTGAAAACCAGCCCTCCCGCCGTCGACAATACCCCCGACCAACTCGGCGAAGGATACTTGAACTCCCATTTCACCAGTCCGCTCACCGGATCGATGGCGCGCAGCGCACCCCAAAATGGCTCCGTGCTGTCCGCTGGAAAATACGCGCTGCCATAGTAAGCATGCCCGGCCTCATAAGGTTGGGGGGCTGTGCTGAAGATATCGCACTGCTCACGAGCGTTCACATAAAACAGTCCCGTCTGCGAGTCGAATGTAGGCGACTCCCAATTGGTTAGGCCTGCTGCCCCCGGACACACCACACGTCCTTCGAGCGTCGGCGTGCTTTCCTTGACGGCTACCGGCCGGCCTTCAGCATCCTTGCTCTTGCTCCAAGTCACCTTGCCGAACGGATTCGCGAGGATCAGCTTGTCGGTGGTGCGGTCCACTACATAGAAGTATCCGTTGCGATTGGCCTGCGCGATCCAATGTCTCTCGCCCTCGTCAATCATCACTGGAATCTGTGTCGCGTCCCAGTCGTGCTCGTCGTGCCGCGTGAACTGAAAACTCCAGTTCAACTTTCCGGTATCGGCATCGAGGGCCAGCAACGAATCGCCATAAAGGTTTTCGCCGGCGCGTCCTTCCCCGCGATTTGAGGGCGACGGATTTCCCGTGGGCCACAACAACTCATTCCTGGCCGCATCATACGTGCCCGTGATCCACGCCGGTGCTCCGCCGATCCTCCATGAGTCGCCTTCCCAAGTCTCGTGTCCCGGTTCACCCGGGCCAGGAATGGTGTAGAACCTCCATTTGCGCATGCCGGTTTCGGCATCGTAGGCGTCGATAAACCCGCGAATGCCGTACTCCCCACCAGAAACACCCAGGATGATCAGGTTTTTCACCGCCAGCGGAGCCAGCGAAAAACTGTAGCCAAGCTTGTAATCGACCGCTGCGACGTCCCAAATCACGCTGCCCGTCTTGGCATCGAGTGCGACTATGTGGGCATCCAGCGTGCCCATGTATACCTTGTTACCAAGGATGGCAACGCCGCGATTGATTCTCCCGCAGCACGGCCGTATATCATCCGGCAGCTGCCGCTGGTATAGCCAGATCGGCCGCCCAGTGCGCGCGTCGAGCGCGAACGCCCGGTTATCCGGGCCGGTGCCATAAAGAATGCCATCCACCACCAGCGGCGTAGTTTCAAATTTCCCCGTCGCCCCGGTCTGATAAACCCATTTCGCAACCAGCGACTTGACGTTCCCCTTATCGATCTGATCGAGCGCGCTGAATCGATGCCCGGCATAGTCGCCGGAATAGGTCAACCAACTTTGTGGCTCTTTGCCTGAATTCAGCAACCGCGCCGCGGTAACCTGTCCCCACGCGTTGACCGCAACAGAACTCGCTGCCAGTACAATCAGCGAAACTTGCAGCGCTCTCTTCATCTCGACTCTCATTTGCCACCCACGCTCTGGAGATAGGCAACGATGTCGTGCAGGTCTTTGTCGCTCAATATGGTCGCGTTATACACCGGCATCATGGAAGTCCGGCTTTGCTTGATCGACCGAAGCTTATCTTTCTCAAACAGATGGATCTGCTCGCTCATATCCATCATTTGCAAGCTGGAATTATCCTCGTTCATGGTGACACCCTTGATTTCCTGACCCTTCGCCGTCACCACCGTCACCGTTTCATATTCCTGAGGAAATTCTTTCGTTGCTTCCAGTAACCCGGGCGCCAGCCTGCGACTTGGGTTGCGCACTGAATCCACGATCGCATCCGCCGACCGTGACATACCCACCGCCGTCAGGTCTGGGCCAAACCTTCCGCCCTTTCCCTCCACCATGTGACATCCGGAACAGTTAGCGTCGCCATAAAAAAGCCGCTTGCCATGTGCAGCATCGCCAATGGCCTGGGCTCCCGCTTTTACTTCGACGCTCCGTATGTAGGTAATCACCTGCCACACCTCTTGTTCCGTCATTCCAACACCTTGGCCGGTGGTTCCGTTGGGCGGCATCGCAGTTCCCGGCACACCCTGGTTGATGGTCTGAAAAAGTTCCCCGTCGGAATTTCCGTGGCGTTTACGTGTCCGTGTCAGATCTGGCCCGCGCCCGCCACCGCGTGCACCCAACCCGTGGCAGAACGCGCAGTTGATGCGAAATTGAAATTCACCCAACCTGGCCGCTTCCGCATTTCCGGCAAACGGATTCTTGTCCTGTCCAAGCAAAGCTGTCGCCGTCCCCAATAAGCACACCAAACCGGCTCGCATCAAGATGGGCTTGTACGAATAATGTGTTCTCAGAGCTGCGAATGTTTTCGCGAGCGAGTTCACGCTTGGCCCTCCGCTGGGAAGAAATGTCGGGAATGCCGCGAATCATAACACAGCGCAGTTAATGCCCCGTGAACCGAAGCACCGTGTGTGATAAAGTCTCCATTGCGCCAGTCCCTGCCAGGTGATCGGCTGCATGATTACGGATAAAAACAGGCTTACGCACCGCAGATGAAGCTCGCTCACAGCATAATGCAAGGTCTGCGGACAGCCTTCCGGCTGGCGGTGCTGATTTCAACTGCATTGCAAGGTTGCGCGCACTTCATCGTCCTGGGAGTGGGCGGTAAGCTATCCACACTGGAGCGCGCCGAGTGGCTGCACGACTGGTGCGCAATCGCCATTCATCGTCTGGGGATTGAAATTCAGAGGGATGGGGCATTCCCCTCCCGGGGTCTTCTGGTGGCCAATCACCTTAGCTATCTGGATATTCTGGTTCTCAGCGCAATGCACCCGTGCGTGTTTGTATCGAAAGAGGAGGTCCGTTCGTGGCCACTCTTTGGGCTGATGGCGACAATGTCGGGCACGGTGTTCGTGGATCGCGCCCGCACTTCCGCCGCTCATACCGCCAATGCGGAAATGTCACAAGCGCTCGCGCAAGGCGCTGTGGTGGTGCTGTTTCCTGAAGGCACTAGTTCCGACGGCAGCCGCGTGTTGCCGTTTCGTCCCGCCCTGTTTGACGCCGCCACCAAGGCCGACGCCAACGTCGTTTCCGCCCACATCAGCTATGACGTTGCCGACGGCTCGGCCGCCAGTGACGTCTGTTATTGGGGCGATATGTCCTTCTTTCCTCACCTGCTGCGATTGCTTTCCCGGCACGAGATTCACGCGCGAGTACGCTTTGCTGCGGAAACAAGAAAGTTTGCCGACCGCAAACTGGCCGCGCGCGTCACCCAAGAAGTAGTGGCTTCCTTGGCGCAGATGCCGGACCCAAGTGCCCCGGCCGACGCTATGCGCCATTCCTAGGCTCATCAGACAATGGCGAAAAGAGTCGTAGCCACTTTTTGATTCCTGGACGCGTCGCGGCGAATGCTTATTCGGAATTCTTGAGGGCCGGCCAGCAACCCACGTTCCCACTATTGCTCGTCCAGATACTCTTCGGGCACGTCATCCTCGGGCACTTCATGGGTGTGGACTTCCTTCTCGTCAAAGTCTCCAGCGTCTTCAACGCCCTTCACCGCGTCGGCCTCGAATGCGTTCCCTTCCTCGAGCAACTCGTCCACGCTCTCCGAATCCGCACTTTCAACGTCGGAGAGTCCTTGCAAATCTCCGGATTGACCGCCCGAACGCAAGTCTGGCTCGCCCACCAAGAATGATGATCTGGGCACGTCCGCGTCTCTGCCGAACCGGTTTCTTCGCCTTCCCCTTGGTCGTCTTTTTCGGAGCAGGTTTTCTCTTCGTCGGCTTCTTGGGACGGTTCACTCTCTTCGTCAGCTTCTTGCTGACAGATTTCTTCGGCTTTCGCCCGTTTGCTTGGTTTTCTTTTTGTTAGCCATTTGCGCAGTCTAGCATCGGCGCAGGCAGGTCGCAATTGGGCGCGCGGAATTGAGAACCAGGTTGACATCCGACCAAACTGTGCCTAGGCCACGCTTGCCGGCTGGGTCGTTTGTTCCGGCTTCTTCGACGAAAAAGAAGTCAGCAGCGTCTTGAGAATCACATACAGCACGGGGATAAAGAACAGGTTCAGGACGGTGGAGAACAACATGCCGCCGACAATCGCCGTGCCCACCGAGTGCCGTCCCAGCTTGCCGGCGCCGGTTGCGAAATAGAGGGGCAGCACGCCGAACACGAACGCAAAGGAGGTCATCAGGATCGGCCGCAAGTCGCAATTCCGCCGCTTCAATGGCTGCGTTGACGATGGTGCGGCCGCGCGCGAGCAACTGCTCGGCAAATTCGACGATCAGAATCGAGTTCTTCGCCGAAAGTCCAATCAACATGACCAGGCCGATTTGCACGTAAACGTCATTCGACCAGCCCGCGCATATGGATGAACAGCAGCGCGCCCAGCACCGCCATCGGAACCGCCAGCAGAATAATGAAGGGCAGCGCGAAACTCTCGTATTGCGCCGACAGCGTGAGATACACCACCAGAATGCCCAGGCCAAAAATGATGATCGCCTTGCCGCCGGCTTCAACTTCCTCCAGCGCCAGCCCCGTCCACTGGAAAGACATGCCTTGTAGCATATTTTGCTTCGCCAGTTCCTCCATCGCTGTCAGTCCTTGACTGGAACTGTATCCCGGCGCGGCCGCGCCGTCGATTTCCGCCGAACGGAACAGATTGTAGTGATTGATGACCTGCGGCCCCGACGTTTCCTGCAGATTGACGATATTTCCGAGCGGCACCAGGCCGTTGGAATTGGAGCGAACATAGTAATTGCCGCAGGTCGCGCGCGTTCATCCGGAACGGCTGGTCGGCCTGCACGTAAACCCGATAGGAGCGATTGTTGAAATCGAAATCATTCACGTACTGCGAACCCATGTAAACGCCCAGCGCCTGCGAGACCTGGTCGATCGGCACTCCAATGGCCTTCGCCTTCTCGCGATCAATCTGTCACCAGTTGCTGCGGATCATTGGCCGTGAAACTGGTGAACAGTCCGGTCAGATCCTTCCGCTGGCGGCTGGCGGCAACGATCTTGTGCGCGACCGTATCGATGTCCTGCAAGCGTGTTGCGCCCCAGATCCTGCAGCTCAAACTGAAATCCGCCGAAGCTTCCAATGCCGCTGATCGCGGGCGGTTCGAAGGCCACTACGATCGCGCCCGGAATGCCAAAAAGTTTCGGCGAGACCCGCGCCACAATGTCACTGGCGGCATGGCCTTTGCCTTTGCGGTCATCGATGGGCTTCAGCGGAGCAAATACCAGCCCGTAGTTCGACGAACTCCCGCCCGAGAGCGAAAACCCAGGAACAGCGAAGGTCCCGAAAACATCGGGATCGGCCAGCAAAATCTTTTCCGCTTGCGATAGCGATGTCGGTCGTGTAGGAAAGCGACGCTCCTTGCGGCGCCTGGACCACGACAATGAAGTAATTCTGATCTTCCTGCGGCACGAAGCCCGGTAGGCACGTGAACGTACATGTACGCCGTCGCCGCCGAGCCCCGCCAGGAACAGCACGATCATCACGATAGCGATAGTTCAGCACCTTGCAAATGGCCTTGCCGTAGCCGGTTCCCAGGCCATGAATGGCCGCGTCCACGCCATGCGCGAACTTGCGGTACCCCGCGAAAGCCATCCGATGTGCGTCCAGTCGAAGACGGAGTACTTGTGTTCCTCGCCCCGCAGCAGAATGGCCGCCAGCGCAGGCGACAGCGTCAGCGCGTTGAACAGCGAGATGGCGATCGAAAATGCAATGGTCAGAGAAAATTGCCGGTAGAGAATTCCCGTGGTGCCCGGAAAGAACGATACCGGAACAAACACCGAAATCAGAACCAGCGAGGTCGCGACCACCGCGCTCGCAACCTCCGCCATGGCCGCGGACGTAGCTGTATGCGCATCGGTTTCGCCCTGGTTGATGTGCCGCTGCACGTTTTCAATGACCACAATCGCGTCATCGACCACCAGCCCGGTCGCCAGCGTGATTCCGAAAAGCGTCAGCGAATTGATTGAGAAGTCGAAAATCTTGATAAAGGCAAAAGTGCCGATCAGAGAGACTGGAATTGTGACCGCGGGAATAATGGTCGCCCGCCAGTCCAGCAGGAACAGGAAAATCACGATGATGACAATGAGAATCGCTTCTTCCAGCGTGGTGACGACTTCCTTAACCGAGTCGCCGACCACCGTCGTCGTATCGAAAGCGATCGACATACTTGATTCCCGGAGGAAACGACTTGGATAGCTCCTCCAGCTCCGCTTTGGCGGCTTTGTCCACGGCCAGCGCGTTGGCATTCGAAAGCTGCTGCACACCAACGCCGATCGCCTGGTGCCCGCTGTATAAGAGGTTGGTGTCGTAGTTCTCCGCGCCAATTTCAGCCCGTCCAACATCCTTGATCTGTACAATTCCATTGCGCGTGTTCTTGAGGATGATGTTCTCGAATTCCTTGGATCCGAAAGCCGTCCCACCACGCGCAGCGTCACCTGGAAACTCTGCTTCGGATCGGCGGTGGACGCCCCAACTGCCCAGCGGGTATTTCGACGTTCTGTTCCTGCAAGCGCCGAGACGACGTCAGCCGCCGTCAGTTGCCGCGCTGCCAGCTTCGTGGGATCCAGCCAGATCCGCATGGCATATTTGCGCTCGCCGAAAATGACCACATCGCCGACGCCCGGAATGCGCTTCAGCGCGTCCTTCACGTAGACATCGATATAGTTGGAGATGTATTCGTTCGAAAGGCTATTGTCAGGCGAATAAAATCCCGCGGCAAACACGAAGTTCGGGTTGGCCTTGGTGATGGTCACGCCGGTGTTCTTGATCTCCTGCGGCAAGCCGGCCTTGCGCGGTCGCCACTCGATTTTGCACATCGACCGCCGCGATGTTCAGGTCGTAGCCGGTGCGGAAGGTTACATTGATGTTGCTGGTGCCGTCATTCGAACTGGTCGAGGTGATGTAGTGCATACCCTCGACGCCGTTGATCTGCTGCTCCAGCGGAATGGTGACCGCGGACTCCACCACCTGCGCATTCGCGCCCACGTAGTTGCTGGTGACGGTCACCTGCGGCGGCGCCAGATTGGGATACAGCGAGATCGGCAGAGTCGGGGATGCAAACCGCGCCCGCCAGAATGATCAGCAGGGCGCATACCGTGGCAAAAATTGGCCGCTTAATGAAAAAATCAACCAAACCTGCACTCCCCTTTAGACCGCCGCAGCACACGCCGGCGGTCTTGGTTTGGACAACTGCATTGGCTAGCTGATCGGCTGTATCGGCGCGCCGTCGATAAGGAACTGAATGCCGGAGATGATGACTTTGTCCCCAGGCTTCAAGCCGTCGATGACCGCATAATCGTTCCCGATCGTATCGCCGAGCGTGACCGCGCGCTGCTTGGCAACGGTGCCGCCGTCCGCCTGGCCCACGACGTAGACAAATGATTGCCCGCCGATGCGCGTGACCGCCAGCACCGGAACCGTCGGGGTCGGGCGCCGTGCTCCACACAACCCGCGCCTTTACCAGTTGGGCGTTGCGGAATCTGTCCAGCGGTGCATGGACCGGCGCCTTCACCAGAATGCCCTGGATTCCGTTGTCCACTTGCTGTGACACAAAATCGATTTTCGTGCTTTCGATCAATTCTCCGCTGCTGGTCACGATCTGCACCGGAAGGCCCATGCGGATACTCGCTGCTTTTTCCGTCGGAATGTAGATGTAGGCTTCCAAGTCGGCATTCTCATCGACCGTCGTCAACAGCGTCTGCTGCGATACGTAATCGCCGAGGTGCACCGGGATGTCACCGACAATCCCGTCAAACGGCGCAGTCAGGTGGTAATACGCAAGCTGGCGTTGCTGCGTGACCAGCGCCGCCGTCGAAGCTTCCCAGATCCGCTTTGGAATTGTCGCAGAGCTGCGTCGCAAGCTGATAGTCCTGCTTGCTGCTGACACCGCTCTCGTACAGCTTGCGCTGCCGTTCCACTTCAATACTGGTTGTAGTCGTACGTCGCTTTCTTCTGCGCCTCGGTGCTGCGCTGCTGGTCAACCGTCGCTTGCTGCTTCAGGGGATCGATGGTCATCAGCACTTGCCCCTCGTGGACGTGATCGCCCGACTTCACCAGGATCCGCGTCAACGAGCCATCCACTTGCGGCTGGATGCTGGCCGAACGCCGTGACTTTATTGTCGCCACGTATTCATCGACACGCGGCACTGGCGCCAGGCTGATGGTTTCGGTCTTGACCGGCAGGGCCTGGGGCGCAGGCTGCTTCGCTTGAGTATTGGTGCACCCCGAACTCATCAGGACCGCGAAAGCCATGGGAAGGATCGCAAGTTTTGTCAGGCTGACCATCCTAGGAATCCTTAGTTGCCGTTTACAGATGCTCCTGTCAGGTTGGAGGATTCAACATCACAACCAGTTTCGTCGACCAACTGCCTGTCGGAGGCCGAGAGCAAAACCTGACGCCGGACGAGGAGCGGCCGAATCCGAACCGTTCCAACAATATCAGCAAATGGGAAAATACGACGAACTTGAAACTCTCTGAAGCGGCGACCGATTGAAGGTGAAAAGCTCCCCACAACTGCGCACGGATAGGTGGGTGCCGTCTTGGACAGGTTAGGGTGTAGGTGTGGCGGGTCTTGCGTTTCGGATGAAGGCATCCTGATCGGCTCTCAGCGCGCTCGGCAAATCCTGCGGCCGAGAACTCCTGGCACTGCTCATATTGCCGCGCTTATCACCAAGGCTGGCCCGTTGCATCAGCATCTTTTGGACGGCACTGTGGATACGTTGATATGCGGGCAGACGGTAACTCCATTTCTCATCCGCGTCGGGTGGATTCACGACCATGGTGGCGTTGGCTTCGAACACCAGAACCTCCCCCTTAGCGTTTAGACCAAAATCAATTCCAGCGTAATCCAGGCCAAGAGTCGATTGAATCGTTTGAATCGCTTTCATGGCAAGGGGCCCGATCACGTCCGGCATATTCTCCAGAAACGCCGCGTCTTCTGCGCGATTCTCAGGGCGGTCCGCCATCTCGGCGGTGAAATAGTGAATTTTCCAGTGACTGGAAATCGCAAGGTGTAGCGGATAAATTTGTCCATCGATCATCATGGCCCGGTACTTGCGTGTTTTCCCGTCAGGCCCACGTGCATCGAGATACTGCATGACGATGAGTTGCTCACCCGGAAGCTCCTCCAATGCAACCGGGAGCGTTTCCAAGCTCTCCACCCGCACAAAGTGCTGACCGGTGTGAAAACCGGGTGCGCGCAGGAGAATCGGAAAAATAAATCCGTGGCCGGCCAGCAAGCTTTCTGCCTCAGGGCCGGAAAGCTGCTCTCGCGATAACGTAGCGGTAATCGGCGTTACCACACCTGGCAGAGCCGAGAGGCGTTGGGCGTTGTTACTTCTGCTGGTCGCCTGTACCGCAGCCGGGGAATTGATGACCGGCGCCTTGGTCAGAGCGAGGACGGATTGTGCCGCCAGCAGCGCCTTCGAAGATACCTCGGTATCGCCGATGGCGTTGACGACCAGTTGGTGGACCGGCAGCGGCGTCTTGAGATCGTAGAACTCGGGGACCACGACAAACGTTTGGAAAATGCGATCGTCCAGAAACCTTTGAAGTCGCACATTTCCGCCCGTCGTCGAGCTCAGATACAGCACCGGCAGCGGCGTCGATCCCCCGCGGTAGGGCACAGTAATGATGGAGCGCCGCTGGAATGCCTGCCGCCGGTGCCAATCCGCCTTTGGCAAATCCCCCAGGTCATCCAGTATGTACGAAAGCGCTTCGTGCGCCTTCTCGTAGTCTGGCTTCACTCGCAAGGCTTGCTCGAAATGATCGCGGGCTTCACGCTTGAGTTGCAAGGCTTCTGCGTCTTTTCCATGAGCAGTCAGAATGTCGCTCTCTTCCAAAAGCAGATTGCCGAAATTCACCCGGCTCATGGCGTCATTGGGATGACGCAGGATGGCTTCCTTATATGCAATGCGGGCCGCGCTGCGGTGCCCCGTGCCCATCAGGACGCTACCCAGGTTGTTCAATGCCGCCAGGTGGTATGGCTCACGTTCCAGCACTTTGATGTATTCGTTTCTCGAATCCACCATCCGGCCCAGTTCGGACAACAAAAGCGCCCTTCGAACGCGTAGTTCGATCGAACCTGGATTGGATGCCAAAGCGCGCTCCACTTTGTGCAATTCCGCCTCCCACTTGGCCCGTGGCGTGGATAGTGCAGCCGTCTGCGCCGCAGCGACAGGCGCTATGCCGCGGTTTTTGACCGAGTCGCGGCCCAACGCGAGAGTCCGTTCCAGCAGCCTGTCAATATCGGATTGGCCCGTCCGGTGATTCACGATAGCGGCGCGAATCGCCAATCGCCCATTGATGATAGTCGTAGAGGGCGCCACGGTTCCCGACTCCTGTAGATCAGCCACCAGATTGGCGTTCACACGATCGGAGTCATGGGCTCGGTAACGAAAACAGACAATGTTCAGTTCCACCGGCGCCAGCAGCTCAAGTTCGGGTGTGTTAGCGATCTGCTGCGCCAGGTAGCGAGCCAGCGCGCACGTCCGCGAAATCGCCGACCCCATCGCCTGGATGCCATAAACCTTCAGCGTGAACCAGGTCTTCAGCGCGCGGAAGCCGCGCGAAAGGTCCGGACCGTAATCGCAAGGCCATGGCGATCCCGCAGCTAACCCGCGCGTTTCACGCCTCAAATATGCGGACGAAGCAGCAAACGCTTCCCGTTGGCGAGCGCCATCGCGGACCAGGACGAAACCGGCATCATAGGGGACCTGCCCCCATTTATGGAAATCGAATGCCAGCGAGTCAGCGTGTTCGATTCCTGCCAGTTTGGGAGCGAGGTCTGGAGCAAGCATCGCCAGCGCGCCGTAGGCTCCATCAACGTGGAACCACAGCTTTTCGCGGCGTGAGAGTTCGGCGAGCGCGGTCAGGTCGTCAATCGCGCCGGTATCCACAGTTCCCGCGCTCCCCACAACTAGAAACGGTGCGAATCCGGCTTCACGGTCTTTCTTGATAGCGCTTTCGAGCGCTTTCACGTCAATTTGGTGACGGCGGTCGGTTGGAATCAGCCGGAGAGCGCTATTGCCCAGGCCGCAAAGATCCATGGCTTTCCCGATGCAACCATGAATCGCGGTCGAGCCATACGCGGTCAGCCGTTGCGATTTGGCCGCGACACCCTGGGCACGAACGTCAGAACCAAGCGCGGCATCGCGAGCGACGACCACAGCGATAAAATTCGCCATCGACGTTCCGGTCACGAACAATCCGGCGGAAGTTTCTGGGAACCCGAATATTCGCCGCATCCATTGCGCAATTTGGCGTTCAACCTCGATTGGAGATTGATCGCGGCCAGCCAAGTTGGCGTTCAACCCCGCCGCCAGCATTTCCGCCAGCATCCCGACGGGAGTGCCACCACCATGCACCCAGCCCATGAAGCCGGGGTGAACGTTTCCCACGGCGAACGGCAGAATGTAGTTCATGAACTCCTGATGGACTTCAGCAAGAGGCGATGGCCCCAGAGGAACACTGCTGCTCCGAAAATGCGCTCGCACTTCATCCGGGATCGGCCGCCAAACCGGACGTTGCCGGATATCCTTCGTGTAATCAAGGACGTCATCGAGCATACGGTGCGCTTGGGCTCGAAAACTCTCCCAATCGGACGGATCGAGGGTGTGTGCCTCATCGCCGGGCGCGGGTGATTCCACCTTCCCGCTCCCGGACCGTGGAACTTGAGGCATCGTCGTTTCTTTCCCGGCAGCGGCCTGCATGAGGTTGAGAGAATGCAATTTGGATGCCCTTCACTTCTTGAGCCAAATGTCGATAGGTTCCTTTTGGCACCGGCCATCATGGGGAAACGGGGCACCAGGGACTCACAATTGCTCTTCATAAATGCCCGAACCAGAACGAATTTTCATGAAAAACCTAGTTCTCACAGAATCCGCAGGGTCTAGCGGCCGCGCCCTGCGGCAATCATTAGAAATCCCTTAAGTGGAGGTCTTTCGCGTGCGCGTCGACCGATTAGAAACTTTAATGAAAGAGCATCCACTGCCAAGGGCCGATGCCGAACTTCCGGCGACCCAGGAACTAAGCCCACTGCCGGAACAAAGGGACTACCGACTGACCTGTCCGGTATGCGGGTCGGTCTTTGAGGATGACGGTTTCCTGCTCAGCTGCCCGCTTCCGCATTCTCCCGCCTTGCTCACCACCTGCTATTCCGCTCGAACTTTTGAACCCGACTCGAGGGCGCCGGGCTTTTACCGTTACCGATGCTGGCTGCCGGGAACGAATCGGTTTCCGAACGCGCCCGTATCGCCGACCTATCAAAGCCGCGAGTTGAGTGCGATTCTCGGCCTCCCGAATCTTTGGATCGCCTTTAGTGGCTATTGGCCAGAGCGTGGGGCGGCGTTTGAAACCGCTACTTTCAAGGAGCTTGAGGTTTACGGCGTCCTGTCTCGAATTCCGGCCCGCAGTTCCCGTGTTCTGGTGGTTGCATCTGCCGGAAACACCGCGGCCGCATTCGCGAGGATCTGCTCGGAAAATGGTGTTCCCTGCCTCGTCGTCGTTCCCGAGACCGGCATGAAGAAAATGCTCTTTGCCGGTTCCCTTAGATCATGTGTAAAGATCATTTGTCTCACGGGACACGCGGGCTACTCCGACGCCATCTCATTCGCCGAACTAATTTCGCGAGAAGATGGTTTCGTGAGCGAAGGCGGCGTAAAAAATGTCGGTCGCCGCGACGGCATGGCTACTGCCATGCTGAATGCGGTGGAATCTATCGGCAGACTTCCGGACTTCTATTTTCAAGCCGTCGGCAGCGGCGCAGGCGCCATCGCGGCGCACCTGGCAGCCAAGAGGTTAGTGGCGGACTCAAGGTTTGGCACCAAGCTTCCCGGTTTGATGCTCGGCCAAAACGTACCATTCACGCCCATCTACGACTCCTGGAAACGAGGGCAGCGCCAGTTTGTCGAAATCGATCCCGGCGCCGCCAGAAACCTGACCAAGAAAATCCTGGCCACAGTTCTTTCCAACCAGCGGCCACCCTATTCGATCGCCGGAGGAATGTTCGATGTCCTCTGCGAGAGCAAGGGTGAGATGTTTGCCGTGCGCAACCGGGAAGTCTTGCAAGCGATGACCCTGTTTGAAACGTGCGAGGGCATCGATATTGAACCTGCCGCTGCAGTAGCGCTCGCGTCCCTGATCCAGGCCGTCGACTCCGGTCGGATCAAAGCCGAAGCAGTTGTCCTGCTCCACATTACCGGTGGCGGAGCGCGCAAAAGAGCCGTGGAGAAGGCGTTGTCTCTTGCCCGGCCAGATCTTCAGATACCCCTTCAGCATCTCGAAACAGACGCGGCGTTAGAGAAAGCGTGCGGTCTCTTTGCGGAGTGTAGTCTCGCGGAAACCACGTCAACGGAGCCAGCCCGCGTCTGGTTACCTCAGGTTACCCATGAGAGTTCCGGAGGGCCTGGCTGCCAGCCGAGTAAGCCCCTCTCACCCCTGGCGTGACCAATGAAATTTACAATGTAAAGATTCATCCCCAAAGTGCCGATTGCTGTTGTGGCCGCAATGCCCTGGTCAAACCCCTATCTCCACCAATGTCTCGCCAGTGCGCTCGGCTGGGCTATGTCGCCTTTCTATCCCCAGTTGCAAAGGTCAGTACTGAAACGAAAGAACGGTGAACTTTGATTTCTCTCAAGCCATATCTGGACATGGTGGTCGCAAAACCCACTCCGGACGAGCCGAAAGCGGACGATTTGCTTTCCGCTACGGTGGAATGCTACCGGTCGGCACTTCTGGCCATGGGAAGAAGTGGGACCCAAGCGTGTCCGGGAGCAAGTTCAGACCTCCTGCAAAAGCTCTCGAAACTGGGTAACCATCTCTTTGATGACCTCACTCCTGAGCGCGTGCGGAAGACCGAACAACGGGTGGAGGAGCATCTGCAACAATGGGGCGGGCAATCTGCCGCCTACTTCAAAGCCAAGGCCGACGAAGTCAAGGAGTTGCTGATCTTGCTGGCCCACACCGCCCAGTCGCTGGGCGAGCGTGACCAGCGATATGCGAGTCAGTTCACTCAATTCACCTCCCGCCTCCGGACCATTGCAAATCTCGAGGATCTGACCCAGGTCCGTGCGTCTTTGGTGCAGGGAGCGACAGAACTTAAGACCTATGTGGATCGCATGGCCCAGGACAGCCGCGAATCAGTGGCCCAGTTGCAGGCGCAAGTATCCACCTACGAGACAAAGCTTAAGGTGGCTGAGGAACTCGCCCTAAAGGACTCGCTGACCGGCCTAGCCAATCGGCGGAACACCGAGGAACGTATTGAGTGGCGCATCGCTCATGAGCAGACATTTTGCGTGATGATGGTGGACCTGAATCGCTTCAAGCAGATCAACGACACCTACGGACATCCCGCGGGAGACAGCCTGTTGAAACAATTCTCCCAGGAACTGAGCTCGAACCTGCGCGCCTCGGATGTCGCCGGCCGCTGGGGCGGAGATGAATTCGTTGTGGTTCTGGACTGCGACCTGGCTGGGGCGAACTGCCAAGTCGAACGCATGCGGAAATGGGTGTTGGGCGAGTATGCGGTACAGCGAGATGCGGGAGGAGACGTCAAGGTTCCCTTGGACGCGTCCATTGGTGTGGCTCAGTGGCAAAAAAGCGAAACCATGGAAAAATTGGTTGAACGAGCCGATACGGCGATGTATGAGGAAAAGCGGATGACGCAGAAGCAGAAGAAGAAGGCAGCGCACGCCTAGTCTAGGCCGCCGACCCCCTTTATGCCGTGTTACCTAAGGTTACCTTTTTCGGCGTTGCCCCCGGCGCTGGTTGAAGATTTGCAGGGTCGCTGCCGATGTTATCTGCGGGTGGTAACGACCACAATCATGCTGCGAATGGAGTCCGTAACGCGAAACGCATGCAGGAACGTATGGACGATTTCTCCATCACGAGACCGGAAGCGATCACGCCTGCCGGAAATGCCGGGGAACATGGTTCTCCTGGGAACGACGCCCGGCAGCAGCGCCGCCCGCGACCGGCGCCGGAGCCTGTGACCTCAGACTCGGCCCAAGAGCCTCACGAAGAAGACAACACCCATCAAATTGATGAATTAGCCTGAGCGGCCTCTCGGGAACCAAGAGCTAGTCAGCGCTGGAGGATCCGCCGCCAGTCACTTCGCGCGCCCATTGCATCGCCTTCCAGTGACTTTCCGCGACAAAATTCTCGGGCAGGTGCAACTGACTGCTGGCGCTGGCGACGCCTTGCCAGTCACCTGCTTCTTGCGCCAGCATAAGCTGACGAATCGGCGTCAGCAGACTGGTTTGTCCCAGAAGTACGGCTTTGGTTTCGCTGTCCACAGAGATTCCTTCAAGCACCACGCCCATGGGTAACTCCAGGATTGCATCCATCAAAGAAAGCAGCCCGACCAGAAACAGGTCGGACTCGCCATGCTTGACCTTGGGAGCGAGTAATTCGCAGAAGCGGGCACGGACAAGCGCCGAAAGCACGAGATCGGAAGGCTTGTTCTGGCCGGCGCTCAGCGTAACCACAAGACGCAGCCAGCGGCGCACTTCGCGTTCGCCCAGAATCGCCAGCGCGTGGCGAATGGACTTGATCTCCTGACGAAAACCGAAAGCCGCCGAATTCAGGTAGCGCAGCAGGCGGTAACACAGCGAGGCCTCGCCTTTGATGGCATCTTCCAGTTCGCGAGGTTCCAGTTCAGGCTGCGATAGGGCCTGCAGCAGCCGCAGGTAGTTGACCTGGTTCGCAGGGATTTCACGGGCCTGCATAAGTTCCGGCCGCCGGAAGAAGTATCCCTGGAAGTAGCAAAAACCCGACTTCTTCGCGATCAGAAACTCTTCCTGAGTCTCTACCTTTTCAGCCAACATTCGGCAACGCTTCGGGGTGTAACGCTTGACCATGGCGGCGCAATCTTCAACCGAAGTGGCGCGCACGTCCACCTTAATAATATCTGCCAGACCAGTGAGCGCCTCGCGAGGATCACTCACCGCAAAGTCGTCGAGAGCGATCACAAATCCGGCCTTTTTTAGGCGTTGGCAAGCGGCCACCACCAAGTCGTCAACCGGGACAGTCTCCAGGACTTCGACGGCGGCTTGCTGGGGAGAGAGCAGGGTAATGTAGTCCTTCAATAAGACATCCCGGGTACAGTTGACGAACGCGCGCCGCCCATCGCATAGGACATCGATCCCCATCAGCAGTGAAGTATCGAGAGTGCCGCGCGACGCCGCTTCGGCATCTGGATTGCGAAAATAGTCTTCCACGCCATCGCGAAACAGCAGCTCATAGCCGTAGACTTTCTCATCCAGAGTTAATATGGGCTGGCGCGCAACATAACGAAGCAGTTGGCTGGGCTTGGCGGCAGCAGCGGATTGTCCACTTGCGGGTTGCACAGCTTGTTTCTAATCGGCAGGACTGGGATGAAACTTTAGGGTTACCTTGGGAACCTGGTCTTTGAGGTAATCGGGGTCTACTGCGTCCTCTGTGAGGGCGGCACCTAAAACCATGGACTATTCCGACTGCCGAATCATGGCTTCTGCGATCTGTGCCGGGTCAACTTTGTACTCCCCACTTTGGACGGCCTGACGCAGGGCTTCCACTTTATCCTCTCGAATATCAGGCACGTCGAGCACCTTGGCGACCAGCGAGCCAACACTGGCGCTGCCCACTGACAGAGTCGCGGCCTCTTCTCCGACCGTGACTTCGGTGCTTGCGGCAGGCGCCTTTTCTGCGGACGTGCGTGGCGCCGACTTGACCCCGTCAAGCGTAGATCCGGTCAGTCCATTTAGATCAACCTTCATAGTGTGCCTCTTCCCGACCCTTCAACTGAGCCATTATGCACTATCCCGCCGGTTGCGTTGGATCATCAGGATCAGGGAGCAGCCGACAATGCGCCTTTTGCGGCGTGATGTGGCGCATCACAAACTTCAGTGATCCGCAGGCCGTAGTTGCTGTCGACGATCACTACCTCTCCGCGGGCGATCAGTTTATCCCCAAGCAGCAAATCCGCAGGCTCCTGTACCCGCCGATCGAGTTCAATAACGGATCCCGAACTGAGATCGAGTATTTCGCGCAGAGTCAAAGTGCGCTGGCCGAAGCGCAAGGTCAGGCTCAGATCAACACCCAAAAGCAAGTCGAGATTGCTATCGACGGCCAGCGGAGCCTCGGCCGGAAGTGGACCAACTGCATCAGCCGCAGCCGGAAGCGCAGCCACCAACTCATCACTGAACCGAAGCTGCAGGGAAAACGTACCCGCAGGCCCCGCAGACGCCGCCAAAAGAGCCGCGACACCCGCCCAGGATGGCGCTTCGATACCGGCCAGTTGTAGGCCAACATCCCCAAATTCGGTCTTGAGCGCCACCGCCGTCTGCTCGGCAACTTGGTTTAGCAATTTCTCGATGGCCTGTTTGTGTTCCGCATTCAATTCAGACGAGGCATCCGCCGGCTCCTTCAGCAGCTTTTGTCCCAGCGAGCGGGCATCAGCGAGCCGCAAAAGGAAGGCGGCGCTTCCCCGCAGTCCTCCCGATGGGGACAACCCGAAGCACACCGGAGCGCTCTCGTCCGACGGAGCACTGCCATCATCGGGTCTGACTTCGACCGTCCAGGTTGCTGCAAGGGTTTGCGACAATACCTCGCCAATGACCTTGCCAAAGACTTCCGCGAGAGCGTACGGCGGGGTTCCGAGTGTGATGGGCGGCATCGTTATTGTTTCCTTTCTGCATCGGCGGTTGGAATGGGCTGCCGGACCTGAGCCGCCCGATGCCTCCCTTGACGCACTGGTTCAGCTTCAAATACTTCACGGCCGGCGATGACCAGGGCGGCAGGCAGGCGAACCGGAATCCCGAGATTACAAACCTCTCCAGGCATAAGTTCGAGGATAGTCTGAACTCGAAGCTTGATGTCAGGAATACCCAGGACGAGCGGGAACGGGCACTCCAACATCCTTTCCGCCAGCTTGCGCCCAGACCGGCTGATGGTTCGTGGTTTTCCATAGGACCAGTCGGTGGACAGCTTGCGCAGAAGGGTGTTTGAGATGGAAAGAGGAAGAACGAGATTCATTGCGCCCTGAGCTTCAGCCAGTTTGACCTGAAAGCTCAGACAAAGTGTTTTTTCACCTGCGGCCAGGAAGCGCTGCATCTGCGCGGTCGGCTGGCGGTGTTCCAGTTCGATCTCTGTGCCCATAGGCGCCCAGGCTGAGGCCAATTCCCGGCAGACGATTTTGGCAACTCCGTCCATGATCTGTTCTTCGATTTCGCTGACTTCGCGCGTCATGGGCTCGCATTGGCCAGTCCCACCGAGCAATAGATCAACCAGCGGAAACACCAGCGAATGATCGAGTTGCATGGCAGCGGCAGCGCCGATAGGCCGGACCTGGAACGAAATCATGTAAGTGACTTCGGGAACCCGTTGCAAGAATTCGGAGTATGCGACTTGCTCAACCGACACCAGCGAAGCTTCAAATACCACGCGCAGATAAGCTCCGAGGGATTGGGAAACGCTGCGCGCAAAGCCCTCGTGCAGAATGGTCAGGGCACGAACCTGCTCCCCCGTGAGCTGGCCCGATTGCCGGAAGCCGCAAGGCTTAATGGAGCGCTGCTTGGATTGCAGGACGTCGTTCTGGCGGCCGCGCGCGGCCCGCACCATTGCGTCAATCTCTTCCTGGCTGAGAACCTTTTCCATGTTTACGGAGGCCGGCGCGCATCGATGAGAGACAGATGAGCGCTAGGCAACATCTGCCTAGTGGTTAAGCACGGAAGATGCCAAATCCGGCAGTTGAATTCGCAGCATAAGACGGAGAGACGGTCACTTGGGAGATCGTCTCAAAGCGAATGTACCGCTGCGGAGGGTAAGTACATACTTCTGAACCTGTTCCCGCTCGTTCTGTGACGAAAACTTGAAGGCGAATCCGTGTTCCCCCCGGTCCTGATGGCTGACCGTCGCCGCAATGGGCAGCGAGGCCGCTTTGCCGGGAAGCGTCAATAATAAGGTTACGCGCGTGCCCACGCTCAGGCTCTCCGAGATTCGCGCCGCCAGCCCGTCCTCGCTGATGTCGCGGCAACGTCCGTCCAGCAGCCTGGGCTCGGGATCTGAAATTTGCAGAACCAAACCGAAGTCCGCAGGAAATCTAGGCAAGCGATACCCAAAGTCTTGTACCGCGGTCTTGCGCTGGTTGGTCACTTGAGTTCCATTTCGTCTCTAAACCGTTCCCAGATGCACGCAAGCTACCAGCTAGTGATAAGGGCTGAGCCGGAGCCCCTTTTCTCACCACTGTCTAATACTCAAAGCCGATCGCTCACGTGACACTGCGTATGCAGGTCGCCCCCGCACGGCGATCCTTAGCAATGGGGAACAACCATCGGCAGTTGCACCGCGGCCCAACAGCAGCATAGCGAACAACCAACTTTGATCCACGATTACCTTCGACACTGACCGAGCGAAGTGTAGCTCTTTTGGCAGAGCCCGTGCATTCCAACTGGGCAGATGTTGCCTAGCTCTCATTTGAGTCCAATGGAAACGATTGCCGCACCGCCGACGATAGCCAACGCGCAACTGGCCGACGCGTTCTCTTCTTTTATTGCGGCAGCCGGCCGCTTGGAGCATTCGCACTGGCAACTGCACGACGAAGTTACGCACCTGCGCAAGCAATTGGAGGAGCGCAATCGCGCTTTGGCATCGAGTCTGGCTGAGAACGAACGCATGCGCATCGCGCTGCGCGAGATTTTGGATGCCTTGCCCTGTGGCGTAGCGGTTCTCGAACCCAGCAGCGAACAGCTGGTTCTATTGAACCCGGAGGCACAGCGGCTGTTGCAGATTTCAACCGATCGAACTCCGGCCTGGACCGATCTTCCGGAACGCATCCGCACCGTGTTGGATGGGGAGGGTTGCCCAGCCTGGAAGCAGGGCGACGAACATGACTTCAGCTTCGATAGCGACGGCAGGAAGCGCTGGGTGACCATCCGCTACAGCACCATGGCGGATGCCGATTCCGGCTTCGATTCAGTACAAAGCCGCGCCAGGGTCATTCTTATTTGTCGTGACACCACCTCCGCCAAAGAAGCGGAGCAGGAGCGGGAAACCTCGCGCCACATGGTTGCCCTCGCAGAAATGGCGACCGTGCTGGCGCACGAAATCCGCAATCCCCTGGGCAGCATGGAACTGCTGACTGGCCTATTGGCGGGGGACGGGGGATTGAGCGAAGACTCCAAGCAATGCGTTCAGCACTTGCAAGCCGGGGTGCGTTCGCTTTCTGCGGTTGTAAACAATGTGCTGCGCTTTCACAGCTCCGGCACTTCCAATCTTCAGCCTACCAAGCTGGGCGACGCCTTACGCAGTGCCGCTAATTTTGTTCAACCACTGGCGCGGCAAAACAGCGTCACGCTGAGCCTGCAACAAACCTTAGGAGCGGTAGAAATCGCGGCCGATGCCGGCGGGCTGCAACAGGTGATCCTGAATTTGGTTTGCAACGCCCTGCGGCACACCTCAGCCGGCGGCAACATAACGGTCGCCGGGCAGGTCGACTGCCGGGACGATCGCAAGATCGCGGTTATCGAAGTTTCGGACACTGGCAATGGGATTCGCCCCGAGGATATCCCCCATATCTTCGAACCCGGATTCAGCACCGGCAAACAGAGCCCAGGATTGGGACTGACGGTATGTCAACGAATCGTGGAACAGCACCGCGGAACGATCACTGTGCGCAGCCAACTCGGCAAGGGGACAACCTTCCACATGGAGTTTCCAGCTCTATGAACGAGCAAGCGACTCAGTCCGTGCTGGTAGTGGACGACGAGCCCGGAATGCGCATGGCGCTGCAGGCGAATTTCCAGCGCGAAGGTTGGCACGTGGAAATTGCCTCGGGCACGTCCGATGCGATGCGGAAACTCAGGAACAATCATTTCCCGTTGGTGGTCACTGACGTTCGCATGCCCGATGGAAACGGTTTACAGCTCATGCGCACCGTCCGCAGTTCGCATCCTTCCACGGCTGTCATCGTGTTGACCGCGTTTGGAAACGTGCCGGAAGCGGTAAAGGCAATCCAGGACGGAGCCTGTGACTACCTGACCAAGCCGATTTCGTTCGAACAGTTGCAGGCCGCGGTGAGCCGGGTCATGCGGCACGCAAGGAATGCCGGGGGTGCGAGTGAAGCAGGACAAAATGCCATCGTCGGTACCACGCCCGCTCTGTTGCAAGCCCTGGATCGGGCCCGCCATGCGGCCAGAACAAATGCCGATGTCCTCATCGAGGCGGAAAGCGGGACTGGGAAGGAACTCCTGGCCCGGTTCGTACACGACAATAGCTCGCGGCACGACAAACCTTTTGTAGCGGTCAATTGCGCAGCCGTTCCGGAGCATCTGCTCGAAAGCGAATTGTTTGGTCACGTACGCGGCGCCTATACCGGCGCCACAGCGGCGAAGGCGGGAAAATTCGAACTCGCACAGAGCGGCACTCTGCTGCTCGATGAAATTGGTGAAATGCCGGTCAACCTGCAACCCAAGCTGCTGCGCGCGCTGCAAGAACGGCAAATCGAAAGGCTGGGAGACACTCGCACCACGCCTCTGAATATTCGGGTGGTGGCAACGACGAACGTGTCCCTCCAGAGGATGGTGGAAGAAGGAAAATTCCGCGCCGACCTTTATTATCGTTTGAACGTAATTCCTCTCAGCCTCCCGCCCCTGCGCGAGCGCCGCGAAGACATTCCGGCGCTGGCGTCGTTCTTTGTCCAGCAGTTCGCCGCCAGATCGAGTCGTCCGGCTCCAGTTCTGGATCCAGAGTTTGTTGCAGGCCTTCAGCGGCAGGCCTGGCCGGGCAACGTCCGTGAGTTCGCCAACTTCATGCAACGGGTCTTGACTCTCAGCGATGCCAGCGAGATCGGGCCCGAGCACCTGAGTGCAGAGATCTCCCGATCCAACGCTGCCAAGGCTCCGCGTTTAATTGCCCCGGCTTCGTTGCAAGCGGGCACTTCTATTCGTGAACTACAACGACATTTACTTGAAACCACTCTGGACGTCACCGGCGGAAATCGGACGCGTGCGGCCGAGATGCTGGGCGTCAGTCTGAGAACCATTCGCAACAAAATTCGGGAATACGGTTTGCCGCCTCGGAGGTATGCATGAACGACATTTCTACATCAACCATGAATCTGCTGGAAAAAGTCCTCGACGTATCCTCAGAACGTCAGCAATTGGTAGCCGCCAACATGGCCAATGTCGACACCCCGGGATATCAGACCAAGGACATCGACTTCCACGGCGAACTACAAAAGGCTGTGACCGATGGCCAGGCGAACTTTATGCCAGTTGTGCGTTCAGTGCAGGGACTGCTGGAGCGCCCCGACGGCAACAACGTCAGCATGGACCGCGAAGGCCTGCTGCTGGCCGAAACCCAGTTGCAATTCGGCCTAGGCGTCCAGCTGTTGCATCACGAATTTAGCAATTTATTTCTAGCGATCAATGAAGGGAATAAATCATGAGTATATTTTCCGTGCTCGAAATCAGTGGGTCCGCACTGGCGGCTGAGAGACAGAGGGCGGAGGTCGTGGCCGCCAACATGGCGAACGCAGAAACCACCCATACCCCAGGGGGCGGACCTTACCGCCGCAAGGAAGTTGTCTTTGCCAGCTCCGGCAATCTTCCCTTCCGGATGATGTTGGCGGGATTTAATCCGGGCGGGGGCAACATGATCCCGGCGGTTCGTGTGCAGCGCGTGGTGGATGACACCACGCCCCCGCTACGCCGCTACGAACCGGGGAATCCCGACGCGGATAAAGAAGGCTACGTGGCCTATCCGGCAATCAATCCAGTTCAGGAAATGGTGGACCTCATGGGAGCGGTGCGTTCTTATCAGCTTAACGCCTCCGCCATTACTGCCAGCAAGCAGATGATTCAGCAAGCGATGGACTTGCTCAAGTAATTAGCAGGAGATGGAAAATGACCATTGACGATGTGCGCATATTCGCGGATGTGACGACCCGGCAGGCAGAAGACGCCTTTCGCAGGCAAATGGAAGACAGCGACCAGAGGATCGAAGCCTACGTACGAGCCACACGTTTCCGGTACACGGAGAAGCCGGCGCCAAGAGTTAAGGTAATTGCACCAGCCGGTCGTTACCTTGTCTAGTCGCGTGGCCCGCAGTTAAGGAGAAAAGCACTTGAGCAACATGATTTTTCCAGGACTACCGAATTTTCCGACGACCGCCCCGACGAACCCGACGGTGCCCAGCGGTGCTGACGACGATGCCGGAGGCGGGTTTGGTTCCGTCTTAAACCAGGCAATCGATCAGGTGGGCCGCCTCAACAACGATTCGGAAAAACAAATCGGCGAGTTGGTGCAGGGCAACCGGCAGGACATTCACAACGTCATGATCGCGGTGGAAAAGGCAGACGTCGCGTTCCAACTGATGATGCAAGTTCGAAACAAGATCGTGAACGCGTACCAGGAAGTCTCGAAACTACAGTTCTAGCCAAGGAAATAGCTCGTCATCGCAAACAGCATGCCAACTTTGAACCAGGTGCAGAAGCAGGCGACGGATTTCGTTACCGGGCTTTCAGTCAAACAGCGCGCGATGCTGGTTGGCGCTGCCGTGCTGACCATCGCAGTGCTGGCGCTCTTCGCACATCTGATCTCCACGCCCGATTACAAGCCTCTGGTCACTGGAATGGAGATGTCCGATGCTCAGGCACTGGGTGCGCAGTTGGCGGCAAAGAACATCCAATACCAGATCAGCGCCGATGGCAAGACGGTCAGCGTGCCCAGCGACAAGGTTGATTCCAGCCGCATGGAGCTGGCCACGGACGGAATGCCGAGGAGCGGGCGGCTCGGCTTCGAACTGTTCGACAAGTTGAATTGGGGCCAGACCGAATTTGACGAAAGAGTGAACTACCAGCGCGCGCTCGAAGGAGAACTTGAAAGATCCATCCAGACCCTGAGAGATGTGGATAGCGTCCGAGTGCATCTTGTGCTGCCCACAGATTCCGTCTTTCTCGACCGCGAGCGGAAGGCCAAAGCGTCGGTAATCATCAAGCCACGCGGCGGCGAGTTATCCAACGAAACGCAACTGGCAATCGCCCGGCTGGTGGCGGGAGCGGTGGACAATCTAAGTCCGGAAGATGTGACCGTGGTCGATGCCGACACCAATCGGCCGGTCGGATTGAGCAAACGGGACAGTTTCTCGCCCGATGGCGGCTTGGAGCAGGAACTCTCCGCCCAACTCGTGCAAACTCTCGAACCTGTCGTGGGACCGCAACATGTTCGCGCCCGGGTCAACGTGGAATACGATCCCAGCACCACCGAGGAAAATGATGAAACCTACGACCCCAAAAGCGCCGTCGCGGTTTCGGAACAAAAATCGGAGGAGCAAGTGGGAGGCATGTTGCAGGGTGGCGTGCCCGGAACCTCCAGCAATGTCCCCGGAGGCGGTTCAGAAGACGCAGCAAAAGCAACCAGCGCCACCAAATCTGGTGCGGGCAAGGCAGACGCCAAGGCTGACACAGGCAAGGCAGACCCAGGTAAAGACGCCAAGGCCTCGGCCGACGACCGTACCAACACTGTCGTAGAGGGTGGTGACGGAACGCAAATCTCGAAAAGCGAAAGCAACACCTACGCTGTGAACAAGGTGGTTCGCCACACGCTCGAGCCTGCCGGCCGCATCCGCCGAATTACCGCGGCGCTCTTGGTGGATGATGCCATCGAGGTGAAGCAGGAAAACGGAAAGCGAACCGAAACCCGTCGCAAGCGGACGCCCGAGGAGCTTAAGCAGATCGAGGACCTGGCGCGGGCCGCCATCGGAGTGGACGCGACTCGCGGTGACGTTCTTACGGTCCAGAATTTGTCGTTCAATGAATCCCCGGTGGAGGCGCCCACAAAGCCCACCGTGATGCAGAAAGTCCGAGTCACGTTGGAGGATTGGTCCAGTCTGGTTCGTTACGCAGCGATTATCCTGTTGTTCCTGCTGGCCTATGCTCTCCTGTTGCGGCCACTGAAAAAACAATTATTAACCACTTTCCGCGAACTGCCGGCGGCTATATCTGCGAAACATCAGCCGATTGCCGTCGCCGAGTTAGATCCCGGACAGGACGTGAACACGCTGCCCCAATCCCAACAACGTGCCGTAAGCCTTAAGAAACAATTGCTGGAGAAAGTGACGGCTGAGCCGGTCGCGGCCAGCAAACTGATTCAAGCCTGGATCCACGAAGAAGCCAAATGACCACGCAACCCGCAACAACGCAACTTTCGGGCACGCGCAAGGCCGCCATCCTCATGGCGATTATGGGGGAGGAAGCCGCCAGCGCTATCTACCGCCACCTTCCCGATAAAGATGTTCAGGTTGTGACCAAAGAGCTTGCCGAAATGAAGGGCGTGCCATCGGACCTGGCCCACCAGATTCTGGAGGAGTACAGCCAGCTGGCGATGACGCAGGACTATCTGGCGCAGGGAGGGATCGATTTTGCCACCCGTTCTCTAGTCAAGGCCTTCGGGGATGAAGACGCTCAATACCTGCTGAAGAAGGTCGGGCGGTTGCAGGAACTAAGCGTTGGCCAGTTGGAGTCTCTACAGAAAGCCGATGTGCAACAACATGTTCAGGTTGTGACCAAAGAGCTTGCCGAAATGAAGGGCGTGCCATCGGACCTGGCCCACCAGATTCTGGAGGAGTACAGCCAGCTGGCGATGACGCAGGACTATCTGGCGCAGGGAGGGATCGATTTTGCCACCCGTTCTCTAGTCAAGGCCTTCGGGGATGAAGACGCTCAATACCTGCTGAAGAAGGTCGGGCGGTTGCAGGAACTAAGCGTTGGCCAGTTGGAGTCTCTACAGAAAGCCGATCCGCAACAACTGGCAAAGTTTCTGGAAAGCGAACATCCCCAAACCGTCGCACTCATCCTGGCACACCTCGATGGCAAACAGGCGGCAACTCTGCTGATGAGACTCCCTGAACAGGCCCGGGCGGCGTGCGTGAAGCGTCTGGCTCAGTTGCGGCAGTTTTCTCCAGAGATGGCTGAGAAAGTCTCGGTCGTGCTCAACCGCCGGCTGCAATCGCTGGGCGAACAAAGCCGCAAAACTTATGCGGGCTTCAAGAGTGTCGCCGATGTCATGAACCGCCTCGAAGGCGGTGTGGCAAAGACAATTCTGGAGTCGATTGAACACGATGACGCCAAGCTGGCGATCAACATACGCAATCTCATGTTCACATTCGAGGATCTGGTGGGCGTTACCGACGCCCACATCCGCGAGTGGCTGGGAGCGATGGACAAGAAAACGCTGGCGCTGGCATTGAAGGGAGCCACCCAGGATCTGAAGGACCATATCTTCCGGGCGATGTCATCTCGCGCTGTCGACATGCTGAAAGAAGACATGGAAGCGCTCGGCCCGGTTCGCGCCAAAGACGTGGCCACCGCCCAGCAGGAAGCAGTGACCCTGATTCGCAAGCTGGAGGCCGAAGGCAAGGTCGTCCTTAAAGCCGAGGGAGACGATGAATACATTGTCTAACGGCGCCGCGGCCACGCAATCTGCTGCTGAAGTCGAAGCATTCGTTTATCAGGATACGGAAAAAGCATTTGGCGTCGACACGCCCCAACCGGCAAACGAGCATCCACAAGAAAAGAGCGCGGGTGAGGGCAGTGCGTCACGAAATGGTGAGCACGAGGAGTTCGCGCGATCACTCGCGGAAGCACGAACCGAAGGCATCCGTGAAGGCGAACGACTCGCTCGCGTAGGCTTTGAGCAAGAGCTCGTGCGCGAGCGTTCGAGAATCGACGGAGTGCTGTCAGCGTTTCAGCAGGAGCGAAATCAATATTACTCCAAAGTCGAGGTGCAACTGGTGCATTTCGCTCTGGCCATCGCTGCCAAGATCCTTCACCGCGAAGCCCAGGTCGACCGCATGGTGGTCGCCGGGCTGGTGAAAGTAATGCTGGAGAAGTTGCAGCAGGGAACCAAGGTGACCGTACGCGTGCGCCCGGAAGCGGCGGAAAGCTGGCGTCACTATTTCCACGACAATGCCTCCGTGCAGATCGTAGAAGATTTCTCGATGCAGTCCACGGACTGCGTGCTCGAGACCGAGTTGGGCATCGCGGAGGTGGGGCTGGACGCACAACTGAAGGAAATCGAAAAAGGGTTCTTCGATTTGCTCGCCCAAAGGCCGGCTTCAAAACTCGAAGGAAAATGACTCCCGGACACCTGGACTCATGCCGCAACTGGCTCGCCAACGGATCCTCGGTCCGCTGGAGCGGCCGCGTGACCCAGGTGGTGGGCAGCCTGGTTGAATCCGCCGGGCCCTTCTGTTCGGTCGGCGAGTCCTGCGAAATCCTCGACTCCAGCGGCGAAGCATTCCCCGGAGAGATCGTTGGCTTTCGCGGCTCCAGCGTCCTTTCCATGAGTCTGGATAAACCTCAGGGCATCCGTTTTGGCGACCGCATTATCACGCGCGGCGCCAGGCCATCCCTGCGAGTGGGGCCGGAATTACTCGGGCGAGTAATCGATGCCACTGGACGACCGATTGATTCTCTCCCGGAATACAAGGCGACCCAGAGCATGCTGGTGGATGGCGCCGCACCCTTGCCGCTTGAGCGCATCCTAATTGATGAGCCGCTAGGTTGTGGCATTCGGGCGATTGACGGTTTCCTGACTTGCGGTAGAGGCCAGCGCATCGGAATCTTCGGCGGCAGCGGAGTCGGCAAAAGCACTCTCTTGGGCATGATGGCACGCGGCACGTCGGCTGATCTCACGGTTCTAGCGCTGGTCGGTGAACGTGGCCGGGAAGTTGGCGAATTTCTCAAAACCCTCGGAGACGAAGGACGGCGCCGGTCGGTGGTCGTGGTGTCGACGTCGGATCAGTCTCCGCTGCTGCGCATCCGCGCAGCGCTGGCCGCAACCTCGGTGGCAGAATATTTCTGTACCCGCGGCAAAAATGTTCTGCTGGTAGTCGATTCCCTTACCCGCTTCGCCATGGCCCAGCGGGAAATCGGATTGGCGGCGGGAGAGCCTCCAACTGCCAAAGGATATACACCGTCGGTGTTATCAATGCTGGCGCGGCTGGTCGAACGCGTGGGCCGCTTTTCACAAGGCAGCATCACCGCCTTTTACACGGTCTTGATGGAAGGCGATGACCAGCAAGACCCGATTGTGGATACGGTCCGGTCACTTTTAGATGGACATATTGTCCTGGACCGCAACCTCGCCATGCGCAATCACTACCCGCCCATTTCCGTTCTCGACAGCCTGAGCCGGTTGATGCCCAGCGTGTGTTCCCCTGAGCACATCGAAAAGACCGGCGCGCTGCGCATGCTGCTGGCGGCGTATGCTCAGGCGGAAGATCTGGTACGAATTGGCGCCTATCAGAAAGGAACTGACCCAATCCTGGATAAGGCGATCGCTGCGCTACCGGAAATCAACCGCTTTCTGCGGCAGACCCCCACCGAGCAGACTGCGTTCCCCGAAACGTTGCGGCATCTGTTCACCCTCCACAGTTGATATGGCCTTCCAATTTACCCTTGCCGCAGTGTTGAAGTATCGCAGGAACCTGGAGCATCGCGAATACCTTGCCCTGGAAAAGATCCATCAAGAAATCGTTCAAGTTGACTTACAAATTCAGCAATGCGAAGAACGGCGCTCCGAGGCCCTGCGGCGCCGGGAAGCCGAAACCACCCGCGGCATCGCTTCCATTCATTTGCAGGACGCCTATGAACGGGAGCGCAATCTCGAAAGGCAGCGGGACGAGCTTCAAGGCAAACGGCACGAACTTAAGGTGAAGCGCCAGCAGTGCCTGAAAACCTACCAATTGGCACGGCAGAAGCGCGAGATTCTGGAAGCACTTCGCAATCGGCAACTGAGTGCTTATGTTCTCGAACAATCGCGGCATGAACAACGGCAGATTGACGACCTGTTTTTATCGCGGCTGAAACGTGGCCGCTAGGCAGACCTTGCCCAGCGGCGGTTGGGCAAATCTTGCCCAGTCCGTAAATGTCCCCACAATCGTCGTTCCCTTCTAATCGGCACAATCGTGAAAACTCTTTAATTTCTTGGGATCTGTTCTCCGGGTGGGAACCGTCTCTAATCGGGAGATTTTGGCCAGCCACGTGCAAACTCCCTCCCCGGTTGAGGAGAAACCATGAACGTGAGTTTGCCGAACATCGCAGCCCATGCGGCGCCCGCAAAGACGTTGCCGGGCACGACCACGCTCCTTGGGAAGTTCTCAACGCTTCTTGCCGAGGCCCAGGATACGGCAGATCCATCGATTCCAGATCTCATGAGCGACATCGAAAAGCAACTCCCGAAAAAGATGTCCGCCAAGAACGATAAGAGCGGCAAGCCTTCCGGTACTCAGCCGGACCCAAACCCTCTTAAAGCGGCGTCTGGCCTCGATCCCGTCACTCATGACAGCAGGCCCGGCTTGACCAGCCTGACGCTGTCATCTGCGCCCGTTACATCGCAAAAGGAAACTGCAGAGACGGATGATTCCGGTGAGCAACCGCAGAGCTTCATCGAGGCGACGTCTGGATCGGATCCGGCATCGGCGTTCCAACTTCAGCTTGGGTTTGCAAGCCCGAGCATCGGCAGCGGCCCTGCTGCGTCGGCGTCCACTTCCAATCCATCGAACATTCTGCTGGCCCCTCAGGTAGCTGGCTCCAGCCAGCCTGAACCGGGGCAGACCGACCCGTCTAACCAAGCAGGGGGCAATGAACAGGCGGCCGTTTCATCTACAAACTTGTCAGGCACATGGATGGCGCCACAACAGGATCCAGCGCCGACTAACTCAGAGGCTTCAGCCACGCCCGATGGGAAGCCAGCAACCGCTCGAATCAAAACCGCATCTGGCGACTCGGCGCGCAGTACGAGCTCTGCGCTCGAGGCCAAGGCGCAGGCGGGATTCACGTTCTTGCAATCACACAGCGCCTCCCCGGCTGCGCCGCCAAATCAGATCACGCCCGATTCGCCCAGGAACCAACAGGAAAAGTCAGTTCCACTTGCTTCTTCGGAGGCTGCCAAATCCGGCGAGCACAGAAAAGACTTTGATATTGCAGGAGGAGGAGCAAGCCCAGTCACTAAAGGAGATTCGCCTTCCCCGGCGGCTGCGCCAGCGGCCGGTGCTGGCACGTCAGCAGGCCCAGCTACAACGCCGAGCGCCACGACCTCACAGGGTTCTGCTTCGGCGGAAATTTTGTCAATGGTTCCTGACAGCCACATCAATACTGTGGTTGCATCCGTGAAGACATCGGATGTGCTGCCGCATGGCCAATCAACCGCCACCGCCGAAGACGCCGAAGCGATTGCAGACGCGGCCGCGCTTTCAGCCAGCTCTCCGCTTCACGCCGCCAAGCTAGTGGCCGGCATGGAACAGTCCGAGCTCCGGGTGGGTTTACGTTCGGGGGAGTTTGGCAACGTTGACATACGGACCTCGCTGGTCCACAACCAATTCACGGCCGAAATTTCGGTCGAGCGCGGGGAACTCGGTCGGGCTTTGTCGGCGGAACTGCCAAGTTTGCAGCACCGGCTGACGGAGCAGAACCTGCCCGGTGCAAACGTGACCGTCCAACACGATTCCAGTAGCGGCTCGGCCTTTCAGCAAGGATCACGAGAGGGCCGGAATGCTCCGCCGGTTGATATCGCCAGCGATCGAGTGCAACAGGAAGTGACTCTGCCGGTACTGTCGGTGGAAGTCATGGAGGCGGCAAACGCAAGACTTGACATTCATATGTAGCTTTCACGGAAAGCGAAACATGGAAAAGAGAAGCAAGGAGAAAAGGCAATGAATCTTCACGGAATATCGACCATGACACCGGTCGCGCATATCTTTGATTCTTCCACCAGCCCTGCGAACTCGACCGGTGTCACAACCCCGTCCAGTTCCACTAGTGCCACCAATTCTTCGGCCGACGCGGCGAGCCAGGCGGAAAGCACCTTCATCAGCCTACTGGTGACCGAATTGCAGTCGCAGGATCCCACCCAACCGATGGATCCCACGGCCATGGTTAGCCAGATGTTCTCCATGAACCAACTGGAGCAGCTCATCAATATCAACCAGACCCTCAGCACGGCTTTTGCGCCGCTTACCGGCGGGACCGCCGATGGCACCCCCGCAACCGGCAGCGCGGCTCCGTCCCCCAACCAAATACTCACAGGAGGAAACTAATGTCGTCATTCTCGATTCCACTTTCCGGTCTGGATGCCACGCAACAGGCATTGAACGTCATTTCCAACAACCTAGCCAATCTGAATACTCCGGGATTCAAGGATCAGACGGCGAATTTCCAGGACCTGTTCTATCAAAACTTCGGAACCACCGGCGCAGGCAACCCCATTCAAGTCGGCGCTGGCTCCGAGGTAGGCTCGATTTCCTCAAACTTCACCAATGGAAGCCTGGATAGCACCGGCGTCCCCAGTGACGTAGCGATCACGGGCAACGGATTCTTCATTGTCCAGGACCCCAACGGGACGATTGAATACACCCGTTCCGGAGATTTTGGCGTGAACGCACAAGGACAACTGGAAACGGTGGGCGGACAGACGGTATTGGGTTACCCCGCTGTCGCCGGCGTCGTCAATCAGAGTGCCACTCTGGCGCCGCTCGAAGTAGGCCAATCAGCGATTAGCCCGCCCGCTGCGACCACGACGATGGAACAGCAGACCAACCTGGATGCCAGCTCCCAGGTCGGCGCTACCTATTCCTCTCCCTTGACGGTGTATGACTCTTTGGGCACACCTCACGTGCTGAGCTTTAACTACACCAACACCGGGCCGGGAGCATGGAATTATCAAATCACACTCCCGGCGGCTGACACGGGAGGTACCGGGAATCCGACTGTGATTGCCAGCGGCGCCCTGACCTTTGACAGCAACGGCAACCTGACGTCACCCAGTGGTTCAGTCCCCGGCATCAACATCGCTGGACTGGCCGATGGCGCCGCGAACATGAGCCTGACGTGGAACCTCACGGGCAGCGGCGGCAGCTCGCTGCTGACCCAGGTGGATGCTCCAAGCGCTACCACCTCGACAGACCAAAACGGCTACAGCAGCGGCACCCTCCAAAGCTACACGGTCGAGTCGGATGGGACCGTCGAGGGACAGTTCAGCAACGGACAAGTGCAAGCGCTGGGACAATTCGCGTTAGCTAATTTCGCCAACCCTCAAGGTATGCAACTCACGGGAGGTGATAGCTATGCCCCAACCCTGGCCTCCGGCGGAGCCGTGATCGGTGTTCCTAATAGCGGAACATTGGGAACGCTGACCGGCGGCGCGCTGGAGTCGTCGAACGTGAACATCTCGGCAGAGTTCACGAACCTGATCGTGGTGGAGCGGGCCTTTCAGGCCGATGCTCGAATGATCACAACGCTGGATACGGTTACCAGCGACACCATCGACTTGCAGGCGACACCGGGCAATTAATGCGAATCCGTCCACTGCGCAACATTGATCTTGGGGGCTGTGGGGTATACCGAAAAGTAAATCTGGGCCAAAACGTAGAAGCCGAAATTTTGACACGCATGGTTTCGGTTCAGGCCGCTCGGCTCCAGGTAGCAGTCAGCGTAGTGGATGTAACAAACCAACCTTTAAAGGAGAAAAAGTATGTCTGTAAGTGGAATCGCAAGCACTGCTTTGTCGCAACTCGGGGCAGGGCCGATGATGCAGCCTACTCGCCGCCAATCGGAAGACCAGATTGGACGGCAGTTAGAGCAGGATCTGCAAAACGGCGACTTAACCGGGGCCCAGCAAGCGTATTATCAGCTGGCCGCTTTCGGCCCGAATAACTCCGGACCGTTTGCTGCCGGCACCCAGATGTCAACTGAGTTCCAGCAACTGGGACAGGACCTGCAGGCCGGGAACTTGTCCGCAGCCCAGCAGGACAACACCACCATCACCACCAATCTGTTGCAGCAGGACGAAAAAGCCGTCCAGCAATCCCAGGACAATGCGAACCAGCAGGGCTTGGGGAATGCACTGGCTAATCTGAAAGGCGACTATTGGGCGATTTACGGCCAGATGCCCAACAGCAGCCAACTGCAAGCGCTCGAAAATGGTGGCGGCACATCCGTCAGCGTCCAGGCGTAAATAAGGCTGGTAGTTTCCGGATTCGGACGTTGTCAGAAGCCTGGAGGCTACTGGAGCGAACTGGCGTCCATCGCATTGCAGTCGGGGCACAGTAGCTCAATCTTGCGGGCGGCCACGCGGCGAACCTGCCGCGGTTGGTTAGCCTGTCATTAGAGGACTCGCGGGCCTTTGTCCACTCTCAGGTCCGCAAGTCCTGTTTTTCTATTTCTTGTCTAATCCGACTCTCCGTTGCGGCCAGCGGAGCGAACCCTTCGCGCGGTCCAAATTGTTGTCATATCTGCTGTTAGCCCACCTGAGATCGAAAACCTCGATGGCCGCCGACCGGCCATTGCGCGGACTCCGAATTGCACCTCCGAACTCGAAGTTCGGTGCCGGAACAACCCTGAACAACTGAGACTCCAAATGGATGCAGCCGTACAGCGCGCGAAAGTACCGCCGTCGACGGAGACCGCGGGACCCATAAAAGACCCGGTCGAGGCCTATGGATGGTTCCCTTGTTTGTTATCGCTGGAGCTTCCGGTCAGTCGGTTCACCGTGGGAGACTTGTTACGCCTGCGGGCCGGCTCGATCGTGGAAACCTCGTCCCATCACACCAGTGACATTCCCTTGCGGGCCAACGGCCTTTTGATTGGCTGGACGGAATTCGAAGTAATTGGCAGCCGCGTGGCAGTTCGCATCACGGAGCTGGCATGAAATCGCAACCAGCCAACCGGACTTCCGCATTGCTTGTGCCCTATCCGTCACGGCCTACTCCCGAACTCCCGCTTCGGATTGTTCCAGCAACCGCGGGCACTGAGGCCGAGGTCAAGGCGCCCGCCAAAAGAGGCAACAAAACGCAGCCGCACAAAGCGCGGGCCAGTAAGAAACCCGCGCGAAAAAACAAACTTGCGCGGAAGAAGAAAACGACTGCAATAGTGGCAGCAAAATCGCGAAATGGCGCCTGCAACGGCACGGAGAAATTATTGTTCCCTGCCGTCATGCATGTGTCTTCGAGGCTGATGCCTCCCAAAGAAAACTCTGCCCTTCGAAGTGACGCAGAAATGACGCGCAACACGAATGCGGACTTCGACGGTCCAGTCGCTTCCGCCCTAATCACGCCTGAGAATCCCCTTACGGAACCAGCTACGTTGGCATGCGGCAAAATTAGCCTGTATCGCGACGCCGAGGAAGTGCATACAGCGGCCGAGAGCGATGATCTCGTTGAGCACGAAATGATCGAGGTTCCCATCCCCGCGCCTGCAACAGAAGAGCAAAGCTTTCTGAAAGCGCTGGCGCTTCAATGGACCAGCTTCTTGGGCATCCTCACCCGAACCTGGACCTGGACGCAACAAAAGCTCAGGTCGCACGGCGAGAGAAAACGGCTGCGGGTTTGTGAAACCGTATCGCTCGGCGAGAAGCGGTTTATCGCGGTGATCCAGGTGGATGGAAAACAGTTTCTGGTGGGCGGATCTTCGAATTCCGTCAGCACCTTGGCGCATCTGGAACCTCCTCCGGAATTCGCCGACCTCCTACACCGCTGCGAACAGGGCGTGAGTCAGGCATGAGAAGGATCGTGATCTGGGTCACCAGAATATTGCTGCTGCTGGCATTAAGCAGTGGCTTGGTCTTCGCGGATACGCCATCATCCGCTGTTGACGGTCCGGTGTCTTTTTCTCCTCCAGCTTCCACGGTCTCTACACCCACTACCGTGGCGCTATCGGCAACCCCGCCCGCAGTCGATCCCAACGAAATCCGCATTACGGGCGTCGGAAATGGGTATGCACCCTGGACGATCATTGTCCTGCTGACGTTCCTGACATTGATTCCATCTCTGTTGCTCTGTGTGACGCCGTTTGCGCGACTGCTGGTCGTGTTCCATTTCTTGCGGCAGGCCCTCGGTTTGCAGACCACTCCCAGCAACCAGACGTTGATCGGCCTGGCATTGGTGCTCACGTTCTTTCTCATGCAACCGGTGGACGCGCACCATCTTTCAAACTTCAATCGTACCGATGCAGAACGGACGGATTACCGCGATGCAAGCCATCGAACGCGGGGTCGGGCCCCTGCGCCAGTTCATGTTGCATTATGTTCGCGAAAAGGATGTTGCCCTTTTTGTTGAGCTGTCGAAAGAACCCCGGCCGCGGGACCCGCGGGATTTGTCCATGCGAGTGTTGGTGCCCGCCTACATTTTGTCGGAGTTGAGCACCGGCTTTCAGATCGGCACCGTGCTGTTTCTGCCATTTCTGGTGATCGATATGGTTGTAGCCGCCATTTCGACATCGGTGGGCATGATTCAACTGCCTCCAGTCGTGATTTCCACCCCTCTCAAGCTCTTACTGTTTGTGATGGTGGACGGCTGGAATCTGTTGATTGGGTCTTTAATGAAAAGTTTTACCTGAGGCGAAACATGCCAGTTGAACAAATTGTGGACTTGGGACGCTTGACGATGCGGGAGGTTTTCCTGCTGGCGAGTCCGATATTGGCGACGGCGGTCGTCGTGAGCCTGCTCATTAACATCGTGCAGGTGTTGACTTCGCTGCAGGAGACGACGCTTTCGGCAGTACCACGGCTGCTGGCGACCGGCGGAGCAACGTTTTTTCTGATGCCATGGATGTGGAAACAGGCCTGTGGTTTTGCGTTCCAAATCCTGTCGGACTTTCATCCGTACATACGGTAAATATGGAAATCTCCATCACCAATCTGATCGGGCCGCTACTGCTAGTCGGGCTCCGGGTGTCGGGACTGATGCTGTTCGCCCCCTTCTTCAGCAGCGCCGTGATCCCAGCCCGTATGAAGATCATGTTGGTAATCACGGTCACGGCAGTTCTCTACCCAGTCTATTCCGCACATTTGCCTTCTTTTTCTGTGTCGCAATGGCCGGTCATTGTGGCCGGTGAGCTGTTGGTCGGGATTGCGATTGGCCTGGCTACGAACGCGGTCATTGAGGGAGCGCAGCTGGCCGGGCAGATCCTCAGCATTCAAATGGGATATTCGCTGGTGAACATCCTTGATCCCAACACCCAGGTAGAGAACACGGTTGTCGCTCTTTTCCACCAAAGCGTGGCCATGCTCATCTTTCTGGGGCTGGGTGTGCACTATTGGATTCTGCGCGCCATTGCGCACAGTTTTGACTATCTGCCCCCGGGCACAGCCACGTTGAATCCGCTGCTTTCGCAGGCACTACTGCACGAGGGAACGATAGTGCTCGAACTCGGATTGCAGATTGCGGCGCCGGTGCTGGCCGCTACTCTATTGGCCGACCTCGTCCTCGGATTGCTGGGCAAGGCTTCTCCGCAAATGCCGCTGATGCTGCTGGGGCCGGCAATTAAGAGCATGCTGGGCGTACTGCTTCTCGCGGCCACCATCGGCTTTTGGCCGCGATTGTTTGGGAGGTATTTTTCGCAGTCGATCGCATACTCGGAACAACTTTTGCACTTGGCGAGATAGCAAGACATGGCTGACACCAACAAATCCGAAAAACCTACACCGCAAAAGCGGAAGAAAGCCCGTGAGCAGGGTCAGGTTGCGCGGACCAAGGAACTTTCCAACGCACTCGCTTGGAGCGGCGCGATCGGATTGTTGGCCTGGCAGATTCCAGATGTGCCTCGCCAATGGCGCGGCCTTCTGCAAAGCACGTTGGATCTATCGATACGAGAACCACTGCTGCCCGGCGGGCCCATCTTATTTTGGTCCGCGATGGGTGTACTACGTTGGATCGTACCCATTCTGACATGCGCCTGGCTGCTCTCGTTCGCGGGCGGCGTCGCACAAGGCGGCCTGGTGTTTGCTGGCGAGGCCTTGGCCTTCAAACCCGAGCGATTGAACCCCGCAGCAAAACTGAAGCAGATGTTCTCGCTGACCGGCCTCAGCGCAATTCTGAAGTCCCTGCTGCCCTTCGGCATCATCATCTGGATTGGCGTTTCCACCGTGACCAGTCACTGGCCCACCATCGTGCATGCCTCGGACTTCAGCGCGCGTTCGTATATTGCCTTTCTGCTGGGAGCGATGTGGGAGCTCTGCTGGAAATCGGGGCTCGTCCTGCTGAGCTGGTCGGCCGTCGATTATTTGCTGGTCAGGCAAAAGCTGGAGTCGGACCTGAAGATGAGCCGTCAGGAGATACGGGACGAGATGAAGCAGACCGAAGGAAACCCCGCAGTGAAGGGTAGGATCCGGCGGCTGCAACGGCAATTGCGCCGCCGTCAAATGCTCCGCGACACAGAAAAAGCTAGTGTCGTCATTACCAATCCCACCCATTTTGCGGTCGCCCTGCGCTACGAAATGGACATGGAGGCGCCGATCGTTGTCGCCAAAGGAAAGGACTTCTTGGCACAGGAGATAAAAGAAGTGGCGCGATGGCACGGCATCGCCGTGCTGGAGAATCCTCCCCTCGCGCAAGCGCTTTATCACACTGTCGAGGTGGGCAGTGCCATACCAGCCGCTCTTTATACGGCGGTTGCAGAAATTCTTGCGTTCGTATTCCGCGCCCAGGCCCAGGCGCGGCAACAAGCGGCACGAGCAACGGCACGTTAATTCGGGTGAGAACTGCTAGATAAGAGAATGGTAACGAAACCCAAACCGGCCCCACCCAACAGCGGCAACAAAAGCGACTGGATCGTTCCTGCGCTGGCGGTGAGCATGGTGTTCGTAATGCTCATCCCCCTGCCCGCGATCATGGTCGATCTGCTTCTGGCAGTAAGTATCACCGCAGCCGTGCTGGTATTGCTGGTCGCACTCCAGATTCTGAAACCGGTGCAGTTCTCGGTCTTTCCCAGCTTATTACTCTTGCTCACCTTGTTCCGGCTCTCGCTGGGGCTGGCCAGCAGCCGCAGAATTCTCCTCCACGGCAGCGAAGGCCCAGCAGCCGCGGGAAAGGTGATTGAGAGTTTTGGCCAGTTCGTGGTTGGTGGAAATTATGTAGTGGGGTTTGTGCTCTTCCTCGCCCTCATCGCCATTCAGTACATGGTGGTCAGCCACGGCGCTGTCCGAACCGCTGAAGTCACCGCTCGTTTCACATTGGATGCCATGCCCGGCAAGCAGATGGCAATCGACGCTGACTTGAATGCCGGACTGATTGACGAAAAACAGGCCCGCGGCCGCCGCGAGCAGATCGCCCGCGAGGCAGAGTTCTACGGTGCTATGGACGGCGCCGCCCGCTTCAGCCAGCGCGATTCACTCGCCACCATCCTTATTACTGCCATCAATATCATTGCCGGCTTCCTCATCGGCGTTTTCCAGCACGGTGTTCCCTTCCTTGAGGCACTGAAGACCTACACCATCCTGACCGTCGGCGATGGCCTGGTCACCATGATTCCTTCGCTGTTGGTCTCGGTCGCCGGAGCCATTGTGCTGACCCGGGCATCGTCAGACAGTTCGCTGGGAGTGGACGTTGGACGTCAACTCTTCGGGAAACGCAAAGCGTTGTGGCTTGCGGCGGCGGTTATGATGGCTCTGGCGCTCATTCCGGGATTGCCCAAGCTTTCCTTCGTTCTCATGTCGGCAATTATGGTTGTGCTCGCGCGCCGCGCGAAGGCGGAAACGGCCGTCGAGGGACAGGTTGTACCCGGCGCCGCCCCGGCGAAGGGACAAGCTGTAACGCCTGCCTCCGACCCCATGGATTCCCTGCTTAAGCTGGACGAGTTGATGCTCGAAGTCGGACTTGGTCTGGTCCCGCTGGTGGATAGCAAACAAGGTGGTCAGTTGCTGGGGAAAGTCCGCTCCTTGCGCAAGAGTCTGGCAGGGCAACTTGGATTCCTGATTCCTCCGATCCATATCACCGACAACCTGGCCCGAAAAGAACGCGAGTACGTAATCTACCTGCGCGGAGTGGAGATCGCACGCTGGGAAATGCGCCGCGATTGTTTGCTCGCCATCAGTTCGCAAGCTTCCCCACCGGCTTTGCCCGGAGTGGAAACTCGCGAACCGGCTTTCAATGCCCCGGCAAAATGGATCACCCCTGACCTGCAGGCGCAGGCCTTGGCCGCCGGTTACGTGGTGGTGGATCACACTTCCGCGCTCGCCACTCACTTGGGTGAAGTTGTCAGGCAGAACGCTCACCTCCTCTTGACCCGTCAGGAGACTAAGCGCGCCATTGACCGCTTGGGAGAATCTCACCCCAAACTCGTCGAGGAACTGATCCCAAAAGTGATGACTCTAGGTGAAGTTCAGAAGGTGTTGCAGCAGTTGCTGCGCGAGCAGGTTTCGATCCGTGATCTGGGAACGATCCTGGAAACTCTGGTCGACATGGCTCCGACGAACAAAAATCCGGTTCTCCTGGTCGAGGCAGTACGCCACGCATTGGGACGGGCGCTGGTCCGGCCTTTGTTGGACGAGCGTGGAGAGCTAAAGGTGGTGACGCTGGATCGAACCATTGAAGAAGAGTGTTCCCGCGCCTTGACTCCGCAACCGGCAGCGACCGCCCCCTCCACTGCCCTTCAGCCGAATACGGCGCGCCGCGTGCTGGATGGTTTGCGAGCGCTGTTCGGAGATCAAGTGGTAAACGCGCCGCCGGTGCTTCTGTGCGCTTCGCCCGGAAGGTTTCATCTCCGCCGGATACTGGAGCCATTTTTCCCCAAGATTGTTGTGCTCGCACCAACGGAGATCCCTCCTCTGATACCCGTGCAATCGATCGGGGCGGTGCGATGACAGCAGAACGAACCAAGCGCGGAGTGAGTTGAGGTCCTAACATGCAAGCAGAAATCGCATACCGAGAAAACGTAGAGGAAACGTCAGAGCGCGACCAGCTCATCTTGAAAGAGCTGCCCCAGGTGTATTACATCGCCCGGCGGATTTTCGAGCGATTGCCCCAGCACGTGCTGTTCGAAGACTTGGTGCACGCCGGAGTAGTGGGCCTGATCGAAGCGGTTCGCAGCTACGACGTCAGCAAGTCGGTGCCATTCAATGCCTTCGCCAAGTTTCGAATCCGCGGGGCAATCCTTGACAGTCTGCGCGAACTCGATTGGGGTTCGCGGCCGCTGCGGCGCAAAGGTCGGCGGATGGAAGAGGCCATCGCCACACTCTCGGCAAAACTAGGCCGTCAACCTGAAGAAGATGAAATTGCTGTGGAGATGGGAGTGTCCATCGAGAAACTGCACGAGATTGCTCTGCGCCTGGATGGACTGACGCTGGTCGGGCAACAAGTCAACTCCCTATTCGACAGTTCGGGGACGCAAGACTTGATTGAGTCAGCTCCCAGCCGCGATGAAAGTCCCTACGACCTTTGTTTGCGCACGGAGATCAAAGAGCGGCTCGCCGAAGCAATCGGAAGTCTCTCCGAAAAGGAGCAGCTGGTGATTTCTTTGTATTACAGGGAAGAGCTTACCATGAAGGAAATCGCGAAGGTGGTGCAGTTGGGAGAGTCGCGAGTGTCTCAAATTCATGCCATCGCGCTTCCCAAGCTTCGGGCGGCGCTGCAAAAGGCGTCTTTTGCTGAAAGCGACGTATAGCTCCAGATAGCGGGGCGGAACAGGATAAAGATTGATCATGGGCAGGTTTGGCATCCAGGAGTTGGCGAAAACAGTCTCCAAGTGGAGAAATTCGCCGGGCTGCGCCAATGCCGCATGCGAGGGCAGCCCCTTGAAGCATGCAGTTTCCAAGCGGCATTTTGGGGTATGGCTCGCGGAGGAATGGTTTTGCAGCCCGGAATGTTTTGAGAAGGGCGCGCGCAAGAAGATCGTGGAACTGCTCTCCTCGCGGCACCGCCAGGAAAAGCCGCCGGCGTTGCGCATGCCCCTCGGACTTTTGCTGGTGTCCCGTGAGATCCTGACGCACGAACAGCTCAAAGTTGCCTTGGAGCAGCAGCGCGCCAAGGGAACCAACCTTGGCGAGACGGTGCAGGAACTCGGGTTCGCCACCGAGCAACAAGTCACATCGGCAGTCGCCGCGCAATGGGCGTGCCCAGTTTTCACCTTCGGAGACCGGCCATTGCCTGCGGAAGTTCGCGTACCTCGACGAGTCCTGGAGCAATATGGAATGCTGCCGGTCCATTATTCTGCCATTGGCAAGCGGCTGATGGTGGGCTTCGTCAGCCGCGTCCAGCACCATATTCTTTACACCATCGAACACATCACTTCCTGTTCCGCCAGCCCGTGCTTCATTACTGCCAGCGAATATCGCCGGGGGATGCAACTATGCAATCTCACCGCAACGGAAAACGAGATTGTCTTTGACCGTGCAAGCAGTACGGCTGAAATCGCCGGACTGGCCCGAAATTATGTGAACCAGATCGGAGCCGAGCGAACACGCTTTGGTATGTGCCGCGACTATCTCTGGGTGAGAGTTACAGGCCGCCAGGAAATCGATCTGTTGTTCCGCTTGCAGGAGCACTAGCAGACGGTGGGCGGAGCTAAAGGTTCGAGCATCAACTGCCGATTAATGTCAGCGAGGATTCCTTATGCTGACAGACGGCAACCACATCAAATCGCCTCTCAGGGTCGGCGACCTTAGCCACACATCTGAAGGCACCTTACTACCGTCGTTGCAACTCCGGCAAGCGGACGAATTGCCGCTGCCTCCGGCCATGCCTGATGCCGTTCTTCTCCTCCGTTTGCTGCTCTCGTCTCACGTTGCCGACTTGCACGCGATCACGAATGTCATTCGCAATGATGTCGGCCTGGCGGTACAGCTCTTTCGTTTGGCGGCTCTCGAGGGAGCCGGGCGGGCTGCGGGAAGCGTGAATGTCGGAGACCTCATCATCCAGATTGGGCTGGAGAAACTGAAGAGTCTGGCAGTGCAGACCAGATTGAATCCGCTTCACCCACCGAATGCGGCGCCGCACGCCCGCGAGCGCTTTTGGATGCATGCACGACTGACCGCCCGCATATCCGAAGAACTGGCCAGCGAAACAGTTCCCGCCCATCGTGAAGCCGCATACTTCGCTGGTCTCCTCCGCCACCTGGGTGCGCTTCCGGCCGTGCTCGGTTGGGATACTACGGAGTGGATGCAAGGCTCCGTAAGCGAGATCGGATATCAATTGGCCAAGGCATGGCAGATTCCGGCCGTGCTGGCAGATGTGATCCGGGGCGACGACCGATTCTGTGGTTCCAAGAAGGCCCATTCGCTGCTGAGGCTGGTAAATGTGGCCGACGAGCGGGCGATGCAATGGGAGTCCGTCGGGCGTCCAATGCCGCTGGCCTTTGTCTGGTCTTAGTCACGCTCAGAAAACGATCGCAGATCTTCCGGCCACGTTAGAAATTCTGATCGTTCTGCCGCCCTCACCTCACAAGCGCACCGACTCCGTCTAATCTGCACCTCATTTCGTAACGGCTCGCGACCGCTGTTCAATCACTTACAGTCACTCCCCACCCGCTTCCCATGGCCGTCCTCGTGCTTTGCTCTTTGTCATGGACAGCGGTTTCTACGCAGCATGCACCGCCCTCATGGGGCGAACTCAGGCGCTTGACTTAATCGCCAACAACCTGGCCAACGTCAGCACACCCGGTTTCCGAGCTCAGCATGAAGTGTTCCGCTCCTTGCTGGCAAGTTCTTCAGATATCCCCATGTCGGGATTGAACCAGGCCGTGAACAACTACTCAGTCCTCGGCGGCAGCGAACTCGATTTCACGCAAGGCAATCTGGAGAAAACCGGCAACGATCTGGATTTGGGAATTCAAGGATCAGGATTCTTTGTAGCCCAGACCACGGCGGGCAAAGTCTTTACTCGAAACGGCAACTTTCACGTTTCCGCGAAAGGCAAGCTGGTGACTGCCGAAGGAGACCCGGTGCTCGGCGACACCGGGCCGATCGACATTGTCGGTGGACCAGTTTCTGTCAGCAGCGACGGCACCATCTCAGTGAATGGGGCGGTCGCGGGACAACTCAAGATTGTTGACTTCCCTCCCGGCACCAAACTGACCAACGTCGGCGCTACGTCTTTCTCGGCTCCCCTGCACAGTGAAATACCTGCGCAAGGGGCAAGCATCCAGCAGGGAAGTTTGGAAGATTCAAATGTGAATCCGGTGACCAGCGCGGTCGAGCTCATCACTCTACAACGCTACGCCGAACTGATGCAGCGAGCTTTATCTATGTTTCATACCGATATGAACCAAATCGCGGCGCAGGACTTGCCGCGAATCACACCTGGAACCTAAAAGGGGAACGTCATGCTTCGTGCGCTTTACACTGCCGCCAGCGGGATGGTGGCCCAGCAACTGAATCTCGATAACATTGCCAACAACCTGGCCAACTCCAGCACTGCGGGCTTTTATGGCCGCAGATTGCAGTTTTCCGATCTGGTTTATCAGAATGTGGTCATGCCGGGTGCTGCCGCGACCCAGCAAACGACTGTCGCCGCCGGCCTTCAGGTTGGACTTGGAACCATGCCTGAAGCTTCCGAAGTGCTCCAAACTCAGGGAAACTTCAGCTCCACCGGCAATCCTCTGGATCTGGCGATTCAAGGCCTAGGGTTCTTCCAGGTGACCATGCCGGATGGCTCGATCTCCTACACCCGCGCCGGTTCATTCCATCTGGATGCCCAGGGAAATATCGTGACCGCCAACGGAAACCCGCTACAGCCCAACATCACCATTCCTGCCAACGCTACTACCATCACGATCGGATCCGACGGAACCGTGTCGGTTACCGAGGCGGGACAAACTGCCGCCCAGCAGGTAGGCAGCATCCAGCTCGCCATGTTCCCCAATCCTGGCGGACTGAACAGCATTGGAGACAATTTATTTCTGGCAACCACTGCATCGGGCGATCCCATTGTCGGAGCGCCGGGGGCTGCGGAGGGTTTGGGCACACTGCAACAGGGAATGCTGGAACAGTCAAACGTGGATATCGTATCCGAGTTCGTACAGCTGATCGTCGCGCAACGCGCCTACGAATCCAATTCCAGAGTTGTAACTTCGGCCGATCAGATGTTGCAGGACCTGACGCAAATGAGTCGATGATAGACCCAGCGAGACTGACCGACTGATGATCATGCCCAGAAATTTCGCAGGCTTCTTGCTCACCGTCCTGTTGGGGATCAACTTTCCCGCGGCCGGACAAACTCACCAGGACCGAGTCGCCATCTCGACGCAACGCGTGGCAAATGCCATGGCGCAAGCCGGCTGGAAAGTTGGCGCGGGGCAGATCAAGCTTCTTTCCCAGGTCACTTCTACTGCTCAAGACGCCTGGCTGGAGGTGGTACAGGTCACACACTGGCAGGGAGACAAGTTGAAAGCCGAGTTGCGCTGCCATGATCCGCGCGCTTGTCTGCCGTTCTACATTCTGGTCAATGAGGCCGGAACGGCAGACAAGTCCGGTCAAACGTTGCCCCTGGCCACAGCGCAAAAGCATCCAGAAGATGAAATAACTCCGGAACAACCTCTTCTCCGATCCGGCGACCCGGCCACCATGATGTTTTCGGACCCGGGCATCAGCATCACCATGCCCGTGATTTGCCTGCAAAGCGGTCACCGCGGACAAATGATTCGCGTCGCGAGCACAGACCACAAACGGTTTTATAAAGCGCAAATCGTGGGGCCGGGTTTGTTGAGGGCCACCACACTGTGAGACAGGACGAGGAATGAAAATCGGAGGCTTAATCCGCAGAACGTTTGCCCTGCTGCTGGAAATCATGTTCGTTGCAGGCCCGCCTTCGCTGTTGGCGAAAACCACAAACAACACCCAGAAGGATCCGCAGCAGACCCGTGCAGCTTATATTGCCCGGGTGCAGCAACAGGACCAGCAGGTCCGGGTCTCGACCACCATGGGCAGCCTGTGGGTACCGGGCGGCGCATATAACGAACTGAGCTCGGATTACAAAGCCCGCAATGTCGGCGACACCGTGACTCTGGTCGTACTCGAACAAACTTCGGCACAGTCCACCGGGGACGTAAACTCGCAACGAGCATTTCAAACCAGTTCTGCCATCACCGCTCTTCCGGGGAAACTCAAGACAGGCGGGATTAACCCGCTGTTTGGCGCGAATTCATCCACTCAGTTAAAGGGACAGGGCGAGACCTCGGCGGGGTCCAACCTGACCACCACGGTCACCGGCCACGTTATTGCAGTACTGCCGAACAATAACTTGATAGTTGAAGCGGAGCGCTACGTCGTGATTAATAGCCAGCATGAAACCATGCTGGTGCGGGGAGTATTGCGCCCGGGAGATATCGGGCCGAACAACACCGTCCCGTCCACTTCTCTGTCGAATCTCGAAATCGAGCTCAAAGGCAAGGGGGTAGTGTCGGATTCGATCGCCCGGCCGAATCCCATCATGCGGACATTGCTTTGGTTGATTGGATGGTAACGCAAGAGATTCTTTGAACGATGAACAAGCATACGAATTTCGGAATCCGGGTTTTGACAGCGGCTTTGTGCTGGTCAGCGTTGATCGCGCCAGTCACGGCCGATTCCATGCCCAACCGTCAAGTCATGGTGCGGGATCTTGCCACCATCAGTGGGGTGCGGGAGAACCCCTTGATCGGGTACGGCGTGGTGGTGGGTTTGAAGCGCACCGGCGATAGTCAACAGACCCTGTTCACGACCCAGACCCTGGCCAACGTCCTCCAACGTCTGGGAGTCCAGATTACTCCCGCCTCAGTCCAGGTTCGCAACGTGGCTGCCGTCATGGTCACTGCTTCCCTGCCGCCTTTCGCGCGTCCGGGGACGACCTTCGATGTGACCGTATCCTCTGTGGGAGATGCCAAGAGCCTGGAAGGCGGGGTGCTCCTGCTCACGGCGATGCACGCCGCCGATGGCGACATCTACGCTGAAGCTCAGGGACCGTTGACCTTGGGAGGTTACACGGTCGGTGGAGGCGGCAATTCAAAAGTGGTGAATCACGTGACCGTGGGCCGTGTTCCATCGGGTGGCACCGTGGAACGCGACGCGTCTTTTGATCTGAGTCATCTGACAACCGTGTCGCTGGTCCTCCGCGAACCTGATTTCACTGCTGCCCGCGACATTACCGCAGTGATTAATCAGAACTTTGGAAAGGCGATCGCGTCATTTGTCGACAGCCGCCGCGTGGACGTCAGTGTCGCTCAGTCCGGAATCGCTTCCGTTCCCATGCTCATCTCACGAGTGCAGAACCTGTCCATTTTGGTTCACCCTCCAGCCAAGGTGGTCATGAACGAACGCACTGGCACGATTGTGATGGGTGGTGACGTGAAACTTTCACCCGTTTCCGTCCTGCACGGAGATTTGACCGTTCAGGTAACGACAACATTTGCGGTCTCCCAGCCCACGCCGTTTTCTTCGGGCGGAAAGACCGAAGTTGTACCGCAAACCGATCTACAGGCTAAAGAAGGCCCGGCCCGTTCCATCGCGTTAAATGAAGGTGCCAGTGTCGAGGAATTGATCGACGGTCTGCATGCTATGGGTGCCACCGCCCACGACATTGTCGCCATCCTGCAAGCCATCAAGGCAGCAGGCGGATTACAAGCCGAATTGGAGGTCCTGTGAGCTCTCAGTTTTCACTGGGCACGCCCGCAGTTATAAACCAGGATATGAGCCAGGCCAGGAGTGCACAAGCCCTTCGGGTATTAAAGGGCGAATTGCAGAACACCGATACCGGGAAAATCGACAAGGCCGCCAAAGACTTTGAAAGCATTTTGCTGGGGGAGTGGCTCGAACAAGCAGAGAAATCATTTGCCACGGTGCCGGGAGTCGATCCCGACGAGAATGCCGACCCTGGCCGCGATCAGTTTCAGAGCATCGGTTGCCAGTTCCTTAGCCAGGCCATGAGCAAGGCCGGTGGGATCGGAATTGCATCCATGATAAGCAAGCATCTGAAGGCCACGGAAGCGGCTCGCGAGGCAGCGAAATCAGACGGTTCGGAGGGTAACCAGGGTAATCAGGTGAAGCCCCCGGAGACGAGTTTTCGTGGCTTGCAAACTAAAGAATGATAAGGAGTTATGGAGAGATTCATCAGCGTTGGAGTTTGCCGGGTTAACTGCCGATTATGAACTGACGTTCAGGGACTCAAGGGGCCATTTATGAGAATCGGATTAAACTCACCTGATCTACAGGGTGTCTCGAATCAAACGGCAGCAACTTCAACCGCCGCGGCTGGCGCGACTCGTCCGGAATCCGCCGAGGGTGCGGATAGCTTTCCGGAGGACACTGTGACCATCAGCAGCCTTGCCTTGCAGGCATTGCAGACACCGGATGTCCGCCACGATCAGGTTGCCAGCCTGCAACAGAGTGTTTCCGACGGACAGTATGAGCTGGATCCGGGTGCAATTGCCGAGGCCATGCTGCACTCCTAGACCATATGCCGAACTCACTTTCAGCGCGCGAGCAGGTAGACCTCCAACATCTGACGCAGGTTCGCGCCTTGACTGCAGAGGTTGCTGCCTCCATTTCGGCGATCGAGCACAACAACCTGCGCCAACTTCAGATTGCCGTGGCCAACCAGGAAAGAATCTGCAATCAACTGGTGACCACGAAATGGACTCCGTCTTCCTTGGCAACAGGTTCTGCTGGCTGCGCCAAGCCAGCTTCAGAAACCAGAGAGCAGATTCAAACCGCTTATGTGACTCTGGCTCAGCTTAACCGGGTGTATGCAGGCATCGTGAAGCGCTCCCAGAGATCGGTTGAGTTGTTGTCAGCGCTCTATGCCAACCGGGAAAATGGGTACGGCCCGGAGCCAGCGCGGTCCGGCACATTTCAAACATTGTCTTGCGAGGCATAGTGCGATGGGTTCGTTAAATATGGCGATGTGGATTGCGGCACAGGCCCTAGAGGTTGACCAGGGTGCGCTGAACGTTACCAGCAACAACATCGCCAATGCTTCCACCCCAGGCTACAGCCGCGAAGTGGTCGATCTAAGCGAGCAGGCGCCCATCGAATCCGGCAATCTTACTGTGGGAACGGGCGTGGATTTGCAACAGATCCAAAGCGTCCGCGATCAGGTCTTGTCTCTTCTGATTGCGGAGCAGAACACGCAGCAAAGCGGAGCACAGACTCAGTTGAATGGGTTGCAACAGGTGCAGGGCCTGTTTTCCGACCCCACGCAGGGGATTGGCGCGAATCTGACCACTTTCTTCAACAGCATCAGTCAGCTCTCCACAAATCCTACTGATTCGGCACAGCGACAATCCGTGATTACCGCCGCACAGAATCTAGTGAGTTCCTTCAATCAGGCCGCACAGAGCTTGGGAACAATTCAGCAAAGCTTGAATCAATCGGTTTCCCAAACCGTCGATCAAATCAACGGCCTGAGCAAACAGATCGCGCAGATCAACGCTCAAGTCGGGCAGATGCAGCAACTGGGAAAGGACCCCGGATCGCTTCTTGATCAGGAGAACCAGTTGATCAACCAGCTTTCACAGTTGACCAACGTGAATGAAATCCAGACTGAAAATGGCCTTACGCTCACGACCGGAAGCGGAACCGCCCTGGTGGTCGGGAATCAGAGCTTTGCCCTTCAGGTGGGTAATGGCCCGACTGGAATGCAGGATGTATTCTCCCAAGGGCAGGACATCACCAGCAGCATTCAAGGTGGAAGTTTGGGAGGAGCGATTCAGGTGCGGGACCAGGACATTCCCGGCATTCTCAATCAGCTCAATACTCTGGCCAGTCAGTTCGCCACCAGTTTTAACGCCGCCCAGGCGCAGGGCTACGACTTGAATGGAAATCCCGGCCAGGCCTTGTTCGCATTCAACGCCAGCGGGGCGGCTTCCAGCCTTAGCCTGACCACAACCGATCCGGACGCCATTGCAGCCAGTTCCGACGGAACACCAGGCAGCGATGGAAACTTAGCGAATCTCATGGCGGTGGAGACTTCGCCCTTGCCCTCCGGCGAGACTCCAACCGACAGCTACGCCAGCATCGTCGCCCAGAGCGGCAATCTGGCTTCTCAGGCACAGGCTGAGGTCAGCGCCAGCACCACCAGTCTGAATCAGTTGAACGATCAGTTGGGCGCGATTTCGGGTGTTTCGATCAACGAAGAAACTACAAATTTGCTGACTTACCAGACGGCTTTTTCAGCCGCCGCCCGGGTGGTAACGACGGTAGACCAGCTGACTCAGGCGGTTCTGGACATGGGATCGGGTGTAACTGCGGTTTCGTAAAATATATGCGCGTGAACCCAAATTACAGTGCAGACATTCTCCAGGATCTCTACCAGTCCCAGAGCCAGGAGCAAATCACTCTGGAGCAGATGGCCAGCGGCAAGCTGATCAATATGCCCTCCGACAATCCCGCGGGCGCCTCGGCTCTGGTGGAGAACCAGGCGGCGCAGGGCCAAACCGATCAATATCTGCAAAACACAAGCGGCGCGGAAGGCCTGCTCCAGACGGCAGATGCTACCTTGAGCTCGGTCGTCAGTGCGCTGAATCAAGCCATCTCTTTCGGTGTCCAGGGGGGTAGCGATACGACGTCAGCTGCGGACCGTCAGTCCATTGCACAGGAAGTACAGGGAATCCAGAACCAGGTGCTTCAATTGGCGAACGTTTCCTATCAGAGCAATTACGTTTTCGCCGGTACGGCAACCAATGCGGCTCCTTTCACGCTCGATTCCTCTGCGCCCGATGGCGTCACCTACAACGGAAACGACAACACCAACACCGTACAAATTGCCGAGGGCCGCAGCCTTCAGCTCAATCTGCCCGGAGATCAGGTGTTTCAAGGGGCTGGTGGAGACGTGTTCGGCGCCTTGCAGCAACTGGTGACCGCCTTACAGAACAACGACACGACCGGCATAGGCGCAGCGACCACCCAGCTCGGCAGTGCACTCAACTATCTTTCTCAGCAGAGGGTCTTCTACGGAAATGCGGTCAACCAGCTAACCTCAAACCAGGGTTTTCTACAGCAGGAGCAAGTGAATCTTCAGTCGCAGGAAAACAGCATCGACGCGGTTAACATGCCGTCCGCCGCGACGAATCTGTCACAGGAACAGATCACCCAGAGCGCGGCTCTGGCGGCGCTGGCCAAGGTCCTCCCGCTTAGCCTGTTGAATTATCTCCAATAACCTCGAATTAGGTGTGCTGGCACTGGCGCGATGATGTGCGTCCGGCATCCTTGCTCTGCGATCCCGCGAATCAGGCTGTCCAACTCGCGGTCTGTTGCTCGTCTTGGTCGGTCTTCGCCGGCGAAACCGACGCGCTTGCGGATTGCTGAGATGGAGAAACCACGGGAGTGGATACCTGCTGCCAGGCCTGGCGCACATCCAGCAGAAGTTCAATCTGGCGCTGGAGTATCTCGGGACTTTTCTTCCACTGCGCTTCCAACATCTTGCACCGGATCACGGAGTAGAAGGCGCTGAAATGTTTGGCGGCATCGCCGCCGTTTTCCATATCCACGAATCCCTGCAATTGCTGTAGGACAAGGAAGCCATGTTTTAATTCCGCCGTGCGTTTCTCAATGTCCCGGCTCTCCATGGCGGCGATCGCGTTCTTCAGATCGGTAACCAGAAGATCAAAAAGGATAATCACCAGACCTGCGGCAGAGGCATTCTCTAGCGCGGCCGTCATGTAAGCCCGCTCGGTGGGACTTCGCTTCATTCCAGCTACCCTCCGATACCGCTGGAGCCGCCGGATCCCGTCTGGCCCAGTTCGGCGGCGATTTGCTGTTCCTCGATCGGCAATTGCTGCAACAGCGCGTCGGCCTGGTTATATTCGGCGGTCAGCAGGGTCGTCTGCGCATCCAGATAAGTCTGGAAGTCATTGATCTGGCTTTGCAGGTCCGTGTTCTCGCTGCTGATGCTCTGCAAGTCCACCGTGAACGCGCCGCTGGTTGGGTCCGTCATCGTGTTCAGTTGGGTTGTTAAGGAGTTCGCAAACCCGTTGGAATTGGCGCCCTGGAAAAAATTCTGTACGGCGGCGAAGTTACTCTGCATCTCGCTCTCGAGAGTTCCACTATCCAGGGTCAGCGTACCGTCGTCGTTCATCGTGATTCCCAGGTCCGCCAGGGTTGCAACTCCGTTGGTGGATCCGTTCGAATAGGCGCCCGACCCCAGTAGCATGTCTTGCAATATTCCCAGAGTCGAGTCACCCGCCAACGGCCCTTGCACGCCATTGGCCCCAACCGTGTACTCCTGGTTCACATTCTGGACGACAGCGTTATACGCGTTCACAAAAGCGGAGACCGCTTGAGAAGCCGTGCCCACATCCTCGGTCACCGACACATTGACCGGGACTCCCGGCGCCGCACTCACCAGATTGAAGGTCACCCCAGGAATGACTCCGCTAACTGTGTTGGACGCGCTGTCGATGGGGATTCCATCCACCGAGAGGGACGCATCAGCGCCCGTGGAGGAGCGTGTGAAGTTCAGCCCGGTTTCGCCACTGATGGTGATGTCGTTCGCGGCGCCTGAACTATTGCTCACAATAGACAGCCGCGCGCCGCTTGAATCGTTGACTACGTTGGCAGTCACCCCCGCGCCCAGACCATTAATGTAGCTCGCTAAGTCATTCAGAGTGCCGGCGCTTGCGTCCGGCCCATACGTTATCTGAAGGGGCGCATTGGAGCCAACCTGCAATGTGAATCCACCATCCCCTAGTGGTGTGTCGCCGCTGGCGACGGAATCGGAATACCAGGAACCCGTGGTGGCCACGCTGTTGACCTCAACCACGTGATTCCCAGAAGTGGCGCCAGGAGCCACGGACGCCGTGACAACGCTCGAGTCCGAGGATGAGGAGGTCATCGAGAGCAGCGTGCCTGCGGGGTCGCTCAGCGCAGTCAACGCATTTTGCAGGGTGGTGATGTTCCCCTCGATAACATTGATGTCGCCGGTCTGACTTTGCAGCGCGGCTTGTTCCTGCTCCCACTCGTTCAATGGGCCCGATTCGGCTGCAATGGCTGCAGCCACCGCTGCCTGAACGTTGATGCCCTGAGAAGAAGAGAAAGCGGAGAGAATGTCGCTGAGATTGAATGACGAGTTAACGGTTCCCATGATTTCCTGAGGTTCCTTCTATCCAATCCCTTTCCGAAAAAGAACCGAGGGTGGGACCTGTTTGGCCCCACCCCCCGGAGGTTTATTGGAATAACTTCAACACGCTCTGCTGCATATTGTTCGCCTGCTGCAGCGCAGCGATACCAGTCTGTTGCAGGATGCTGTACTTCGACAGGTTGGAAGTCTCCTGTCCGATATCAGCAGACATAATCCCACTTTCAGCATTGGTGAGGTTCTGGATCTGGTTGTTCATGACGTTGGTAGCCGCCTGGAGCTGGTTCGAACTGGCTCCCAGCGTGCCACGCAGACCGGCGATGTCGGCGATCGCGGCGTTGACGTCGGTCAAAGCCTGAGTGGCCGCAGCAGCCGTCGTCAACGCATCAGCCGTGAGAGATGCGCCGTTGAGGTGTCCCGAATCCACCGTCACCATGCCCACCGTCACGCTGGTCGTGCCGGCAGAAGTGGAGTCGCTCATGAAGATGGTCAAGGTGCTGTTGGTGAAGATCGCCTGACCGTTGTAGGTGGTGTTGCCGCCGATGGTGTCGATTTCGCTCTTGATCGACTGGAATTCGGCGTCCAGCGCGGAGCGCTGGGTGTCGCTCACCGTGCCGGTCGAAGCTTCAGTAGCCAGGGTTACGGCGCGGTTCAGAAGGGTGGTGATCTGCGACAGTGCGCCGTCGGCGACCTGCAGATAGCCCACACCGTCGGATGCGTTCTGCACCGACTGGGTCAGAGCAGTGATGTTGGCCTGCAAGCCGTTTGCGATGGCCAGGCCCGCAGCATCATCCGCGCCAGAGTTGATGCGTTGGCCAGTCGACAACTGCTCCAACGTATTATTCAAGTTCATCTGCGTCATGCTGAGCGCGTTCTGCGCTTCCAGCGACGGGATGTTGTTCAGAATGCTGATTGACATAGAAAACTCTCCTTTTCGAATTCCGCCTGCACGGCCGCTTTTACCGCCCCGTTTCGCGGGTTCGAGCAGGAGGTTTAGTTGACGGGATAGTTAATCGGCACTCCGCGCCTCGGCTGCTCAGTTACCCCAGTATCAGTCCGAGAGTCACTTTGAAGCCAACCCCGAAAAGGAACAAAACCGCCCAAAGTCACAATGTCTTTACCACTCGAGACCCCACCGTCAGGTCTCTCATTTGGTTCTAATGTTCGCGCTAGCCACCCGCCTCATCTGCTCGCCGAATCGGCGGATCCCGCTGCCGCTGCCAGCTTGTTGTTCAAGACCTCCACCGCGGCTCGTTGCAACTCAGGAGATTCGGGGAAGAGTTGCAGGCCGCGCGACAGAAGGTTTTGACTCCGGTCCCACTGACTGAGTTTGGCGCGCAGGCTCGCTGCCCGTAGAAACAGCCGGGGATGTGGCTCTACTCCTGTGTATTTTTCCAGCGTCTCCGCCGCCTCCTCCAATTTGTCTGCCATTACGCAACCCTTCATCAGGCGGTCGTGAACCGGATAAATGTCGGGCACCTCCCGCGCCGCGCGCCGCAGTCTTTCCAGGCCGCTGTTCTTCAGCCCCATCTTTACTTCGGTGTATCCCAATTTGCTTTCGAGGATGGGGTTATGTCCCATGTGCTTAGCGGCCCGCCGGTAAGCCAATCGCGCCTCTTTGAACCGGCCCAGGCTGTGCAAAGCATCGCCGCGAATATCCTCCTTAAGCCCCGCCGTGCCGCCAGTCCGCTGGTCGCGGGCGACGGCGTCCAGTGCTTCCTCAAATCGTCCCAGATTGAGGTAAACCATTCCTCGGAATAGCCAGGCTTCCGGAGCCTCCGGCTGCAACGCGAGAGCGCGGTCAAAGCAGCGGAGCGCTTCTTGGGGTTGGTTAAAGCACTCGAACTCGTGCAGGCCAAGCTGCGTCCATGCTGCGAAATCTTCCGGGTTTTCCTCCGTCTTCCGCCGCATCAGGTCGCGGTAAAACACTCTTTTCCGGACTCGCGCCTCCTGGTCCACCAACTGGCCGAAATGGTGGATGAAAAAGTTCGCGGGCAGCAGTTTCATCCGTAGCCTTCGTATCTGGTTTTCGACCAGTTCGTGGATGCGGCCGGTAAAGTAAATTTCAGGATGCCGCCGGAACAAACGGCAGTTTTCGTGAGCAATATAGGATGGCGCCGCTTTGGCGCGCTCGTGACGGTAGTCGTTGGGCACGCCAACCCGATCCCACCCGCGGTTGAACCGGCTCGCCATGTAATTGCGTATAGGCGTCACGTAGCCGCCCACATCGGTCGCTTGCAGCAAGGCGGGAATGCTGTGCCGGGCCTCGCGATCCAACTCCTCATCGGCATCGAGCACCAAAATCCAGTCAGTGGTCATGGGGGCCAAGGCGGCATTTCGCGCTTTGGCGAAGTGGTCTTCCCACGGGACTGAGATCACCGTAGCTTCGAACTCCTGGGCGATCTTGACTGTGTCGTCGGTCGAGCCGGTATCGGCGATTAGGATCTGGCTCACCACCCCGCTCACACTCTCAAGGCATGGGCGCAGGCTTTCCGCCCCGTTCTTCACAATCATCGAGAGCCCGAGTGTCGGCATCATCATCGTTGAGACAAAATTAGCGCAGGATTGGAATTTCGGCCCTTGGTTCAATTTGCCGCAGGCATGAACTGCACTTGACATACCACACGCACCGGCAGCGTTTTTTTTGTCGAGAGACTCTACACATTCTTTCGCTGCCTAGCGAAGCGTTCGGGTTACTGCAACAGTCGCACCGTTAGAGCCGGATGAGGCAGGAAGATTGCAGGGGATTTTCAGGAAAAGATTCAATTCTCCACCACGTATGACATAGCCTGCGCCGTCATGCGTCGAAAACTGGCCCGCCTGCTAAGCGGGAGGTCAGTCAGGAACTAAATGAGCAAGTTTCAGATCGCGCTGATCCGTCCGCGGGGTTATCTTCACACCGAAGCTTTTCGGGAGTTGGCCGAGACCCTTCAGGCCGGTCTCGAAACCCTCGGCCATACAGCGCGGATACAGGAAAACGTCTTCGATTCCAGTTGGACGAATCTGATTCTCGGAGCCCACTTACTTGCTCCGGACCAAATGCAAGCCATCCCCCAGGGCTCCATCGTTTACAACCTGGAGCAACTTGGAGGCGCGCGACTAAACCCGGCCTACTACACACTAGCGGCCCGCCACACGATCTGGGATTACGATTTGCGTAATATCGAGCACTGGAATCAATGCAATTGCGCCTATGCGCCGGTTCATGTGCCCATCGGCTACGTGCGGGAACTGAGCAGAATCTCTCCGGTCCTATTCCAGGACATTGATGTCCTGTTCTATGGCTCACTCAATCCGCGCAGGAACCAAATTCTGCACGCTCTCAAGGATGCGGGCATTCAAGTCCACACTGTTTTCGGAGTCTATGGCAAGGACCGCGACCAGTTGATCTCGCGAGCCAAGATTGTGCTTAACATTCACTTTTACGAATCCAAACTGTTCGAAATTGTCCGGGTTTCTTATTTGCTGGCGAACTCCAAGGCAGTCGTTACCGAATGCTCCGCCGCCGAAACAATGGAGAGCGGTCTTTCCAGAGCTCTCCTGAGCGCGCCTTATGACGGCCTAGTGGAAGGCTGCCGCTCGCTGCTGGCAAATGACAGGGAACGGCGGGCCCTGGAAACAAGAGGTTTTCAATGGTTTTCTCAACGAAAGGAGTCAAATATCTTGAGCAACGCACTTGAACATTCTGCCTGCCCCATGGCAAAGGCCGGTGTGGTCGAAATTCCCCGCAAATTGAATCTGGGCAGCGGCAAAGATTGGCGCGAGGACTACTTCAATGCCGATTTCGATCCCTATTGGGAGCCGGATGCGGTCCTGGATTTCAGCCGCGCCCTTCCCATTGGGCAACCACTGGAAACTTTGCGCTTCGGCACCGTGGTCCTGCAAAACAATTGGTTTGACGAAATCATCGCCAATGACGCGCTCGAGCACATTCCCAATCTCACCCTGGCCATGACTTCCTGCTTGAATCTGCTCCGAGTCGGCGGTCTGTTCAGAATTGCCGTTCCCTACGATCTTTCCTGGGGCGCCTGGCAGGACCCTACCCACGTTCGCGCATTCAATGAACGCAGTTGGCTCTATTACACCGACTGGTTCTGGTACATGGGCTGGACTGAGGCCCGTTTTGATCTGGCCCAATTCGACCTGGGCTTGAGCCCGATCGGCGAAGCCTTGGCAAAACAAAATGTCAAAGGCGAAGACTTGGTGCGCCATCCTCGGGCCGTTGACCAGCTACGAGTGGTCCTACGCAAGCGCCAGTTGACAGAGACAGAAAGACTACAAGTCGCGGGGTATCTAAAGCGGCCGAATCGCAGCGCAGCTTACGGGCAAGCCGTGTCGGTCAAAATGCAGTCGACTGCGGCCCAAGCCTCAACAGTGCCTTAATGATGGCCAGGCAACCGTTACGAAGGTACTGAGATCCGCACCACGCACTACCGCGAATCAACGCCCATAGTGCCGATTGATGGTTTCGGCGTTGGAAGAACTGGGCGACGCGCGATGGAAGATACCCATGATACGTCTCACCCGATTGAACAGCTCCGCATTAACCATCAATTCCGACCTGATCAAGTTCATTGAGAACGCGCCGGACACTGTCATTACTCTGACTACGAACGAGAAAATCGTGGTACGGGAGAGCACGGATGACGTGTTGCGAAGAATCATTGCTTTCCGCCGCGCTGTGCTGGCCGGGCTGCTCCCGGTCGGAACCGATCCTAACTCCGCCCTGGGGTTGACACCACCACGCGGGGCCAACTCTATCGATCCTGCGGCGGGGGGCTCTTCTCGTGGATAAGAGCACGTTCGTGGGCATCTTTCTGGCGATCGGCGGTATCGTGGCCGGCCTGCTGATCGAAGGTGGCAAGATCGCACAGGTGCTTCAGCCCACCGCCGCCATGATCGTGTTCGGCGGAACCATCGGGGCCGTCATGGTGCAGTTTCCTCTCCCCGTCGTGCTCCAGGCCTTCAAAAGACTGGTCTACGTTTTTCTGGATCGGGGCGATGATCCCAAGAAACTGGTTCAGGAACTGGTGGGTTACGCTCAGCGCGCCCGCAAGGATGGAATCGTCTCACTCGACTCTGAACTGGGCAACATCGCCGATCCCTTCTTGAAAAAGACTTTAATGCTCGCTGTCGACGGCACCGAACCGCAGGAACTTCGCAAGATGATGGAACTGGAACTCGACAACCAGGCCGAGCACTCCGAAAAGATTGCGCAGGTCTTTGAGTCCGCCGGCGGCTTTGCCCCCACCATCGGCATCATTGGGGCTGTCCTCGGCTTGATCCAGGTTATGCAACATTTGCAGAACATTGACGAAGTCGGCCGCGGCATTGCCGTAGCCTTCGTCGCAACCATCTACGGCGTCGGCTCGGCGAACCTTCTGTTCCTGCCCTCGTCCGGCAAATTGAAAATCAAGAGCCGCGACGAACAAGTCTTGCGGGAAATGACGCTCGAAGGCGTCATTTCGATCCTCGAGGGCATGAATCCACGAATGTTGGAGACCAAACTCTTCGGCTACTTGCAGCAGGAGAAACAACCGGAGCCCGAGAAAGAAGCAGCAGCCAAGGCTGCCGGAGCCTGAGAACCCGTGAGCCGCAGAAAGAAACACGCAGCCCATGCCAACCATGAACGCTGGCTGGTGTCCTACGCGGACTTTATCACTCTGCTCTTCGCCTTTTTCGTCGTGCTTTACGCTTCTGCCGTAGTCGATAACAAGAAAATTGCCCAGGTCTCCGCCGCCATCCAAGGGGGATTTCAACAGTTGGGCGCTTTCTCCGGAAACACCAGCGAACCCAACCATGCCGGCTCCGCTAACCAGGCTCCCGTGGTCTTGCCAGAACCCGCTCCGGCGCCCCTGCCGGTCAACAACGCCAGCGCCGGCGTTGCCGGCGGTAGCTTCGGCCCGCCCGACGTGGATAAACTCAGGCATGAATTGGAGCAGGCCCTGGGCGAGGAAATCAAGAAGCACGAAATCGAGATGCGGGTCACGCCGGAGGGTTTGGTGGTCAGCCTGCGCGAAGTAGGCTTCTTCAACACCGGAGGCGCTACCCTGCTGACCGGAGGCCAGGATACTCTGACTCGCATCGCCAAGGTGCTGAATGCCCAGGGATTTCACATTCGTGTGGAAGGCCACACCGACAACATCCCCATTCACAACAGCCAGTTCAAGTCCAACTGGGAGTTGTCCACGGCGCGGGCGACGGAAGTTGTCTCTCTCCTGATCGAGAAACATGGCTTCGATCCCAGCCAGATCTCAGCCGCAGGCTATTCGCAGTATCGCCCCATTGCCAGCAACGACACTGAAGAAGGACGCCAAACCAACCGCCGCGTCGATATTGTAGTCGTAGCTCGCACTCCCCCGCTCAACGCCAAGCCGTCGCCGTCCGTCGCGCCAACCTCGCAAATTCCTCCGAGCGGACAGTGAACCGCGCGTCCTGCGGGCTCGCCAGGTAATCCACCGTAGTTCTTAAAGTTCTGGGTCGCGCCTGCCGATTAGGATACGCCCGGAAACCCTCAGGGATGACCGCCGGATTAGAGATTCTCATTCATGCCCGAGCTTCTGAATTCCGAGATCTTCCGCACGGTCCTGCAAAGGCTCCAGACCGGAGTTTATCTGGTGGATAAAGACCGCAGAATCTTGTTCTGGAATGACGGCGCCGAAAGGATCACCGGCTATTTGCGGCATCAGGTTCTGGGACACTTCTGTCGCGAGAATATCCTGATGCATTGCGACGAGAAGAGCTGCGGTCTCTGTGGGTCGCTTTGCCCCCTGTCTGAGACCATGCACGAGGGGCGCCCGAAGGAAGCGCGGGTCTATCTTCGGCATAAGCTGGGCCATCAAGTCCCGGTCCATTTACGAATTGTTCCGATTCGCGATGAGCGCGGTTCGGTCATCGGCGCCGCCGAGAGCTTCGACGAACAAATTACGGACTCGCACGATGATGATCTAGCGCCGTACGGCTGCCTGGATGTGACCACTGGAGTTCCCAACCATGCGTTCACCCAGTCCCATCTGCGCGAGAGCCTGGCGACTTACTCCGAATACCACGTCCCCTTCAGCGTTTTGGGCATTCACGTTGATCGCCTGGAACAGGTTCAGGCGACCCACGGACGCGAAGCGACGGCATTCATCCTTCGCGCCGCTGCCGGGACCATCAAGAACGTGCTCGGGCCGGGAGCATTTGTAGGCCGCTGGAAGGAAAATGAATTCCTCGCAATCATGACGGCTTGCGATAGCGCACAGGTGAAGACAACAGTTGAAAACATCCAGAAAATTGTGAGCTGTTCATCCATCAAATGGTGGGATGACCAGTTATTTGTCCATGTGACCGTAGGCCACACTGCCGTTCAACCAGAAGACACCATTGAATCGCTGGTGGGGCGGGTGGACGTTTTGCGACTCAGCACCTTGGCCGAGGGCGACCGCAACGCCCGAGCATCCGGGCTGGGGCAATAGAGGACAGAGCAGTTTATGTTTGCCATTATCGGAATTGTCGTAGTTTTCGGCGCCGTGGTTGCCGGGTATCTTATGGAGCACGGCAATCTTCGGGTGCTCATGCAGCCAGCCGAGCTGATTATCATCGCTGGCGCAGCCATCGGCACCGTTCTGGTCGCCAATCCCCTGCACATACTCAAACAGATCTTCGCTGGTGTCCTGGGCGTATTCCAAGGCTCAAAGATCACCAAGCAGCGCTATCTCGAGACTTTGAAGATGATGTATGACCTGCTTTCGAAGGCCCGCAAAGAAGGTTTGATGGCGCTGGAGAGTGACGTCGAGGATCCCGGAAAGAGCCCGATTTTCTCCAAGTATCCCAAGTTTCTCAAAGACCACCACGTTCGAGATTTCCTTTGCGACACCATGCGCATGGCGGTAACCGGATCGGACCCCTTCGACCTCGATCAACTCATGGAACTTGATATGGAGGTCCATCACCACGATGCCAGTCAGCCGGTCACCGCTCTGAGCAGCATGGCCGACTCCCTGCCAGGGCTGGGCATCGTGGCCGCCGTCCTTGGAGTTGTGATCACGATGGGCGCTCTGGGAGGGCCACCCGAAGAAATCGGCCGCAAGGTGGCAGCCGCTCTTGTGGGCACGTTCCTCGGCATCCTCTTGTGTTACGGATTAGTAGGGCCGCTCGCCGCAAACATGTCGAAGACGGCTGAAGAAGAGCGCGCTTATCTCGGCGTTCTGCGAGTCCTTGTGATCTCCTTCTTAAAAGGAACCGCACCCATTATGGCGGTAGAGGTCGGTCGGAGGGCCATCCCCGGTCATTTGCGCCCGTCATTCCAGGAAGTGGAAAAGACCTGCCGGGCCGGTGGAAGCTCGGCCCCCGCAGCAGCGGCTGCGGCCGCAGGTAAGAAGTAGGGGACGGAATGGCCGCCACTCGCCCCATTATCATCGTGAAAAAGAAGGTCGGCCACGGCGGCCACCACGGCGGCGCCTGGAAGGTTGCCTACGCCGACTTTGTCACCGCCATGATGGCCCTTTTCATCGTGCTCTGGCTGATGAACAGCAGCAAACAGGTGCAAGATGCGGTGGGGGGATACTTCAAGGATCCTTCTGGAACCTCCAAGATGGTGGGCACTGACCAGCGCGGCTCCGGCGACAACTTCACCCTGACTAAAGAAGACATGACCAAGTTGAAGGAGCAATTGCAGAAAACGGTCCGGCGCCTCAACGACTTTGATAAGCTGAAGAATCAGATCGAAATGACCGTGACTGCGGAAGGCCTGCGCATTGAATTGATGGAATCCGCCTCTGGGACATTTTTCGAGTCCGGCAGTCCTCGCCCCAACCAAGATTGCAAGCAGTTGCTATCCCTCCTAGCCAAGGAATTGGGCAAGCTCCCCAACAAAATCTCGATTGAAGGTCACACTGACTCCAAGCCCTACTCGGGCGGCAAAACCTATGGGAATTGGGAGTTATCTGCTGACCGTGCCAATGCCGCACGCCGCCTCATGCAAGAAAACGGAGTACGAGCCGATCAGGTTGCGCAGGTCAGAGGCTTTGCCGACCAGCGGCTGCGGGTTCCAAAAGACCCGTTCAATCCCTCGAATCGAAGAATTTCGTTAATCGTTCAGTACACCGAGGCTAATGTCGGTGCAGACAAGAGTTCAGCTCCCACTCCATCCGCAACAGCTCCCAATGCTGAGACAAGTGGAAATCCCTCCACGAAGGATCCAGCCAAGAAAGACTAACCAGCGTTTTCATTCCTGTCTGCTCTCTTCATCACGCGATTGATCACGCACGCCGAGCGTACGAATTCATGACATGTGTCCTAATCGAGAACGCGGTGAGCATCTTGTCCTTTGTTAAAAAAATGACAAGCCTCGGTAATTGATAGAGATAGATGAGCGCAGCATTAAGGCCCTCTAATTGCCACATAGATCGCGTTGCGCTATGCATCTTCAAGTGCCAGCTATCTCGAAGAATTCCAGGATGAAAATACTTTCGAACCCTCCTTTGTAAATATCGGGCATGGTTACGCACATTGCGGCGTGATTCGCTAGCTGTCCGGTAAAGTCGTTCGACAAAATCATCTTCCGGTTCGCCACCCCAGGAAACCGCTTCAATCGGAGAATCATGGAACCTCAGATAAGCGAAGCTACGGCCGTCTCCACACCAGCAAAGACCCACCACACCCCGCTCGCCAAGCTGCTCGTCGCCGAAGACGATGTCCCCTTGGCCCACTTCCTTCAACGGGGACTCCAGACACAAAAATATGAAGTGCAGCTCGCCCACGATGGCGATGCTGCCTTCCAGGCGCTGTCCACAACCCAGTACAACCTCCTGATTCTGGATTTGAACCTCCCAAAGCTCGATGGAATCTCCTTGCTCAGCCGGATTCGACCGATCATTCCCAATTTGCCGGTTCTGGTATTGACGGCCCGCATCCAGATGGAAGACCGAATTCAAGCCCTCGATGGCGGCGCCGACGACTGCATGGTCAAACCGTTCTCTTTTCAGGAGTTGACCGCTAGATCGCGGGCGCTTCTTAGACGCAACCGCAACAGCGGGGCAGGAGTGCTGCAGGTCGGCGACTTGATTCTGAATCGCGCCGATTTCCGGGTGGAGCGCTCGGGCAAGAAGATCGAGTTGACTGCCAAAGAGTTTGCCTTACTCGAATATTTCATGATGAACGCCCGTCGCACCGTTACCCGGGCGATGATCATGGAGGAAGTCTGGAAGACCGCCTATGACGGCAGCACAAACCTGGTCGACGTCTACGTCAAGTACGTACGGGACAAGGTAGATTCCGGTTTTGACTCCAAACTGATGCGCACCGTTCGTGGCATCGGCTACGTAATCACCGACTAAGAAAGGTCTAGCGATGTCGTTCCCGGCAGCCGACCGCAGCACGATCGCAGCTTCCGATTCACTGACGAGCAGCGCGATTTCACACCAGTTGCACCAGACTGCACAGCCGCTCACGGTGCTTCAGGGGCTACTTGAACTGGCTTTGTTGTCTTCTCGTACGACGGAAGAGTACAGGGACGCAATTCAGCGCGCGATGGAGCAATCGCGAAGAATTTCGGGCTGTTTTGACCTGGTCCGTAGGCTGTTCCACTTCCACCAGTCCGCACTGGACGTGTCGACCTTTTCGGTATCCGACATGGCGAGAGCTGCGGTGAAAAGCGTCAGTGACAGCTATGCCATTGCAGGAATCGAATGCGTGTTCCACCCTCTTTCGCAGAGCAATGGCTACGATGTGGTTACCGCGTCAGAGGGCAACATCTCCGCAGCTCTGGCCTTGATCCTTTCGAACCTGCCTCGTTGGACGAGCACCGGCGGCAGCGTCAAAGTCGCAATCGACGCAGACTTCCACCATGTCCTGGTGCGCATCCAGGCCCGAAAGCATGGCATGGAAAGCGCCTGCGGCGTAACGCCGGAACTCGGCACGATGGCTGCTCCGCTGCATCTGGCGCGCACGATGGTCACCAGCACTGGCGGGAAGATCACGCAATACGAACCAGAGTTCTCGGTACTTATCTCGTTGGCAAAGACACCGCAGAACCCCGAAATGTACGAAACCCAAAGAATCGAGAGTGTCCATGTCTAGCCTCCTGGTTTCTCCACAATCGCCCGTCGCAACAGCACCTGCGGCAGTTCTGGGCACCAACGAAACGCTTGGTCTCCTCATAGTCAGCTCAAACGAAGAACTGCGTCAGGAACTCGCAGCCAGGTTGCAGTCCGACCAATGGACGTTGCAGGAGGTAGCCAGCGGCGCGGAGGCGCTCGAAAAAATTGACGCCGGCGAAGTGTCAATGGTGTTGATGGATCCCAACCTCCCCGATCTCAAAGTGGATGAATTTAAGGCCATTGTGCAGGCACAGTATCCCTACGTCACGGTGATCCCGGTCAATCCCCATACGGGTCAGCCCATTGTGGCGACGCCTTCGCCCGACTCGATTTGCTTCGAAATCGTGAGAAAGATCGAGCGTGGAGCGCCGTTTCGCAGAGGCAATGCGGTTTCGACTTGTGCGACCGCGGACGCAGACTCGCTCCCGGCGAGCCTGCCGGGATTTATCGGCATGGCACCGCCGGTCCAACGCCTGTGCTCAGTCGTTCGCCTGGTGGCGCCACGCGACACCACCGTGCTAATCACTGGAGAAAGCGGCACTGGTAAGGACGTCGTGGCGCGGGCGGTTCATCAGTTGAGCCCACGCCGCCTGAAACCGTTTGTTGTCATCAATTGCGCCGCCATCCCTGAGGCCCTGCTCGAAGCCGAACTGTTCGGATTCGTGAAGGGCGCCTTTACCGGCGCCGTCCAATCTAAGATTGGACGCATTCACGCCGCCCAAGGCGGCACCTTGTTCCTCGACGAAATCGGCGATTTGCCCCTGGGATTGCAGTCGAAGCTATTACGATTTCTCGAACAAGGAGAAGTGCAAAGGCTGGGCAGCACCGATACCTTCCGCGTCGATGTTCGTGTGGTTGCGGCCACCAATGCAAATCTTCGCCGGCGAGTGCAGGAGCACGGTTTTCGCGAGGACTTGTTTTACCGGCTTTCCATCTTTCCCATCGAACTAAGCCCGCTCCGGGAGCGTATGGAGGATCTCCCCTTGTTGACGCAGAGCTTTCTGACAAAATTTTGCCCGCACAACGTCACCCTTAACCCAGGGGCGGTAGCTCTTTTGCTGCAGCACACCTGGCCGGGTAATGTCCGGGAACTGCGCAATGTCATCGAAAGAGCGAGCATCCTCGTCGGACAAGACCGGGAGATCCGGCCTGAGCACATTATTATTTGAAAGCCGCAAGTTACCAGTCAGTGACGCCTGATTACGAAATTGAAAAAAGATTACTTTGGAGTATGGACAAAAGCGGACCAACCCTCCAATATGGATCGGTAGCTTTTATTTTTGTTTCCGCTTTCTCGTATGGCCGAGTCCGTCAGGGACCGCGAGTGAGGGGAAGACAGCAAAGGGTAGATGAGTAAGCCATACTCGTCTTGCAACGGGCTCAATCGGTCGTCTCCTCAGGCTCGCAAAGCTCTTACCTCGTGCTGCGCCCGGCGTGGATTCTATCTATCGACTTCGTGGCAGGGAGTTCTATCCAATTTCCCTGAGTCATCAATATTTTTGGAGCCTTCGTGTTCAGTCAGAATGATACCCGATTGAGGATGTTGGTGGTGGATGGTTCGACCGAAGACATTGAATTGGTTCGAGCCGCGGTGTCGTCGGAGAATGTCCACATCCTGGCCGCGCCCAACGCAGAATCGGCGTTGGAACGGCTTCCGCAGCTTCGTCCCCGGATCATTCTTTCCGATCTGGGGCTGTCTGGCATGAACGGGCTGGAGTTTCTGCAACGTGTCTTAGCCAAAGATCCCGGCGTCGATTTCATTCTAATGACCAGTCGCTATTCGCCGGAATCCGCCGTCGATGCGATCCGCAAGGGAGCAGCCAACTATCTTCCGAAACCAGTTGACGGTGAAACCCTGCGCCATTGCGTCCGCGGTCTGGTGAAGGAAGCTGAGGTCCGCCGCAAAACCTTCCAGCTGGATCATGATTTAGCGGATGCCTATCAGTTTGAGGGAATGATTGGACGCAGTCCGCGGATGCTTGAAGCGTTCGCTAAAATCCGCCACATCGCGCCCCATTTTCGATCAGTGCTGGTTACCGGAGAAACTGGAACCGGTAAGGAACTCGTAGCCCAGACTCTGCACAAACTGAGCCCGGTGGCGGCCGCACCCTTCGTCGTGTGCAATTGCTCGGCCCTGGTTGAGACCCTGCTTGAAAGCCAGTTGTTTGGCTATGTGCGAGGAGCCTTTACCGGGGCAACCCAAGACAAGCAGGGCATTTTCGAGTACGCCAATGGCGGCACCGTTTTTCTTGACGAAGTTGGCGAACTGCCGATGTCGGCCCAGGCCAAACTCCTGCGCGTTCTACAAAACCAGGAAGTGCAACGTGTGGGCTCGCCCACGCCACTGCGCGTGAATGTCCGCGTCATTGCCGCCACACATCGCGACCTGCGTAAAATGGTGGCCCAGGGCCAGTTCCGGGAGGATCTGTTTTACCGCTTATCGGTGGTTGAGATTCCCGTTCCGCGGTTGGCGCACCGGAAAGAAGACTTGCCCTTACTTCAGCGGCATTTTCTGGAAAAATACTCTGCCCTGTATGGCAAGCAAATTTCGGGAATCACCCGTCGGGCCCAGACTTGTCTTGCGGCACACAGCTGGCCCGGAAACATACGCGAACTGGAGAATGTAATCAGCAGTAGTTGCATCATGAGCGTCGGGACCGTCATCGACCTACCCGATTTACCGGAAGTCCTACGCGCACCTTCGCCGGCGATCGACCGTGACGACGCGGAACTCGTTACCATGGAAACTATGCAGCAGCGTCACCTGCTGCGGGTCTTGAATTACGTCGAGGGGAACAAGGCCAAGGCAGCAGAAATCCTTGGGGTGGGGCGGAACACGGTATATCAAATCCTCAGCCGGATTCGCGCCGGGTCAGCGGCGGATGCCCGGACCCGGCAACAAGATCTCAGCGCGTGACCGGTCGCCCTTCGCCTCGGCTGGACCCAACCCGTATTGCGGAACTCCTAGTCCCCCCTACCATTTAAGGGCTTGGAATTCCTGCTGAATATCCTCTGTGTTACGTTTTCCGAAGGGACAAGCACCAAAGTACTGCATTTCCACCGGCCCGACTACATCTTGGCTGCCAATGGGCCGATGTTTTATCCACGGAATTGTCAATCTGCGTGTGTCTTGAAGGAGAGTCGCCCTGTTTTCGCCCGGCCTTATCGAACAGTGGAGCGGATACCTTTCCGCTGCCCTCATAATTCTACTGGCCTATCAGCAATGGCGCCTATATCAACTTCGCAAGCGGACGGTGCAACGCGAAGAATTGTTCCGCATCGTCACTGAAAACGCCGCGGACATGATCGCTTTGGTGGACGTAAAGGGCCGGCGTCTCTATAACAGCCCCGCCTATGAGAAAGTTCTCGGCTATACACCCGAAGAACTGGAAAAAACTTCGTCGTTCGAGCAGATCCATCCAGAAGATCGCTACAAGATCCTCGAAGCATCGAGGGAGGCCCGCAGCACCGGCATAGGCAAGAAACTCGAGTACCGTATACGCCACAAGAACGGCGAGTGGCGAATTCTGGAATCCGCCGCCAGCACTATCCGAGACAAACACGGTGAAGTCGAAAAGCTGGTCATCGTCAATCGCGACATTACCGAGCGCAAGCACACCGAGAAACTGCTCGAGCACAATTCTTTCCACGATGGTCTAACCGGGTTGCCCAACCGCCGCCTGCTGCTGGACCGCCTGCAGCGTTCCTTCGTTCGGGCACAACGAAATCCTGATTACCAATATGCCGTGCTTTTGGTGGATGTTGATAATTTCAAGGTCATCAATGACACGTTGGGACATACCGCCGGCGATCAGGTCATGATGGAACTCGGTGGCCGCCTCGCCTCGTGTTTACGTCATCACGATACGGTTGCCCGCCCCGGCAACCAGATCCCCAGCACCGATGCCGTCTTGTCCCGCATGGGTGGCGACGAATTCACCATCCTTCTTGAGGGCATTACCGAACCGAGCGATGCGCTGCGCGTAGCACAACGCCTGCAAGGCGCCATTGCCGCACCTTTCACCGTGGAAGGCCGCGACTTCCCTGCTTCCGTAAGCATAGGGATTGCTCTGAGCACGGATGCGCACAACCGCTCCGAGGACTTACTGCAATGCGCCGACGTCGCCGTCCACCGTGCCAAGGCCCTCGGAGGCTCGCGCTGCGAACTGTTCGACGAGGGAATGCACACTCGCGCGGTGAACCGGTTAAAACTCGAAGCTGAACTGCGGACCGCCATCGATCGTCGTCAATTCCAGCTCTGCTACCAGCCCATCCTGAATCTCGAGAGCCGGCAGACGGTGGGGTTCGAGGCCCTGGTGCGCTGGCATCATCCTGAGCAGGGCGTGGTTTCCCCTTCCAAATTCATTGAAGTCGCAGAACGCGCCGGACTCATGGTTCCCATCGGGAAGTGGGTAATTGACGAAGCCTGCCAACGCCTGCGCGCGTGGCAGTCCGCCTACCCCGCTCTCAGCGCCTTGACCATGACTGTTAACCTCTCGGCCAAACAATTTGCGCATGCTGATCTGCGTGACGACCTCAAAGCGGCAATTCAGGAAAATCACATCAATCCCTCCAATTTGCAGATCGAACTGACCGAGGCCGACGCGCAGACTGACCCCAAACTTACCGCAGATCTCTTCACTCAACTGAAGCATCTTGGTGTCCGTATCAGCATCGGCGATTTTGGCACCGGACACTCCTCCCTCAGCTGGCTGCGGCGGTCGCCGCTGGATGAGCTGAAAATCGATCGATCTCTCGTGGCCAATATGCCATCCGATCGCAGCAGCTTCGATGTCGTGAACCTGACCATTATTCTGGCGCGTGAACTAAACTTGGAAGTCGTCGCGGAAGGCATCGAAACCGCCGTGCACCTGGAGCGCGTTCGGCGGCTGGGTTGCGAATTGGGCCAGGGATACTTCTTCTCCAAGCCGCTCGAGGTCGAGCAGGCGGATGAACTATTAAAGCAACAAAGCCGGCGTGGGAACGCCGCCGCAGCTGGACAGAAGTAATGACGCGGAGCCGTCCGGAAGCAAGACTGAGCTGCGGAAAGCAGCAAAGACAGGTTCTATTGGTTGACCCGCAAGAGCATCAGCGTACCGCTTTCCAACTTCACATTGCTTTTTGTCGAGCTCACTATCGAGCCCTCTGGTGCATTCGAAGGCGTCGACAAATTCAGGTTCGGAATTCCCACGACGCCCTGGGTGTTTCCAGTAATCGGCGGACGGGCGCTGGCCTTGGAACTCGCCGGTAACTCGCCGACAGCTGGTGCGCTCGGCGGAGGCGGCATTGTGCCGCCACCCATCGTGGTGGGGCCTCCGCCCGTCGCCATCCCACCACCTTGCCCGGACGGTTGACCGGGCCCTTCACCACCGGCGTTGTCGGCGGGATTTAAACTCGGCGGTGCGATGATCGCCTGGATCGACATTGACAAAGGTACGTTTTCTCCGTTCTTCAGAATCGCGTGATCAAATGCGATCCCCAGTTGTGACTCCTTTTGTTGCTTGTTTCGCGCTTGGGCTTCAGTGACGTGTCCGAACACCTTCGTATCCTTGGGAATAATGAGTTCTCCGTCGCCCGTCTTCAGATCCTGCGTAACCTTAGCTTCGACTTCCTCGCCCACTCTCACTTTCTTGGCATCGATGCTCTTGGTCAGCAGCACCGGAATTACGCTGCCTGGAGCGATATGTAAGGGAGCACCACTTGTTTGAGGTGAGTTTGATTGAGCGGACGGAATTGTCACCGGTGTACTTTGCGCGATAGAGATTGCACACAACCCCGCCGTAACCGCGATTCCCGCCAAAAGTGTCTTCATTGAACTATCTCCTTCCCACTCAACATCGCGAACAGGCAACTCACCCGCTATTATCCTACAGATGAAGGTCCGGCCCGCCGGGTAGCCGGCGCAAAACCCAATCGCAAGCTGGAAGTTGCGTACGATCATCTCATGACCCCGCAATACCGCCGGAGCCCATTTTATGGGCAGTGGTTGTTTTCGGGTCCCTTCGAGCCCGGTCAGCGAAAGCGATTTGTCAGCCAACGACCTTCGAGCATAGCCTATGAATGAGGAGAGCTTTTATGAGTGCCATTGAGGTGACCACCCCCGCTGAAACCAACGAACTTAGTCCCTATGCACCCACCCGGTCCACGATTGTGGCAAAACCACTCAGTGCAGAAGAATTGCGTAAAACAGAAACTTACTGGCGAGCCTGCAATTATCTGAGCCTGGGAATGATCTACTTGCTCGAAAATCCGTTGCTGACGGAACCCCTTAAGCCTGAGCACATCAAGAATCGTTTGCTCGGCCACTGGGGATCAAGTCCCGGTTTGTCCTTCGTCTACGTTCACCTGAACCGGTTAATCAAGAAGTATGACTTGGACATGATTTTCATCGCCGGTCCGGGGCACGGCGCGCCCGGTGTCCTCGGTCCGGCGTACCTCGAGGGCACCTATTCTGAGATCTATCCGGAAAAGAGTCAGGACCCAGATGGCTTGCAGACCTTCTTCAAAGAGTTTTCCTTCCCTGGCGGGATCGGCAGTCACTGCACTCCTGAAACGCCGGGATCGATCCACGAAGGCGGAGAACTGGGCTACTCACTCTCACATGCTTGCGGTGCGGCGTTCGATAACCCGGATCTGATCGTCGCCACGGTGGTCGGAGACGGCGAGTCAGAAACCGGCCCCTTGGCGACTTCCTGGCATATCAACAAGTTTTTGAGCCCGGTGCGCGACGGCGCCGTCCTGCCGATCCTTCATTTGAATGGCTACAAGATTGACAATCCCACGCTGCTGGCACGGTGCTCACACGAGGAATTGGAAAACTTGCTGCGCGGTAACGGGTGGACTCCCTATTTTGTTGAAGGCTCGGATATCGACAGCATGCATCAGGCCATGGCGGCGACAACCGAGCATTGCGTCCATGAAATCCGCGAACATCAGCGGGCGGCACGCAAACAAGGCGCGGTGAGCCGGCCTCGCTGGCCCATGATTGTGCTGCGCTCACCGAAAGGCTGGACGGCGCCACGCAAGGTTGAAGGCCATTTTCTCGAAGGCTTCTGGCGAGCCCATCAAGTCCCTCTGCTGAACCCGAAGCACGATCCCGAGCAACTCCGAATCCTTGAAAGCTGGATGCGATCGGAGACGCCTGAGTCATTCTTTGATGGGGATGGCAAGATGGCCTCCTTATTTACGGAGTTGGCGCCAACCGGCAACCGACGAATGAGCGCCAACCCGCATGCCAATGGAGGCCGCCTCAAAAAGGCACTGCGCCTGCCTGATTTCCGCGATCACGCTGTCAAGGTCGCGACCCCGGCTAAAACTCAGGCCGAAAACACGCGTCCATTGGGCACTTTCCTCGCCGACGTCATGAAGCGGAACATGAACAATTTTCGAGTTTTCGGCCCTGACGAAACCACTTCGAACCGGCTTGACGCAATCTACGCGGTGAGCAAGAAGTTCTGGATCGAGGAGTTCTTTCCGGAAGACAACGATGGAGGCAATCTCTCTCGCGATGGCCGCGTTCTGGAGATGTTGAGTGAACACACCATCGAGGGAATGCTGGAAGGCTACCTTTTGACCGGGAGGCACGGGTTTTTATCTTCCTACGAATCCTTCGTGCACATCATCGATTCGATGTTCAACCAGCATGCCAAGTGGCTGGAGATTTGCAATCACCTCTCCTGGCGGCAAGCCATCGCGTCGTTGAATCTCCTGATCACTTCCACGGTGTGGCGGCAGGATCACAACGGCTTCACTCATCAAGATCCCGGCTTTCTCGACGTAGTCGTCAACAAGAGCGCCAACGTCACACGCATTTACCTTCCGCCCGATGCGAACTGTCTGCTCTCGGTCGCCGATCATTGTCTGCGCAGTCAAAATTATGTGAACGTGATCGTCTGCGACAAGCAAAAGCATTTGCAGTATCTGCCGATGGATAAGGCCATCATCCATTGCACCAAAGGCATCAGTATTTGGGATTGGGCCAGCAACGACGAAGCGGGAGAGCCGGACGCAGTCATGGCCTCGGCGGGCGACGTTCCAACCATGGAAGCTCTGGCAGCCACCGCTCTCCTGCGCAAGGAATTTCCTGACCTCAAGATCAGGTTCATCAATGTGGTCGATCTGTTCAAGCTACAGCCCAGTACCGAGCATCCCCACGGACTCTCCGATTGGGAGTTCGATTCGTTGTTCACCGTGGACAAACCGGTCATATTTAACTTTCATGGCTATCCGCAACTGATCCATCGCCTCGCCTATCGCCGCACCAACCACGACAACATTCACGTCCGCGGGTATAAGGAAAAAGGCAGCATCACCACGCCCCTGGAATTGGCCATCGAGAATAATATCGACCGTTTCAGCCTTGCCATGGACGTGGTTGACCGGGTGCCAAAGCTGCAACGGATCGGAGGACACGCGAAAGAGAGATTTCTGAACCAGCAGATCGAATGCCGGAACTACGCTTTCCAGTACGGCGTGGACAAACCTGATGCGGCCGACTGGACCTGGCCCTACTAAAGTGGCGCGGAATCGAGCCTAAGACGGATGGGGCTCGCCCAGGACGACTCGCACCGTGTCCCGGGCAATGAGAAGTTCCTCGTCCGTCGGGATCGCATAAGCCAGCAACCTGGAATCTTCGCTGCTGATCATGCCTTCGCGGCCGGTCGTCTCCTGATTCTTGGCCAGGTCAAGACGAAGGCCGGCCCATTCCATGCCCGCGCAAATTCGCGCGCGGACATCCGGTGAGTTCTCTCCAATACCACCCGTGAAAACGACAGCATCGGCCCCGCCCATCGCGGCGAGAAAGGCGCCGATGTACTTCCGCGCGCGGTAGCAGAAGATTTCGATGGCGAGCCGGACGCGACGATCGTCGTGCTCTTTCAGTTCGGCCTGCAATTCGCGCATGTCGTTCGTGAGCCCGGAAATACCCAGCAGACCGGATTGCGTGTTCAGTAACGTATCCACCTCTGGCGATGACAATCCCTCCTTCCGGGCGATGACGCCGACGATGGCAGGATCCAGGTCGCCGGATCGTGTGCCCATCACCAGACCTTCGAGAGGCGTCATCCCCATGGACGTATCAATGGAAGACCCGGCCTTGATGGCGGCAGCGGAACAGCCGTTGCCAAGATGAAGCGTAATGATGTTGGTTTGCTCCCGCGTGAGTCCGCGCAGGGCGCGATAGCGAAATGCGACGTAGCGATGCGAGGTTCCGTGAAATCCGTATCGCCGGATGCGATGTCGGCGGTAAAGATGATACGGAATGGCATACAGATAGGCGTGTTCGGGGATCGAATGATGAAAAGCGGTATCGAAAACCGCCACCTGCGGAATATCTTTACCAAACAGTTCGCGCGCCGCCAGAATGCCTCTGACATTATTTGGATTGTGAAGCGGAGCAAGATCGATACAGTCCTCAATTCCTTTCAGCACCCGGTCATCAATAAGGGCCGATTGCTCGAATAGCTCGCCTCCGTGTACAACACGATGTCCGACGGCATTTACATCGGCCGTGCTCTTAACCTCGGCCACGCCTGAGCGATCCGACGCGATATAGCGGACGACGTACTCCAATGTCGATGGGATGTCTCGCAACGAAGCCGTGATCGTTTGACGTGGCTGGTTGCGGTATTGAATACGGATGATGGCCTCGCCGCCAACGCCCTCCACTTCGCCCCGGCAGATACGATCATCCTTCTGCTGCTTGATCCGCTCAAGATCGGTGGCAATTACCTGAAACTTCAGGCTGGAACTCCCCAGGTTCAGAACCAGAACATTCATCGCTGTAATTTCCTTCCACCGCCAGGTCACATCGAAAATAGCTTCCGCACCAGTTCGCTGCGACGGAGTGCAGCGATTTCCAGACCACAAATCATGATAGTCGTCTTCCTAGCGCGTGGGGACCTGAGATTCTAAGCTCATGCAGCCAACAATAATGGGCGCCGTGCCGCAACCGACGTATAACTTCAAACTGCTTTAAGATTACAAGCAGGATCAATCATGACTTCCCCGTCCACCCGAAGACACGCAGCCACCGGACCAGCGAGTGATCAACCTGCCGTCCCTGAGCCTTCGTTTGCTGAGCGTGCGCGCACCCTGATGTATTTGGGCCGCGTCGGTAGCCTCTCGACTCTCTCGCGCAAGCAGCCCGGCTTCCCTTTCGGGTCCGTGATGCCCTATGGGTTGGACACTCACGGGCGTCCCATCTTTCTCATCAGCACCATGGCCATGCACACGCAGAACTTGCAGGCCGACCCTCGCGCTAGCCTGCTCGTGACCCCGGCTGACGCCGAGGGTGATCCTTTGGGGGCATCCCGTGTCACGCTGATGGGAAATGCCCTCCTGCTGCCGGAATCACAGCTGGCGGAGGCTCGCAGCCTCTACCTCTCCCGTCATGCCAACAGCAAGTATTGGGTAGATTTTGATGACTTTTCTTTTTACCGGATGGAAGTGCTCGACATCTATTACGTGGGCGGCTTCGGGGTGATGGGCTGGGTATCTGCATCCGACTATGATCACGGTCAACCTGACCCGCTTGCTGATTCAGCCGCCGAAATCATTCAGCACATGAACACCGACCACAAGGACGCGCTCCTGCTGCTTGCTAGAAAATTCGCTCGCATTGAGTCGCAGGAAGCGACCATGACCGCGGTCGATCGCCTCGGGTTTCATGTCCGATTGAGGACCCAGGACGGCTTGCATGGTGTCCGCATCGCATTCCTGAGAGAGGTAGCCAATCCGGCAGAAACTCGCAAGGTCTTGGTCGAGATGGTGCAACAGGCGCGTCCACCGGCAGAATGAGGACGATCACTATGACAAGCAGCTCGGCGTGCAGAAAGACCCGCTAGTATGGAAAGTTCCCAGCCCCTGGCCGTGCGCACCGAGAACGTCTGCCGTCATTATCAGATGGGCGAAGCGCTGGTACGCGCTGTGGACGGAATCTCCATCGACATTCGTGCTGGAGAATTTGTTGCTCTGCTGGGCGCCTCGGGATCCGGTAAGTCCTCATTACTTAACCTCGTTGCAGGGCTCGACCGCCCCACCTCTGGCGCAGTGATCGTTCACGGAAACAATTTGGCCTCGCTCTCGCGCGAGGAACTGGCCAAGTACCGCCTTCGTACCGTCGGAATGGTCTTCCAATCTTTTAATCTGATACCCAGCATGTCATTGCTCGAAAATGTAGAACTTCCCATGCGCTTTGCTGAGGTCGACCGCGGCCAGCGTTCCGCGCTCGCGCGACAGTCGCTGGAACGTGTGGGATTGAGTGGACGGCTTTCGCACCGGCCCACGGAACTTTCGGGAGGCGAACAGCAGCGCGCCTCGTTGGCGCGTGCACTCATCAATCGGCCCAAGCTTCTTCTCGCCGATGAACCGACGGGCAATCTCGACAGCCGCACCGGCACTGAGATTATGGAGCTTATTCGCAGCTTCAATGAGTCGCTGGGCATGACGGTGCTGATGGTTACACATGAACAAACGCTTGCGGAAAAGCATGCCGGACGGATGTTGCATCTGGCGGACGGAAAACTCGTTGATGACCGATCCAACCTCCCGTCAATGCGAGCGCCTGAGTCGCGGGGAGATGCCCTATGAAGTTCTACGATGTCACAGACCTTGCCCTCCGCAATCTGCGTGAGTCCATTTTCCGCAATTCGCTGACCACGATCGGCATCTCCGTGGGCGTCGCCTCGCTGGTCGCCATGCTGTCGCTCGGCATTGGCTTGCAGCAACTGGCTTCCCGCCGATTGCAGAAGTCCGGCCTATTTGACACCGTCATGGTCACTTCCCGGCGCGATCTCCGTAACTTCCGTGAACAGCAAGACGGCGGCCCACTGCCGGCCGAAAGCCCGGCGCTGGATGAACCGGCGCGAAGGAAGATAGAACAACTCCCCGGCGTGGTCGAGGCCTACCCTGATATTCGGTTCAATACTGAGATCCGATTTGAGGACAAACCCTACTTGACCATGGTCGCCGGCATTCCGTTCTCTGCGAAAAATAATAACGACGCCTTCGACGGCATGCAGGGCAGTTTCTTCTCGTCGGAGTCGAGCCCAGAGGTCATCCTTCAGAAGTCGTTTGCCGAAGAACTGCTGGGCATAAAACCCAAGCCGGGTGCGGACGACACAAATCTTGCCGAGGTGGCCAAGCCTCTCCTCGGCAAAGAATTGACGATGCGTTATGCGGAACACACCCCATCTGCCGAGTCAACTGGTCCCGCCGATGACGCCGCATACTCGGTCGTCTCACGCCAGCAAACGCTGAAAATTGTGGGGGTGACCGATGTCGATCCCGATAGTATGCGCGGCCCTACGCGGGCACGCGTCTTCATCCCCCTCAAGCTGGCGCAAGGCCTGCACGTTATGTTCCCCGGGCTGCGCGATATCTCTCTCGGCAACGCACTAACCTATACTTCACTCAGCGTGCGCGTGGGAGACCCCAATCAAGTCCCGGCGGTGGAAGACGCAATCAAGAAGATGGGATTCGGCGCTTTTTCTCTGGTTGACGCGACCCGCAGCATGCGTCAGTTCTTCGCCGTGCTAGACGCCTTTCTCGCGATCTTCGGAAGCTTGGCTTTGGCGGTAGCCTCCATCGGCATCGTGAATACCCTGGTAATGGCCATCCTCGAACGCCGCCGCGAAATCGGAATCATGAAGGCCCTCGGCGCTAGTGATGCAGACGTGCGCGGCCTGTTCTTTGCCGAAGCCGGCGCCATGGGCCTGGTGGGCGGCTCAGTCGGCGTCACCCTCGGTTGGGTGATCGGACGCATTATCAATTTCGGCACCAATATTTATCTCAAGCGCCAGAATTTCCCTCCGGCACAAATCTGGTCGGTGCCACTGTGGCTGGTTCTTGGCGCCATCGCGTTTTCCATCGTGGTCAGTCTGCTTTCAGGGCTCTACCCAGCGGCCAGGGCTGCGCGTCTCGACCCTGTGCAGGCACTGCGTTACGAGTAAACTGGTAACATGCTCGGTGGTTTGCGATGGTCTGGGCTGTTCCTCGTTCCGTTCCTCTTCTACCAAGCTCACGCGCAGGGCCGCATTGATTGCAACGAACTGAAAAGCCGAATCCTTGGTCAATCCGTCCGCTACTGCGTTATGTTGCCGCCTGGTTACGACACTGCGACTGCCAGCCGTTCCCCCCGGCGCTATCCCGTGCTCTATTTTCTGCACGGACTCGGCGGCAACGAGCAAACTCTCTTTAACGGCGGCGGATGGGGACTAACCGAAGACCTGCGCCAGCAAAAGAGAATCTCCGATTTTCTGATCGTCGCGCCCGACGGCAAAAACAGCTTCTACATCAATTCCGCCGACGGCCGTGTGCGCTACGGTGATTTTTTCATCCGCGAGTTCATTCCCTACATCGAATCCCATTATTCGATTCGCCGCCAGCGCTCCGCGCGAGGCGTCAGCGGCGTTTCCATGGGCGGATACGGTGCTCTGCGGCTTGCGTTCGCGCATCCGGAGTTATTCTCGTCGGTGAGCGCCCAAAGTGCCGCCCTCATGGCAGAACCGCCTCGGCAGCTTGCGGCCACCCAATCTCCGGCACAGCCGAGTGGGCTGCTGGGGGCGATCTTCGGCAATCCCATTGACCTCCGTCATTGGAACCAGAATAGCCCCTTCATGGTGGCGAAACAGAACCGGGCGCTGATACGGGCCACAGGGCTGGCAATCTATTTCAATTGCGGCCGGGAGGATGATTTCGGATTTGAAAACGGGGCGGAGGCACTCCATCGGCAACTTCAGGCGGAAGGAATTCGGCACGAATTCCACCTCTATCCCGGCCACCACGACTCTGAGTATTTTCTGGCGCACTTGGGTGAAACCTTGATGTTTCATTCGCGTGTTTTTGCCGCAGGCAGGTAGCGTTCGGGGAAATTTTCAGGCGATCAGCCATCGCTCGACGCCAAAAACTGGCGGAGAGAGTGGGATTCTCCACACGTCCGATAAACACAGGGCAATTCTCTAATTTTTCAACGAGTTCCAGTTGGGCTGTGCTGTTTTCCCATCAACAATGGCACATTCAACCATTGGGATTTTGGCATAAATGGTAGCCAAATGGTAGCCCAACATGCACCTAAATAGTTTCTCTCGTCACGCTGATCGCGGGGGCATTTGAAGATTAAACAATGTGTTCTCGGGCTAAGCAGGCTCGGGGATTCATTTGTCGATGGCAGGAATCATGTCGTCCAACCAAAGCACATTGTCCGCATACGATTGCAAGTCCGAGGAAAGGCTGGATTGAGAGCCATTTAGCCAGAATTCCTTGTGTAGCTCCGACTTGATGTACGACACAGCGTCTTCAAAATCTCCATCACCAGCAGAAAGAATCAACCGTTCATAAACATTCTGAGCGGCAAGTTTGATTATCAGCGTTGCTATGCCAACGTCCACTCCCTTTTGGACTTGGCGGTCGAACTGATGACTGCACGACGGCATGTGCAATGCATGTCTTTCAGCTTGTAAAGCTGAACACGCATCTTCGGCCCCTTGGGCCGAGCCCGCTCCATCCATGTATGGAACGCATTCTGAGCATCTGTAGCGGGGTCTTGCGTTGAATTCAAGTAGTAGCCTTCGTAGATTTGTCCGCCGTTGCCTTTCACCAGTTCGTTCTTAAGCTTCAAGTAGTCAATCCCGTTGGGACGGGTCTTGCCGTAGTTGAACAGGTACGCACCGTCAACGATCCAGACAGTTTTCATGGATGCTCCAAAACAAACTTAACGAAGGTATGAATCAAATCTAATTATCAAACATGGATTTCTCCGAGTCCTGAATGGGACGTTCTTTCCGCCCTTAAAAGAAGCGAACGACGCTCCGTGGGGAATGGACTTTTGACCACGGCACCAGCGAAAGGTTCTTCGACTACGCCCTCAAAAAGACGATCAAGAATTGACCGCCGATGCTTTGCCTCGAAATTGCGCCTTACCCATGCATGCTAGACCATTCCCCGACTTTGGTGACGCGCACGCTCCCGTCTGGCAGCCCGCGCACCGAGACCTTGTCCAGCCGCGCAGCCGCGTACAAGCCGGAGCGGAATCGGTTGCGGCTCCGCTCGTCTGTGCCGATGCCCGCGAACGTCGAAGTGCTGACCAATTTTCAGCCTGTGAACACGGTCCGCAATCTTGCGGTACTTGCCCGGTTGCTCGACGCGTGGACGGACGTAGGCGTGTCGCAGCGCGATGCAGTGTTTGTTGCCGCATCGAAGCATCGACAACTTGGCCGGCAGGGACGGAACCGTGGGCGTCAATCCAGTTGCGCCGCCGCCGACCGTAGGCGGTGGACGGGTTGTCGATCTCTTCGCAATCGCCGTGTAGCTTTGTTGGTGAGAACTTTCCCATTGCGAACCAAGGGCAGGCGCGGATTCCCTCGCCGGGATTGTATCAACCTAGGTGTTTCGGAACACCGCTGTGGGGCGATTTCGGCTGCCCGGACGAGGTTCAGGTCGGCTCGGCGTTTCGCAGGTCAAAAACAGGCTTTGTGACCACGTAGAAGGCGCTTTGGCGTCAGGCTCAGATGTGGGGCATATCCTTCCGGGCACCAGCATTCACACAACCCCAACTTAATGGCGAATAAAAGCGAAAGTGCTAGACTGCCGGGTGGACAAAGGTCGCAAGCGCGTGCTGCTGATCGCCGCCAGCATTCTCGCGGCACGCAAGCTGGCGCAGTACGACGGCGGGAAGCGTGTGCCTGCGACGGTCGCTGCCATCTCCGACGCGGTTCGTTGGGCCGAGGAAATCATGCGACCGATTGATGAGCGATTCTCAGTCGGACAAAAGTAAAGATGTCACTCAATATCGTTGCCGCTTGGCCAATCGCAATTGTCGGTGTCTCTGACCGACGTGTGTCTGATTTCGGCTCGAAAAAAGCCCTGACAAATCGTTCAACAAAGATGACTGTCTTCGGCTGTGCCGACGCGCACGGACTCATTGTTTACAACGGAATCGGATGGGACGATGAAGGACTCACCCCGAGCGATTGGTTAACGGAACTAGCAGCGGCGAAACTGTTCGAATCCTCAATTCAAGAAGTGCTCGACGGAGTCAAAACGGATTTGGAAGTTCGACTCCAGAAACTTCGATCACGATACGATAGGAAGGCTGCACGGCACACATTCGTGTTCGCAGCTTGGCATGAAGACCAGACCAAAATCTTCATCTTGACAAACTACGAGTCACTCGATGGCGGCGACGACTTGGTCGAAGGCAACGATGCCGTGACTCAAGTATCGTTCGTTCCTCCGCCGGAGGCTCCAGTCAAAGTGATGTCCACGGGCATGATGCCTCCGAAAGCCGAGCTGAACGCAATTCGAGAAACTATCAGGACAAAGCCAGTCAACTATGTCGTGGCTCGATGTATCAAGGTCGTGCGGGATGTCGCATATAGAAGTGGGAATCCGAAAGGAACAGTCGGTGCCGCTGCCCAATGGGCGCTTATCGGCCGAAAACGTGAAGAGGTCTGGTGTGGTCTCGACGTTGTCGGCGGCCGTGTCGCGCAGGAGCCGCCAAATATTATCAACATCCACGCCCGGTCGCACGATTGCCGGAACTTTATCGGTGGGGTTTGGAGACCCACAGGGAACCGCCGGAATGATATTCAAGGACGCATACGCATATGCCATTGCGGAAGATGGAAGTCGCGTAGACATTGCTCACTATGACCCGGTGAAAAAACAGCCCGTTTTTTCTGAGCCTAAGTGTGGAGTCTGCGGCTCTCCGTGGCCTGCATCGCATCGGTTCTGCGAAGTTTGCTTGCACGACGAGCATCACAGCCGTGGTAAGAAGCAACGTCGTAGGAGATGAAGGCTGCAAACGGGTTATCGCTAATTCGACGCCGTTCGCCGGAGGCACGTGCCGTTTGACAAGCTGCTGGCCAGTGCACGGGCAGTGGAGCGAAGATAATGAATAGGAATCAGGAGAAGAAAGAGACGGAGCAGCGGGTACTTCAGCCGCCGCGTGAAGCTGGAGCACCAATTCCGACGGGCGAATCGGCAGGTGAGGAGCCTGATTTCAGATTTATAACGCCTAATGGTGCGTTGGGAATCGAAGTCTCTGAAGTCTTGCGTCCGGCGAGCACGAACTTTGGGATTTCGCCTGTCGAGGCGGAATCATTCCATCAGGCGATTATGCTAAAGGCACACGAAAAGTATCAGGTAACGAACACGGCTCCAACGCGGGTCAATGTGTATTTCTCCCCAGCGAGAGGGAAAAAACAAGACAAACGCCAATTGATTGATGCCCTTGTGGATGCTGTGACCCACAATCGCAACAGAGCAAATCCTGCCGTTGTTCTGAAGGGTAGTGAATTGCCTGAAGGCTTTGACCACATTCTCATCACAGCAGAGTCCGGCGAATGGTGGTCTGGCGAAGGTGGTGGAATCACACTCTCCGAGATTCGTACTGAGATTGCCGACAAGATTGCTGCAAAGAATAAGCTCGTATCGAGGTATCGTGCGAACTTGCCGACGGGGGCACAGGTGTGGCTCCTTCTATATAGTCGCGTCACCGTTTCACGCAGTGTGCCGATACCGTTTGGAATCGAAGAATGGAGATTTCCATTTGAGTTCGACCGAGTGTTCTGGTTTGCAAGTTTGGAAAACAAGGTGGTGGCCATTCGCCGAGCCGTGGCCTCCGGTGAGCGACTGAACACATTAGCGGAGAAGAAGTCTGATGCCAGACACGATTAGCCAGAAATTCAGTTGCGGATTCCCAGAGGAATGGAAAGATTTCGAGCAGCGGCACCGTCTGTTTCTTGAGCGGTTTCCAAATCTAGTCAGGGCTCTGAACACCGCGTTCATCAGAAGAGCAACTTTGTCCGAACACATTGACAAGTTTGTTCTTCTTTTACGGAAGGCTCTGCTGTGAAGATTTCTTCGAAATCGGATTGTGTTGTGGGAACGGTTACGGAGCCGCTGCTCTTAAGCTCGTTCGCAGTCTGTATGAACGAGCAGTCACCCTCCGGTATTTGCACGAGCACCCAGACGAATTAGAAGATTTCTGGGACTATCATCGGGTCGCCGCGTACAAGCTGATGACTCCTGTGGATGACACGCTCGGAAAGGGTGTGCTATCGGAGGAAATACGTGCGAAAGTAAAAGCCGATTTTGAGGAAGTTAAACCGCGCTTCATGGTCACCGCTTGTGAGCAATGCGGGACGAAGCGCCTTAATCACAGTTGGAACAAGCTCGACTTTGTCTCGATGTCCAAGAAAGGCGGGGGTCATCGGCAGGTTGATTATCCCCGGCTATTACACCCCGTTGCGTCATACTCATGCGACCGTCGGCGCATTGCTGTCGAGGTTGGAAGACAACGAAATTGAAGGAATCTCCTTTGCACCTATGGCGCAGAGAGAAGAGGCTGACGAGGCGCTGATGACATCGCAAAATATCATCGTTGATGTTTTGAACGTGCAAGATGAGCGATTCAAGATTCCGGGGCTGGCTCAACAAATCCAACGGGTCATAGATGATTTTGGGGACATGTATGCCAAGCCTGTGAAGGATTGACGATGTCGTTCGCGAAAGCCGGAAGAAACGAACCTTGCCCTTGCGGGAGCGGCAAGAAGTTCAAGAAGTGCTGTGGCTCTCCGTTACGACAGAGAACACAAATGCCTGTGCAACCAACACTAAGCGCGCAGATTCCGGCTGGCGGCGTTCCCGGTGAGGCTCAGGGGATAGTTGCGTGCAACCACTTTCGGGATGAAGCCGACCCTCGAAACATCGGAAGCGTCCCCGGTCTGCCCGGCGAGTACGGAGTCACCTTTCTGTTTGAACGGCCTAATTACCGCCAGACCAAGGAATACGAACTGTCGTTTCTTGGCCCGTTGCGAGGAGATTCCCACCTAGCGATAACGAAGCCTGCGTTTACACCGCCAGACCCCAACGCCGACCAAATCAAGGTTTATGCCACAACGCCGCACGGAGTATTTGAGTTTACGGGGTTCCCAAACGAGAAAGGCTTCCTAGGAAAGATTGTGTCTAATCCGTTTCAGGCGACGGACAGAAACGATGCGGAACGGAGAGCCTATGACGCTCTCGTCCCGGCCTTAAGCAATTGGTCAGTCCATCTCGATATTCCGCTCGAAGTTCAGGTAATCGAAACGATGGAGATGCGGACTCAGAACGTGGGCATCCGGGTAGTACAGCCGTTCTTGGAGGCACCTTTTTCTGTGGAGGGAACTCCACCGCCGCATGACTCAGAATTTGCTCACTACGCCAGCATGTACCGAGAGGCTCTCAACAGCAACAGTTCCGTATATCGTTTTCTCTGTCTCTTCAAAATCATCGAAGGGATTCGGGTGCGGCGCTTACGTCTCGGAAAAGAGGCTGCTGGTGACCGCGAGAAATGTGTTCGTCCAATGGAACGTATCCCGAATGACGACGCAAGCGCCAAGGCGTGGCTCAACACAATTTTTCCGATACACCGTGAGTGGGATGGCCTAACGCTTCATCAGATGTTTCCCCCGGAAGCCAAGGGGAAGAAGCTAATGCACCTCGTGCAAACCGAGTTGACGAACCTTCGAGACCAGATAGCACACAGCATCATGCGCTCTGGGGAGTTGTCACTCTCTGCGGATGACCTCGTTCAAATTCAGCGTGTCAATAAGTGGCTGCCCATTGACTCGCAGCATCGCACGTCGAATGTTGAAAAATGACTTTCCGGCACAATTTCTTTCCTATCTGGGAGACGACGGAACGTATCGAGGCGGAAACAAGGGCTAGTTCTGACACCCAAATGACCCTAGACGAATTTCGTCAATCGTTGTCCGCATCCGATCCGCCAGCCGGACTCTCGCACGCCCTCGCCGGGCTGTGGTGGGATGCCAAAGGCGATTGGACGCGAGCACACGAATCTGCCCAGCAGGACGAAGGCGATGGCTCGTGGGTTCACGCTTACCTGCACCGCAAGGAAGGCGATCAGGGCAACGCAGCCTATTGGTACAGTCGTGTAGGCAAGCCCGTTTGCCGGGAGCCACTCGATGCCGAATGGCGTACATCGTTACCGCCTTACTTCGATAGCACCCAACAAAAATAAAAGAGCCTCCTCAGATCATGGAGGGTACAATTCCTTGTTCGTGGAATCCGCATCGCGGCGCAGCTTGAGGAGTCAAGCAGGTTATGGGCGGACGGATGAAGTGGGATCGAGTTGGAAGCGAGACTCTGTCCTTACATCACGGTATCTGAACGCCTGAACCCGCACTCACTTCCTACCGAGAAAAAGCAAACCAGCCGACAACCGAACGACACGCCTCATCCCAACACCTGGCCGCTGCGAGGCTCTGGAAGGCTCATATCTGCAACTTATAAGACAGCTAAAATCCTCAGCGGTTCGAGGAGCTAGCGAAAAACTCACCCCCGGCCACTCGACCCGACGCTCGCACACAAAGTCGTATTCCCATCGACGCTTTCAGATTCCGAAACAGCAGCCTTTCATCAATTTCCGAGAAATCAGCGCGGAAGGAAGTAGCCCGTCCCATGAGTACCTGCCCCGCCGAGGACGCTTATGGTCGGATGCACACCTGCGGCAAGACCTCTTGAGTTCGCAGGTCTACATAAGAAAGCATTGTGCGCTGATGCACCTTCATTTAGAATCGCCGCAAACGCCGACGATAGTTGGTTTGCACGTGCGGCAAGACATTCGGCTCCGCGGGTGCGCATAGAGGGAAATGTGCGTTAACACGGTTCCAGAGACCGAACATTGGCAAATAAACCTCTTTTTCATAAACGGATTTGAGCGGGGCGTCGTACTTGCTACTGTCGTCGTAATTCTCAAGCAATCGGCGAGGTTGGTTCGTCTAGTTATCTGAATTAACCTGAGAACACGAAAAGGATCTCTGGGAAGAGTGCAAAGATGCACTCACTTTATCTCAACAAAAACGGGTTAGTAGCGTACGCGCGCAAAATGGATATCTAGAGCGTGGTGTACAAAGCTGTGGAAATGTTCACTGAGAAGTCGATTGAGATTCCCTAGAATTTCTGGCTCGGAATGCCCAAGTCGCCAACTACGACGATTTTGAGCTTGACCTGAAAGGGCTTCATTTCAAGCCTCAATCTGGCAATCAATGTTATTCTGTGTTGCAAGAAGCGCGGTTAGAAGAATATCTCGTGCGACGCGTAGTGGACTTCGAGTATGTGTGCTACGAACATCACTCGCCAACTTCTGTACAAGCTTGGAGGGAGCGGTCGTTCTTGTGCACCTTCAGTCTTATCTGACCAATGAAGAAGATATTAAGAACGTGCTCTGCTTCCACGAGGGGGATGTATGGATTTCGTTTACAGACAAATGCAAGCGCACCGAAAACGTAGAAAGAAGGTGAGACATCAATGATGTTCGTGTTTCACAGGGATTCGTCGCCCTGAGCACCGCAAAGATTACGCCATACCCAAAGATGTTTCGCATCGAGATTTTCGCTTCCCAGCAGACGAAAAGGTTTTTAGTCGAGGCGTGCCGTTTGCAGGGTTCAAACGATGTCTCTCTGCTTCCCAACACCTTAGTTCCGAAGTAGAATGGTGTTTCGTTGGCGCTCTTGGAGGATGAAAATGATCCCATCATCATGAAGTGGATTAAACCGGATCGGGAGTTCTTCAAATCGACGACAAGGATAATGAGCCATACGAACCCGACTTCTGGTTGAAACTAGGACATCCAAGATGACTGACATCAGAAGTGGCTACGACAGCGAGCTACAGGACAGGGCAGAAGCCGCTGCGAAATGGTGTGAATATGCGACGGCGCAAGAAAAGAGTAGGGGCAAAACTTGGTCGACCTGTCATTCGAGAATGCCGTCCAGTCACGCCTCAGTTGGGCCATGTGGAGAACGCAGTTGAAAATCGAATCTCCGTCGAAATTTGAAGAACTGTTTGGTTGAACTGGTCGGTACGCCAACAAGGGAGATTGCCCGTTGGTACGTATGGATTC
>CAWJTC010000009.1:0-28158 GCA_963845725.1 uncultured Acidobacteriota bacterium
CAGACTTGAGCGAGATTCATGGCGGCCGATGCGTTCACTTGGAATGCCAGTTCCGGCCTCTTTTCGCACTCCTCCACTTTGTGGAATGCGGCGGTATTCAGCACGACCTGCGGCTGAACCTGGGCGACCACCCCTGCGACTTGTTCAGGATTGCAGACATCCATCTGAGCATGGGCGAGCGCGACAACCTCATCGCCAGCCGCTGCAAAGACTTTCTTGAGATCGCTGCCAAGCTGTCCATTCCCTCCTATCAGCAAAACCTTCACTTTTCTACCTCCCCGGGGTCGCGGATAATTTTCCGCCAGCCGATTGTAACAAGGATCAGAGGCGTACCCGCGCGGCGATCAGGGGAACACGCGTCGTACATGAGGCGTGGCCTTCTTTGTTTTAAGTTGCTCGGGACTACGTTGTGCGCGGGTTGCGTGCCAGGGGACACTTATGTCTCATCGCAGAAGTAGGCCGAGAGTCTCTTTCTGACGGTTGCTCTGGAGGCTACGATGTCAGGCTCCCATGTGGAGCGGCCATGGCCGACCCAGTGCGAAATCGAAACTGGGCGCTGGTTTTGGTACATCTGTTAGATGTCCTTCTGAGTCTTGACCACCGTCCAGGTTAGGACCACAATCGAAGGACTCTCGCGTTTTGCGTTTCCCGGTGCGACGCTGGCCGGGGTTTATCCCGTATTTTTCTGAAAGCCCGTTCGGCGCAGTTGTCCGATCTCCGAGTGAGGTGTGTTTGTGCGGATGAGCGGCGTTTTTGTGTTCGGAGCGTTATCGGTTCTGAGTTTCACAGCAGCGGCCTCAGGCCAGCATCAAACTCGGACGGGTTTGTCCGCGTTGCCGTCAGCAGCCCAGCCGGCCGTTTCGAAGGCGTTGGGACGGGACATCGCGTCGTACACAGTACGACGCGATCTGGACGGCCTTCAGGCAGACAATCCTGAGCAACGTCTTCTCTGCACGTTCGGTTCGAGCGGAATAGAAGTGCGCACCGGGCAGGCAACGTGGCAATTGAAGCTGGAACGCTACGGCTACGAAACCGCAATGAGAACGGTGCCCAATGCGGTTCCGCAGGCGGATCGGAACCGCATCGAATATCGACGCGGAATCTTAACGGAGTGGTATATCAACGGCCCGCTGGGGCTGGAACAAGGCTTCATTCTCAGTCGGCCTCCGGGACAAGCGAAAGAGCGCGAACTAATCTTAGAGTTGGCGTTGTCAGGAAATCTGACGGCCTTCCAGAACGGTGGGCAACTGACGCTGAGGAATTCCGCGGGACAGCCGATACTCCGCTACTCCGGTCTTCAGGTCCACGATTCCACCGGCCGGAAACTAGAGGCCGGACTCAACCTGGACGGCCAGCGTCTTCGCCTGCGAGTAAATGGCCGCGATGCGCGCTATCCGATCATGGTCGATCCCTGGGTACAAACCGCGGAATTGACGGCTTCGGACGGCGCGGCAGGCGATCAGTTCGGGTGGTCGGTTTCAACCGGCGGGAACATGATCGTAGTCGGCTCGCCATTTCACGCTGTCGGCGCGAACCTGGGGCAGGGTGCGGCTTACGTGTTCGTGGAACCAGCCAATGGCTGGACCAACATGACGCAGACCGCGGAGTTGGTCGCGTCGGATGGAAGCGCCAACGCGTTCTTTGGCTCGTCCGTGGCGATCAGCGGGAACACCATTGTGGTGGGCGCGGGCAGTGCCGCGGTGAACGGCAATCCCCATCAAGGTATCGCGTACGTATTCGTGGAGCCAGCCAACGGCTGGCAGAACATGACTCAAACTGCGAAGCTGACTGCGTCGGATGGCTACGTGGGAGACGAACTGGGAGCAGCGGTTGCAATCAGCGGCAACACCGTAGTTGCGGGAGCTCCCTACGCCACTATCGGTTCCAATTTCCAGCAGGGCGCTTCGTACGCGTTTGTCGAACCCGGCGGCGGTTGGACCAACATGACCCAGACCGCCAAACTCACTTCCTCGGATGGCGCTGCCGGCGATATTTTCGGCGATTCGGTTGCCGTGGGCGCCACCACTATCGTCGTCGGCGCAAGCGAAGCCACCCTCAGTGGCAATTCAAGCGCCGGCAAGGCGTACGTGTTCGTTCAGCCGCAAGGGGGATGGACCGACGCCACGCAAACCGCGGAGCTCACCGCATCCGATTCCCTGGCAGATAATTATTTCGGCAGTTCGGTGACCGTGAGTGGCAATACGGTGGTGGTGGGAGCTCCAACCGACTTTTCGGGCGCCGCCTACGTTTTCATTGAACCACCCAGTGGGTGGACCGACACCACGGAAACTGCGGAACTGACTCCCGGCTCGGTTGGCTCGATTCTTCTCATGGGAACCTCGGTGGCGATCAGCGGCAACACCATAATGGCGGGAGCAGTAGGCGCAACCGTTGGAGGCAATCCTTATGAGGGTGACCTCGATGCGTTCGTCGAGCCGGCCAATGGATGGGCGGACGAGAACCAGAGTGCGCAATTAACTTCGTCTGACGGAGGCGCTGGGGACTACTTCGGCCGTTCTCTCGCCATGAGCACTACTGCGGAAGTGGTGGGAGCGCCCTTTCACCAGGTTGGAGCCAACGACTCGCAAGGCGCGGTATATGTCTTCCAAGCTTTGAATTCTCGCCCGACGGAGACTTCTCTTTCCCCCGCCAGCGCCACCGCGGGAGGGCCGGGATTTCAGTTGACGGTGGGGGGTACCAACTTTGTCCAGGGAGCGCTGGTAAATTGGAACGGATCTTCGCGCAGCACCACGTTTGTGAGTTCCATTGAAGTGCAGGCCCAGATTTTGTCGTCTGACATTGCGGTAGCGGGATCCTACAGCGTTACCGTGACGAATCCACCACCGGGCGGCGGCAATTCCAATCGCCTGACGTTCACCGTCAATAACCCCGTGCCCGGCATTGGTTCACTCTTGCCCGACCAGGCTCTGGCCGGCGGCCTTGCCTTCACTCTGACGGTCAACGGCGGCAACTTCATCCCCAAATCGAAGGTATTCTGGAACGGCACCCAACTGACCACCACATTCGTGAACAGCGCGGAGCTCACGGCTACCGTTCCCGCCCACAACATCAGAACTGCCGGCACCGCCAGCGTCACCGTGGTCAATCCGCCGCCGGGCGGGGGCACCTCCAAGGCAAAAACGTTCTATATCAATAACCCGGTTCCCAGCCTGACGTCGCTGAGCCCTTCCAGCATTAAGGCGGGCAGTCCCGGCTTTACCTTGACCATTAACGGCTCGGGTTTTGTGACCACCTCGCAAGCCTCATGGAACAAATCCGCGCGAACCACCACCTACTATAATGCGGGCAAAGTGAAGGCACAAATTTTGGCATCGGACATCACCAAGGCTGGCACTGCCAAAGTCAGAGTCACGAATGGCAAACCCGGCGGCGGCAACTCAAACGTGCTGACGTTCACCATTAAGCAGTGAGCTGCTTTGGTGGACCGCGCCGGTAATGCGCCCGCTACATCTCGGCGCTGGCGTAGGAATTGATTTCGCAGTTCAGGCTGATCTCTGCGCGATAACCGTCTTGAATTATGGGTTTTAGAAGTGGGAGCACGAGGAGGGATATATTGATGCGCATTGAGACCGTCACCCGCAAGGGCAAGGAATTCGCCGTTATTCCAGTGAAGCATCTACGGAGGCTTTTAGACGATGCGGAAATGCTTGCCGACGTGAGGGCTACGATGCCGCAAAAGCGCGTCTCGAAGATGGGAAGGACGAACTCGTGCCGTTGGAACTCACCGAGCGCAGACTCAGGGGAGAAGCTGCACTCCGCGTCTGGCGCGAGTACCGGCAGCTTACGCAGGAGCAGATCGCAAAGAGGTCAAAGGTGTCGCGGGTTCTTATCGCCGCGCTTGAAACTAAGCGCAAGGGTGGGTCTGTCGGCACATGGAAGAAGCTGGGCGCGGCGCTGGATGTGGGCTGGGAACAACTGACCTAGACCAATCGCGACTTTTGCTCATGCTAAACTTCGGGATAGCATGACCGAACCTTCGCGCAACAACGCCTTCATACAGAACCTACTCACGATTGCCCTGATCTCCTTGCTCCTCACTTCGCTGCCCTGCCCCGCCCAGATCCAGGCAAGTTTTTTCGGGCTGCATCAGAACAAGTACACTCGCGGAGAACCCTGGCCGACGGTGCCATTCAGCATTCGCCGCACGGTGAGCGACCGCGTCACCTGGGACGACCTGGAGACCTGCGCCGGCGGGCCGAATCCCAAAGATTCCTGCTATCACTGGGGACATAACCGTGAAGACGGCGACTTCGACAAGGTCGTCAACGATTCCGTCGCCCACGGCGTCGACGTCATGTTCACCGTGTATGACACCGCCGGATGGATTTCCAATCGCGGAGAGCGCTGCCGCGCCAAAGGCGTGCCCGATGCCAACTGCGCCGGTCCTGCCGATTTCGACTGCGGATCGAACTCCGTTGGATTGTGCGATCCACCCGCCGACGTGGATGCCGTGGTCGGCAGCGGCGAAGGCGACGGCTCTGACAAGGTCTTCAAGGATTTCATTACTGCGGTCGCAACCCGCTACGGAAAGAAAATCAAGTATTGGGAGATGTGGAACGAAGCGCCCAATATCCGCTCGGCCAATCCCCAGTATTGGACGTTCAAACAGTGGGCCAGAATGACCAAAGATTTTCACGATGCCGTGAAAGCGGTGATCCCGGATGCCGTCGTTCTTGCCGCCAACACCTGCCACTGCTGGCCGCGCGGCTCAGCTCGATTTTGAGGATTGGACGGAAGGTTATTTTGCGGCGCTCGACAAGTACGGTCCGACGGTGGTGGATGGGGTCACGTTCCACGGATATTTTCCCCGTCCGGAACGCAATGTGGATTTGGTCCATACCCTGACCGGGATTATGTACAAGCACGCGAGCGTGCGCGGCAAGCCGGTTTATGACAGCGAAGACGCCTGGCCTGGCGGCGGCATTTTCATGCTCGGGAACGGCAAACCTGACTGGAATATGCGGGCGGGCTGGCTGGCGCGGTCGATGATCCTCACCGCCTCGCTCGGCGTTAAACAATATATCTTTTTTGGCTGGGATTTAGGCCCGGTGGGACAGATGTGGGCACGAGAGCAGCAACCGTGGGACTGCACCATTCCCAACAAGCACGGCGAGATGGGCTACCTTTGTCCGACTGCGCCGGCTTACGAGCAGGTGCGATCCTGGCTGCTGGGGGCAGTGTTTGACAAGGAGTGCGGTCCCAAGGATTTGGGATATATGGCGGGAACGATCTGGCTCTGCGATTTCACGAAGAACAACGGCAGTTACCACGGCCGCTTTGCATGGAGTGAAGGGACAGACTCCGTCACCTATACACCGGGGCGGCAGTTTGCAAGCAGGCAGGAATTAGATGGAAGTACAGCGGAAATGAAAAAAGGCGCGATTACGATCGGGCCGAGGCCGGTGTTGCTGGAGGGAAAGTAGCAGGCAGCATTCTCCCGGGCCAGAAACACAATCAGCCAGCACGCACGGAGAATCCGCGCGGCTGGCCTGATCCCAGTGGAGACGTGAGAAGTGCAGACTGGCTAGAACATCGTGTAGATGAATGGCGCGAGCGAGGTAGCTTCTCCCACGATCAAGATCACGCCCAACAGCACCACCGCAACGATGACCGGAAGAACCCACCATCGCTTCTTGCGAAAGAATCCGAACAACTCACCTGCGGTTTGAAATTTGCTTACCGTGCTACTGACGACCCCCATACTTCTCCTCCTCGAGTTTATGATCTTATCACTGCAAAAGTCCTGGCCGAACTCTGCCGCTTCACTTAGTCGTCGGCTCTCGCCCATTTCAGGAATGGCCGTTCGATCTCGCTCCTGAGCGCCGCAACGCCTGCACCATAACCGGCAAAACAAACTTGTGGAAGTCGGCATAATGGCGCTTCTTCCAGAACAGGCTCGGGTCCTGGCTGATGCGGTACCAGAATTCCAGGCCGCGATGCTGCATCCAGCGCGGCGCCCGTTTTCGCATTCCGATGTGGTAGTCGAACGCTCCGCCCACGGCGCCGGTAAATCGCGCCTCGATGCGTTCGCGGTTCGTCCACACCCAGCGTTCCTGCAAGGGAGCGCCCAGACCCACCCAGAAGATATCAGGCTGGGTGCGCGCGATTTCGCCCAGAATATATTCGTTGTCCTTGCCTTCAATCGGGCCCCATGGCGGCGTCCATGCGCCCGCAATCTTTATGTTGGGATACATTTTCTGGAAGGCTTCGGCGGTGCGTTCAGCTTTTCGGTCGCCGCCGCACATGATGTAAACGGTGTAGCCCTTTTCAGCCGCGCGCTTATTCATCGCGGTGAGAAAGTCTGGGCCGCAGACGCGGCTGGGCACGGGATCGCGCAACACCCGGCTGGCCCATACCAGCGGCACACCATCGGGCATGGGGAAATCGGCGTCATTCAGGGTCTGGCGGTAGGCGGCGTTGCTGCGGGCTTCAATCACGTTGTATACGTTTATGAAGACTCCATAAGTGCGTTGGTCGTTGCGGATCGCCCGTTCAACCTCATCCACGGTCTGCGCGAGGCTCAACGGACGCACTCGCACTCCCAGGATGTCAACCCTGCGGCCTGCACCGTTGGCCGCCGCGGGCAGGGTATCTACCGATATCTCTCGACAAGCGCTCATTGGGAAGTTTCGTCCTTAAGCCACTTCTTGCAGCGTACGCAGATACTGACTCTTTGCCTGGAGCAATTTCAGAGTTTCGATGTTGTAGTAGTGCGGGTTATCCCAATCCTGGAACTTATCCATGTTGTCGATCAGGTTTTTGACAATGCACTTTACGTCGTGGTTGGGATGGAAGCTGAGCGTGTTCTCCGCCTTCTCGATGCTTACTTTGTAATTGCGGAAATCAGTCTTGTGGTGGATGGTGAGCCGAACAGAAATGCCGAGTTGCTCCTCGATCGCCAGCTTCACCAGGTCGCCGACTTCTCCGACGGTGTAATTGCCGGAAGCGATGTTGAACATGCCGGAGATCTTGTCGCTGGCTTCAATGGCGCGGATGTAAGCGTTGGTAGCGTCTTCGATACTGAGAATCGGCCGCCAGATCGAAGGATTATTCACGGTGATTTCGCGGTTGCGAATCCCATTCTTGAACATGGTGTTGATGATCAAGTCCAGCCTCATGCGCGGGCTGTAGCCTGACACTGTGCCCTTTCGCAGCGAGATCACCGAGAACTGGTCGTCCATCAGGTTCATTACTGCCTGTTCGCCTTGCAGCTTGGAAATTCCGTAGGGGTACGAAGACGACACCGGACGGGTTTCATCGAACAGCTCATTGTCGGTATAGCCATAAACCGAGCATGAACTGGCGTACACATAACGCTTCACGCTGGCTTTCTTGGCGACGTAGGCCAAATACGCAGGTGCGGCCGCGTTGAAGATGAAATTCTGGCTGGGCGAGTACTCCGCCATGGGGTCGTTGGAAAGACCGGCCAGGAACACCACCTGCTGGTAGTTCTGCAGGTCATCGACGGTGAGGTCGAAGATGTCCTTGTGGATGATTCCAGTCTCCGGGGGCAGATGATTGCCAAACCAGAACAGGTCGACAACGTCCACTTCATAGCCGCGTTCCAACAGCTTCGGAACCAGCACCGAACCCAGATAACCTGCTCCGCCCGCGATCAAGATTCTCATAATTTCTTATCTCCCCACCATGGTGTGAACATCCGTGTACTGAAAGTTGTCCGATTCCGGTCTTGCCAGCCACTCCTTCAAGGTTTGCGCCTTGCGTGTCTTTCTCAGAGAGCTGGACGTCGCTGAATCGGCCATTCAATGCCGATCTCGGGATCATTCCAGCGAATTCCCGACTCTCCGCGGTTGTTGTAAATGCCGGTGCATTTGTACTGAATCTCAGCGTACTCGCTGAGCACGCAAAAGCCGCGCGCGAACCCCGCCGGAGCCCAGACTTGCTTGCGGCTTTCCGCCGAGATCTCCGCTCCAAACCATTTGCCGAGCGTGGGAGATCCTTTGCGGATATCCACAGCCACGAGGAAGGCTGTTCCCGCGCGTTACCCGCATCAGCTTTCCCATCGGCGGCTCCCACTGAAAATGCAATCCCCGAAGCACGCCGCGTACCGACCCGGAGTGGTTGTCCTGCACGAACTCCGTTGGCAAGCCCATGGCTTTGAACTGATCGGCACGGAAGACTTCAGTAAAGAAGCCGCGATCGTCCTGAAAAACTTGCGGCGCCAGGACCCAGACGTCCCCCAAATGCTTCGATTCGATCTTCAGTTCCATGCTCTCCCTATGCTCCAAGCCCCACGCGATTGGCGGGCAACGTCGCCGTGGAAACGGGCAATGCAGCCTTCGACAAAATAAACCGGTCCATGATAAGCGCGTCCAGCCCGAACTGAAATAGCTGCGCATGGCGTCTCTCGGGGTCACCACCAACGGCTCGCCAAACAAGTTGAACGACGTATTCAACAACATGGGAGCGGGAGCTTCTTCGCCAAAACGCTTCAACAGAGACCAGAAAGCAGGGATTGCTGCGCCGCTCGACAATATGCAGCCGTACTTGGCGGTTCGGCAGCAGGAAAGCTCTCGGGTAGGCATTCTGTGCCCGGCCGTACCGTGCCTACGGAATTCATGAAGCGGCACTGCGGTGAAGCCTCAAAATACCTTTCGCAATCCTCCTCCGGGACGGAAATCGCGAACGGCCGGAACCACTCCCGATGCTTGATGAAATCATTCAGATTTTCTTTGACGTAAGCCGCCCACGGTGACGCCAGTACGCTGCGATTCCCCAACGCTCGCGGACCAAACTCTGCCGCTCCCTGGAACCAGCCGACGATCTTGCCCGCTTGCAGCAATTGCGCTCCAACATCGAGCTTTCGCTCTTCGGTGTTCGAGAATGTATAGCGGTTCTTGGAGTTCTCCAGCACATCCCGGATGGCATGCCGGTCGAACTTCGGCCCCAAATATGCGTGTGGCGCTGCGGTGTCGTTCGAGGTTTTTGCAACACCTGGTGCCATAGCAAGCGGGCCGCTCCGAGCGAGGCTCCAGCGTTTCCGGGAGCAGGAGGAACAAATACCTGGCTCATCCCCAGACGTTTTTCCAGCGCCGCAACCAGCAACACATTCTGGAAAAGCCCTCCGGCAAAAGCAAACTTCTTGAATCCCCTCGCGCCGGCGAAGATCTTCGACTATGTCGTCACCGACTTCGGCGCACGCCGCTTGCATGCTGCTGGCGAGCCCTTGCGCTGGCTGTCGTCAAGCTGTCTGCGGGTCGGCGGGCAAGCCTAGCGTCGCGATAGAATTTCTCTGAAAACGAAAGTTGCTCGGCAAGGCCGCGGTTGAAAAAGCTGTAATCCAGACGGGCGTATTGGACCGCCGCGCGCCCGCAGCATCTTCAGGAACAGCATCTTTATAGGTGGGTTCACCCTCGAGGCTTAGCCACTGGGTTTTGTGTTCCTCGCGATGCGGCCGGAACCCCACCAAGTCGGTCATTTGCGAATAACACCCAAGCCAGCGAATGCGGAAAGCGATGGTGCGCAGAACTCGAATGCGATTGCCTTCGCCGACCCCCAGCATGCCCGAATTGCCGTCGCCATCCTCGTCCATGGTGACGATCAGGGCGCGGTCGAAGGGCGAAGGAAAAAATGCGCCGGCGGCATGGCAGAGATGATGATCGAAGGTGAAAATCTTGTGGCCGCTTCCGGTCGCGTATCGCCGAAGCACGCGCAGATCATTCAGTTCGCGGGCCAACACGCCGAGTTCGTTCACGCCGTAGTACGCGCTGGCCGCTGGTCCCAGATGCGGACAACCTTGTGCGCAGCAGAGATTTTCGCGACCAACTGTGGAACGGCCGGCTCGCCACTGCTACGCCGTCGATGCCATCCCAACTGGTTCCGGCGCTTTCAAAGCACGACTGGATGGCGGCCTCCGGACGATTCCGGCTTCGATCGCGTTCAAGTTTGTCGTTCTCAATGGCGGCGATGGGCACGCCATCCTCCAGCAAGGCGGCTGCGGTATCGTGTTTAAGAGACGACAGTCCCAGTATCCGCATGTTCGTGATTCAGACGACCGGCTCGGCTCAGGATCGGACCGAAGATCCCGAATTGCCTCTTTTTCAGTATGGGGGATTTCCTGCAATGGCAGTGTTTTCTGTGCTTTAAACGACCAACGAACAACTTCTACTGTAGCTAAGGTAAGTGTTTTGACGCCTCCCGACAAGGAGCCGAAAGCGCTAGAGAAGAAAAGACCCTAGCTCCGCCTAGAAGTTATTGTCCGAGTAGGAGTAGGTGGGGAAAGTGCCAGGGACCGTCGGGGGCATGATTAGCGGATTACTGCGGCCGGCGTTGTTGATGGTATCGTTGGTCAAAGTGTAATTAAAACCCGAAACGGGAGCATTGGACAGCAGATAGTCGGTGGCCTGGCCGGAAGTGCCGAAGCCGGGATTTACCGTCCCGGTCCCGGCCTGGTCTTCGTTCATGGGCAGTGGCTTTCCGTTCACCAGCGGGTGACCGCTTTGCCACTGGGAGAAGGTAAGAGTAGTGAACTTACTCGGGTCGTTAATGCTGGCGCATGTGCTGGCTTGATTGGGTGGAGGAGGGCTGTTCAGAATGTAGAATGCGTTCGGGTCGTTGCCGAATCCCCCATCGGTTCTCCAGTAGAGATTGCCCTGAAAGTTCTGGTACTGGTTATAGTCCATGCCGCAGGAATCCGTGCATCCTGAAACCGCATAAAAACCTTCCGACTCATCCAGATCAAAATTAAACAGGTTGTGGGTCACATTCACTTTCAGCGTGGCGGTACAATTTTGCGGCCAGGAGTTCTGCTCCTGAAACATCGAGTGCCGGGCATAGGCCACGATATTGTTGTTAAACGTATTGGCGGGTTCCCCGGCCGCCGGGCCCTGCGTCATCTCCAGACCCACGGCCGCAACCCGATAGACCACATTATTCTCCACATCCACCCCCGCCGATTGGATGTCCAGATAGATTCCGTGCCCTCCATACGCCGAACCCAGCACTCCCTGATCGATGATCGTGGTGTCCGTCACATCGTGAATCAGATTGTTGAGTATCTTGTCCCCACTCCCGCTTCCCGTCGGTGAGCCAACGTCGTAGTACAGCGCTCCTCCGTCGGAGGTGATGCCCTGCATCACGTTCCAGATGTGGTTGTACTGCGTCGTCAGGTTGATGCCATTCGCCGACCACTGGTACGAAGGACATCCGTTGTTGCAGATCGACACCCCCGCATGATAGCCGTCGTTGATGTCGTTGTGCTGAAAGCTGACGTCGTGTCCATTCCCCATCGCAATGCCTTCGCCATCGGCAAACACCCGCGAGTAGCCCTGCACAATATTGTTCTGCACCGTGATCCATTGCGGCACGTACTGCGGCCGGTCGCCACCCGACGGGGTGCGGCCGATGCGGATTCCCGACGAACCAAGATCGTAAAACGCACAGTTTTCAATCGTGTCATTGGCCGCTGGCACCCCCGAATTCCCCCCACTCCCCGCCATCAGGATGGCCGACCCGGAAGTGTGCCGCACCGTCACTCCATCGAAGCTTACGTTCTGGCAGCTCTCACAATCAATGGCTTGCGGCACCGGGAATTCTTCATTGCTGTCGTTGTTAAATCCAGTCGCCGAAGAGATGAAATTATCCACCTCGAAGGTCAGCCCACTGAACGTCACATAACTAAGATTGCTGGCCAACAGTAAACTGGCTCCCACATAGTTGCTGGCGGGCGCTCCCGGAATCACTCCTCCCAGTTGCGGGATCACCACCGTGTCGGTGTTCGGATTCTCCAGATAGTTGGCCAGATAATTCAACGTCCAGGGGGTGGTCGAGCGATCCAGAAACCAGATCCCGGTCTGCCCCGCCGACTGCGCCGCGTCAAACGCGTCCTTGGTGTTGTCGATCACATACCGGTGCCCCGCCGCTGGACCATACAAATTATATTGCGCCGGGGTGCTGGCTTGGGTCGCACCTGTGAGATAAATAATCTGGTTTTGCGTATCCACGCAACTGATCCGCATCAGGTCTACGGTGAAGGCACTAAACAGCGTCAGCTCCACGTCTCCCGGCGGATACGTGCCCGAAGAACCTGCCTTGCAGGGGTTACCACTGGGCGGATTGAGATTGATCCAGGTGGTGATGGGATCTTCCGGATTGTATTGAAAACGATCCAGGCACTTGGCTTGACCGTTGGGACCGTTGGTGCTCGGGCAACCGGCGTTGGGGCCAGTGGGGGGAATCTCCGCCGCCACTCGCAGAAATGTCCCCAAATTGCACAGTGAGGTGCTCACAATCTGTTGGTTCTGGCTGGAAATGCACGAGCCCCCACTCATGTAATAGCCCACGCCCGCCGCCGGCGATTGTATCCGCGATCGCAGGCGACGCTCACCGTTGTAGTACAGAGATTCAAAAGGCTGCGTGTTCGCCGGAAGCTGAACCTGCCAGCGATCCCCCGATACCCGACTCCAGCCAGAAACCGGGATGCCTCCATCCAGGACCGGAACCTCATCCGGATAATTTTCCCAAGTCACTGAAACCGTTGCCGTGCCGGAATCCGCGGCTGTGAAGTTCAGGGTTCCCGGGCGGGTCGAACTCAGCGGAAGGTAGTACGTCCCCTCTCGCACCATCACCACGATCGGAGAACTGGGATGGCTTTGCAGCAGGGCTTCGACAGCGATCTGTGCCCGCGCTAGCTGAGGCAAAGGGCCCATCGGTGTGCTTGGAATTCGGAGCCGACAACCTCCCGCTCCAAGAGTCTTTACCGTTGATAGCAACATAAAAATTGGCAGCCACGGCGGCCAAGGTTGGTTCGGCATCGGCAGCACTGGCAACTAGACTCGTCGAAATACACATCAAAACTACCAGAGCGCCACCGGCGAAGGTCGAACGCCATCTACGCTTGACCAGTCTGGGCAGTTTGGCAGAGGACATGGCACGCTCAAGAATAACGTACGGGCAGCACTCTCAACTTTGCCCACATCATACGTGCCGAAATTTCGACTCACAAGACTCGTAAGTACATCTATCCAAAAGAAGTGCCCGTCTTCGCCCGAAAGAGGAATTCCATACCCTCTGTCAGCCAAAGCTGGGCCTTAAACATGAATCTTAGGATTTTGCGAGAAAAGCCTGTCGCTGCCTTCTAAGGTGCCTTCTTCAGAAAATCGGCCATGTCAATGCCGATATCCTTCAGCAACTGTTCATTCCCCAGAGTAGCTTTCCGTATCAGCTCCTGCTTGTCCGGATCGGCTTTGCCCAGAAGACGACGAATCCTCTTGGCAGTGACGTACCTCCGGTATCGCCTCCAGACCGCGATTGGCACGAAGGAGAAAACGATGGGAGCAAAATGATGAGTAAACTGAAGGAAACTATAAGTAACTCGGTCCGAAATTCTCTCCCAAAGCGATGGGTTTGCGGGGTCGGTTTCAAAGATCTTCGGGTAGACTGGCCACGTTCCGTCATAGCGCTCTCGCCACATCTTCACGTATCTCTCGACTTTGTCCCGCAACTCCTGGGGAAGTCCCTCAGATCCATTTCTGGTCTCAACAATTTTCTCGCCTTTCACCAACGAATGATGCCGGAAATCAGAAATTGCCTCGCGATCAGCCCCCGTCAAATTGCTCATCCTGCCGTCATAGCCGAGCTCGAGGAACTCGCAAATGGCCTTCATGTGGCCCTCGGGATCGCGCACCAGATCCTCGTAATTCAACTGGTGAACCCGCCCTCCTTTCTTGACCAGCAGGTCGCATTGAGTTTTCAAGTCCTGATACCCCAGGATGGCACGAAGCGCCATCCCATCCCGGGCGAAGAACGGAGATGTCTCCGCCGCTGCCAGAATACTGCGGCAGATATGCCTCAAATCCCTCCAAATAATGATGAAGCGAGCATTGGGAAACGTCTTGCTGAGGCGTGTTATCTCATCATGATAGGTGGGTGACTTGCACCCCCAGACCGTCGCGCCTTTCTTCTGACGAGCATACTCTGTGTACACGGCCTCCACTGCTGTCTTCAAATCCCTGATGCCGTCCGGAATTTTGGTGGTATCGAACTTATGACGCGCCAGTGCGGTATTCCAGAATTCCCATCGCCTCAGCCATCGCGTGGTGTCACGAGGAACCCAGAAGAGGGCCTGCAAATGTGGCAGGTCGCCCTCATACATCAACGCAATCTGCGGGTGCTGGTTCAGAAGAGCGTAGAGCAGAGAAGTCCCAGACCGAAACATGCCAACAACAAACAAAGGCTCCGAACGGGGCTGGGAAGCTCGGTCCTTTTCCCCGATAGTTGGCGCCTCGATCCTAGTTGTCAATTGCGGCATGACTTCAGCCTCTCAGTCAGAAGACAGGGAGTTTTGTGCTTAGAGGTCGCCATCCCCATTAGAGGAGATTGCGTCTGAGACGCTGCTTCGCGCAAGCCGATAAATGAGGGTGGCTTATCGCTGCTGTACACATGACACCCTGGAGCCGGCGGGGATGATTTCAAAGGGTTCGCAGTTTTCAATGGTGAGCACCGGCTCCGGCATGTGATCCTAAAGAGTGACACATTCAAGCAACCTCTTCAACCAGGGAGCGGCCGTCTATGGCCTCTGACAAACAACCGTCGAGTTCGCTGGCCAGCAGATCCACATTCTCTTCATGGAACATCGACTCGTGGCCTCCGGAGATTTTGAATACTCGCACGCCGCCACCGACCAGTCCGTTCCAGCTGGCATAAAAATCCCAATACTGTCCGTGCGGCCAATCGGTGGACTGAAAAAACACCACCTGGCCGGGATAAGCCTCCGGGCGATAGACAAAGGACGCGGGGTGCACGATCGTATCCAGGTCCTGTAAGTGTTTATGGTCGACCGACCAACTCAGAGAGTGCCGCATTCTCCAATACCGCACACTGGCCCGGCGATGAATGCCAGCCATGCGCTCGTTCACATATTCCGTCAGTTTTTGCCGGCGGAAATTCCTCAGATGATGCCCCGTCCGCCGCAACAGCAATTCCGCGCGACTCTGCTGGGAAAAATTTTCGTAGTACGCCGGATTCTGTGCGTCAAACATGGCTAGCAAAGCAATTTGCTGGCCTTGCTCCACGAGTTGCTTTGCCATCTCGTAGGCAATCACTCCGTTTACGCAAAGCCCCGCCAGGAAGTACGGACCTTCTGGCTGCACTTCCTGTAGTTGGCGCACCAAGGCAGAGGAAATGTCCTCGAATTTGTAAGGAACCGGCAGCCTGCCCGCGTCGATTGCAGGAAGATGAAGCCCCAAAATCGGCTGATTCGGCAGGCGTTTGGCGAGTGGAAGCAGGAAGGAGCCGCCTCGCACCCAAAATAGAACCGGCCTGGAACCGTTTGCCTGAACGGGAACTACCGCGGGATGATGGCTCAAGACACTGTGGCCATCCAGCATTTCGGCGAGTTGGCGGATGGTTGGCGCTTGAAAAACATTTGCCAGCGACAATCGTTTTCCGAACTGGTGCTCGATGCGCAGCAGGAGCTTGGCCACAAGAAGAGAGTGCCCGCCCAGTTCGAAAAAGTTCTCCGTCATGCCAAATCCATGTTTTCCAAGCACCTCTGACCATATCTCCAGCAGCTTCGCTTCCACCTGACTACCAGCCTGAAGCGATGAAGCGTCCGCCGCCGGCTGCGATGGTACCGACAAAGCATTCCGGTCCACTTTGCCGTTGGCCATCAGGGGTAATTTCTCAAGCACTACGAAGCTGGAAGGAACCATCGCCTCCGGCAAGCGGGATCCGAGAAACCTTCGCAAACTGTCCGCATCCAGACGCGAGGAGGAAACCGGCACCAGGAATGCCACCAGATGCAGATCCTGCGCAGCCGTTTGGCGTACTACTACCACCACCTGCCGTACCCCGCTGTATTCCGCGATGACCGCCTCGATCTCTTCCGGCTCAATGCGAAAGCCGCGGATCTTCACCTGGTGGTCCAGTCGTCCCAGCAACTCCAGATTTCCATCTGGCAAGTAACGTGCCAGGTCTCCCGTCTTATACATTCTGGATCCGGGCGTTTCACTGAAAATATCGGGGAGGAATCTTTCGCGAGTCTCCTCGGGCCGCTTCACGTAACCGCGAGCCACGCCCCCACCGGCGACGTAGAGTTCTCCAGGCACCCCGACGGGCAATCGGTTCAGGTGAGGATCGAGCACATAGACCCGGGTGTTGGCGATGGGACGGCCAATAGGAACCAGTGTACGAATTTCTCCCGGCTCGCAGTGGTACACCGTGCTCCAGACTGTCGCTTCGGTGGGGCCGTACTCGTTGAATAAAACGGCACCTGGCAGCTTCTTGTAATGACGTTCGACCAGATCGGGCGGACAAGCTTCACCCGCTACGATAGCCACTCGCAGCGACGCCAACTGTCCGGTATTCGCCTGATCCAAGAACAAGCTATAGAGAGAAGGGACACAAAGTAAATGCGAAACCTGATGGTGCGCAGCGAAACTGGCAAGCTGCGTCAGATTCGAGCGCACCGAACTCGAGGTTAGCACCAGGGTCCCGCCATAACACAGCGTGGAAAAGATCCCCGCCAATGAGCTGTCGAAAGCAAAGGAGGAGAGCAGCAGAAATCTCGCGGCACTCCCGCCGTAATAGACCGGCCGCGCGCCGGTAGAGTGAAGCAGGTTGCCGTGTGTAATCTGGACGCCCTTGGGTTTCCCGGTTGAGCCGGAGGTATAGATCACAAAAGCCAGGGTATCCGCTCGCAGGCCGCACGGAACCACATCAGTACTTGCGGCGTAGGTTTCTTCGTCATCGACGCATACAACCTGCACTCCGTTCGGCGGAATTTGGCCGCGCAGCCGCTTTTGAGTGAGCAGCACCTTCAAACCGGTCTCTTTCAGCACATAGGAGTGCCGCTGAGCGGGATAACTTGGATCGAGCGGAACACATGCCCCACCCGCTTTCAGCACTGCCAAGATCGCGGTTGGCATTTCCCAGGAAGGCTCAAGATAGAGTCCTACTGCCTGCTCAGGGCCGACTCCTTGCGTTTGCAGGAAAGCCGCCAATTTGTTGCTTCTTATATGCAGGTCTTGATAGCTCAACTGGCAAGTGCCATCGGCCACTGCCACGGCATCCGGAGTCCGTTCTGCTTGTGTGACGAACAGCTCGTGCAGACAAGCTACAGATGGAAGCGGTGCTTCAGTACCGTTCCACTCGACACACAGCTGCCGCCGTTCGCTCTCCGTGAGCATCGGCAAACGTGAGATTCGTTGGTCGGGATTGGAGACGATCCCTTCCAGCAGAGTGGTCAGGTGACCTGCCATTCGCACCACCGTTGCCGGCTCAAACAGGTCGCTGCTGTACTTAAATCGCCCCACCAGGCCGGAGGCACGGTCATCTAATTCCAGGCACAGATCCAGCTTGGACAGCCCAGTATCTACTTCGGACTGCGTCAGTGCCACCGTCCATCCATCTTGCGTCTCCGACATCGGCGGTTCGAGAGTCAGCAATGCTTGAAACAGCGGATTGAAGCTCAGGCTGCGGTCGGGATCGACTTCATTGACCACGTATGTGAACGGGGCATCGTCGTTCGATAAAGCATCCAGCGTGACCTCCCGCGTCCGCCGCAAAAGCTCGCGAAAAGTTGGATCCCCAGAGAGGTCGTTCCGCAAGACGATAGGATTCAGAAAATATCCCAGCAGGCCTTCCAGTTCCGATCGCTTGCGTCCGGAGGTAACAGTGCCAATGCTGACATCTTCACAGGATGAATAACGGGAAAGAAGCACGGCGAACGCTGCAATCAAACCCATGAATAGAGTCGCGCCCTCGCGCTGGCTCAGCAATTTCACTGCATCGCGCAACTCTCTCGAAAAGCTTACCGGCTGGATGGCGCCCCGAAAGCTCTGCACCGGGGGGCGAGAACGATCAGCCGGCAAACGCAGCACGGAAGGATTTTTGCCCAACTGCGTCCTCCAGTACGCCAGTTGGGAGGCCAGACGTCCGCCTTGGGGCAGCCAACCCTGCTCCCATCGCGCAAACTCAGGGTATTGAGTTGGAAGCTTAGGAAGATCCGGGGCTTTGCCTTCTGAAAATGCCTTGTAGAGCTTGGCGACCTCGGGAAGGAGCACCCTATATATTGAGTATCCATCAAAAATGATGTGATGAAGAGTCAGAAACAGACGGTGTTCCGTGGCACTGAAATGAACCAGCAGGGTTCGGAACAGTGGACCCTGGGACAAATCGAAAGGCCGCAGAGCATCTTCAACCGCCAGCCTGCGTGCTTCTGCTTCGCGTGCGTCGGCCGGCAGGCCTCTTAGATCAGCAATCCGCAAGCGAACCGGCGTGACTGGCTTGACCACTTGAACCGGCTCGCCATCCACCATGCGGAATACCGTTCTCCACGCCTGGTGGCGACGAACAATCTCGGTCAAAGCTCGTTCCAAGACTTGCACATCCAGTGTTCCAGCCCGATGGAAGGTAATCGGCTCGTTATAAATCGGTGTTTCCGGAACCAATTGGGCGTGCACCCAGACCTGCTGCTGGGCGCAGGACACCGGAGCATAGACCTCTCCCGGCTCAACTACGGGCTTTACCGGCGCCGCGGCAAGCGGCTGCGAGCCGTTGGTCTTCACGTCCATCGGATTCTGTACGAGCTGCGAGGCTCACGCGTTCGACCAACTTACCCAGAGTGCGGTCAGGCCCCTAAGACCCAGATTATTCCGCCAAGTCACTGCTTCGGTTTCGAGCTTCAGTTCCGGCAAACGCTGCAAAAGAGCGGCAAAGGCAATCTGCGCTTCCATCCTTGCCAGCGGCGCTCCAAAACAGAAATGAGCCCCCGCCCCAAAAGCGACATGCCGATTGTCTTTGCGGGTGATGTCCAAAAGGTCAGGATCAGGGAAGCGTTGGGGATCACGGTTGGCTGCGCCCATCACGGCAATGACGGCGTCTTTGCCTTTGATTTGCTTTCCCCCCAGTTCGACATCGGCGGGCGCGATGCGCGCCGTGTGCTGGCTTGGACTCTCATAACGCAACAGTTCTTCGACGGCGGACGGAATCAACGACAAATCGGAACGCAGCTGATGCAAGACATCAGGGTTCCGGAGCAAGGTAAGCAGCCCGTTGCCGATCAGGTTCGTCGTCGTCTCCTGGCCTCCAACCATGGTGACAATGAGGTTGGCAATGATCTCTTCCTCGCTTAGATGATTGCCGTCCACTTCCGCAAGGAGCAGATGTTGGACTAATCCCTCCCCTGGGTGCTCGCGAGCCGCCGCGATGGCCGCGCGGAAGTAAGCCGTCATCTCCTGCAGGCTTCGCAGCACGCGCTGTGTACGATCGGGGTTGTGCTGGAAATTTCCCAGCATCTCGGCAAAATCAGCGGACCATGCTTTCAATTGAACATGATCGGCGGTGGGCACGCCCAGCAGTTCCGCCGTCACCGTGGCGGGTAAGGGCGCGGCGAAGTCCCGGACTACATCCATACGCCCATCCGGCAACATCGCGTCGATGAGACGGTCGGCGATTCCCTGAATGCGGGAGCGCAGCATCTCGACTCTTCGCGGCGTAAAAGCCTGCGAGCATAACCCGCGGAGCCTGGTGTGGTCAGGGGGATCCATGAAAAGCATCTGCTTCACCATGACCCCCGCGATTGGGCTCAACTGAGACAGTCCCATTTCTTCCAGTTGCTGCGGAGTGAAAGTTCGATTGGCGGAAAAATCCTGCAGCACGCGAGTTACCTCTTGGTAGCGAGTCACCACCCAGGCATGCAGGAACGGATCCCAGTGAACCGGGTCTTCGTTGCGCAGCCGGTGATACAAAGGGTAGGGATTGGCCAGAACATCGGGGTCCAACAATTGGTACAGGCTCAGAACAGGTGGCTGGTGCGGAGAGGAAGCATCTCCGCGGACTGTACCGGTGACCGGTTGAGTAGCCATAGAAATCAGTCGGCGGCGCTGCTGTGTGCCTGGCGCAGCATGCGCTCGATTTCAGCGGAGAGTTGCGACGCGGTGGGTGAATCGAAGACAGTACGCAGCGGCAGACTCGATGCCGAATGAATCGCGGGCCCGCGCGATCAATTGAGTACCGAGCAGGGAGTGACCACCCAGGAAGAAGAAATTATCATGCACCCCCACCCGCGGGAGGCCCAGCAGTTCCGCCAGAATGGATACCACACGCGCCTCGACCGGCGTCGAGGGGCCAATGCGAACCTTATCTTCACTGGTATTTTCGGGAGTGGGAGCGGGTAGCATTGCCCGGTCAATTTTTCCGTTGGGACCGAGCGGCAGCTTATCGATCCGCACAAACGCGGCCGGGATCATATAGTCAGGCAGATACTTCTTCAGATATGCCTGCAAAGAATCATGGTCGAGCTTCGTTCCGGGAGTGGGCACTACATACGCAATCAATCGCGTATCGCCATTTTCGCCTCTGGCCACCACCACGCTGGCCTCGACACCGTGACAGCGGCCCAACAAGGTGACAATCTCTTCCGGCTCGATGCGATAACCGCGGACCTTGATTTGCTCGTCAACGCGTCCTACGAAGGCAATCTGGCCATCGGGCAGATAATGCGCCAAGTCTCCGGTCTTGTACATCCTTTCGCCAGGGGTTTGGCTGAAAGGGTTGGCAATAAACTTCTGCGCGTTCAGATCAGGCCGATTTATATAACCCCTCCCAACGCCGCGCCCGGAGATATGCAACTCGCCGACGTCGCCGTTCGAGACCGGCTGCAGGCGGTCATCGAGAATGCGAATCTGGAACCCGTCAATCGGCCTTCCGATCGGCGGGGCTTCGTCCCAATGGCTGCCAGGAGTGACCACACCGGAAGTGGCCACCACGGTACACTCAGTCGGCCCGTAGTTGTTAATCAGCTGAAACGGGAGATGCGCGGCGGGATAATAGTGCAAAGCATCTCCGCCAGTCAGGAGAAGACGAAGAGCAGTCTCGCTGGGCCATTCCAGCGCGATAAGAGCCTCGGCCAGGGGAGTCGGAACGAAACTGACGGTGATGCGCTCTGCCACCAGCCAATCCCGCAGCGGTTCGGCAGCCACGCGTACGGCTTCGTCGGGAAAATGCACGCTGCTTCCGGCAGCGAGATTAGGCCAAAGTTCCCAGACCGCCGCGTCGAATCCGACGCTCGCCACCTGGCTCACGCGATCCGAAGGAGAAATTCCAAACGCCCGCTGGTGCCATCCGACCAGATTGAGCAGGCTATCGTGAGTGATCTGGACGCCTTTCGGACGGCCCGTGGAACCAGAAGTATAAATGACATACGCCAGATGGTTGCCGGAGACGATTAACTCGGGTGCAGTTTCAGGGTAGTCCGAGATCTGGAGCGCTCTTTTTTCAATATCCAGGGTCTTCCAACGTCCGCTGCCGATCCGCTCGCCAATTTCCTGACGCGAGATCAGAACCGCCGTTCTCGCATCATCCAACATAAACCGGAGACGCTCTGCAGGGTAATCGGGGTCTAGCGGGACGTACGCTCCTCCGGCTTTGAGAATGGCCAGGGCCGCAACCACCATTTGCGGAGAACGACCGAGGCAAAGACCGACAGGCACTTCGGGCCGCACTCCGAGTTTGCGCAAATGATGGGCGAGCCGATTCGCGCGCACTTCAAGTTCGCGATAACTCACGCTCCGGCTGTCTGACACCAGCGCCGGCGCATCGGGCGTTAGTTCAGCCCTGGTCTTCACCAATTCGGTGATTAGCATTTTCTGCCGCAGATCTCCGTTGCCGGATGGTTCCAGACCAGACTGTGATTCCGCGCTTACGGTAGAGATGGAATTGTCTTCTTTCGGGTTGGGGACGGACGACTTCAAACCCATACCTCCAGGCTTACACGATTCTTGCCAAAGCTCTAATTAAGCTGCCTGTCAGGAGTCTCGTGGACAAAAGTAGCGGAAGACATCTTCCTGCCCGGTCGCGATTAACTCGCCGACATCACCTACTGCAAAGGCCGTCGGTCGCCCTTTTCTTGCGCTTAGATAAGTCTAAAGCATCCGCCCGCGCGGGCCAAAGACATTCGGAAGAGCAGCTAAAGTCGCTAAAACTGCATAAGTGATTTAATGGCAGTCACTTAGACGGAACCCGCTCCTCTACGCCCGCGGGTACAACCTTCGAAGAACTCCAGAACCGATACAAGTCTCCATTGGTAACGGATGCCAGACCTCGCCGGGAAAGCGATTCAAAGACGGTCGCGAGCCTGCCCCATGCGTCCATTTCTTCAATTTCCCAGCTATGCAAAATCAGATGTGCAACTCCGCCATTTCTTTCAACGTACTCCAGAGCGTAGGCGAAATGCTGCTGCCAATCGGTGACACCATGAAAAGTCCGTAAAAAATTGCGCATACCTGAGAAATTGCTCTCCAGCAAAGCGTGACGCACTTGAATGAATCTGCTGTGCGAGTATGCCTGCGTACTGACGCCCCACAAGAAGGGGTTTTCGGGGAAATCACAAAGATTCATGAGAGTGGTACGCGCGCCGAGAAAGCCAGCCTCTCTTACCAGGACAGGCGTTGTGCGATTAAACTTGCCCCGCGGGTAACAAAATGAAATCACTCGTTCCCCAAGGACATCTTCCAGCCATCGCTTCCCTTCTCTGATCTCTTGTGAGGCGCGCTGGTCCGACATGCGATTCAGCGGCAGATGACTCATGGTGTGGCTGCCGACCTCGAACTGCTTCGCCACTTCACGAATCTCTGACGGCACCAGCACAGGCCGCTCGGGATTGTTGGCCGGCATGTAGAATGTCGCCTGCAATCCATATTTGTGGAGCAGGTCCGCGGTTTTCGGATCTTTGGCAGACCCGTCATCCACACTGATGGTTAAGTAGCGCTCGACCGCTACGTCACTTTGTTGCGACGAAGACAAAAGCGCGCTATTCATATGGTGCAACCTGAGCCGTTGATTCCCGGCTCCGATCGAGTAACTTGCGTTCATTTGGGCAACCAATCTTCGCGGCGGTCTGCGCCCCAGTCAGACTACCGCTGGCCAGTCGGTCCGCCAGCACCACTTCTGCATTCCCACTACCTTCTACAACCCGAGTCAACTTGATTTCAATCGCCAGGAAGAACACTCTCAAACTGAAGACAGTTCCTCGAGTTCCGCGACGGTGGGCTGACCCGCTTCGGGGGCCTGGGTAATGACTTGGCGATAAACTTCCATGAGCTGGCGGTAATTGGCTGCCGCAGTGTACTTGGCTTCAAATTCGGCACGCGCCTTGTCGCCCAGGAGACGCACATACTGCGGCTGCTCCCACATCCGCTTCGCCGCACGCGCCAGATCGTCGGCATTGCCCGCCTCAAAAAAAAGTCCGGTGCGGTCTTCGCTGACGATCTCCTGCATGGCGCCCAGCCTTGACGCCAGCACCGGAACGCCGCAGGCAAATGCCTCGATGATCGTCAAAGGCAGGTTTTCGTAAAGTTGGCTGGGAAAAATCACAAAGCTCGCGCCTTTCATCTGCTCGATCACGCTCTCACGCGGCAGGCGGCCGGTAAAGCTGATGTTGGAAAGGCCTTGCGACGTTGCCTGGGATTCCAGTTCGGCGCGCGCGGGCCCATCGCCAACCATCCGCAAAGTGAAGTGCTTCGGCAGTTGACGCCATGCCTTGAACAATGTGTGGGCGCCCTTTTCTTCCGAGATACGGCCCACGAAAAGAGCATAAGACGGGGTTCCAGTACGTTTGCCAGGGTCGGGATCAACGAAGTTGGGCTTGACCGTAATCTTCTCCGCTGGCAGACCCGAGTTTACAAACCGGCTGCGCGCGAACTCGGTGAGGACAATATAACGGTCGACAGCCTGTGTCCAGGTCCTCTTGGCGCGATGCACCGACAGCATCAGCGCCACGGCCGCCGTTTGTGGGCGCGAACCGCGATAACAACCGTGAGCCACCGACTGCCAAATGCTTCCAGAAGTGCAGTCTTCGCACGGTTTTCCGTTGCGGATGAAGTTCGCTCCCGGGCATAGCAAGCGGTAGTTGTGCAGGGTGTGCACCACCGGCACGCGTTCTCTCCGGCAGGCCCATAGGATCGAGGGTGAGATCAGTGGAAACGTGTTATGCACGTGGACGACATCGGGCCGGTTCTGCTGTAGCAGCTTGGTGAATTCGCGATACGAGTCGGACGCCCACACGGTACGCCCAATGATAGTCAGGCGGCGGGCCAAAGAATATTGCTGCATTTCATGGTTGAAACGCTGGTATTCCAAGACCTGGTGTCCGGCCTCTTGTAGTAAGCGTCGCTCTTGCCAAAAGACCACATCCTCCCCGCCCTGCTCGAGGTACGTGTTGTGAACCAAAGCTATCTTCATGGACTTGAAGTCGATGTCGATCGCGCTGTGAAAGTGGTCAGTTTTCCGCCGGGGCAAGTTGCAATGTCTCTAAGTCGGTAACCGTATACAGCGGCGTCCGGGTGCGCATCGCTTGCTGTAGCAGACCTTCGCTCACGCGACGGGTCACTGTGGTCAGCATAACCAGCGCGAGCCAGAGCATATAGGGGCTCATACACCTTCCGCCAAATTGAGCGCCAAACACTCCCTGAAGAAAAGTATGCACATACAGGCCCAAGCATCCGATAGTAAGAAGGTAAGCGTGCCACGCTTTCTCGCTGGTTGGTCGCAGGCTCCGCAAAATCTTGCACGTTCGCATCGAACTGAGGATGTTGCGCAGCATCACGAAATGAATCGTGAGCAGCAGCAGCTCACCGACCGCTCCGTTGTTGTAAGCAACCTCCAGGAAGCCGTTGTGCAGGTGAACCGCACCGCGAGCCAATCCACTGGTGTTCTCCCACGAAAAGTAAGTGCCCAGATAGCCCCAGCCCATAATTGGATGTTGCTGGATCGCCGCGATTGCATGGGTCCAGATTACCGTCCGACCTGTCAGGGTGGAACCGCCGTGATAGGTGTCAAGGTAATTACCCAGTGGCGTGACCGAAATAATGAACATTGCCAAGGCGCCTAGCCCCAGCAACAGGCCAAGGCTGCGCACTACCCTTTTTTGCAGAAGCATGAAGATGCCTGCGGCAATAAAGCCTCCGATAACCCCCGCTTTCCCGAAGGCCATCATCATGACCACCGCGGCCACCACTCCAATGTTCACCCAGTAGCGCTTCTTGGTCATCGTATACAACATCATCGACATAACCATCAATGACGCCGCCAATGGGCTTAACAGGTCGGGATCGGCATTGAGCCTGCCCTCAAACCAGAACCCATCCGGATCCCCGATGGCGTAATAGACGGGCAGCACCGTCAAGAACACGAATGCCACGGCGGTAACTTTCAAGAACAATTGGATGTCAGAGATGTCAACCATGAGGCTGGCACAAAGTTGCAGCAGGCAAACCGTCAACACCAGTTTGAAGCCCCACGCTGCCGCGTACATCGGGCCCGGCGCCCAGGCAATCGACATCACGCAAATCAGACACGAAGAACGATACCCATTTGGAAGATCCCTTGAACAATTGACCTAGATATCCCGGGCTGCGTAACGTCAGAATAAATAATATCGCCCCGCACACCAACCACATCGCGCCTTCCGCATATGCATACAACGAAAACTGCCCTTTACCCATGCCGAAGCTCGGTATTAGTGCGGCTAAAGAATACTTCATCAACCAACAGCATCCACCAAATGGTAAGAGCAGCCGGAAAATCAACTGGCGTTGATCGACCTTTTTTAGGATCGAAGTGCCGACAACAACGCACAACAAAATAAAAAACAACCCCGCATCAGCCAGGATGGGATGGTTCCGTCATCGAACCTGACCGCCGGCAATATGGGCATGAAACAACAACCAAATGCCGAGGCCGCGACGAACCCCGCGATCAGGCCCCACGAAAACCAACTCTTTGCCGGACGTCCTGTTACATTACCCTGCATTCCTTCTCTCCCTCACCTATCTTGACAAAACCTGAAGCACAGGTTCTCTCTCCGCCGTTTCGCTGGAGAGCGGATACCCCAGCCTTTGCAAAACTTCGCCGGCATATTGCGCGACGAATTGCACTTGCTGAGGCGTTAACTTCGCGCGCCACCCCTGAACCTCGCCCTTGCGCACAAACTGTCCCTTTACCGAGGCTCGCTGCGGCGCGATCCTTTCCTTTTCTTTCATTTTAGCCAGCGAGTTATGCTCAATAGCGCTTTGAATCCGTGCCGCATCGCTGTTGACACCGAGGAACTGTGCAATCCGCGTGAATCCCTGGAGTGGGTTCTTGCGCAGGTCCTGGTAATGAACCTTCAAGAAATTAGGAGTGCCGGCAATCGGGGAGTCCAGCCACGAGGCAACGTGCTTCTGCCACGGTCCGAAGGGGTTCACTTTCTTCCGCAAGAACTCGGAGATGAATGCGTCCAGGTCTCCATCGAAGAACTCCAGAGCGGTGGTGTAGGCAAATTCCGAGAGGATCACATCCCTCACGTCTCGCACCAGGTAGATTCCCTTGTGATATTGCTTGCGGTATTGCTCGTGAGTCGCCAGCAAGCGGCCGCCTCCGGGAAGGACGCGAGCTCCGGTTGCGTGATTGCCAACTCCATGCAGGATGCCATTGACTTCATCAAATCCACCCTCGTGGCCGGTGATGATTTCCAGCAGCACAAAACGCGACCAGGTGGTCCCCGACCGCGGGTAGGATCCGAGAAAAACATCGGCCGGGCGGAATCCGTGATGGCGCAACCAGATCAGAGGTGCTCGCAGCGAGGTCCTCGACAGTTTCCGGCGCAGTTTGCGATAAGCGTTTGTCGGCTTGATCCGCTGCTTGGAGTAGAGCCCCGCGTTTGGGGAGTTCAAGGTCGTGAAATTTCTTAGTCATTCTTTCCGTCCTCTTAAGATTCGTTGCCGGCTCGTCCAGGGGAAATCCCTGCTCCGGCGATTCTGAGGCTTATTCAGATACTCCCTCGACGACCGCTCGGCTGCTGGTGTTAATCGCCAACCGGCGAACCGTTCAATTCCCAGCGAACCCCAGCCATCTTGCGGCGCAGGATCCACACCAGAAAAACCCAGGAAAGCAAGTCTGACACGTTGGTACCCCAAATCGCTCCGGTGAGGCCGTAAAACCAAGTGGCCGGAATTCCGATGATCAGAGAAAGCAGCGGTCGCGAGCGCAGAAAGCCACAAACACCGACGAGGGAGATTCCATAGCCCGCAAAGCAATCGCCGAGCCAAAGCTACCACACCATGCGATCGAACCAAGGGCCACGATCGGCAATAGATGGGCGACTTCCGTATAGCGTCCGGAATAGAGCGCGCGAAATGCCGGCCCTTGCCACCAAAAAAGCACTGCCCAATACACGATAGCGATGCTCACCGCGACCAGCGTCATTCTCCGGCTCAATGCGCCGGCGCTGGTTCGCCCCTCCCGTCCGATCACCGAAGCCGCATAAGGCAACAACAGCAGACCGAGCGCGAGCTTCACCTGCTCAACGGGCAAAGTAAAATTCATCAGCGCCTTCAGTTGTCCGGACTGCGCCATGGTACCGAACGAGCCCAGGAGCGGATAGTAAATGTTGGCCGGAATCCAGCTGGCTACGCAGCTCAATAGCGCCCACCGTCCATAGCGCCAATGCCGTCGCCACACGTGGCTGACTGGGTGATCGAAAGAGTCATGGCGGAGGTCCCTTCGCAAACGCATCAAGAGATAAGATTCCCGTGGCCAGCGCTGCGATGCCGATCAATACGAAAGCGCTGAACGGCGAGAGCAATCCTCGCCGATATACCACAAACAGCAAGCTCAGGGTGATCGTGAAGTAGACCAGTGCCCCGACCGCAGCTTTCGCCGGCGACAACTCCAGATAGAAGCTGCGACGAGCCAACCAAAACAGCAACACAAAGGGAGACGCGATGGTGACTCCAGCCAGCGCTTGACCTAATCCACCAGCCGGCGCTATTTTCCAAGCGATGAATGAGCTCACACCAAACGCCGCTGCAATCGCCAGTGACATGGCGACATGGATCCAGATCAAAGAACGCAAATATCCCCGCAAGCTGTTGCGGTAGGATGATCCCCCGAAGACCGCCATCGGCTCTAAAACCAGGGAGCCATAAACCAGCGACAGCAAAACAAAGAATCCGAAAGCGACCGCATACGCCCCATACTGCTCAGGAACCAGCCACCGCGCGAGTAGGATACTCACTATAAAATTTGGACCCGGAAATTAGCCCCTGATCAAGGACTGCGCAACCTCCCTTGTGAACCCAGGCACCCAATCGGGACATTACCAGCAACACCAACCGAACCAAGAAGAGGGCATAACAG
>CAWJTC010000010.1:0-236666 GCA_963845725.1 uncultured Acidobacteriota bacterium
CGGCGAAGAGCGTGACCTTGGATCGCGGAATCATCCCCGGCACTAACCACTCAAGCTTTTTGGTCTTGACTTCAGATGCGGATAGAACATTCGAACTGTAGCCGTTCGCCATTTGATTTCGTGCCATCATAAAGGACGATGCCGCCGAATTCCTTCAGTTGGTTCTCGACATCTTCCTTCTTGCACGATTCACAACATTGATCGAACGCGCCAGTGATTATCCCTGTGCATCCAAGACGGGGGCATTGGTGTCCTTTGTTATTTCCTTCGGGATCATTCGTAGCGTTGCCGTTCAGCTTTGCGTTGGCTTCGCGATTAGACACGTGCGTATCGCGCTTCGCTAGACTCTGGCATTTTCGCGTGACCGTTGGTTCTTTCTGCGGCTAATGCTTCGTCACGGAATTTCTTTCGTGCAAGGTCAAGATACTTCTGGTTGTGTTCGCAGGAGCAGCCGTCTAGGCCTTGTAATGCTGGTTGGTTGCATCCTTCGAATGCGCAGGTTCTTGTTGCGGACGGCTGTCTGGTTTTACCATTGGAGGCCACCTTGCCACCACGTAGGACGGCGGGGAAGAGGCAAAATTACCGCACTCCAGTTCGTAGCGGTTTGTGGGTTCGCTGGCGCGGCGTCCTCTTCGAGGAGCGCGGCTATGTCTATCGTCTTAGTGTTGCTCATTCTGCACCGTTTCGTCCTTGCACCTTTGATCGCCTGCCGAGGCGTGCCGTTGAAACCTTGACGGGGCGGGTAGGTGCAAGAAGGAACCCGCCCCAGGTTTGATCTCTGGTCACCCAGCGATCCGGCTAATTATGAATACTGAAGTCGGGGAATTTTCGACCTCATCGCATCGGTCTCCATCCTTTACCCCGGGCAATCCCAGCGTTCTCGGCGATACGCTTGATCTGCCACACTTTGGTGCCAAACAGCTGGCAATCCGCTGGTAGGTCAGGCTGGACTGGAAAATGAACTGCGCGACTTCCTCGTCCATAGCGGCCCGAAGCAGCCGTAATCGCTCGCAATAATCAAAAGGCTTCATGACCTTGGCTTCGATAGTTGGAAAAGTTTCCTTCAATTAGCGATTTCTCGACTTTCGAAACCTACAAACAGAAAGCCTCGGCGCTAACCGGGGCCTGCGAGCTAAGGCTATGGACACACAAGCTGTAACGGACGACAAATACCGCAAGACATCCGATCAAGAAGAATTGCAAGGCCCGAGTGCGAATACGGATACGGGACGTGCAACCGTCCTGCAACGTGGATACTGGCATGGCCCCTGAAAAGCGGTCGTCGCTGGAAGCTTTCGTGCAGCTATCCGCGGATAAGTTCGGCGGGCCGAACTACCTCACAGCCAAGCTGCTCGGCTGGATGGACAACCACGACAGGCCCGTGCATCCCATCGGGACAGTTGAGCCTGATTGATCGGTTACGGGCTCATCGGTAACGAATCACGCATCACAGCCCATCGATGTCAAGGGTCGTCGCCGTCGCCGTTCTCCGTCGGTGTCTCCATGCGGTTTTCACCGACTATGATCGCTTGCGATCCAGTTTCGGCGACTGATTCGCGGTTGATAGATGCGACTGCCTCGCGTGCTTCATCCATGCTGCATCTCGCGAACTCGGCGGCCTCGGCCATATCGCGGCACCCCCGCAATATCGCGAGCATGATGCGAGACTTGTACTCTCTTTTTATGTCAAATTTCTCAGGCATAACTTCCTCCACCTCTGTGATGAGCCCGACGAGATGGAAGGCACAACATGTTTGGGAACGAGGCGAACAAATGCCTTACCGGGCGCGGCTTTTCACCCGATCAGCTAATTTGAGGCTTTTCGACGTGCGGTTATTTCTACGACGAGCGCTGAGCTGATTGTCCAAACACCGAGGTTTGTAGCAGACGCTTAGTTCTCGTCGAATTACATCAGTGTTGATGTTCCGGAATTTTGTGCGCCAGCACCGAAAGGTGCACCTACGGCAATCGACTGGGTTTCGAGATTTTCATTCACTTCTACATCGATTGTTGCAGGCCGTTCCATACTCAGTCGCTCCAGCCTTCGATTTGCATATTCGACGTAAGCTTTGTCGATGTCGAAGCCTAATCCTGTCATTCCTAACTTCTCGCAGGCGACCAACGTAGTGCCTGAGCCCACGAATGGGTCAACCACCTGCGAACCTTTCGGAATGCCTGATAACTTGACGCACATTTCAGGCAAAGCTACAGGGAAGGCCGCAGGATGGTCGTTCGCCTTGTGAATCGGTTCGTATGGGATGAACCACGAATTCCCCCCACAGCGGACATCCTTTTCGTGGTCAAACCGCGCAATGTTCGTTTTGTCGGCAAAAGGGACGCCGACCGCCAGCCTGTCCAGTGGAACCTTTCCCTCCTTGGTCAAATGGAAAATGAACTCGTTGGTCTGGTTTAGGAACCGATCGCTGTTCACGGGCTTGAAGGGCCCGTGAGACTCGTCCCCAACGGTAATACTCTTGACCCAGACGATCTGGTTTTGAAGAACGAATCCCGCTGCCAAAGCGACGTTCAGCAGCACTAAAGGTATCAGCGGTGAAGTCGCTATCCCACCGACTTGAAGGAAGAAGTGTCCGTCGTTGGTAAGGACGCGCTTGATCCCCACGAACACGGACTTCATCCACTCTGGATAGTCGGCTCTGTTGTCGTCGTGGGTGCCATACTTGAGGCCGATGTTGTAGGGTGGTGACGTGACAACGCAAGCAACAGATTTGTCTGGCAGGGAGTTGAGTCCGGCCACGCAGTCATCACAAACTGCTTTACTTATTACCTGCTCTCGTGTAGTTGCTTTTGTTGCGTCAGCAACAGAGATTTGTCTTCGCTTTTCTTCTTCCGCCATAGTGGTCGCCCTTGTCCTCTCGCCTGCGACCTTCTAATACGCAGAATTCTCTAATTGCTCGAATATGAGTGACTCCGGGGAACTGCTGATGGAAGAGACCCTAGCGGCTTTTCACGTGAGAACCTAACTTATGGTTTTTCCGACGAGCGGTTATTTCTCCGGCGAGCACTCGAACGGCTCTGTCAGACGCCAAGCTGAGTAACATCGGCTTAGTTTTCGTCGAATTAGAATCAAATCATCCTGAAAGTCAGGTTGATTCACGCATCAACGTCAGCGGTCGTTGGCATCAGACTGAAACCCGATGGCTTTATTCTCGATCTATTTCAGCAAAGCTGCCGTTGACCTGCGTGCGGGTCTTCTCGCTCCCTAACTCCGCATCTGCCAAATAACGCAGGGTGGTTTCCAGTGACTCATGGCCAAGCCACAATTGAATCGTTCGTGCCGGAACGCTGTTCGCGTGGTGCATCGTCGCAAATGTCTTGCGGAACCGATGGAGAATCCAATGCTCACAGCAGGCCGCATCCTTGCAGGAAACCGCCTTGCCGTTCAACGTGGCGGTGCAATGACCGCAGTTGAGTCCAGCCGCCAGTGCTCGTTCCTTCAGCATCCGAAGGAAATGACCTTCGGGATTCCCTTTGGTGTTGGGAAAGATCAGCCAGCCGTCCGGGTGAATCGCCTTGCGCACCTTGAGCAGTTCGACCAGCGAATCAGGAATCGGGACCGTGCGTTCTTCTTTGTCCTTTGGCCTCCAGTCCCACTGGCGTTTCTCCAGCACACTGATGGTCTTCATTTTGAAGTCAATGTCGGTGTCGCAAGCATGAGCGACTTCGTCCTCGCGAAATCCTGTGCCAAGAAAAAATTGCCAAATCTGCAACTCTTCGTCCGTCGAGGCGGCATTGAGGGCACGCAGTTCCTCGACAGAGTATGCCTTCACTTTCTTTTCCGTGAACTTGTGCCGTAGCGTGACATTGGTGATGCCATGCGCACGCAGGAAGGTTACGACTCCGGCGAGGCGATTCGCGACCGTGCGATCATCATGTCCCGCTTTCTTCTGCGCTACGACGAATGCAGTGAGGTCACTCTTGTCGATTTGGTCGAGATACTCTTTGGTGCAGGTCTTACGGAATTCGTTCAGGATTAAGTTGTATGCCAACCACGTCTTGTGCGCCCGCGTCGCGGCAACAGTGCTTAGGTAGGTGGCCATCGCGTCGTCTACGTTGATCCGCTTCGCCGGAGCGGATGCCGCTGTGGAGACCGCTGACAGCAGTGCCGCTTCCTTGGTTGCCCTCGCTGCGAGTGCAGCATTCAGGTTGGTTACGTCGAGAGTCTCCCACCGTCGCTTTCCATCGATGGGATAGCGCAGGCAAAAGACGGTGCTATTGGGGTAAAGCTTTTTCTTGTTGGGTTTCCTGTAGGTGCGCTTGCCACCTACAGTCTGTCGAATCCACAGGCTCACGGTCATGACTTCTTCCTCTGAAGCCCAATACTGGGAATCAGAGAAAAATCATGAATATTGGTAGCCACCTGTGGTGGCCACGCCCCTAAGTGATTGTGATTAAAGGAATGGCGGAGAGAGTGGGATTCGAACCCACGTTACCCTTTCGAGTAAACACGCTTTCCAAGCGTGCGCCTTCAGCCACTCGGCCATCTCTCCCGTGAACCTGTGTGAGCAGGAAACAGACTTGGGAAGCTAACTTGCAGATATTTCCAGCCGCATCGATTCTATGGCCCGCACCGCCGATGCCGCAACCCTAAGCTAGGAGCCAGAAGCTAATAGCTAGTAGCCCACAACTAGGAGCTTCTTCTGTTCATGCAACTGCTGCGCCAGGTAGTTCTCAATCCCCATTTCATCGATCGCGTACAGTTGCCCTTCCAGCCAGTCGATGTGCTCCTCTTCGTCGGTCAGAATCTCTTCCAGCAACTCGCGCGATCCATTGTCGCCCGCCTTCACGCAGGTTTCGATGCCCTCATTTAGCCGCTTCACCGCGTCATATTCCACCTGCAAGTCGCTCTTGAGTTGCTCCTTCACGTTCTGCCCGATATTGATCTTGAAATAGTCGCTCATGTTGGGCGTGCCGTCGCGGAACAGAATATGCTCGATCAATTTCTCCGCATGTTGCATTTCTTCGATTGACTCCGCGCGAGTGTGCTTGGCCAGCTTTTCGTAGCCCCAGTTCTCGCACATTTCGGCATGCAGAAAATATTGGTTGATAGCGGTCAACTCCGCTTTTAGAACCTGGTTCAATACCGCAATAACTTTGGGATCACCTTTCATGATTCTCCTCGAAAGAGCGCAATCAGCTCTCCGCCTTGAGCTGTCAATGGTCGACGATTCTCCGGAATCGCAAACGCGGAATGCGATTGCTGAATGCAGAAACTATAGCACTGTTGGCCGGAGCAACGATAGTTTGGCTCGTGCTAGGAAACTTCAGGCGCTTCCGCGGCGGGAATATCACTCTCGCCAGCTTGGCCGTTGGTAGGAGCGGCCGCCGGAGTGGGAATAGCCGCCTTCACCATTCCTTCGACGGTCCGGTTATTGAGGCAGAAGAGGGCCAGTTCCAGGCGGTCTGCCACGCCCAGTTTGTCATACACCTTGCGCAGATAGTTCTTTACCACCTGCTCGGTGGTGCCGACCCGCACGGCAATTTCCTTGTTCTTCATTCCCTGCGTCACGCAGGAAACGATCAAAGATTCTTTAGGCGTGAGCTGCACCTTCGTCTTGGGCGATCCCCCGCGCGTCCCTTGCGTGCGATAAGCTTCCAGCACCCACTGGATGCCTCGGCTGTCGAGCCACGCTTCGCCCTTCGAAACCTTGCGCAGGCATTCCACCATCAACTCCGGCTCAACTTCGCGTGACACAATGCCGCAAGCTCCGCGCCGCAAAAGCTCCAGCGTTAAGTCCTCATTCGGCTCCGGCGTCACGACCACCAATCGCAATCCCGGATTCTGCCGCAGCAGGTCTGAAACCGCTTCCGGCGGATTCGGAGCCAGCGCCGCTTCAAACAGCATCAAGTCTGCGGAAAACTTCTTGGCCGCGGAGAAAGTCTGCGACAAAGTCTCCGCCTGACCAACCACGCGAACATCATCTTCCACCGCAAAAATCTTGCGCAGCCCGGCGCGGAAGATCGCCTGCGTATCCGCGACGATTACACGAATGAACTGGCCGCCGTCACTCTCAAGTGGCTGCCCGCCATTTTCCTGCGCCTGCATGGGACTGCTTGCCATTTATTTCCTTCGCCGTTAGTGCCGGTCAAAACGGTATTCATCGATCACCACGCCTACTCCGTGGCGTCCCGACTCTTCAAAATTCCGCACCACGCGGCCTTTGCAATCCAGCCGCACATCTGCTTCCGCGCCCACGATTTCCGCCGGCAGCGAAATCGTAAAATCCACCGTCGATCCCACCGGCATCTCCGCATCCACCACCTGAAACAAAACTCCATTGGCAGAGATGTTCTGGGTTTCCGCCTGACGCTGTTCTCCCGATTTCGATTTCACCGAAATCGGCAGCTTGATGGGGAAACGCGCGGCGCTTTGCATCTCTGAAAAACGCGCGGCTTTCGACGCTGGCGTTTCCGCCGCCGCGACTTCACGCACCGGAACTTTTTCTGCCCCGGCTGGCGCGTCCGCTCTCTCGTGCTCGGGCACTGGACCTGTGTTGGACATCACGCCCGAGATTACACCCCGAAATCCACCCATGAAAGTTACCGAAGTCATGGAACTGTTAGGCTTAAAGCATTGAGGTTCATGCACTTGCGGGTAAACGAGGACCGGCATTTGCGGGCTTAGCATTTGGCGGTCAGCCGTTGGTCTGAAACGGAAGGAATTGCGGGCGAAGACGACACACGAACGACCGACGCTCCAACGGGTGCCCCGTCCTGAGCGCGTTCTTTGCGCTAGGGCGGGGATTTTGCCGACCACTACTTAACCCACCGATCCACCCAATCATTCACCGTCTTATACCAAAGCTCGGAATTCTGCGGCTTCAACACCCAATGCCCTTCATCGGGAAAGTAAAGCATCTTCGACGGCACTCCCAGCATTTGCAGGGTAGTAAAAAGCTGAAATCCCTCCGACACATCCAGCCGGTAATCCAGCTGCCCATGCACCACCAGAGTCGGTGTCTTGAAATTCTTCGCATACTGATGCGGCGACCACTTCTGGTACATCTCGCGATTGTCGTAAGGCGTGCCCTTGAACTCCCAATTGTTGAACCAAATCTCCTCCGTCGATCCCCATGCCGACTCCGCATTGAACATGCCATCATGCGACACCAGGCATTTGAACCGATCCGTGTGCCCCAGAATCCAGTTGATGGCATAACCGCCATAGCTGGCCCCCAGCGCGCACTCCCGGTTCTTGTCGATGAACGGATTTGTCTGCTCGGCGTAATCCAGCCCTTTCATCAGATCTTCAAACGGCGCCCCACCCCAATCGCCATTGATGGCGTCAGTAAACTTCTGCCCATATCCAGTCGACCCATGAAAATTAATCATGATGACCACATATCCGTTGGCCGCAAACAACTCCGGATTCCAGCGATAGCTCCAGTCATCCCCCCAAGCCCCCTCCGGCCCGCCATGAATCAGAAATTTTACCGGATACTTCTTCGTGGGATCAAAGTTCGGTGGCTTGACCAGAAAACCCTGGACCTTGTCGCCGTAAGCGCCAGGGAACCAGAAGGGTTCAAGGGGAGACATGGCGATCTGGGAGAGAAGGGCGTCGTTGAGGTGGGTCAGTTGTTCACCTGCAGGCAAATCGTAGGGGGCGAACTTCGCAGGCAAAACGAGCTTCTGAATCTCAATAGGCCTCTGAACCGACATACGGGTGAAGAATAAGATCTTGCCGTCGGGAGAGAACATCAGATCGTCGTCAGAGCCCTGGGTAATATCCTGACTCATCGACATGATTCTGGTAATCGGACGATACGTTCCCGGGGGCAAACCCTTAGGTTTCCTGGGAACCACCGTTATGGGCTCAACCGTCGTCGACATGATGACGCTCTGGCCCGCATTCCGCGCCGTTTCACCACCGTAAGTGAAATACACTTTTGAAGAGTCGGTCGCCCACGCAAGCGTCCCGACCCAATACCACGCGGAATTGCCCAGCACATCACGCTTCTCTTCCGTCTTGCGGTTGTACAACATCAACCGAAACTGATCGCTCTCATCTCCCGGCCGCTTCTGCGCCCGGTAAGCAATATACTTACCATCCGGCGAATAAAGCGGCGTCGAGTCGCTCGCCGGATTGTCAGCAGTAATGTTTTTCGCCGCCCCGCCATTCACCGAAACAATCCATAAATCGTTATTCGTCGAAGCCGCCGGATTCTTATCATGATTCGAGGTGTAACAAATCTCCTGCCCATCCGGCGAGAAAGCGTAATCGTCCTGTCCACCCAAAGAAAACACCGGCGCATCGTAATCGCCCGGCGTCAAATCCAAAGAGTTCGCGTGGGGACAGCCGCCCTCGCCTGCCCTGAGCGAAGTCGAAGGGGCTGTCCCATCGAGCGAAGCTCGACGCCCGGAGCAAGCATCAACCGGGACGACTAGAAGATGGCTCCGCTTGCCCTCCTTGTAAGCATTCCAGTGCCGATAAAGTAGATGTTCAAAAACCAGGGCCTTCACCTTCGACTGCTCGGCATCCTTCAGCTTTCTGGCATTGCACGCCTCATCCGCGCACTCCGGATAAACATCCGAAGTAAACAGAATATTCTTTCCATCCGGCGACCATAATTCCCCGCCAGCTTCGGTCGCAATCGAGCTCAACCGGTGCACCCCGGTCACCGCTCCCGCCGCGCTATCAAAATCCGCGACCCACACCTGCGACCCTTCTTCTTTGGTCGATATAAACGCAAACCGCTTCCCGTCCGGCGCCCAGCGCGGCCGATCCGCATCCTGATCCGCAATAATCTCCCGCTCCTGTCCCCCAGCCGTAGGAACAATCCAAATATGCGGAGTCTTAGTGTTCGCCTCCAGCGAAACGTCCATCACGCTAAACGCCACCCACTTCCCATCCGGCGAAACCTCCGGCTCGCCCACGCGCTTAAGCTTCATCATGTCCTCAAACGTAAACGGACGCTTGTTCTGAGCAAAAACCGGCACGACACAAACCGTCAACAGAAGCAGCAAAAATAAACGGCGCATAAAACCTCCAAACTCCGATGTCATCCTGAGGCAGCGGATCCTTCGCGAACAGCGAAGGATCCCCACGAAGAGCCTGCCCTGAGCTTGTCGAAGGGACCCATGTATTTTCCGACGAGGCAAAACGAATGCCGGGTGAAGCGCTCCACCGGGGCCACAACGCTCCAGCCGCGGAGCGGCGTAAGAATAAAGCCCACGGCGCAAGCCGTGGGTGAACGCGGAATCGATGGTCGAGCCCCGGAGGGGCGAAAGAGCCTTGGTGTTCGAAGCCCAAATCCGCCCGCATGTGCCAATCGTGATCTTTCTCGAAGTGTCACACGGCCTATTCTGGCCAAATGCCAAGTGCTGGCCGCTTCTCCTCAAAACTTCGTCACTTCCGTGAAGTTAAACTCCCTCACCTTCATCGCCGTCACCACCATATCAAACGACTCTTCCCCACTCGCCCGCACCAGCGTGCCCATCGCCTCCACATTCGACAACAAATGAATCAAACTCTCGTTAAATCGAAAATTCCTAACTCCGCCCTGAATCTTTCCATTCTCAACGTAAAACGTCCCATCTCGCGTCATCCCCGTCAAAATCTTTTCATACGGATCTACCTCGCGTATGTACCACAACCGCGTCACCAGAATTCCCCGCTCGGTCGAAGCCACCATCTGTTCGACCGTCTGCGGCTTCGCCGGGGCCCCGAAGACAATATTCATCGGCGCTTCCCCAATTTCGTTGGGCAACGAAAATCCATGCCCCGTAGCCGCAATCGGTCCAACCTTATCTTTATATTCCGACTTCTTCATCCGCTCCGCCGTCGCCCGCGCATACACCAATCGCTTCACCACACCTTTTTCCACCAACTGCAGCTTCTGCCGCCGCACTCCCTCGCCATCAAACCCCGCTCCCGACTGCAACGGATGCGCCACGTCATCCCAAATATCCACATTCTCGCCAAACACTTTCGTCCCCACGCGGTTATTTAAAAACGACCGCTGATCCAGAATCGCCAGCCCGCCAAAGTCATAGAACATGAACCCAACCATGTCCAAGACCGCCGCCGGCTCCAGAATCACCGTGTACTTCCCTGCCGGAATCTCCCTCGGCCCCGCCGACCGCCGCGCCTTCTCCGCCGCAATCTCTGCCAGGCTCACGGCATTCAACTGCCGAACGTCCGGAGAATTCGCTTTCTGCCAGCCGGAAGAATCGTCGGCCAGCATGGTGATCGAAATCTCAGACGAGGTCTGCTCATGCCACTCCGCCAGCCCCTGCGAGTTGAAAATGCCTTCCGCAGCCGCCGAACTGGCCACAACTCCCGCCGTGTTCAACGAATTTCGTTTCGCGACCGCCACAATCTTCTCAACCGTAGCCGCCCGGTCCTCCGCCGTAATCCCCGCCGTCCCAGGAAAATACCGTGTGGGGCGGACACTCTTGTCCGCCGCTTTTGAATTTCCCGAGAACATCGGCAGCAAATCCTCATCCGGCTGCTGCACCCGGGCCAGTTTTTCCGATGCTTCCACCACCCGCTTCAAACTCTCATCATCCAACTTGTTCGTCGTCGCCCGCGCCGTCCGCTGCCCAAACGCCGTCCTGACCGAAACAACAATATTCTCCTCCGCCATATTCTGATGGATGACATTATTGGCAAACCGCGTCAGCGCATTAGCGGTCGAGTAAAACAAAACCTCAACGTCATCCGCCGAAGCGAACTTCCGCACCCGCCCAAAGATCTCCCCGGCCTTGTCCTGAGTCAACATTGTGAAAAGGTTTTCTCTGTGTCTCCGTGTCTCTGTGGTGAAGCCCTTGTCTTTGACCTATTCCGCACCCTTATAAGCCGACCCCACCTTAACCCCACGAAATCTCGCCGGACTCGCCCCATGCCCCGTGCCCATCACCTGCTGCGGTTGTCCCTTCCCGCAATGCGGAATCCCCCAGAGCACCCATTCCTCCCGCGAACAAATCGCATCCATCGCATTCCAGAACTCCGTAGTGATGCCCGAGTAAGACGGGTTCTTCAACATCCGCACCCGCTTGCCCCGCTTGATCTCCCAGCCAATCTCGCAGCCAAACTGAAAGTTATAGCGCTTGTCGTCAATCGACCACGACCGATTCGTCTCCATATATATGCCGTCGTCGGTGTCGGCAATCAACTGCTCGCACCTCAGCGGCTTCTCTCCCGGCAAAATACTCACATTGGTCATCCGGATAATCGGCAGCCGGTTCCATCCCTCCGCCCGCAGAGTCCCGCCCGACCGCGCCAACCCGATCGTCGGCGCCGTCTCCCGCGAACTCAAATATCCGGTAAACAATCCATTCGTGATGATCGGTGTCGACTGCGCCGCAACACCTTCTTCATCAAACGCATACGTGCCCAACCCCGGCCCATGCGCCTGCCGCGCATCCGCCACGACGTTTACCAAATCACTCCCGTATCGCAACGTCCGCAACTTATCCAAAGTCAAAAACGAAGTCCCCGCAAAATTCGCCTCCATCCCCAACACCCGATCCAGCTCTATCGGGTGCCCCACCGACTCATGAATCTGCAACCCTACCTGCGACCCCTCCAGCACCACATCAAACTTCCCCTCCGGACACTGCTCCGCCTTCAACAACGCCACCGCCTCTTCCCCCACCCGCCGGGCGTTTTCCATTAACTGCAATTCCCCGATCAGCTCGTACCCCTTGTTCTGCCACTGCCCGCCAAACGACGTCGGATACGACCGTTTCTGAATCTCATTTCCCGCAAACGCATGCGCGGCATAACCCACGCCAGTCGTGTACTTCGTCTGATGTATGTCCGCCCCCTCCGACGACGCAAACCACTGCTCCTCCCGCCGGAAATTCATGTTCGTCTCAGCCAAGGTAACCCCAGCCACCGCGCGCAACTCCGCATCGATCCTGAGCAGCAACTCAAGATTCTCCTCCACCGAAGTTGTAAACGGATCAATCCGGAAAGGCGTCGTCCACTCCGCCGTGACCGCCTTTTCCGCCGCCAGCTTCACTTCATGCAGCTTTACCCGCGCCGAAGCTTTGGCAATCTCTACCGCCCGCGCCGCCGTAGCTTCGACCGCCGCCCGGCTCAGGTCATCCGAAGCCGCGAATCCCCACGCCCCATCCGCAATCACCCGCACGCCCACGCCAAACGACTCCGCATCCGAAGCCCCGCCCACTTTTCCGTTTTTTGTGGAGAGCGCGCGAGTGCGATCATCCGCGACGCGTACATCCGCGTACGAAGCGCCGCGAAGGGTAGCAACATTCAACGCCCAGCCCGCAATGTCTTTCATCGATCTCAATTTATCACGGGAAGAAGCGAGACTTCAGTATTCAGCCGTCAGCACTCAGCTAAAAACGAAACCAATTACTGAACAGTGAATGCTGAGTTCTGAGTGTCGGATTCATGCATTTAATTCCTACAGCATCTACCCTACGGAAAGAAACTCGCTCCTGGCCTTGACTCCATCTCCCGCCAAGGTTCTATGCTAGAGACTGCTCTTCCCTAGGGAGGGACAATCCAAACAACCTCAAACCAACGAGAAGGAGGAAGTCCCTTATGAAGCTGAATGACAGCATCACCACCTATGATCTTGCCGAAGCCCTGCAGGGTGAATCCGGCAAGTTTGAAGTAACCAGCCCCAACGGAGAGCGTTATTTCGTTACTTGCCATCCGGGGCACTCCATTGTCAGCCTTGAGTGGGCTGGCAGTGAACCAAATCTCCAGCCTTTCCTGGTCCGCAAGGTGGCTCAGCCCATCGCGTCCGTGGAGGGCCGTGGTAAGAGATCCGCGGCTGCTTAGTTCCAGGAGCGGTCACAAAACCAGAGCCCGACCCCCAGGATCGGGCTTTATTTTGCTACCAACTCTCGCTGCCGGGGCGCAAAAAGCGCAACTCAACCTGAGGAGCGCACCAGCATTGGGAACACCAACCGTCACCCCTATGTATACTGGTGTGCTTCTCAGCCTAGGGGGTTCCGTGCGCCCGATTCAGTTATTCTTAACTTGTCTCATCCTTGCCGTATCGCTCGCCGCCCAGGAGATGCCGATGTCGAGTTCGCCGAAAATCGGTGCCGCGACTCAACCCGCGTGGATGAACGCTTCCGCCGCCAAAATGGAATCTGAGTTGGTCGCCAAGTATGGCGAATCTCAGCGCGTGCGTGCCCAGCGCGGCCTGCATCAGGTCGCCGAGTTCTGGCGCGCGGACGACGGCGACGCCGCCACTTTCGAAGACTTCGTCCGCACCAACTTCGCCGGCGATCAGCCGACGCTTGACACCATGTTCGACCGCTTCCAGTATCTGATCGAGCAGCTCAGCGGCCACATGCACGAAATCAATCGCGAGTTCCGCCAGCAACTCGATCTCGATCTCGGCCCCGTGCTTCCCTTCGATGAAGCCTTCGGCGGCTACGATCCGTCCGCGCACGTCATCGACGATTTCTTCAACAACAAACTCGCATTTACTGTGCTGCTCAATTTCCCACTCGCGACGCTAGACGATTGCCTTAAAGACGGTTCCACCTGGACCCGCCGCCAGTGGGCCGAAGTCCGTCTGGCGCAACAGTTCGACAAGCGCATCCCCGCCGATGTCAATCTCGCCATCTCCGAAGCTGCCTCGGACGCCGGGCAATATATTTCCCAATACAACATCTGGATGTACCACGTGGTCAACGACCAGGGCCAACGTTTATTCCCGCCCAAGATGCGCCTGCTCAGCCACTGGAACCTGCGCGATGAAATCAAGGCCGACTATTCCGATCCGCAGACGGGCCTGGCCAAGCAGCGCGTGATTCAACAGGTCATGCAGCGCATCGTTACCCAGACCATTCCGCAGGCGGTCATCGATAACCCTGGCGTGGATTGGAATCCCTTCACTAACGATGTAAAGCCCGCGGCGGTCAAAGACTCCGACTCGTCCCGCTCGATCGCCGATCTCACCAATGCCCGTGAGCCTGACACTCGCTACGCCATGCTGTGGAAGACCTACGCCGCATCGAGAAAGGCTGATCCCTATTCTCCCACCGCGCCCACGCTCATTGACCGCCGCTTCAACGAAGACCGGGAAATTCCTGAAGTCCGCGTGCAGGCCATGCTTGAGCAGGTGCTGAGTTCCCCGCTCGCGGCTCAAACCGGCATGCTGATTGAATCCCGCCTCGGCCGGCCGCTCGAACCGTTTGACGTCTGGTACAACGGCTTTCGTCCCGGCAGCCAGTTCACCGAGGCGCAGCTCGACGAAATGGTGGCGAAGAAATATCCAACCGCTGAGGCTTATCAAAAAGATATTCCCAATCTGCTGATGCATCTCGGCTTCTCGCCCGAGAAAGCGCAATACGTCGCCAACAACATCATCGTCGATCCCGCTCGCGGCTCCGGACACGCCATGGGCGCCGAGATGCGTTCTGAAAAAGCGCATCTACGCACCCGCGTGGAAAAAACCGGAATGAACTACAAGGGTTTCAATATCGCCGTTCACGAAATGGGCCATAACGTCGAGCAAACCTTTTCGCTCAACGAAATCGACTACACACTCTTAAGTGGCGTCCCCAACACCGCTTTCACCGAGGCTTTGGCATTCGTCTTCCAGGGGCATGATCTCGAACTTCTCGGCCTGCCCGCCCCGGACGCCAAAGCGCAAGCGGAAAAAACTCTCAACGATTTCTGGGGCACATACGAAATCGCCGGCGTTGCGTTGGTCGATATGGGCGTTTGGCACTGGATGTACGACCATCCCCAGGCCACACCTCACCAACTGAACGACGCCACCGTACAGATTTCCAAAGACGTCTGGAACCGCTACTACGCTCCTGTTTTCCATCAAAAAGATGTCGTGCTGCTCGGGGTTTACTCGCACATGATTGATTCGTTCCTGTATCTCCCCGACTACCCCATCGGTCACATGATTGCCTTTCAGATCGAAGAGCAAATGAAAAAAGCCGGCGCCATCGGCCCGGAATTCGAGCGCATGGCAAGAGAGGGCCGCGTCACTCCTGACCTGTGGATGGAAAACGCCACCGGCAAGCCCGTCGGACCCGAAGCCTTGCTGGAAGCAAGCAAGCGGGCGCTGGCGGCCGCCAATACGAAGTGAGCACCTTGTCGTCTTGAGCCCAGCGGACCGATTTGACTCCGCGAATCGGCCGCGGAGTCGGAGGACCCCTACGCACTCCTCATTTCCTCCCCCACCACCGCAACAGCCTGTCCGTCGGCCAATACACTGCCAGCGGCACCACAATCAAGTATGCCAACAAATAAACTAACCCCGGCACCACATGCTGTTCGTGAAAGAACAATCCGCGCGCCCAGTTCACGTCGAAGTCCGGCCGCCACAAATAACAGATCGGCACCACTAGCCACGCCGTCAGCGTCGCGCATTTCCAGCCTCGCGGATCATAACCCCGCCGCCGGACCAGCCACAGCAGTAGCGGCGGCGTCACCACGTGAAACAGGCTCAGCAAACGAATCCACAGCGGGATCCCCGCATCGAACATAAACTCGCTGCCGCCAATCAAGTGCCTGCCCGTCAGCAGCGCGCCCGCCAGGTCAACCGTGTATAGCGTCTGAAAGAGTAAAAGCGCGGTCGCCTGCCAGCAGAAAATCAGCGGGCTTTCCAGCCACAGTCCAGCCGCAATCAGAATGTTCCCCAGATCGCAGAAGTAGAGAAAATTCTGCGCCCCATATTGCCGCCAATACACCGGCGCCCACACCAGCACCCACGCAGTCCATACGATCTTGAGCCAGAGGGGGACGCGCATGAGGCATTGTACCCAGCCCGCCCCCAACTTCCCCGTTTTGCCGTGCACGCGGCGGTAGTACAATCAGTGACGCCCGTCGGAGCTGTGAACCGCGGGCGACATGCGCGGCCAAATAACCAGGAGGATTTTGCCATGGAAGCAGTGACCGGAGTATTCGCCTCGAAGTCAACCGCAGAGCGCGCCCTGGCTCTGCTGCTCTCAACTGGTGTCCCGGAAAAGCACGTCACGCTGCTGACTCCGCAAAGCATAGAGGCGAAAACTCAACTCGCTCCCGTCGACGCCACCGAGCAGCCGGGCATGGGCAAAGCGATTGGGGCGGTCGTGGGAGGTTCGGCGGGACTCACCGCCGGCTCACTGATACTTGCGGCAATTATCCCTGGCGTTGGCCCGGTAACAGCAATTGGGCTTCTGGGCGGGGCGCTGGTCGGGGCCGCTGGAGCCGAGGTGGGTGCTCGGGCCGGTGAAAAACTGGAAGATTCGATGACCGAGGGTTTGCCCGAGGATGAGTTGTTTGTCTATGAAGACGCTCTGCGCAAGGGGCGTAGCGTCGTAGTGGCCATGGCAGAAGATGAAGCCTCCGCCTCGCGTTTCCGCGAATTGCTGAAAGTCGAAGGGGCCGAGTCGGTGGACGCTGCCCGCGAACAATGGTGGATCGGTCTGCGCAGCGCCGAGAAAGAACACTATTCCTCTCTGGGCCGAAACTTTTCTGAGGATGAAAAGTTCTACCGTCTCGGCTTCGAATCCGCCCTGCACGCCCGCACCCGATGTAAGGAGTACGATCAGGTGTTGTCCGAGATGTCCGCGCAAGTCGAAGATCTCGAGCGACAATATCCCGGAGTGAACGCTGGCGAACCCTTTACTCACGGATACGAGCGGGGCCGCGACTACTATCAGGCGATTTGTAACGAATCTAAAGCCGCGTAAGAAACACGAGCGCCACACCCTCGCAGTTGTATCCGCGCGGCGCGGACTAGAGGCTACCCAGCTTTCTAGTTCTGCGGCATCCCGCTGGGCGCGGCCCTGCCTCAACCCACCCAGACCAGCCATGCCCATCCCACCGCGAGCGTCGCCAGGGTGATGGGAATCCCAACCCGCGCGTAGTCCCAAAATCCGATATGGACTTCATCGTGTGCCCGCTCCACCACAATCAGGTTCGCCACCGATCCCGTAATTGTCAGGTTCCCCGCCAGCGTACTGGCCATCGCCAGCACCAGCCAGCCCGTATGTGGATCGCGAAATGCCGGCACCAGTGTCTTCAGCAGCATGACCGCCGGAACGTTGCTCACCACGTTCGATAAAATTGCCGTCACTGCGGTAAACGCAGCCGCATTCTGCAGGTTCGTGCGCTCGGCGATCTTGAACAGATACGCGTTTAAGCCGCAGTTTTCCGCGCCTCCCACAATCAGAAACAGCCCGACAAAAAACACCAGCACTCCCCAATCCACTTGCTCGTACACCAGCCGCGGATTGCGGGTGCGCGTAATCAGCATAAGCGCGGCTCCAACCGCTGCCATCATGGCCGGAGGCACACCTGCGATGAACCCCGCCAACACCAACGCAATCACCACCGCAGGTTTGCGCAAGTCAGGGTTGGAAGCAGGTCGAGTTTCCGCCGCAACGCGTCCCGTTCCTCCAGATACAGCATGGTCGCCGCACATTCGCCCGATGATCCACCAATCCAGCACCAGCCCGATGAGCGCGACCGGCCCCAGATGCCACATGAAATAACGATACGTCAGCCCTGAAAAAGACCCAATCAGCATGTTCTGCGGATTCCCAGTTATCGTGGCCACGCTGCCGATGTTGGCGGCTGTCGCCGTAGCCAGCAGGTAGGGCAGAGGTTTCAACCCCATCCGGCGCGTCGCCACCAGCGTAAACGGAACCATGACCAGGCAGATGACGTCGTTGATGAAGAACGCCGAAAGTAATCCAGTTATAAAGATGACGGTGGGAAGCAAGTGACGCGGCTTGAGGTGCGCAACGATCAGCTCAGTGATCCAGTCAAAAAAGCCAGTCAGGTGCAGGCACCCGACCACCACCATCATCGAGAACAGCAGCACCAGCGTGCCAAAATCGATGAACCGTAGCGCCGCCGTGGCGGGAACAATGCGCAGCGCAACCATCAGCACGGCGCCGATGATGGCCATGCCCGGACGATCAATCTTCATCCCGGGCAGCTTGCCTAGAGCGAATACCAGATAGCTGACGGCAAACACCGCATAGCCGGCAGCCATCTGCCACTCGGCCAGGGCAGGCATGGCGGCCGGCTGACTCAGGGGCAGACTCATCAGAAAAGTGTACGCGAGTGGCGGGCGGTGCAACCTCTGTCGCTCGGATACTCCATCACAATGGGCAACTTGCGGTTCCCACTAAACGCCTGCGGGAATTTCAGCGCGGCACAACAAACGATCCTGGGATATTCTCATCCAGAGTCGTTAGCACCGCGCCATTGGCAGTCGCCAGCTTTGCCAGGTGACCATCGGTAATTTGCTTGGCTGTTTTGACCCAACCCGGCAGGTGTGAAATGTCGTTCCCGTCGGCCATGAAGGTGAAGCGGGCAGCCCGTGAACTCTTGAGCCTTATCAGCAATGTACGGGCTTGGGTTACAGTGAAGTCGTAAGCCGGCGTCTGCGCCAACACCCGCACAAATCCAAGCTCAGTGATCGAACATGACGCCACCTGCGGTATATTTTGCGCTCGAACCCACAAAGCCATGCGCGAATGGAACTCGTGACTGTCGAATCCAAGTGCCACTAAAGCATTTACATCGAGCAGGTGAATCATGGGAAATTGGCCAGAATTTCTTCCACTTCCTTGCTGGTCAGAATGGGCGCCTTCACACCTGCGGTTAGAACTGGCAACCCCGTAATCGGATCACGGACGATCTTGACCCGGCGGGCGCGCTTCCTGTGCGGCGTCAATACAATCCGGCCGTTTTCGATTTTGGCATCGAGCGGATCGCCTGCCCGAATGTCGAGCCGGCGGCGTAACGGTCCCGGCAGTACGACCTGCCCTTTCGTAGAAACTGTGGTTTGCATGGTAAGACTATCTTACCATAATCGGGTCGCCGCCCCCCCGGCCCGCTCATCGAAACGCCCGGCCCCGATTTTGAGCGAGAGACACAAACTGAGCCATCCCCACTAAAATAGGATCTATGAGCGATGAAAAGACTGACCTTCTGTGTCCCCACTGCAACCAGACTTTTTCCACCTTTCTGCGCGAATTGGCCGCAAAGAATCTCAAAGTCGTATGCCCGAATTGCGGAAATAAACACGACGGCCAGCCCCCCGAGCCGGCGACCCTCAAGAAAGCGCCCTCAGCACGATAAGTGCGCACGATTACTCAGGACATTTGACGGGCGGGGCGGCGGGCCAGCTTTGACTTTTGTTTGCCTGTTAGCTTAATTAAAAATGGCTGCCCCAGCTTTCGCGGTTTTCGAAAGCTGGGAACCACTGCATCCGATGTCCGTCATCACATACGAAGTGCGGCTCCTGTGCTGCTGGTCGCGGCAACGTCCGCCAGAGAGCGTCGCACAGAATTCGCGGTTGCGTGATAGCATCGCCGGGGTCGAAGTCCGTGGTGCCCAGCTTTGCAACATCAGCAAAGCTGGGGCAGCCTTTTTTGTAAGATGTCACATGTGGGAAAATCAAAGCTGGGCCAGCCCCCACATTTCGATTTTCCCCCCAACATGTTCTTCGATTCTTCACCCCGGCTCACTTTTTCCGCAGCCGGTTACAGCTTGCAAGTTGACGATGCGTGCTACGGAATTACTTCGAACACCGTGCCATCGCTGTGAGCACCGTCGTACACGGTGGTGCCGTAGAGGGTGCCATTCTTGCCGATGACCAGGCCCGCGTAAGGATAATAGCCATCGCCCGCGTGGCTGCCGAAGCTGTAGAGCACTTTCTCTGTGCCTGCGGCAGTGAACTCGAACACTGTGCCAAGGGAGTCAGTGCCGCCTTGCACAGTTGCGCCGTAGAGGTTGCCATTTTTGTCGAAGACCACGCCCGCGTAGGGAAAACTGCCGTCGCCGGGCTGGCTGCCGAAGCTGTAGAGCACTTTCTCGGCGCCGTCTGCGGTCAACTCGAACACCGTGCCCTGGCCGAGGTTGTCAGCGCCGCCGAATGGGGTGGTGCCGTAGAGGTTGCCATTTTTGTCGAAGACCACGCCCGCGTATGGACTTTGGCCATCGCCGGGTTGGCTGCCGAAGCTGTAGAGCACAGTCTCTTTACCTGCGGCGGACAACTCGAACACCGTACCCTCGAGGTTAGCGCCGCCGTTCTCGGTGGTGCCGTAGAGGTTGCCCTGCGCGTCGAAGACCGCGCCCGCGTATGGACTTTGGCCATCGCCGGGCTGGCTGCCGAAGCTGTAGAGCACAGTCTCTTTGCCTGCCGGGGTCAACTCGAACACCGTGCCCACGTTGTTAGCGCCGCCGCCCAAGGTGGTGCCGTAGAGGCTGCCATTTTTGCCGAAGACCAGGGCCGCGTAAGGAAGTAGGCCATCGCCGGGCTGGCTGCCGAAGCTGTAGAGCACCTTCTCGCCGGCCGCGGACAACTCGTAAACCGTGCCGTAGCCATTAGCGCCGCCGGACACGTTGGTGCCGTAGACGGCGGTGCCCTTTGGGCTGAAGACCACGCCCGCGCGGGTATAGTGCCCATCGTCCTGCCCGGTGCCAAAGCTATAGAGCACTTTCTCGCCTGCCGTGGTCAACTCGAACACTGTGCCGTAGCCGTCGGTGCCGCCGTCCAAGGTAGTGCCGAAGAGGGCTGTGCCCTGTTCGTCGAAGACCAGGCTCACGTAAGGTGATATGCCATCGTCCGGCTTGCTGCCGAAGCTGTAGAGCACTTTCTCTGTTTGTGCGTGAGCGGGGAGGACTGCAATCAGCAGCAACCCGAAAAACACGGCCAGGGCCACAGCCATGCTGCCGCCAATGGTGAACACCTCCGCTGCCAACTTCGTCGTGCCGAATCTCGGTCCGACAGCGGAAATATTCACGTGGCCTTTCGTCAAACTCGTCGTCCTTGCGGCTTGTATATTTTTCTCCTTACGCGCCGTTCTCTGTTGTGAGCTATCCCTTCGATCAGTCTTGGGCCGGAGTCTCCTTTTTGACCCCAACGAATGGCTGCCATTTATCCCGCCAATCTCTTCTTCTTCTTTGACAGGCTTGGGGATTTTCCTCCAAACGTTATCGGCTGTCAACGGAGTTCTGAACCCCTGTTGGTCGGCGAAAATCTGGCCGATTGCGGGTTTTGATGGTTAGTCAATTGAGCAATGCCGGGATTTATCGACAATGACCTTCTTGAATGCAGAGCGAAGTCGTTAGCTCTCATTGACTTGCCCCCGCGTTCCGCATAGCATGTCGTCGCGCCATGATTGGCCAAACCATCTCACATTACCGCATCGTCGAGAAACTCGGCGGTGGCGGCATGGGTGTGGTCTACAAGGCCGAAGACCTAACCCTCCGCCGCTTCGTCGCGCTGAAGTTTCTGCCCGATGAAGTTGCGAAAGATCCGCAAGCACTCGCCCGTTTTCAGCGCGAAGCACAAGCAGCCTCTGCACTGAACCATCCCAACATCTGCACCATCCATGAAATCGGACAGCAGGACGGGCAGCCATTCATCGTCATGGAGTTTCTGGACGGCTTGACGCTGAAGCACCGCATCGCAGGCCGGCCAATGGAGACAGAGTTGATTCTTTCCCTCGCCATCGAGATCGCCGACGCGCTCGATGCAGCTCACACAGAAGGAATCATCCACCGCGACATCAAGCCCGCAAACATCTTTGTCACAAAGCGTGGACACGCCAAGGTTCTCGACTTCGGTTTGGCGAAAGTCACGCTCTCACCTAGTTCGTCGAGCCAAATTGCATCGGCGAATACGGTGACGGAAGTCGACGCTCAGCAACTGACGAGCCCCGGAGCGATGCTGGGCACAGTAGCCTACATGTCACCCGAGCAGGTTCGGGCGAAAGAGTTGGATACGCGGAGCGATTTGTTCTCGTTTGGAGCGGTGCTCTATGAGATGGCCACCGGGCAGTTGCCCTTCCGGGGCGAGAGCACTGCGGTCATCTTCCGCGAGATTCTGGATCACAACCCAGTTCCGGCGGTGCGGCTGAATCCCGACGTGCCGACGGAACTGGAACGGATCACGAACAAGGCGCTGGAGAAGGACCGTAATCTGCGCTACCAGCACGCTTCGGAGATGCGATCGGATCTGCAACGGCTGAAGCGGGATACGGAGACGGGGCGAGTCGCGACGGTGAGCTGGGAGGAAGCCGAATTAGGAGCACAGGAGCCAAAGCCCTCATCTTCCTCGCGGAGTGACGCGGGCCTGACGGCCCGCGCTTCCACGGTAGTTCCCAAGGCAGGGAGCGAGGAGCGAGTCGATCTGGGCTCTATGGGACGGCCCCTTCGATTAACTCAGGGCAGGTTACGGGCGGCGGTCGTGCCATGGGTCGTGATGGCTACCGTGGTGGCGGTCGCATTGATCGCGGGCGGACTTTACTACCGTTCGCATCGTGCCAAGCCGCTGACCGATAAAGACACTGTCGTTCTCGCCGATTTCGCCAACAGCACGGGCGATGCGGTCTTCGACGACACCCTGAAGACGGCACTCACGGTTTCGTTGCGGCAATCGCCTTTCCTGAGCGTACTTTCCGACAGCGAGGTTGCCAAGACCCTGCAACGGATGACCCGACCAGCCGACACGAAGCTCACGGCCGCAGTGACCCGAGAGCTTTGTCAGCGGGCGGGACGCAAAGCTTACATTGCGGGCACGATTGGCAGCCTGGGCAGCGAATATGTACTGGGGCTGAAGGCGGTGAATTGCGAGAGCGGAGACACGTTGGCTCAGGAGCAGGCGACGGCGGCGGCGAAGGAGAAGGTGCTGGACGCACTGGGCGAGGCCGCATCCAAGTTGCGGGGAGAGTTGGGTGAGTCGCTGGCGACGGTGCAGAAGTTCGATGTGCCACTGGCGGAGGCGACGACCTCTTCCTTGGAGGCACTGAAAGCGTTTAGCCTCGGGAATATTGCGTATCGCAACAAGACTACCTCTGTGGCTCTGCCGTACCATCAACGCGCAATCGAACTCGACCCGAATTTCGCCATGGGGTACAGGGCGGTGGGGCTAGATTATTCCGGTCTCGGGGAGGGGTGGCGGGCCAGTGAATACTTCAGCAAAGCGTTTCAGTTTCGGGAGCACTCCAGTGAGCGGGAAAAGCTAGAGATCAGTGCCGTGTACTACAGACTTGTCACAGGAGAACTGGATAAAGCCCCTCAGACATATCAGGAGGAGGTTGAGAGCTATCCACGCGAAATGAACGGGTACGTCGGTTTGAGCCTGGTGTACGCGCAACGGGGACAGTATGAAAAGGCCACGGACATCATCCGGCAATGTCTGCGGCTTGCATCTGATTGTGCTGATTTGTACCTAAAATTCGCATCCCGCTACGCACTTGCCTCGCAGCGGTTCGATGAAACAGCACAGATCATTAGCGAGGCGCAGGCGCGAAAAGTAGACGGTTACTGGCTCCACAGTATTCTCTATGCTGTTGCTTTTCTCAGGGCGGACTCATCCGGGATGGCCATAGAGCAACAATGGTCTGCGGGCAAGCCAGAGGAAAACTCCTGGCTTTCCCTTGCGTCGGATACGGAAGCATTTGTGGGTCATCTAGACAAGGCGCGGGGACTGACTAAGCGGGCCGTAGACTCCGCTATACGAGCGGATAGCAAGGAAACTGGAGCAATATGGGAGGCGATTGCGGCTCAACGTGAAGCCGCCTACGGGCACGCTGCGGAAGCGCCGCAAGCAGCGTCAGAGGCTTTAAGACTTGCTTCTGCGAGTCAGGTTGTCGGGAGCGAAGCCGCGCTTGCATTCGCTCTGGCAGGCGATACGACACGAGCCGAATCTCTAGCACAAGACCTGAACAGACAATTCCCGCTGGACACCCAAATGCAGTCGCTTTGGCTGCCTGCGATTCAGGCGCAACTGGCTCTAGATAAAAAGGACCCGGCTGCTGCCCTGACTGCCCTGCAGGCGGCAGTTCCGCCCATCGAGTTAGGGGAACTTGAGTTCGTTGCGAACATTTCCTGCCTCTATCCCACTTATATTCGCGGCAAAGCGTATCTCGCGGCTGGGCAGGGTGGCGCTGCCGCCGCCGAGTTTCAAAAGATCATCGACCACAGCGGGATTGTTTGGAACTGCTGGACCGGAGCGCTGGCGCATCTGGGCGTGGCAAGAGCGAACGCCTTGCAGTCGAGAACCTTTCAAGGAGCAGATGCCGATGCCGCCCGCGTCCGGGCGCTCGCCGCCTACAAAGATTTCCTCACGCTCTGGAAAGACGCCGACCCCGACATCCCCGTCCTGAAGCAAGCCAAAGCCGAGTACGCGAAACTGCAATAGTGACTCGCATCAAATGCTGCTATGGGCGGCGAAGCCATTTTTGACCAGCGGGTTGTAAGGAAGGCGGATTACAGCGAATTAGCTGAACCGATGCGGATTCTGATTTTGACCCAATTCCGCAAGGTGGGGGCTGGCCCAGCTTTGATTTTCCCACATGTAGCATCTTATAAAAAAGGATGGGGGGCTGGCCCAGCTTTGACTTTTGCTTGCCTGTCATCTTATTAAAGACGGCTGCCCCAGCTTTCGCGGTTTTCGAAAGCTGGGAACCACTGCATCCGATGTCCGTCATCCCATACAAAGTGCGGCTAGCTGAGCTGCTGGTCGCGGAAATGTCCATCGGAGAGCGCGGCCTGGAATTCGCGGTTGCGTGATAACATCGCGGGTCGAAGTCCGTGGTGCCCAGCTTTGCAACATCAGCAAAGCTGGGGCAGCCTTTTTTGTAAGATGTCACATGTGGGAAAATCAAAGCCGGGCCAGCCCCGCAACCCCTCGAAAGTGGAAGGAAACCCCATGATTGGCATAATCCTTCTTCCATACATCTAAGCCGCGTACCCCGCAAGTCCAATATCCTCCGTAACTTGTCCCTCTGCACCAGGGTACCTACGATCTCACTATGAGCTATAAGGCCCTCTTATTCTGTCCCGACGAAAGAACCGCCAAAACGGTGACCCAGGTCCTGAACGAACTGGAATTTCAGGTGGAAGCCTGCAACGAGCCGTTCGCCGCCGTTAAAAGGCTGATGGCGGGGCACTTCGACGCTGTGGTGGTCGATTGCGACAACGAGCAGAACGCCACATTATTGTTCAAGAGTGCGCGCAATTCTGAGTTCAATCAGGCGTCACTTTCAGTGGCTGTGGTCGAGGGGCAAAGTGGAGTGGCCAAGGCGTTCCGCATCGGCGCCAACCTGGTGCTCACCAAACCTATTAATGTCGAGCAGTCCAAAGGCACGTTGCGGGTAGCGCGCGGCCTATTGCGCAAGAACGAAGCCGCCAAGGCATCCGGACCAGCTCCGGTACCTCCGGTCCGCTCGTCAGTATTGCTCCGCCGCCATCGCAGCCCGTGTCGATTCCCGCAGCTCCCAAGCCCGCATTCTTGACTCATGCCGCGCCGCCGCTGGCGCCGGCTGTCACCGCGTCATCCAGCTCTGCCTTTGAACTGGAAAAAGATTCCGCTCCCGGACCCGAGCCCACCGAAGCCGCGTTACTCGAGTCGATGTCCGATCCGCTCGCCGCCAGGAGTCACACTCGGACCCGGCAACGCCCGCGCCGAAGCAGTATCCCTGGCAGAACCAAGTCCGCGTCCGAATCCGCATGGCGGATCGACCATGTCCGAATCGATGTCGACCGCGCTCAAGCATGCCTCCGAAGCTACGGGCAAACCTGATTCTGGCATTGGCGTCGGATACGGTGCCGCCGTTGCACCCGCAAAAGAGCCTGCTCAGATTGACGACGGGATTTCCTCTCTGGAGGAAACTGCGGAACACTCGAGTTCAAGCCGCCCACCGGTCGCGAAACCGCGCGCCGGCGGGTCAGCCGTCAATTGGGGCCGGATCGCAGCCATCGTTTTGGTCGCCGTCGCCGGCTACGCGATTTACCGCGCCGGAACGCTGACCCATTGGCAGATGTCGTTCACTGTCATCTCTAATGCACCGCGCGGCAGTTCCGGCAGCCCAGCCATCCACGCCGCGAGTCCCAGCAACGTCCGCCAACCCCTCCGCGACCACTCCGCTCCCGCAACCCGGTACCGTGAAAACCGTGTCTCCGCAAAATTCGAACGCAACCGGGGCAACTCCGTCAAAGCCTTCGCCGGCACCTGAATCGGCTGCGCTCGCGCCTGCTCCCAAAAAACCGGCTGTGCCTTCAACGTCATTCGATCCGCCCATCCCGCCCGGTGTGGTCAAGACCTTCGACGAAGCCAATGCAGACGCCATCGTGGTCAATACCCAGACTCCGGTGCCCGCTCCCCCCAAGCCGGCAACCGCCGAAAACATTGAGCCCGCGTCCCCTGAATCCGTGAGCACAGATTCAAAGTCGAATGAGCAGGCAATTTCGGGCTTGATCAGCATCCCGGCATCGGTCCCGCGGCCCGGCCCACAGACGCTCAAGATTTCGCAGGGAGTGTCGCAAGGTCTCCTGATCAAGAAAGTCGCTCCCATTTACCCTCAACGAGCCATGCAGGCTCACTTGCAGGGCTCGGTGCAGCTGCTCGCCACCATCAGCAAGAACGGCGACATCTCCCACGTCAAACTGCTCAATGGCGAGCCGGTGCTGGCACAAGCTGCTATGGACGCGGTCAAACAATGGAAATATAAACCGTATCTGCTCGATGGCCAGCCCATGGACATCCAGACCCAGATCACCATCAACTTCTCGCTGCCGCAATAATCGCCTCGCCCGGCTCACGCGAATCCAGAACTATTCTTCTCTGCGCGCTCCGCGGCCATTCTCAGCGATCTCTGCGATAAAAGCTCTTGCCGACCAGTTTCCTCTGTGATCTCTGTGCCCTCCGTGGTTAGCTCTGAGGCCCGTTTATAATAAAGACTTGCCTACAAGCAGAAATTGCATTCTGTGAGCGGCAGATTCAAGCTAAAAGCCAAGACCCAACCGCCAAAAGCTTCTTTATGGACTTCAAACTCGTCTCCAACTACACTCCGCGCGGCGATCAGGGCCGCGCCATCGACTCGCTTCTCCGCGGTGTCTTCGACCGCGAGCAGCACCAGGTCCTGCTCGGCGTCACCGGATCCGGCAAGACTTACACCATGGCCAAGGTCATCGAGCAGTCCAACCGGCCGGCGCTGGTGATGGCCCACAACAAAACCCTCGCCGCCCAGCTCTATCACGAATTCAAGAGCTTCTTCCCCCACAATGCCGTCGAATACTTCGTCTCTTACTACGACTATTACCAGCCGGAGGCGTATGTGCCGGCGGCGGATTTATACATTGAGAAGGAAGCCACGATCAACGATGAGTTGGACAAGTTGCGGCTGTCGGCTACTCGGTCGTTGTTCGAGCGGCGGGACGTGTTGATTGTTTCGTCGGTAAGTTGCATTTATGGACTGGGATCGCCCGAGGCTTACTACGGAATGATGCTGTTTCTCGAAAAAGGCCAGAAGATCAAGCGGGAAGAGATCACTCGTAAGCTGGTGGAAGTTCTTTATGAGCGGACGGACGGCGATTTCCGCCGCGGGACATTTCGCGTTCGTGGCGATGTAATCGAAATATTTCCTACTTATGAGGACATGGCGTATCGCGTGGAGCTGCTTGGGGATGAGGTGGATTCGCTTTCGCAGATCGATCCGTTGTTTGGGACGGTGAAACAGAAGTATGTGCGATTGCCGATTTATCCCAAGACGCACTATGTGATGAAGCCGGAGACGCGGTCGAAGGCCGTGACTTCGATCCGGGAAGAACTGAAGTGGTGGGAAGCGGAACTTGAAAAGCAGGGACGGCTGGTGGAGGCGCAGCGAGTGCATCAGCGGGTGATGTATGACATTGAGATGATCAAAGCCATGGGCTATTGCCATGGAATTGAGAATTACTCGCGGCATTTCACCGGACGGCTGCCGGGCGAGCCTCCGCCGACTTTGCTCGATTATTTCCCGCGCGACTTATCTGATGTTCATCGACGAGTCGCATCAGACGGTGCCGCAGTTGCATGGCATGTATCATGGCGACCGCTCGCGCAAGGAGACGCTGGTCGAGTACGGCTTCCGCATGCCTTCGGCGCTCGACAATCGTCCGCTGACCTTCGAAGAATTCGAACATCGCATGAACCAGTCGATCTATGTCTCGGCCACGCCGGGGCCGTATGAGCTGACGAAGTCGGCGGGGGTGGTCATCGAGCAGATCATTCGGCCTACCGGCCTGGTCGATCCTCCGGTGGACATTCGCCCGGTCAAGGGACAGATTGACGACCTGCTGCATGAGATTCGCCAGCGCGTGGCGCGGGGCGAGCGCGTGCTGGTGACTACGCTCACCAAGCGCATGTCGGAAGATTTGGCCGAATACTACAGCGAAGTCGGAGTGAAGTGCCGCTATCTTCATTCGGAGATCGAAACCCTGGAACGCATCAAGATTCTGCGCGACCTGCGCAAGGGCGAGTTCGATGTGCTGATCGGCATCAACCTGCTGCGCGAAGGCCTGGACTTGCCGGAAGTTTCGCTCGTCGCGATTCTCGACGCCGACAAAGAAGGCTTCCTGCGTTCGAGCGGGTCGTTAATTCAGACCATTGGCCGCTGCGCCCGCAACCTGAACGGCCGGGCGATTCTCTATGCCGACCGCATGACCGACTCCATGAAGAAAGCCATGGACGAGACCAATCGCCGGCGCGCTATTCAGGAAGCTTACAACGTGGAGAACGGTATAACTCCGGAGTCGATCATCCGGCCGCTGGATATGACGCTGGTGCGCATCATCGAAGCCGACTACACCGACCTCACCGGAGGCGAAGTCGAAGGCATCCCCGAATTCAAGTCGCAGGAAGAGTTGGATGTCTATATCGGCAAATTAGAAAGCGACATGCGCGAAGCTGCCAAGCGGTTTGAGTTTGAGAAGGCGGCGAAGTTGCGGGATATGGTTAAGGAGTTGCGGACTAAGGAGTTTTTGTTCGCGTAAGGGTACAATGTTTGTTTCTTGGTAGTCGAAAACATAGATTCGCACGTTGAACTGCCTGAGCTATGGGTTTGTCGCCTGAACTAGTGACGTTCTGGCGGGTGGCCCAGGCTATCGTGCCCATTTCCACTCTCGAGGGTGCCCCGTCCAAGCTCCGCTTGGGCGGGGATTTTTCCTCGCCCGGACGCATCTGCATGGTCGGCAAGATGCCAGCCGGCTCCCGGCGACGCGCCGTTTCCGTCCGCAGGAAAAAGCAGATTCCTCACCGCTAAAGCGGATTCGGAATGACAAGGGAGTTGGGCGCGTATTCGGCGCAGCTGAAGCCGTGCCCTTCCACGGTGCTCCTCAACTTCTCTGATACGAATCGCGCTTGCGGCGCGTTGCCCACCCCTTCGCAGAGAACGCGAAGGAGCGTGGCACCCAGAATCCACGGCCCCACTCTAACGTCGCAAAAGGCGGGGCGTTAGACGGCCACCGGCGGTGCACTCGAGGGTGCCCCGTCCAAGCTCCGCTTGGGCGGGGGTTTTCCTCGGCGGGACGCATCCGTATGGCGGGGTGTTGCTTCCGGCGGCGCTGTTGCCGTGCGCAGAGAAAAGCAGATTCCTCACCGCTGAAGCGGATTCGGAATGACAAGGGGTTTGGGCCTGTAGCGGCACTCTTCGACTTCGCTCAGGGTAGGCTCTTGAAACCGTGCGGGGAGGCGTCCCATCAGCGGAACGGATTGGTGACCGTCACTCCGAAATATTTTTGACGGGGATTAAGGTCTTCAGACCAGATACGTTCGCACCCGGCACGTTCGGCGGCAGCCAGAATCATTCCGTCATAAAAATGCACGCCGTAAGTCGCGTGTGCCTCAACCGCACGGCGGACCACTCCAGCATCCGGCGGGATGAGCTTGATCGGCGCCAGTGCATCCAGGATTGTGGTAACAGCCTCAGGGCGCGCGGGCGGCGAAAGTTTGTGGAGCAGAGTGGCGGCGAACTCGGCTAGCACTTGGGGTGATGCTATCGCCTCACCTAAGACTGCCTGTTCCACGAGTCCTTGTGCGATCTTCTGCTTCGTGGAATCGCTGAGGTCGTAGGCATACACCAGCACATTGGAATCAAGGAAATCAGGAACGGACATGTAAGTCTTCCCGTTTCCAGGTTCGCTTTCCGATATGAAACTGGAACTGGCTGAAACTACGTTTCAAAGCTTCGCGCTCCCGCCGTTTCCGGCCCGAGGCTGCATTCTCCGCAGCAAGTTGTTCCAAGTACTGACGAACCAAACCGGTGAGGGTTGTGTCCCGGTCGACCGCGACCTTGCGGATCTCTTTGACCAGTTCGTCATCCAGAGAAAGAGTGACGTTCATTAACACATAATAAGTGAAACCCTTAATATGTGTCAAGATGCCGTCGTGCATACTGATGCTTGCAAACGAAGCATGATCCGAAGTCCAACAAGAGACCTTGGCCGCTAAGACCAACCCATGGCCTCCGGGATTCGGAGCATTCAAATCCTGGTTTCCAGCGACCCCGATTGGCCTAGAATGATCGGTGATTTTGCCAGGAGGGTAAGAATGTCTTGCGAATGTGGGTGCGGTAAGACGGCGGCTGTGGGTCAGTTCAAGCCGGGGCACGACCAGATTCTACGCACGGATCTTGAGCGCCGGGTCGGAGGCCTCCTGGCCCTTCGCTCCTTGGTCGAGGCCGCAGAGAGTTTTGCGCCTGGCCTGTCCCAACCGGAGGCCCTCACACGTAAAGTTCGGCTCATCTTCGAGCAGGTCAAAAGCTGAGCCATCGACGCCGAGTTCAGCACACGGACGAGGCTTCTGAAAACCAAGCGGGACGCGGCCGTGGAATCCCACCCTTTCGCAAAAAGCGCGAAAGGATGGGGCACCCATCGTTTGTTTATGGGGCGAAATCAGGCGTGCGCGAGTTCTCTCTCTTCGCTCGGTTCGTATTCCACGATGTATCCTGCGACGGCGCTGGCGGCGACGGTTAGTGGGCTGGCAAGATACATCTGTCCGGGGCCGCTGCGGCCGGGGAAGTTGCGGTTCTGGGCGCTGATTACTACCTGCTCGGGGCGAGTGCTCACGCCGGGACCGGCATTGATGCAGGCGCCGCAGCTGGGCTCGATCACATGCGCCCCAGCCTTCTGGAAAACCTCGAGGTAGCCCTTGCGCAGGCAGTAGTCTCGGGTCTCCTGCGATCCGAACTGAATGTAGAACTTCACGGAATCAGCGATGCGCTTGCCGTGTTTGAGAGCGTCGGCGAGAACGGCGGCGTACATGTCCATGTCTTCGTTTTTGCCGGCGGTGCAGGTTCCGCCGTAAGCGAGTTCGACCGGCACGGGCGTATTCAAATCGCGAATGTATTTACCGTTGCCGGGGTCGCCGGGAGTGGCGACCATGGGAGTAATTTCGGCAGAGTCGAGTTCGATGACATGAGCGTACTCGGCGCCGGGATCGCTGTAGAGGCCGGCGATCATTTTTTCGGCTTGATCGCGTTTCATGCCGCGGCGCTCGATCAAGAAATCTACGGCTTTCGCGTCGGGAGCGACGATTCCAGTGAAACCGCCGATTTCGGCGGCCATGTTGGTCATGGTGGCGCGCTCGTCAACACTGAGGGCTTCGATGGCGTCGCCGGCGTACTCCATGACTTTGGCAAGGGCCTTGCCGCTGCGGACGTAGTCGAGACTGAGAATCTTGAGGATGAAATCCTTGGCAGTAACGTTGGGATGCTTCTTGCCGCGAATGACGATCTTGACCGACTCGGGAACTTTGACGCGGACGTCTTTGGTGATCCAACTGTTGAAGACGTCGGTAGTGCCAATACCGAAGGCGACGCAGCCGATGGCGCCGACGTGAGGTGTATGCGAGTCGGAGCCGATGTTCAGCTGGCCGGGCAACGCGTAGCTTTCTAGCACGATGGAGTGGCAGATGCCTTCGGAGCCCTTGCGGTCTTTTAGTTCGCCGTGGAGCTTGATGCCTTGTTTGGCGGCGAACTCCTGCTGCTTTAGTTTTAGCTGAGTGGCGAGGTCGAGCAGGCCGAGCTTTTTCTTTTCCTCGGAAATGACCTCATCGAGGAAGGTGAGGTGATCGCGGAAGAAAAGGATTGTGGAGGCATCGTTGACCTTAGCGTCTTTGCCGACATAACGCTCGAAGAAGATGGCGGCCATGGGAGTGACGTATTCGTGGCTGAAGCGCAGATCGGCGCGGGCGAAGCCGGTATCGCCGGGCTTGACGTAGCCATCGTCACTCATGTGGCGAGCGAAGATTTTCTCCGCCAACGTCATAGGGCGCTTTTCGGTTTTGATCGGCGGAAGAAAAACTTTCTTTTGCATGCGCGCGACATTGAAGGGGAACAAACCGCCGTATTCAATGACCTGGCGCGTAATTTCGTCTTCGCCGGCGGTGAACTCAGCCAGCGGAATCTCGGCGGCGGCGCGGATTTTGTCGATCAGGGAGAAATTGGTGGAGGTCAACAAGCCGAGATTCTGGCAATTTTGTTTATAGATGCGCTCGATGTTTTCAGCGATGACCACCCGGATACCGGCGCACATCTCGGCATAGGGCGACTGCTCCCGGCTAGAGCCTTTGCCACGGCGCTTGCCGCTGACGGCAGCAACGAAACCACCCTTTTTCACGTCGGAACGGCCAATGGGAAGCACGTTGCCGCACTTGAGGCCGAGGTAGGGAATCTCTCCGAGAGTTTCGTCGAAATAGAAGCAATAATGCGCAGGAGTGATTTCATCGGTGGAGATGTCGTCGCGCAACTTGGGATTATTGGCGGGGTTCTTGGTGTCCCAGGGCAAGTCTTCGCCGGCGAGCTGGCGTTTGATGAGTTCGGGATCTTCGGTGAGGAAAAGAATGCGGCCGGAGAAACGGACTTTGTCGGGACGTTGGTCGATTTTGCGGGTTAGTAGTGAGTCGATCACGATGGGTCTATTGTAAGACTTTTTCACCGCAGAGACACGGAGTCACGGAGAAAACCGAGAGGCAAAAGATTTCAACGCAAAGGGCGCAGAGACTCCGCGCGGAGTACGCTGAGAAAGGCTTTAACCACAAGGGGCACGAAGGTACGCAAAGGAAACCATCCAGCCACAAAGGGTGCCAAGAGCGCGGAGAAATTCACTGGGAGAAAACTTTCACCACTGGGGACACGGAGGATCACGGAAAGACGGTTAGTGGTGGCCGTGGGCGTGGTCGTATTTTTCGCCAACCGGAATCGCGATGGCCAGGCGGTTTTCTTTGGGAGCAAGGGGACAAGTGGCGTAGGGTGTGACGGCGCAAGGTGGGTTGTAGGCGCGGTTGAAATCGAGCTCAACCATGCCATTCACTACGGGGCCGGCATCCAGGAACCGTCCGCCGGGATAGGTTTCGGTCTTCGAGGTCAAATCGTTGAATACGAAAAACAGGCCCTTGGAGGGATTGCCGCCGAGATCGGTGAGCTGAAGTTCCTGTCCGTTGAGCTTGAACACCACGGTTCCCGCGATCGGCGTGGGCGTGACGTCGCCCAGCACATTGGGAACATCAACGGTCTTCTTGCCGTCAGAAGGAATCCATTTGGCGGTCACACGGTAGTTCAGGTCGAGGGGGAAGAAAACCAGGTCGTGAAAATTGCGAGCCGCTTCGGTATCGAGGTCTTTGAGGCGAATACCCAGGCGGGCGCCGCGTTTGATCACATAGAAACGCAGGCTACCCATCTCAACGATCGTGCGTTTGCCGGAAACGTCGGGCAGAAGCTTCTGGGCGGTGGCGGGCTGACCTGCAATGATGGCGTGGGCATCGGGAGAAAATTTGGCCACCACGTCGTCGCCCTGAAGAGTGAAGACGCCGGCGTGGGCGGGGCCTTTGGGGAAAGCGATGGCGTTGGCCGCGTCGCTGCCAAAGGAGTTGTCACCGGGCTTAAGCCAGAACAGGCCGGCGAGAGTAAGCCAGTTCTGCTTGAGGTCGTCAACCTGCTCGGCTTTCCATTTATCAAAAGATTGCTGGTAAGCGGCATCGATGGCTGGCCTGTTGTCGCCAACGGCCGCGGCGACCAGAGTGAGCAGGACAAGGAAGCTAAAGAATTTGGATTTCATCGTGTAAGCCGTGAATCACGAAGCGAGCCAAACGCCCGATTATTGTGTCGCAAGAAGCGCGATCCATCGCGACGATTGCTCAGATCCCGTTCGACCCCTCCGCGTCGATACTCGGAGTTCGCTCGGGGCAAGCTCTTCGCTGCGCAAAAAACGGTTTTCAGTTCTCAGTTCTTAGTTCTGGCAGAGGCTCGAGGTCCCGGCCGGACAATATTTTGTCGAACTCGTGCAACAAGGCTTCGTGTACCAAGCCATTGGAGGCCAGAGTTTCGCGGCCACTCAACTGAAATGGACCACCGTGAAAGTCGGTAATCTTGCCACCAGCTTCTTCAACCATGAGAACACCTGCGGCCGTATCCCAGGGGTTCAGGTTGAATTCCCAAAAGCCATCGAAACGTCCGCACGCCACGTAACACAAGTCGAGGGCCGCAGATCCGGCGCGGCGAACTCCGTGCGTTTTCAAGGTAATCTGATGATAGAAAAATATATTGGGATTCTTATGGCGTTTGTGGCTGGGAAATCCGGTGGCCAACAGGCACTCGGACAACTTCGCAGTCTTTGAAACGCGGATTTGCTCGTCATTAAGGTAGGCCCCGCTTCCCTGCTCGGCGGCGAATAGTTCGTTGCGGGTGGGATCGTAGATCACGCCCCCAATACGCTTGCCCTTGTACTCCAGCCCCATGGAAACGCAAAACACCGGAAAGCCGTGGGCGAAATTGGTGGTGCCGTCGAGCGGATCGACGTACCAGCGGTAGTCACTGCCGGTATCCTGCAAGCCGCCTTCTTCGCCGAGGATGTCGTGGGAAGGCCAGTGCTCGCGCAGGCGTTGGCGAATGAGGGCCTCGGATTCGCGGTCGGCAACGGTGACGAGATCGGCATCGCCCTTGTACTCGATGGTCACGTGGCGCTGGAAATACTCCATGAGCAGGGAGCCGGCTTCGCGGGCGATTTCAGCGGCCGGCGAAATAACGTCGGTCTTGGCTGTAGAAATCATTTGCTATTACGCCTGGCATTATCTTCGGAGATGTACATGATTTCATGCTTGAAGATGAAGAGATTGGGTTTGGATTCCCGGGTGAGGCGGACCATGTTCTTATCGTAGTATTCGATCCAGCCGCTTACGATCTCGCCATCGGCCAGCTTGATGCTCACGGACTTCTGTTTTTCAGCCAGCGATTTCAAGTAGGCTGCTTCTTCTGATGTTTCTTCGGGCGGCGAAGTCTTTGGCTTGCGTGAAAGGCCCTGCGGGCTTTGCCCATGAAGCGTCATGCAGACATTTTACACGGGCTGGGTCATGGTGAGGGATAGGGCAGCGAGCCAGACGCGCGATCATTGGGTCACGAAGAACGCAACCCATCGCGCGGCTCGCCCAGATCCTTCGGTCGCAAAAGCGGCGACCTCAGGATGACAACTTGCACGGCGCGACAATGGCTTCAAAACGTGGCCTTCAGTGAGAACTCGATGGCGCGCGGCGCCCCCAGCGCGAACACGCCGGACCCGAGTCCCAGGCGATTGCTGTTGGGCTGCTGGCCAGAGGTTCCGTTGACGGAGCCGGGCGTCCCGCTGAGGACGCCGCTGAGGGGATTCGAGGGACCGTCGAAATTGGCGAAATTCATCACGTTGAAAAAGGAAACACCAGGATGGATCTCAAAACGCTCTTTTATTTTGTAGGTCCAGGTGAGGCTGAGATCGACGGCGCGCAGCCAGTCCATGTTGGCCTCGTTCGCAGGCGCAAGCGGGACAAGTGGTTGCACTCCTCCCAGCGACTGCAACTGGCCCAAGGTGAACAACCCGTTGGCGATGAGCACCTGGCCTGCGGGAGTGGGCTGGCCGGCAAAGTTCCCATTGTAGGCGGTGATGTAGTCATTCAGGTTGCTGGCCTTCACACCCCGTCCGAATGATCCGATGTTGGTGCCGGGAAGAACGTCCCCGGTGCCGCCGTTGGAAGCAACGCTGCCGTCCCCGGTGCCGTCACCGGTTAGATCCGTCTGAAAGATCCCGCCCGCGTTGCCGGAGGGGGCAAGGGTGAGGGTTACGGGAAGCGGACTATAGAAGTGGCCGATCATGCCGAGGCGGAATGAGTGAGGCAAGTCCATGGTGCCCCCAAAAGAGACCTGGTGGCGCCGATCGAGTCCGTTGGGGCCGATGTAATGCAATGGATTATTGAAATCGGTGGCGATATTGACGAAGTCGTTGTCCTGGGCCGGAGCGACGAATTTCGAGTAGGAGTATGAAACCTGTAGATCGAAGTTGGAAACTCTCTTGAACGGATGGGCAATGTTTTGTTTGAGAGAGAGTTGCAGGGCGTTGTAGACCGAACGTCCGCCGGGAAATAACATCTGGTTGGTGCCGAGATTCTCGTTGATCCCAGGGAACGCGGCGGTGGGACAGGGCGCGCCGCTGCAGAGGGAATAACCGGAGTCGAGGCCGTTGGTGGCGAAGTCGGCGATGGTGGCGCCGCGGTTATAGCCGGGGGCTCCGGTGACGGGATTGTTGGGGCAATTGCCGATGGCAAGATTGATCGCGTTTGGCCCGCTGACGCCGCAATTGGTCAGGGTGGTGTTGATGGCCGTTACGGCGTTGGCCATGTTGAAATAGCGGGCATCGCCCACGTGGTTGGTATCAATGGCGAGCAGGGTGTGGGTCTCAATGTTGCGAAGATAGTCGGCGGTGAAAACCATCCCCGGGCGCAATTCGTGCTGGATGCCGAAATTCATCTGCACCGAGCGCGGGACTTATATATTTGGGAGCAAACAGGTCGGTGCCGGTGGCGTCAAGTCCATCGGAAAGCGCGTTGCCGATAAGGCCGCGTTGCTGGCCGGGCCAGCGGCGAGGGTGGCGGACTGATACTGCGTCTGGAAGGCGGCGATCTGGTTGGCGACTTGTCCGATGGGTTGACCGCAGATCGGAGGGCCAGTTCTGAACCTGGCCGTTAGGCAAAGTAAAAGCGCTGCCAGTGCCGTTGGAGCAGACCGTCTGATTGATCAGGAACAATCCCAGACGGCAGGCGCGGCGGCCGATCGAACAGTTCGTTGTTCCAGATTGAGTTTTCGTAGAACAATCCGATCCCGGCTCGCAGCACGGTCTTACCGACCTTGCCGGGATCCCAGGCGATGCCAGCCTGGGGAGCGAAGTTGAGATTGGGCTGGTTGACACGGTTGCCGAGTCCGGGGCCAAACTCATTCAGGACCGGGATGGCAGCCAAGTCGCTATCCGTACGTCCGGTGTCACGAACATAGCGCAGGCCGTAGGTGACGGTCAGATTGCGTTTGATCTTCCAGGTGTCGCCGAAGTAAAGCGAGATGCGATTGTCCGGGCCCAGGCCGCCGGCGGGAAATCCGAAGGCAGGAATCTCAGAACTGAAAGCCCTGGCCGTTGCTGAGAATGACGCTATTAGCGGGATAGTTGAGCGGATTGTTGGCTCCGCCCGGCAGCGCCAGACAGGTAGCGCGCACAATCGCCGACGCCTGCGCCAACCGCAGGCGCGAGCGCAAGGAAACTGGCAAACCCGCCGCCGAAGATGCGATTGTAGCCGCCGCCGTAGCGCAGAATATGCGCGCTCACCGCTTTGCTGCCGTCGTACTTGATCTGCTTGTTCGACTGGTAGGTCTGTTGCGGCGCCAGGAAACCTGGCCCGGAGCAGAAGAAATCAGCTCCCGGGGTCAAGCAGTCAGGATCGCTGCCAATGGCCAATTCCAGATTTGGAGCGGGATTGAAAATCGGAGAACCACCCACCGCGTCGGTAATCTGGTTGCGGAACTTGGTGTAGCCGAAGCGAATGCTGTGAGTAAAGCCGCCGGTGTTGAAATCGAGTCCAAAAGCGTGGACGGGAGTGTGGTTGTTGTTGGCGAAAGGCTGAAAGGAATTAGGAATGATTGCCAGCACACTGCGATTCTGGTCGAAAGAGAAACGGTAGAAGAATTTGAAGCGGCTGTTGATTTGCCAATCCAGACGCCCGACGCCCTCAGCTTCGCGAAACGGGAGAAACGAAACTTCCGGTCAGGGCTTGAAACGGGCCGCTGGGCAATACGGGATCAAGCAAGTCCTGCTTGGTGCGCTCGGCGTTTAGGAAGAAGAATAGCTTGTCGTGAATGATGGGGCCGCCTACACTCGCGCCGAATTGATTTCGTTGAAAATAATTGCTGCTGGCGCCGGGGAGATTGGCGTTGAGGGCCTGATCGCGGAAGTAGTAATAGCCTTCGCCGTGGTAGGCATTGGTGCCTGACTTGGTGATGACGTTTACGGCGCCTGAGGAAGTCAGTTCGGTGGAGATGTCCAGCGAGGATTGCTCGATCTGAAATTCCTGGATGGCGCCCTCCGGAATGTTCTGGGTGGTGGTGCCGACGGTTTCATCACTGATGTCGAGGCCATCGACTTCGATGCGCGCAGTGCGGCCGAAGCGGCCACCGAACGAAATGGAAGAGAAGCCGTTCTTGGTGGGATCGAAGTTGCCGCCGTCCTGGATTTGTACTCCAGGTTCGAGTTGGGCGAGATCAAGGAAATTCCGCCCGTTGATGGGGAGGTTCTCGATCTGCTGGCTGGTAAGAACGCCTTGCACGGTGACCTGCTCGGTATTGACCTGAATTTCTCCAGCTTTTACTTCTACCACTTGACTGGTCTCGCCAACCTGGAGCCTGCACGCTACCGGCGGTGGTCACACCTACCTGAACGTTGAGGGGAAGTTCAGCGCTTTTAAAACCAGGGGCTTCGACATGGACAACGTAGTCGCCGGGAGTCAGCGCGCCGGAAGTGTAGGCACCGGCGGAGGTGGTGGTGACATTGATGACTTGGCCGGTTGCGATGCGGGTAATGGTGACTTTGGCCCCGCTGACGACGGCACCGGTCTGATCTACGATGATGCCTTGAATGCTGCCGGTGGAGTTAGTGGTCTGCGAAAAAAGCGCCGCTGACAGCACCAACAAAACGGCAAGCGTCCGGAACGCAAGGCGGGATGGGCAGAACCTGGAATCCGAAACCATCGGCACAATTCCTTTCAAAGACCTCTCATGACGGTGTCCAATACTTATAGCATGCGACGCTGAGGCCCGGCTGCTGAGACCGCCGTCCGCTGTTTTGTTAGAAATGCGACTTATGGGTGTAATAGCCAGCACGATGGCGCACTACAAACCCCGGAGCAGCGGGTATTCCAATCACGTTTACGGAGATGCGGCGGAAATCGGAATCGGAAGAATGCCTCGAAGGATAATAAGCCAGCAAGTATTGGGTGCGCAGTTCATCACTGATTTTCTGGAAGGCTTCATCGAGCTGCGGCACCGAGGTGGCGTAGAAATACTGGCCGCCGGTGTCTTCGGAAATCTGAATAAGGGCATGCTCGCCTCCGGTGTCGCGTCCGGCGCTGGCTTCGACGGGCACATCGATGATGCTGTAGACAATAACTTCGGCTTCCTGAGCGGCGCGCACAGCTTCTTTGTAGTCAACCCGGCTGACAGTGTCGCCGCCGTCAGTGATGATGACCATAACTTTTCTTCCCTGGCGGCGCTCCACGGCCTGCGCTCCCAGGTAGATGGCATCGTAAAGCGCGGTGGCCGAACCGTAGTGGACATGGTCGATGCCGCGGTCGACGGTTTTCAAATCGGAAGTGAAAGGAACAATCTCATTCACGGTTTCACTGAACTCATACAGGCACAGCGCGTCCACGGGGCGCACGATGTCATGAGCGAAGCGCCGGGCCGAGGCTAACTCGAGCGGAAGATCTTTGCGGGTGCTGAGGCTGGTGTCGATGTCCATGACAATGGAGAGCGGCAGAGCGGATTCTTTGTCGAATACCGAGATCGTCTGGGGCACGCCATCTTCCAGTAGTTGGAAATTCTCTTTGGTCAGCCCGCCAACCGGAGCGCCATGATCATCGGCGACCGTGACGAACACGCTTACCAGCTTGACGTCAACCTTGATGGTAGTATCCGGACTCCTGGCAACGCCGCCAGCCCAAGGCGGCTTGGGCACCTGAGCAGGGCAAACCGCGACGGCAGCCGCCAGAAAAAGAAAAAGCTGTTTCATGCTTAGAGGACGGTCTAGAAAGCTGTTCATTTAGATGCGGGCTTCTCTGAATGGCTGCCTTCGCCAATGGCAAGGTCGGAAGGAAAGGACTCGCCATCGGCCCAGACGGCGCCATCCTCGAAGTACTCCTTCTTCCAGATGGGTACGGTGCATTTCAGGGTGTCAATGAGCCAACGGCAGGCATCAAAGGCGGCGGTGCGGTGAGCGGAGGCGACCGCGATGGCCACGCTGATCTCGCCGATTTGGAGACGGCCGAGACGATGCGTGACGGCAACATCGCGTATGGGAAATTTCGATAGCGCCTGCTCTGCCAGGAGGTCCATCTGCTTCAACGCCATTTCAGGATACGCTTCGTAATCCAGATAAAGAGTGCGGCGGCCACGAGTATGGTTGCGCACGACTCCTTCAAAGAGCACGGCAGCGCCGTCTTCGGGCCGCTTGATCTTTTTCAGAAGCGTTTGAGTGTCGATCGGCTGATGGACGATGGCTGCATAGCGAACATGCTCGAAGTCATTTCCCATCGAACTTGCGTGGGAGCCGCCACTGACCGGAGGAAGCAACGCAACCTCGTCGCCTGATTTGAGCCGGGAGTCGAGTGGGGCGTATTCCTGATTGATGGACATGGCAAGCGAAGAAGCGATCTGGCCCAAGCGGGGAATCTGCTCCTGGTAATGCGCGAGCAGGTCGTGCAGGGTGGAATGTTCGGGCAGTTCCAGTGCGTCATCGCTGCGCCCGGCGAGATCTCGCAACATCCCGAAGAATAGAACCCGAACCTGCATGGCAATCAGTTTCTAGTTTCTAGTTTCCAGCTCCCGGAGCAAGAACTGGAAACTAGAAACCAGTCTTCGGTTCCAAGTGTATCGTGACTGCGCAAAAGAATGCCGGCCCCCGCATGGGAGCCGGCGGATTGGATGAAGCGGAATTAGCGCCCGCCTTTGGGCTTTCCTCCGTGTGCTGGCGGTGATGGGCGCGCATTGCGAGCGGGGGCACTCTGGTGCTGCTGCCAGGTTCGGAATTTCTGAGCCTCGCTCTGCTCGTGCTCCGGCCTGTTCTGGACCGGCGGCGCAGACCTTACGAGTGAATGGCCCATCTCAGCCGGCGGACGCGGCACAGCCCCCGGGCGCGGAACATTGGGCGCCGTAGCCCGTTCGTTGGTGCGAGGCATAGGTTCGCGAGGCGCAGTTCCCTGCTCCTCCAAACGCGGGCTGGCGGGTCTTCCCGGGGTTTCTGAGCGAACGTTCATCGCCGCGGGTCTGGCATCGAAGGCAGGCCTTGCAGCCGGCATCCGGGTGGCAACCACCGACCGGTTCACCACTGATGCTGGCGGCCTCGCGCTTGCTGGCCGCCCCGCACCCACCATGCTGACTCGGGAAGGCTGAACGGGGACGCTGCGGACCACGTGAGCTTCCTGGAGCTGTCGGGCGTCTACCCGGACCAGTCCTTGTTGTGCGGGTCGAGCATTGACGAAGGTGTCATGCGAAACCACGGTCACGGCATCGGTCGAGCGCTGATAGGCGTAGACGTGCTCCGCGTTGGGGTGGCTGTAGAAATTGTTCACCTGCACCACGGTAACTCGAGTATTGGTGATGTTCACGTTGTTCACATATACGCGACTGGTGCGGTACCAGGGAACGAACACTTCACGCGGCCCCAAGGGAAACCATCCGACTGGCGCTACGCCAACCCCGATGCCGACGCCAAAACCGGCGCCGCCCACGAAGGAGACGAATGCGGGCGCGTACACCGGCCGCACTACCACCGGCCCCGGCACCCAGCACCATCCCGCTCCGACCAAGGCCCAGCGGCCGTAATGGAAAGGCGCAAAGCCCCAAGGCTCGCTCTCCACCCAGGTCCAGCCCCAGGGGGCGACCCAGACCCAGTGGCCGAAACGATAGGGAGCCCAGCCGGGAGCCACACCGATGGGCGTCCACACTGGACCGTAGTCGGCAGCATAGCTCCAGTGGCCGTATTCATCGAGGTCATCCGCGCCGGTCATTTCTGTAGAAATGTAATTGGTTGACACCGCGGTGTCCTCATTATGGTCGCGATCGAAAGCGAAATTATCGAAGTCGTCGTTAGCGGGAACCTGTCCGATCTCATGATCCAGTTTATCGGTGCCGATAAAGGTCGCCCGCTGGCCGGCAATCACGACGAAGGAATCGCCGCCGCCGGTGACTTCGCCGCGCCCTTTCCACACCGTGACATCGGTTTCGTTGCCGGCGGAATTTACGTCGACGCGGTATTCGCCGGTGCGCTGAACCTGAAAGGCAGAATTCGGAGTATCGATCTCGAAGTGGTCTCCATCATCGAGATGGCGTACGCGGAAAATGAGCGACCCTTGGGAAAGGCGCAGTTGCGTCGTTTGGTCATCGACCTGGAGAAAGGTCACGCTGGTTTCGGAGTCCATGCGCGCTGAAGTGGAACCGATCTGGAATTCCGCGCGCGAATCTTTATCCGCCCAGAGGTTATCTCCGGTAGTGAGAGGACGATTCTCGACCGCAGTCACCCAGTCGCCCTGGCCACCGGGCTGAAAGGACACGGAACCGCTGGAATAGCTGAGCCGGGCGACGCGGCCGGGAGGATCCTGCGCGGGAGATGCATCTGGCGCTGCTTCGGCCTGGTCAGGTTCTTCAGGTGTCTGTGCCTCTTGCGCGTCCGCCGGTTCCGGCGGGGCCGGTGCCGCTTCTGGTTGTGCCGGCGGAGGCGGCTCCTGGGCAAAGGCCTGCTGGGCTGTGGGCAACACAAGAATTCCCATTAGAACCAGGGCCGTCATCATCACTAAGATTCTTGGCGTTTTCATTGGCTCATTCCTCGTTTGCGGTCTCAACTCGACCATCTTCAAAGAAACGTCTCAAGGGATTAAACACTAGTAGAGGGCGAAAGTTCTACTCGGGGGAAACGTTACAGTTAGCTGCATCGGTAAAAGTAGGTATAGATCGGTAAAGGTAGATATAGATAAAGACCGTTGCGTTTGCTCGCGGTCAGATTTGGTCGAAGCGCGAACTCGCCTACGCCACTCCGCGGTTATGAACGACGAACGCTAGCTAAGGAGAGTCAATCAGCTCTCAAATTATGCGACGGGTTGCTCGCTGAGAACTTTTTCGCGCTCCTCAGCGTCCTGTTTTTCTTCCCGTGGCGTGGAGGGCAGGGCCAGCCGCAGAACTTCGTCGATGGTCTTGACGTAGTGGATATTGACGTTTTCCAGTTGCTCCGGGGTCAGGTCTTCGACCACATTCATGCGGTTTTCCGCCGGCAGGATGACATCGCGTACACCGGCGCGCTTGGCAGCCAGGACTTTTTCCTTGACTCCACCGATGGGCAAAACGTTGCCGCTGAGCGTAATCTCGCCGGTCATGGCGGTCAGTGGGCGCACCGGGCGATTGGTCAAGAGCGAGACCAGAGCGGTGGTCATAGTGACGCCAGCCGAAGGACCGTCCTTGGGAATCGCGCCAGCCGGGACGTGGATGTGAATGTCGTGCTCGGCGAAAAAATTCTCCGAAATGTCCAACTGCTCTGCATTGGAGCGCACCCAGGTGAGCGCGGCCTGCATGGACTCCTGCATGACCTGGCCGATTTGGCCGGTCATGGTGAAGCCGCCTTTACCCTTCATCACGTTGGCTTCGACAAAAAGAATGTCACCGCCGGAGGGGGTCCAGGCCAAGCCGACGACAACGCCAGCACGCTGGGTACGCTCGGCGATTTCGCCTTCGACACGGATCTTGATGCCGCCCAGAAATTCCTGCACGATTTCCGGGGTCACGATCAATTTTTCCGACTTGCCCTCGGCGAGACGGCGGGCCTGTTTACGGCAGATGGTGCCCAGAGTGCGCTCCAGGTTGCGCACGCCGGCTTCGCGAGTGTAATGGCGAATCACGTACAGAACCGCCTCCTCGGGAAAATCAATCTGCTCTTTGGTGATACCGTTCTCTTCGATTTGCCGGGGAATCAGGTACTGGAATGCGATATGCACCTTTTCTTCCTCGGTGTAACCCTGGAGTTCGATGATCTCCATGCGGTCACGCAGAGGTTCGGCGATGGGATCGAGCATGTTGGCCGTAGTAATGAACAACACCTTGGAGAGATCAAATGGAACGTCAAGGTAGTTGTCGCGGAAAGTGGAGTTCTGCTCGGGATCGAGAGCTTCGAGCAAAGCCGAACCAGGATCGCCACGGAAATCGCGGCCGACCTTGTCGATCTCGTCGAGCATGAAGACCGGATCTTTGGTTTCGGCTCGCCGGATTCCCTGGATGATCTGACCGGGAAGTGCGCCGATATAGGTGCGGCGATGGCCGCGAATTTCAGCTTCGTCATGCACACCGCCGAGCGAGATGCGGACAAACTTGCGGCCCAGGGCGCGGGCAATGGATTTGCCCAGCGAAGTCTTGCCGACACCGGGAGGACCGACGAAGCAAAGGATCGGGCCCTTCATGGTGGGCTTCAATCGGCGAACGGAAAGATAATCGAGGATGCGGTCCTTTACTCGCTTCAGATCGTAGTGGTCGGCATCGAGGACTTCCTTGGCTTTGATGATGTCAACGTCACCGCCTGAGGTCTTGGCCCAGGGAAGCACGGCGAGCCACTCGATGTAGTTGCGGGTGACACCATAATCGGCGGCCATGGGCGACATGCGAGTAAGCCGGCCCAATTCCTTGAGAGCTTCTTTCTTGACGTCATCGGGCATGCCCGCGGCTTCGATCTTCTGCCGTAGCTCTTCGGTGTCGCGCTGGCCTTCGTCCTGTTCGCCGAGTTCTTTCTGGATGGCCTTCATCTGCTCGCGCAGATAGTATTCGCGCTGGGTCTGCTGGACCCGGTCCTGCACTTCGGACTGAATTTTGTTGCGGAGCTGCTGGACTTCGAGTTCTTTGGCCAGATGCTGGTTGATTTTTTCCAGACGAACGCGAACATCAGTGGTTTCGAGGGCATCCTGCTTATCTGCGGTCGAGAGCGAAGGCAGCGAGGAGGCGATGAAATCCACCAGGCGGCCTGGCTCATCGATATTCATGGCCACGGTGGAAAGTTCGTCGGAAAGAGTCGGCGAGCCGGCGACGATCTGTTGAAACAAAGTCAGAACGTTACGCTGCAAAGCTTCGACTTCAGAGCTCTTGGGCGGAATCGCTTCCGGAACGGTCTCGATCTGGGCGAGCATGAAAGGCGCCAGTTGGGCGAACTGCCCCAAACTCACCCGTTCCAGGCCCTCGGCAAAGACAAAGAGGCTCTGGTTGGGCATTTTGACGACTTTGTGCACGATGGCGAGGGTGCCTACCGTATACAGATCAGCAGGCTGAGGAGCGTCCACACGGGCCTCGCGCTGCGCGACCACCACAATGGTCTTGTCTTCACCTAATGAATTAATGAGTTGAACCGAACTTTCCCGGCCCACGGTCAAGGGAAGAACGGCGTGGGGGAATAGGACGGTATCTCGTACAGGCAGAATGGGAAGAGCACGTTCTGCCTCGGGTTTACTGGTGCTCTCTTTTCCAGTGCGCTCAGCTGCGCGACGGCTGCGTCATGTTTCACCTTGAGTGTAATGTGCTCAAGTTTTGATGAGACTAGAAGCCCAAAGGATGCAATCGGCTCTTCGGGGCCAATTCCTTAGAACACACTGAGTCTAAACCCTGACCAAGGGGTTTGCATCCATCCAAGAGTACAGGGCGTAACGTGCTCCGAAGGTCCGCCTTCCAGCTTCCCGGCCTGGTCATACGGAGGGGTAAATTCCCAGCACTTTCACGGAATCAGCGAATTTTGCGAGATGCTGGAGGGCGTCGCGAGCGACCTTGTCATCGCCGCGAAGGAAGTCGCAGTAGAAGACGTACTCCCAGGGTCGTCCTCGCAGGGGCCGAGATTCGACTTTGCTCAAACTGATTTTTCGCTTGGCGAACACCGCCAGGGCCCCGTGCAAGGCCCCCGCAACGTTCCTTAGGGTAAAAGCGATGGAGGTCTTGTTCGCTCCATCGAGGACCCGGCGGGCTTTACGGACCAGAACGAACCGGGTGAAATTGTGTCTGTCGTCTTCGATCCCCGCGGCAAGGATATGAGCCTTATAGATGACCGCGGCTCGGCGGCTGGCGATCCCTGCTGCATCCTTGAGCTGGTTCTCCATGATGTGCTTAACGCTGCCGGCAGTGTCATAGAAGGGGACTGCCTCAATGGCGGGGTGCCTGCGGAAGAGATTCCGGCATTGATCGAGGGCGACGGGGTGGGAGAGCACCCGGCGCAGGGCGCTTTTCTTGACTTTAGGCCCGGCGATCAGGTTATGCACGATCCGCAGGCGGAATTCACGCTGGATGAAGACCTTGGAAGTCAGTAGCAGATCGTAATGTTCGGCCACTGAACCGGCCAAGGTGTTTTCAATGGGAATGACGGCGGCCGCGACTGAGCCGCGAATCACCCGCTCGAAGACCTCAGCCGAACGGGCGCAGGCGGCGATGGTACAGCCTGGAATCATGCGCAGCGCGGCTTCGTGACTGAACGACCCGGCTTCGCCCTGGATAGCGACTCTCATTTTCGCAAGTTAACTGGCTGAGGCAGCCAGAGGCAAGTCCTTTCCCAGAACCAGCGCGTCCACTCCGTTTGAGTAGTAGCGAGGGATCGTCTTGAGCACGCTGTAGTTGTGCCGTTTGTAGAAAGCAAGGGCGGGAGCATTGTCGACCGCGGTTTCCAGTACCACGGCGTGGCAGGGAATCTGACGCAGGTGGTCTTCGGCGGCAAGCAGAAGCTTCGAACCGAGGCCGCTACGCCGGTAGTCAGGGAGGACGTCAATGGTGATGATATGACCCATGCCCCGGCGGCTGGCTTCGGCAACGATGAAACCGGCTATCGGACCAGGTGTTCCCGAAGCGCATTCGGCGACAAGAGTTAAGGATCCGCGACGGTTGAGGTAGGCGGCGAGTTCGCGGCGGGGGTAGGCGATGCCGGGAGCGAAACATCTTTGGTCGATGCTCCAGAGGATTTCGAAATCCTCAGGGCGAAACTCGCGCAGGGAAAATTCCACACCGTGATTCTATCCGGAACCCCCAGTCCAGGAGCACCGAACGGAGGAAGTTGCGGACGGGAAAAGGGGTTAGCCGGGGCAAAAAAACATCTCACGAAACTGTTGCACAGAGCGCACCCCAAGACGTACCATGCGCATCTGAGATGGTTGTGGGACGCCTGTTTCTTATTTGCGTAGGTTTGGCGGGTGGGTTGGTTGGGCTGTGGTATTTCTGCCTGGCAGCGTACAACCGCCGCAGGGGAATTCTTGCCCTCCGCAAGGTTGAAGCGGCCTGTTCGCACCGCGCACGGGTGGTGGATGCCCACTGGATGGGAGCATCACATCTGCAGGCGCATTTACGCTTCGCCGTTCACTGGTTTGAAAATGCCCAGGTCACCATACGACTCCTGCCTCGTCCGTTGCCGGTACAGTGGTTCTTGAGCCGTTGGAACAAAGAAAGAGAAACGGTGACGTTTGAAGCCGATCTGGACAACGCGCCGGGCGTGCAGATGGAAGTGTTCCGGCATCACTGGCTCAGTGACGGTGATCGCCAGATGATCCGAAGTTCGCGCAACTGGACGGTGACGCGTTCGCGACCGGTAGTGCTCACCACGTCCAACCATTGGCGGCAGGAACTCCCGCCGATCGTGACGACGCTTATGACCTCTCGCGGACACAGCCTGCTGCAAGTACGGCTGCGCCCTGAATCACCCCATCTGGCGGCAACCATCGACCTGGATGCTCTCTCGGGTGAAGATGCAGCCGGGTTTCTGGCCGTGTTACGAGAGTTGGCGGTCGGGGCCTCGCGGTCGAGGCAGTAGCGACCTTACCCCCAAACTACAATCAATTTAAGAACTGGCGGCGGGGCTTTCCAGTGCCGGCGGAAGCTTTTGGGGTGTCCACTGTTCTCCACGCACAATCGATAAATTGCACCTTTTGTAACCCATCTTTGGGACGAGATTCGGCCGGGCGAGATTCTGCGGCGACGAGGCGCTGGCGCTGGATGCGGGCCACGGCGTGATCGACCAAGCGGGCCATTTCCGCGGCGCAGTCGGGGCCGCGGTCTTCGCGCAAGCAGCGCTTCGCCTTCTCGGGGGAAAACCAGGTAGGGTTGCGCCCAGACTCCAGCGGAGCTTCGAGCCGTGTGACCTCACAAAGATGAGCATTGACCACTTGCGCCTTCGCGGTGGATTTGCGTGAGTTCGCCGATATACCGCGAAGATAACTAGCGAAGGAAACTTCCTCCATGCGGCCATGAACTCCAGCTTCTTCAAAAGCCTCGAGCGCGGCGGCCTGGGCGTGGGTTAATCCGGGTTCCGATCCGCCTTTGGGGAAAGTCCAGCGTCCGCTGCCGCGTGTTTGCACGAGCAGGAATTCGATACCAGCGCTGCGGACGCGGTAACAGATGGCAGCGACCTGGTGGCATCCACGCAAGCGGCGAAGATGCGCCAAGCGGATGAATTTCGTGGGAGGTTGCGGAACCGTGCTCATGCAAGCAGAGTGCACGATGGGAGCGGGGTCTGGGTAGAGTCAAAGTTGGTTCCCGGAGGGATGGTCGGAGCTCGATGGTTAGTTTGCGCTCGCAAGGGTGTAACCTCGCGGTAGAATTCGGGAGGTTAGGGATTAATCCCATGGCCGGACTGAAACTTCTGGTGGTAGAAGACGACCTGGCAAGCCTGGAATTGATGAGTGAAGTCTTCGGCTCCTTGAAAGCCGAGGTGCGTGCCATGAGCGACAGCCAGAAAGCCGCCCGCATCGTGGCCCAGGAAATATTTGACGGAATTTTCCTTGACCTGGAAATGCCCGGACTGCATGGGCTGGAGTTGGCGCGGCTGATTCGCGCTTCCTCGTGGAACAAAACCACCCCTATTATTATTGTCACGGGTCAGGACGACAGGAAGACCATGCAGCAGGCGTTCGCGGCAGGAGCGACCTTTTTTTCTGCAAAAGCCCATCGACCGGCAAAAGCTTACCGGCTTGTTCCGGGTAGTGCGGGGTGGACTGTTGGAGAGCCGGCGCGCGCCACCTGCGAGTGCCATTGCAGACTAACATCGTTTGTACCGCGGGAACCCGGAGCCTGCGTGGACAAAGCTGGAACCTCAGCCACGGAGGAATGCAGATTGAAGTCGAAGGCGTCAAGATTGGGGAGACTGTGCACGTCTCCTTCCGGCTGCCAGTTTCGGAAGTTATGATCGAAGCGACGGGAGTTATCGCGTGGGTCAACCCGAATCGCCAAGGCATCCGGTTCACGAGCGTCAGTGAGCAGGATCAGCAAGCCATTCGTACCTTCGTTGGGGAAGAGCACGAGTAAGGCGGCGCTCCCGGAGCTTCCACCCAGGGCTAATGCGTCGTGGGAACCGACTCGCCGCAAAATTTGTCAAACGCCTTCTTGAGTTCCGAGGCAATTTCGGCGGCCTCGCGACGTTCAATGTCGCTGCGCTGCAACATGTGGACCAGTTTGCCGTCGCGCAAGAAGGCGACCGAAGGCGAAGACGGCGGATATCCGGTGAAGTAGCCGCGAGCACGATCGGTGGCGGCGATATCCTGTCCGGCGAACACGCTGAACATTTTCTGCGGGCGCGCGGAATGCTGCAACGCCATGCGTAGGGCTGGGCCGCATACGGCCGGCGGCACATCCGCAAATTGAATTGACCACCACCATCGCAGTTCCCGGCTGGTTGGCGAGGGCGCGATCAACTTCTTCCGGCGTACGTAGCTCTAGCACACCCAGGCGAGTCAACTCCTCGCGCATGGGAATCACCATAATGTCTGGATACATGCGGTAAGGCTCCTCGGTAAATTGCTTGCTCTTACATCCTAACTCAGGATTGGGATCGGTGAGTTTATCAGAGTCCGCGGGCCTGAGAACGAAGATAACCACAGAGAGCACGGAGAATCACAGAGAATAATTGCGCTCATATATATTGGTTTGATCCCATGAAATCCGGGAAAATGTTCCGCTGGCGCCGCTGACCACGTTCAAAGTTGGCGGGCCAGCGCGTTACCTGGTGGAAGCGGCGACGAACGCAGAAGTGGCGGAGGCGGTGCAGTTCTCACGCGCACAGAGTCTGCCGCTGTTCGTGCTGGGCGGCGGCAGCAATCTGGTGATCTCCGATGACGGTTGGCCGGGGGTGGTGTTGAAGGTTGCGATCGCCGGGATTGATGAACGAGCGGAGGACGGCAAAGCGCTGTTTGAAGTGGGCGCGGGGGTGGAGTGGGATAAATTTGTGGCGACGGGCGGTAGGCGCGCAACTGCGCCGGGATTGAATGCCTCAGCGGCATTCCGGGAAGCGTGGGTGGAACTCCGGTGCAGAATGTGGGCGCGTATGGGCAGGAAGTGGCGGAGACGATCGAATCAGTGCTGGCGCTGGACATGAAAGACGGCCAGATTCACGAGCTGTGCAACGAAGCCTGCGGTTTCAGTTATCGCACCAGCATTTTTAATACCAGCGAACGCGGACGCTACATTATTTTGCGGGTCACGTGTGCACTTGAGGTGGAGGGGCGCGCGCGAGTGCACTATGCGGACCTCAAGCGATACTTTGCGGGACGCGGGGCTCCGACGCTGGCGGAAACGCGCGATGCGGTGCGCAGGATTCGCGCCGGCAAGGGGATGCTGATTACGCCAGGGGATGAGGATTGCCGCAGCGCCGGATCGTTTTTCAAGAACCCGGTGCTCATCGGCGGAGCAATTTGAGGATTTGGCGGCACGGGCCAAGGCTAAGAATTTGCAGATTCCGAGTTATCCGGCGCTGGATGCGCAGAAGAAAGTTTCGGCGGCCTGGCTGGTGGAGCACTCGGGTTTTGGCAAGGGCTTCGGCTTCGGCCGGGTCGGCATTTCCCGCAAGCACGCGCTCGCAATTGTGAACCGCGGCGAGGCCAGCGCGGCGGAAATCGTCGCCTTCAAGGAAGAGATTCAGCAGCGAGTGGAAGATTTATGGGGAGTCCGGCTGGAGCCGGAGCCGGTGTTTGTGGGGTTTTGAGAGTTGGGAGGCAGCCGCCAGTGCCCCAGACGGCGACCCGCTTTAAGAATTCCCCCCAAGGTTGGGGAGGGTGAGCCAGTCCGACTCCGGCGGCGGCCGCCTCTATTTACGCATCGGCAAGTTTTGCCGCGTCTTTAAAAATGCGGGTAAACATAGCCTTCGTGAGCTTCCCGGTTTGAGTGTTCTGGTTCGAGGGATGGTAAGAAGCCAGTAAGGTCTTTCCGTCGGCCATCTTGTAGCGCGCTCCGTGTTGGAACAGATAGTCGCGTTTGCGGGTGACGAGGCCGCGGCGCTGCAAGTAGTTGAGGTAGGCATCGAAGGCGATCTTGCCCAGGGCGATGACGACTTTTACTCGTTTTAGTCCCTCGAACTCTCGATCCAAATAAGGCGCGCAATTGGCCAGTTCCTGCGGCAACGGCTTGTTGTCGGGCGGAGCACAGCGAACCGCGGCGGTGATGTAGAGATCCTCGAGCTTGAGGCCGTCATTACGGTCGGTTGCGGTGGGTTGATTGGCGAAACCGGTTTCGTATAACACTGGGTACATGAATTTGCCGGAGGCGTCGCCGGTGAAAGGGCGTCCAGTGCGGTTGGAGCCGTGGGCGCCTGGAGCGAGGCCGAGAACCAGCACGCGCGCATTGGGATCGCCGAACCCCGGCACCGGCTTGCCCCAGTATTCATGGTCGCGGTAGGCGCGGCGTTTTTCGCGAGCGATTTTCTCTCGGTAAACGACAAGACGCGGGCAAAGAGTGCAGGAGATGACTTCGGCGTTGAGGATGGTGAGCCAGTTGGTGCGGTCGTTGGTCGTTCGTCGTTGGTCGTTGGCTAAATCAGCGGTCGGCTGCCTCACAGTCGCTGCTTCCAGTATCCCGGCTTCCGGCTGGTATGAGCAACGGACACAATCTGAATGTTTTCGGAAGCGCGCTCCCGATAAACCAATATGAACGGAAATTTCCTTAACAGGAATCGCCGAGTGCCGTCGGGTCCTGCCGCCCAACGCTCTGGCGACTGTACGATCAGGGCAAGGGCTCGCCCCACTTCCGCGTCGAACCTGATAGCGGCATCCGGACTCCGTGCTAGATACCAGTCAAAAGCAGCGTCGTATTCGGCGCCAGCTTCCGGGTGGAAGTCTGCGACGTCACTGGGCATGTGGCAGCTTTGTCAGATTGCGCTTGCGCACGTCCGCCCATGGGGTCGTCTTCACTGCGCCGGAATCAAGTTCTGCAATTCGCCTCCTAATCTCGACATCCCAGGCCGCCTGCACTCCTTCGTCGACGTGACCGCCGAGGTTAGAAATCAGGGAGTCTGCCAGTGCCTCCTGCTCTTCCACCGAGAGCGCCAGCGCCTGTTCCAGTAGCTTGGAAACTTCCGGAGTCATTTGTGCCATGGCTGCCTCGCTTGGTTCATTTTAACGCACGGTGCAAGAAGAGCAGGTCTGGGTGCTGAGGTCGCCCAGGTTAGCACCCCGGAACCAGGACATTGAGGCTGGGGACCTAGCATTGGGGCGCGAGCCTGGGGCGCCGGTCGGAAACTCCGGGTGCCTGGGCCCCCTGCCTCATTGTTTCAGGTCAGCGGGCCAGTTGGTGATCAGGGTGAGGGGTTCGGTGATGGATTGCGGCAGAACGGTATTCATCACGAATTTCTTGCCGTCGGCGGAAACGGTGTAGGGTCCGCTGGCGCCGCTCACGGTGGTGGCTTTGAACAGGGCGTGGGGCGTGCCCAGTTGCAGGCTGGCGCCCTTCTGGCTAACGTCCACAGCCATTATCTGCTGGTCAATCGAAAAGAAGAAAAGTTCTTTGCCGTCCTTCCGCCAGTTTGGCCTCGTTCCTCCGGCGGTCGATACCTGCCAGCGGCCGGCGCCGCTGGGGAACGGCTGAATGTAAACCTCCATGCGGCCGGTCTCATTGTTGGCATAGGCCAGCCATTTGCCGTCGGGCGAGAAAGAGGGTGAGACGTCCGAGAAATTCGTGGCTACCACGGGAAACGGTTTCTGCTCGCCGGACTTGTCGGGGAACATGGGCAGCGCCCAGATATCCAAGCCGGTTTTTGATTTGGGATCGACCCGCATGTAGGCGATGTAGCGGCCATCGGGGGAGACAGAGAATGGTACGGTGTAGATACCGGGGTTTTCCAGCAGCTTCTCCTTGCTGCCTGTGCCGTCGGCGTTTTGCCGGTAGAGAGAGCCCATAGTGCCACTTGGCCCGTAAGTGAAGACAATGGATTTTCCGTCGGGCCACCAGATAGGCCAACCGCTGTAAAGCGGGCCAAAGGTGATGCGGGTCTTGGTGTGGCGGGCGAGGTCCACCACCCAGATGTCGCCGACGCCGTTGTTTTCGAGGGCAAAGGCCAACTTGCTGGCGTCGGGGGAAAGGATGGGCCAATAGTAATCGGCGTTTTCGGGCAGCACCGGCTCACCCTGCTTGCCGGATGCGTCGTACCAGACGAGTTGAGAGCCGCCGCCGGCCGCGCCGTGCTGGTAGAGCAACTCGCCGTTTGCCGAGGCTGTCAGGATGCCTCGCCATGTGTCAGTATTGACGGCGACATGGTCGGCCATGGGCTTGGCCTCACCCTCCAAGGCGAGACTGCGCGGGTTGAAACGTTGCGCCATCAGGGTGTTGTCGCGCACGAACAAGAGATATCCCGGGGCCGCGTAGATGGCGTTGGAATCGTTGCGCAGCAGCAGCTTGCGCTCTTTGGAATCGAGCGCAGCCAGATAGATGCCGCTGTCTGCGTTGGTCGAGCCGTGAGCGAAGTAGAGAAAGTGGTTGCCATCGGGAAGAAAATCGGGCCAGCGATGGGAAGTCTCCTTGGCGTCCAGCGTGGTCAGGGGGACGCGCGTGCCCCCAGCGGCATCGACGCGCGCCAGGCCCGAGGTGGTATCCGGCGCAAACACGATGGTGCCGGTCGCTGTTCCAGGTTCCTCCGCGTCCAGAGGGGGCATCGCAGAGCGCCTGTGGAGGACCACCGCTGGCGTCCAACTTGTTCAGCTTGCCGCTGGCGAAGAACGCTACGTAGCGGCTGTCAGGGGACCAGAACGGGTAGGTTGCGCCTTCAGTTCCTGACATGGGCTGCGCGACAGCGGAGTTCAGCGGCCTGACCCAAAGCATTTGCTTGCCGTCTGCGTTCTTGGCTACGAAGGCGATTCGCAAGCCGTCCGGCGAGAGCACCGGCGGTCCGGCGGTGTTTCCGGTCAGCACGAAAGTGGCTTTCTCCGGCGGCAGGATGTAGGAGTGAACCGAGACCTGAGGTGCGCGCGAGGATTGTACGTAGGCGAGCGCGAACGCGAGGGTGGTGATGGCAAGCACTCCCGCCGCAACCCACGGCATCCAACTCTGGCGTGCAGGCGCGACGGCGGAAGTTTGGGTCGTGGTTGGCGGCGCACCCGCAATCCCTTGCAACTGGAGTTTGAGGTCGTGTGCGGTCTGGATGCGCTCGTCGGGATCTTTATCGAGACAAAGCTGGATGACGCGGTCCAGCCCCGGCGGAGTCTCGGGGCGCAGAGTGCTGACTGAGGGCGGGTCCACGGCGAGAATCTGCCCGACGATGCTGGCCTGCGTCTTGCCTTCGAAGCTGCGCTTGCCGGTGACCATTTCGAACAGCATCACGCCGAAGGAAAAGATATCGGAGCGGGCGTCTGCCTCGACGCCCTGGATCTGCTCGGGCGACATATATTGAACCGTCCCGATCACCGCTCCTGCCGTGGAAAGCGGCGTGTTGGGCGAAGGGGACGGCATGGTCTGCGTAAGGGCTGCGGCAAAAACGGAAGCCGAAGAGGTGCGTCCGGTGCCGGAAGCGACGGTCGCGCTGAGCGGCTTGGCCAGACCGAAATCGAGAAGCTTGGCGCCGGACTTGGTGAGCATCACGTTGCCCGGCTTCAAGTCGCGATGGACGACTCCAGCACGGTGGGCTTTTTCGAGAGCGTCGGCGATCTCGATGGCGATGGTCAGAATTTGTTCGGGAGCGAGCGGACCCTTGCGCAAGCGCTCGGCCAGAGACTCGCCTTGCAGGAACTCCATGACCAGGTAGTCGATGGGGCCTTCGTTGCCCACATCATGGAGCACGCAGATATTGGGATGCTGAAGCTGAGAGATGACTTTGGCTTCGCGTTCGAAGCGGGCGCGCAGTTCAGCGCTCGCCACCAGTTGAGCGTTCAATACTTTGATGGCGACCGTGCGGTCCAGGCGCGTGTCGCGAGCGCGATAGACCTCACCCATGCCACCCGCGCCGAGCGGCGATTCGATTTCGTAGGGGCCAAGTCTGGTGCCAGAGGTCAGAGCCATGCGTGGGCGCAATTATAGCCTGTGTGTTGGAGAACATGGGCGATTCTGGTGGATAGTCGTTGGTCGTTGGTCGTTGGTCGTTCGTCCTTGGTCGTTCGTTCGTTCGTCGTTGGTCGTTGGCGGGATTAGCGGTTGCGACGTTCTTGGGCATGGGACAGGTGCGTCAGATTTTATCGCAAAGTGCAAGAAGGACAGGTTGGGTGCTGACAGTCGCCCAGGTTAGCGCCCCCGACGGCCCCGACGCTTCTTCGGCTGGGCAGTGAGCGGCGCGACGAGTTTTTCGTAACGCATGAATAAGTGCTCGACGCGCTGGCGGTCGGCCTGGGAATGCGTCGGGGCGGTACAACCTATCGACTGCTGTGTCGAGGGCGCGGTGGGCGTGCAGCAGTTCCGGTTTCATCACGTCGGAGTCGTAAAGGTCGGCCATCGTCGCGCCGGGAAATTTGGCGCGGGCGTTGAGCACGGCTTGGGCGAGGTCGCGCGTGCGGACGCGCTGCTTGTCGTCCGCATGGCCAGGGGAATGGGTTATAGACGATGCCGATAGAGTATCGATAGCGGCTTTCGAGCCTGCCTCCGATGTAACGCAGCCACGACATGTGCATGCAGCGAGGTGAGAATGCCGAAGTGGAAGAGGTCGGCATCCATCAACGAAGACGAGGTCACTTCGGAATGATCGGCGGTTCGAGCCAGCCGATGGGAACATGATCGCGAGCATGCAAGTGACTTTCGGAATGACTAGGAACGGGCGATCGGGCACGACGGTGACGTGGAACTTCGCGGGGAGGTCGCCGAGCGCTCGCGTTCCGCTGCTCTTGCTTGCTTTGCGAAACTCCTTTACCGCCGCGATGCGCCTCATGACGTGCGCGCATAGCCCGGAGGTCCCCGGCGGGCCAGCGTTTTCAAGATACAGGATCGAACGGTCTCCGCCGTTGATGAACTCCTCCGACCCGACGAACGGGCGCAGGTACTTCGCGGCGCTTGGCTCCTGATTGAGGAATTTCTCTCGCTCCTCGGCCTCGAAAATATAGTTGCCATCGTCAATCGGTTTTGACCCAATGATCAGTTTTGGCTGGCCGCAGAGTTGGGCCGACGTCTCTTCCACGACCAGGTGCCGGTCCGCGGACGCCGCTGCCGTCGAACAGGTATGGCGTGAGGGAGGCGTGGCGGCTTTCGGTGGGATCGCCTTCGATGTCGTCATAGGAGAAGAGGCGCTTCTCTTTCGGCTCGTTTTCCCGTTTTCACGAGACCAAGAATGACAACGTGCACGTGCGCTTTGCCGCGAGCGTCCGAACCCCAAGCGAAGGTGCGATGTGCAAATGCGATTTCGAGGCCGCAACGATCGAAGAGTGTAGGCCACAGCTGCGCGACTTGTTCGCCTTGAGTAATTGAATTGGTAGCGACGAAAGCGATAGAAGCGCTCGAATTCTTGACGTAGTCACAAGCCTTCAAAAACCAGCCACAGACATAGTCGAGTGTGCCTCCTGAGCCGCCGAGCCTCGCGATCTTGCGGACTTGTTCCCGTTGTTCCGCGCTTTGATACTTCGCGCCGCCGAACGGTGGATTACCGTAGACAAACGAACATTCCTCCGGGAGAAGAACCGTCGCCAATCCGTCTCCAACGCATCACCCCAACGGATATGGGGCGAAGCCTTCAAAGGTATACGCGCGTACAGTTCGCCGAATTCGAGGCTGAGCCGGTTATTCATGATGTGATCCATCATCCACAGGGCCGTCTCGGCGATTCGGGCTGGGAATTCATGGATCTCAATTCCGTAGAACTGGTTGACGTTGAACTTCGAAGAGAAGCAACGTCGAGAACATCGCTGGCAAATCGGATTGATTTCTTTGAGCAGCTCTATCTCGAGCAAACGCAGTTCTCGATAGACGATGATCAGGAAATTTCCGCACCGCAAGCGGGATCGAAAAACTTGAGGAAAGCGAGTTTGTCTTGGAACGCCTCAAGGCGTTCGTCCGCCCGGTATCGCGCCGCGCTTTCAGTCGCTCGAATTCTGCCCACAGATCATCCAGAAACAGGGGCTGGATGACCTTCATAATTTTCTTTTCGGTTGTGTAGTGTGCCCGTGACGCGCGCCTCTCCTTCGCACTCATGACCGACTGGAAAAGAGAGCCGAATATCGCAGGCGAAAGCAGCGTCCCAAGAAAACTCGCAGGCCTCAAGCAGGTGCCCCGCATTTGGGCGTCGAAGGCAGCGGTCGGAAGCCGTTGAGCGAACAGATCGCCGTTGATGTATGGAAACGCGGCAGGTCGTCGTCGAGCGAACTTTGTCGACGCGTCTCGGGGGTGTCGAGAACGTCGAAAACTGGTTCAACAAGGGACCGGTGCCTGATCCATCGATCCGGGAGTGCTGCTCGATTAGATCAAGAAATATTCCGCGGGGCTCAAAAATGCCCGTCGCGTCGGCGAACAGGCAGAAGACCAACCGGACTAGAAGCCGTTCAAGATCGTGGCCCTCGTATCCAGACTGTTTCAGCGCGTCGTGCAAACGCCCCATGATCTCTGAAGCTTCGATATTGACCGGGTCCTGATCGCTGAATATCCGCTTCTCGACGCCAAGAACGAAGCCAAAGTGGTCGACATTTCGTGGCAGGCTCAGGAGGGGGAAGCGATCATCGTGCCTCCATCGAGGTCATGAAGTTCGAAGGGCTGGAAGTCGGAGACCATGATATATTGAGGGGGAGCTCAGCACATCTTTGAGACCAGGAAAATAGTCGAGGCTTGTCTTTGCCCTTTTAGGGACCGACCGGCGCTTTTTTGTTCGACGAGAAGAGACGCCTTTCCAACAAGGTCAATGAAGCCTCGCCGGTCGCCAAGCCGTTTGACCTGTTCTTCGGAAGCTCGCGACTCGTCGGCGGTTAACACCGAAGACCTCAAAGAAGTCGTTGTAGAAGCGTCTCGGGTCTCGCCGCGCTCGTAGTCGGCGTGTTTCCAGTCGGGGGCGGACTTGGCTCCGCGCGCTCTGGTTTCGGGGAACGCCTCTTTCGCCCCTCCGGGGCTTGCTCGTTTCCCTCATTCCTCCCACGGCTAATGCGCCGTGAGGCTTTATTCTTGCGCCGCTCCGCGGCTAGCGTTGCTCTTGAGGTATTTTATCTGATGAACCGCGGCGGTTACTAGAGTTCCAAAATGGGTCCCAAAATCCGGCTCCGGCGTTTGACGATGCTCTCTACATCTCTTTACACTCATCCTTGTGAGCCCCACGGAAACCCCTACGAATACCAAGCGGGAAATTCAGGTGGAAGTGCCTGCCGCGGAAGTTGCGCGCGAGACCGACACCTTGATTCAGAAGTATCAGAAGCTGGCGCGCATTCCCGGCTTCCGGCGCGGGCATGTGCCGGCGTCGGTCATTAAGCAGCGCTTCTCTGAGGACATCAAGAGCGAAGTCGTCGACGCGCTGGTGCCGCGCTTCTTCCGCAAAGAGGCTGATAAACAGGGGCTGATTCCGGTGTCGCAGCCGCGGGTTTCCGATCTGCATATTCACGACGGCGAGCCGTTGCGCTTCAAGGCTACGTTTGAAGTCATGCCGGAGATCAAAGTCGAAGGCTACAAGGAACTGCGCGCCGACAAGCCAGCGGTCTCGGTCACGGACGAGGAAGTCGAAGAGTCGTTGAAGGGCATACAGGAGCAGCGGGCGACGTTTACTGCGGTCGAAGGCCGTGCGCTGGCGGATGGCGATTTCGCGCAGGTTTCACTCGACGGAAAACCTAAAGATGGTGACGGCAAGCCGAACCGGTACACATGGACGACATTTTGGTGGAAGTTGCCGGCAAGACGACGATGCCGGAGTTTACCGAAAATCTGCGCGGTGCGTCGGCAGGAGACGAGAGGACTTTTGATGTGCTTTATCCTTCGGATTTTTCGGACCAGCGGCTCGCCGGCAAGACTCTCACCTACACCGTGAAAGTGCAGGGGATCAAGCAGAAGAGCGTGCCGGAATTGAATGACGGCTTCGCCAAGGAACTGGGAGAGTTCGCCAATCTCGACGATGTGCGAAAAAAGATTCGCGAAGGTATGGAAGCCGAGCGCAAGCAGGCGGCGGAGCGGGAATCCAAAGACAAACTGGTCACCGAGCTGATTAAACGTAATGATCTGGAGATGCCGGAAGCGCTGGTGGAGCGGCAGATCGACTTGCGGCTGGAGCGCGGGCTGCGGGCGCTGGCGGCGCAGGGCATGAAATCTGAAGACATGAAGAAAATGGACTTGAACCGGCTGCGCGCAGGTCAGCGCGACCAGGCGGTGCAGGAACTGAAGGCAGCGATGTTGCTGGAAAAGATCGCCGACCAGGAAAAAATCGAAGTCGGAGACGAGGAGATTAATCGCGAGGTCGAAGCGCTGGCGGAGCAGTCGAAACAGCCGGTGGAGAGCATCCGCGCCCGTTTGACACAAGAAGGGGTGCTGGATAGAATCCGGAACAGAATCCGCAACGAAAAGACCCTCGATTATTTGTACCATCAGTCCGCTTGAGTAGCCGCTTCCGCCCCCACAGAAGCAAGATTCATTGGTGCAGGAGTGTGAGAGTTGAGCGTAAAGGAGCCGATGATGCTGGTACCGATGGTGATAGAGCAGACCGGACGCGGTGAACGGGCGTATGACATTTATTCCCGGCTGTTGCGGGACAATATCATCTTTATTGGGACGCCGATCGATGACAATGTTGCAAATCTGGTGATCGCGCAGATGCTGTTTCTGGCGCAGGAAGATCCGGAGAAGGACATTCAGCTCTACGTCAATTCCCCCGGCGGCTCGATCACGGCAGGGATGGCGATCTATGACACTATGCAATATGTGAAGAATGACGTCATGACTTTGTGCGTGGGTCAAGCGGCTTCGATGGCGGCCTTGTTACTTTCGGCTGGGGAGCCGAAAAAACGTTTGGCGCTGCCCAATTCGAGGATTTTGATCCACCAACCCTCGATGGGCGGGCTTTCCGGGCAGGCGACCGATATTGACATTCATGCCCGGGAAATCCTCCGGATGCGGGAAATCACCAACCAGTTACTTGCGAAACATAGCGGTCAGAAGCTGGATAAGGTAGAAAAGGACGTAGAGCGGGACTTCATCATGAACGCCCAGCAGGCTAAGGAATACGGAATCATAGACGATATCATCTATAAGACCGCGAAAGCAGCGGCGGTGTGATAAGGAGTGAGTCCGCGCGGCCCTGTTCGCAAAAAGCGCGGCAAAAGCAATTGATCTCCGGAGCAATTCGCCGGTCTGAGGTGATCCAAGAGGAGCAAGCTGAGTGAAAAGCAGAAGTGGCACTGAAGAGATCCTACGTTGTTCGTTCTGCCATAAATCGCAGGACGCGGTCGCCAAGCTGATTTCATCCCCCAGCGATTACCCCCGGGCGTACATTTGCGACGAATGCGTGGCAGTTTGTAATTCCATTCTGGAAGATGACCGCGCATCTACGCCTGCGGCCAGCACGCCAAATCAACTTCCCAAACCGCAGGAAGTGAAGACCTTCCTGGATGAGTACGTGATTGGCCAGGAGCAGACCAAGAAGAAGCTGGCGGTCGCGGTTTACAACCACTACAAGCGGATTTACATGAACCGGCAGCGGGCCAGCGATGGCATTGAGCTGGCGAAGTCGAACATCATGCTGATCGGGCCGACCGGGACGGGCAAGACTTTGATGGCGCAGACGCTGGCGCGCATGTTGGACGTGCCCTTCGCCATTGTGGATGCGACCACGCTGACCGAAGCCGGCTACGTTGGCGAAGATGTGGAGAACATCATCCTGAAGCTGTTGCAAGCAGCGGATGGCGACGTTGGGCCGCGCGCAGACGGGGATCATCTACATCGACGAAGTGGATAAGATCGGGCGCAAGGATGAGAACCCATCGATCACTCGCGATGTTTCCGGCGAAGGCGTGCAGCAGGCGCTGCTGAAGATTCTGGAAGGAACGATTGCCAATGTTCCCCCGCAGGGCGGACGCAAACATCCGCACCAGGAATTTACTCCGGTGGACACGACCAATATTCTGTTCATCTGCGGCGGCGCCTTTGTTGGACTAGAGAAGATCATCGGACGGCGCGTAGGAAAGAAGTCTCTAGGATTCCGGGCTAGGAGAAGAGGTAGAAGCCGAAGAAGCAACAACGGCGACTCGCAAGCGGAATTTCGAACTGCTGAGCGAAGTTCAGCCCGAGGATATGATCAAGTTCGGTCTGATTCCGGAATTTGTGGGCCGTTTGCCGGTGGTGGGCATCTTAGAGGACCTGGACGAGTTCGCGTTGATCGAGATTCTGACCCGGCCAAAGAACGCTATCGTCAAGCAATATCAGAGGTTATTTGAGTTTGAGAACGTCCGCCTGAAGTTCAGCGATGAGGCCTTAAAGGCGGTAGCGCGGCAGGCCATGGCGCGCAAGGTTGGGGCGCGCGGGCTGCGGATGATCCTGGAAGAATTGATGCTCGAATTGATGTACCATTTACCCAGCCAGAAAAAGGTAAAGGAATTCGAAGTGACAAGAGAAATGGTGGAGAAGCGCAATGTTTCTCTCGCCATGATGGAAAAAGCAGGATAAGCTGCTACTTCTGGCTGCTGGCCAGAAGCTAAGATGAAGTGGACCGGCGTCAACCAAGAGCCGGCCAGGAGTTCTGTTGGGAGACCCAGTGACCACATCCAAAGAGAAGTTCGAGAACAAGAAGTTGCCCATGATGCCCATCCGGGATGTGGTTATCTTCCCCTACATGATGACCCCGTTCGTGGTGGGCCGGGAATCGAGCGTGCGCGCGTTGGAAGAGGCGCTGGGGGCCGACAAGAAGATTTTCCTGGCGACCCAGCACGATGCCGGCGTGGACGAGCCCAAGCCCAACGAGATTTATCAGGTGGGGACGGTGGTCAACATCGTGCAGAGCCTAAAACTGCCCGACGGCAACATCAAAGTCTTGGTGGAAGGCATTGAGCGCGGCAAAGTGCTGCAAGTCACCGAGACTGAAGGCTTCATGCAGGCGTCGGTGCGGCTGGCGCGGTATACGGTCGAGACCAATCCGCAGATTGAAGCCGGTATGCAGCGGGTGACGGCGCTGTTTGAGCAGTACGTGAAGCTCTGCCAGTCGCTGAATTACGAAACCATGATCGCGGCCGTGCGCATGGAAGATCCGGCCAAGCTCACCGACACCATCGCCGCCAATCTGCAACTCTCCATCGAAGAAAAACAGGAACTGCTGGAGATTTTCGATCCCGCCGAGCGTTTGAGCCGGATCGGCGACGTGCTCGACATTGAGATTGAGAAACTGAACATGGACCGCACCATCCAGTCGCGGGTGAAGCGGCAGATGGAGCGGGCACAAAAAGAGTATTACCTCAACGAGAAGATCAAGGCCATCCAGAAAGAACTGGGCCGCGGCGAGAAGAGCGAGTTCGACGAACTGAAGAAGAAGATCGAAGCCTCCGGCATGCCGAAGGAAGTGCGGGACAAGGCCATCCAGGAACTGAAGAAATTGGAAGCCATGCCGCCGATGTCCGCTGAGTCGACGGTCTCGCGCAATTATCTGGACTGGCTGCTGGCGGTGCCGTGGAAGAAGCGGTCGAAAGAAATCCGCAACATCAGCCGCGCGGAAAAGGTTCTGAACGAAGATCATTATGGGCTGGAGAAGATCAAGGAGCGCATTCTCGAATTTCTCGCCGTGCGGCAGCTGGTAAAGAATCCCAAAGGCTCGATTCTGTGCTTCGTTGGGCCTCCGGGAGTGGGAAAAACTTCGCTGGGCATGTCGATCGCGAAGGCCACTGGACGCAAGTTTGTGCGCATGTCCCTGGGCGGAGTGCGGGACGAAGCCGAAGTTCGCGGCCATCGCCGGACTTACATCGGAGCTTTGCCTGGCCAGATCATCCAGATGATGAAGAAAGGCCGGGACGAAGAATCCGGTATTCATGCTGGATGAAGTGGACAAGATGTCGATGGACTTCCGTGGAGATCCATCGGCGGCGCTGCTGGAGGTTCTCGATCCGGAACAGAATTTCATGTTCGTGGACCACTACTTGGACGTGGAATACGATCTTTCGCAGGTGTTTTTCATCGCTACAGCCAACGTAATGCACACCATTCCTCCGGCGCTGCAAGACCGCATGGAAGTGCTGCGGCTGCACGGGTACACCGAGCCGGAAAAAGTCGAGATCGCGAAACAGTTTTTGGTGAAAAAGCAGATGACCCAGGCAGGGCTGACGGAGAAAAATATCAAGTTCTCCGACGATGCCATTCGCTCGCTGATTCGCTCCTACACGCGGGAAGCCGGCGTGCGCAACCTGGAGCGGGAAATCGGCAACGTGTGCCGTAAAGTGGCGCGAAAAGTGGTGAAAGAAGGCGCGGACTATAACGTCGCCATCACCGATGAGAATGTGAATGACTTCCTGGGCGTGATCAAGTTCCGCGACAGCCTAGCGCATGAGCGCAGCGAGGTCGGGTTGGTCACGGGCCTGGCGTGGACGGAAGTTGGCGGGTCGATTCTGAGCACGGAAGCCACAGTAGTCGATGGCAAAGGCAAGCTCACGTTGACTGGGAAGCTGGGCGATGTGATGCAGGAATCGGCGCAGGCGGCGATGTCTTATGTGCGGTCACGCGCTCACCGCTTGGGACTGCCGCGCGACTTCTATCGCAGCCTCGATATTCACGTACATGTTCCGGAAGGCGCGATTCCAAAAGACGGGCCATCGGCGGGAATTACCATCGCCACGGCGATTGCCAGCGCGTTGAGCAAGATTCCAGTGCGCCGCGATCTCGCCATGACCGGGGAAATCACGCTGCGCGGGAAAGTACTGCCCATCGGCGGATTGAAAGAGAAACTACTGGCCGCACATCGGGCGGGATTATTTGAGGTCATTCTGCCGCTCGAGAACGAGAAAGATGTGGCGGAAGTTCCGGAAAATCTGCGCAACGAGATGAAAATGCACTTCGTGGACACGATGGATCAGGTGCTTGCGGTCGCACTGGAACACCCCTTACCGGAGATGCACGAAGAAACCGCGCAGCCGATTACGCCGCTGCCGCCGACAGTCGAAGGGCCAACGGCACACCAGTAGGCGGCAAATACAGTTGCTGCCCCAGACCTCGCTTTTCACGCATCCACTAGTCATTCAGATCTGAGCGCGCGCATGGGATCCACCGAGGCCGCCCGCCGGGCCGGCAGTAGGGCCGCCAGAAATGCCGCCAGCAGAAGCACGGCGATACTTGAAATGATGACCGTGGGATCGCCGGCTTTGGTTTCGTAGAGCAGGCTCGCGATCGAGCGGGATGCCGCAAACGCCAGCGCCAGGCCAGCTAGAATGCCTCCTACGACCGGAATGGCCGCCTGTCGCAAGACCAATTGAATGAGCGCAGTTTTGCCGGAACCCAGGGCAACGCGGATTCCGAACTCCTGCTGCCGCAGCGACACGGAATAGGCCAGCACCCCGTAGACTCCGAGCACGGCGAGCAGCAAGGCTGCGATGCCAAAACTCGACAGCAACATCGCCTGGAACCGCTCCGTGGCTACTGAGTCGTTCACTTGATCGTCGAGTGATTTCAGCGTCGGAATGGCAACCTGGGGATCGATGTTCCAAATAGTGCGGCGAATCGAATCTGCCAATGCAGATGTCGGTTGCGGACTGCGGATGAAGAAGAACGCCCTCCACCACGGATTCTGCCAGTAGGGCACATACACCATGTTGGCCGTGCGCTTGAGGTCGTTGATGCGGGCGTCGGCCACGACACCGACGACGGTGTAATGGTCTTCTCCTCCGACCTCAAAGGTTCTGCCGACAGGATCTTCGCCGGGCCAGGCGGCGCGCGCCGCCTGCTCGGATATGAGCACGTTGGTCGGGTGATTCTGATCAGAAGGCTGAAGATCGCGGCCGGCGAGAAGGGGGATCTTCAAGGTGCTGACATAGGAGGGACTCACCCAGCGAATATTGGCGCTGGGCTCCTGTCCGGGAGGAACAGGATGGTCGGAGCGGGTGATGGTACTGACCCAGGTTTCGCCGGCAATGGGCATTTCACTGGTCATGGCGACGGATTCGACTCCGGGAAGCTGGCCCAGACCGGTTAATGCATGATCGATGAAACTGGCACGGACTGGGCCGGCCTCTTCGGGTGAATTGCCGTATCGGGGAGTGCCGAGGCTGACGCCGGTCAGGGTGAGATGAGTGGCGTCGAAGTCACGTTGCTGCAACAACAGCCGGGAAAAACTGCGCACCAGTAATCCGGTAAGGACAAGCAGAACCACGGTGCAGGCAAGTTCTCCGCCGACCAGCAGGTTGCGCGTGCGCTGGCCTTCGCGAGTGTTGGCGACGCGGGCGGGATTGGCCTGCATGGCGCGCTGGGGATCGACGCGGATCGAGCGGAGCGCCGGCAGCAGGCCGAACAGCAGCGCGGTCAGGATCGACAGACCCGCGGCGGCGAGCAGGGCCAGCCAGCTTACGTGCACTTGATCCAGACGCGGAAGGCTGGCGGGAGCGGCGGCCACAAACAGACGCACCCCGGTGAACGCCAGGAAGACGCCGAGCGCTCCTCCCAACACGGCCAGCAGAAGGCTGTCCATGAGCGCAGACCATACCAGGCGTCCGGGGCCTGCGCCCAGTGCGGCTCGTACCGCGATCTCGCGCTCGCGGGTTACGGCGCGCGCCAGTTGCAGATTTGCCAGGTTCACACAGCCGATCAGCAGTACGGCTCCGACGGCCGCCAGCAAGAGCCATAGTGCCGTGCTCACCCGGCCTGCCACTTCCTCGGTCAGCGGCTCGACAAGAACAGTAGTGTCGGCAAAGGTATGGGGGATGGTTCGCAAATAAGCTTGTTGTAGACCGTTGAGTTCAGTTTGTGCCTGGGTCAGAGCAACGCCAGCCTGGAGGCGGCCAACGACCAAGTAATTGTAGTTGCCGCTTTCCGACACATCGGGCAAGAGCGGTTTGAAAACTTCATAGGGGCGGACCGCGCTCCCGGAAACGGCGGTCGACATTTCAGTCATATGCGGGAAGGTGAAGTCCGGGGGCGCAATTCCGACAACCGTCTGTGGGATGCCGCCGATGCGCAGCGTACGGCCGATGGCATCCGGATCGCCGCGAAAATACTTCTGCCATGCGCTCCAGGAGAGAATGAGCTCCTGATCGTGCCCCTCAACCGTTTCGGCGGGCAGAAAACTGCGGCCGAGAAACGGCTGAACCCCGAGCACCGAAAAGAGATTGGGGGAAATTTCCAGGCCATCGACGATGCTCGGGTGATCGGTATCTGCGGAGACGCTGTAACCCCGGTTGCGAAAGATGGCCGCGTCGGTCAGAGTCTTGGAGTTGGTTTTCCAGTTGAGATAGTGTTTGTAATTATCGGGACCGGGCGGCTCGTTGCGCTCGCGTGCCACTTCGCGCAGCACGACCAGGCGTCCAGGATCTTGGAAAGCGAACGGCTTCAGGAGAACTGAGTTTACGACGCTGAATACCGATGTGACCGACCCGATTCCCAGGCCTAAGGTCAGGACAGCAATGAGCGCAAATCCTGGCGACTTGCGCAAGGTGCGAATGCTGAAGCGCAGATCCTGCAAAAAGGTATGCATGGCAGCCTCTAGAGACACCATTACGTCGTTGTTTGGGCATTTACCATGCCAACCGCGGCGACATGCAAATCGCTTATCTAGCAATATATATGGGTTCTGGAGCAGTGTTTTGTTGTTAAGCGGTGTTCGAAATGGAGTGGTGCTGTCCGTTAGCGGACATTTCTGGCACTCCGACGCGGCTAGGGAGGGCTAGGCGGAGCGGCTTTGCGCCTGGCGCGGCTTGACACTACCCCTTCCACGCCCGTAGATTGAGAACACTTTCCAGCCCAGCAAAGCCACCGAAGCGACGTCAGGAGTATTCTGAAACCATGTCCAGTGCCGAGTTGAAGAACAGCGATGTTGGCTTGTTTCCTGAGCCTGCCGGTGAATCGCCGGAGCAACGAAAAGACGGCATCCTGCCCTATCAGACCATCAAGGAATTGATTGACACGGGCCGTATCGTGGCGAGTCCGGCCATTCCGGATGAGAATATTCAGCCGGCAAGTCTCGACCTGCGACTGGGAGACATTGCGCATCGGGTGCGGGCGAGTTTTCTGCCCGGGCCGAACAGCACGGTGGAAGACAAAATCAAAGAGCTGCGCATGGCGCGGGTGGATCTTACCGGCGCGGCGGTGTTCGAAAAAGACTGCGTCTACATTGTTCCGCTGATCGAAGAAGTGTACCTTCCCGAGCACATTTCTGGAAAAGCGAATCCCAAGAGTACGACCGGGCGATTGGATATTTTCACCCGCCTGATCACGGATCACGGGGTCGAATTCGACCGTGTACCGCCGGGGTACAAGGGTAGACTTTACGCCGAAATTGTCTCGCGCACTTTCACCGTCGCGATTCGAGCTGGAATGCGGCTGAGTCAGCTTCGCTTTGTGCGTGGGAATCCGGACTCGCATGATCGCGATATCAAGAAACTGGACCAGAAGCAGACTCTGGTGTACATGGACGAGGACAATCCGGTAAAGGCGCGACTGGACCGGGGCTTGAGAGTGACCGTGAATCTGGAGGCCAGCGAGAAGGGCGAGGTCATCGCTTACAAGGCGAGGCGGAATGCGCCGGTGATTGAACTGAATAAAATCAACCATTACTCGCCCGAGGAATTCTGGGAAGCACGCCATGAGGCGCCCAACAAATCTCTCATCCTCGAACCCAATGATTTCTACATTCTGGCGTCGCGGGAGCGGGTGCGCGTCCCGGCTGAGTTTGCCGCGGAGATGGTTCCCTTCGATCCTTCGGACGGCGAATTTCGCATCCACTATGCGGGCTTCTTCGATCCTGGCTTCGGATACGGCTCCAGCGATATAAAAGGGACGCGCGCGGTGCTGGAGGTGCGCGCACATGAAGTTCCGTTTCTCATGGAGCATGGGCAACTTGTCGGGCGCTTGAATTACATGCCCCTGTTGGCCAAGCCGGACAAGATTTACGGCCTGGGGATCGGGTCGTCCTATCAGCAACAGGTTCTCACGTTGAGCAAACAGTTCCGGCGGTAGTGTGGTGAGTTTTCCTCGACGAGCGGTTAACGTGCTGTCAAGTCCCTTTAGATCAGGGGCGTAGGCGCCAGCAACATCGTTCGAGCGGCGGGGTTTACATCTTTAGTCGCGTACAGCTGTAATGGTTGCGTAACGTCCTCGCACCCCGTAGCATCAAAGCATGAGCGGGAACGAAGGGCGTTCCGGCAAAGGAGAAAGATTATGAGAATTAATCATTCTGTTCGTTTGTCGGTGCTCGGCGCCCTGGTTGCGCTGATGTTGTTGGTCCCGGTTTCTTCGTTCGCCGGCGTGTTCATTTCGGTTGGCTTCGGGCCACCGGCAATGCCGGTGTATGTCCAACCTCCATGCCCGGCTGTAGGCTATATGTGGACGCCGGGATATTGGTCCTACGGTCCTGACGGATATTTCTGGGTTCCGGGCACATGGGTGTTGGCGCCGCAGCCTGGCTTGCTTTGGACGCCGGGTTATTGGGGCTGGGGAGGTAGCGCGTTTATCCTGGCATGGCGGCTACTGGGGGCCCACGGTGGGCTTCTACGGAGGCATTAACTACGGCTATGGATATGGCGGCGTTGGGTACGGGGGAGGATATTGGAGGCATGGCGCGTTCTACTACAACCGCAGTGTCAACAACGTAACCTCCATCCACGTCACCAATGTGTACAACAAAACGGTCATCGTCAACAACAATACGCACGTTGCCTACAACGGCGGGCAGGGCGGAATCCAGGCGCGGGCCACGCGGACAGAAGAGAGCGGCAGCGCGTCAGCAGCGTTTTGAAGCGACGAGTATGCAGACGCGCCAGCGGACTATGGCTGCCAGCAACCGCCAGCTGTGGGCGTCGGAAAATCATGGAAGACCTGCCATTGCGGCCACATCGCGGCCGGGAGAGTTTAACGGGAAAGGAGTAGTAGCAGCCAGAGAGGCGGGAGCGCCTTATAAAGCTCCTGCCAACCGCGGTACAGAACAGCCGCGGGCCAATAATGCGGTTCCGCGGCCGGGAAACAATGCGCCTCGTCCGGCGACAGCGGAACGGAATGCTGGGAGCAACGGCCACAACGTGCCCCGTCCACCGAGACGGCGGGGAGAGAGAGCACGCCCCGTGTAGAGAATACTTCGCGCCCGTCGGCAGCGCCGCGGCCAAACACCATGGAACAACGGGTGCCGCGACCGGGTTCAGAGCCCAGAACGGCCGCCCCGCATTCGTATGCTCAGCCTCGGCCTCAGAACACGCCGAAGCCGCAGGTGCAATCTCGTCCCGCGCCTCGACCCAATGAGCGTCCGGCCGCCAACGAGCATCGAGACGAGAATCGTCCCAAGGGACGTTAACAGTCCACGGAAGGATTCAACGACGGCTGGCAGCGCAAGCTGCCAGCCGTAGTTGCTTGAATCTCGAGATGGCGGCGAGGTTAGAATTGCCCTTTCGCGAACTGGTCATGGAGCCGACTTCCGACCACGGTCACAAAACCCCGCTAAAAGGCCGAGCCGGCCTTCTGGTGGCAATCGCGGTGGTTGCGGTTCCTATTGATTGCGCTTCCCGCCTATCGATGGTTCTTCCTGATCAGCGTTGGGATTGGATTGGCGGTCGCAGGAGTTCTTTTCTCTGTGGCACAAGCTCAGGCCGATCGAGGAAAAAGACATCGAGAACAAAAAGCCTCTTGGGATTGGGATGAACCGCCAGCATCCCGATTTGCAAGTTTAGACACCAACACTGCACACTATTCATGCGTGTTCTCGCCCGATTCATGCTGGCGGCAACCGATGCCGCCCATTTCCCGCTCCGGCTCTTCCCGAAGTAGCGTTCCTCGGGCGGTCGAATGTGGGGAAATCGAGCGTGATCAATTCGTTGGTGGGCAAAAGCTGGCGAAGACCAGCTCCACGCCAGGGCGAACACGCAGCATCAATTTCTATGAGCTGCGCTGGCCGGGGAAACCGCAGCCGGAGATGATTTTCGCCGATCTGCCGGGCTACGGCTACGCCAAGATATCGCGGGAAATTTCCAGCCAGTGGCCAGGCTTTCATAGAGCCGTACTTGAAAGAGCGGCCACTGCCTGGCGTTGTGTCTGGTATTGATCGACGTGAATGTGCCGCCCCAGGAAAGCGACCGGCAACTGATGGAGTTCCTGAGCGCGAGCGGACGGCCTTTCGTGGTGGTCGGCACAAAAAGCGACCGGCTCTCGGGCAATCAGTTGAACAACTCCCTGCGAACGCTGACGGCAGAGTTGCCGGAAGCGAAGATTGTTCCCTATTCCGCCCGCAACGGCGCCGGGCCACGGCGAGCTGTGGCACGAGATCCGGGAAGCGGTGCGGGGCTGATAACTTGTCAAGCCAGGCATATCCGCTATGATTAAGAATTCATGTCCTACATACTTGATCACAGGGATTGCCGGCTTCATCGGATCGACCTTGGCGCGTGGGGTTCTGGCCCAGGGAAACCAGGTACACGGAATTGACAACTTCTCCACGGGCAAAAGAGAGAACATCGCCGAGATCCGCGACCGGATTGATCTTGCGTGAAGCCGACCTGCTGGATCTTAAGAGCGTGCAGGAAGCCTGCCGGGGCGTGGATTACATTCTTCACGAAGCGGCGATTCCGTCGGTACCGCGGTCGGTGCTGGACCCCCTGGAAAGCAATCGCGCGAACATCGACGCCACCGCCAACTTGCTGGTAGCGGCGCGCGACGCCAAAGTGAAACGCGTGGTCTATGCGGCCTCGTCCTCGGCCTATGGCGATACTCCCACACTGCCCAAGCGCGAAGATATGCTTCCCAGCCCGATCTCGCCGTATGCGGTTGCCAAACTGACGGGCGAGTATCTACATGACTTCGTTCTGGCGATGTTACGGGCTGGAAACAGTTTCCCTGCGGTATTTCAATATTTTTGGGCCACGGCAGGACCCGACATCTCCCTACTCGGGGGTTTTGGCCAAGTTCATCACGCAAATGCTGAAAGGCGAGCAGCCGGTGATTTTTGGCGATGGCAAACAGAGTCGCGATTTCACTTATGTAGAGAACGTGGTGAATGCCAATTTATTGGCCTGTCAGGCGCCGGCGAGCGAAGTCGCGGGCAAGGTATTCAACGTCGCTACCGGGACGCGGATCGACTTGAATGAGACCTTCCAAGTGCTCAAGAAACTCACCGGATATGGCGGTGAGGTGAAGTACGAAGCAGAGCGGGCGGGAGATGTGAAGCACTCGCTGGCCGACCTTTCGCTGGCACAAAAACATCTGGGATACACGCCCACGGTGGGCTTCGAGGAAGGCTTGCGGCGGACGATTGAATGGTATCGCGGCCAGGCCTGAGGAAACGGGCAAGATTGGCCGGCAAAGACCGCCTGAAGGAGGACGAACCCGCGTTCGAACTCGCCGTGAAGGGGACAACTTCCTGACAGCCGACTATCGCCCACGAAAAATATGGTATTTTCCCCAAAGAGAGCCCTTCTATGACCAGCCGGGCGATATGGTTGCCCACTTTGTTTCTGTTCCTGTGTGAGAGCGCGACGTTCTGCCAAGTGTCGGCTCCGACTGGGGTGACGGTTCAATCTGCGCCGGCGCACCCCATCGTCAGATGCGGGCATGCAAACAGTCCCTAAACTTTGACATGGTTGTCCAGAATGCCAGTAGGTTGACGCTGCGCATTTCACAAATTGAACTAAGCGCATACGATCCCGCACATCAGTTGGTACTGCGAAAATCGATCAACCGCGATGCATTTGCCCCCAGCATCGCGGTGGTCGGCAATCAGATTTTGAGGCCCGCCGAAACGCTGGATGTTTTCAATCCGTTTTCTGAATTCGAATCGTCTGTACCGCTCACGAAACTTGAGTATTCTTTCTGTTTTTTGCGCGAATCGAGCGAGCAGGAGCGAGACCACAACCGGCACAGGTTGCCGGGTGACTGTGATTTGCGCGAGCGGTTAACGGTAATCCCGCGCAGGTATAGAGACAAAACGGCGCTCATTTTGCCGCTACGCGGCAAGATTTTCGTCTGGGAGGGGCACGATCTGTATGCACACCACCTACGAGTACCGTTAGGGGATTCCAAAGTGCAAGCACTCGGCATCACCGCAAACTCGAATGAGTTCGCGAGCGACTTCATTTATGTGGATGCGCAAGGGCGAGAGTACCATGACGATGCGCGCAGGCTAGACAATTGGTTCGGGTACGGGAAGCCGATCTATGCACCGGGCGCAGGCGTTGTTCTGGCAACCGCAAATGACATTCCGGAAAACTGGTTTGAAGATGCCAAGGCCACGAAGATCGGGCATCCAAAACTCCCAGCTGGCCAAGACCCGAAAGACATCGGCAATTTCGTGTTGATTGATCATCAGGATGGCGAATACAGCCTGCTTGTGCATATGAAGCCGGGCAGCGTAGTTGTGAAGCCTGGCGAACGTGTGCAACCGGGACAACCTATAGGTCGCATTGGCTTTGCCGGAGACTCGATTTTCCCACATTTGCATTATTCGTTGATGGACGGCCCCGAAGTCTTCAAGGCATGGGGCCTCCCCGCATACTTTTCGCAGTTCCACAGAGTTCTAGGAGCGACTTCGATCAGAGTAAAGCTAGGGCCAGTGGATTCCGGGGATTTCCTGGAGAGCGACGCTGTGTACTCCGATGCAAAATGAGCGAAGAACCTTGTCGCCGCGGCTATTACTTTGGCGGTTGACGGGGGATGGAATTTGGCAGCCGGTCGCGGGGCGACAATGATTCTGCCGGATACATTCACTAGCCGGAAAACACCCCTAATTTCAGCCTGAACCACCACAGATTCTGTTGCAGGCTTCGCCCGAAACCCAGCTCTCCGCGCCCGCATTACCTTGGTGATCTGTGGGCTGGCAACCCCGCAAAGTACAGTGGACAGATGACGCTTTCGTCTCTGCTGGTTTCCCGCGATTGGTCTGAAGTCAGCGTATTGGAATGCATTCTCGGCGGTCTTCACATTGGAGTTGATGTAGAGCCGGAACCGGAGCGGGCCCGCACCAAGCTGGCGCGAACCAAGGTCGACGCTTTAATCGTCGATTGCGACCTCGACGGCAGCGCGGCTTTTCTGCACGAACTCAATGCCGGGTTCAACACCGTCCCCTTGGTGATCATCAGCAGCGTCGACGGACGCAATCGATTCAAAGATACCGACGCAACGTTCGTTTTCGAGAAGCCAATTTCCGTGGAGCAGGCTGTGCACACGCTCTCCGCGGCGCGAAACATGATTCTCGATGGCAGACTCCGCTACCACCGTCATACTCTGGAGCTTCCGGTCTATGTGAATCTCGCATCCAATAAGCGCGTGAAAGCCAGTCTGCTAAATCTGAGCCAGGGGGGAGTCGCGGTGCGGCCTTGCCGCCCGACGCCACTGACGGGAGTGGTGAGAGTTGATTTTGAGCTTCCGGGAGCCGGGGCCGGGTTCAAAGTTCAGGGAGAGGTGGTGTGGAATAAGCAGGGCAATACCGGAATCCGCTTTGCTGAAATGACCCGGCGGATGAGCCGGGATTTGCAACTCTGGCTGGCTCGGCAATATCTGATGCGCTGACCCCCTCTAGCGGAACCGAGTCTGGATCCTCTTTTCGTGCAGGACGAACCGACACACGTCCGGCCAATTCTGCTAAACGCCTCCCCGGCGTTGTTCCGAACCACAACGAAAACAAGAACCCATAAAGCAGAGCGAAGATTCCGCCAGCTCCCAACAAGAGAACGGCGGCGATTGGCCAGGAAGGAAGAGCACCGGTCAGCGTCAGGGCGAGCACGCTGAAGAGCAGCACGGCGCAGAGCAGCGCCAACCCGTCCACGAGGCGGGCGAAGCCGTGAGCGGAAACCGGGAGCCACAGCAAGCGAAGCGGCTTTTTTATCGGTTTGGCCAATTGGGCATTAGCCAGGCGGATCGCGGGTCGAGGCGTGCTGGAGAACAACAGTTCGGCGGCGGGGTTGCCGCTCAGGCGGTTGGCGTCGGAAAGAAGCTGGGTGAACAACCAATCTTTCAGAAGCCGCGATGCCCGCGGAGAAGAGTCGAGGAACTCGATGCCGGCCATGCCAGAGGAATTGATCCAGGCCACGCGGCCTTCGGCCTCGACATGAAGCCGAGGATCGGCCAAATCCACGCTGCAGATGCACCGGCTGCTCAGGGCTGACAGGAGCGAGAACGTGTGTGGCCATCCCGGACTCGCCGATGTCGAGCAGGATGCCTCCGTTGCTGGCGTCTACTTTGACGTAGGCCAGGTTGCGGAGTTTCTGCCGATGATGACGGCGGCGCCGGGGCGGAGCAAGGGCTTCGTCCGCGGCAGCCCGATGAGAACGGGACCACATGCCTAAATCTTAGCTTTGCCTGGACATGGGTCTCAGTACCCGTGATGGTTCATGATCGGGGCCCAGATGCGGGTTAGGAGGCGTTGCGAGAGGTTTCGGGCTCGGCTTTGGAAGGAACTCCGCCCATGCGGGCGCGATCCCAGGCGATGAGGCGAGATAAATCGTAGCTGTAAGGGCCGTAGGCGCGGAAGTCCTTTTCGTTGAACAAGCGCTTGATACCGCAGCCGAGGCAAACCTGGTAGGAATGATCGTGCGCACGGACGGGCCAACTCATCTTGCCATGCCAGCAGCCGCGCATTACAACTACTCCGATGCCCGCCAAGCCGGTGGCCAGCAGTCCCAAGGGCCACCACTTCCCCGACTTCCTGGCTTCGTCACTCACTTGCCACAACCCCGTAAGTCATTCCAACTACACAGGATATTCCCATTTCGGAGGCAATGCAATGGGGTTGGAACTATTTGAATCGGAACCACTTAACTTACGAAAGAACAGCCTCGGGTTCCCACCTTCGTGCCCAGCGGATATATTGCGGTTGTCTGCACTGGTCTGTAAGTTTAAAAATGAGGTGAGGTTGGAAGAGACCGTGAATTGTTCGCAACCTCGCAAAGAGGATCATCAACGCAGTAACAAATTATCTTTATTCTTAATTCTTGGCTGATTAGGATTGGTTCCTCGGAACGGAGATTGATTGAGTGCAAGTCCCAAAACCGCGCCCTTGGAAGAGAGCGTAGTCACGCTGACGCCAAGCTCTCTGCACATGGCGCCGCCGGCGACCTCAAGCGGAGAAGCGTTGCAGGCTCTGCTGGCTTTTTCAGCACTGCACCAGCAGATTCGCCAGCGCCGCGCGCACGAAGGAGCAGCGTCGAGCCCGGCGGATGCCTGGCAATTGGAACATTTCGTTCTGGATGAGGTTTTGCAACTGGTGGCGGGGCGTGCCCTGGCGATCACGGGCGCAGACGGCGTGGCCATTGCACTGGCGGAAGGAGACGCGATCCTTTGCCGCGCTGTAGCAGGAAAAGTTACGCCGGACGTGGGAGTGCGGCTGGATCCGAATTCGGGATTTTCCGGGGCGTGCCTGTCGTCTGGTGAAGTGATTCGCTGCGACGATGCGGAAACCGACTCGCGGGTGAATGCGGCAGCGTGCCGCACTCTAGGTGCGCGCTCGATGGTCGCAGTGCCGCTTTGCGCGAAGCAGACGATTATTGGCCTGGTGGAGGCATTTTCCAGTGAGCCGTATGGATTTAATGACTGCGACGTTCGTAGCCTGAGTCTCCTGGCAGAATTGATTCTCGCCGCTTTGCGGCCGGAAGAAGAAGACCGGCTGTCAGAGATCTCACAGAGAGTGGTAGCACAGGCGGCGGTTGCGCAGAGTGTTGACCCCAGTCGGATCGCGCAAGATCGGCGCGAGGCGGATCTGATCGAGAAGGACCAACCACAAGACAGCATCGACCGGGATCAACCCCAGACGCAGGATTTGAACGCTGCTGCGGAGACCGAAGAGACAGCAGAGGTCCCGCCGACAGTTGAGTTTTTGGAATACGGTGCGGCGAAGACCAGCCGGTCCGGTCTGACGGTGATGATGACGCTGATTGTCGTGGCGCTGGCTCTGGGAGCAGGACTGTTGTGGCACACCCGCCGGAATGCCAGGTCTGTTGGTGCGACGCCACAACGCGTGGCCCCCACCCGAACAAAACCTGTGCCCTTGCCGCTAACGTCGACGCCGACGACAACGCCGGCGACTCCGGAACCAACGGCGGAGGCTGCGGAATCCGCACAAGCGGAAACAACCCCGGAAACGCCGACTGCGCCAACCCCGGGCGAAAAACCTGAAGTGACCGGTATCCGGCACTGGTCGTCGGCGGATTCGAGCACGGTCGCCATTGATCTGCAAGACCAGGTGCAGTATGAAGCACACCGGCTTTCGCATCCCGAGCGAATTTATCTGGACTTGCACGACACCCGGCTGGCGCCGTCGCTCTTCAATAAGACTATCGATGTGGGCGATACGCTGCTGGAGCGAGTTCGTGTGGCCCAGCCCACGCCCGGAGTAACTCGGGTGGTGCTGGAGACCAGAGGGGCGTCAAATTTCTCCGTGAGCCTGGAGCCGAACCCCTATCGCCTGGTGATTGAAGTGAGGACAATCGGATCCGAGCCGAAGCCGCGAGCCAAGGTGGATTTGTTTGGTCCGAAGGATGAGCCAGCGCTCCAGCCGCCAGTTCTCGCCAAGAACGGGAAGGGCGTGGCAGCAACTAATCCGGGGGCATCGGGCGAACCAAAACTGCGCATTGTGCTCGACGCCGGGCACGGCGGCTGGGACCTCGGCACGGTGGGACGCAACGGCTTGCTGGAAAAAGATCTGGTGCTCGACATCGTGGAGCGCGTGGGCAAGCTGATAGAGAAAAGACTAGCGGCTTCGGTGATCTATACGCGCGCTGATGACAACTACATCGCACTGGAGAAACGCGCCGAGATTGCCAATGTGGCGAAGGCGGACCTGTTCGTATCAGTACACGCAAATTACAGCGACTTCCCTTCCGCCCGAGGTGTAGAGACCTATTACACAAATACTTACTCCTCAGTCCGCGCGCGCAGCCCTGAAACCGATGACGCCCGGACGATACCGGAAATCGATTGGACCAATGTCGATATCCGGGAGAAAGTACACGAATCGCGGTTATTGGCAGCCAGCATTCAGCGCTCGCTCTATGGAACCTTGTCGGCGGCGAATCCCGGGCTGCCGAATCGCGGGGTTAAGGAAGCCCAGTACGTAGTGCTGACGGGAACCTCGATGCCGGCGGTGCTTGCCGAAGTTTCATTTGTCAGCAGTCCCACCGATGAGAATAATCTGCAACGGTCGAGTTACCGGCAACGAATTGCAGAAGCCCTCTATCAGGGCATCGCCCGGTATGCGGAGCAAAACCGGGTCAAGATGGCCAGTGCAGCAGGACCAGCCGGGCCATAGGCTTCGCTAGCGGCTGAAGGATCACTGAGGGCCGGGCGCAGGAAATGGCGGCAGTTTTACCGTCATGCGCGTACCGTTGCCCGGAGCACTGTCGGCCATAATCATTCCGCCGTAAGCTTCCACGAGTGCTTTCACAATGGCCAATCCAAGGCCGAAACCCCCGGTAGCCCGGTTGCGGGACCGGTCGCCCCGATAAAAGCGCTCGAAGATGCGGGGCAACTGAGCGGGATCGATGCCGGTGCCATGATCCTCAACGATCACCTGTGAATCGCCGTTACTTTCCCGCGAAACTGCGACGTCCACGGACCCGCCCACCGGGCTGTAGCGAACAGCATTTTCCAGCAGATTGATCCAGATCAGTTGAAGGTCCTCAGGGTCGGCCCGAAAGAGCACAGCGCCGTTTCTTGAAAGCTGGATAGTGGTGTTACGACTCTCGGCCAGAGGACGAATCCGCTCGATCGCCTCTTCGCAGGTGGCAGTGATATCGATAACTTCCAAGTCGCGACGCAAAGCACCGCGTGCCCATTGTTCCGCCTGCGCCAGCCGCAGGATCCATTGCAGGAGCTGTTCCAGGCGATTGAGGTCCTCCAGACAGTGTTCGATTCCGGCCTGATATTCTTCCGAAGTGCGGGGTCTTTGCAGCAAGGATTGCAGTGTGGACTTCACGACCGCGACCGGCGTCTTCAATTCGTGAGCGCTGTTACCTAGAAATTCCCTCTGCTGATCAAAAGAATATTGCAATCGAGCCAGCATGGTTTTCATCGACTCGGTCAGGGGGCGCAACTCGTTGATCTGTTGAATTTCTTCCGGCAGATGCAGTTCCCAGTTCTGGGTGGACACCAAGGCCGCCTTTGCAGCCAATTCTTGGAGGGGCAAGAGTCCGCGGCGAACGCCCCACAACGCAAGCAGAACCGTCACCGTCAGCAGCAGAAGTCCGGAGAGCGCGATATACGCCCCCGATTGGCTGACCTGCTGATCCAACTGGAATGTGGGCGCGGCATAGGCGATGGTAAGAGTTTGCGGGTGAAACGCGACGCCTTCTTCCCGATCCAGCACGGGAACACGGTTCAGCCGCAGTCCACGATAGCGAACCCCCTGCCAAGTGAAGTACCAATGATCCTGTCCCGCGGGAATTTGGAGGCCGGATGGCCAATTTGGGGAACGAACCAGCAGCCCCGATCGTTCGGCCAGACTGCGAACAAATCAGGGTGGGAGGGGTCAAGCGATGGGGGCATGAGGGAATTGTCGAAGTAGACGGTACCGTCGGCGGTTTCCGAATATCTAACCAGCGCGGCGACGCTCATGGCACGTGCGCGGATGAGGCCATCCAGCGTGGAGAGCAGGTGGCGGCTGGTGAAGAAAATTCCACCGAACAACCATCCAGCGGCCAGCAGGGTTTGTGAGAGCACAACAATTGTGATCAGCCAGCGCTTGATCGAATTGTGTCCCCTGACCAACCCTGCCATGTTTGTGCTCCGCACCTAATCCTGCAAAATATAACCCTGGCCACGGAGAGTATGAATCAATTTGCGCGTTGAACCATCATCCAGTTTCCGCCGTAGGCCGGAGATGTACACTTCGATGACATTGCTAAATTTTTCCCAGTTGTAGTCGTAGAGATGCTCTAGGAGTTCAGTCTTTGAGACAACAGCTTTGGGCCGATGAGCGAGATATTCCAGGACGCGATATTCCATCGCGGTGAGGCTGATGGGCCGCCCGGCGCGCCGCACACTGCGCTCAACAGTGTTCAGCCTCCAGGTCACCGACCGCGAGCACCGGGGACGAATGTCCTTTAGCGCGACGGATGAGCGCCTTGGTGCGCGCCAGGAGTTCTCCGAGATCGAAAGGCTTGGCAAGATAGTCATCAGCGCCCGCGTTCAGGAGCGCGACTATCGATTCCTTCTCGTCACGGGCGGTCATTATAAGAACGGGTGTGTGCTGGCCAGTTCGGCGAATGCGGCGAAGCAATTCAAGGCCACTCATTTGGGGCAGCATCAAGTCGAGCAAAACTACGTCATACTCGTTAGACTCGGCCATGAACAGGCCTTCCTGACCGTCGCCGGCAACATCGACGGCGTACCCCGCACCTTCGCGGAGACTGCGCGCAACGTTTTCCGCCAACCGCGGTTCGTCTTCGACGACTAGTACACGCACGTCCAGCCCCTGTGTTTTGCCGGTTCAGCGTAGCATGCTCCTCCCAACCTTAGCGCTTCCTGAATTGGGTTGAAAGTGCCCGTGGTGGGGACGCGAGGCTGCCGGCAGCATGACAGCGCTAGTGGGCTGGGACTCCGCCGTACTTCTCCAGCCACTTCAACTCTTCGCGGACTTTGATCTTGCCGTGCCAGGGATTCTTCGATAGATCGTGTCCTTCTCCGGGAAAGATGAGTAACTCACTGGGCACACCCAGGTTATAGCAGAGCGTGATCGAGTAAATAGGCTTCCGCCACGGCTACGCGGATATCATCGGCGCCGGCCACAATCAGCGTGGGCGTGCGAACTTTGTCGATCTGAAAGATCGCAGCTTCATCCTGGTAATGCTGAGGAACTTCCCAGGGCAGCCCGCCAAGATCGAAGGCATCGTCGAAGCTGGTGTCGTCGTTGCCCCAATTGGCGACGTTCTCCACCGCGCCCGCACCGGTGACGGCGGCCTTGAATCGTGTGGTTTGCGTGATGAGCCAGTTGATCATATATCCGCCATAGCTGTAGCCGCCGACGGCGAGATGCGCGGGGTCGGCAATGCCGTCTTTTACCAGCGCATCGACGCCTTCAAGAATATCTTTGCCGGGACGTGAGACGATCTCCGGAACCATCTGCTCCAGGAACTTGTCTCCGTAGCCAGAACTACCGCGATAATTGGGCTGGAACACCAGCCAGCCCTGGGTTGCTGCCATGCGCTCCCAGCGATACCAGTCGGCTTCGAAGTGATTGCCGTCGACATCGTCCGCATCGTCGGGACCACCGTGGATGAGCACGAACATGGGCAGATTGCGGGCTTCAAACTTGCCCGGCGGATACATCAACATGCCTTCGATTGTGGTGCCATCATCGGCGGTCCAGTCGATAGGGTTTGCCCTGGGGCAAGTCGCGCTCAGTGAACAGGCGGTTGAATGAAGTGATGGGCCGTGCATCGGCGAATGTCGCCATGCTGTCAGCAATGTAGATTTCGTTGGGTTGGGTGAAGCGATGAATGAACAAATGCAATGCGCGGCGAATGAGCAGCGCTTGTGATTCGTTCATAGGTGCCCGGCCATCCCTCCAGCTTAGAGAACGGCGCAGACGGATTGGCTTGAGCATAGAGCTGCACTTCTGTGCCTAGACGGCCGGCAGCGACGATTCCGCCAGCGGGAGTGACGGCGCATACGAGCCGACGGCGCCCTCGAAGTCCCCTGCCCAACGTTTGATTTCCGCGGTATCGGCGTCAACCCAGTACAGGCGGGTTTGCGTGTCCTGATAGTTCCCTTCTACCGAACCGTATTCCACTTGAAAGAAAATGTGCCGGCTATCCGTGGCCCAGCGCATGCTCTGTTCGACGGCGTGGTTCCGGGTGACTTGGTGCGGCGCACGATCAGAGGACGTATTGCTCAAGTCCACGGTATAGATCTCGAATTGGTCGACTTTTTCTTCACGCTGCGAAATCGAAGTGGTCAGCAGCGCCAGGCGGCGTCCATCGGGCGAGGCTTCGAGAGTTTGAATGCGCCAGGGTAAACTGGCGAGAGTGCGAGGGCAGGTTTCGCCAGCTAGCCGCGTCCGGCTTATCCTTCGAGGTTCCGCGGACGGCGTGACGAGCCAGGGCCTCTGCCAAGTCAAGGCTGAAAATCTTATCGCCGCGTTCAGATCCGCGGTAGCTGAAGGACGTCCTTCCATTCTTTCTTGTAGTCATCTTTTTGTTCGTCGGTCCAAGGGATGCGGGTGGCGAAGTAAAGCGTGCGGGAATCGGCCGACCAGGTAAAGGCGTGAATGCTTTCATCGCCGTTTGTCACGGGGAATGCTTCGCCTCCGCTGGAAGAGATCAGATAGAGCTGCGTAACCTCGTCCGCTGGAGTCGTTGGCGGAATCGTTTTCGGGCTTTCGTTCGGAGAGAAACGCGATCCAGCGGCCGTCGGGCGACCACTGCGGATCGGTGTCATGGCCGGACTGGGTCAGTTGGGTGAGCGTGCCTTTGCCCTCGTCACGATAAAGCCAGAGGTCGTCGCGATAGATGCTCCGGTTCCAATCGGCGCGCTCGGTCATAAAGACGAGCGAGTGCCCATCGGAAGACAGCTGTAAGCCGGAAATATCGACCGAGTCGAAGAACTCGTCGAGCGTCAGCTTGGGCTTGTCGGCGGCATGAGAGAAGAGTTGCGACGAGGAACAACATGGTCAAGAACAGATTTTTATCGGGCATTTTTTGGTTGGACATGGGTTGAAACAGAGGTATATCGCGGCGGGGCAGGGGTTGTAAACAGGTACGGCGAACGATCCGGAGTTTCTTTGCGACCTCGCGAGATTCCTTCGCGTCCTTTGCGGTGAAAGCTTTAACCGCAGAGCGCGAAGGTTTCGCGAAGGGCGCGAATAGATGCCTTCTTTTCAAAACCGGTTGTCAGTTTTCGGTTCTCAGTTCTCAGTTGAGGATGTTAATCAGGCGGCGGCCTGGAACAAGAGGGCGGTCGGTAATTTGGCCTTCGAAACGGGGAGCCCAGCGGCCGGGGAGCGGGGTCGAGCACGTAGGACATCGCCCATCCGCGGTAAGCCGGTACTCTTCCACAAAATAGCTGTGGCGGCGGATGAGCGTGTCGCCACAATTCTGACAGCGCGTGTTCTCATGTTCACCGACCATTCCCGGCAAATTACCCGCATATACATAGCGCAACCCGGCTTTGTTTCCAATTTCCACCGCGCGCAGTAGGTCTGCCGGACGCGTGTTGTCCGGATCCTCCATTTTGTAGTCTTTGTGAAAGGCAGTTACATGCCAGGGAATGTCGGGAGAAACTCCGGCAAGAAAGTCAGTCAAGCCGCGCAATTCATCATCGGAGTCGTTGAAACCGGGAATCAGCAGGGTGACGATTTCCAGCCAAACGCCCATCCGATGGAGAGTGCGGATGGTTTCGAGGATGGGCCCGATGCGACCGCCGAGCTCGTGATAGTGACGGTCGTCAAAACTCTTAAGATCCACTTTGTAGAGATCGACCCAGGGATGCAGATATTCGAGCACTTGCGGTGTGCCGTTGCCGTTGGAGACGAAGCCGGTGACTAATCCCGCGGCTTTAGCTTCCTTGAAAACCGCGACAGCCCATTCGCTGGTGATGAGCGGCTCGTTGTAAGTGCTGACGAGAACTTTCGCCCCCTGGCGCAGCGCATCTTGCACCAGAACCTCGGGAGAAGCTTCGAGTGGCGGAGAAACTGCATTGGGATCGCGCAGCGCTTGCGACGTTACCCAATTCTGACAGTAGCCGCAATGCAGGTCGCATCCCAACATGCCGAAGCTATAGGCAAGCGCGCCGGGGTAAGCGTGAAAGAACGGTTTCTTCTCGATGGGATCGCACTGCACCCCGCCCACATAGCCCCACGGCACGTAGAGCGTTCCACCCCGGTTGTAGCGAACTTTGCAGACGCCGGGCTGGCCATCGGGAATGGGACAGCAGTGGCCGCAAGCGTAGCAGCGGACGCGATTGCGGTCGAGTTTCTCGTACAGTTCACCTTCGCGAACGTGCTGGTCAACAATGTCGCGAAGAGTGGGCACAGAAGACCTCTGTTTTTATTTTAAACCCGATTGGACAGGACCCGGCTCGGACATCAGCTACTGCACGGGGGAAGGATCTTTAGCTGCTCGTGGATGCTCGGCCAGCCAATCGTTGGCTTCTTTCTGGACCGCGGCGATCTGACCTGGGCTAAGACGAGAGGCGAAGAGCGCCACACGAGATTTGCTGGCTTCGTCTCCCGCGGCCTGCGCCAGGAAGGACCAAAAATAAGCCCGCAAGGGATCGGCAGGCACGCCGCGGCCCGCCCAATAGCAGTTGGCTAGCATAGCTTGTGCGGCAAGATTATCCTGATCAGCGGCCAGCAAAAACCAGTGCGCAGCCTGGGCGTAATCCTGAGGAACCCGGTCGCCAGTCCAGTAGCGCGCGCCAACGTCAAATTGTGCCGCGGGATCGCCACTGGCAGCCAGTTTTTGCAGAGTCTCCAATTTGTCGTCGGCGGGTGCGGGCGTCGGGTTTTTTTGCGCCGCCGACGAAGCAGCGCTCTCACTGCCGCGACCAATCTCGCTCCAATGTTGCGTTGCCCAGGGCAAGGCAAACAAAATGGTCAAAACGATGCCCGTCAGAAGCAGATTGCGCGACAGCGAGAAGCGTGGAATGGGCAGGTCGGCTGGCGTCTCCACCGGAAATTCGTCGTCAACGCTGGCCGTCGGGATGGGGGAAGCGGTCGACTCCGGGAGGCTGCCGCGGAACACAGCCGCAGAAACGATTTCCGTCAAATGCTGCATCGCCAAGTCATGATCGGACCGAAAAGTATTGGGATGGGGAGAAAAAACCTCGATGAGCCCGATGACCTCGTTCTGCAAGCGAATGGGGACGGCGATCATGGAACGGATGCCGAGGGCACGACAGCTTTCACGCTCCACACGAGGATCGGTTTCGGAGTCATCACAGCGCAGCAGAAGACCCAGGCGCACGCATTCTCCGGAAAAGCCCGAGCCAATGCGCAGCCGCGCACCGACCGCAGGGGCATTGGGGCCGGCAGTGGCGCGGCAGATCATGTCGGAGCCTTCGGTCAGACCGATGGCGGCGGCGGTCGAGCGGGTGAAGGCCTGGGCCCGGCGCGCGATCAGGTGCAGGGCTGCGTCCAGATCAGTGCCGAGTGCTTCGACTTCCTTCTTAACCGCGAGCAACGCAGTAAGGACAGAAGTGTGGTCAGATTCGATTGTGTGCCAGCGGTCCAGTTGCTCGGCTGCGCGGGCGTCGGCTGCCTGTTGGGCACAACCAGCAAGCGCGTCGGCGAAAAGCCATTTCTTGAGGGCGAAGAGCTGCTCAGACTGGAGGTCGAAAAAATGGATGCCAGCACGGCCGGACCTATCGGACCAGATTACGGTTCCGGTGGTTTGAATTGCGGCGTTGGTTTCCGGGAGATCGAGAAATAAATTCTCGTCGCGCCCGGCTGCAAGCGTCGATGCAGTTCGAATCGCCATGCCGTCTTCGTTGAGATCGATGATTTCGCAGAGGTCGGGATTCGAGTGCTGAGTTGGGTTCAGGCCGACATAGGCAGGAAGGTGGAGCTTGTGGCGCACACGCCGGCGGCGCTCTGCCATGGGGATGCGAGGTTGGCTGGCCAATCTCCGGCGGATTGGGCCCGAGGGTGGGCATGCTGCTGTTGGGTCTATCTTACTCCAGCGCGCAAGACCAGCTACCCCGGCGCATTCCAGGGCGGTTCCCTGCGATCCCGTCTAGCCGACGATTGTGCGTTGCAGAGGATCGGCCAAAACCTTAGAGCGCAGAGACCGCTGAGAACAGCAGCGGAGAACGCGGAGAAGTCCGGCGATGGGAAAAACTGGAAATGCTACTTGGTTTTCAAGGCTTGTGTCACGCAGACTTCACGGTGGACGATGGTTGCAGGCTGGACAGGCGGGAGATGGCGGCGACCATCATGCTGGAGAGCAGCTGCATGGTGGCGACGTCGCGGTGATCGAAGGCGTTCGGCGCGGCAGAAAGAACTTCGAAGACACCGAGGGTGCGGCGGAAGTGGCGTAGTGGGGCAGCCAGAATGGAGCGCACGCCCAAACGGCGGCAACTGGCAAGATCAACGCAAGGATTTCTTTCGGCGTCGTGGCAAAGAACCACTTCGCCAGTGCGAACGCAATCGGCAGAAATTCCGGAATCAGTTTGCAGGCGAACCCCGAGATCAGGCGCGGTGCGGCCGGTGCGGGCGCGGCACACAATTTCATCGCCGTGGCGCAAGGCGATGGCAGCGCCCGTGGCGCCGGTCAGAGATTGGGCACGTTCGGCGATGACGCTAATGGCGGGTTCGAGGTCAATTTCGCCAGGATGAATTTCGCGATCATATGCGCGCACCATGCCTGGCAAGGAATTTGGACCTCCACTGCGAGCATGGCTGCGCGAAGGAGCCAGAACAGCAAAGGACGCGGGAACATGCGTTTCCGATGTGGATGAAGGAACGGTGCGAAGCAGTTCGCGCACCAAGCGGTCGAGTTCGGCGTCGGCGATGAGGTGCGCGGTTTGCTGGCCGTGCAACGATCCTCCCAGCACCCTGGAGAGACTCAGAACGGCTCGGCTTCCGCAAGCCAGACAACAGGGAGTGTTGTTCTTGCTGATAAGTTCACATTCGACGCAGAACACCGCAGTTTGAAGCTCGATGAAGCTGATGTCCTGCCCGGTGAGTGTTTCGGCCATCTTACGCTCTGTCCTCCTGGTTTCGAGCGAACAAGAAAACTAAATGGCGACTGCGTTGGTAGAAAGTGACAGGGCTGGTTCGGGCTGTGGATAACGGGTTCGCCCAGCGCGAAGCAAGTTGCCAACGCGGCATTACGACTTTTCAGCGTCTTTCAAGCTGCCGGGGTGGTGGCAGCGGCATGGTAAAATTCACTTGCGTCGCAAAGACCTAAAGATGACTGCCACTTCGACAACTTCTGCCAACTTGTTTTCCAATCTGAAGAGCAAGATTGAAGAAAAACGCTCTGCGGTCGCGATTATTGGCCTCGGCTATGTGGGGCTGCCTTTGGCCCTGCTGTATACGGAAGAAAGATTCCCGGTTACCGGGTTTGATATCGATCAGCGCAAGGTCACCACGCTCGACCAGGGCGGATCGTACATCTTTCGGATTCCGCCCACAGAGATTCAGGCTGCAAAGGCTCAGGGCTTCAGCGCCACCGCGGACTATTCCCGGCTGGAACAGATGGACGCGATTATTATTTGCGTGCCCACGCCGCTAAACGAGTACCACGAACCGGACTTGAGCTACATCACCGAAACGGCCAAGGCCATCGCGCCTCATTTGCGGTCGGGGCATCTGGTGATTCTGGAGAGTACGACTTACCCCGGTACCACGGAAGAAATCCTGATCCCGATTCTGGAAAAGGGCAACCGGCAGGGGTTGAAGGCCTCGCGCGGCGGGAGTTCGGATGCGGCAGAGTTCTACGTGGCCTTTTCTCCCGAACGCGAGGATCCGGGCAACACGACGGTGGCGCGGCGGGACATTCCGAAAGTCGTGGGAGGACTGGACGCCAAGGCATCCGATCTGGCGGCGGCTTTGTACGGTGCGATTTTCAATCGTGTAGTAAGAGTTTCCTCGCCGGGCGCAGCGGAGATGACCAAGCTGCTGGAGAACATTTACCGTTGCGTGAACATCGCCCTGGTGAATGAACTCAAAATGTTGTCGCTGCGCATGGGGATTGATATCTGGGAAGTGATTGAAGCGGCGGCCACCAAACCTTTTGGGTTTCAGCCGTTCTATCCCGGCCCCGGCCTGGGTGGTCATTGCATCCCGGTGGATCCTTTTTATCTTTCGTGGAAAGCGAAGGAGTGGGATTTTCGCACACGGTTTATTGAGTTGGCTGGTGAGATCAACACCAACATGCCGTATCACGTGCTGGAGTCGGTGGGCAGGGCGCTGAACCAGCAGAAAAAAGCTTTGAACGGGTCGCGGGTGTTGGTGCTGGGAGTGGCTTACAAGAGGGACATCGATGATTTACGCGAGTCGCCCGCGCTGGCCATTATTGAATTGCTGCAGAAAGAAGGCGCTCAAGTCAGTTATAACGATCCGTACTTTCCCACCGTCGGCAAGGGGCGCAAGTACGACCTGCAAATGAAGTGTGCGCCGCTGGACAATCTTGGGCAGTATGATTGCGTGTTAATTGTGACTGACCATTCCGACTACGACTACGCCCGCATCGTGCGCGATTCACAGCTAATCGTGGATACGCGCAATGCAACGCGTGGCATTAAGAGTCCAAAGATTGTTCACTGCTGAAACCTTTTTCTTTTGCCGCTCCAGAACTTATTCATCTCCACTTACGACGTTGCTTTATTCTTGCGCGCTTCGCGGCTCACAACCGAAACTCGAGATTGTGGAGAAGTATTCTGGCCATTTGGGTAAGTGGAGAGTGGGCAACCAGAGAAGAGACATGTGCGCCGAGGCAGCGAGAGAGGCGTGAGCGTCAGGCTGCCCAGCCTACTGGGCGATCGAACTCGACACTGACGAAAACACGTTGTTGGCATTGGCGCCGATCAAACGAATGGTGCCCACAACGATCACCAGGACGACGGCCAGCATCACTGCGTACTCGGCGACATCCTGACCGCGCTCGTCGGACCAGAGTTGATGAAAAAACTTTGCCACAGCTCGCCTCCTCGCGAACTTCTGACAGTGCCTTGTGTCCCGCAGCAACACGCCCCCTGCACCAATCACTGGGGGACACTCCAATTGTGAATTGGTTCCAACATGGTAGTTCCCGGTCGGACAACAGGCAATAGCCCGGAAGGGTCGGGCAATGGCACGAAAGTGCTATGCCTTCTAGGAGATAGGTTTCAGCGGCAAGGATTGATTGACGGCAAACAGGGCAAGTTCCAAACGAGTGGAAACCCCCAGCTTGTCGAAGATGTTGCTGAGATGGTGTTTGACCGTGTCCTCGCTGATCTTGAAGTATTCGGCGATCTCTTTGTTGGAATACCCGGCGACAACAGCGGAAACGATCTCCAGTTCGCGCGGGGTGAGCCCAAACTTCTTTTTTCTGGCCTCTTCCCCGGAAGATTGGACCAGATTTCGGAGATATTGCACGAGGTTGGAAACGCTTTCACGGCCCACCCAGTATTCTCCCGCCATCACCGTGTGGATCGCCTTGAGCAGCAACTGGGTAGCGGAGTCTTTGAGGACCACCCCGCGCGCCCCCAATTGCAGGGCTTCGACAATCTGGTTCTTCTCCGCCGCGGCCGTGAGCAGGATGACACGCACGCCGTCGGAGCCAGGACCGGCGCTCATCTCGCGCAGGGCTTCCAGACCAGGGTGGCGCGGCATGGCCAGGTCGAGCAACAGGATATCGGGCTTGAGCTGTCGCGCCAGTTTGACAGCTTCGGCTCCATCACAGGCTTCGCCAATCACTTTCAGGTCAGGCTCAGTTTCCAGAAGGCGCCGCAAGCCATCACGAAAAATCGGGTGGTCATCGGCAATCACGATGCGAGTGGTTTTCTTGTCATCCATGAATCGCGCCTTGTGGTTGCGGAATTGTAATCTCCAAGCGGGAGCCCTGGCCCGGGTTTGATTCTATCGTGAGTTCGCCCTCAATCAAACGAACACGTTCCTTGATAACCAACGGCCCCTTCCCCAAATCGTCGAGTTGCTGTTGGGAGAGCCGTCCGGTGAAGGAAAAACCCTGTCCATCATCTTCAATGACGATCTTCCAACCGCTGTCGCGGACGCCAAGCCGGACGCCGACTTGCCGCGCCTGGCTATGCTTGCGCACATTCACCAACGCCTCTTGCACGATGCGGGCCAGTTCCCGGCACACAGGCTGCGGCATGTCGAGCTCCTCCAAATCTGAGGTGAACCGGGCAACGATGCCGGTTTCGCGCTGGAAACGTTCCACTGTGTCGTGGATCACGCCCAGAAGTTTCTTGGAGTCCACATCCAGGGTTTTCATTTGCTGCATGAGTTCGCGCAGCTTGAGGACCTCTTCGCGGAGCAAAGCCTGGATGCGCCCCAACTCCTTCGGTACCACGTCCGGCCGATTGGTGGATTGCCGGCGCAATACGTCGACCTGCATTTCAACAGCGATGAGAGATTGTACCGCACCGTCGTGCAATTCGCGGGCGAAACGGGCGCGCTCCACGGCCCCCGCCCGCAAACGCAAGCGGCGCAGCAAAAGCACGTTGTAAACAGCCGGCCCCACCTGCCGAACCAATTCCTGGAGGAAGCGCAGTTCTTCCTCAGTTTCACCCGTAAGTTTGGGGTCCAGCAAAAAGAGGCGTCCCCGCCATTCTTGTCCGAATATAAAGGAGACCATCATCGCGCTGTGGAACTCATGCCTTCGGACGATGGGATGGAGGAACTCGGAACCCGCATTCTCGGTTCTCGTTCCTTCTTCATCCAGCGCCAGAATTGAAAACAGTTTGCTGCCGTCCGTGCCGTTGCGTTCGGCATAACACGGCGATGGCCGGGGACTCTTGCAGATAGATCTGCCGGTCGCTGTCGGAAGGATCAAGCCAGCGAAACGAACCATGCTCGGGGTTGCTCAATTCGCCTACATAGACGCGATAGCTGCTGATTTCCTGAGAAGCAATCATCAAGGTGCGCGCCCGGTACATGGAGAGCAGTTCGCTGGCAATCTCATTTAGAGTGCCCACCACGCCGGCCTCTACGCGCGCCTTTCCCAGAGTGCGGGCGATCACCGCTTTTTCTGCACGCAGCTGTTTCTGCTGTTCCGCCAAATAGCCCAACAAGAAACCCAGGACCAGGAGATAGACGGACCGCATGAAGAGACCCTTGGGCTCAAAGGCGGTGGGATCGATGCGCAGAGGAGGCAACCGATATCGGGCGGCGAGGCTGGTAACCCACGACACCAAGCCCCAATGGAAGGCCAAAGCCTCCAACCAAAGCAGGGTGACTTCGGCCGCGGCCGTGCCGACGGTCTCCCACAAGCCCCAGCGGTAAGCGGCGGCGGCCAGAACGAAAACGAAAAACAGAAAAAATGGGTTGTTCTGGCCGCTGGCAAAGATTGAAATCACGGCGGGCCAAACGATGTCGGCGCTATGCACCAGGAAGCGAAAAGCGGGTGTCGATTGCTGCCGCCGCCGCAGAAAAATGATGATAACTACGCCCTGAGCCAGATAGAAAGCCAGTAATGCGAAGGCCCAAAGCGAATAGCGAATCTCGCCCGGATCCATCCAGATGGCGACCAGCGCAGAGACCGCAAGAAAGACACGCGCGCTGGCCAGCCAGCGTTCAATCCGGCGAATCTCGCCCGGCCCCATGGGGGCCCGCAACCTCCAAAGAAACCGATCCCGAACTGCTCGAAATGGCAATGGAGTACGTCCGTTTCAGAAAAGTAGTGCCACGAATGTTAGTTATTATGCCACCGAAGAGCAAGGGGAAGTTCGGGTGCGGGGCCGTCAGGGTCGCGGGCGGACGGATATGCGTCTTGGGCCCGATCCGATTTGCCGCGCAGGTAGATTACTCCAGTAACTTTCACGGCGGCCTCCTGACTCTACAATGACAACGTATGTCGAGGCGTTTTAAGCTGTGGATTTTCACGGCATCCGGGCTGTTGTGCATGCAGGCAGCGGCATCCCTGGTGCTGCCTCAGGGCTTTGCACTCATTGCCTTGAGCGACCTCACGCAACTCTTGCTGCTGCTCTCGGGGATGATGGCACTGCTGCTGGTGGCATGGTCGAGCCATGGACGCGCGCGCGTATTCTGGGCGCTGATGGCGCTGGGACTGGGTTTCTGGTTTGCCTATCAAAGTCTTTGGTGCTACTTCGAAGTGTTTCTGCGGACAGATGTTCCGACTCCTTTCGTCGGCGATGTGGTTCTTTTTCTGCATCTGGTTCCGATGACCGCGGCGCTGGCGACGCAGCCTCAGGTCGAACAGGACAATCGCAAAACACGGTTGGGGTCGCTTGATTTCGCGATGCTGCTCATCTGGTGGCTGTATCTGTATGTGGTTACTGTCATCCCCTGGCAGTATGTCTACGTGGAACGATACCCGCTACGAACACAATCTGAATATTCTGTATCTCATCGAGAAGATCGTGTTCCTGGGCGTCCTGGCAGTGTTGTGGACGCGCAGCGGTAATTCTTGGAGAACGGTTTACGCGAGTTGGTTCGGCTGTACCTTGACCTACAGCTTGAGCTCTTACCTGGCAAACTGGGCCATCGAACGAAAGGTATATTTTTCGGGCAGCGTCTACGATGTGCCTCTGGCAGCGTCCATGGCGTGGGTGACCTGGATTGGGCTGGGGGCGCTGGAATCTGCGCCGCAACAAAAACCGGCGGGCAACTCCAACGGCCATGGGGTTTGGGTGGCGCGATTGGGAATGATCACGGTTTCTTCGCTTCCGTTGCTGGCAGCGTGGTCGGTGTTCGATGTAGCGACTCCTCCACGAGTACGCATGTTCCGGCTGTTTGTGACTTTGGCCAGCATGCTGGTGTTAGGCAGCATGGTGTTCTTGAAGCAGCACCTGCTGGATCGTGAATTGCTTCACCTCTTGCAGGCGTCGCAACAGTCCTTTAACGATTTGAGGCGAGTGCAGGCGCAACTGGTGCAGTCGGAAAAGCTGGCGTCTTTGGGGCAACTGGTGGGAGGCGCAGCCCACGAATTGAACAATCCGCTGACGGCAATGATGGGCTACTCGGAGTTGCTAAGCGGCACGGCGTTGAATGGCGAACAACGTTCCCTGGCGCAGAAAATCGAGCACCAGATCCGCCGTACTCGGACGCTGGTCTCCAGCCTGCTGAGTTTTGCCAAGCAGGTGCCGGCGGACAAAACATGGCTGGACATCAATGCCATGGTGCAGACCGCGGTCAAGCTTTACCCGCCCCAATTACGGACGGCGAACGTCCAGGTCCACACTGATCTGGCCCGTGATCTTCCCAGAGTGATGGGAGATTCGAATCAGCTTTTGCAAGTGTGCCTGCACATCACCAACAATGCGCTTCATGCCATGGCGGAAACGGGCGGATCTCTGACGGTCAGCACCCGGGCCAGCCATGCCACGGTCGCGATCGAGTTCGTGGACAATGGGCCGGGCCTCCAGGAGCCCGACCGGGTGTTCGATCCTTTCTATACGACGCGTCCGGTGGGGCAGGGAGCCGGATTAGGCCTGAGCGTCTGTTACGGGATCATCCAGGAACACCAGGGAAAGATTTTCTGCCAGAACCGGCCAGAGGGTGGGGCGAGATTCCGCATCGAACTGCCGGTGGCGGCCCGAAGCGATTCATCAGCGTCATCTTTGCCATCGGGGAAGCAGGTACGAACCGCGAGTGTTTCCTAAGCGGCTTCGGATTCCAGTGTGCGCTTCAACTGACCGCAGGCGGCGTAAATATCACGACCGCGAGGGCGGCGGACAAATGCCGGCACTCCAGCGGCCCTCAGAATCTCTTTGAATTCGGAAACACGCGCATCCGCTGGAGTTTGAAACACGACTCCGGGGCCAGGATTAAATGCGATGAGGTTGATCTTGGCAGGCAGACCGCGAATCAACTCCACCAGTTCGCGAGCGTTGTACGCGCTGTCGTTGACTTCACTCAGCAGAACATATTCGAAGGTTAGTCTTTCCCGGTTACGCAGAGGAAAGTCGCGGGCAGCGGCCATTAACTGTTCCAGGTTCCACTTGTGATTGATGGGCATGAGACGAGTGCGCAACTCGTCATTTGATGCATTCAGCGAAATAGCCAACTTCGGGCGCATCGCTTCCGCGCCAAAATCGTAGATGCGGGGCACGATGCCGGCGGTGGAAACGGTCATGCGCGATTCCGCGATGCCAACCCCTTCGACCAACAGCCGCGCCGCCTTGATGAAGTTGTCATAGTTCAAAAAAGGCTCGCCCATGCCCATAAACACGATGTTGACTCGCGACCGTGGTGGAGAGACTTGCTGATCGTTCAACACGGCACAGACCTGGCCCACGATTTCTCCGGCCGTTAGATTGCGCTTCAGGCCCAGCAGGGCGGTGAGGCAAAACTGGCAATCCACCGCGCAACCCGCCTGGCTCGAAACACAAATCGTGCTGCGGCCCTGGCGACGACTGGGTTCATCCATCTGATTGCCAGCTTCGCTGCCATCTCCAGCTTCCCCGTTGTCGCCTTCCGGCATCCAAACCGTTTCCACCGTCTGGCCGTCAGGGAACTCCATCAGATAACGTACAGTACCGTCGCTCGAGGCGAACTTCTTTGTAGCCAACGGCAGGCCGACCCCCAATCCTCGCTGACTTAGCTCCGCCCGAAAGTCCTGGGGGAGAGTGGAGATCTGTTCCGCAGCAGGGATTCGCGAGGCGTAGATGGCCTCGAACAGCTGCTGGCCGCGGTATGCTGGCTGGCCGGACTCTACGGCCAGCTGCGTAAGCTCTTGCAGCGTAAGGCCCAGTAGCGTGGTTTGTTTGGGGTCAGCCATGTATCTAAGGTATGTACCCTTCTGATTGTAGAGCAGTATGGGACCAAAATGGCCAAGGAAACCAAGCCAGCATGCGGTGAGTCCCGTATAACAGGTTGATTTTACAGGGTTAAGGGCGTGCTGCTGCGCGGCACGGCAGTTGTGTAACAATTGGTGAAGAACCTGAGAATCCGCTCACCTGGAATTGGACACAAGGAGACATGGTCAAGGAAATCCGTAACATTCGTCGCGAGGTGATGCCGAACGGGCTGACTATCATCACCGAGCAGATGCAGCATATCCGTTCGGTTTCGATCGGGATCTGGATCAAGAGCGGGTCACGCGATGAGGACCCGCAATGGAATGGGATCTCTCACTTTATCGAACATATGGTATTCAAGGGGACGAAGCACCGCTCGGCAGAGGACATCGCCCGCCAGGTGGATTCGATTGGTGGCGGCATGGATGCGTTCACCGCGAAAGAGTGCATCTGTTTCAACGTCAAAGTGCTGGACGAACATCTTCCCATTGCCATGGACGTGCTCAGTGACCTGGTTTTGAATCCGGTTTTCGCTCCCGAGGACATTGGCCGCGAGCGCGGCGTCATTCTCGAAGAAATCAAAATGGACGAAGACAGTCCGGACTATCTGGTCCATGAGATCTTCACCCAGAATTTCTGGAAAGATCACCCATTGGGAAGGCCGATCCTGGGCACCAAGATGACGGTAAAAAAGTTTGAGCGTGCCCCGGTGCTGGACTTTTATGCGGAGCGGTTCGCGCCCGGCAACGTGATCATCTGTGCGGCGGGAAACCTGAAGCACGAGCAATTTGTGGAGCTGGTGGCCCGGCACTTCCAGCATATGAAGCCGGTGAAGAATGGATTCCACAGCCCGCAGCCTGAGATTGTGCCGCGCATTATCATGCGCAATAAGAAATCGTTGGAGCAGGTGCAAATTTGCGTTGGCGTACCATCGCATCCCATCGCCCATGAGCGGCGACATGCTTCTTACGTTTTGAACACTCTACTCGGCGGAGGGATGAGCTCACGCCTGTTTCAGAATATCCGCGAGCGACAGGGTCTGGCCTACGCGATTTACAGCGATTTGAGCCCTTATCGCGATACCGGATGTCTCTCGGTTTATGCCGGGACGTCGCGGGAGGCAGCGATCAAAGTGGTGCAATGTATAGTGTCCGAATTCCGCAAGTTGAAATCGGAGTCTGTGCCGGCGGAAGAGCTGCGCCGCTCCAAGGATCAGTTAAAAGGCAGCCTGATGCTGTCGCTGGAGTCCTCGACGGCGCGCATGTCGAACCTTGCCAGGCAGGAAATGTACTTCGACCGTTTCTACAGCATGGATGAACTGCTGGAGAAAATCGAAAGCGTCACTGCGGAGGAACTACAGGGGTTGGCTAACGAGTTCTTCCACACGGATTCCGTCGCGGTTACGGTGCTGGGCAATCTGAACGGGCTAAAGTTGACCAGAGAAGAACTGGCCTGCTGAGGTTCATTGCCTGCGCTGCCCTGAGCCCACAGTAGATTTGGTAAGCGTTTCGAGGCATACTTAGGACGATCAGTATGGCCGGAAAGCGCTTATGCCCATCACCCTCAAAAACGACGGCGACCTCGAAGCGCAGGGCATTCCGCCCGCGCCGACGGCGGATGTGAAACAGCGCCGCCGCATGCTGCTAGCGCTGGCGGTCCTGTTAGCCGCAGTGCTGATTGTTTTCATTAAGGACCGTCAAATATTCTCCTCTCCCAATCCTGGGCCGGAGAACAATAATCAAACAGCGACTCCACCCGCACCCGGCCCGCCGCCGTCGCTTCCCGCCACCGCGACTGTTGCGCCCGCTGCTCCTCCTCCCGCTGCCAAAAAGCGTTCCTCTCCGCGGGTCGCTCCAACAGCCGACAATGCTTCGCCAGGCCCGGTGATCACGGCGACCGACCGCGCAGTGTTGCCTCCGCTCGAGGTCGAAGTGGTTGCCGGAAATCAGCGTCAGCCTATGGCGACGTCGAATAGTTCAGTCAAAGTAGAGATGCAGCCCAGTGTGACGGCGGCCTCTGGACCGGCAATTGCCCCTGCACCTGCCTCCGACGACAACGCGGACGCGCACGTAAACCTTTCCCCAAGCACGAGCGCCAGGATTACGCGCTCAGTGCAGCCGAATTATCCGCTGCTGGCCAAGCAGATGAAAGTTCAAGGCGCGGTGGTGCTACAGGCGCTGATTGACAAAACGGGGAGTATCGAAGATCTGCATGTGGTCAGCGGACCAACGATTCTGGCTGCCGCCGCCCGAGAGGCGGTCAAGCAGTGGCATTTCAAACCGTACTATCAGCAGGGTCAGGCGGTGGAGACGGAAGCGCGGATCACGGTGAACTTCACGATTTCGACGTACTAGAAAGAAACCCGGGCACGGATTTTCACGGATGAGCGCAGATCTGGAAAAGCCCAATCGCAGAGGACGCAGAGGAACCGCGCAGAGCACGCAGAGAAAATCGACCCTGGCCAGCCTTTTTTCGCCCTAAAAAATTAACAGGCGTCCCGACTCTTGCGAGTCACTGGACGCCCGGGCAGCCCTCCCCCAGAACTGCTCACCTATGACCTTAAGTGCAGTGCCACTTTTTGTGAATAGCCCGTCCGTGCCAGTGTGACCCACGGAGGTGGTAGAGGGCCAGGATGAGATCGGCTAGGGTTATGCATCGCCGCGCGGTCGGGCAAATCACAATGGGTGCCAACGCCTGTTTTCGACAACTGACCCGATCTCGGGGAGTATGTGTAACGATTCCAGATATTCGAGCCCTGGGCCGGGCTTAGCCGTTAGTTTTCACGTAATTTCGCATCGGGAAAATGACAGGGATCAATGCCTTCGTCCACTCATTATGGGTTCGCGCGTTAGACCATGCGGCCAAATTGCATTTTAGGTTTAGGGTGTGATCTTAAACACCACCCCGCAGCCAGCTTGGTAACTCAGGGGACAATACGCGTTGAGGTCGCCGCCGTAGACCGTGGTGCCATAGAGGTTCCCCGCAGCGTCTCTAATCAGGTCTTTGGTCGGGCCCCCGCCATCGCTGCCGCCCGTAAATGCGTACAACGTGGTCTCGTGTCCACTGAGGTCGAGCTTGAACACCACTCCGCACCCGTTGCCGCTGACCTCGTTCTTACAAGCGGGAAGATCCACGTTACCGCCTACTTTCGTGGTTCCGTAAAGGTTCCCTTGCGGATCGCGGGCCAAGCCACCCGAGGGAAACCCGCCGTCCATTCCGCCCGTAAAGCGATAGAGCACCGTCTCATTTCCCGCTGGGTCCAATTTGAACACAACTCCGCAGCCATACCCCTCCTCGCTACAGCCGACGTTCCCGCCATATGGCGTCGCTCCGTAAAGATTTCCGGCCTCATCCTTGATCAGGTCGCCATACCCCGGCCACATTCCGTCTACTCCGTCGAACGCAAAAAAGATCGTTCCTATGCCTGCATTGTCCACTCTGTAGACCACGCCGCAGGGATAGCCCTGGCAGTAGCCGGTCGCCTCGCCACCGAACGCCGTCCCGTAGAGCGTCCCGTCTGAATCGCCAAGCACTCCAGCAGAGCTCTGTCCAAACTCTTGGTCAAATGTGTAAAGCACAGTTTCCTTGCCAAATTGATCGAGCTTGAACACGACGCCTTCGTTGGTAGAGTTCCCCCCTTGAAAGGTGGTTCCGTAGAGATTCCCCGATGAGTCTAGAGCCAACCGCGATAACAGCTCAAAGCCTCCAGGTCCGTGGCTAAAGTTATGCAGAACGGTTTCCACGCCCTCCGGGTTAAGCTTAAATACCGTGCCCTGATCGAAGACGCCTCCGACAGGTGTGGTCCCGTAGAGGTTCCCCTCCTCATCTTGGATGAGGCTACCCCACGGGTCGGTTCCATGCGCGAGATTAAAGCTGTAAAGGATAGATTCCGTTCCGGAGGAATCGACCTTAAGTACCGTTCCGCACGAGTCGTCCGCACTGTTCTCGCAAAGGTAATCGCCACCCCCGCTAGTTGTGCCGTACAAGTTTCCTTCCCGGTCCCTGAGCAACCCGGACTCCGGATTCGCACCATCGGGGGCGCCGCTGAAATGCGTGCAGGATGGCGTAGGTTTGAGCTCGCGCTCGCTGGGCCACCGCCAATAGGACAGCGAACGCTAATACAACGCCGACAGCGCGCAGAACCGGCCTTGAGGCCAGAAGTATGTTTTTCACGAGAACACTCCAGTTTTGAACCAAAGAACCAGCCACCGGGCTTATTCGACAGCATTACGACCAAATTAGTTGCCTCCTCGGGCCGAGTCACGGAACTATATCCCCGCCTACAGCCTTACTCATATATGAGGCTCCCCGCGGTTAACGGAAATAGAACCTTTCGCACTTCCTACGATCTCGAGTATGTCATTGATACCAACGGCGCGGGGGGCGTCGTTGGCTTGCGGCCCGTCCGTCTGACATCATTTAATGCTTGACCTCTCAGCCAAGAAGCCAATGTCTGCGCCATCCCCGGCAAAAGGCGCAGACATTCGAAATCAATCGAAGACGTAAGCCGGGCGATTTCAACGGCGCTGTCAGAATCGTACCCGTCCTTGTTGCCAAGCGCCTTCAACGTCACATTGTCAGGGCCAAGTGTAATCAGCGTCGTCCCGATTAGCGCGCTTGTGTTTACGAATATTTCGTCGCTTCCCGAGTGGTTGGCCAACCGGAAGTTACCTGAGCCGCCAACTCGCCCGCTTAATTGGCGAAAATCGCGATTGCACCCATTCACCCCGAAGTCCTTTTCACCTCGGAACTCTGCGGAATGCATTCACGGCCAGCACTTCGCTGGTGTGGCCTGGGTGTTCACGTCTTAGCCGTTCTTGGAGCGTGGTTATATCGCGGTCGCGACTTGAGGTCTTGAGACCGTAGATTTCATAGCTGCATTCGCAACCGCCGACCGGACATTGCACGCGCTCTGGTCTAGGAGCATTCTTCGACTTTGCAAGTTCGGCCTGAAACTTCGGATGGGCGATTACGTCAGTCCTGTAGGCTTTCGGCATCCATCTACATTGACACAATAATTTGCGCTGGGAAATGCGTTTCTTTCGCGCCGAATTCTAGCCCGCCTGGCCGGCCGCCTGGGCGACCGGAGCCACTGCCACGCGATTCCGGCCTTGGGCTTTGGCGGCGTAAAGGGCTTCGTCGGCGGCACGCAATAACGTTTCACTGTCCTGGCGACAGGCGAGGTCCTGGCAGCCGGAGGTGATACCAATGCTGAGCGTAACCGCCAGATCTCCGGCGTTGGTTTCGAACTTGGTTTCGGCAATCGAGCGGCGAAGCCGCTCGGCGCTGGCCACCAGATCTGCCGGTCCGCATCCGGGGACGATAACAAGAAATTCCTCTCCGCCGTAACGCCCCACCGAATCATAGGTACGAACTCCGGCGGCCAGACGGCGGCCGACCTCTTTCAACACCGTATCTCCCACCAAGTGGCCGTAAGTGTCGTTGATTTTTTTGAAGTGGTCGACATCAGCCATCATCACTCCCAGGGGTTGGTTTGATCTGTGCTGGCGTTCGATTTCATTTTTCAGAAAGCCGACGATGGCGCCGCGGTTCCAGAGCGTCGTGAGAGCGTCATGGGCGGATTCGTATTGCAGCGTGTCGTGGGCGCGAAGAAGCGCGGCTTGTAGTTCCAGAATGCGCTTGCCGGCACGGACCCGCGCCCGCAACTCGTCCACGTCAAAGGGCTTGGTCAGATAGTCATCGGCGCCTGCATTCAGTCCCGCCACCACATCCTCGCGGTCATCTTTGGCGGTGAGCAATAGCACATAGCAATAAGGGGCATGTTCGCGGCCGCGGATTTTGCGGCAGACTTCAATGCCGTCCATACCCGGCATCATCCAGTCGAGAACGGCCATCGGCGGGGCTGTTGCTTGCTGTAAGGCTTGCCAGGCGTCGATTCCGTTCTTTACCGCGGTGACGCGATAGGCCCATTTCTGGAACCAGCCTTGGAGAAGTCGCAGAAAAATCGGATCATCTTCGGCCACCAGGACGGAGTTGAGATCGGACTCTATCTCCAGAGAAGTCGGCGTGGGGAAAGCGGAGTGATCGACTTCTTTCACGCCTGCACTCCAGTGGCTAGCCGTACTTCGGAACTCAGACTCGCCATTTCCTTTCGCAGTTGCGCAAGGATCGCGGAGGCATGCGAAAGTTCGCGGGCTCGGCCCATGGCCTCCAACTGCTTCGCCATTTGGGAAACGTTGGCGGCTCCCAGATAACCACTCTCCCCTTTTAAGCTGTGAGCGGCGCGAGAGACGGCCTCGGAGTCTGCCTGGGCCACCGCTTGCTCCAGTTGGGTTATCAGCTTGGGTGATTCTTCAAGAAAAATCCTACAAATGTCTTGCAGCAGTTCTTCGTCGCCCTCGACGCGCTCGAGAGCGGCGGCTCTGTCCCATGAGTTGGCAACCGCGGGGAGGGCCGGGGAGCGGAGATTGGCCGCCACTTCATTGAGGGTCTTCTGGATATCGCTAAGGCGCACCGGCTTGGCGATGTAGCCATCCATGCCGGCGGCCAGACACTGCTCGCGGTCGCCCTTCATGGCGTGCGCGGTCATGGCGAAAATTGGCAGATGATTTCTGGTTTTCTTTTCATGTTCGCGAATTGCTGCGGTCGCGGCCAGGCCATCCATCTCGGGCATTTGTACATCCATGAAAACCAGGTCGAACTTACCGCCCGTGGCGAGTGCGAGCGCCTCTCTTCCGTTGTGGGCCACGGTGCGGGCATGTCCCATCTTTTCGAGGACGCGCACAATCACGGCTTCGTTCACGGGGTTGTCCTCGGCAACCAGAATATGGAGGGGCCGTGGAGCCTCACGCAGGCTGTGGCGGGTGACTAACGTTGCGGTGGCTCCTGCCGGAGTGTGCTTGCCGAGCGCGGTCAACAGTGCGGCCAGCAGATCGTCTCGGAGCACGGGCTTGAGCAGATAGGCTGCGATACCCAGGTCGCGGCAGCGTGCTCCCTCACCGGGCTGCCCGGCTGAAGTCAACATAAGAATGTCGGGGCCGGCTAACGCGGAATCGTGCTGAACGGCGGCGGCAAACTCGAATCCATCCATTCCGGGCATGCGGCCATCGGTCAAAATGATGCGAAACGGCTCGCCTTTGTCATGAGCTGCCTTGAGGACTGCGAGGGCCTCCGCTCCGCTGGCGACCGCGGTGGGTCGCATTTTCCACCGCAGGGCCATGTCACGGAGAATGCGACGATTGATATCGTTATCATCGACTACCAAAACCGGCACATCGGTAAGCTCTTCTGGCAGGGCCGGTGTATCCAGTGCTTTCGGCTCACTCACTCCGAACTGCGCAGTAAAGTGAAAGGTGCTGCCCTTGCCCATTTCACTCTCCACCCAGACCTTTCCCGCCATCATTTCCACCAGACGGGCGGTGATAGCCAGGCCCAGGCCGGTGCCTCCGTACTTGCGCGTGACACTGGTGTCGGCTTGCGCGAATGCCTGAAAAATAATTTGGCGTTTATCTTGCGGAATGCCTATTCCGCTGTCGCTTACCTTAAAGTGCAGTTCCACGCGACTGGCCGGCTGGGGAGGAAATTCGATTTCCACCACTACCTGCCCCTTCTCCGTGAACTTGATGGCATTGCCTATGAGGTTGGTCAATATTTGGCGGAGCCTGCCGGGGTCGCCGTTGAGATGCAAGGGAACATCGGGGTTGACGTCGTAAGCCAGTTCCAGATTTTTTTGATGGGCGCGGAGCGCCATGGTCTTAACCGTCTCACCCACGCAGTCCGCCAGGTTGAAGTCGATGGTTTCGAGTTCGAGTTTTCCCGCTTCCACCTTGGAAAAATCCAGGATGTCGTTGATCACACTCAACAAGGCCTCGCTGGAGGACTTGACGAGTTGCAAGTACCCGCGCTGTTCCTGGTTGAGTTCGGTATCGAGGGCGAGCTCGGTCATACCCATGATGCCGTTGATGGGAGTGCGGATTTCGTGGCTCATGTTGGCCAGGAATTCACTCTTGGCCCGGCTCGCGGATTCGGCGGCGTCCTTGGCGGACACCAGCTGGACGTTCAAAGTCATCAGGTCGGCAGTGCGGCGAGCGACTTCGTCTTCAAGGGTCTCGCGGTGACGCTGCAATTCTTCGTCGCGACTTTCGATTTGCGAAAGCATCTGGTTGAAACCGGACATGAGCAAGCCAACCTCGTCGCGACTGGCGACGGGAAGGCGCAAAGCATAGTTTTGCTGGGCAGACACCTCGCGGGTTGCCTGCAACAGCCCGAGAATGGGATCGGAAATCAGTTTCTGCAGCCGGGCTGCCATCAGCAAGGCCGCGCCGCAGGAGAGCACTAGCACCAAGCCGATCACCAAGGGGTAAGTCCGCATGCGAGCTTGCATTTCCGAAAAATCCGATTCCACATAAACGGTGCCGATGGTTTCCTTGCCGAGCCGAACCGGACGGAATTGCAGCAAGCGCCCATGTTCAAAGAAGCTTCCATCGTTACGGGGCGGAGGAGGCGAGAACTTCTCGCTATCGGCGCTGCGGTCGTAGGTGGCGAAGGGCCGGCCGTCGCCGGTGTAAAGACAGGCGGCGGTGATGTGGGGCTGGGTATGGAGAGACCGCAGGACCTCGCGCGCGGCCTGGGCATCGTGAAAAGTCAGTGCGGCGGTGCTGTTTTCCGCGACCATGTCGGCGAGGGTAGATGTGTCGGTTACCATTCCCCGCCTGAGCTCGATGACGTCATAGACGACGATGGCAAGACAGGCCAGCAACAAGGTTAATCCGCTGATGGCCATGATGATGACCATCAGCTTTCTGCCGATCGACAAGTCATGCACCCATCTCATGGGGTTCCACCTGGTTCGCCGTTCAACACGACTTTGGCCACGGTCAGCAGGCGGGCACTGAGCTTCAGATGGGCAAGCTCGGCGGCCTTGAGGTTGATCTCGAAGCGCACCCTACCGTCATCGAGCACAAAGTTGATGGCTCCGCCCAGGGCGGCAAAGCCGGGGGTGTCACCGACGACCAGCACGCTGGCACCTTTAAGACCTTGCAAGATGGCGGGGAATCGCGGTTTTTCCGAAGCTGCGATGAACAGGATCTGGCAGGCCCGGGCTTGAGGTACACCGTCGGGGTGGGCAATCTCGATGCGTCGGCCGCTGACCACCTTGTCTACAATGACCTGTTCGAAGTCGCGGCCAAAAGGATCCTGTCCGAGAATGCAGATTTGCAGCGCCGAATCGGCGCTGGGAAATGCTTCGGCGGGCCATTCCACAAAACGCGCGAAGTTAAACAGAAAGGCGGCCTTGACCTGATACTCGGTGGCAGACTGCGCCTGGGCCACGGCCGTCAACAGACATAACCCGACCAGAAATAGTTTCGGCGAACCGGGGTTTCGCGAAAGCATAGCGCGGGTCCATCGTCTGCCGAACGTCGATACGGGATTGGCGCGATTCAAAAGTCTATCTCTCCGACAACCATGTGATCTGCGCGTCGAAAATTCTCAGAACCTTCCGGTCATCTTGACCCGGAAGCTTCTTCCGTCCTGCTGAATCGCGTCTTCGGGGTCTTCGGGACGGCCGGGATCGAAGTATTGCTTATCGAGCACATTGAAGACACTGGCGGCGACATCCAGGTGCTTCCCCAGCGTGTGCCCCAAGAGCGTGCAGTTGAACACCTGATAACTGCCTATGGAATCCTGAAGCAGCGTGAGGCGTCTTCCCAGGAACTGGCCCTCGACGCTGGCAAACAACTGTTTATGAAGTAGGGGGACAATCAGATCTAACTTCGCCGTATGGCGGGGGGAGTTATCCAGCGGCAGGTTCCCGACGCCGTCGTTGTGCGCGTTCACGTAGTCGAAGCTGGCCTTGCCTTGTAAGCCGCTGGTTGCGCGTCCCGCAAATTCAACATCCATTCCCGTGGCTTCCGCACTGCCGGCATTTTGGTATTGGAAATTGCCATCTGAAGGAAGCGAGACCAGAGAAATTAAGTCGTCAATCCGGTTGCGATACACACCACTTGAGAGCTGGAAGTATCGTCCCAGTCCTTGTTCCACTCTGGCCTCCAGACTCTTAATGCGCTCGGGCTGAAGCTTCAGGTTGTCGTCGTAAAAGCTTCCGAAGTCCGGTGTGATTTCATAAACATCGGGTGCGCTAAAAGCCTTGCCGTATAGCAGCTTGAGTGTGGTCTTCCCGGCGGGGCGATAAATGAGCGCCAAACGCGGGTTGGTGGTTCCTCCAAAGGTGGAGTAGTGGTCATAACGCACGCCCGCGTTGAGAGTGAGGCGGTGGGTGATCGCGAGTTCATCCTGGGCATAGAAGGCCGTTATCAAGGAACTGTTCAGGTCCTGAGTAAACATGCCGGGAGGGCTGTCGAGGTCGCCCTGGTCTTGCCGCAGGTTGTCTCGAACCTCCGACCCAAAGGTAATGTGATTACGCTCGCCGAGATCACGGCTCATTCTGGCCTCTCCGGTCCACCAGTTTCCCCGGAATGAGAATGTGTTCAGCACAATGGGGTCGCCGGCCATGAGCGGCGCCTCCGGGACTGGGCCTTGCAGACGAGCCTGGTCATAGCTGGTATGCCCATCCAGTTGCCATTTTCCGAACGAATGCTGGTAGCCGAGATTCAGGTATTGATGACTGTCGATGTTGTAATCGCCGGGATCATTGAATACGGCTCCGAAATAGGCGGTCGGGACTACTTTGTCGCGGGTGCTGAACAAGCCCTGGAGCGTGAACCCGTGGAAGGTAAGCGTGGCCAGGATGTGTTTATAGGATTCATAGTCGGTGTCACTGGTAATGCCGTTGTGGTTGGCGGGAGTGTCGAATTCGGGGAAAAATAAAGTCTGTCCCTGGCTGTCATAAAACGTGCCGGAGAGAAGAACGCCGAGACCGTGGAATTGATGGCCGTAAGTCGCCCTGCCCTCGTAGGTACCAAAGCTTCCAGTTTGAAAAGAAAGCTCCCAATCCTTCACTTGTTCGGCGGTACGCGTGATGACGTTGATGACGGCGAAGAAGGCGTTGGCGCCGTAGAGCGAAGAACTGGGTCCGAGAACAAACTCCACCCGTTCAATCATGTCAACGTCCACCAGGAACTCGTTTCCCATCATGGCCTGGCCGAGGACGTTATTGTTGATGCGATGGCCGTCGATGAGAACCAGAACGCGGCTATTCCAGTCTCCCAGGCGTCCAAAACCGCGCACACCGACGAAAGTGTAATCGCGATCGTAAGTAACGTAGAAGCCGGGCACACTGCGCAGAATGTCGGCCAAGTTGCGGTAGCCGTATTTCTGGATCTCGTCGGCGGTGATGACGGTAACGGAGGAGGGCGCGTCGCTCGCATTCTGCATATGTTTGGAGGCACTGTAGACCTGAATGTTGCCCAATTCCTCGAGACTGGCCTCTCCCAGATCTTTTGGGGATTGCTGGGCAAGAGCGCTGGCGGCAAGAAGCAGGAGCATCAGCCTTCCGGCGACGGGGGATCGCTGCAAAGTTATGAACGGCGTGCGGCAGGGGCGAATGGTTGCGGCGACGTCATGGTTGGGGCTGGGCATAGGCTTGCCAACTATTCAAAGGGCTCCTCTATGCTGTCTGTCGGGAGGGAGCAGCCTCATATGTGCTTTCGGCGAAGCCTGCCTTGTTCTTTACTCCGGAGACGTTACCGCACGTTTCCCTACAGAGGCAGAGGTTGAAGTTATGCTCGCGGGCTGACGATGAAAAACTTGGCCCTGAGGCGGGAGTCATGTCTGAGGTTCGTGATCCGGAAGTCTTTCGCGCGGTTTTGGACCGCCTGCCGATGGGCGTCTACGTTACCGATCGAAATGGGACGATCCTGTTTTGGAACCAGGGTGCAGAGCACATTACCGGGCGCCAGCGTTACGAGGTCATCGGGCATTCCCGGCAGGAGAATATTCTGGCGCAGTGTAATGAGAAGAGCTGTCCCATGTGTGGTGAGAAATGCCCTTTTCATGACATGGCCAGCGACGGCCGGGAGCGCGGGCAGCCTTTGTCCCTGCGTCACAAGAACGGGCACCCGGTGGGTGTGCGGTTCCGGGTCAGCCCGATCCGTGACTCACATGGAATGGTCCAGTATGTGGCTGGAAGTTTCGACGAACTGGGAGCAGCGGTGGCCGCAACGCGCGACCGCCGTACTCCAGTGCCAACGAATTGTGTGGACGAGACCACGGGAGTCGCGAATCACGGGTTCATCGAATTTCACTTGCGGGAAAACCTTGCCGGCCTGGCCGAGTACCACGTTCCCTTCGGCATCATGTGCCTTCATGTCGACCACTTTGAGCATCTGCGCGCCGCTTATGGAAGGCAGGCCACGGATTCCATACTACGGGTGATAGCGGAAACGTTGCGCAACGGCTTGCGCCCCAGCGATGTGGTGGGACATTGGGGCGAGAACCAGTTTCTGGCAATCTTGCCGAACTGTAGCAGCCGCGGAGCGGAGAGGGCTGCAGAACGGGTGCAGAAACTGGTGGCAGGTGCGGGAATTCACTGGTGGGGTGAGCAACTGGCGATCGCAAGTTCGGTCGGATACACCGGGGCGGAGGCTGGGGATACGGTCGAAGGATTAGTGGAGCGGGCACAGCGCTCGCTGAGACCGGTTTCCACCACCAAGACGGCGGCTGCGGGCGCAGGCGTCCTGGCCGGCGAGCACAAATCCGGGGATTAGATTGCTATGTTCGCCATCATTGGCATCGTAGTTGTGTTTGGAGCCGTGGTCGCCGGCTACTTGATGGAACACGGCAAATTGATGGTCCTGGTTCAACCGGCTGAACTGGTGATCATCGGCGGCGCGGCTATCGGCACCGTGCTGATCGCCAATCCGCTGCACATTCTCAAGAAGATTGTGGGGGGAATCGCCGGGGTCTTCACGGGATCAAAGTTCACCAAACAACGCTACCTGGACTCGTTGAAGATGGTCTACGAACTGCTGAATAAGGCTCGCCGCGAAGGGCTGATGACTCTGGAAAATGATGTGGAGGCGCCGGACAAAAGCCCGATCTTCTCGAAATATCCATTCTTTGTGAAAGACCATCACACCTGCGACTATTTTTGCGACACCCTGCGCATGGCTATCAGCGGAGTAGAGGCGTTCGATCTCGATCAACTGCTTGACTTGGATTTGGAAGTTCATCACCACTCCGCGAATCTGCCGATTTCTTCGTTGAGCACCATGGCCGATTCCCTGCCTGGGCTAGGCATCGTGGCCGCGGTGCTGGGCGTGGTCATTACCATGGGAGCGTTAGGCGGCCCGCCGGAGGAAATCGGCCATAAGGTAGCGGCGGCGCTGGTGGGAACGTTTCTGGGGATTCTGCTGTGTTACGGCCTGGTGGGGCCGATCGCTTCCAGCATGGGCAAGATCGCCGAAGACGAAGCGGCGTACCTGCATGTCCTGCGAGTGGTGATGATTTCTTTCCTCAAGGGCTCGGCGCCCATTATGGCGGTGGAATTTGCCCGGCGCGCCATACCGGGACACGTTCGCCCCTCCTTCAAGGAAGTCGAGACGATCTGCCGCGGCGGTGGAGGCGAAGCGGCTCCGGCCGCAGAGGCTGCAGCAGCCTCGGCATAGACAGAAAGGAAACCCATGGAAGGTGCGCGGCCAATCATCATCGTCAAGAAGAAAGGCGGACACGGGGGCCATCACGGCGGCGCGTGGAAAGTTGCCTACGCGGATTTCGTGACGGCGATGATGGCGTTGTTCATCGTGCTCTGGCTACTCAACAGCAGCAAGAAGATACAGGAGGCGGTGGGAGGATATTTTCGGGATCCGATGGGGTCGGCGAAAAATGCCGGCACGAATATGGCTGGGGCGGGAATAAGCCTGCCGATTTCCAAAGACGACATGCCCAAGCTGAAAGAGGAACTGGAGAAGCGCATTCGTCAGATGAGCAACTTCGACAAACTCAAGAACCAGATCGAAATTACGGTGACCCCGGAAGGATTGCGCATCGAGCTGATTGAAACGGAAAAGGGTACATTTTTCAATCTTGGCAGCGCGGGGCCAACGGAAAACGGTAAGCAACTGCTCTCCTTACTGGCAAACGAGTTGGGCAAGCTCCCCAACCATGTCTCGATCGAGGGCCACACTGACGCGAAACCTTACACCGGCAAGAGCGGCTATAGCAATTGGGAGCTTTCTGCCGACCGGGCCAACGCTGCGCGGCGATTGATGCAGCAAAATGGCCTGGGGGAAAATCAGGTGTCGCAGGTTCGCGGCTATGCCGACCAAATGCTGCGCAAGCCCGACGATCCGTTCGAACGCATCGAACCGGCGAATCTCCGTGATTGTGCAAAACCTGGAGGCTAAACCGGCGACTTCGGAGGAGAGCGGTGAACCGGCGAAGGATAGGGAGCCGCCCAGCCCGTCACCCAAACACGATGAGGCCGAAAAGCACCAATGAACCGGATCAACCCGGTTCGCCTTAAGCACCGCGGGATACACCCCTGCTCCAAGTTCGTCATCGGTTCGAGCTCTTCTTCCGCTACAATAACTGCGTTTGACCTGTCAGGCGGGGGGAAGGTAATTCTGTGATTATTGGTGTGCCCAAGGAAAGCTATCCCGGCGAACGGCGAGTAGCTCTGGTTCCGGTGGTGATTCCGAAGTTGGCGAAGGCCGGATTTGAGGTGATGGTGGAAGCGGGAGCGGGGGAACATGCCGGATATCCGGACGCTCTTTATGTGGAAAAAGGCGCAAAGATTGTCAGCGAGCGCGCATCGCTTTTCGGCGGCGCGGACATCGTAGTCCAAGTTCTGGGCCACGGGGCTAACGATATAAACGGAAAAGCTGACCTGCCGCTGATGCGCCGAGGACAGGTGCTGATCGGCTTTCTGCGGCCCTTCGGTCCCGCTGAAACCTTGCAGGAGATTGCCCAGACCGGGGTAACTTCATTCGCGATCGAGTTGATGCCGCGAACTACGCGTGCCCAAAGCATGGACGCACTTTCTTCTATGGCGACAATCTCCGGATACAAGGCAGTGCTAATTGCCGCAGATACGCTGCCCGAGACTCTTTCCGATGATGACTACCGCAGCGGGAACTGTGACCCCGGCGCGCGTCCTGATTATTGGAGTCGGAGTGGCCGGATTGCAGGCGATTGCCACCGCTCGCCGGTTAGGGGCAGTCGTTTCGGCCTACGACATGAGGCCCGCGGCCAAAGAGCAAGTGCAGAGCCTGGGTGGGCGCTTCGTCGAACTAGCAATCGAAGCCAAGAATGCGCAGGACGCCCGCGGGTACGGCACCGCGCAGGACGAAAGCTTTTATGCCAAGCAGCGTGAACTTCTGGGCCGCGTGATCGCGGATAGCGATGTGGTCGATCACTACAGCGGTTGTGCCCGGCAAGAAAGCCCCGGTGCTGGTAACGGCAGAAATGGTCAAGGGCATGGCGCCAGGCTCGGTGATTTTCGATTTAGCGGCCGAGCGCGGCGGCAATTGCGAATTGACGCGCCCCGGCGAAACCATCGTCGCGCACGGAGTTACCCTCATCGGCCGCATCAACATAGCCGCCGCGGTTCCCTATCACGCCAGCCAGATGTATGCCCGCAATCTGACGGCATTCCTGGTGAACCTGGTAGAGGATGGCAAGATGCGTCCGGCGGCCGATGACGAAATTATTCGTGACACTCTTCTGACTCGCGATGGTGAGATTGTGAATGCCCGGGTAAGAGAGTTTTTGGGGCTACCGGAACTGGCTGCTCAAAATGCGAAATGAAGAATGGGCGCTAGAAGTTTCTGATTGAAGTTCGGTTCGCAGTTGTTCAGGAGGCAAGATGAATTCCGCTTTAATTGATGGACTATTCGTTTTCATGCTGGCGGCTTTTGTGGGATTCGAAGTCATAAAACGCGTCTCGCCGTTGCTCCACACCCCGCTGATGTCGCTGACTAATGCGCTGGATGCTATCGCAGTGGTGGGCGCCATTGTTCTGGTGGGCGAGCACAAAAGCCATCTGGCATTTGTTTTGGGCGTTCTCGCCACCATCGCCGCCACCAGCAACGTAGTGGGCGGCTTCCTCATTACGGATCGCATGCTGAAGATGTTCAAGTCCAGCCGCCCGACAAAACCATGAACACAGACTTCGCAGGCGGCCAGCAAGTCATCGAGATCACTTACCTGATCGCGAGCGTGCTTTTCATTCTTTCTCTCAAATGGATGAGCGCTCCCAAGACCGCCCGCCACGGCGTATGGGCGGGCGAGATCGGCATGGTCCTGGCGATCGGCGGAACGTTGCTGCACCACGGCATCGTCGATTACAAATGGATTTTCATCGCGTTGGCGATCGGCTCCGGCATCGGCATTCCCCTGGGGCTGGTTCAGATGACTGCGGTCCCGCAGCGGACCGCGCTCAGTCACGCTTTTGGGGCGTTTTGCGTTACCCTGGTGGGCAGCGCGGAATTTTATCTGCGCACCCCGAACGTCCCTCCAGTCATGATGGCGGTACTCTGCATGGAGGTAATCCTCGGCTCGCTAACATTTACCGGCAGCCTGATGGCCGCGGGTAAACTACAGGAGGTCCTGCCGCAGCGGCCGATCACCTATAAGGGACAAAACCTCGTCAACCTGGGCCTGCTGGCAATTGCAGTTGCCACCGGCGTCTTCCTCGTACTCCACCCCGAGGCCAAGCAGCTGTTTCCTATCATGGTGGTCATTCCGCTGTTCTTCGGCGTATTCATGATCATGCCGATTGGCGGAGCTGACATGCCAACGGTGATCTCGCTGCTGAACTCCTACGCCGGACTTTCCGCCGCTGCCATGGGGTTTGTGGTCGAGAGCAAGCTGCTGATCATCGCCGGCGCGCTTGACGGCTCCTCTGGATTCATTCTCTCGGTCATCATGTGTAAAGCGATGAACCGGTCGTTTGCCAACGTCATGTTCGGCGCGTTTGGACAGGTGCAAACGTCGGCTGCCGCGGCCAAGGAAGAAAAGACGGTTCGGAGTGCTAACGCGGAAGAAGCGGCGGATATCCTGGCCGCCGCGAACCGGGTGGTCATCGTTCCCGGGTACGGCATGGCGGTGGCGCAAGCGCAACATAAAGTTCGCGAACTTTACGACGCACTCACCAAGCGCGGCGTGGATGTGCGCTTCGCCATTCATCCGGTAGCGGGACGCATGCCGGGCCACATGAACGTACTGCTCGCCGAGGCTGACATTCCATACGACAGGTTGGTCGAAATGGACGACATCAATGGCGACTTTCCGCAAACAGATGTGGCGTTGGTGATCGGCGCCAACGATGTCACCAATCCAGCTGCGCGCACCGACAAGTCCAGTCCCATTTTTGGGATGCCGATTCTCGATGTGGATAAAGCCCGGACAGTGATGGTCATCAAACGCAGCATGAACCCAGGTTTTGCGGGCATTGACAATCCACTCTACTACCTCGACCACACCCTCATGCTGTTCGGCGACGCCAAAGCCTTTGTAAACAGCCTCGTGCATGCCCTGTCGGGGAACTCACATTAAGGACCACAAAACGAAGCCCTTGACCTTGTAAATCTAAAGGGCCTACAGCGAAAGATGCAGGGTCTCTAAAATCCGCATGTACATGATTTGTCAATAACTTACATAAAGCATCGCGGGTTATTGCTTCGGCATCCAAACACTAACTCTGTCGCTCCGCTTTGAGCCACTCAGAAGGACGCCAGACCCGAAGTTCTGGGCGTTACTTTCGTCAGCAGAAACACCTGGTCGCGCTACTAGAGTCGCAAATCCGGGTTTAAGGTTATGAGGGCTATGTCTGTTCGCACTCCATACCGATGCCTGCAAACCCTTACGCTGCTGGTGTCTTTATTGGTTTTGCCCAAGGCGCACGCGGATGCGACCCTGCTTTTGGAAGAGCCTTACGGGCACCTTGGCGCCTTCACCGCGACCGGCCACGCTGCGGTTTATTTAGACCGGGTGTGCGCGGAAACGCCGGTGCGCTTGCGGCGTTGCAACCCCGGTGAGACCGGTGTGGTAATCAGCCGTTACGACAAGGTTGCAGGATACGATTGGATTGCGATTCCTCTGATCCCCTATCTTTATGCAGTAGAGGAACCGGAAGATGTTCCACTTTTTGTTAATCCTAAAGTGGTCGCCTTTTTGCGCAACCAATACCGAAAAACCTATCTTGAAGCAATCGCACCCGACCTGCCCGACGGCGAACCACCGGGAGGAAACTGGATACAGTTGGTGGGAGCTTCCTATGACCGGACGATTTACGGTTATCGGATCACGACCACCGCCGGACGGGATGACGAATTTATCCGTGCGTATAATTCGCGGCCCAATCGTTCGCACTTCAACATCCTGGCGCACAATTGCGCTGATTTTGCGCGCGGAGTAATCAACTTTTACTATCCCAGGACGCTGCATCGGAACCTGATTGCGGACATGGGCATAACCACACCTAAGGAGATTGCCAAACTCCTGGCGAAATTCAGCGCCAAGCATCCTGAGCTGCAATCTTCGAGTTTTGTGATTCCGCAGGTACCGGGCAGCGTGCCGCGCAGCACCGCCGTGCATGGAGTCGTGGAATCGTTGTTGAAATCGAAAAAATACATCGTGCCGGTAGCTGCCTTCGAACCGGTGGCTGCGGGGGCCATGGCCGTGGCCTACGTCAGCGGCGGCGGCAGATTCGATCCGAAGAAAAACGCTCTGGTACTGGCGCCGGGGCAACCACCGGAGCCTCCGCTGGCAACGGCAGCGCGGCGGAACTACCAGCACCAACTCAATAACGTGCTGACACTGGCTGCACCGCAACTGAAGGCACGCCGGACGGAAAAGATCTGGGCACATCTAGAGAACAGTTCCGAACCCAAGCTTGACGAGGATGGACGTGTCACTTTGCGCGTACAAACGGATGACGAGCAATGGGTGGATGTGGGCATTGCGCGCCGGAACATTCTGAAGGATGGCACTCCGCCCGATCTGGCAAAGGAGCTATTGGCCGCCCGCCTGCAAGAGGAGCTAAGGTCGAGCGACAGCCCTCGCGCCTCGCAAACCGACGTGATGAGCGACTGGAATATGCTGCGGCAAGTGTTGCCGCCTCACGCCGACTGAGAAGACCTGCTCCGGTCACTTCCAAAGACTTACAATCAGGCCCGAACTTCACCGCCGTGGTCGCGGTAAACATCATTTCTTACTGGGTTTTCGGCGCTTCAGCGGCTTCCTCCTGCTGCTCTTGCGCTTTTTGCCAGGTGGAATCGGGATTGTACTCTTTCAGATGTTGGGCATGAACATCGGTCTTCTTGCCGAGGTCCTTCTGATCCACGACGCCATCTTGATCGACGAGGAATGTCATCACGCCTGACGAGCGGTATTCTGCCGGATAAGCCACAAACGCGAACCCTGCCGTCATCTTGCCGTCGACCATGTAGTTCTTCGCTCCCCCGGGAGCAGCTTTCCCCTGACGGGTCAGAATGTGATAGAAGTAACCGCGGTAAGGAGTGGGGGCGCTGTCTCGGTTGGGGGCATAACCGGTTGCAACGGCGGACGCCAGCAGCGGTCCAACCGGACTCTGGGTTTGGCCCTCAGCGGCTTTCCAATAAAGGCCGTCGTGCTGCCCTGGATCGCTGAAGATCTTCTGCGCGTACTGGTTGTGCTGAGCGGAATACTCCTTTTCCGCGGCAACCAGTTCCTGGCAAACCCGAATCGCAGACATTTCATTCCGGCCAATTCGCCGGTACAAGATTTCTTCTTTCCCGGCTGCGGTGTCGAAATACCAGAGATTCCCTTGGTTGACCAGAGGTATAGGCGTGGGCCAGTTCTCTGCGCCGATATATAGAGTCGTGGTCCCATCCGGCTCTTTCACCAGACGATGCATTTCTTGATATTTGCCCACGAAATTGGCGCGGCTTTCCGCGTCCTCCGCGTCGTCCCCGGATGAAACGATTTGCTTCCCCTTTGGGCCGAGGATCTCGAGCATCGCGTTTTCGTCATTGTTCTGCGCCGCTGTGACCAGCGCCTTGCTCGCGTCCTCGGGAGAGGAAAATGTTTTCTGTCCCGGTTGCTGCGCAAACGAGGGGATGGAAAAACTCCCCAACAAAAGAATAGCAACCGCCGCCAACGTGAGAAGATCGGGGCGGTGAAGTTGGTCAACGCTCAGCTTGGTTCGCGGCATATCACTTCTCTCCATTATTTATTTCAAGCCCCGGCCTGCAGGAGCGAACTGGACTGTCGATCACCGCCGCCCGCCACCGCGACCTCCTCCGCCGCCGTGAAACCCGCCGCTACCGATACTGGCGCGTCCACGGGAAGAAAAGCTCCGTACCTGCCCGCCGCGGTCGTAACCGCTGAAGGCGTTCGAACGGACGCCGCTCTGGCCGCGGGGCTCAGCATATCCTCGAGCGGCACGGCTATTCCCGTTGAAAGGCCGCGCGGTTGCGCCGGGGTGGTTGTAAACTCCGCCACGCATCCCTTCCCCCCGGTAGCCACGCGTCTCTCCAGCTCGATAGCCACGCATCCCGCCACCGCGGTAGAAGTAGTTGCGGTTATAGAACGTCCTGCTGCGAGAGTAGTAATTGGCGTGGTTATAGATGATGACGTGGTTGTGCCAATTGAATCCCCAATGATGCCAGCCCCAGCCGAAACCTCCGAACCAGCCGACTCCGAAACCGATGCCAAATGAGAGGTACGGACCGCCGAACCAGATTCCAGGATAGGCGTACCATCCCGGCCAGGCCACGATCGGATATCCGTAAACCGCCCACGGATTATAGGCTGGGACGTAAACCACATCGGGATCGGCAGGTTCGACGACGATGTCGGAGCCTTGTGTGGTTACGATTTGCTGCGGGGTGGTCTTGAGATTACCGGCTTCTTGCGCCTTCTGACGCATCACTTGGACCGCGTCCATTACATCCTGCTGCTGGTTGTAGTAGGCATCGCCGAGAGACGACGTCCAGGACAGGTTTTTATCCATATTTCCGAGGACAGCTGGAAATGCGGTAAGCGCCTTGACGCTCGGGTCCCAAGGCTGTTGGTCTACCGCTTGAGCCAAGGCTTGTCCCTTCAACTCAGGATGGGCTTGCACCCAGCGGTCGGCCTCGACAACTTCCTCGGGGAAGGTGGAAGCGGCCAGGATCTGCGCCACCAGCGAATCCGGATACAACGCAATGGGCGCTACCAACCGCTGCAGTTGCTCAGGAGTCTGCTGGGCGTATGGCGGCGCGGGCGGGGCCTGTGCAGGAGCTTGCGCGTCTTGATCGGCCCACAGGCTTTGAGGCCAAGTGGCGAACAGTAAGGCAAACGACAACAGGAAAACCAGAGCCTGCCTGCACCAGCGAAACTCTGGGGATTCTGTGGAACATCCCAAGGCGTTCATCTTACGAACCTCCCGTGCGCTCTCTACTTGAGGTCCCTCAGTTGTTAGACAGCTTTGATCGAGATACGGTTGCATGAAAATTTAGAACCGTGCAGCCGCTTAATTTTCGGACCTACGGGAATTGCTCCAGCATTTGCAAAGCCGCCCAGCTATACTACTGATGCCCAATGGATGTTGAACGGACCATTGATGACATCGAGCGGCTGGAGCGCCTCTTCGCGGAGCGGGACGCCAGACCGCTGAGCGCAAGCGACCTCTCGGCTGCCAATCGGGAGCACGACGAGAAGCTCGCCCATAGCCCTTGGTTTCGACTCTGGCAGCACTATGGAGTCTGCTGCCGGGCCGAGCCTCCGATCCTCAGACTCGGTGAAATCGACCACTAGAGCCGATTGGAAAATCTCCCCGTCGCTCTGACCCATCCATATGATCCAGGACTCCTGTCTCGAGGCGCTAATCCTGAGCACAACATTTTGGGCTTGAATGGCTAGTGGTCTTCGCCCAGGTTAGCTCGCTTGCGGGACACGAGGCTGGGGTTTCATTGTTCTCGGCTGGAAGATGGCCTCAAACAACCACAGGGTGATCACCACGTCAACAAAAAGTTCGAGGGGGCGGATCCATTTCATGGTAAGTCATCCAGGTTCTCGGTGAGCGTTTTACGCCAACCGCGCTCAGGCGGATTACAACGCATTGGCTTGGCCTGCGAACCATCAGGCAGAATTGTTTCCCGTTCCTCAAGAGCACGGCATAGAGCTTCAATAATCCGCTTGAGCCTTTCGGGGTCAGTTTCTTTGGACGCCATTGCAGCAAGCTCCATCCACGCCGCGTGTTCCCTTGCGCCATCTTGCGCCATGATTCACCTCCTGCCGCGACCGGCCCACGAGGTAGGGGAGCAATTACCTTGCCGCAAAGAGCCGGATTCTGCACAACCAAAGTGGCCGGGGATCAGACAGTTGAGAAGGGACTGTAGGCCGAGTACGGGAAGGCCCGTATGTAAAGATGCCGGATGCGGCGCTGATCGCGGGGGTGATGAGGTTTGTGCTCAATGTCGCAAGTTCAGTCCTACTGTAGAAGAACAAAATATGCGGAATGTTCGCTTTTAACAGTACATCACAGAGGGGGCAAGGATGGGCGGCGAAGAAATGCGTTCCGATTCGCGTTAAAAAGAATGGCTCCTCAGGTAGGACTCGAACCACACCCAGAGATTCCGACCGCCGAAACAATCGTACTTAAATTTCTCAAGAATACAAGCAAAACCAATGCTGACACGGGTTTTGACGATGTTGCCGATCTTCCGCAACAAACGCAGAAAACCCCTCCATTCGCAGATCGGCAGTACAAAAGCAGTACATTTTTCTAGCTCGAAATTGGCGCTGTGGCTCCGCGCGTGTGCTTCAAGCTCGCACGCTCGACCACTCCCCGACCTTCGTGACGCGCACGCTCCCGTCCGGCAGCCCGCGCACTGACACTCTGTCCAGCCGAGCAGCCGCGTACAAGCCTGACCGGAATCGGTTGCGGCTCCTCTCGTCAGTGCCCACGCCCCGAACGTCGAAGTGCTGACCGACCTTCAACCTGTGGATGCGGTCGGCGATCTTGCGGTAGGTGCCCAGTTGCTCGACGCGGGGACGAAGGTAAGTGTGCGTCAAAGTGATGCAGTGCTTGTTGCCGCACGAGGCATCGACAATCTGACCTTCAGGGACAGCACCGTGTGCGTCGATCCAGTTGCGCTGTCGCCGACCGTATGCAGTGGACGGATTGGCGATCTCTTCACAGTCGCCTCGTTGCTTTGTTGCTGAGAACTTTCCCATTTGCGAGCCAACTGTGGGCGCGGAGTCCATCGCCCAGAATTCTACCAAGATGCCCAGAAAGCCGATTCTACGGCGACTTGGGTGCCGAAGGGTGTTCGGGGTCATCCCGCTGTCTCCAGCCCTTGTTTCGACCTTTGTCACCACGTGCAGAGCGCTTTGGCTTTTGCTCCGGCATCGCAGACCTCTCCTCCGCGAGCGTGGGCATCCGCACGCCTCGCAACAGTATGGCGAATACAAAGCGAAAGTGCTAGACTGCCGAGGTGGACGAAGGTCGCAAGCGCGTTCTGCTGATCGCCGCCTCGATCCTTGCGGCACGGAAGCTGGCGCAGTACGACAGCGGAGCGCGAGTGCCTGCGACCGTGGCAGCCATCGCCGACGCAGTCCGCTGGGCAGAGAGGATAATGGAGGAGATTGACCGACGACACCCAGTGAAGTCTGAGCAGCACCAGACGAGCAGGTAGCTCACCCATGGAATGACTTCCCTCCATCACTTGTCTCCGGGCAGCACCAATCGAGTCCACTATCGCGGAAGCGAATGATTGCGTGAGTCGGATCATGTCCGATGTTCCTTATAATTGAAAAACAACGTCGGCAAGTCTGCCTCAGGTATACAAATTGGCAAAACGCGACACAGCTACCTTCGCTTTGAGTGCCCGTAGGCGGCTAGCGGAGGAACTGGCGGCGCTCCCGATCTTCTCGGTTCCACGGTCGTCTGCCCTGCTCAACTATCTGGCGGTCTTGGAAGTCGAGTCGCTCATGTCTGCGCGTTCGCCCCTGTCGGTTTTCGGCGCACATCGGCAAGCCGTCGAGTCCAGCGCCCACGCGATCCCTGCGATTTTTGAGCGTTGCCCGATAGACGACTCTCTGCCCGCCGAGGCGATTGCGGAAAAGGTGTTCAATCTCGCGCACGATCTTTTTACCTTCACACACAGGTACGACCAGATCGACTATTCGTACAGGCTTGCCGAGCGTGGGCACTGGGCGATTTCGGTTGCGCAGAAAGACCCGCGTATCACCTTTTCCTACGCGTCACCGGAGGCGGATCAGGCGGACACCCTAGCTAGATCGCGGGAAATTCAGGCAAAGATTTCCCACGACCAGCCGTCAATCAACGTAAAGGCGGCGACCGAAACGTTCATGAAGTTGCGAGCGGCTTTGGCGGCTAGGACGCGCGCGGTGCAGCCGGAAAGCTGCGAGTACGTAATCGACGACGATGTCCTGAGTGTCATGCGCGATCTAGCCGGAGCCATCTCGCAGTCGATGGACATCGGAATGGACGCCGATGTCAAAGTCGGGGCGTTCACCTTCGGAGAGTTCCGAGCCTTTTGGTCGGCACTTCTCTCTGTGATCGAAACCCACACAATGGCGCACGACCTAGCCAGTGTCGGAGGCATCACACAGTACCCCATTAGGACGAGCGTTCTAAGGAAACGGAAATCGGAAATGACGGCGCTTATCGCCTCGGTAGCTGGGATTTCCCCTCAGGCGGCGGATTTTGTTCTTAGGTGCTACGTGTACGACCCTAGGGTCAACGGAAAGGGACCGATCAGCCAGCCGTTCCTGCCCATAGCCGAAGACAATGTCTGCGTGTCCTCGTTGCTCGTGCCGTTCGCTGATTTCGAGCGAAACTTTTTTAGGCTGCTGCACAGGAGTCCGCTGCTGCTGCCGTTCGCTTCTTCCGTGGATTCCCAGAAGGAGCCAATCGCTCTTCGCCGCCTCGCGACGCTGTTCGCGGGAACGGACTATGCGACAAGGGACTGCGTCCAAGTTCCGGGGACAGACATCGACCTGCTCGCCTATGAGCACCGAACCGGTTTCACACTTATCATTCAGCACAAATGGCTTACCGCGCCAGAGACCCCGGAGGACTCCTCGTCGAACGACGAGAACCTTCGGAAGGGTATAGTGCAGGGATTCACTGCACGGGACTACCTGCGGTCGAACCACAAATTTCTCAAGGAAGTCCTCAAATTGCCGCCCAGCGCCTTGATCAGCCGAATCGAGTGTGCAACGGTGTGTCATGGTCTGGAAGGTAGTAGCTTTATGGAACCCAGCGATGTCCCCGTGGTCGCGGAACAAGCCTTCATGGGGCTTTTCGCTCAGGCGTCGGGTCTTGAGAAGCTGTGGGGCATTCTTCTAACTAGACCAGACAAAACATTCGCGGCGGAGCAGGCGTTCGACGGAAGGATGACAATCCGATTGGCGGAATATGAGTTCGTCATGCCAGCGCTGGGTTTCTAGGATCGTTGCCCCTCACGATTTGTTCTGGCTTGGTTAACGACCTTCCATATGGAGAACGTGATCCCGGCAAATGCCGGAGGAGATGTGGTTCTCTTGCATCGGTTTGTGAGAGAACAGTTGACGGATATGCAATCGCGAAATCTCGAAGACCTCAAAAACAGGCTCAACAGTGTCGGGTGGTTTGTGCCGCCCTACTTCTCCTCGGGCCTGCTAGATACGGTCGCATTGACCATCGCCCGCAGGAACGGTGGTTTCACGCAAGCCGATCTTGAGGGCGTGTTGGCTCGTGTCTATACGGCTGAACGTCTAGCGTCGATGGTTCTGAACCGATACCCTAATACGCCAGTCGTAATGCTCTTTGCTGAGACAATTTCTGAGGCTGTAATGGCGCATTTCCTGCGACTAAACCACGTTGCAGTTGGAGGGCTGATTCCCGTCGTTGAAGGCGCGGGAAGACGTCTTGCTACGCAGCGCGGGATCAAACCAGCGAAGCAGATCAAGAATGTGTTCAAACTGCTGCTGAGTGACGCAAAGACGGACGTCGTAACGCGACGGATCGGCGCAACTGATGAAATCGTTAACATGCTCGATTCGCTTCTCGCCTTCATCGACAACTACTTTTTCACGGCATCTGCGGACTATCCCTTGATGGACAGAACGAACCGAAACGGAATTGCCCATGGAGCCTATACAGATGCCGAATATGGAAGACCTATCAGCTTCTACAAGACCATCGCAGCCATAGATTTTCTGACATTCGTCTCTTCCTTGAATACCTCGAAGTTGTCAGGATTTGTTCCCGCTGACACACCGCAATCCATCGCCCTTACTGCCCGTTACGCGGCGGCTGCATCACAAAGCGTCGGTTGATGAGTATTCAGGCGAGACCCGTGGCGGGAGGCTCACTATGACCTTGGACGATTTCCGCCTATCCCTCACCGCGACCGCGCCACCAGCCGGACTCACGCTCGCCCTCGCCGGATTGTGGTGGGATGCCAAGGGCGATTGGACGCGAGCGCACGAATCGGCGCAACAGGATGAAGGACGCGATGGCGCGTGGGTGCATGCCTACCTACAAGTCCCTGTTTCGGACTTTGCGTTGATCGTGCTGCTCGCAATCGAGACGTCGCGTGCCCAATTCGGAATCAGACCCCACTTCATCAGCGAAATCTGCCGGATCGGTTCCTTCGTATGCTGGCGGATCACCGGAACAGGTTGGGTCGGCGCAATGTTGTAGCGCGGATTCCAGTCATCTTCCCAAGGAGCAGTGTCGAACTGCTCCTCAAGAATTTGCTTCCGCCGCGAGAGTCGATAACGTCCGCACATGCAGGAGAGCATTATCGCAGACCGAGATCGTGGTGTGGTCTTATCAAAACAGTTGATAGCCGTGACTACAGATCATTCACAATACAAAATTGGCGTGCGATCTCGCACACAGCCGGGTCGATGTCCACACCGACGCTGTCCGCGCCGAGAGACTCAGCCACGTGCAGCGCCGTGCCCTGCCCGCAGAATGGGTCGCAGATGCGCTTCGAGTAGCGCATGCAGAACTCCACCGCGACCTTAGCGGCTTCGAAGCCGAATGCCATCGGGTACAGCCTGCGCGACACCGGGATCACGTCTGGCGTCGCCTGCCCCGCCGTGAGCTTGTCCTTGCCGAAGCACAGCATGTGGCGGAAGTCGGTCGGTACAGGTTGGACTTGCCGATCTCTTGGCTAAGCTCGATCTTGTGCCATACGATGAACCAATCCAGTTCGGCAGCGATATTCATGAGCAAGTTCGCCTTGCTGAACTGGCGACCGCCCTTCCTGCGGTCGGTTTGCACAAAGATCACTGGGCAGTCGGCGCTGGCGGACAGGAAACACTCCGTGGCGGCGCGTCGAACCCACTTCTCGTACTCATCCAAATCCTTTATGCCGATCTCGGACGCGTCAGGTAGGCTGGTGATGAGCGAGCCTTGGTCGCGGTTCGCCGGAGCCACTCGAACGAGTCGGCACAGATGATCGTCTTCATGGCTTCTTCTTGAACACGAAGATCGGCTCGGTTTTGAAAGCACCCTTTCCGATATGCTTCAGCCCAACCATTTTGCTCATCTGAAGGCGCAGGGTCTCGATCAGACGCCAGCCATTCTGTTCAGCGAATCTGACGAAAGCCTTCGCCACTCCGTCAACAATCGGGCCGCGACATCCTTGAGCAAGATTACATTCTTCCCGTTGGCATAGTCCTGAAGGCGAGAAAGCATGCGCCGTGCCTTGGACAAGTCTTTGATCGCCCGCTGAGCCATGTCGCCCAAGTACAGATCGGCAGCCGACTCGATGGTGATGTGGTCTGGCTTCTTTGGAGGCTCGATGCCATTGGGCTGCCAGTTCGAGTTCTTGTTCGAGCTTGCGTGCCGCCTTTGTGGCGATGTCCCATGATCGCGTCCTCGCCGACTTCTTGTCGTGCTTGCCCCACCGCAGCCACAGAGGACACTTGCACCGCTTGTATTGCCCAGTGTTCCTTTCTCTTGATTTTGGACACTTCGCGCCGTGCCTTGCGTAAACCGTAACTGTCATACGTTTTTCCCCGATGACCTTTAATACTGAAGAACTCCCGAGAACCCAGTGTTCGAAGGGCTTCGGCAGTACAAAAGCAGTACAAAAGTTTTGGATTTTACGTAAGCGGTTGGAAACGCAGGGCAAAAAATGGCTCCTCAGGTAGGACTCGAACCTACAACCCTCCGGTTAACAGCCGGATGCTCTGCCATTGAGCTACTGAGGAGTGTCGTCGGCACACCCGAGAGGCGCGCCGTTGCAAGTTGTCCTGTTCATCATATCATTCGACCCAGCGCGTGGAAACCCGGCGAGCGCTACTCCGTTCCTTCACCTTTGTTACCCTAGTCACATCCAGATTGCCTACGCCAGTTCAAAGGTGACCCCAAGCGAAGGTTGACGATGTGGTAGACATTCTCCACGGCGACAAGATCGCTGACCCTTATCGCTGGCTGCAGCATTTTGGGTTGCACAGCCTCCTCAGGCGTACTTCACCAGAGCCATGAAACCGAAGTCCATGTGCAACTGCTGGTGGCAATGAAAAAGGGTGTCTCCAGGATTATCGGCGGCGAAGTCAACTTCGACGGTCTTGTTGGCATTCACGACCACCGTGTCCTTCACGATGCCGGATGTGGCTTTGCCGTACACGTTGGTCAATTCGAAACTGTGCCGATGCAGGTGCAGGGGGTGGGCATCGTCGCTTTCGTTACGAAAGATCATGCGATATCGCTTGCCGGCCTGAACCATCAGAGGATCGGTATGCGGAAAAGATTTGCCATTGATGGTCCAGCGGTTGAAGCCTCCGTGCCCGCCGGGAATCTTTTTGAAGGTTAGATCGAACTGACCATCGGGCGCGGGCACGGGGTTCGCGTCCTGACCAAAGAGGGTGTAGTCCCAATTCGTCTTCTCGGGCTTGATCCATTGCGGGGCGCCTTTTCGATTTGCGTATTCCACGACCACTCCGAAACCGTGTCTGCGATCGTCGTCGTCGGTTGTACCCAGAATCCAGACACCGGGTGAGTCCATGGTCACAATGGCATCAATGCGTTCGGCGACTCCGATCTGAAGCAGCCGTACCTTTCGCGGATTGGGTACCGGGTTACCATCGAGCGCCACCACTTCGAATTGGTGCGATGGCAAGACCACATTGACGGTTTCGGTCGCGCTCGAGTTCAGAAAGTGGAACAGAATGCGATCCCCCGCTTGAACCCTGATAGGCTCGCCATACCCCAGGGCCTTGTCGTTGAAGGAGAAGGCGCGATATCCGACTTCGAGACCGTTGTTCGGCGGCGGCGGCGCGCTGCCCTCGTCCTCTTCTTTCATTGAGGCGCTGTAATAGGGTTCCCATTGATGCATTGCCAGAAAGACCTCGCGATCGTAGGCTCCAGGCTCATTGCGTGGTTCGACGTAAACGAAGCCAAACTGGCCGCTATAGAGACTGCGATGAAGGTCCTTCCCGGCAAAGGCGTGACTGTGATACCAGCGTGTGCCTCTGGGTTTGGGGGTGAAGTAGTAGCGCCGATGATGATGAGAAGCAACCGGTGGACTGCCCTCTTCGGTTGCGCCGTCTGCCTCGACGGAAATCATTTGCCCGTGCCAATGGACGATCTCTTCATGATCGGTGTCATTGAAAACGTCGACCGTGACGGGAACACCTTCCTTCATCCGTAGCAGTGGGCCGGGCACCTGGCCGTTGTAGCCGAAAGTGTGAATGGTCTTGCCAGGCGAGATCTCAAAAGAAACCGGCGAGATGTGGAGGGTGAAATCAGCTTTCAGTTGGGGGGAAGGATTGCCCGCTAATAAATTGTGCGACGCGAGGCCCGCGATGGCCAGCCCGGCATTCTTGAGGAAGTCTCGACGCTGCATTGGTCATCTTCCGAAGAAGAGGAGTCGACTGTTGCTCATGGTATTCTATTTGAGGTAGCTGCGCTCCCGCCTTAGGGCAATTCCCCGCAGTTTCGTTGGAAAATCATGATCTCAGTCAGCAATGTGTCGATGCGCTTCGGCGCGAAAATTCTGTTTGACGAAGTTTCCACCGGTTTTACGCCGGGGAAGCGCTATGGTTTGACGGGGCCGAACGGCGCCGGCAAATCTACGTTTATGGCTCTCTTGAGCGGAGAGACCGAGCCGCAGAAAGGGACGGTGGTTCGTCCCAAGAAGATTGGAGTGTTGAGCCAGGACCAGTTTGCCTTCGACAAATTTCGCGTGCTCGATACCGTGATCATGGGGAACAAGCGGTTGTGGGCAGCGCTGGAAGAGCGCGACGCGATCTATGTCAAGCCAGAGATGACGGATGCTGACGGGATGAAGCTAGGTGAGTTGGAGGGCATCGTCGGCGAGGAAGATGGCTACACGGCGGAAAGTGATGCGGCGGTGCTGCTGCAAGGGCTGGATATTCCTGAGGAGTTGCAGAGCAAGCAGATGGGCGAATTGCAGGGTGGGCAGAAAGTGCGGGTGCTGCTGGCGCAGGCGTTGTTTGGGCATCCGCAGGCGCTGCTGCTGGATGAGCCTACGAATAACCTGGACTTGGATTCGATCCACTGGCTGAAGAGTTTCTTGAATCAGTATGACGGTGTGCTGATTGTAATTTCGCATGACCGGCATTTTCTGAACAGCGTTTGCACGCACATTGCCGACATTGATTATGAAACCATCATCACTTATACCGGCACCTATGACGACATGGTGGTGGCGAAGACGCAGATTCGCTCGCAGATTGAGGCGCAGAACGCGCAGAAGAGCAAGAAGATCGCGCAGTTGAATGAGTTTATCGCGAGATTTTCGGCGGGTACGCGGTCAAGCCAGGTGCAATCGCGGCGGAAAGAAGTTGAGCGGTTACAGGTGACGGAACTGGCGAGATCGAATATTCAGCGCCCGTTCTTGAAGTTCGAGCAGAAGCGGCCTTCGGGGAAACATATTCTGGAACTCGAAGGCGTGAGTAAGTCGTACGGGAAGAAGAAGGTGGTCAGCGAGTTTACGGCCAGCGTTTTGCGCGGAGAGAAGATTGCGTTGATGGGGCGGAATGGCGCGGGCAAAACGACGTTAGTTAATGCGTTGCTGGCGAACTCGCCGACGGTGCCTGAAGCGGAGCTCCGCAAGACCAGCGGCTATGACGGGGCTTTCTTGAGTAAGGGGAAAGTCGTCTGGGGACATGAAGCGGCGGTGGGATACTTTGCGCAGGACCATCGAGCGCTGATTGAGCCGGGGATGACGGTATTTGAATGGCTGCATCAGTGGGAGCCGGGCGCGGCCAACGAAGAAATCCGGGGATTGCTGGGGCAAATGCTGTTTCCGCGAGATGATGCGGACAAAAAGACGGACGTTCTTTCCGGAGGAGAAGCGGCGCGGCTGCTGTTCTGCAAATTGATGCTGCAAAAGCCGAACTTTCTGGTGTTCGATGAGCCTACGAATCACTTGGATCTCGAATCGATCAATGCTCTGAATATTGCGTTGCAGAGATATCAGGGCACGGTGTTGCTGGTATCGCATGATGAGGATTTGATCGATGAAGTGGCTACGCGGATTTGGCACTTCGAAGGCGATCACAAGATTACGGACTTCAAGGGCGCGTACGAGGAGTATCAGGCGGTGCTCGTGTAAGTGGCATCTTTCGCTCCTCCGGAGCTTGCTCTTTGTTGAATCACGGGCCCACGGCTTGCGCCGTGCGCTTTATTCTTGCGCCGCTATGCGGCTCAGCGTCCGGCGATCTCGACACCCGGCAATGTGCCTACTTTCCTCAGCGGCTAAAAGCCGGTCGTCATTTCACTCCTATCGGCACACTGAAGCTGCGCCCTACCTAAGAATTGTGTGGTGAAAAGCAGGTTCCTCGACACGCCGTCGCCGCGAGCGCGGCTACGGACGGCTCGGAATGACAAGGTGTAGGAGGTTGGACTGGACACGCTCGACGGGCTAGGATGGCGAGATCATGAAAAACTTAATCTTGTTGGTTGTGTTGGTTTTAACTGCGGCCTGTGCAGTCGGTCAGACGGATCATGTTTACCCTATGCAGGATGGCTTCGTCGATGCCAACGGAGTCATGATTTATTACACGATGATGGGGCGCGGGGAGCCGCTGTTGATTCTGCATGGCGGACCGGGAGCGTCGCACGATTATTTCCTGCCTTATCTGCTGCCGCTGGCGCGGCATCATAAAGTTATTTTCATCGATGAGCGCGGTTCGGGGAAATCGCAGAAGTTGGAAGACGTTTCGGCTTACACCATCGAGAATATGGTGGAGGACGTGGAGGCGGTGCGCCAGGGGCTGGGATTGGGCAAGATCGACTTGCTTGGTCATTCTTATGGTGGGGCACTGGCGCAGGCTTATGCGCTCAAATATCAGGGCAAGTTGCGTCACTTGATTCTGGCGAGCACGTGGTCGAGTTCGGCGGCGCTTGAATCAGGTTTTTGTGAGATGAAGCAGAATATGGCGCCGGAGTTGCGTGAGCGGATCGACCGGATGGAAGCGCAGGGGCTTTTTGGCACGGCAAAGACTACGAGAAAAATCGTTATACAACGAATATATGATTGCGGCGTGGGGCGAGGGATATTTTCCGTATGTGTATCACAACCGGCCGGACCCGAATTACGATCCTACGGCGCTGGGGATGGCGTGGGACTTGTACCGCGAGATGTGGGGCGAGCATGGGGAGTTTGTTATTGACGGGAATTTGAAATCGGTGGAGTACACGGAGCGCCTCGCGGGCATCAAAGTTCCGACGCTGATTTTGGTGGGCGAGCACGATGAGTGCGATCCTTCGTTGTCGAGCCAATGCATGAGAAGATTGCGGGATCGAAGATGGTGGTGTTGCCGAATTCGGGGCATATGACGTTCGTGGACCAGACGGGGATGTTCATCAAGACGGTGGATGAGTTTCTCGCGGACGGCGCGGAAAAAGTAGGTTCCTCGACACCCTTCGGCTCCGCTCAGGGCAGGCTATCTGGCCGCGCTAGCGCGGCTGCGGGCGGCTCGGAATGACGAGGTCATTTGAAAAGGTAGGGATGCTTCGACTCCGCGAACCGATTCGCAAAGCGAATCGCTTGGCTGCGCTCAGCATGACAGGGGCGCTCAGGATGACATTGGGGATGGTAATTGTGGGGATGTGGCTGGGCCTTGCGTCGTGTCCGGTGTCGATGGCGCAGCAGGGTGCTGCCACCGGCGAACCGCTGATGGTTCGAACCACGAGTCTTCCCAATGGCTATGTTGGACAAGAGTATGAAGCCAAGCTAACGGCAAGAGGAGGAATTTTGCCGCTGGAGTGGGAATTGAAAGAGGGGTCTCTGCCGCCGGGCATGAGCCTGCACGAGGAAGGCGACCTTATTGGAGTTCCCAGCGAGGCGGGAGAGTTTCACTTCACCGTAACGGTGAAGGATAGCGGAAGGCCGGGCCAGGAAAAAGCGCAAAAGCTGGAATTGGTGGTGGTGAAGGCGCTGTTCCTGAAGTGGGGAACGTATCCGACGGTGAACGGGCGGCGGGTTGAGGGATCGGTACTGGTGTCGAACCAGACGGACGCGGATTTTGATTTAACGGTGATTGTTGTGGCGGTGGATGAAAATGGGCGGGCGACGGCGCTCGGATACCAGCACTTTCCACTGCGAAAAGACACTTCCGAATGGAGATTCCGTTTGGAGATAATCTCGCGCGCGGCAGTTACCAGATCAATGTGGATGCGGTCGGGGAGTCGGGCACCGCCACGATTTACCGGGCGCGGCTGGCGCCGAAGGAAAGACTGGTGGTGGCAGCGGGACCGTAGGAACAGAGAGGGCGTAGGGATGCTTCGACTGCGTGAAGCGATTCGCGGCGCGAACCGTTTCACGTTGCTCAGGGTCACAAGGGGAAAAATTAAGAGTCCCGAGGTGGTGTTGGGGTCATTCCTCTCAGCCGGTAGCTCGCTTTAGACCCTCGCCTAACCTGCTCTCATGGCATCCCTTGCGGGTTGCGATGCGCGATCATGGCTCGGGCTCCGGGCTTACCGCCAACTGGACAAATCAACCCAACGCCTCGGGACTCTATCTTGCCTTAGACAGATCTTCCTGTTCTCCTCGACCAGCACTTTGCTATAGACCCTTGCCTGCCTTCTCTCCGTCATCTTGCGATGCAGAGAGCGACCTGGCTCGAGCCCCGGACGCCGCACCAACCGGAAAAACTTCAGAAGTTGTCAAAGAACGAGACTGTTTTACTCCTTCTATCCTTGCAGTCAATAGAAAATGTGGTGCTGCATGTGCTTGTAATTCAGTGGAGTGCAGGCAGTTCACAGGGGGGTGCAGCGAGGGTTGTGCAGACGGAAGCGGCGATGGCTACAAGAGTAGACTTGACGCGCTTTGACGGGAGGAACAGCGGTCGGAGGCTGCAAAATCAAGTTACCGTAAGCTGTTGAAATCCGTGGGACGAGGCTACAGACAGTGGTTTCGGTGGAAACTTTGATCGCATTCTTTCGCTCCTACGGGGACGATTATCTATTACTTACTCTGGGGCCCCGGGATTTTCCGCGCGGACCGGCGTCCTGCCCAAGCGAGGCAAGCCCTCATCGCATATAATCCCGACAAACATTGACTCGCTGGAGCCAGCCCCCTAAGATGGTCGCTCACGGCGTAGGCTGTTTCCATTGATCGTCCTCGAATGATCGGCGAAACCATTTCGCATTACCGCATTGTTGAGAAGCTGGGCGGCGGCGGTATGGGCGTTGTGTATAAGGCCGAGGACCTGAAGCTGCACCGTTTTGTTGCCCTGAAGTTCCTGCCTGACGATATCTCTAAGGATGCGCAAGCCCTGGCCCGATTCCAACGGGAGGCGCAGGCAGCTTCCGCGCTAAACCACCCCAATATCTGCACCATTTATGAGATTGACGATCAGCACGAGCAGACGTTCATTGCGATGGAGTTTCTGGATGGGGTAACGCTGAAGCATCGCATTGCCGGACGACCGATGGAAACGGAATTGATCCTGTCGCTAGCCATTGAGATTGCGGATGCGCTGGACGCGGCCCATGCAGAAGGCATCGTCCACCGCGACATCAAGCCAGCGAACATCTTCGTGACCAAGCGTGGCCACGCCAAGATTCTGGACTTCGGATTGGCCAAAGTCATGCTCATGACCGGTTCCTCGAGCCACGTCGCGTCCGCTGGCACACAGTCGGGCTCCATTGATAAGCAGCACCTCACCAGTCCTGGCGCGGCCCTGGGTACGGTCGCCTACATGTCACCGGAACAGGTTCGCGGAAAAGAACTCGATGGGCGCACGGATTTGTTCTCCTTCGGGGCAGTGCTTTACGAGATGGCGACCGGCACCTTGCCATTCCGCGGCGAAACTTCCGGCGTGATTTCTCATGCCATTCTGGCGGGAGAGCCAGCCCCAGCTGTGCGCCTGAATCCTGACCTGCCACCCAAGCTTGAAGAGATCATCAATAAGGCGCTAGAGAAAGATCTGGAACTGCGCTATCAGGTTGCGTCTGAGATGCGGGCCGACCTAAAGCGGCTGAAGCGGGAGACGGAATCACGGCACGGCATATCAGCGAGTTCGGGGTCGGTGGCGGCGGCACAAAGCAGCTCGGAGGTAGCGCCTCCCATGGCCGCCCAACCATCGCCAGCATCCGGCTCTTCCCCTGCGAGTGCTTCGGCCTCGTCAGCAAGCGTGGTGAAGGTGGCTGAGGTTCCCATCGCCGGCGGGAAACTGTGGAAAGTTCTGGTTCCCGCAGCCGTGATACTTGTTCTTGCCGCAATTGCGGGAGCGTTCTATTTCCACTCGCGCCAGACCACCACCCGCCTTACCGAGAAAGACAGCATAGTGCTGGCCGAGTTCATCAACACCACCGGCGATCCCGTCTTCGACGGCACGCTGCGGCAAGGGCTATCGGCGCAACTGGAGCAGTCGCCGTTTCTGAACCTGGTCTCCGATGAGCAGGTGGCGCAGACACTGGCCCTGATGGCGCAGCCTAAAGACGCGCGGCTTACACGCGAGTTGGCGCATGAAGTCTGCCTGCGCACAAGCAGCGCTGCCACAATCGAAGGCTCGATTTCCAATCTTGGCAGCCAGTATGTGCTGGGGCTAAAGGCGGTGAACTGCCACAGCGGCGATGTTTTAGCCAACGAACAGGCCACGGCCAACGGCAAAGAGCAGGTGCTGAAGGCGTTGGGCGATGGGGCGACGAAATTGCGGGAAAAGCTGGGCGAATCGCTGGCCTCGGTGCAGAAGTATGACGCGCCTCCGGAGAATGTGACCACGCCATCGCTGGAGGCGCTCCAGGCCTACAGCCTCGGGTTCCAGACCATGACCGTGAAAAACGATGCCGCCAGCGCCATTCCACTATTTCAGCGGGCCATCAGCCTGGACCCCAACTTCGCCATGGCCTACGCGCGCCTGGGAACCAGTTACAGCAACCTCGGCCAAATTACCCGCGCCGCGGAGAATATTCGCCGTGCTTACGATCTGCGGGAAAGGGTGAGCGAGCGCGAAGAATTGTACATTGCCTCGCACTACGAATTGTTTGCCACCGGGAACCTGGAAGCCGCGCGCAAGACCTTTGAGTTGGAGGCACAGACCTACCCGCGCGATACCGTGCCGCACGTCAACCTGAGCTTCATCGACGCCGCTCTGGGCGACTACGACAAAGCCCTCGCGGCGTCGCTGGACTCGCTGAGGCTCAGCCCCGGAAGCGGGCAGCTTTATGCGAACCTGGTGGTAGGGTACACAGACGTTAACCGCGTCGATGAAGCCAGAACCACGGCGCAAGAGGCGCAGGCCAACCATCTGGATAATCCCTTGATTCACCTTAGCCTCTACCTGATCGACTTCCTGCAGCACGATGCGGCAGGAATGGAGCGTGAAGCGGCCGGGCTGATGGGCAAAGCCGGGTTCGAAGACCTCATGCTCTACGCCGAATCCGACACCGCGGCTTACGGTGGAGGCTTTGCGAAAGCACGGGAACTGACACGGCGCGCATCCGCCTCGGCCCAACGCGCCGATGAAAAAGAGACGGCGGCGGGATATGAGGCCGAGGCGGGAGTGCGAGAGGCGCTGGTGGCTAACGTAGGCTTGGCGAAACAGCAGGCCCAAACCGCACTTGCTCTTTCAACTGGCAGAGATGTTGAGGCTATGTCGGCCATCGCCCTGGGGTTGGCGGGTGATTCTGTTCAAGTCGCGCGTCTGGCCGAAGATCTCGCCAAGCGCTTTCCGGAAGACACGATTGTGCAGTCCGAATACCTGCCGATGATACACGCGGCCCTGGCTCTCGCACGCGGAAATCCCACCGAGGCACTCCAATCGCTCACCACGGCTGGGCCCTATGAACTCGGCACCTACGGTTTAGTCAATCTTTACCCGGTTTACCTGCGCGGTGAAGCTTATCTGGCAGCGCGCCAGGGCAGCGCCGCAGCTACCGAGTTCCAGAAGATCGTTGACCACGCGTGCCTGGTCGCGAACGAACCCATCGGCGCGCTGGCCCACCTGGGGCTGGGCCGGGCGTATGTTCTCTCCGGCGACACCGCCAAGGCGAAGAGTGCGTATCAAGATTTCTTCGCGCTATGGAAAGACGCCGACTCCGACATTCCCATCCTGAAAGCAGCTAGGACCGAGTATGCGAAGCTGCAATAGCTGTGATTCTCCATGAGTGACATATTCGCTCGCGCCGACTACGCCGCAGGGTTTCTGCTGGAACAGAGCGCCCTGCGGCCAAAGATCGGCGTGGTGCTGGGTTCAGGGCTGGGAGCGTTTGCGGACGAACTAAGTGAGGCAGTCCGCGTTCCCTATTCGCAGATTCCGTCGTTTCCGCGTTCGACGGCGATTGGGCACGCGGGGCAGATGGTGATCGGGAAAGCCGGAGATGTTTCCGTGGCGGTGATGCAGGGACGAGTGCATCTTTATGAAGGCTATACGGCAGAGCAGGTGGGATTTCCGGTGCGGGTTTTGGGACGGATGGGAATCAAGGCACTGATCCTTACCAACGCGGCGGGCGGGATCAATGAGAAATATAAGCGAGGGGCGCTGGTGGTGATTTCGGACCACATCAACTTGCAGGGGCAGAATCCGCTGGTGGGCGTGAGTGATGAGCGCTTTGGGCCGCGCTTTCCCGACATGACGCAGGCGTACTGGAAGCCTTATCGGGTGATGGCGCTCGATGCCGCGCAGAAGTTAGGCAAGACGGTGCATGAAGGCGTGTACGCCGGGTTGCTGGGGCCAAGTTATGAGACGCCGGCTGAGGTTCGGTATTTGCGGGCGATAGGGGCGGATGTAGTGGGAATGTCCACGATTGCCGAAGTGATTGCGGCGCGGCAGATGGGGATCAAGGTACTGGCAATTTCCTGCGTGACCAATATGGCGGCGGGAATTCTGGATCAGCCGCTGAATCATCAGGAAGTGTTGGATACGGCGGAGCGCATGAAGGGAGATTTTGCGGCGTTGCTACGGGCGGTGATACCGGCAGTAGCTCGGGAACTGTCGTAAAGCATTTAATCGCGGAGTTCGCACGGAGAGGCCGCTAAGGGCGCAGAGAGGAGTGCGAGCACAAAGAACGCGGAGGACGGATATAATCCTTCTGGATCGCCGATTAGCGTGCGACCGCAATACATAACAATATATAAGGAGGCTTGGAATGGCTGGAGCTATCCCGGAGAAGTATCGTGATCTGTTCAACAAGCGCGCGTTTGCCAGTTTGGGCACCCTGATGCCGGACGGTCGACCGCAGGTGACGCCGGTGTGGTGCGACCTGGAAGGCGATCTGGTGATTTTCAATTCTGCCAAGGGGCGGCAGAAGGACAAGAACGTCCGGCGCGATCCCCGGGTGGCAATGGCGATCGTCGATCCGGAAAACCCTTACCGTTATCTGGAGATCCGTGGCAAGGTCGTGGAGATTACCGAGCGCGGCGCCGACGAACATATCGACAAGATGGCGAAAAAGTATTTGGACGTGGACAAGTATCCCTACCGGCAGCCGGGCGAAGTAAGGGTCATCTATAAGATTCAGCCCGAGCATACGACCATGATGGGCTAAGCCTGCTGTCGCCTGCGTTTAGCCGACTAGCTCGGACACTATGCCGTCGGATTCGTTCCTGGAGACCACCATTCACACCTATAACCTCTGTCTGCTTGGCTTTGGGAATGTCAATCGCACTTTGCTTGGCCTGCTGCGGAAAAAGGAGAAAGAACTGAGGGAGCGAGGAATCGCGTGGCGAGTTACGGGCGTGGCGTCGCGGCGGATGGGGTGGATAGCGGATGCGGGCGGGATAGATGTTGGTGCGTTGCTTGCGGGAAGCAAAGGTCAAAAGCCGCGGGCGGGAGTGTCCGCCCCACACGAGTGGTTGCGGGCGGCGAAGGCGGATGTGCTGTTTGAGGCAACGTCTTTGAGTGTCGCCGATGGGCAGCCGGCGATCGATCACATTCGTGCGGCGCTGGAATGCGGCGCTCACGCCATAACCGCAAATAAAGGACCGGTGGTGCATGCCTACCGTGAACTGAGCGCGTCGGCGGCGGCGAAGGGGAAGACGTTTCTCTTTGAATCCACGGTGATGGATGGCGTGCCAATATTTTCGCTGTTTCGCGATAATCTACCGGCGGTCGAGTTGCGCGGCTTTCGTGGCATTCTGAATTCGACCACGAATGTGATTCTTTGCGGGATGGAAGAAGGATTGAGCTTTGAGGAGTCGCTGAAAAAAGCGCAGCAGATGGGAGTGGCGGAGACCGATCCGAGTCACGATGTTGAAGGATGGGATGCGGCGGTAAAAGTGGCCGCACTGGTAACGGTGCTGATGGGAGTTGAGGTCCGGCTGGAGGAGGTTGAGCGCGAGGGGATCGGAAAGTTGACCGGCGCAGCCGTGCGAACGGCACGAGCGGCGGGGAAACCCTACAAACTGGTGTGCCGGGCGCGACGAGATGGTACGCAGGTAAGGGCGAGTGTTCGACCGGAGCAGGTACCGGTCAGTGATGCGATGGCTTGGGTAGAGGGAACGTCGTCGATTATACATTTTGAAACCGATATTTTCCCCGGACTCGTGTTCACGGAAAATAACCCTGGGCTGGAAGCGACGGCGTACGGAATGCTGGCGGATTTTGTGAGGGCGGTGGAAGCGGACGGAGTGCATAGGCCTTTCGGGGCCTGAAGCCCCCCACAGGATGAGAATTCATAAATTATGGCTACGACCCAAACTGAACTGAAAACGTCTTTCGATATTGGATGGGTGCGATCGCAGTTCCCTTCCCTTGCGCAGAAAGTGAACGGGCACCCGGCGGTCTTTCTGGACGGGCCAGGTGGGACGCAGGTTCCGCAGCGGGTGATCGATGCTATCTCCAACTACCTGAAGCACAACAATGCCAATACCGGCGGGGCATACGCGACCAGCCGCAACACCGACGCGATGATTGCGAACGCACGCGCGGCAATGGCGGACTTTCTGGGCTGCGATGCCGATGAAATCGTGTTCGGCGCGAACATGACTTCGCTGACTTACGCCTTGAGCCGCGCGATTGGCAGGGGGCTCCGAAGCGGAGATGAGATTGCGCTGACGCACCTCGATCACGACGCCAATGTCTCGACCTGGCGGGCGTTGGAGGAGCGAGGAGTGACCATCCGCATGGCTGAGATCCATGAGGAAGACTGCACACTCGACATGGACGATCTTGCCAGCAAGATTGGCAACCGGACCAAGCTGGTCGCCGTGGGCTATGCGTCGAATGCAGTGGGGACGATCAATGACGTGAAAGAAGTTGTGCGGCTGGCGCATGGGCAGGGTGCAATGGCGTTCATCGATGCCGTCCATTATGCGCCGCACGGGACGATTGATGTGCGCGCGCTGGATTGTGATTTTCTGGTGTGCTCTACGTATAAGTTCTTCGGTCCGCACATGGGCGTGCTCTACGGGAAACGCGAGCATTTGCAAAAGCTGCAACCTTATAAGGTGCGAGCCAACACCAATGCCATTCCCAACCGCTGGGAGTGGGGCACGCTGAACCATGAATGCATTGCCGGGATCACTGCGTGTGTGGAATATTTGGCGGCCCTGGGCTGGAGCGTGAACCCGGCCGCAGGGTCGCGGCGCGCGGCGCTTTTGGCGGCCTTTGAGGCTATCCAAAACACGAACGGGGATTGACGAAGAGGATGATCGGTGGGCTGATGGCGATTCCGGGACTGAAGTTATACGGAATTTGCGATCCCACAAGTTTCCACCGGCGGTGCCCCACAATGGCCGTGCGCATCAAGGGACATACACCACTTGAACTCGCGACCAAGCTGGGTGAACGCGGGTTCTTCACCTGGGATGGAAATTACTACGCCCTAAATCTGACCGAGCGGCTGGATGTGGAGAAAGACGGCGGATTTTTACGCATCGGGCTGGCGCATTACAACACGCAAGAGGAAGTGGAGCGGTTGTTGACGGCGGTGCGGGAGATTGTGGGGTAGGGACTACCCCGGCCCTGTCGCAAAGAACGCGACGAGGACGGGCCACCCACTGTCTACTTCCTGCCGAATTCCTGAACTTCATCACCCTTCGCGATCAGCACCACGCTCGCCATGCCGATGAACAATCCGTGTTCCACAATCCCGGGCATGTCGCTCAAAATTCGCGCGAGCGCGGGCGGATCGGCGATTTGGCCGAAGTGGCAGTCCAGAATGTGATGGCCTTCGTCGGTGATGAAGGGCTTGCCGTCGGCAGATTGGCGGCGCTGGACTTTCGCTCCTAGGGCCGCGATTTTCTTGGAAATCAGCGCCTCGGCAAAAGTGATCACTTCGACCGGCAGCGGAAACTTGCCGAGCGTCGCAACCTGCTTGCTGGAGTCGGCGATGATCACGACTTGTTTGGACGCGGAGGCGATGATCTTTTCGCGCAGCAGCGCGCCGCCGCCGCCTTTGATGAGGTTCAGTTGCGGATCGAATTCGTCGGCGCCGTCGATGGTGACATCGATTTGCTGGAATTCATCGAGCGTGGTGAGTGAGATGCCGGCGGCGCGGGCAAGATCTTTCGTCGCCGTAGAGGTGGGGATGCCACGAATTTTCAGTCCGGCGCGGACGCGCTCGCCCAGGAGGCGGACGGCGTGCGCAGCGGTTGATCCGGTGCCGAGGCCGACAATGTTGCCGTCCTGCACAAAACGCAGGCTGGCGCGGGCGGCGATTTCTTTTTCGTGATCGTGGGCCATTTAATTGAACGTCTTTCGATGGTAGGCAATGGCAGGGGAGTAGTCAATGCGAAGCCCGTGATCGTCCGCCCGGAAACCTTGAATCGCAGAGATCGCAGAAGAACATGCGCGGAATGCGCGGAGAAATCCGTCAAACCCGAGTTTTCTTCGTGGCCTTTTGCGGAAACTTCGCGACCTTTGCGGTCAAGGACGCGAAGGGAGGATCCCCACATTTCGTGCTGAATCTGACAGCAATGCCGCGCATCCATTATTCTAGTAAGACCTTATGGCAGCACCATCCAAGACAGGTACAAACGGGATCACCACCGGAGTTCTTGAAGCTCCGAACGGCGAGCGGGAGCGTGTGTTTGAGGCGTTCCGGCGCTGGGGATATCTGGAGGCGGACCTCGATCCGTTGGGATTTTTTCATCCGCCGGTGCGGCCGGAATTGCCTAGATGACAGCGAATTTGTGCGTGAGGCACGGCGCGTGTATAGCGGGACGGTGGGGGTGGAGTTCATGCACATCCCGGAACCGGAGCGCCGGCGCTGGATCCAGGAGCGCATGGAAGGACCGCAGGGCGAGGTCGATCAACAGAGCGTGTTGGAGCAATTGATCCGCGCGGATACTTTTCGAGCAGGTTTTGCAACAACGTTATTTGGGAACCAAGCGGTTTTCGCTCGAAGGGGTGACGGCGCTGATTCCATTGGTGGATGAGATTCTCGACGCTGCCGGACAGCGGGGCGCCATCGAGGCGGTGATGGGCATGAGCCATCGCGGACGGCTGACCGTGATTGTGCAGGTGGCCCAACGTTCGCTGGAGGAAGTTTTCGCGCGCTTCGAGGATGTCGATCCGCGCAGCGTGCTGGGCGGCGGCGACGTGAAGTATCACATGGGCGCCACGGGTGAGTACACCACCCGCAGCGGAAACAAAGTTCACATCCATCTGGTTTCGAATCCCAGTCACCTGGAGGCAGTCGATCCGGTGACCCTGGGGCGCACTCGCGCCAAACAGGATCGTGCGGGGGAAGGCGCGAGGGAAAAATATCTGCCGCTTTTGGTGCATGGGGACTCGGCGTTTGCCGGGCAAGGCATCGTGGCGGAGACATTGAATTTCGCCGACCTGCCGGGCTACACGGTCGGGGGCACGGTCCACATTATTGCCAATAATCTGATTGGCTTCACGACGGTTTGCCGCGAGTCGCACTCTTCGATCTTTTCGGCGCAGATTGCGCGGCGGCAATCGATTCCAATTTTCCATGTGAATGCCGAGGATGTGGACGCGGTGGTTCGGATCGGGCGAATTGCGACGGAATACCGTTATCAATTCGGCAGCGACGTGGTGGTGGACATCATTGGATACCGCCGGCACGGGCACAGCGAAATCGACGATCCCACCATCACCCAGCCGCGGCTGTACAAGGCGATCAAAGAGCATCCGCCGCTGTGGGAGATTTACGCGGAAGACGCCGGCATTGAAGACGCGCAGGCGCAGGCACAGCGAATTCGCACTGAATTGGAGACGGCGCAGCAGCAAGCGGGAGCAATCAGCAAACAGCCGACACTGCGTGAGTTGCCGAAATACTGGGACGCTTACAAAGGCGGACGCCACAAAGCCGAGTATGAAGTGGAGACTGGGTTATCGCGGGAAGAATTAAATGAGATCACGGAAGGGCTGACGACCTATCCCGAAGGGTTTCATATTCACCCCAAGATCAAGAAGCTGCTGGAGCAGCGGGCGGAGATGGGCAATGGCACTCGGCCGGTGGATTACGGCATGGGCGAGGCTTTGGCATTTGGCAGCCTGGTGAGAGCTGGAGTACCGGTACGCATGTCGGGACAGGACAGCCGGCGGGGGACGTTTAACCAGCGCCACTCGGTGCTGGTGGATGTCGAGAACGAGCAGGAGTACGTGCCGCTGCAAAATATTGCCGCTGACCAGGCGCGCTGCGACATTTTTAACTCGACTTTGTCGGAAGCGGCCGTGATGGGCTTCGAGTATGGCTACAGCCGCGATTATCCGGAAGCATTGGTGATGTGGGAAGCGCAGTTCGGGGACTTTGCCAATGTAGCGCAGGCGGTGATTGATCAGTTTGTAAGCGCGGGCGAAGACAAGTGGGGGCTGCTCTCGGGATTGGTGTTGTTGCTGCCGCATGGGCATGAAGGCCAAGGGCCGGAACATTCCAGCGCGCGCATTGAGCGGTTTCTGCAACTGGCGGCGCGGGACAATTTCCAAATCTGCCAGCCCTCGAATGGGGCGCAGTATTTTCATCTGTTGCGGCGGCAGGCATTGTCGCAGTGGCGCAAGCCGCTGGTGGTGTTTACGCCGAAGAGCATGTTGCGGCATCCGGATGCGTCGTCTCCGATCGAGGATTTTACCCGGCCGCATTTTCTTGGAGTGGTGCCGGACCAGGAAGTCAGCGATGGCAAGCGGCTATTGCTGTGCACGGGGAAGATTGGCCATGAATTGCGGGCGGAGCGGCGGCGACGGAAGGATACTTCGACAGCGATCGTGTTTGTGGATCAGCTTTATCCGTTCCCGGAAGCTGAATTGGCGGCGGAATTGCGGCGTCACGCGAACGCGCGTGAGATTGTCTGGGTGCAGGAAGAGCCGGCGAACATGGGCGCGTTGTTCTACATGCTGCCGCGCCTGCGGCACCTGGCGGGAGAACGGCCGGTGCTGCTCGGTGAAGCGATCGGCGAGTCCGAGTCCGGCGACGGGATCGGCGAAGGCGCACGAGTTGGAACAGAAGACGCTGTTGTCGCTGGCGTTTGCGGCGCACGAGTAGAGGGATTCAGCTGGTCGTTCATGTTCGCCCGGCCGTTCGGTGACGGGTTTTCCTCCGGCTCCTGGTAATTGGGTTTTTGCCCCACCGGCAGCTTCCCCGTCGAGTAATGCCGCAATGCTTCCGTAGGCATAGATGGTCGGAGCATGATTTTGCATCAGGCCGCCGGTATCGGCGGTGGGGCCGGAATCGGCGGGAGCTGATCCGGGGCCGATTTGTTATGGACGCGGAGTGCAGCCCACGGTGAGCGATGCCAATCTGATTTTGGGGCGGCTACGGCCTGACCGTTTTCTGGGCGGAGAATTCACTCTCGATGTGGAGCGCACCCGCCGGGTGGTTGCGGAATGGTTGAAGAGGCAGGGCTCCAGACTTTCCGTCGAACGGTTTGCGGCGGGGGTGGTGCGGGTGGTCAATGCGACCATGGAAAAGGCGATTCGCGTGGTGTCGATTGAGCGAGGTTATGATCCGCGAGAGTTTGCCCTGGTGGCATTCGGCGGGGCGGGAGGTTTGCACGCCTGCGAATTAGCGGAGGCGTTGAGTATTCCACGGGTGATTGTGCCGGCGTTGCCGGGAGCGTTGTCGGCGTATGGAATTCTGGTCAGCGACGTGGTGAGAGATTATTCGCGGACAGTGCTGTGGCGAGCTTTGGACAAGTTACCGGGGAGGCAGTTGGATGCCGAATTTTCCGGCTTGAGGCGGAAGGCAGAAGGAGATTTTCGGCGCGAGGGATGGAAAGGCAGGATCGATTTTGCTCTCAGCGTGGACATGCGCTACCGAGGGCAGGGGTACGAGTTGAATGTGACTTTTTCGCGGGGGATGATCGCGGCATTTCGGCGCGAGCATGAGCGGCGATACGGATACGGTTATCCGGGGCGTGAGGTGGAACTGGTTACGCTGCGGCTGCGGGCGAGGATGAAGTCTTTGAATTCAGGGCTGGCCCGTATCGTGACGTACAAGTCGAGCCGCCAGGCGTTGCATAAGGCTCCGGTGATTTTTGATGGAAAGAGAGTCGTAGCCGCCGTATATGCGCGGGAGGGGTTAGAGCCCGGGCGGAGGTTTCGCGGGCCGGCGATTGTCACGGAGTATAGCGCCACCACGGTCGTGCCTCCGGGAAAAGGATTCCGGATTGATCGGGCGGGGAGTTTGGTGATTGCGATTTGAGGATGGTGCGGTTCCGGCTGGAGAGGTATCGGACACAGGCCGGTCTTCGAGTAGGGAGATTTTGAGTGTAATGGCGATGTTACGCCAGCAATCCTCCTGAACTACTGCCAACTCCACGGCTTTCATTGACTTGCCCTTCTCTGCCTACGATTGCAGCTATGTGCAGCTTGACACCGCAACCACTACCGGAACATAATCCTACGCACGTTTTGGGCGCCCTGCCCTATCTCTGCCCTTAACCTGGTCGGCAACTCTCCCGAAGGAGAAACTCCATGAAGATCCGCATCGCTTGCGTGTTGGTTGGATTCTTGTCGCTGGTACTTTCCCTGACCGCCCAGACTGCCGGTATCAACCCTGCCTCGAGCCAAGTACCTCCCGTGATCCAGTTTTCAAACGTGGCTACAGATGAAGCCGGAAACCCGCTGGGCGGCTTGGTGGGGATTACCTTCTCTCTCTATAACAACGCCCGCGGCGGTGAGCCCTTGTGGGCCGAGACGCAGAACGTCCAACTCGACAGTACGGGACACTACTCGGTGTATCTGGGGATCACCCAGGCGAACGGAGTGCCGATCAGCTTGTTTTCCACCGGTCAAGCCCACTGGCTGGGGGTGAAGCCGCAAGGACAAGCGGAAGAGCCGCGGGTATTTCTGGTGAGCGTGCCCTATGCGATGAAAGCCGGGGACGCGGCAACGGTTGGAGGACTACCGCCCTCAGCGTTCGTTCTGGCCGCGCCGGGCGGAACGAGTGATGCTGCGTCGGGATCATCGCCCTCCGCTCCGAGCGCGGAGCCAACGCCCGCCGGCACAGGCACGCAGAACTACATCCCGATATGGACGGACAACACGGGCGACCTGGGTAATTCCGTCCTGTATCAGTTGGGCACGGGAGCGAGTGCCAAGATCGGAATCAATGAGACCAAACCGCTCTTCACCCTGGATGTGAATGGCGAGGAGCTGATGCGGGGACTGTTCGAGATGGCGACCACGGGATTTGCCACTGCAAGCCAGGGCTTTATTTCGAACCCGTTAAACCTGGAATCGTCGGCATACAACAGCAGCACGAAAAAGTACACCTTGAATCACTTTCAATGGCAGGCAGAGCCGGCAGGAAATGACACGACGAGTCCCGGGGCCACTTTGAACTTGCTGTATGGGACCGATCCCGCCGCGCCGGCAGAGACGGGATTACAGCTGAGCAGTAAGGGGATCTTCACATTCGCGTCCGGGCAGACCTTCCCGGGTACGGGCAATGGCACTATCACTGGCGTGACGGCAGGAACCGACCTTACCGGCGGCGGCACCAGCGGCAAAGTGACCCTGAACCTGGACACGACCAAGGTTCCGCAACTGGCCAGCGACAACACCTTCAGCGGTCTGCAAACCATAAACAACGCGGTGATTGTGTCGGGGGCGAACGCTAACGGCGCGCTGCAGGTGACGAATGCCGTGACGTCCGGGGATGGTCCGGCCATTTTCGCCTTGGCAGAGAGTTCCGATACCAACGGGATCGAAAGTTTCCTGACGGCCAACTCGGGATCCGGCGCTGCCGTATCTGGTGAATCTTTTAGTCAATCCTACGGCGTCGGGGTCCAGGGAGGCGGAGGGACTGGCGTCCTGGGGACATCGACCCTCATTCCGTACGTGGGTGTCCGGGGAATCGCAATCGGCGCCAGCAACACAGGGGTTTCACTGGGTTCTGCTGGAGTATGGGGTGACAGCAATACAAGCGGTTTCGCTGGTGTACTGGGCACAGCTGATGACGGCTACGGGGGGCTATTTAGCAACAACTCCAAAGCGCCTACGCTTTCTGCGGTGAATGCTTCCTTTAACCGCTCCGGTGTCATATTTGAGACTGACGGGAGCGATATTGGTGGCGTCTGCACAATCGACGTCAGTGGCAATCTTCAGTGTAACGGCTCAAAATCGGCAGTTGTCCCGGTAGACGGAGGAGCCCACAAAGTGGCTCTCTACGCCGTCGAAGCACCGGAAAACTGGTTCGAGGATTTCGGTTCGGGTCACCTCGCGAACGGGGCAGCGAGCGTCACATTCGACTCCATCTATGTCCAAACTGTAAACACCACGACTGAGTACCATGTTTTTCTTACACCCCGAGGAGATTGCGAAGGGCTCTACGTGGCTGACGAGACCCCGGCCGGATTCGAGGTCCGCGAACTGCATCACGGCGCATCGAATGTGGACTTTGATTACCGCATTGTGGCCAAGCGCAGCGGTTACGAGAACATCCGTCTGGCGGACTTTACGGAAAGATACAAGGGGCTGGCCCTGCAGCACGAGAAGATGCGGCAGAGGCGTAGGGCACAACAGGCCACACAGCCATAGAAACAAGTCAAGTGATGGCTCTCATGAGTCGTCGGGGAGAGTGGGTCGTAAACGCTGCCGAACTTGGGCCAAGCACTGGCTTGATGTAACTGTCGTAATCAGGCGTGGGTGTTGAAAAACTCCCTTTCAGCCTCAAACAGGCAAAATTTGGGGGATGCAAAATGTCTACCTTCGTCGAGAAAGTCGCTCATGAGCCATCCTGACGCAAATCAGTTTTTGCGATTTGTTGGAAAAAGAGTTTTTCAACAGCCACAGGCGATTACACTCGTTGACACTCAATGAGTGCTATCGCGATTTTTCGCCAACGACCGCAAATCCAAGCGGCGGCTATCTGCCCGAGCGCGGGAATCGCTCTTCGATTAGTTGACAACGAATAACGATTGTTCGCCCACGAATCGACTCGAAACTGCCGTCGTAATCATCGCAGTCCAGCAGGTTATCCTTCGATGATCTCCGGCCCGAAACAACGTCCGTGAGAATGTGCGGGCCTTGCGAGTCAATCCGGGCAGGTGCATCCTGATTTAGATTTAGTTGGTCGAATAGCGCAGTTTCGCCGGGGTGAATTTCTTGCCGTACCTCTCCTAAATCGACATCTCCTGACTTGATGTCCAGATACCGTGCCTCCGTCCCTTGCTTCGGATGGCCGGTGAAGTCTCCGGCAACGACAATCGTTTCTCTGCTGTCGATGAGTTTCTTGCCGGCTGCCTCAGAGAGTTGAACGTTTACCCCGAACAACGCCCGATGCTCAGATTCCGAAGGTGCTGCGGTGCGCGGACGATTACATCCGGCCAGCAGTAGCACCAATGCTAATGGCAATGTGGAACCTTGCATGAAATTTAAGTATAGGGCGAATAGCACGATGATTGTCGAAATCAGGCGTTGGCACAAGCTTGCGCTGTTTGTTCGCTCCACCAAGAGTGCATCTGACAGTAGTATCCGGATCCGACAGTAGGACGTGCAAGGTCACGATTACGAAATCACGTGACATGCCAACCTCAATTGTTTCAATCCTGTTACAAAACAATGAAATTGGCCCGCACCCGGCTACAATACGCTTGTGAAACCAAGCATCTTTGTGGTGGAGGACGATCCCGATATTTCCCGCCTGGTGCGGCATCATCTGGAGGGAGCGGGGTTTAGCGTAAAGTTATTTCCCACGGGCAATGCCGTCATGCCGGAAGCGGAGCGGCAGCGGCCGGCGCTGTTCATACTCGACATCATGGTGCCGGGAAAAGACGGGCTGGAACTGTGCCGCCAGATTCGCCAAACGGCGGCGCTGGCTTCGCTGCCTGTTATTTTTCTGACGGCCAAGAGCGGCGAAGCGGACCGCATTCTGGGGCTGGAACTGGGGGCGGATGACTACATCCCCAAACCCTTCAGCCCGCGGGAACTGGTGGCGCGGGTCAAAGCGGTGATGCGCCGATTTGAACGGCCGCTCTTGCAGTCGCCGATGCGCATCGGGGAGATCGAAATTGATCCGGGCGCGATGACGCTAATGGTCCGCGGCCAGCCCGTGACCACCACGGCGACCGAATTCCGCCTGCTGGATTATTTTGCCCGGCACCTCGGGCGGGTTTTCACGCGCGATCAGCTCCTCGATTCCGTTTGGCGAGACACCGCCTACGTAACGCCGCGGTCAGTGGACGTGTATGTGCGCCGCATCCGGGAGAAGATTGAGCCCGACCCGGAAAATCCGCGCTACTTGAAAACGGTGCGGGGGGCCGGCTATCGCTTTGAGGCTGCCAAGTGAGGAACCGGATCTTTCTGAAACTGCTGGCTGGCTTTTCCCTGGTAATTGCGGCCACCGCAGTAACGCTGAATTTTTCCCTGGTGCCGGCGTGGGAGGATTCTCTTCGGCAGGAAATCGAACGCAATCTCAAGCAGAAAACGGAGATGTTCGCTGACCGCGTTAACACGGACCGCGAACATGGAATCCAGGACATCGTCTCGCAGGAGGGCCAGGCCGCGGGAGCCAGAGCAACGGCCATCTCTTCCACAGGCAAAGTGCTGGCAGATTCTGAAACCCCAGTGGAATCACTGGAAGACCCAACCAGGCAGCCCGAGTTTGCGGCAGCGCTGAAAGGCGACGTCGGCGTGGACACCCGGTCCGGCGGCAAGCTGGGAGTTCCCTCTCTCTATGTGGCAGCGCCGATTCCGGGGGGAGCGGTCAGGCTGGCTTATCCCTTGTCAGACCTCGAAACGGCGGCGTCGCGAGGCCAGCGGATGCTTTTGCTGGGCTCGGTCGCGGGGCTGGTGGTGGGGATTCTGATTTCGGGCCTAGCCGCACAATCATTGGCGCGACGTTTACAGTCGATCATACGATTTTCAGAACGCATTGCTGGCGGTGACTTGACGGCGCGTATCCAAGAAGGGACGGGTGATGAAATTGGGCAGATCGCGGCCAAATTAGATCGAGGGGTGCGTTATCTGGAGCGAGAGTTTGCGGCGCTGCGCACCAGCCAGCATGAACTCGAAACCCTGCTGAACAGCATGGAAGACGCGGTGGTCGCCGTCGGCCCGGACGATCGCGTGCAATGGGCGAACCAAAGCATGGATGGCTTGGTGCCTCAGGGTACACGGCTGGGCTCGCCGGTGGAGGAAACGGTGCGCGATCCGGATTTTCTGCGAGCCGTGCGGGGCGCCAGCCAGACCCACAGCGTGTTTACCACGCGGGCCACGTCCATTCTTCCTGGCCGCAGCTTTGAAGTAACAGCGGCGCCACTCCCGGGAGGAGGCGCGGTCGCGGTGCTGCGTGATCTGACGGAAACCGAGCGGGTGGAGAAAACCCGCCGTGACTTCATCGCCAACGTGTCTCACGAACTGCGCACGCCGCTCACCTCCATCCAGGGTTATGCCGAGACTTTGCTGGACGGATCAGGGGAGAACAATCATTCCCGCGAGTTCCTCGACATCATCCGCAAGAATGCCAGCCGCATGTCACGGCTCACCGAGGATCTGCTGACCCTGGCGCGGGTGGAGTCGGGCGAACAGCGGTTTGACGTGCAGCCGGTTGTGCCGGGAGAGCTATTGCATGAGGCTGTCGAGAGCTTCGAAAAATTGGCGCGCTCTCATGGGGTTGAGCTGCGGGTGGAAGATTCGGCAGCGGGAGCAGTCAGTGCCGACCGGGAGGCGATTCATCAGGTGTTCTCTAACCTGATCGATAATGCATTGAAGTACGCGGCTTCGGGCGGCGAACTGGTGCTGGGAGCGAGGCCGGTGGAGCAGGGTGTGGAGTTCTACGTTCGCGACTTCGGCGTCGGCATTCCTTCCGAACATTTGCCGCGGCTGTTTGAGCGCTTTTACCGGGTGGACAAGGCGCGTTCGCGGGAGTCGGGTGGAACCGGGCTGGGGCTGGCCATCGCCAAGCACATTGTACTGGCCCACGAGGGAGCCATCCGGGCGGAAAGCGAACTGAATCACGGATCGGCCTTCTTCTTCACCTTGCCCTTGGCGGCCGCGGCAGAGACCCTGGTGTCGTAATCGGGTTGGAACCCAGCAAAATATTCACACATCGTTAACAACTCCAGTGGAAAAACATCCTAATCTTTAATTGTGCTCACCACCCCAAGCCGGCGATCAAGAAGAATTGTGCTTGCGCCACCGCCGTCGTCGGGCGCGAGGGACAACGCCATGACTGCCGTTCCTGCAAATAATTGGCTGCCGGAATACGCTTATTCGCATCTGGTAACGCGCACCATTGAGGCATGCGAGGTGGCAAAAGAAGCGGCCGCCACCGCCGCAGAAGGCATTGCGACCGGATCAGCCTCCCTGCTGAACACGCTGCGAGAAAAAGAAAAACAACTGGACACGTTGGACCGCGAGATTGACGACGGGGTGACGCTGGCCATCACGCAGGTCACCGAACCGGAGGCCCGCGAATTGCTGGCCTGTATGAAGTTCATGATCGGCTTGGAGCGCATTGGCGATTTGCTGCTGAGTTTTGCCAGCAGCGCGCAGGCCGCCGGGGGGCGTGTCGATCCGCAAGACACGCGCGATTTGACCCACATGGCGACCGTGCTCGAGAAAATGCTGGCGGATGTGGGCATGGCATTTTCTACGCGGGATGTAAAGAAAGCGGTGGAAGTGCTGCGGGCTGACGCGGAAATGGACCGGGTCCGCAATCTGGTGTTTCTGCGGCACATCGAGAACCCGGAAGGGCTGCAACGCCAGGCCAGCCTGCAAGTGATCTTTATGACCCAGTCGCTGGAGCGCGCCGGCGATCACGCCAAGAACCTGGCGGAAGAAGTCTGCCATTTCGTCAGCGGGCACACCATCCGCCACGTCATGATGGGTTACGACAAGCCGCTGGAGCAGATGTTCCTCGACTGGTTGCGGCGACGCGACGAGAAGCAGTAGTTCAGGGTTTTCCTCTTCGGTTGGAATTGCCTTCCCCTGTAACATCCCCCTGTGATGACTTTGGTCCGAAGCGCAAGAGAGCCGTCAAACGTAGACGACTTTGAGCGGGCAGAGAATAACAAGTCCAACCACAGAGGGCAGGGAGGGAATCATTTATGCGATCTTAGGATGGTAATGTTTGCTGGAATTCTGGCGGGTATGGCACTTGGGCAAAACGTGGTGAAATATCGGGCCACCATCGACAACGTGAAATATGTTTACGCGTCGGTGCCGCCGGTGGCGCGCTTGCAAGCGGGCGATATTCTCGACACCAACACTCTGGACTGCTTTGGCAACGCTATTCAGAAGCCGGGAGACACGCTCGAGCATGTCGAAAGGTGACAATCCCCTGACTGGCCCGTTTTACATCGAGGGAGCGGAGCCGGGTGACACGCTGGCGGTAAAAATTCTCGACATACAAGTGGATAGCAATCAGGGTGTGGGAGGTTTTGCGCCGGGTTTTGGGGCCATCAACCCGACTAATTACACGCCGATGTTGACGCTGCCTTTTCCGGAAAGGATATGGTTTTATCCCATCGACCACGCGACCAACACGGCAACGTTTCAGGCGCTGGATTCCAAGTTCTCCACCAAAATTCCTTTGCGTCCATTCTTCGGCTGCATTGGGGTTGCGCCGGCCAACGGCGAAGCGCGCAGTTCGATTGTGCCGGCGGAATTTGGCGGGAACATGGATTCTCCCGAGGCCAGCGTGGGCAACACCGCGTATTTTCCGGTGAATGTTGCAGGAGGGCTGCTTTACATGGGCGATGGACACGCCGCCATGGGCGATGGCGAGATCGCCGGGACGGCGATCGAGGTACCGTTGCACGCTCGCGTGCAAGTGAATGTGATCAAAGGACAGAAGATCAACTGGCCGCAGGTTCGAGAATGACGACGCCCTGATGACCGTGGGAGCGTATCGTCCGCTGGATGATTGCCTGCGGATTGCCTTCACCGAGCTGGTTTCGTGGATTCATCGGGACTACGGATTATCGACATTCGACGCCTACGAACTGCTGTCCCAGGTGGGGCGGATTCACCTGAATGAGATGGTTGACCCCAACTATGTGATTGTCGCATCGATCGAAAAGAAGTATTTGCCGCCAAAGAAGAAGTAGAGGAGAGTTCGCAGGCCTACACTTTAGTTTTGGCACCTTGGTTCCGGGTGCCGTCTTGTGCTTGACTCTGGGTGCGCGGGAAGCGAAACTTCAGCCATAGGACGTTTTAACAGCGATTACCACACTATTGATGGACAAGTACACGATTTTTGAGCAGACGCAGCCGCAGGGCAGTGTAGCAACGCTGCACGACCCCAACTCTCCAGCTGAGAACTCCCGGCGCGATCTGGATGCCGCTCTACAGTTGCTGGCGGAGCGGGCGCAGTATGTAACGGGTGCACTTGGGGCCTCCATCGCGCTGCGCGAGGGCCGGGAATTGGTTTGCCGCGCCGGCGCTGGGCGAGCGGCACCCGAGGTGGGAGCGGAGATCGAAACCGACTCTGGCCTGACCGCACAAAGTATTCGAACCGGCCAGATGGTACGTTGTGACGATGCCGACGGCGACCCACGGGCCAATCGGGACAGTTGCGAGCAGCTGGGAGTCAAATCGGTACTCGTGATGCCATTACTTCGCGAGCAGGAAGTCGTGGGAGTGTTTCGAGCTGGTGTGGGACCGCGCGTCGGCCTTCGAAGAGCGCGATGTAGCTGCGCTGACGCGGTTGTCGGAAATGGCCGTGACTGCAGTGGAGCACGCCGAGGCTGCACAGCGGACGTTGCCAGGGATTTCTGAGGCAGAGCGCGCCGAGGCTTTGCCCGCGGAGGAGCCGGATGTTGTTGAAGCGGTAAACACGGCTCCTGTGGAGGAACTGCCTCGGCCGACTGCCGAGCCAGACGCGTCAATTTTGGCAGAAATCGCGCGCATTGGAAGCTGCCAAGCGTGCGGATTTCCGGTTTCCCAGGCAGAGCGCTATGCGTGGATTGTGAGCAGGCAGGACGATCCGCCGGAACCTAATCCACTGCTTAGGTTGGGTCAAGAAGAAAGCTGGTTCGAGGCGCACGGGTATACCATCGGGACGTTGGTAATCGCAGCGCTCACGCTTGCCTTGCTGGCCCTTAAGCTGCGGTAGCCCTCCAGGCATTGCCCGCAGCCGTTCCTATGCTCATAAAAGTTCCCTGCTCACGATGGTTTCTCTCCCTTCCGCAAACAGTCACCTTCCTGAAATGGCAAAGTAGATCAGTTTCCGATTGGAATCTGTCCAGCCGCCGCGATGCTGTAGCGGCTTCGCTCCGATGTAGCAGGTAGTGGAGCAGGTGCGAATGAGACGGAGACTGGGGCGGGCGGGAACGGCAACGGGCAACTACGCGTTCTACTGGCGGGGGAGGGGCAAGCCGATCTCACTTCTCTGCGTGATTTGTTGCTACGCGCCGGCGCGGAGCGCCTCGCAGATCGATTGCGTTCACACCCGGGAAGAAACCCGCTCCCAACTGAAAAAATCGAAGTACGATTTGTTGCTGGTGGACTATCCAGAGGGAGATGGAGGCGCACGCCATTGGTTGGGCGACCCGGACGACGGCGAGGTACGAATTCCTTCGGTTTTTCTGGGAGAGTATTTCAATCACGGAGGTATGGAGGCTGCCATCCAGAGTGCGGCTTGCCACGGTCCAGGGGTGCGGCCGGACGGCGCCGTGCCTGGCGACTTTATGTTCTAAGCGGGATTGACACCTACCTCAAACAACGGCAGAACCGGACCTCAGAAGAAATGCTGCGAAAACTGAGGCACAGCGTGGAGCAGTCGCCGGACCTGGTCATGATCACGAACAATGCGGGGGTTCTGGAATATGTGAATCCGGCGTTCGAAAAGCTGACGGGATATACGAGCGCAGAGGTGATCGGCCAGACGCTGGGAATTCTCAAGTCTGACCAGCAGTCCGGTGAACTCTACGAAGAGATGTGGAACACAGTGCTCTCTGGAAAAGTGTTTAACGGGACGGTCATAAACCGGAAGAAAAACGGCGAAACCTTCGTGATCGAAAAGGCGATTACGCCGCTGCGAAACCGTCAGGGAGGAATCACTCACTTTATCTCCACCGGACGGGACATTACCGACCAGAAAAAGCTGGAATCGCAGATTCAGCAGGCCCAGAAAATGGATGCGATTGGTTTGCTGGCGGGCGGAGTGGCACACGATTTTAACAACCTGCTGCTGGTGATCAGCGCCTACGCCGAATTGCTGCTGGATTCACTGGAGAGCGGAAAGTCCTTCCCGCAAGAAGATCGACGAAATCATCACTGCCACACGGCGCGCGGCCGAATCTCACCCGCCAACTGCTGGCCTTTGGACGCAAGCAGGTGCAATCATTGCGGGTGCTCGACTTGAACACGGTGGTGGGGGAAATCAGCCGCATGCTGCCGCGTTTGATCGGGGAAGATATCCAGATGGTGTTTATACCGGGACAAGATCTGGTGAACGTGAAAGCGGACCCGGCGCAGATTGAGCAAGTGCTGATGAACCTCGCAACCAACGCGCGTGACGCCATGCCGCGGGGCGGCAAGCTCACCATCGAAACCTCCAACGTTTATCTCGACCACGCCTATGTGCAGAAACATTTCATTGTTCCCATGGGAGAATATGCAATGCTCGCCGTCTCCGATTCCGGCGAGGGAATCGCGGCGGAACATCTTAATCATATCTTCGAACCTTTCTACACCACCAAAGAAGCCGGAAAAGGCACAGGGCTGGGGTTGGCGACGGCGTATGGAATCGTGAAGCAAAGCGGTGGATTCATCTGGGTCTACAGTGAGCCGGGACACGGCACGACCTTCAAGATCTACCTGCCGCGGGTGATGCGTCGCGGTAAAAATGGAAGGCCCTCGCCAGATCGTGCAAAGCTCTCCCCGCGGGCAGGAAACGGTACTCTTGGTGGAAGATGAGGCGGCGGTGCTGGCGTCCACCTGCGAATTTCTCGTTCAGTGCGGGTACACCGTGGTCACAGCGGAAAATGGAGCGGAGGCGCTTCGGGTTTCGCGGGACTATAGCGGACCGATCCATTTGATGATCAGCGACGTGGTAATGCCGAAGATGGGAGGGCCGAAGTGGCGGAACAACTGACGGCCGAACGGCCAGACATGAAGACGTTATTCGTCTCGGGATATGCTGAAAACACGGTCTTGCAGCACGGAAACATTGACGTTGGGGCTCGGTTTCTCTCGAAGCCATTCAGCTTGAGCACACTGGCGAACAAGATCAGGGAAGTCCTGGAAACGTCGGAAGTCTCTGGCGTGCGCGGTTAGTGCTTCCTAGTGGTTCGGTTGTTCTCACCAATTTGCCTGCATTCAGCTTAAAACACATCCCCACGCCACGAAACCGTATGACCCACGAAGCTCATCAGCCAGACGATCACGGCAATGGCATCGCGGAGAGGGATCAGCGGTGAGCCAGCGCATGAGCCGCCGGTCACGCAGTACTCGTCCGCCGACGAAAATTGCCACGGCAAAACGCATGGCAGCAGTAAGGCCCAGCAATTCCCAGGCCCAGGCGAGCCCCATCAGCGAAAATCAGCGTCAGTAGCGCCCAGACCAGGCCGAAGCTGATTCCCAGGCCAACGTATCCCCAGAACCGCGAATCGCGCACGGCACGCGCCCAGCGCAGTTGGTGAGCGAGAAATTCGCGCAACGGTGTAGCGAGGCAGGAAAGTCTCGACCACAACATCAGACAGTTCAACTTTCAGTCCTAGCGCGGCGATGCGCTGGCCGAGATGGTAGTCGTCGGCCAGATAATCGGCCAACGCCTCGAAACCGCCGATGGCGGCGAGATCGCGACGGCGAAAAGCCATGGTTGATCCCAGGGCGAATTTGATGCCTTCCAATTGCCGTGCCACCAGCACTCCCGGGCAAAAATCGGTGCTGATTCCGAGGGACTCCAGATCGAGAACCCAAAGTCGAATTCGGCATTCCGCGATAGAGGCAGGTGACCAGGCCGGTGTTGTGAATCAGCCAAGGGAGCGAGGACGCGACGCAGGTAATCCGGCTCGACTCGAATATCACTGTCATTCACGATCAGATGTGTCATAGCGCGCGTGAGGCAGCATCTGAGCAAGGTTGCTGACTTTAACATTGGTGCCGAGGCGTTTGGGCACAAACGATCAATCTGGATGGCGCGCTGTGGGAATTCGGATTTCAGTTGCTCCACTAGTTTCACGGCAGGATCGTCAGGCTCACTTACGCCGAAGATGATTTCGTAGTCGGAATAATCCTGAAGGCAATGACTGCGGAAGTTTTCATACATCTCGGGATCGGTGCCCTTTGAGCGGCTTGAGGATGGAGACGGGAGGGCAAGGCCGTGTGGGGCGGGCGCTCTTGTCCGCCGACTTTGTGATGCGCAGAAAATTGGCCGCACTCCAAAGGCAGAGCGCGTAATAGGCGAGGCCCCCCGCCGTGGCCAGTACCGCCATGATTTCCAGAGCTCGCATGGTTTGATGAATCATCAAGGCAGAATGACGGCGCGGCTGAAGCCGCGCCCTTTCAAAGCACGCGACGGCTACTCGTAGCGCAACGACTCGATCGGATCAAGGTTCGCAGCCTTCCATGCCGGATAGATACCAAAAACCAGACCCTCCACTACTGCCGAGCCGATGCCAAAAATGGTCCAGAAGGCCGACATCTGCGCAGGCAGCGAACTCCAGATCGCAGGGATTGTCCAGGTAATGATTGCGCCCAGCAGCACGCCCAGGATTCCACCCATTGCGGTCAAGGTAATGGCTTCCAGCGTGAACTGGAGGAGAATGTCCCGTTTGCGGGCGCCAATCGCCTTACGTACGCCGATTTCGCGAGTGCGCTCAGTCACAGAAACCAGCATGATATTCATGACGCCTACGCCGCCGACCACCAAACCTACGCTCGAAACCGCGAACATGAAAATAAACACCGCGCCGGTAATCTGGTTCCAGACGTCAGAAAGAGAATCCTGGCGTGAAGATGTTGAAGTTGTCGGGCGCGTCGGGAGCCACTTTGCGACGGCGGCGCAAGAGTTCTCGCATCTCATCGATCGCCTTTGGCATGTCCTCGTGGCTGGTGGCTTTAACGGTGATCCAGTACTGCTTCAGCTCCGGATGCAGCTTGCGGAAAGTCGAGAGCGGGAAGTACACGATGTTGTCGTTGGGATTGCTACCGCTGTTGAAAATATTTTTCTGCGGCTCCAGCAACCCGATCACAGTGAATACCTCGCCTTCGATATTGATCTCTTTGCCGAGCGCTTCGCTTTTCGGAAACAATGCCGCCGCCGTTTCCGATCCCAGCAGAATCACCGGCGAGTGGTGTTCGTCATCGGTCTCGTTGAACCAGCGGCCGGAACTGAGTGCGAGGTCGTAAACATCCTTCAGGGAGCCGGCATCGCCTTCAAGAATCGTGTTCTTGGCGCGCCGGTCGCCATATTTCACCACGTACGTGCCCTGACCAAACTCCATTTGGAGGTATTGCAGAGTAGCGTCGACCGCTTTTACGTGAGGCAGATCTCTCATGGCCATGGCGTCGTCGAAGGTCAATTCCTTGCGCTTGCGCATCTCTTCAGTAGGACGTCCGAAGGCGAGGGGCTGATGAAAAGCAAAAATGATGTTCGAGCCGAAGCTGGTGATGGCCTGCTGAAACTGATTGTTCATTCCGCGCACCACGGAAGAGATCCCAATGACGACGGCGACTCCGATCACGATGCCCAGCACGGTCAGGGCAGAACGCAGCTTGTTGCTGCGAATGGTGTCAAGCGCCATTCGGACCATTTCGCCGTAATCGCCTTTGCGCATCATAAGAATTTGGTAATTTCGTAATTGGGTAATTGCGGAAAGCAAAACCTGTGCCTGGCAGGGTTTCAAATTACTCAATTACAAAATCACCCAATTGCTCAATCTTCTAAAGCTCAAACCTCAGCGCTGCAATGGGATCGAGCTTCGCCGCCCGCCGGGCGGGGTAGACGCCGAAGAACACGCCCACAGCGGTCGAAACCAGCAGGCCGGCGGCCACGGCCCACAGTTTGATCTCCGAGGGCATGCCGATCAGAGCCGTAATGCCTTTGGCAAACGCGATGCCGGAAATCACGCCCAGCAGACCACCCACTAGCGCCATGGTTCCGGACTCGATGAGAAATTGCAGCAGTACGTCTTCACTGCGCGCCCCCAAGGCCTTGCGAATACCGATCTCGCGTGTGCGTTCGGTCACCGAGACCAGCATGATATTCATGATGACAATACCGCCGACCACAAGCGAGATGTTGGCGATCGCAACCATGGCGATGAAAAATGTCTGCGTCAGGCTCGACCAGATGCTCAGGAACCCCTGGTTAGTTTCCGCTGCGAAGCTGTCCGGCTTGCCGGGAAGATCATGCCGGCGGGCGCGCACAATGACGCGGGCCTCGTCCATAGCGGACTCCAGTTGAGCGCCGACGCCGTTGGCTTTGCCGAAGATACGGATATTGCTGTGGCTCCCAAACTGCTTCAGATAGGTCGTGAGCGGAATGGCAACGTAGTTGTCGCGGCTCTGGCCCAGGGTTTTACCTTGCTTTTTGCCGACACCGACCACGGTGTACACTTCACCTTCCACACGGATTTCCTGGTTTATCGGATCGGAGCCGGGGAATAGATTGTCCACAACGTCGGTGCCGATGACGGCCACGTTCGAGCGATTGGTGTCGTCGTTCTCGGTGACCATGCGGCCAGCGCTGAGATCAAGATCGAGAATCGCCGCCATGGAGGGGGTAAAGCCGCGAATCCAGCAGTCGCTGACCGACTGTTCACCCCGTTTCACGTGGCCATCGGTCTTGACGGTGGAAGCGCCAACTAAGGCGCACTGCCGGCAAGAATCGCGCACCGCCTCATAATCCTCCACGGTGAGGTCTTTGCGCTTCTGGCTCTCGAGCAACTGGTCGACGTTGGTAATGACCGCGCTGGCTTTGCTGATTACGAAAACATCAGCCCCAAGATTGAATATCTTTTCGGCGACATAGCCGTTGATGCCGTTCACGAAGGTAACCACGGCGATGACCGCAGCCACTCCGATGACCACGCCCAGCAGAGTCAGCACAGAGCGAAGCTTGTTCGCCCACAGCGACTGCAACGCGATGCGAATGGCTTCGAGGATGGTCATGGGGCCGTCGTGAACTCAGTTCTTGGTCGGACGCCGTCGGTCTTTGGCTGTGGCGACCACTAGAGTCTAACAAAGAAGGTACGCAGCGGACGGTCGGCGAGTTTCAACGACCAACGACAGTGCCTCGCATATAATAGAAAGCGTTGGCAGCTGGGCCGGACGGTCGCTCATCGCAAGATGGGAGGAAAGTCCGAACTCCGCAGAGCAGTGTGCCGGATAACGTCCGGGAGGGTCCGGGTGGCCCATCCTTTCGCGTTCTTTGCGAAGGATGGGAAATCCTGACTCGACGGCTAGTGCCACAGAAAACATACCGCCCCGCCGTTCTTGTGAGGCTTTGTAGGCGCGGGCGTCTTCGCCCGTGCAGGCCGAGGATTCACAAGAACGGCGGGGTAAGGGTGAAAAGGTGCGGTAAGAGCGCACCGCCGCCGCAGTAATGCGGCGGGCAGGGCAAACCCCACACGGAGCAAGACCAAATAGGGAGGGAATCCCGCTGCCGCTATGAGCGTTCTGTCATCCTGAGCGAAGCCGTGGTTTTGCTGAGCGAAGGATCTGAGCGTGCTGCGCGATTGCCCGCGCCTTTTGCGGGCATAGATTCGCGCGCGCGTTTGGCACGCATCCTTAAAGAACGCTCATAGCGGCGGCGGGATACGTGCCGGCTCGGCGCGTCCGAACCTCCGGGTAGGTCGCTAGAGCCGCGCAGTAATGCGCGGCCCAGAGGAATGACCGTCCCGCGGGAGCGATCCCGCGGACAGAATTCGGCTTACAGGTCCGGCTGCCATCTTGATTCCCTGACGAGGTCCTTCGACTGCGCACAGGATTTCGCCTGTGGGCTCCCGCTTCGCTCACGCCCACAAGACGGCTCACCTTACAGGTCCGGCTGCCACCTTGATTCCCTGACGAGGCCCTTCGACTCCGCTCAGGATTTCGCCTGTGGGCTCCCGGGGGCCTGGCTCAGCTTTGATCTTCCGCATGTGACATCTTACAGAAAGAGGCTGCCCCAGCTTTGCTGATGTTGCAAAGCTGGGTACCACGAGCCCCGACTGTCCGTCGTCCCTTACAAAATAGAGCCAACCGCTAAGCTTCGCAGGGTTGGGATGGCATCGGCAGGTCGAAGTCCGTGGCGCCCAGCTTTCGAAAACCGCGAAAGCTGGGGCAGCCATTTTAATAAGATGGCAGACACGCCAAAAGTCAAAGCTGGGCCAGCCCCCTTAGGAATGTTTAAGTGCCCAGGCTAGCGCCCCGAAAGCGGGAATACATGGCCGCTGATCGTGAGCGCGGGGCGAGGACCTAGGGCAACGATCAGGAGATCAGCTACCTAGGGCCACGAGCCTACTTGCTGCCGATCGCCTGGAAGCGAAACGAATACCCGATTCCGACGAGATGATCGACCGCGGCTGAGGACAATCCCACGCCAACATGAAAATCAATCTGCTGCTGCCTAGCAAGTTTTAGTGCGGTTCCAAAGTGCAGCAAGTGCCGCGGTCCCCCAACTTCAGGAAAGTCGCCGGCGTACTCGACAAATGCGTCCCATGGTTTCGTCAGTTGCCGGTCGAAAAGGAAGGTGGATTCGCCGGTCACGTTTCGCGCGGGGCCCTGGGTAGGCCAGTAGACCGAAAACATTCCAGCCACCATCCACTTGGCGGGCAGCATGCGGGACCATGGCACTTGCACCGCCGGATCGTACCCTCCGCTCGACACACCATTGGCACCGGTCGGCAGACTGAGGAACGCAATCACTGCGACATCGAACCCGTGCGTGGGGCCAAGTTGTTGCTTTACTCCAATGGCCGCGTCGCCGAAGCCTGAGGCAAATGTGCTAGAGGTGAGGTCGTGGAAATAGTCGGGGACAGTGAAACGCAGCTCTGTTGTCTTCGTCAGGCCGAAGCGCACCAAAGTTCCCGGGCCGTCGACAACGCTCTGCTCTTGGCTGCCAGTTTCGAGAAAGCCGTTCTCCAATTGAAGGCTGCCTGCGGGAACACGACGACGCTGGAGGCGGTGACGGCCGGCCGATCGGTTGCGATAGTTTCCACAGCGGCGGGACCCGCAGTCTGATCTTGTCCATGCAGCAGCAACGTACCGGCTAAAATAAACACCAGTAGCGCAATAGAGATTCGAGCCAGTATTTCGCAAGTGCCCGGTCTGGTATCGTCCAGACGATCCCATTCGTATACAGCTGTACCTGGGTTCACCGATGCGGCCTCACAAAGGACTGATACCAGTTGTATCCCCGCTATGGTGGTCCTTGATCTGGAAGCGGAGAAATTTGTGAATTGCTTCTAGTCCTTCGGGGCTTATTGTCTTAATGCGAACTCGGCCCCCTGCCGGCAGATCTTCGAAGCTGTAGGAAATCTCAGCGCGTTTTTCTTTCATTACAGGAACACCGGGTGGCACCTGGTCATGAACGAATAGAGGCACGGAAAAGTCGCCGTTAGAGAACATGGTGACAATATGCTTCAGATGCGAGCGGATGGCCTGGACATTCTGGACATCATTGCTGTCGTTGACGGTTACTTCGATAGCTCCGCCGTCTGAGTACAAGCGAAAATGATGGGTGGTCTGGTCGTGAGGGAATCCCATCGCCTCATCCCCGTGTTTTTCGACGTCGGCCTGATGTTGGGACCCATCCTTCATCTGCATATGCTGCTTGTGCATGGGGCAGGACGGCATATCTTGTGCGGCCAACTGCAGACCGCTGAATAGGAGAAATGCGATAAACGTTTTCATGGTTTCTTCTTTCTGCGAAATTGATTTGCCGGCAAGCCGGAGTTTTTCGGAACATCGGCGAGCGAGTGCAGCAAGTCGGATTTCTGCCCCGGACCCACACCTCCAATACGCCGTTCCCAATCGGACAATACGCGTTTCAGATATCGTTGCCTATACTTCAGCGCCTCGATATCTGCCTCGACGCGCTTCAGCCTTTCTTGGGCAAGTTGGTACACCCGGCGGCAGGGAGCGCTTCCAGCATCGCGAGCTTTCAGGACTTCAGCCAGTTCCTTCAGCGTGAATCCGATTCCCAACGCCCTTTGCACCACCAGTACTCTCTCCACCGCACTCGCGGGATAGACTCGATATCCAGACTCTGTTCGCGAGGCCCGTGGGAGAACGCCTACGTTTTCATAGTGTCGAATTGTGTCCGGACTTAGACCCGCGGCCCTGGCCAGATCCCCGGAACCAAGACCTCCTCCGTTTTGCACCATGAGGAAGTATCAACCCTGGAATGCATTCCAGAGTCAAGATGTTTTTTAACGATGAAAAGTGGCGGTATGCTGATCTTCCGGCGATAGAAAGAACGCGGAAGTAGAGTCTTACTTCAAGCCCTCGACGAGGTAGAGATCAGAAAGAGTGCGGATATAGCCGTACACGTAGGCCTTGGATCGCGGGAGATGGTGACTCCGCGGATAGTATCGATTCCAGCCGCGTCGGCTGGCACCAGTTCCTTCCATAGTTTTCTTTTTCCGGTGGACAATTCGAGTTCGTAGACTTTGGCAGGAATCTCTCCGAAACGAAAAACGTAAAGCGAGTGGCCGTCGGCGGACCAGCCGGTGGGCGCTTCATCGGGCTCTGGCACCGGGACGGGCACCGGCTCACCCCCCGCGATGGAATAAAGATAGATTTTGTGATCCGGACCGACGCTGGCGGCATAGTCGCCGTTCGGCGAAATCACAACCGACGGGTTTACACCCTCGGGACTGATGGGGCGCGGCTTGCCTTCTCCGGGAGATTCCACATAAAGGCGGAATCCGTGTCCCGGCTCGTTGCCGGAGAACACCAACCGTTTCCCGTCGGGAAGCCAGCGCGCCCACAGGTGATTGATGGAATCGTGGGTGAGAGGCCTGGCTTCGCCAACGCCAGTCGGCAGCAGAACCAGCGGCGACGGAATGCTATTGGGTCGCGAGAGCGCCCATTTTCCGTCGGGCGACAAGGCCACGCCAATTCCATCGCTTAAACGAATGGCGGGAGATCCGTCGGTCTTGCGCAGGTAGACAGCATATTTTGGTCCTCCGCCCTCGCCGGTCTCGCCAAACAGAACCGTCTTGCCCATCGGCAGACAAATCGCCGGGCACGGACCAATCGAGCCATGAAAGGTCACGTTCCTTGGTTTCGCCCGGGGCCATGCCGATCATGCCGGCGCGGTCGTTGCCGCGAGTTAGCAGGACATTTCCGTCCCGGCCCACATCGAGCAGCGTCAATTCTCCGGGAACCCGCGCCAGCAATCTTACTGCTCCCGAAAGGTTGACCGCGTAAAGAGAGCGGTCGCCACCGGTGCGGGTGGCCGTAAACCAGATCTCATTGCCGCGTAGGCGACCAGGCCACGCCTTGAATGCTGTCCCAACCCGTCGAAAGCGTGGTCTTCTTTCCGGCCAAATCGACCACGGCGATTGCGCCGCCGTCATCGCCCAACTGAGGGTGGTCAATGAAGGCGATCATGTCTGCCTTGGGCGCGATGCGCATGTGGCCGATCCATCCGTCGGCCTCGTAGAGCAACTTGCCCAGGGGAACTCCAGCCGATGGCGGCCTTGCTCTTGCCGCACAATGGCCAGAGTGCTTCCGTCCGGAGACCAATCCGCCCATTCAACATCGTTCAGGATTTCTCGCGGAGCGCCTCCGACCAAAGGCACCCGCGCAAGGGTGCCGGAATAGAGGAATTGAGCGACGGGGTGGCTTCCCAGAGAAAGCGCCATTTCGCCCAACGACGAGACCGCCAAGACGTCGGCTCCCGCCGGCTCCAGTTCGTGCGACTCCGGGCTTTCGGGCCGCGTGGTGAACAGCTGAAGGGATTTCCCTTCCCACGCTGCGCTGTAAATGATGGTCTTGCCATCAGGAGCAAAGCGTGCCGCGTGAACCATGCCGCGGCGAAAAGTGAGCGGATGGTAGATGGGCAGTGTGGACTCCACCGGACGTTGCAACAGAAATCTTCCAACCGCGACGCCGGCGATCAGGGCGATGGCGGCGGCCAATGCTGCGACCAGCACACGCTTTTGCGGCGCCGCGGCTACAGCGACCGGAGTCACTATCGCCGCCCGCGAGGAGCCAGAGGTGATTCCGCTGCCCGCGCGTGAGGTGTCGAGGGTTCGCTTGATGCGCTTCAAGTCTCCCCGCAGCTCGGCGGCAGTCTGATAGCGGAACTCGCGCTCCTTCTCCAGAGCCTTGAAAATTACTTCCTCGAGTTTGGGAGGAACGGCCGGATTGGCGATGGAGGCGCTGCGGCGTGCGATTGAGAATGGCCTCGGAGATTACTCCGGTGCTGCTTCCCGAGAATGCCAAACCTCCTGTCGCCATTTCGTAAAGCACCGACCCGAAAGCGAACAAATCAGTGCGCGGATCAAGCTCTTCGGCTCGAACCTGCTCGGGTGACATATAGGCGACCGTACCCACGGTGGCGCCGGGAGTGGTCATTAATGCGCCCTCGGTCGCGGTTCGCAGCCCGGATACCGAATCGCTGGCGCGGTTGCTCAGGGGCAAGTTTCGCCAAGCCGAAGTCCAGGATTTTGGCTTGTCCACGCTTGGTCACAAAAATGTTCGCGGGCTTGATGTCGCGGTGGATGATGCCTTTGGAGTGCGCGGCGTCCAGGCCGTCGGCAATCTCGATCGCCAGTTGCAGCAGGATTTCAGTGTCCAACGGACGGCCGGCGATGCGGTGTTTCAGGGTCACGCCTTCGAGAAGCTCCATGACGATGAAGGCCTGGCCGTTCGCCTCGTCAATCTCGTGGATGGTGCAGATATTGGGATGGTTCAGCGCCGACGCAGAACGAGCTTCCCGCTGAAAGCGGTCGAGAGCCTGGCGGTCCCGGGCCAGTTCTTCAGGCAGAAACTTGAGCGCGACGAAGCGGCCAAGTTTGGTGTCCTCGGCCCGGTAGACGACACCCATGCCGCCGCCACCCAGTCTTTCGATGATGCGGTAGTGCGAGATGGTCTGACCGATCACTGGCGAGAAAATCTTACGTCGGCGAGGGGGGCAAGTCAATGAAAGCGGCGGAACCGACGCCCCGCTATTCCGGGGTCAAGGGGGCTGGCTCAGCTTTGATCTTCCGCATGTGACATCTTACAGAAAGAGGCTGCCCCAGCTTTGCTGATGTTGCAAAGCTGGGTACCACTAGCCCCGACTGTCCGTCGTCCCGTACAAAACGGAACCAACCGCTAAGCTTCGCAGGGTTGGGATAGCATCGGCAGGTCGAAGTCCGTGGCACCCAGCTTTCGAAAACTGCGAAAGCTGGGGCAGCCATTTTAATAAGATGGCAGGCACACCAAAAGTCAAAGCTGGGCCAGCCCCCAGCGCCATCGTTAGGATTAGGCGATTCATAAAACCTTTAGCGGGTTCCTGCATATTCTCCCCTTATAGTTGCATTCATTCCACAGGATATGAAAACTTAAAGTCAAGGCTACGGGCTCAACTCGTAAACCGTACCGCAGCCGCCATAGTTACAGCCGGTGCCGGTGCCACCCCCTTGGGTAATACCGTAAATATTGCCTTTCTGATCGAAAACCAGGGGACCGTCAGGATGCGCGCCGTCCGGTACGCCCGCGAAATTATAGAGAGGAATTGCTGTGATCTCACCACTTGCGGACGCCGTTCCTAGCCGATAAACCTCGCCGCGGTTTGTAGCAGATCCGAGTGTAGTCCCATACAGGCGGCCCATACTATCGAAAGCGACTCCGGAATCCGGATACCAGCCATTACTGCCACCCTTAAACAAATAAAGTTCTGTATCGATCCACGGAAGGTTTGACCCAGTGGGTTTGTTTAGCTTGAATATTTCGCCATACCCCCCATTCCTGGGTCCACCTTCGGTAGTTCCATATAGATTTCCCTCGCCATCAGCTATAACTCCGGCCGCAGGGCTGACACCATCCGGGCCACTAAAGCGGTGCAGAATGGTTTCCGTCCACTCGCCATTTGGCGCACGGGGCGGACTGAGTTCGAAAACCGTGCCACAGCCTGATGAGCCTTGCACACCCTTGCACATTCCGAGGGTATTTCCGCCCCAAAGTGTCGTTCCATAAACATTGCCGGCATTATCCAGAATGAGTCCGCCGTTTGGATTGGCCCCGTCCCCGACAATGGCAGCGCCTTTAGGCGCGTTACCGGCAAAACCGTGCAGCATTTTCTCTGTCCATGCCCCGCCTGGTTGCGCAGGCGGGCTCAATTCATACACAGTGCCACAATAGGAATAAAACGGGTTGCAGTAAGTTCCATGACCACCGCCAAAATCCGTGGCCCCATAAAGGTTGCCTTTGTCGTCAAAGACCAAATCCCCCCAAGGAACATAGCCTCCTACGACATCGTCAGGGAAACTATAGATTATTGTTTCTGTCCACCCTCCGCCTTGCAGCGTTGGGGGCGACAGCTCGTATACCGCGCCGCAACCCATCAGGGCACCTAGCAATAAGCAATTTCCGGCTCCTCCATACGCTGTCGAGCCATAGAGGTTTCCCGCGTCGTCAATCACCAGCCCGCCAGCAGGAAAGGCCGCATCTCCGCTAGTTTTGCAACCGAAGGAATAAATTTCAGTTTCGGTCCAGGGTGATCCCTGAATAAGAGGCGGGGATAGTTGATAAACCATCCCGCATTGGAAGACGCCGCCCTCGTTGGTCGCTCCGTACAAGTTGCCCGCCGTGTCAAACACGACCCGACCTTCGGGAATGTTCCCATCTGTTCCGCCCTGGAAACTGTACAGAACCTGCTCTGTCTGCCCAAAGACCGATGAAGTTGCAAACACCAGGACCACGATTACGGACAAAAGGCGAATCGCGGAAATCGCCAATTCAACCACGTCATCGCGCTCGGTTTTTCTTCGCCAAATCAAATTAATCCCCATGTAAAAGCTTCACTTTATCACCGTCCATGTCGTTCCAATGCAACCGTATAGTGTGCTTGGAGATGTCCCTCCAGATGTCCTGGAGTAGAGGCTACCGGTTGGCACGCAAGTGCCCATCCCTTAGAGATATGGGGACAGACGGAAGTGTCCCCTGATTTCTGTCGGCAACAACCGGGGTCAGTTCCGTCTGTCCCCTGCATTTCCCCTGCATTTCCCAGAATCGTCATAATTCTAAATCACTTGTTTGGATCGCAGCCAGGAGCAATATGCCCTTGGGGCGAAACTCCCTGCGGCTCTGACCACCGGCAAACAAACTCATGGCTCGATATAGACAAAGACGATATTCTCGGCATTCGCCGTAATGCTGGTGCTGCTCGGCGTGAATGATGCCGGAAGCGCGCTTAGTCCAGTTAAGGTCCCGATCCGGGGGACCGAGGCGTGATTTTCGTTCAAGAAAGCGCTGCCAGAATTCCCCGACGACGCTCCCGAAACCTTACACGTCGAGTCGCCCGCCACGTATGCGAGATAGTATGTACCGGGCATGGCTATATGCGCCAATAATAGTCGTCTTGACAATACTCGTTATAACGCATATCATGGTTTCGATGAGAACGGCGATTCCGGCAGAAAAGAGCGGCCGACGCGTCGGCAGTCCCGAAGAAGCGGCATTCCTCGACCTACTGCGCACCACCGACATGCTGTCGCGGGGGCTGGTCCGGGTACTTAAGACCGAAGACCTCTCCCCAACGCAATACAACGTACTTCGGATCCTGCGCGGCGCACCGGAGGGGCTGCTTGCGGGGAGATCGCCAGCCGAATGATTACCCGCGACCCGGACATCACCCGCCTGCTCGACCGACTGGAAAAGCGCGGGCTGATTTCGCGCTGCCGCGAAGCCCAAGACCGGCGAACGGTGATGGCGCGGATCACGCCCGAGGGTCTAAAGGTGCTGGCCCGGCTCGATGAACCGGTGCAGGCGGCCCATCGCAGACAGTTAGGCCACCTGGGGCGGGAGCGGCTGCGGGCTTTGGCCGAACTATTGCAGCATTGCGCGTAGCCAAGTCGGCCTGATTTATTGGACTTTAATAGTTGTTGCAACGATTATCGGTGTAACGCATCAAATCACTGCAGAGAAGAGAAAGGAACCACTATGAGCGCACTCGCTACTCCGCAAACCGCAGTCACTCACCTGGAACATCGACCCGGTCCACACGGTTGCCGAGTTCAAGGTGAAGACACATGATGATCTCGAACGTGAAGGGGCAGTTCACGCGCGTCAAAGGCGTCCTGACGCTGGATGAAACCGATTTAACCAAGTCGCACGTGGAGGCCACGATCGACGCGGCCTCCATCAACACTCGCGATCCGCAGCGCGATGCCCATCTCAAGAGCGCCGACTTTTTCGACGTGGAGAAGTTTCCGACGTTGTCGTTCAAGTCAACGCAGATCAGCCGCGTCAGCGACGGGGAGCTGGCCGTGGCCGGCGACTTGACCATTCACGGTGTCACTCGCAAAGTGGTGTTCACCGTGGAAGGGCCCGACCGCGCCGGCCAAAGATCCCTGGGGAAACACCCGCATGGGGCTGTCGGCAACCACCAAAATCAACCGTAAAGACTTCGGCCTGACGTGGAACTCCGCGCTTGAGACCGGAGGCATTCTGGTCGGCGACGAGGTCACCATCACGCTCGATGTCGAGTTCGTGAAGGCCTAACAAGTATTCGCGGCGCGGCACATCGAGACGGCACGCCGCGCGACGAGGAAGAACGAGGAATTATGTCACTGCGACCAGTTAAACAAATTATTCAACCGAAGCCGACGATCGAAGGCGCCGGCGTGAAGCTGCAGCGCGCCTTCGGCTTCGGCAAAACGAAGGAGTTCGATCCATTTTTGCTGCTGGATGATTTCCGGAACGACAATCCAGAAGATTATCTGGCGGGATTTCCCTGGCATCCGCATCGCGGGATCGAGACGATCACCTACGTGCTTGCGGGCTCGGTCGAACACGGCGACAGCCTGGGCAACAAGGGCAAAATGACCGCGGGCGATGTGCAGTGGATGACGGCCGGCAGCGGCATTCTCCATCAGGAGATGCCCAAGGGCGACAAGCGCGGCCGCATGCACGGCTTCCAGTTGTGGGCGAACCTGCCCGCAGCGCTGAAGATGACCGACCCGCGGTATCAGGATATTCCGTCGAGCGCGATTCCCGAGGTCACCGACGACGATGGCACGCGCGTGCGTGTCATCTGCGGTGAGTTCTGGGGCAAGAGAGGGCCGGTGGAAGGCGTGGCGGCCGATCCGAATTACCTCGATATCTCGGTTGCGCCCGGCCAGCGAAAGCGGCTCAAGATGGAGACGACGCGTAACGCCTTCGCCTATGTGTTCGCGGGCTCTGGGACGTTCCGCGACGCCTCGGATCCACGCGCCGTACTGACCGAGCGGGTCGCGAAGCCCGATGCGCCGCCCGTCTACGAGGCCGGCAATCACTCGCTGGTGCTGTTCGATCGCGGAGATGAGATCGTCGTGCAGGCCGGCGACGAGGGAATCCGTTTCCTGCTGGTGTCGGGCAAGCCCATCGAGGAGCCGGTGGCGTGGTACGGCCCGATCGTGATGAACACGCAGGAGCAGCTGCGCCATGCCATGGCCGAACTGCAGAACGGCGACTTTATTAAGCATCGCTGAGCATGAGGGCAAACTAAAGATTCTGCAGCCTGCCCTATTCCCTTGACAGGGTAGGTTACGGAACGCAAGACTTACCATAACTCTTTCTAAATGAACGCTGCTCTCGACCGTGCCCGACACGGCGGCGGGAGAGAGTTTCGACCATGACAAAAGCAGGCGCATCTGCACAACCAGCTCCAGTAGCAACCGCGCTGGTCATCTCCGACGATGAAGCCACGATCCAGCAACTGGCGCAGAGTATGCAGCAATTCGCGATCTCGGCGCAGGTGTGCCGGGACGCGGGGCTTGCCCTGCAGTCATTGAACCAACGGCACTTCGAAGCGGTGATGGTGGACCTGAAAATGTATCAGGCCAAAGAGATCATGGAGCGGGTACGCATGTGTCCTTCCAACCAAACCGCCACAACCTTTGCCATCACCGAAGGGCCCGGGGCGGAGTCGGCGTCGGTATTTAGCGCTCGAGCGAACTTCGTGCTGGAGCGGCCGGTTTCGGAGGAGTCTCTCAGCCGGAGTTTGCGGGCCGCATACGGGATCATCATGCGCGAGCGCCGCCGCTACTTTCGCTGTCCGTTGGCCGTTCCGGTGGCGGTGCGCAACCAGGAAGGCGGGGAAGCGCAATACCAGACCATCAATATCAGCGAGAGCGGCATTGCCATTCGCATACCGCCGCCGGTAAGGGCTGGGACTGAAGTGGCCGTGCGATTCAGCCTTCCGGAGAACCAGACACGGTTCGCCGTCCAGTCGAAAATTTGCTGGAGTGACCCCAGCGGCCGTACCGGGTTGCAATTCTTGAATTTGCCTTTGCCGCAAAAATCAGAACTGCAAGCGTGGCTCTCGCACCGCTTGGAAGAAGTCCTGCCGGAGGCGGTTGCCAGCAAGTTTCAGAAGAACGCCGAATAATCCTGCCAGCTTTTCAATCTTCCAGCAATCGTTTAAACCAGCCTCAATGACTCTCGACCCCCTGACTACCGCTTCCGCTCGATCGCGGCCGAAACGCAAGCAGTGGAAGTTGGCTGACCAGCCGTCGCCGGTCATTTTCGCCGCCATCATAGGGCCAGCCGAGCAGCCAGGTAAACCCAGCACGAATGATCGGGGCCATGAACCGGTTTCGGCGCTCGTAGCCCTCGATCACTCTGATTGCTTCTTCTTCGCCGAGAAAGCGATGCCAGGCGAGGAAGTGCTGTGAGCCTACGGCGACCTCTTCGCCGCCTTTGGCCTCAATGTTGCGAAGCCAGTCACAATCCGGGCCGAAACCGTTCACCACCACGACTTCGGGTCCATCCCTCCGGTACTCGACAATTTCCAGGACGGTCTGACGCCGCCGGCCAGTGCGGCGGCCCGTGTGAGTCAGCAGTAATAGACGCTTTCCGAACAGCCAGCCCAGCCTCCAGCGATAAAAGTATATGGGCGCCCAAAAGAAATGCCACAACATCCCCTTTCTTTTGATTGTGATCATTCCGAATTACCCGCGGACTACATTTCCATTATCACAGCTTGAATATTATGGAACCAAGCTGTCTTTGCGCGATCCGCGGCATTCGGCGCGAGCCTCAGAAGCTGAGTTCGGCTTTGCCGGATCCCCCGCCAGCAGCTATGATGACTGAGTCCACAAGGAGCCATGCCAATATGTCCGCACCCAGCCGCAGACCGGAGATTCGCCGGCGCCGTACCCGCAAAGAAAAAGTTGTCCAGCTGCGCAAACGCCTCGCCGCCGCTACCGCGGAAACCGACCGCAAGCGCATCGAGCAAAAGCTGCATCGCCAGGAGTGAGTTCGCCCGGGAACCCACTGCTTAAAGACGCTTAGAGACGCAGCTTCCGTTGTGCGCCTCAACTGGCGATTTGTGCGGCAGCCTGGCGTCGATCCGCGCTGGCGTGCGGTACTGCTGCCACTTCGGCATAAATCTCTAGGATGCGGCGGGCCGATGCGTCCCAGGAAAATTTCTTCGCCTGTTCGTAGCAACGTTTCTTAATCTCATCGCGCATAGGCTGGTCGAGCAGCAAGTGCAGCAACGCCCGCATGATCTCGAAAACGTTCTCCGGGTTCACCAGCACCGCGGCGTTTCCCACCACCTCAGGCAGCGATGAAGTATTGGAAGTGACGACGGGAGTGCCGTGGGCCATGGCTTCGAGTGGCGGCAGGCCAAAGCCTTCGTAGAGCGAGGGGAAGACAAACACCTTGGCCGCGTCGTAAAAGACCCGCAGCATTTCAATGGGAATGAAGCCGAGAAAGCGCACGTCGTTCTGCACCCCGCTGCGGATGACCGTGCGGCGCAGGTCGGGATGCTTGGAAAGCTCGTCGCCGATGATGATCAGCTTCAGGTCGGGAAATTTTCCCTCCTTCTCCAATTCCGCTTTCAGAGCGGAAAAAGCTTCGATGATCCTTACCAGGTTCTTGGGTGGACTGATGCTGCCCGCATAGAGCAGGAACGGATACTTGATGAGGTAGCGCTCCGCCAGCATCTGGCGGTCGGCGTCGGTGGCATGCCCGCGTAAAAAGCGCTCGTCGATGGCGTTGTAAACCACTTCGATACGGGACGGCGGAATTCCAAAGAGAGTTTCAATCTCGCTCTTAGTGAAGTTGGAGACGGCGAGAATCCTGCCTGCGTCTTTCAGCACGGTGCGAGTAAAGTGGAGATGCAATGACCGCCGCAGGCTGGAGTGCGAACGAGTGCGGTACATGTACTCCAGAAGATCGTGCACGGTCATGACGTAGGGACAGGGCAAGGTCCGGGGCATCCAGAAAAGATGAGGGATGTGGACCAGGTCGCATTGCAGGCGTTTGAGGATGGAGCGGAACTCGAGATATCCCCTGGCGCTGGTGCCGTCGTCGAGCAGGGAGATGGTTTGGAAGCTCGGAGGCAGCGGCCCGATTTCTAACGCTTTCTGTGGCGATCCGATCAGGAAATACTGATTGGTGTGGTCCAGGCGGCTGAGCGCGCGAATCACATTGCGGGTATAGGTGCCGACCCCGAACTCGGTGACGCGGCGGATGTCGATGGCGATCTTCACGAAGTGATTTAATCACAGCGGACGCGGAGGGCACAGCGAAATTGTGGCTTACTCCAACCTCAAGGCTTGAAACGCAAAGATCGCAGAGAACCTCCACAGAGTTCGCAAAGAAGAGCGATTTCTCTGCGTTCCTCGTGAAGCTTTGCGATCTCTGCGATAAGGTTCTCTGGCAGCCTTCGAAGGTCACGCCCGAACTTCCGCCTGGGCTTTCGCCCGGCGCTCTGGGTAGAGCGGGAAACTGTCGGCCAGCTCCAGCACCTGCTTACGGATTTTCTCCAGCACGCCAGAGTCGGCGCGGTGCTGCAGGGCGTCGGAGATCCAGCGGCCGACCTGTTTCATCTCGGCTTCTTTCATGCCGCGCGTGGTCAGGGCAGGCGTGCCGATGCGAATACCGCTGGGCTTCATCGGCGGGTTGGTGTCGAACGGAATGGCGTTTTTGTTGACGGTAATGCCGGCATCTCCAAGTGCCTTCTCGGCTTCACTGCCCAACATGCCTTTGGCGAAGACATCGACCAGCATGAGGTGCGTGTCGGTGCCTCCGGAAATGATGCGGAAGCCCTCTGCCGCAAGGGTGTCAGCCAGGACTTTGGCATTGGCGACGATTTGCCGCGCGTAGTCGCGGAAAGAGGGTTGCATGGCCTCAAGGAAGCAGACAGCTTTCGCGGCAATGATGTGCACCAGAGGCCCGCCTTGCATTCCGGGGAACACGACTTTGTCGATGGCGGCGCGCATATTCCTGCTTCGAAAGAATCATGCCCGCGCGCGGACCGCGTAGCGTTTTGTGAGTTGTCGAAGTGACGATCTGGGCATGGGGAACCGGCGAGGGGTGTACGCCGCCGGCCACCAATCCGGCAAAGTGGGCCATGTCGACAAGAAAGAGCGCGCCAACTTTGTCGGCGATCTGGCGCATGCGCGCGAAATCAATGATGCGGGGATACGCGCTGCCTCCGCCGATGATGAGCTTGGGATGTTCCTTCTCCGCCAGCTTTTCCAGGTCGTCGTAGTCGATGGTTTCGGTTTCTTTGGTGACGCCGTAAGGGACGATTTTGTACGTCTTGCCGGAGAAATTCAGCGGATGGCCGTGCGTAAGGTGCCCGCCATGAGCCAGGTTCAGGCCGAGAATGGTATCGCCGGGCTGAATCACCGCGGCGTAGGCCTCCATGTTGGCCTGTGATCCGGCATGAGGTTGGACGTTGGCGTGTTCGGCGCCGAATAGTTTCTTGACGCGGTCGCGCGCCAGGTTCTCAACGATGTCAGCGTATTCGCAGCCGCCGTAGTAGCGCTTGCCGGGATAGCCCTCGGCATATTTGTTGGTGAACACCGATCCCATGGCCTCAAGCACGGCTTCGCTGACGAAGTTTTCCGAGGCGATCAGCTCCAGGCCTTCATGCTGGCGGCGAACTTCATTGTCAATGGCAGCGGCGATTTCGGGATCGACGTCAAGCAGCGGAAGGGACATCGGATTCGGCTTCTTCATTTCACTTCTCCGGACAAACTCGGCGACTGATATACGTTGGGATTATGCAGTTCCATGTAGTTCTCGGGCTTCTTCAAAGGCGTGAAGCCAAGCTGATGATAGAGCCGGTGGGCATCGCGGGTGAGCCAGACTCCAGCGGCGCAAGCCCTGCAACTCTGGATAACTCATGATTGCTTCCATCATCCATTTTCCTAATCCATGTCCGCGAAAAGCCTCTAAAACGAATACATCGCCGATATAAGCGTACGTCGCGAAATCGGAGATCACCCGTGCAAACCCCACCTGCTTCGCCTGCTTGTAAACACTGAAACACAGCGAGTTCTGGATGGAACGCGCTACCAGTTCGCGCGAAATCCCCTTTGCCCAGTAGCTCGCGGTCAGGTAATCACGGATCACATCCACATCCAGCCGCGCAGGATCGGTGCTCAGCAGGAACTCGCCCCGGCGTTCCTTGATGACGTCTCCGGCCCCTTGAGACATAAGTCGCGGTTTCATTGTAACCCGTGAGGTCGCTCGCGAGCCCACTAGACGCTATCGAACGCCGTCCGCAGGAACGACACGATCTGCCAGCCGTCCATGAACTTGAACGGAGTTTCGCCGGTGGTGTAATGGCCGCAAGGGAGCACCACAACTTTGTGATCCAGATGATGCGCCTCGAATTGTCCGACCGCATCGCGCGAAAATTCAGGCAAGAAAGTCAGATCATAGTCGGCGTAAATGATCAGCGACTTCTTGGGCCAGCGCGCAAACTGATCGAAATACGACATAGGGCTGACCGCGCTCCAGAGCTGGCGCAGGCGGTCAAGATCGATATGCGACTCGATGCCTTCACGAATGTGGCGTGTGGATTGCCCGTGCCAGACCACGTCCGCCACATAGGTGGAGGCGTGATTGAAAACGGCCACGCGGATGCGGGGATCGTGCGCCGCCGCCAGAAAGGCATAACAGGAACCAAGGCTGGTGCCCGCAATGCCGAGATGGCAGTAACCCTGAGACTCAAGCCAATCCAGGCAACAACGCACATCGATCACCGCCTGGCGGCAAGCGTCGAGCGTGCGGCCAATGTTGGCGGAGACGGCGTAGTCGGCGCGTTTAGTTTCGGCGGGCATGCGAATGTCGTGGTAAGGCATGCTCAGCCGCAGAACTGAAATGCCGATCAGATTGAGCGCATAACACAAGCTGGTGTAGGCAACGGCATCGGCATTCCAGTGCGGCATGAGCACGACAGCGCGCTTGCCACGGGTCGGGAACCAGCGCGCATTGACGAGATTATTTTCCGGAAACGGCGAGCGCACCGGCGAAGTGAAGCGCAGGAAATCGGCGTGAGTGCCGCGGACTTTCTGTTCCAGCTTCGGGATCGGGCACCTCACGGGTGCTGAAGACCTGAACTTCCCGCCGCTCCAGGCGAAAGTCGGTTGGCTTGCGGTAAGCGTAGAAGTCGTCGCTGGAGGCTATGATCCGCCGGTTGAAGTCGCGGAGAAAATGCTCGCCATCCTCGGGCATGTGGCCGGGAGCGAAGCCATTGCGGCAGGGCCAGTCGCGTGCCCACTCCACGCCCCACTCCAGCGGACGCACCACACGGTTGTTGTCCACCGAGGTGAGCCGGTTCTCCCAGTCATACATCCATTGGGCATAGCGCGAAGGCATGAGTCTTAAAGATAGCGCAGGAGGTGTCGGAGTGAACAGGGCGAAGGCAGCGAATGGCCTGGATAGGCATTGAGCAGGGGCAATTGGGAGATCAGCGGGAGTTACGAAGCGCCGGCTTTCGATCGTTGTTCGCGATCTTTGCGAAACCTTTTGCGTCCTTTGTGGTGAAAAGCTTTGACCGCGAAGGATTCGCTAAGTGCGCAAGGGGAGTGGTTAGCTAATAAATCTTCGCGGCACCCGCTTCGAGATCCCACACAGAATCTCGTAAAGCACGGTGTTCGCGAGAGCGGCATGCTCACGCGCGTCCACAGTGAGGCCTTCGGACGATCCCAGCAGAACCGCTTCATCCCCTACTTCAATTCCCGGCAGGCCGGTGACGTCAACCAGCGTGAGGTCCATGGAGATGCGGCCCACGATGGGTGCGTAGTTGTCCCGCACGATGACGCGCCCGCGGGAAGACAGCGCCCGGTTGAAGCCATCGGCGTATCCCACGGGAAGCACGGCGATGCGCGACGGGGCTTTGGTGACGTAGGTGCCGCCATATCCGAGGGCCTGGTTGGCGCGCACGTCGCGCAAAGAGAGAATGCGCGTCTTCCAGGTAAGAACGGGTTTGACCCCGAGCCGCAACCCGCTGCCGCTGACTTCCCTTCCCGCCCGTTCAAAAGGCAAGAAATATCCGTAGAGCGCGACGCCGGGGCGCACCATGTTGTTCCACGACTCGCGCCGCGAAATGACCGCGCCGGTATTGGCGGCGTGAACCAGCGGCGGATCGATGCCCTCACTGCGCAAGAACTGGCGCGCCTGTTCGAAGGTATGCAACTGCTCGGCCACCGATGGCGCATCGAGGACTTCTGAAGATGCTAAATGAGTGGAAAGGCCTTCGACTGTGAGATGCGGCGCCGACTTCAGCGCAGCGACGATGTGCCGCAGGCCTTGCGGTGAGGCACCGAGGCGTCCCATGCCAGTATCGACTTTGAGATGAACTGAATGTTTCGCCGAAAGACGAGCTGCGGCTTTTTCGAACAATTCGATCTGCCCCGGCTCCCAGACAGTTGGGGTCAAGTTGAGGCGAACAATCTCTTCTTCTTCGCCTCGCCAAAAGCCGGTGAGCAGCAGAATGCGTCCGCGAATGCCGGCCTCGCGAAGCGGAATCGCCTCATCGAGCGAAGTAACGCCGAACCAACGCGCTCCTTCCTCTTCCAACGCGCGCGAACATTCAACCGCGCCGTGGCCGTAAGCGTCGGCCTTTACGATCGCGCAAACCGTGACTGCGCTGCCGATGTGTTTTTGTAGGGCGCGGAAATTCTGGCGCAACGCTGTCAGCGATACTTCCGCCCAGGTGGGACGGGTTGCTATTCGCTTGGCAAGTTCGATGGTGGCCACTGGGTCTGATTATAGCGGTCGAAGGTGAGAGGTTCAGGTTACCGGCGGGCTACGTCTGGGCGATTTTGAAAAAGCAGGTTCCTTGACTCACCCTCGGCGCTATGGCGCCTACGGGTGGCTCGGAATGACGGGGATTCAAAAGGCCGCGATTTACGCGGCCTTCTGGGAGCTTTCCTGATGAGTCAGTGTCGCCGATCATTTCGGCGGCGTAGTCGATGGTCTGCTCGTGGACGGTCTGGTTGCTCCGGTACCGGACTTCGGCGGAGCGACCGGCCTGGGTGGCGCGGGCACGCCGGACTTCACGTTGTACGCCTCGACCACAGCCCGTGTAATGTCGATGGAAGGCAACGCCCAGAGTATGGGACCTTGCGGCCAGGGATTGGACGTATCCACGATCATGCCGAAACCGGCGGTCTGAGCGTAGCTCACAATTACGGGAGCCATTTTCTGCAGGATGCGCTGGGCGATTTCATTCTGTTGGGCCTGAGCATCGTCACGAGCATCCTGCACCGAGCGTTCCAGAGTCTTCTGTTTCAGCTCGATCTGCTTCACCAGGTTGCCGCGGGCGTCTTCGCCGAGTTTGTCGCCAGAGGTACTGAGCTGTTTCTTGAGGCTTTCCACTTCGTCGTTCAGGTTCTTTAACTCGGTCTGTTTAGGCTCGAGCTTTTTGCTCAGAGCTTCGAAGTCGCGCTGGCCTTCGTTGCTGGCAAAGATGGCCTGCTCAATGTTGATGGTGCCGACCCGGCCGCTGGCGGCTCCTGCGGGAACTTCCGCCGTGGTTGTGGCGGGAGGAGTGGAAGCACTCGGGGCGGCTGGCAGGGCGGCATCGGACTTGCCTGCCTGTGCAGCGACGCTAGCGCAAAACGCAAACACTGCGGCCAGAAGAAAATACGTGAACTTGCTTTTCATGGGGTTAGTTTTGAACTCCTTGGAACCTTCCGCGAATTTTGCTCAGATCGATTTCACCGATTGCAACGGGTCGTCAGTTATCCGCTTTTCCGCCATCGCTGGCAGAGGGCACACCAACTCCCAGCCCGTCACGTGAACACGCAAACGCGACAATCACCCCGTACATTTCATTTTCAGGGCGCGGATAGCACACATTATAGGGAGAGAGCGGGCCTTAGCGTCAAACCGGTGGTCTGCGGTTGGAATCTGAGAATGCTGAACCTCACAAACCGGCTCCCGAACCATCCGTGCTCAGACAGTTCAGAACGTGGTCGCGACCGTGAAGCGGAAGGTCTTGCGCGGTTCGCGCAACAGATACTGCGGTGCATAGGCATTCTTGGCCAGTTGGAAGGTGTAGTCTCCGGCGGCTCCGGCGGGGAACATGCTGCGAGTGATGGGAACCGGCGAATTGGTGGTGGTGTCGAGGCGCAGCGGGTTGTAGGCCCAGTAAATCCGGAAAGGCGCGTTAATCACGGGCAGGAAGACCTGGAACTCAAGTCCGGTGGACATCCTGGGAACCCAGTTGGTGCTGCTTAGAGGAGTGAGGTACTGCGAAAACGTAGTTTGTTGCCGCCGGCACAGTTCAGGCCAACATCGAGCTTGGGACAGCCAAACACGGTGCTGTTGAGAAGTTGCTTGTTCGGCGACTGGAGATCTTCAATTGTGAATCGCGCAAGATGGGTTCGACCCCTACATCCATAAAAGGCGCAACGCTCACCGGCCCGGCTATGGTGATGCGATATTCCAGATTGCCGATAAGGCTCAGGTCGCCGCCGGGAAATACGATCTGTGAAACGGGAACCGGAATGGTATAAGCGCCCTGAAGAGGATTGGCGGGATTCTTGGGCACAATCGACCCATCCGGATTGCGCAACTGAACGCTGGCCATGGTGGGCAAGAAAGCAACCGGCGACACCGAGCGGATATCGAAACCGCGCAGGTCGTTCTCGCCTCCATCGTAGAAGCGCTGGAAAGGCGGCGGCACCAGTCCGCCGTAGCCAGTGAGAAAGGCGCCGGTGACCTGGAAACCGACGGTGTTGCGTCCGTTCTGTACTGGGATAAAGTGCTTATATTCGGCGATGGGCCGGATGGTACTGACGTCCCGCCGAGACCGGCAATTTCCGTGCCACGTAATAGCTGCTGCCCTTATGAGGAAACAGGGCGCGATCCAAAGAGTTCTTGGAAATGCTGGGAATGATTTTGCTGGTGACAATGCCGTTGAGGGCGTTGGGGCCACTAACTCCGCTGAAGGAGAGGAAATCGAATAATGTCTTGGAGGCGGTGGTGAGAGCCACTATGGAGGAGTCATCGAGCTGATAGCTAAGGCCGACCCGTTTGAAGGAGTGATGACGCAAGGGATAGGACAAATTCAGGGTGAAGCCCTTGCTGGATTGGGTATAGTTCTGAAGGTTCTCCTCCAATGCCGACGGCAAATTGACCGCCTGCCCGGTCAGGATGGCGGCCTGCCGAGCCTGGTCATAGATGAATCTGCGTCCGTAAACCGTGAATCCGAATTGCAGGGGACGATCGAACAGATAAGGTTCAGTGAAGCCAAACATAACGTCGCGCTCAAGGTTGCCGAGGTTGGCTGAAACTGTCAGCGTCTCGCCCTTGCCCATGAAATTATTGGTGCTGTAACTGAGACCGACAAAGGAGCCGGCCAGGCCGCTGATGCCACCGGTGAGGCCGATGCTGTTTTTTCCTTTCTCATGCACTTTTAGAAGGAGATCGACGGTGCCTGCTTTTTCGTCCAAATGGCGCTCGGTGGTGCTGGGATCGTCCGGCTTCAGCACGTCGAAGAAGCCCAATTGATTGAGACGTTGCAGGCTGAGCTCCCAGAGTTGAGAGCTGTAAATCTGGCCTTCCTCCAGCAGGATTTCGCGGCGGATGACCTTGTCGCGGGTCGTGGTATTGCCCTGAAACTCGATGCGGCGAACGATAAAAGGCTTACCCTCATCCACGTCGATATCGATGAAGATCTTTCTTCTTATCCTCGTCGAAGTTGGTGCTGGGAACCGACGTAAAGTTGATGTATCCCAGCTGGCCATAGGCCTTGCCCAGATTGTCCAGGCCTTTGGCGATCTTGCTGCGATCGAAAACATCGCCGTCCTTGATGGGAAACAGGCCCGTAAGGCCTTGGTATTGGTGACAGCTTTGTTTCCCTTAAAAGTGATCTCCCCCAACGTGTACTTGTCACCTTCATCGATGGGCATGGTGATGTCCACGGCCTTGCCCGGGCCGGATTGCAGGAACGGAATGTGAAAGCCCTTGTGTCCGCTGTCGTGGATGAGGGTCTTAGGTTCATTGATCGTGGCTTTGAAATACCCCCGATTTTGGAATTCGGCGCGCACTCGTTCAGTATCTTCATCCAGCTTGGTGGCATCGTAGGTGCGGGCGAACAGGTTCTCGAGAAAGATGGAGTGAGGGATACCGATCGGCCTCAGGTTCTTCATGGCTGACCGCAGGATGCGAGTCTTCACGTGGAGATTGCCGGTGAATGTGATCTTGCCCACCTTGACCTTCGGCCCCTCCTTGATCACGAAAGTAATGCTCAAGGCCGCCGGAGGAATAGGGCGAATTTCGGTGCGAATGGTAGAGAATTGACGGCCATGTTCGGAGAGCAACTCCTTGAGCACCACCTCAGCGCGTTTGACCTTGGTCGGGTCGTATTGGCTTTCTACCGAGAGTCCAACTTTACGCTCCTTGTAGCGGTCAAGCACATCGCTCTTAGTGACCGAGTTGAGGCCCTCGTAGTTGATCTCGCGAATGGTAGGACGTTCCTTCACATAGATATGAAGAATCGGCCCCTTGGGCGTATTCTCGCGTTCGAAGCGGATGTCCTCGAAGTATCCGGTGTTCCACAGCGAGTTGAAATCGCGTTCCAGTGCCGCCTCGTCCCACACATCTCCGGGACGGGTGAAGATGCGGGCGCGAATGGTTTCTGCGGGAATGCGGCGATTGCCATGGACCTCGATCCCGGCGACCAGCTCCTGCTGCGCCCCAGCCATCGAACTCAGCAGCAAGATCGCCAACAGAAAACCCAGGAACGAGACCACGGCCCCGGCTCCAACACCCTAGAAATGAAGGAGATGAGACGAGGCCGGAGGCTGTGCCCCGGGGTGCGCGGCTATGCTTGCCCTGAGCGATTGCAGGGTTATCCTGATAAGAGCGCAGAATCTCCTCTACCTCAGCGAGTGGGAGTATGGAAAACGGCAATTATACGGTAGCGCGATGGAGAGCGTCCAAGAACCAAGGCCTCAGTTGCTTGCAGCCGCCGGCTTGAAAAGCTCCACCTCAACCAAGACGGAATAAAACGTGGCCGAGTTGCCCAAGTCCGTAAGTTTTTGTGATGTAAGAACGTTGATGTTTTTTCCGCCCGGGGAAAGCTTGGCCCAGGCCAGTTTGGCGCACACCACGCCCGTTTGCACAGCGCCATCGACCTTCGCGGTCAGACGAATCTCTCCGCGACGGTTGAACACGCGTACGGTATCCCCCTCTGCGATTCCCCGGCTTCGGGCGTCGGTTGCGCTCATCTCGAGCAGCCCGGGTTCCTCCATTTCCTGAATCGAAGGCAGATTCGAAAACGTTGAATTTAGAAAGTTCTCGGCTTTTCGGGCCAACAATTCCAAAGGAAAGGTTTTGGCTTCGGCACCGTGTCTCGATTCTTCCGGCGGAATGAATTGCACCACGGGATCTAGCCCCTGGGACTTCAACGATTCACTGTAAAGTTCGGCTTTGCCGCTCGCGGTTCCGAAGTTTCCCCGAGCAAAGGGAAGAAAAGGCCCGGGCTGCCGGTCCACATCCAAATTCAACCGGATGTGACCTTCCTTTCCAGGCGTCCGCGATCAATTCCTTTGAGCCAGGGACTCTTGCGTTGGAGAGCGACGTCGATCATCTCATCCACCGATTCGCGGAAACAGTCGTCTTTGAATCCCATGCGCTCGGCGAGCGCGCGGAAAAGGTCAACATTGGAGCGGCACTCGCCCAAGGGCTCAATCGCCTGGTCTGACATCTGTAGAAAGTAATGGCCATAAGCCCCTTGAAGGTCTTTATGCTCAAAAAACGTGGTCGCGGGCAGAACGATGTCGGCGTAGTCCGTGGTATCGGTAAAGAACTGTTCGTGAACCACGGTGAATAAATCGGGACGCCGCAAGCCGCGGGTGACTTCATTGAGATCGGGGCAAACCGCCGCTGGATTGGAGTTGTAAACGAATAGCGCTTTAACCGGCGGATCAGCGAGCGTGTTTAAAGCCTTGCCCAATTCCACCATGTTGACGGTGCGAGCCGGCCGGCCCAGGGCGGTCTTCATCAGGTCGGCTCGCGCCAGAGTTTGTTTGTCGAGCGCCGACGCGAATGCGCCGCTGGTGGCATATTGCAGGCCTCCGCCAACTTCCTTCCACGAGCCGGTGATGCAGGGCAGCATGGTAATCGCCCGCATGGCTATGCCGCCACCCTCAGAACGCTGTACCCCATCGTTCACTCGAATCACGGCTGGCCGCGTGCCGGCATATTCGTGCGCTAGTTTCCTGATGTCAACCGCCGAAATGCCCGTCCATTCGGCGACGCGCTCCGGCGGATATTCCTGAACTTTCTCGCGCAGCTGCTCGAAACCAACCGTATGTCGCTCCACGTAATCGGAATCATGCAGGTCCCCATTGATGATGACATGCATCAGGCCGAGAGCGAGAGCGGCATCGGTGCCGGGATTGATCGGCAGATACCAGTCGGCGCAAGCAGCGGTGCGGGTGCGGTAGGGATCGATGACCACCAGCTTTGCGCCTCGGCGACGGGCCTCGACGATAAACGGCCACAAATGCACGTTGTTGCCCAGGATGTTCGACGCCCAGGCAACGATGTAGCGGGAATGAACGAACTGCTCCGGTTCGGTGCCCAGTTTAATACCGAGAACGGATTTCAATCCGGCTTCCCCCGCCATGGAACAAATCGTCCGATCGAGTTGCGAAGCTCCTAACCGGTGGAAGAAGCGCCGATCCATGGAAGCGCCGTTCAGGACCGCGATATTGCCGCCGTAGGAGTACGGCAGAATGGCTTCGCTGCCGAACTCCGCGGTGATCTGCTTAAAGCGGGAAGCGATCTCGTCGAGAGCCTCGTCCCAGGAAATGCGCTGGAAGACTCTATTGTCAGAAACGCTTGGCCCTTTGGGTCCGACTCTCCGCATGGGAAACAGCACCCGATCGGGCGAGTAGACCCGGTCAAGATACTTCGCGACTTTTGCACACAGAAATCCGCGAGTCACGGGATGTGCGGGATCGCCCTGGATGCGCGTGGCCCGGCCATCGTCAATAGTGATGAGGACGCCACAGGCGTCGGGACAATCATGCGGACAGGCAGCGTGGACGATGCGCTTCACTGCTCCGATTATACGGGGGAGTCGCGGACCAAGCCCGAAAGTAAGCAAAAGCGGGCGGCTTTCGCCGCCCGCACGCGAAGAACCTACTCGTGCTTACTGCGGTATCCACACCTGATGCGCCCACACTACCGGCTTACCGGTCGTCAGGTCTTTGAAGACCAGGCCGCTGGTCACCAGGTTCGTGGCTCCAGCGGATTGCAATCCGCTCAAGCCGTTGATGTTCCAAAAAATGGTGCCACTGCCGGTGTTGACAAGGAACGGACCGCCCGCGGAATAGCTCATCAGCAGATCATTCTGCATCTGGAAGCTGCCCAGGTTGCCGCCCGTGATGCTTACGCTGTTCTCCACCAGCGACCCCAGCACTCCCTGGCGGCGCAGCGACACCATGTTCGGGGTAAACGCTCCGCTTTGGTAAGAGCCTCCGACGAATATGCGCTGCCCCACGATCAGAGTCGAACCATTGAAGAGTTGCTGGCTAAACCAGTTGTTGAAGAAGCACACGTCATACTCAGTCACCGCACTCAGGTCGACGGTGTAGATCGTATCCACCGGAATATTGGGACTAAGGTTGGGAAGCTCTTCGCCGACAAACATGGTCACCATCGGCCCCGGGTTAATGGCGAGAATTCGGCCGGAGATGAACGCCTGGTCGGTGGTAATGACCTCGACATCGCTGGCCAGGATGCTGCCGTCGGCCTGGACCGTACCTTCCACGCAGACGATGGCGTTTGCCGGGATAGTAGAGAGGGTGTAGCTGCCGTTGAACAGCGTCTGCGAGTTGACGTCAATGACTTCCTGGAAACCGTACGGTCCCTGCATGGTGAAACTGTTTCCCGAGGAATTCACGGAAAGTATTGAGCCGGTGAAATCGGTGATCTCACCAGTTTGATCAGAAGCCGAGACCGCCATCATCGTGATAGCCGGGTTCACGCTGCCGGTAATCTGGCCACTGCCATCGACCGCAAGGGACTGGCGAAGGTTGAAGTCCATGTGCAAGCCGGCTAGACCGTTGCTGCCCACGGTCAGTGGGCTTCCCGCCGGGAATGCCACGGTGACGGTAGAGTTAGTCAAGGTGCCGTTGATGGAGCCAAGAGAGGGCGGAGTAGTAGTCATATCAAGGTCATAAATCACCGGGTTGGCCAGCGTGAAAGTCGCGCTGGTGTAGGTGCCCGGCGCCACGGTGTTGAAGCCGAGCAGCGAGCGCAATCCGATCAGCCGGCCGAAATCCACCGTGGTGGGCTGCGAAAGTACGGTCACCGTATTCGAGCTATTGTTGAGGGTGATGCTGTTGATGGTGATGTAGAAGGACACCACCGATGAAACTGGAGCGTCTTCTCCGGTGATAAAAATTTGGGCTTGGGCATTTCCCGAACCGCCGGTGGAGGATGAACTGCTGCCGCCCCCACAAGCAGTGAAAGTCAGCGCTACCAGCGCCAGTACCATCGCAAGCAATGGGAATCGTTTCATGGAGCTCTCCTTACAGGACGTTCTTTGGGGGAGCCGCTACTTCTGTTTCAGAAGTGGAAACCCACACAGTATGGAAAAGTTTTGTGATTTTGGTACAGGTTACGCTGGTAATCGCCGCACTGGGCGCGGAGTTCGGAGGGTTAGTAAAACAGGCCGCTTACGGCAAAATTGCGCGTCCGGCAGCCGCTCCTGAGGCCCACGCCCACTGAAAATTGAAGCCGCCGAGGTGGCCGGTAACGTCCACGACTTCGCCGATGAAGAACAGGCCAGGGACTTTGCGGCTTTCCATCGTCTTGGCCGAAAGTTCGTCGGTATCGACTCCGCCAGCGGTGACTTCCGCCTTTTCGTAGCCCTCCGTGCCAGCGGGATGGATCTCCCAGCGGTGAACGCCGCGTTCACAATCTGCAAGCGCTTGATTGGTGAAGGACTCCGGGGGATTGAGTTCCAGCCAGCGATCCGCCAATCGATTGGGCAAGAACTCGCGGAAAGCTGCGTTCAAGGCCTTGAGGTTGCGAGGAGTCTGGGGACTATCGAAAGTGGAAGTTACTTTCTTTCCCGGTGCGAGGTCGATGAGCACGGATGCGGGCGGCCGCCAGTAGGAAGAAATCTGCAGGATCGCCGGGCCGCTCAGGCCGCGGTGCGTGATCAGCATCTTTTCCCTGAACTCTGCTCCGTTGCACGCCGCGACGACTTCGGCGGATACGCCTGCGAGATCACAATAGTGGCTGCGGTCCTCGTCTGTGAGCAGCAGCGGAACCAGCGCTGGCCACGGCTCCCGAATCTTGAGCCCGAATTGCCGAGCCAGGTCATAGCCGAAACTGGTCGCTCCCATCTTGGGGATGGAAAGCCCGCCGGTCGCAACCACCAGCGCCGGCGCACGGAATTCACCGGCTTCCGTTCGGCAGATAAATTCGGCGGTCGTGGTCACTTCGAGAACTTTCGTGCTCACGAAGATCTCGACGTGCGCAGCCTCGCACTCGGTTTTGAGCATCTGCAAGATTTCCCGAGCAGAGCCATCGCAGAAAAGCTGGCCGAGCGTTTTCTCGTGATAGCGGATGCCGTGCTTGTCGACGAGAGCAATGAAATCTGCCGGAGCGTAGCGAGCCAGCGCCGATTTGGCGAAGTGCGGATTGGCGGAGATGAAGTTTTCCGGATGGCAGTGAAGGTTCGTGAAGTTACAGCGTCCACCGCCAGAGATAAGGATTTTCTTGCCGCAGCGGTCGGCATGTTCGAGCAATGCCACGCGGCGTCCGCGTTTGCCGGCTTCAATGGCGCACATCAGGCCAGCAGCGCCACCGCCGAGGATGATCGCGTCAAAATTCTTCCATGATTTCATAAATAAGAAAGGCATCCTGCGGAGGCGGATGCCGGTTCAGAAACCACATTCGGGGAAGCCTAGTTTGAAGCCTTGCGCCTCCACAACAGCCACAGACCTAACGCAATCGGCGCAATCCATCCAAACAGTAATGCAGGGAGAGCGGAAGACACTATTCGACCGACCCTCTCAGCATTCATGCCCACCCAGTAAACACCAAAGCCCACACGGTACACCAAAATCGCGACGCCAAGCCACAAGGCTCCGATCGCCAAGAAGATGTACGCCATCACTTAAATCTCCATCACTTCTTTTTCTTTGGCTTTGCTCATCTCTTCCATCTTCTTGATTTCGTCGTCGGTGAGCTTCTGAATCTCGTCGATGGCGCGCTTCTCGTCGTCTTCGGCGATTTTCTTGTCCTTCATCGCTTTCTTGATGGCTTCGTTGCCATCGCGGCGAATGTTGCGCACCGCGGTACGATGGTCCTCGAGCACTTTGTGCAGATGCTTGACCATGTCTTTGCGCCGTTCCTCAGTGAGCGCGGGCACCGGCACGCGGACGATCTTGCCGTCGTTCATGGGATTCAAACCCAGGTCAGCGGTGCGGATGGCCTTTTCAATCGCCGGCAGCGCCGTGGGATCGAAAGGCTGGATGGTGATGAGCTGCGCTTCCGGAGCATGCACCTGGGCAAGCTGGTTCAGCGGCATCTGCGAGCCGTAGTAATCCACATGGACCGCGTCCAGCATATGCACGTTGGCGCGGCCGGTGCGTGTCGCCGCCATGGCTTTGCGAAAGTCCTCGACCGCTTTATCCATGCGGGTTTTGAGTTGAACGTAAGTATCTTTGAGGCCGGGAATTGCGGCCATACCAGCTTGAGCCATTGGTCAGCTCCCCTAGGTGAAAGGTTGAATTATAAACCTTGAAAACAAAACCTGGCCACGGATTTACACGGATGCACACGGATCAAAATTCGTTTTCAAGAACTAATCCGTGAAAATCCGTGCGAATCCGTGGCCGCGCTTTTCAGGCGCACACCAGCGAGCCCACCTTCTCGCCGGTCACAACTTTCCTGATATTGCCATGATGGTTGAGATTGAAGATGATGATGGGCAGATTGTTGTCCTGACAGAGCGAGATGGCGGTCGAGTCCATCACTTTCAGGCCCTTCTTCAGCACGTCGAGATAGGTGATCTGGGTGAATTTCTTGGCGTCTTTGACCAGCATGGGATCGGCGTCGTAGATGCCATCGACTTTGGTGGCTTTTAGAATGGCGTCTGCCTTGATTTCCATGGCACGCAGGGAGGCGGCGGTGTCTGTGGAGAAATAAGGATTGCCGGTGCCGCCGGCAAAAATCACAATGCGACCCTTTTCAAGGTGGCGGATGGCGCGGCGGCGGATGAAAGGCTCGGCCACCTGGTTCATCTCAATGGCCGACTGCACCCGGGTATAGACTCCCTGCTTCTCCAGCGCGTCTTGCAGGGCCAGCGCGTTGATCACCGTGGCGAGCATGCCCATGTGATCGGCAGAGACGCGATCCATGTCTTTGGCTTGGTCAGCCACTCCACGGAAGAAGTTGCCGCCGCCGACGACAATTGCAATCTGGATGCCCAACGACTGGACATCCGCCAGTTCCGCAGCGATCTCGTGCATGCGCACGGTATCCACTCCAAAACCCTGGTTGGCCGCCAGAGCTTCGCCGGAAAGCTTGAGCAGAATGCGTTTGAAGACAGGAGCTGTCATTCAGAACTCAGTTTCTAGTCTCTGGTTTCCAGGTTCTAGCTTCCCACGCATCTGAAACTTGAAACCAGAAACTGGAAACTTATTCGCTTTTTTGTTCCGGCCGGCTGACGGCCACGGTCTCACCTGCATCGCCGACTTTGAAGCGGGCAAAGCGGCGGACCGAAATGTTCTCACCCAGCTTGCCGATCTTGGTGGCTACGAGCTGCGCGATGCTGACCGTCTGGTCTTTGATGAACGGCTGCTCATAAAGACAGACTTCCTCGTAGAACTTCTCCATTTTGCCGGCAACCATCTTTTCCGCGATATTCGCCGGCTTGCCGCTGGCGATGGCGCGGGCAAGCGCGATGTCCTTTTCGCGGGCGAAATCTTCCGGAGTAACGTCCTCCTTGCGGATGTACTTGGGATCGCTGGCTGCGATGTGCATGGCGATGTCGTGCACCAGCTCTTTGAAGTCTTCGGTACGGGCGACGAAATCGCTTTCGCAATTGACTTCGACCAGCACGCCGATTTTGCCGCCCGCATGAATGTAGCTGGTCACTGAGCCTTCGCTGGTCACACGCGCCGCCTTCTTGGCTGCGACAGAAACGCCCTTCTTGCGCAGAACCACGACTGCAGCTTCCATGTCGCCCTTGGCTTCGGTCAGGGCCTGCTTGCAGTCCATCATGGGTGCGCCGGTCTTCTCGCGCAGTTCTTTAACTTGATTGGCAGAAATATTCACGGTAGTTGTGCCCATTGCTATTAAGTCTTCCTTTACCCTAACAAATTTTGACCCGCGCCGGACAGCCCGCGCGGGTCTGGAATCCGAAACGAAGGACGAACAACGTCCTAGAAAGTCTGATGCTCGATCTCAGCCGGCTCAACAGCGGCAGCCTCTTTGGTCCCAGAGGGCTGCTTGCGCGCCGGAGCCCCGAGAACATCTTCCATGCTGATGTCCTCGCCTTCGCCATCGTCTGCCATCGCAGAAATCTCCACCACGCCCTCCGCCGGAATCTGGCCGGCAGCGGCGGCTGCCTGCGCCGCATCGGCCGCCGCGGACATGTCGGCGATCTGCTTGTCGCTCATCAGCTGTGCGCCCTCGGCGACCGAATCGGCAATCTTGGAGGCAAATAAACGGATCGCCCTCAAAGCGTCGTCGTTGCCGGGAATGATGTAATCCACTTCGCTGGGATCGCAGTTGGTGTCAACCACTGCTACCACGGGAATGCCCAGCTTGCGCGACTCGCGCACCGCAATCTGCTCTTTATTCGAGTCGATGACGAACACGGCATCGGGCAGGCGGCTCATATTCTTGATGCCGGCCAGGTTGGCCTGCAAGTGCTTGCGCTCGCGTTCCAGCTTGATGACTTCTTTTTTCGGCAGCAACTCGTAGCGGCCGTCGGTGGCCATTTCATCGAGTTCTTTCAGGCGCTTCACCGACTTCTGCACCGTCACCCAGTTGGTGAGCAGGCCGCCCAGCCAGCGCTGGTTCACGTAGAATCCGCCGCAGCGGGTCGCTTCCTCGGCAATGGCGTCCTGGGCCTGGCGTTTCGTGCCCACGAAGAGAATGATCTTCCCTTCGGCGGCCAGGTCCTGCACGAACTTCGACGCCTCTTTGAACATCTTCAGCGTCTTCTGCAAGTCGATGATGTAGATCCCGTTGCGCTCGCCGAAGATGTATTCCTTCATCTTGGGATTCCAGCGCTTGGTCTGATGCCCGAAGTGTACGCCCGCTTCGAGCAACTCCTTCATGGTGATGTTAGCCAATCAACCTCCTCATTTGGTTTGCATCGGCAGCTTAAAGCAGCCATCCCTGCTGCCAATTCCCATTCCCGTCCCCGCGCTACGCGGCACGGGAAGAATTGAAAACCTCAAAACGTCGTTCGTCCTTGGTCGTTAGTCGTCGGCCAAGCGCCGTTGCGAACGACCAACGACAAACGACCAACGACGGATCCTAGCGCTTGCTGTACTGGAACCGTTTGCGCGCGCCCTTCTGGCCATACTTCTTGCGCTCTTTCGATCGCGAGTCGCGGCTGACCATGCCTTCCGCTTTCAGCTTCTTGCGCAGCTCAACATTAAACAGCATGAGGGCGCGAGCAATGCCGAGCTTGACCGCATCCGCCTGCCCATTCACGCCACCGCCGTCGACCCGGGCGATCACGTTAAACGCGGCCGACGATTCGGTGGAGACCAGAGGCTGCTTGGCGCTCACGCGCTGCGCCTCGGTCACAAAGTACTGCTCAAAAGGACGTCCGTTGACCTTGAAGTCGCCGCTGCCTGGACGCAGATAGACGCGCGCAATCGCCCGCTTGCGGCGTCCCGTACCGTAATATTGAACCAATTCTGCCATTTCGCTTCTAGCTCCTAGCTTCTGCTCCCAGCTTCAGCGAGAGCGAGCCGACTCTTAGAAATTTGAATTACGCTCTTACTTCCAACGCCAGGGCTTCCGGCTTCTGCGCCTGGTGCGGGTGCTTCTCGCCGCGATAGACATTCAGCTTGCTGATCATTTGCTTCCCCAGTTTCGATTTGGGAAGCATACGCAGAACTGCCTGCTCGATGACCAACTCGGGCTTGCGCGCCATCCGCTTGTTGAATTCCTCGGTGCGCAAGCCGCCAGGGTAGCCGGTGTAATGCTGATACACCTTCTGCTCCGACTTCATGCCCGTGGTCTTGATTTTTTCAGCGTTAATCACCACCACATGATCGCCGGTGTCGATGAAGGGCGTGTATTTCGGGTTTTCCTTGCCCATCAAAATGCGGGCCGCGCGCGATGCCAACCGTCCGAGCGTCTGCCCGGAAGCATCGACGACGTACCACTTGCGCACAATTTCCCCCGCTTTGGGGAAATAGGTAGACATGACAAATCTCCCAGAAATTTAAAAAAACAAAATGAAAACCGCTCAGTAACCTAGCAAGCGCTGAACGCGCACGGTCAGCAGGCGGGCAACCGCAGGACTGCTAAAGACTTAAAGATAACGTAGGGCGAAGGGAATTGTCAACGAAAGTGTAGTCACGAGTCAGGCTCTATCTTAATGATAGCCCCCGTTATTCATACGCCAGCGCGTCAATCGGGTCTTTTTGGGCCGCTTTGTAGGCAGGGTACAGCGCCCCCAGGATTGCCCCCACAATTGCGATGGCCGTAGCCTTCAGGATCCAGCCCCCGGTCACAATTACCCGCAACGTCGACCGGTGATCGATAGCCGTACGCACCGCCAGGCTGAAAACGATCCCCACGAGAATGCCGCCGAACGCCAGCAGCACCGTCTCCCGCAGGATCACGTTTACGATATAGAGCTTCGAAGCCCCCAGCGCCTTCAGGATTCCGATCTCGCGAGTGCGCTCCATCACCGCCGTGTACATCGCCTGAAAGATCACGATGAAACCGATGATGACCGAAATCCCAATCACAAAATCAATGAACTTCGAGACGCCAGGATAGTTGCTGGTGGTCATCATGGAAAGGTAGTAGGCCATGGACGTCACCACGTAGTGTTCCAGGCCTGCCTGCTTGATGTCTTCCACCACCTGGTCGGCGTTGGCGGGGTTATCGAGCTTTAGGTAAAAGAGAGTGGCCTTCCCCTGCGCGCCGATCAGGTCCTGCATGACGCCGATCTCCAGGAACTTGCGAGCGCCTTTGCCCGGCTCAACGATCCCTGCCACGCGAAACTTATTGTTGAGGATTTCTATGCTGTCGCCCACCTTCACATGGTGGGAGCGGGCAAAGATCTCATCCACCAGACAGTCATTCGGACTTCGGAACGGCCCTCCCTCCAGGTAGCGAAAGGGTCCAGACAACCTCTGATAACTCTCCGGATCGATCCCGGCAATCACCTCAATTGCGCCTTGCGTGGAAACGCTTTGGACGACCGGCGCGACATCGACCACATGCGGAATCTTAGCCAGCAGGCTGCCGATCTTCATGGACATGGGCGAACCGGTCAGTCCGACAATGAACGACGAGCCCGGCGGCATGACCACAACGTCGGCGCCGATGCCGGCCTGGCGCTGGCGCGAGTCATTCAGCAGGCCCAGGCACAAACCTACGATCAGCAGAATCAGCGTGACTTCCAGGGCGATGGCAATGATGCTGATCAGCGACCGCACCGGCCGATGCGCCAAGTTAGCGACAATCATTTTGTTCATCATGAGAATGCGAGATTCTAACGCCGATTGCCCGGGCCTGATGCTGAACCAGTACTCGCCTTGTCCAGGTGAATCACCTCAGCGCCCGGCGGTTGGGCCAGCACGAACTTATCATCCCCCAAGGGAACATTGAGATCCAGTTTCACCACCGTCAGCGTAATGTCGTACTCTTCCTTGGGGCGCGAGATTTCAGTCTGCCAGGGAAAGTTTATGCCATTGTTGTCGCGATAGTCCTGATAGACCGCATCGGTGGCAATTTCTCCCTCGTCGTCGTAGAGAATTTGGCGGTGCGGGAGCAAATCGCTGCGGTTGAACACGATCTTACGCGAGAGAACCCAGCCCTCGCCAGCCCGGCGGATGACATCGAGGACATATTCGGGCCGTTCCAGCTTGCGCCCTTTGGCGACTGCAATCGTCCGAGTTTCAGTTTCCAGCACGGCAATTTCGTTGGGCGTGATTTCGTGGATAAGCAGCGCGTCGTAAATGTATTGCGGGCGCAGGTTTTCCAGGGGTTGGGTAAGACTATGGGTTTCCACATCATTACGGCCGACCACAAAGCGATTCTTGGGCGGAATCGAGACCTCAAAGTTGCTGCCGTCGCTCACCATGTCGAATGCGGTGGTGCGAACGATAGGAGCCAACCCGATCATGCGCAGCATGGCAGGCTTGCGGAGCAAAACATATCCGCGAATCTGCTGGTATTCAGTGATCTTGCCCTTCTTCGCTCCGCCCACCGAAGTATCGATGTCGACCGTGGCCTGGACGGTCTGTATTCTCGCGGCTTGGCCGTTGATGTAGGAGATCAACTCCTGCTGGGTAGCGGTCTTAACTGGGCCCGCCTGAAGAGGAGGCTGGACTTTGCGCGAACGGAATAGACAACCCGTGAGCGGCAGCACTACCAGCAATGTCAAAAGTGCGCGATAGCGGTTTGGAAACATTCGAGACGGTAACAGTGTTCGATAAGCCAATCAGATGAGTATAAGCGACGGGAAGCCACACATTCTGTTCCGGTCATCGCTTGGCCCGCCGGAGCGTCGGAGAAGGCCACGCCTCAAGTCGCCTCGCTCCGCATCTTTGGCGGGTCTTCCCTGCGCTTTCAGGGTTTAAGTTTCAAGCAGGAGTCACCACAATCGCCCGCAATGTTTACCGTTGCGCGACCGCTTTTCGATACGCAGCCACGTTCCGATTATGTTCTTCCAGGCTGCGGGCAAAGCGGTGGTGGCTGTTCCCGTCGCTCACAAAATAGAGGTATTGCGTGTCGGCGGGATGCATCGCGGCTTCGAGCGACACTTTCCCGGGATTGCCAATCGGCCCCGGCGGCAGCCCCACATGAAGATAGGTGTTGTAGGCGGAGCGGAACTGCATGTCCTCATGGTGCAAAGCTCCAGTGTATGTCCCTTGCAGCATCTCGGCGTAAATTACGCTCGGATCAGCCTGGAGCGGGATATGCTTCGCCAGCCGGTTGTCATAAACGCTGGCCACCAGCGGCCGCTCCTCAGGCGCAGCCGTTTCTTTTTCAATAATGGACGCTAGCGTGACGGTCTTTTGTATGTCAGTCGTGAGGCCGATTTCCCGCGCTACCTGCCGAAACTGCTTGACCATGGCCGCCGCTATCTCTTCCATCGTCTGGGTGCGGGTGAACTCGTAGGTGTTCGGGAACAAATACCCTTCGAGACTTGTCGCCTCCGGTGCAAGGTCGGTAATCAGTGCAGTGTCGGAAGTCGCAACCTTGAGGAAATCTTCGGCTGGTCCCAGACCGGCATCTTGAACGGCCTGCGCCACCTCAAAAATGTTGAAGCCTTCAGGGATTACCACGGTGCGCACGTAAACATCGCCACGCACCAGGCGGTCATGGACGCCGACCGAGGTGTCGGCAGTGTCGAACAAATATTCGCCGGCTTTGAGGGAGTGCTTTTGATGCAACCGATGCCAGAGGATGAACGCAGTCGTGCTGTGGATGACGCCGGCAGCTTTCAATTCAGCCGCGATGCGGCGCGTAGAGTAGCCGGGATGCAATAGTACGAACGTCTGCGCCTCCGGCGTCACCGGCGAATACCAGGCCCAGGCCAGCCATCCGCCGGCGGCAAGGGCGGCGATCAATAGAAGCGTAAGAACCACGCGCATGCTTCTTCAGTTTAGAGGAATTTTGAGTGTAGAAATGTGCCGTTAGTCGGTGGACCTTAGCCGCGGGGATCATAGAACTGCGGGGCCGCATCCTCTCGCGTCCAGGACGTTTTCAGGTTCTGCTCCTGAGCAACACAACTCCAAGCAAGCATCCCACGATCTCGAGCGCTAGAAGGACGAAGACACTTGCATCGAACCAGGCAGTCCCATCACCGGGCGCCACCATGAAAATATTATTGGCCGATGCATGGAGGAAGTGCTCATAAAGATCGGCACTCATGGCAGCCAGGAAGAAAATCAACGACACCAGCCCAGCGAGGTTATCGCTGAGCTTCCATAGCGCAATGGACACGACCAAATGCCCGGCCGTTATCAGAGTTATGGCCAGCCCACTAACGCTGTTATTGGGGGCTGGCAGAACCTTGGCCGCGAGGAACAGGTGCCAGACGGCGACGATCCAGTGTGCGATGACAATCAGTAGAGTAAGCATGCGTCGTCTTGTCATGCGGTTTTCCTCCTTCGCTGATCCTGCTCCCATGTGCGGTTGCCGCATGGCCAGCCGTTTGGGTTTCCCGCTACATATGTACTATCACGGAAAAGGGCGCCCCATCCTTTCGCGTTCTGTACGCAAGGGTGGGAGGCGAGGCTGCGCGCGACACCGTGGTAAGGGCACGGTTTCAACCGTGCCGCAAGCCCCAATTTCGATTCGCGCGGCAATGAGGCGCGACTAACGCGACGCTTGGCCCGCGTTTCAGCGTCAAAGCTGGGAACGTCGCATCTGGGCCTTCGCAAAGGACGCGAATAGGGGCCGCACCGGGCGTATCCTGCTGTAGAATTGTCGGGTCGGCGATTCCCCATCGCCCGCTGTGAGGTCCAACCATATGAAGCCTACTCTTCTGTGCCGAACTGTATTCATGTTCCTCGGTCTTGCTGGGGGCTGGCCCAGCTTTGATTTTTCCGCATGTGACATCGTATAAAAGAGGCTGCCCCAGCTTTGCTGATGTTGCAAAGCTGGGTACCCACGAGCCCCGACGCCCGTTGTCCGCCCAAAATCGGGGGCAGCCGCTAAGTTGCGCGGCATTGCGTGATCGCCGTATGCGGGCTTAACCTGGGGGCTTCCGGGCGGGAGGTCTACGGTACGACCTCAGGAGGCGGTGGGTCATGAGGGCACCGTGTCGAGCTTCTGAACAAGCGGCAAAAGCGGGGCGCTTTCCGTGAATAGGCCATACACGGCTGCAATAAATGAAGGCGACCGGTGGGCGCCTCAAGAGCTTCCCAAGCTGAGCGCTTAGGTTCGCACCTTACAGATTCAGTCTCTTTCTGCTTCAATTCGATGTCAAGCTGGAATGCGCCTTCGGGCCGCTCCAGCTTAACCTAGGGAGACGGCCGACCCCTAACGGCCGCCCTTCGCCTCCATCCAGCTCTGCAAATCAGCACTGCCGCCATCTGATCGACCACTTCCCCTCTGCGCTTGATCGACATCTCGGTTTCGCGGAGTAAGCGGTTCGCCTGGGCGGAGGTCAGCCGCTCATCCCAAAGATGCACCGGCAATTTGAAGCGCTTGCGCAATTCCTCGGCGAAAAGCTGCATCTTCTCCGCCTGAATCCCCTCCGCCCCACTCATGCGCAGCGGTAGCCCGACCACAATGGCTGACACGTCGTGTTCTCGGATGACTTTCTCGAGCGCCGCAAGATCCGTCCGCTTATTCTGGCGTTGGATGGTCGCCAGGCCCTGCGCGGTGATCCCCAGCAGGTCCGATATGGCCACCCCGATTCGCCGGGAGCCGACATCCAGACCCAGCACGCGCAATGGTTTCCCCCCGGCCGGCAGTTGGTAGGAATGGCACCTCGCGATTATATGTCGCGCAGAAAGCCGGGATTTGGTCTAGGATATTGCCGTCTTCGCCCTGGCCCCAAGGAGGCCGTTCATGCCGGACGACGAAATACAACTCGAAGCCGTAGCGCCGCCGTTGTCAGAAGTGGCGAAACCGCGTGCGAAGCCGCGCTGGCACTGGGCGCTGAACATCATCGGAATCGGCGGCGTCTTCTGGCGCTCTGCTACTACGGCGAGGCCATTCTGGCGGTCATGCTGATTTCGGTTCTGCTGGCGTTCGTGCTGGCCCCGGTGGTGGATTTTCTGTCCTGTCCTGCACCTGCCCCGCGGGCTGGGGGCTTTTGTCGCCCTGCTGCTGCTGCTGACGGCAATCATGACCATTGTCTATTACTCGTACAACGAGGCGGTCGTGTTGGTGCAGGACCTGCCGAAATACACCACCCGGCTGCGGGAAGATCTGATGCGATTCAGCAAGCAGGCGGAAAGCCTGGAAAACCTGGGGGAAGATGCCGAAGACAAGGATGTAGTCAAAGTGCGGCCAGCGACCGGGTGGACGGACCTGCTGACACGCGGTTTCGGATCGGCGGGGACGTTGTTGTTGGCGTGTTCGTTCGTTCCCTTCCTGACCTTCTTTATGCTGACCTGGCAGCAACACGTGCGCTCCGCGACGGTCATGCTGTTTCCGTTGGAGAGCCGCCATACGGTTTACACCACGCTGGGTTTGATCTCGGCCATGATCCGCAGTTTCATGGTGGGAAATGTCTTGATTGGTTTGGCGGTGGGCGCGGTCAGCACGCTCGTGTTCGGACTCCTACACGTGCCATTCTTCTATTTCGTCGGCTTCATCAGCGGATTTCTAAGCCTGGTTCCCTATATGGGTCTGCTGCTGGCGATCGTCCCACCGGTGTTTGTCGGCCTCGGGCATGTGGAGGTCGCCGACCTTTTGACCATCGTCGTGACCGTTTTGGGACTGCACATGGTCGCGCTGAATGTCCTCTATCCCAAGTTTCTGGGCAACCGGCTGCAACTAAACCCCCTAGCGGTCACCATGAGCCTGCTGGTGTGGGGAAGTTTGTGGGGCGCTATGGGTCTGCTTCTGGCCATCCCTATAACTGGCGCCATGAAAATTATCTTTGACCACGTGGAATCCTTAAGACCCTACGGCGCGTGGCTGGGAGAGTAGTTGAGGGCAAACTACTCAGCGCTATGGAGTTAGCTCTCCACGCCTAAAACGCCCGTGGAGCGGCCCTTCCCAAGGTTTGGAGACCAACGGCTCAATTGCCTTTCCCCGCTGTTTTCGATAGCATGAAGTTGTGCTGTTCCTCAGCTTTTCCGCTTCCCAGGGTGGTTCTGCATGCTAAGCATCGACGCTAGTTTCCATATAGGTGACAAGGTCGTTTATCCCAATCACGGCGTTGGCGTGATTGAACAAATCAGCAGTCGCACCATCGGCGAGACCGTGGAGAAGTTCTACTTGCTGAAGATCAAAGCCAGCAGCCTCAAGGTGATGGTGCCCTTCCACAATGTAAATATGGTGGGGCTGCGGCGGGTGATCAAGAACGGTGACATCCAGAAAATCGTTGATTTTCTGCAAGATGGCTCGGCGACCGACAGCAACGCCGACTGGAAATACCGCTACAAAGAAAACTCCGAGCGCATGCGCACCGGGTCTTTGCTGGAGGTCGCGGTGGTGCTGAAGGGTTTGATCGCGCTCAACCAGGCCAAGGCACTTTCATTTCGGGAAAAGAAGATGCTGGAGCGCGCCCGCTACCTGCTGGTCAGCGAGCTCGCCATGGCCAAGAATTGCGAAGAGCCGATGATCGAAGAGCTTCTCACCAAGGCCCTGAGCAAGAACGGCCTGCGCTTCCCGGAAGCCGCGGAATTTCAAGCCTAAAGGCATTAACCACGAAGGACACGAAGGTACACAAAGGTTGTTAACCAAGGGTTTCCTTTGTGATCCTTTGTGTCCTTTGTGGTCGATGCGTTTTAGAGGTTTATAATTCCTCTCGCATGACTGAGCAGATCAAAAAGAAGCTGCAGGACGAGATCAACACCCTCGAACACGAGCTGGTCCACGAGCTTCCCAAGGAAATCAAGCGTGCCGCGGCCCTCGGCGACCTCAGCGAAAACGCCGAATACCACATGGCCAAGCAGCGCCAGGAGTTCGTCAAAGCCCGCCTGCGCCAGCTCGGCCGCCGCATGGCGGATTTGTCCCTCATTAATATGGACAACATTCCCCGGGATAAAGTCGGGCTCGGTTCCACAGTCAAGGTCTACGACAACTCTAAGAACGAAGAAGTCGAGTACAAGCTGGTGACTACGGAGGAGTCGGACGTCGCCACCGGAAAGATTTCAACCAGCTCCCCCATTGGCCGCGCGCTTCTCAACAAGAAGGTCGGTGATTCTGCCACCGTGGTGACGCCGAACGGTAAGCGTGAGCTGGATATTCTGACTTTGAGTACCATCCACGACGAGGCCAGCGCCTGATGGCCCGCACCTGGACGTCAGCCTTCGGCCGGGCTTGCGGCAAGTTGCTGAATATCATTGTGCGCTGGCTGGCGCTGTCGCGCATCAATCCTAATGTGCTGACGTTCATGGGGCTGGTGGTCAACACCATCGCCGCCATTCTTTTCGGATATGCCAACAGCGAGAATCAGGTGCGCCTGTTCCGCTATGCCGGCCTGGTCATCATCGGGTCGGGGTTTTTCGATCTCGTCGATGGCGAGGTGGCCCGCGCCACCAACCGCGTCACCCGCTTTGGCGGTTTCTTCGATTCAGTCATCGACCGCTACAGTGACGCATCCCAGTTCCTCGGACTGCTCGTGTTCTACGCCCGCGGCGAGCGCTTCGTGTACGTGGTGCTGACGGCGTTCGTGATGGTCAGCGCCATCATGGTCAGCTACACGCGCGCCCGCGCCGAGTCGCTGATTGGCTCCTGCCGCGTGGGATTTCTGGAGCGCCCGGAACGCCTGGTGCTGGTGATCATCGGAGCGTTATTCAATCGCATGGCACCGGTGCTGTGGCTGATCGCCGTGCTGTCGACGATTACCGTGATTCATCGCATGCGCTACACCTGGACTCGGACACAGGATTCGCCGGTCGGGGCGAAGGGGCAGGCCGCGTAGTTTCCCGATTCCGAACCAGAAACCAAAATAATCTTCCGATCTGCGAAACCGGGCTCTCCTTCAACCATACAATTCATTCAGCAGAGGGTGTTTGGAGGGTGTTGCCAGTGGGTACTGGATGCCGTCTGTAAAACGGTCGAGTGGCCTTAGCCAGCCACTAGGGTTCGAGTCCCTCGCCCTCCGCCCGTCACTCGACTAGGGTAAATAAGCTTGACATAGTCGCCAGACGCGCTACGATGGAGTCTACAGACGGCGTCCAGTATTAGCCCCGGATGGCTACCGGGGCTTTGGTGTTTCTGTCAGGGCACGATTCGAAACCCGCGCTTGTTCGCCGCCCGATACACGCTGAAATCCCTCCGGTCGAGAGTGAAAATAGTGTCAATCCCCTCGCGGTTCGCGAGATAAACCAGCGCAGCATCGGCTAGCTGCGGACGCATGTCCTCGTACTCCCTCATCACATCGGCAATCGCACTGGCTTCGGCCCCGGCCAGGGGAAGCAGTTCCACAAAGCCGCCCGGCTTCTCGGAAAAGCAGCTTCTTAGTAGTTGCTGCACGGCTCGCGGATAGGACCGCAGTAGCCACACCGCCTCGGTGATCACCGGCCAGCAGGAATAGAGCGGTCCGGGCAGTTGATGAAGGGCATGGACACAAGCGGTGTGGTGCTCGTCGACGCTGGAGAGAATGGCAACCAGCGGGCCGGTATCGACCAGCACGCGGCGTGTCGTTCTCATTTCGACCCGGTCATTTGGAGTTGCCAAAACCTTCAAAGTGGCGGCGGGCAGTGCTGAGATCTTTCGGAGGAGCCTTGCGGCCACGCCCGATCAAGCCAATCAAGCCAGCTTCTTCGGCCAATTCGTAGGCGGGACGCGGTTCGGAAGACTGCCCGAGATAAGTTTCCAGAGCTTCGCGGACGAGCGCCGACTCGGGCTGTCCCTTCATCCTTGAACGGCGGCGAAGTCGCTGCCCAAGGGTCTCGGGGATACGGATTGTGAGGCGTCCGGATGCCATGTCAGACATTGTAGCATATGTGTCTGACAGGTCAGCCCACGGATGGCTACCGGGGCTTTTGTGTTTCTGAGGCCTCCCGTGCCTTGACAACGCTAACGGCAGGGTTATCCTGAAATCTACAGACGGCGTCCAGTATCAGCCCCGGATGGCTACCGGGCTTTCGTTTTCCTGGAGTCGGTCCCTTGTGCCTTGACAGGATGCCCGCGCTTCCCGGATTGGGTGAGCAAAAATTGCCGAGTTTCGCTCGGCGGGACAAGCGAGGGCGGCTGTCCCCACGTGGTTCATGAGTATCTTTCCTTCATGAGTTCGGCGATGGCGGCGTAGGCCTTCGCGAGCGTCTTTTCATCAGGCAAAAAGACTATGCGGAAATGTTTGCTGCCGGGCTTTTGTCCGAAGCCGGAGCCGTGGACGACGATGACGTGCTTTTTCAGGATCAGTTCTTTGACGAAGAGTTCGTCGGCGTCGGGGATGTCGAGGCGTGGGAAGGCATAGAAGGCGCCGCGCGGGGAAACGCAGGTTATGCGCGGGATGGCGTTGCAGGTTTTTACGGTGAGGTCGCGGCGGCTCCGCAGCTTTTGGCAGACGACGGGCAAATGGTCTTGCGGGCCTTCGAGCGCCGGCTTGATGGCGTACTGCTCGGGATGGTTCGCGGAAAGCCGCGAGCGCAGCAGGCTTTGAATGCCTTCCCAGTAAAGCTTGATGGCAGCGGCGTCGCCGCTGACGATGCCCCATCCGATGCGCCAGCCGGGAGCGAGATAGTTTTTCGAGAGGCCGCCGAAAGTGACGGTAGGAACGTCGGGGGCGACGGCGGCGAAGGAGATGTGGGCGACATCGTCGAGAATGAGCTTGTCGTAAATTTCGTCGGCGAAAACGACCAGGTTGTGGCGGCGGGCGAGTTCGGCAACTTCTTCGAGCATTTTTCGCGTGCAAACGGAGCCGGTGGGGTTGTTGGGATTGATGAGCACGATACCGCGAGTGCGGGGCGTGATTTTCTTTTTGATGTCGGCGAGTTCGGGCTGCCAGGCGTCTTCTTCGCTCAAATAATAAGGATTGAGGGCGATGCCGAGTTTGGCCAGTACCGCGGAGTAAAGAGGGTAGTCGGGGCAGGGCGTGAGCAGGCCGTCGCCGGGGTTGAGCAACGCGGTGAGGCAGAGATCGACGGTTTCGCTGACGCCGCTGGTGACGAAGACGTCGTTGACGGTCGAAATGCCTTTGCGGGCAGCTTCGCCGCGGATGGCGTCGAGGGCTTGCGGGATTCCCTGCGAGGAGGCGCGTAGCCGTTCTTGTTGTCGCGCATGGCTTTGGCGGCGGCTTCAACGATGTGCGCGGGAGTGGCGAAATCGAAGATGTTGGGATCGCCGACATTGAGCGGGAGAACTTTGTGGCCTTGCTTGATGACTTCGTCGGCGACACAGGCCAGGTCGCGGATGGCATAGCGGACGTTTTCGAGGCGGCTGGCGGCGAGGATTTCGCGAGTTTGCGTGGGCATGGAGGACACCTAAAAACTAGAGCTTACCGCCGAGTTCGCAAAGAATTGCCGCTAAGGTCGCAGAGGAACGCTGGTCTTCTTTGCGTACTTTGCGGACAGTTCTTCACTTTTCTTTGCGGTACAAGATTCTACTCTCCTCTGTCGATCTGCGCTCTTTGTAGCTTATCTGAATAATCCACGTAAACTGCTTTCCATTGGCTGAAGAAGTCGATGGCGCCGACGCCGCCTTCGCGATGGCCGTTGCCGGTGGACTTCACTCCTCCGAAGGGAAGATGCACTTCGGCGCCGATGGTGGGCGCGTTGATGTAAGTGATTCCGGCATCGAGATCGCGAATTGCGCTGAAGGCTTTGTTCACGTCTTTGGTGTACAGCGAGGACGATAGGCCGTATTCGATGTTGTTGGCGATTTCGATGGCGTCTGCGAGATCTTCGCAGGGAATGATCGAAACCACGGGGCCGAAGATTTCCTCCTGGGCGATGCGCATTTTGGGATCGACGTCGGCGAACACGGTCGGCTCCATGAAGTAGCCGTGCGCGTAGTCGCCGCCGGTGAGGCGATTGCCTCCGCACTTGAGGCGGGCACCTTCGGCTTTGCCGATGTCCACATATTTAAGATCGGTCGCGAGCTGGTTTTCGTTGACGGCCGGGCCCATCTGGGTGGATTCGTCGAGTCCGTTGCCGACTTTCAAGCTCCGGGCGCGTTCGACGTAGCGCTCGATGAACTCGCTGTACACGCCCTTCTGGACAATAATTCGGCTGGTGGCAGTGCAGCGCTGGCCGGTGGTTCCGAAACCTCCCCAGAGGCCGCCTTCGATGGCGAGATCAAGATTGGCGTCGTCGAGCACGATCATGGGATTCTTGCCGCCGAGTTCGAGCGAACAATGCTTGAAGCGCTTGGCGGCGGTCTGGCCGACGATGCGGCCGACCGCGCTCGATCCGGTCAGCGAAATGGCTTTGACGTCGGGATGCTCGGAGAGCGGTGCGCCGACTTCGGGGCCGAATCCGGTGACGATGTTGATCACGCCCTTGGGTAGGCCGGCGTCGACCAGGGTACGGACTAAGTTGAACGTGGAGAGCGGAGTGTCCTGCGCGGGTTTGATGATGCAAGTGTTGCCGCAGACGATGGCCGGGAGCAATTTCCACGAAGGGATGGCCATGGGGAAATTCCACGGCGTGATCATGCCGCAGACGCCGAGAGGCTGGCGGATGGCCATGGCAAATTTGTTGGGAAGCTCGGAAGGAGTGGTGGGGCCGAACATGCGGCGGCCTTCGCCGGCCATGTAGTAGGCGGTATCGATGGCTTCCTGCACGTCGCCGCGAGTTTCGTCCAGCACCTTGCCCATTTCGCGGGTCATGTCGCGGGCAAATTCTTCTTTGCTGTCCGAGCAGGATCTCGGCAGCGCGATAAACGATTTCGGCGCGGCGGGGAGCGGGGACCAGGCGCCATTTCTTGAAAGCCTGCTTGGCAGCTTCTACGGCGGCTTCCACGTCGGCTGGGCCGGATTTTTGGAAGATGCCGACTACGTCGCGAGTGTCGGCGGGATTGCGGTTTTCGAAGGTCTCGCCGGTGGAGGCGTCGACCCATTCGCCATCGATGAAGTTCTTATAAACCTTGGTGCGGGTGGCCGTGCCCAAAATGGTGGGGCCGGTCAGAACGTCGGTTGCCATATAGACCTCCTAGGAGTGCGGGAATACGAGGATGTTTCTATGCTACAGGGGTGGGGCGAGGAGCGGCAAGGCGGGCACGGGTGGTGGTCTGCGACTATCAGGAAGTCCCACCCTTTCGCAAAAAACGCGAAAAGGGTGGGGCAACCATTTCGTGGTTGGTGCGGACGTAGAAAGACATCAAGAGCGTGCAACCTGCCGCTAGGTCATGGCGCCACATCTCTAATGTGGGTTGAGATGTACCACTGGTTGCCGAAGGCGTCTTTCACACCTCCGCTGCGGTCGCCGTAGGGGTGGTCGACGGGTTCGGAAATCGAAGTCGCTCCCGCCCTAAGCGCGCGGTGATAGACGGCATCGCAATCGGGGACGTACACGTAGAACATTGACTGCATGGGCTGGTAAGGCCCGTGGGCTTCGCCTAGTTCTACCACCGAGCTACCCACGCGAATTTCGGCGTGGTGAATGATGCCGTCAGGCGTAGCGTACCTCCCCGACTCCTGCGCCCCGAAGGCACGCTTCAAGAAGTTGATGACCGGGTCACCGCGCCAGGGGTGCATGTACACATTCACATTATTCAAGCCCTCGGGTATGTAAGTCGGGCCTTTGTGAGTCGCGATGTACCAGTAGTTGCCGGCCGGATCTTTGACTCCGGCGGAGCGCTCGCCGTATTCCTGGTCAGCGGGGGCGCTGATGGAGGTTGCGCCAGCTGCCAGGGCCTGCTTATAGACCGCGTCCGTGTCTTTCACGTAAACGTGCAGAGCGGTGGTGTTGGCGGTGGAGCGGAATTCGCGTCCGGGGATGCCGCCGCCGATCATCAGCCTGGAGTCGCCGATTGTGACCTCGGCGTGCAGACCGCCGGCTCCGCCAGTTCCGCGGAACTTCTCTTCGGCTCCGAAGGCCTGCTTGGCAAATTCAAGCAACGCTGGACCATCCTGGGCAACTAGATACGGCGTCACGGTGCGGTAGCCCTCGGGGATGGGATCGACAGCAGGCTTCTTCAACATCCGCTGCATCGTCGGTTCAAAGCGGCGGCGCATTTCCTCGACCGACATTTCTTCTTTCACGGTGGCAATCGTCCAGCTGTAGCCGAACGGGTCGGCTACGGTTCCGGCGCGGTAGCCGTAGAAATGATCCTGCACGGGCGAGGCGAGCTGGGCTCCGGCGGTGACGGCCTTCTCGACCGCAGCGTCAGAATCTTCGACAAACAGTTCGAATCTGACCGGTGAACCCCCCAGAGTTTGCGGGCTGGGCATATCGTATTGCAGAGCTTCCTCGGCCACCATGATCACCGAGTTGCCGATCTGAATTTCGGCGTGGGCGAGGCCGATCGCTTCATTCGCGAAACGCATGTTTTCGTGCGCGCCAAAGGCTTGTTTATAGAACTCGATGGCCGCGGCCGCGCCTCTGATGCGAAGGCACGGCGCGGCAGTCGGGCGAATTCCGGTGACAGATTCGGTTGCAGTTGCCATAGATTTATTCCTCTCAAGATCAGATTTCAGACGCGCGCGAAAAGCCGGCCGGGGCAGAGTAGTCAACTCGGCCGCGATGCGAGCGAGGGGAGCCAGATCGGTATCGGCCGGCAGCGGCGCCTCGGGATGCGAGAGTATCCCGGTCACCACCTGGTCGAGTTCGTCAAGTCGGCTGCGCTTAGCCATTTCTGCCACCGGATTTCTTGACTGCTTTTTTCGGCGCTCCGGTCTTTTTCGGATAGCCGCGTTTGACCACTGCAAAACCATCGCGCAGGTTCTCCAGAGCGCGGAATTGGAGCTGCTTGACGGCGCCCTCGCTGCGTCCGAGTTGCTGCGCTATTTCGCGGATGCTTTTCTGTTCGGCAAATCGCATGGCCACGATGTGCCGCTGGTCTTCCGGAAGTTGATTCACCAACTGGAACAGGCGGGCGCGATTTTCCACTTGCTTGAGACCCGGTTGCGTACTGATTTCAGGAGGATCGTCAACCGCGATCTCCCGGCCGTGCCGTTTCGAGCGATCCACGATGGCATTCACGGCAATTCGCAGCAGCCAGGCTGCGAATGGCACGCCGCGCCACTCAAAGCGACTCAGATTGGCGAGCGCCTTATGAAAAACCTCGGAGGTAAGGTCTTCGGTCGCATCGCGGTCGCCGACCCGCCGTGCGATGAAGGCATAGACCCGCTCAAAGTGAATCTCGTAGATCTGAGCGAAGCGGGCAGGATCCCGCTGGGCAGCTTCCACCAGCAGACGCTCATCCGCCTGCTCCGGGGACTGCCGCGAAGCCGGTGCTCTCGCCACCATGGTTGTCCTAACTTTATAAACGGTTGGCGGCGAAAAAGGTTACGAGACAAAGGTTGAGGCTGGGAAGACGCTCTATGCAAGAAACCTTGGGGCCTTTCAAACTCGCACGAGGGGGTCGACGCGAATGAAAGGCCCCATCTTGGGGGAGCACCCTTTTACAACGGTTTTCCCGACCGGCTGGTGGCTATGTCAGTTTTGTTACGAATTCGGAACAAGGCGCCTGCCGGCCTTGGCATGCTAGCCGCATGGTATTGAAAACAGGTAGTTTTTGATGAACTGCTCAGCCCTAAAGTTATTCCGTGAGCCACCGATGACACTCCCACGGGAGGTTCTCATGACGACAAGCATTAGTCCGGTCAGTCACTCACAGCCCGACATTCAACCCAAAGCGGCGACCCAGAACCCGCAAACTCCGAAACCAGCCGTGCAACCAGCCTCGCTGGGACAAGACAAAGTGACCTTGAAAAGCAACCAAAGTGCGGATCAGGACGGTGGCCACGACTGAGCGGCGGGAAGTTTGAAGCAGGGGCCTAAGGGCTGAAGCCCAGTCATTTGTAAGCTTTTATGACGGCTAAGGCCCTGCCAGCCCGACCCGAGGCTTTTGGCCCTTTTTGCTATTCTGCCTCGGTCAAGTTGAGTCGCGACGCCGCGTTCTGGCTGATAGCCATCGCGGCCACCATCGTGCTCACTCTGGTTACCTGGTTCGTTTCCAGGTGAGCCGCTCAGGGTTAGATTCCGGTTTCCAGAAACCCCGCCAATGATTCTCTTGCCAGCTTGACGGCTGTGATATAGTGCTCGGCCATGTTTTGGCGGTTGGGTCTTATTGTAATCGCGGTTTCATTGACGATGACGGCGGTCGCCGGCTCCGATGATGCCGAGCCTGCGGCCCGCTTTCACGCAAGACGCTTTCCGGCGAAAGCTACGGACGATCAATCCCTCAAGGGCAAAGCGGTTCTGCTTGAGTTCACTTGGCGCCCGTACTGCAAGAACGAAGAGGCTGTGGTAGACGTATCAGGCCACGAGCTATCCGATCGATGTGGTCATCGATCGCGATGGCAACATCGCGGGAGAGGAGCATGGCGTCGCGGGAAAACGCGCTCTGCGGCGTCTGTTGCGAACAGCCGGAGCGGGCGCGGAGGAATAGCGGGAATCCCCGGAGCCCTACGCTCGACAGATCCCTGGGTGCTGGTATTCGTGCTTGTTCAGCGGCCCACCAACTTCTGCAACTCTTCGGGATAACGCGCCCCTTGCACCGGGATCTTTGAGGTTGCGGTTTCCAGCTGCCGGAGATCTTCGCCTGTAAGTTCGATGTTGGCGGCTCCGAGGTTCTCTTCCAGCCGATGCAGCTTGGTGGTACCCGGGATGGGAACGATCCACGGCTTTTGCGCCAGCAGCCAGGCCAGCGCGATCTGCGCCGGCGTCGCCTTTTTCTGTTGCGCGAATTTGCCGATCAGATCAACTACGGCCTGATTCGCTCTGCGGTTCTCTTTAGTGAAACGAGGAACGATGTTGCGGAAATCAGTCTTATCGAACTGCGTGTCCTGGCTGATCTTGCCGGTGAGGAAGCCCTTGCCCAATGGGCTGAACGGGACGAAGCCGATGCCGAGTTCCTCGAGCGTGGGAATGACTTCGGCTTCCGGCTCTCTCCACCAAAGCGAATATTCGCTCTGAAGTGCCGTGACCGGCTGCACTTTGTGGGCACGACGTATGGTGCCGACTCCTGCTTCGGAAAGGCCGAAGTGCCTGACCTTGCCCTGCTGAATCAAGTCTTTTACGGCGCCGGCAACGTCTTCGATGGGCACATTCTCATCCACGCGGTGCTGGTAGAACAGGTCGATGACATTGGTTCTGAGGCGCTTGAGCGAGGCCTCGGCGACTTGCTTGATGTGTTCCGGACGGCTGTCCAGGGCGCTCCAACGCGTCGCACCACTGGGATCAGGTTTGAAGCCGAATTTAGTGGCAATCACGACCTGGTCACGGATGGGGGCAAGCGCTTCGCCCACGAGTTCTTCGTTGGTGAATGGACCGTAGACTTCCGCGGTATCGAAGAAAGTTACGCCCCGTTCGACGGCGGTGCGGATGAGAGAGATCATTTCTTTCTTGTCGGCCGGCGGACCATAACTGAAACTCATTCCCATGCAGCCAAGGCCGATGGCCGACACTTGCAGATTACTTTTTCCGAGTTTGCGCTTTTGCATGGCTGCTCCTTAGAAATCAAATTGCCTGGAGGTGTCTCCATTTTACGACTCGAACAGGCTAAAGGCAGTTTCATCTTTACTCCTGGGTGTTTCTCACCCGTAACCTTTTTTCATTGCAATCGTTATGTATAGAGGAGTCTTGGGTGACATTTGTCATTGGGGAGCGGTGACGATCTCCACTGGTGGATGAGATGGGCGGGGAGCGATGATGCAAGTCAGGAAGCGAGCTAAACGCGCGGCTTGTGGGTCGCACAGAACGCGACCCATCGCGCGGCTCGCCCAGATCCCTCGCGGCGCAAAGAACGCTGGCTTGGGATGACAAGTGGTTGTCCGTTTTCGGGGACATCGGCTATGCTGGAGGCACTTGCAATTCCCGCAGCGGGGCGCTTAGAGACTTCTCTTTCTGGAAATTCTGGAGTTCGATCATGACCCTGGTCAGCTTTGTCCGCAAGAACGCCTTCCGCAATAAGCGCCGCAGCCTGCTGACGCTCTTGAGTATCAGCTTTTCCCTGCTGCTGCTTACGCTCATGATGACCATCTGGCGGGCATTTTATATGTCCGATGGCAGCGCGGAATCGGCGGAGCGGCTGATTGTGCGCCATAAAGTTTCACTGGCACAATTTCTGCCCATCTCCTATCGCGAGAAAATCCGCTCGATTCCGGGAGTGCGGCAGGTGGTTAACGAGACCTGGTTCGGTGGGCAATATAAAGACGACAAGCCGGAGAATTTCTTCGCGCAGTTTGGGACTGATCCTAACGAAATCTTCGAGGTGCAGCGGGATTTTCACATCCCACCGGACCAGTTGGAAGCATGGAAGAAAGACCGCGCCGGTTGTGTGGTAGACGCCGCTCTGGCCAAGAAACATGGATGGAAAATCGGCGACAAGATTCCCATCACGGGGACGATTTTTCCCTTGAATCTGGACTTGACGCTGCGCGGCGTATTCACCGCGCCCCAGGACACGGAAACGCTGTATTTCAACAATACATATCTTGACGAAGGCTACGACAAGGTGAAAGGTTTTGTGGGATTTTTCGGAGTGCTGGCGGATTCGCCGCAGGCAGTGCCGGAGGTGGCCAAGGCGATTGACTCAACTTTCCGCGATACCGACAGGCCCACGAAATCGGAGAGCGAGAAGGCGTTCAATCTCGACTGGATCGCCATGCTGGGCAATGTAAAAGCGTTCATTCTGAGCATTTGCGCGGCGGTGGTGTTTGCCACGCTGCTGGTTTCGGCGAATACCATGGCCATGTCGATCCGCGAGCGTACCCGCGAAGTCGCGTTGCTGAAGACGCTGGGATTCACTCGCGGCACGGTGCTGGGGTTGTTCATGAGCGAGGCAGTGACCCTGGCGGCAGTGGGCGGACTCGTAGGAGCATTGGCTGGTTCAGGATTGGTCTTGGTGGTCGAGCACGCTCCTGGGCTTGGCCTCATGCTGGCGGGAGTCAAACCGAATCTGGCCACGATCTTACTCGCTGTTCTCGTCGGCGCCACGGTCGGCCTGGTGAGTTCATTCGTGCCGGCGTATAACGCCTCGCGGGGAAACATTGTTGAGGGTCTGCGGCATATCGGTTAAGCGGAGAAATTTATGGCTGTTCCCATTCAGTACAACATCCGGAACCTGATGCTGCGCAAGAGCGCCACGGTGATGACAGCCTTGGGCATTGCGCTGACGGTGACGACCGCGATCTTCATCATGGCGCTGCTTGCAGGATTGAGCGCGGCTTTCAAAGGCAGCGGCAATCCGCTGAACGTCCTGGTGCTGCGCAAGGGAGCAACCGCGGAACTGGCGGCCGGTGGCGTGGATCGAGATGCGGTACCTATCATGAAAGATTTGCCGGGAGTAGCCCACGACGCAAGTGGACAGCCGCTGGTCTCAGGAGAAGATCTGCTGGTGGTTGTGCTTCCGAGAAATGACGGCACGGGCGAGGCCAACGTAACGGTGAGATTTCTGACGCCGATTGGGATTGAGATGCGACCCGAGGTGAAACTGATTGCAGGACGATGGTTTACACCCGGCCAGCGTGAGATTGTGGTGAGCAAGTCGATTCGCACACGCTTTGCCCAGGCCAATATCGGCGACAGCATGTGGATTGGCAAAGGCCCGTGGAAAGTAGTAGGCATCTTTGACAGTGGCGGCAGCGCGCACGATTCGGAAATCTGGGGCGACATCAATCAGTTGTCCTCGGATTTCGACCGGCCGACATTTAACTCGGTTTTGATTCGCGCCACCGATCCCGTTTCCGCCGATGCGCTGAAGAACCGAGTAAGTGACGATCAGCGGCTGAAGCTCAACGGCATGCTCGAAACCGAGTACTGGGCCAAACAGACGAGCACGGGCAGTCCGATCAAATTCGTGGGAACGCTGGTGGCGGTGATTATGGCGATCGGGTCCTGCTTTGCGGCGATGAATACGATGTATGCAGCGGTAGCATATCGATCGCGGGAGATTGCGACCCTGCGGGTGATTGGCTTTTCGCGCCCGAGTATTTTGACTTCTTTCGTTTTTGAATCGGTATTGTTGTCGTTGTTGGGGGCGGCGGTCGGGATTGTGTTGATGCTGCCGTTTAACGGGATGACTACGGGCACCAACAATCCGGTAACGTTCAGCGAGGCCGTGTTCAGTTTGCGGATGACGCCGGAGGTGGTGATCGCCGCCGTCATGTTCGCCGTTATTATGGGTTTGTTCGGCGGGATTGCTCCAGCGTGGCACGCGGCGCGACGGGAAATTCTGGTTTCGTTGCGGGATTAATCTTTTGAAATGCGATAACCACAGGGGACACTGGGGTTCACAGAGGTTTCGCATGAGAAAGGCGACAACCACGAAGGACACAAAGGTACACAAAGTAAGATGACGTTGGCTTATGCCTTTGGATACTAAACACGCTGACTTAGAAGGCCTGCGGATCGACCGCTCGGCGCCGCCGACGGGCGAGCCTGCCGGATGGGCGCGGCGTTACATCATTATTGGAGTTGCGCTGGTCGCGGCCTTAAGCCTGGGCACTCTCGCGTACAGGCTGTTCGCGGCAGACGTGCCTGAGGTGGAAGTTGTCCGGGCGGCGGCGGAGAACAGTAGTGAGCCGGGCGGGGTTGTGCTCACGGCGAGCGGGTATATCGTCGCTCACCACAAGATCAATGTGAATTCGAAGGTGACTGGGCGCGTGGCCTGGATCGGAGTGGAAAAAGGGGATCATGTGAAAGAGGGCCAGGTGCTGGTCCGTTTGGAAGATCAGGAGTTCCGCGCGCAATATGAGCAGGCGAAAGGTGCGACCGAGAACGCGCGGGCGTACCTGCAAGAGTTGGAAAATGGCTCACGGCCTCAGGAGATCGCCCAGGCACAGCACAATCTCGACGAGGCCCGCGCCACTCTGGTGGATGACAAGATCACGCTCGACCGGGACCGGGAATTGTGGATCCAGGGCGTGGTTTCGAAGCAGCTTTTCGACGACGCAACCGCCAAATTTGACTCCGACCAGCAGCGGGTCGATTCGCTGCAAAAAGCCTTCGAGCTGGCGAAGATTGGCCCACGTCCGGAGGAAATCGCGCGTGCCAGAGGCGCGTTGGTGCAAGCGGAGGGTCAGGAGGCGTATGCCAAATCGTGGCTCGATGCAACCGTAATTCGCGCGCCGGTCACTGGAACGATTTTGGAGCGCACCGCAGAAAAGGGTGAGTTGGTGACGGCGCAGTTTGCCAGTGGGGCCGAGGGTGGACCTCAAGGCGAGGTGGTCGCGCTTGCCGATCTCAACGACCTTCAGGTGGAACTCGACATCGCGCAGGACGATTTCGCCAAACTGTTTCCCAAGCAGAAAGCGGTGCTCTCCGTGGATGCCTATCCCGACCGCAAATATCAGGGCGAGATTCACGAGATTTCTCCCGAGGCCAATCGTCAGAAGGCCACGGTGCAGGTGAAGGTGCAGATTCTCAATCCAGACCAATATTTGCGTCCGGAGATGAACGCGACCGTGAAGTTTCTAGCGGATAACAGCAAGAAGGCAGATGGAAGCGAGCTATCGGGCGTGCTGGTGCCTGCCATGGCGATCCGCGATCACAATGGTAAGAAAATCGTGTTTCTCGCCTTTGATGGGAAGGCTCTCCAGCGTGAGGTGCAGGTGATCTCGCAGCGCAGCGACGGCTTTTTGGTGCGAGGCCTGGTGGGTGGGGAGAACGTGATCACCACCGCTCCAGCGAACTTGAAAGACGGGGACAAAATCAAGATTAAGGGACAGTCATGAGCACAGCGACGATGACGAATACCGCGACGCAAACTAAGGTGGTCCAGGTCCGCAACGTCAGTAAGATTTTCAAGCGCGATGCGTTCGAGGTGCGCGCGCTTGACGATGTTTCCATTGAAATTGCGGGCGGAGAATTCATGGCGCTGATGGGACCATCGGGTTCAGGCAAGACCACATTGCTGAATATGATCGCGGCCATTGACCGGCCCACGTCTGGTGAGTTGCTGGTGTTGGGAGAAAATGTATTTCGCTTTAGCGACGGCCAGGCGGCGCACTGGCGCAACGAGCACATCGGCTATGTGTTCCAGACTTTCAATTTGATTCCGGTACTCACCGCATTCGAGAACGTCGAGTTGCCGCTTCTGCTGACCAAGCTGAATTCGCAACAACGGCGCGATCACGTGATGACGGCGCTGAGGCTGGTCGGCCTCGAGGAACGGGTCCATCATCTTCCCAAGCAGCTTTCTGGAGGACAAGAACAGAGAGTCGCCATCGCGCGCGCGATCGTCAGCGATCCGACTTTGCTGCTTGCGGACGAACCTACGGGAGATCTGGATAGCCATTCGGCAACGGAAATTCTCGAAATTCTGAGAAGATTGAACGAAGATTTCCACAAGACGATCGTTATGGTCACCCACGACCCCCATGCAGCGTCCTATGCGCATGTGACCCGGCACCTGGAAAAAGGCATGCTTCTGCCTCCGGAGTAGGGGCGTGAAGTACTCAGTACATTGGCTGTAACTGCCTGAATATAAATACATTTATTGCATTACCCGCAAGCCGGACAGACTTGCACGAGGTTCGCCCACACCGCTGAGCGCTAGCTTCCAAAGACTCCCGGAAACAGTCTGAGATCGCCCCCGGAAAAACAAATCCGTGTTTCCACGCCGTAAAGCCCTCCGACGCGCTATCCTTCTGTGCCATTAAGGACTCCCCAATCTAAATTGCACTCCGGGGAAGACCGACTCTACAAAAAGGAGAGCACATGAAACGAACCATACAAGCAATTACGCTGGCGGCGGTGCTGATGCTGGCCACCTGCGCAATCCCTGCCCTGGGCGAAGGCCCGGGACCACCGCCGGAGGGCCCCGGACCGCCTCCCGTGACTGTCTCGGCCCCGATCGCCTGGTCGATGTTTTTTTCACTGATTCACTTGCTGTAGTGGATGGCTGGTTACTCTAGAGAAACTTATTTTGGTGGCTTGTGAGCGGCTGGGTTAAGCTGCTCACAAGCCATGACTTTGCTGACCTTGATTCTGTGGTGGGGAGAACTTCCGCTGCAGGCAGTGCTGCTGTATGTGCTGGTCCGCAAGCAGAGTTTCAGGACCTTTCCGTGGTTTTTTGTCTATACGGTTTTTGCGGTTACGGCTGGCGTCAGCCGGTTTCTGGTGCGGAACCATCCTCCCGTCTATTTGCACGTGTATTGGACTACCGAGGCCATATACCCGCTGCTTGGGATCGCGGTGATGTATGAGGTTTTCCGCAACGTATTCCGGAATTTCAGCCGTCTGTGGTGGTTTCCTCCGCTTTTTCCGTTCACGGTTGTCTTGTGCTTAGGGTTGACGATTTCGCGAAGTCTGTCAGTACCCGGTGGTTTGGAAAAGGGAGCGGTCGCCTGGATCGTGGGATCGGAACTGGGAGTAAGGCTGCTGCAAGTAGCCATGTTTGCACTCTTGGTGACCATGGTGCTGCTGTTCGGACTGCGCTGGAGGCAGCAAGCCTTCGGCATTTGTGCAGGTTACGGGCTGTTCGCCAGCGTAGCCCTGTTGACCACCACCAGATTTTACGAATTCGGAACAAAATTCAAATTTTTGTGGGGATTGATATCGGTAATCACTTACAGTATTGCAGTCTTGATTTGGCTATGGTATTTCAGCGTTCCGCTTAAGACAGAAGCTACCCGCGCTGAACAGCCTCCGCTGTCGGCGCAAGAACTGGGCCGCTACAAAGAGATTGTACGGAGGGTACGGCGACCATGATGGTGACGATTCTGTGGAACTTTATGATTACGGCGGGATTTGCCAGCTGCGTGGTAATCGCAGCCTGGATTTGGTTTCACTTTCCCGATCGCACGGCCGACGATGTGGTCGATTTTCTGCTGCCGGTGGACCTGGAGAAAGCTGAGACCTTGCTTGACGCGAACACCGAGACCCATCTGCGCTGCGATCTCAGCCGCAAGGACTTCCGGAAATTGCAGCGGAAGCGCATCCATCTTTACGTGGCTTTCGTGCACCGGATGGCGCATAACGCCGCGGTGCTGATTGACTGGGCCAACCGCGAGGCGGAAGGCCGGGATGAACAGGCGGCGCTGCTGGCCCGCGATCTGCAACAGATCGCGGTGGAAGTGCGTCTCTACTCTTTGCTGACCCTCATCAAGCTGCGCTTGTGGTTGCTGATCCGGTTGGATTACTGGCAGATGCTCCCCGCACCCAGCCTCTATGATGTGCGCGAGGTTGGCGGCATCCTCGGCCTTGAGACCTACGACCGGCTGAAAACTGCCGCGAGTTTTCTTTTTCTCGAGATGGGACGGCGGAATTTTGACGAGCTGCTGCAAAACCTGTGATGCCAGTTTTATGCATTGCAGGCGTTCACAGTTCTGAAGCAAGCTGTTTCTGCGCCGATCCAAGACTGCTGGGCACGGGTTCCGAGACCCATCGCCAGGCCCGCCGCCCATTCTCCCGAACTTCGCTCTGCGCTTCCCCGTAGTCCACCAGCCGGTTGAGGACGGTCGTCACTGAGGCCAGCGGATCTTTGTGACGAAGCAACACCGCTGGGGCGCGCTCCTGGATACGCTGGCAGACTTCGCGAACACTGATGGCCTGGCCGGCTTCCATCAACACCATGCGGCAGGCCTTGGTAAACCCAGGTTGGCGTCCTCCGGATTTTCGATCCACCAGTTCGAGCAGGTCCTCGCTGAGGATTTCGTCGCCAAACAGGTTCGCCAGACCGGCGATGGTCTGTTTCAGAGTGCCGATCCGCTTCATGATGTCGGCACGTTGCCTCATAAGCTGACACAGTTCCTCGTGTGCCGCCTTGACCACTTCCTGAACGTGAGGGTCTCCGTTCTGAAGACTCCCGCCATTAACTACATTGACGCCATCACCGTCCTGCATACCTGCCTCCAGGATGCTACGCGTCCGGCGCGCCAGGCGACGCTTGGCGTCGCAAACCGCGCCGTGTTGGGGATACGCAAGTCAGCGCCAAATCGTTCCCTAGGCTATTTCTTCTCCCAAAAGCGCACGTCACGTGTCCGTTTCCGGGAAAAACAGCCGGCTGGCACGTACCCCAAACCATTGATAACTTAGACGTCAAGAGTCATAAAAGGTTAAAGGGGGGTGCTAAATGAGTGCGACGAATCGCGGTGGTGGAAGCAGGGAAATTGGCTGCAGGGCGCATTACTACTCAAGGAAAGATTCGGACTGGATTTCTACGGGGCACGCACGAAGCTCAGGACCGGTGACCACCACGCCTCGGTAGGCTGTTGATAGAGCGCGTTATGGGTGAATCCATGCAGTAGGGCAAGGGTCTTGGGTTGGTGGGCAGCGGCGTAGATTTGCAGGCCGCCCTGGGTTGGGTTAACCCGATCGACATCGCTGTGAACAATCAGGACGGGAACATGAATGGCCGCAACTGCCTTCACGTTGTTCCACCAATCGGGAATTGTGTATGACAGAAGACGATAAAGAGGATTCCCTCTTGTGCGGGGCTGGGATCGCAGCGAGGCAAAGGCGCTGGCGATGACGACGCCGGCGGGTTGAGGGGCCATGCGCGGTGCGCTCTCCAACATGGGCCCATTACCCATGGAATGGCCGAGGAGATACAAACGCCTACCGGGAAAGTGGTGGACGGCGAAGTCGTAGGCGGCAATGGAATCTTCGGCTTCATCTTCAAATCGCGCCGGCCGTGAACTATTCCCGCTCCCGGTAGGATCGTAGACTACCGAAGAAACACAATGCTGATAGAGAAAGCGTTGTGCCTTAACCCATTCTGAGATAGTTTCCCCTACTCCGTGGTAAATCAGGATGACGGGAGGATCGACGCATCCGCTCGCGGCCGTCACCACATAGCTGTCGAGGCGACGCGGGCCGCTTGGAATCAGCACGCGCTCGAAGGGTACACCCTCGCTCGCAGGGGTTTGCGGCCCATTCGGACCAGTGGTGAGGGCCAGGGTTTCCATTAGGTGACGAGCGGTGATTCGGCCGGCTACGAACAGAGCGCCAAGTAGGATGGCAAGCAAGAGCAGGCTGCGCTTCCATCGCCAAGTAATGTTGCCGGGACGAAGGGATCGCTCCATGGAGGGGTAATATTACACCCGCTCTGGTTCAGGCGTTGACCAGGACTTCGCGACCGGCAATGGTCGCGAAGGTAGGTATCTCTTCGGGCCTTGACAAACGCGCCATACCTGATAAAGTGCGGCCAATATCTCCAGCACACGTTGGCAAAGGTGCTTACGTATGAAAAATGTCTATGAGGTTCTTCGCCAGAAGGAACTCGAACTGGCAAGACTGGAAAAGGAAGTAGAGGCTCTGAGAGTGGCGGCGCCGCTACTTTCTGACGACAAAGAGATGCTGGCCGAGGCGACAAATAACAAACCGGCCATCACCGCACAGCAGCCCATCCGCATGACGCAACCTGCGTTGAATACAAGCCCGCAGCCGGCAACGCGCGCCGTGGGATGGGAAGACACTACCAAACGCTGGCCATAGGCCGCCGGCGAATCTGACGGCTCCGCCGCCTTGATGTCGTTGGCGGTCGGGAATGCTTGCGCCGGTCCCTACTCGTTTTCCTGTTTCCAGCCTGACACAGTGTGTTCGAACATAGACGGCCCTCTTCGGTGCCCCCCTACCCCAAAAGATCTATTCGAACTGGTCTGTCGAAATTGAACTTTCCTGGCGACCTCAGGGGCTAAAGCTCTGTCTTCATGATCTTGGCGACGCAGCTAAAGCCGCGAGCGACCCGAAAACCGCCTCTTCAGACGACTTCTAACCAGTTGGTTGACGCCCTGGCCTTGCGCGTGCCACTCAGTTGATCGCAGCCGCGAAGGAGTATCTAGATGCAATTTCTCATGACAGCAATCAGCGTAATCGGCGGGATGGCGTTTTCGCTGGCGTTCGCAATTTTGGTGGAGGAGTTCATCTTCGGCAAGGTCCTGGTGGTCGTTTTTGCCCGGCAAGGGGTGCGAGCCGAGTCCGGGCAACCGCGCTAGGCTGCGAAAGGAGGGAGTATGTTGTTTCTGAAATATTTGCTCACCTGGGGCGGCATCGGCATGATCGTGGTGGCCGCAGCAATTCTGGCTCACGATTTCTGGCTCGAACTGCGCTACCGGCAGCGAGAAGCGGTGGGTGGAACTGAAACTCCGCCACCTGCCCCGCATGTCCGATGGCGGGGCGCATTGGGGCTGGCGCTGCTGGCATGGGGGCCAATTCTGGTGGCGCTGGGAATCATCGTGGTTCCCAGCGGAATGGCCGGGGTTCGCGTGAGCCAGATCAGCGGCACGCTGGCGGGCACGCTCTATCCGGGAGTGCATTTGGTGACGCCACTGGCGGAGAATGTGGCGTTGTTTGACACTCGCGACCAGTTATTTACCACTGGCTCGGCGGAAGCTGCTGCTTCCGGCAAGAAACCCGAGCCGCTGAATGTTCAGGCCAAAGAGGGGCTTACGCTCGGCCTGGCGATCACAGTGCGGTACCGACTCGATCCCAAACATCTGGATTACATTCAGGCGAATCTGCCGCTGCCGGTGGAAAAGGAAATTGTGCCGGCGGTGGTGGCGAGTGTATGGCGGGAGCTGGTGCCCAACTACACCGTTCGTGACGTCTTTGCCGCCAAGCGCGAGGAGGTCCGCAAGCGGGCGGCGGATGTCATCACGCAACAGCTGGCGGCCGACGGAATCGTCGTGAAGGAGGTCATGCTGCGCGACATCCAGCTTCCGCCCGAATATTCACGGGGTCTGGAAAGCCTGTTGCTGAAGGAGCAGGAAAACGACCGCATGGGGGTCGAGACCGAATTGCAGGAAAAGCAGGTGCGCATTGCGGAACTGCAAGCGGAGGCGACCAAGGCGCGGCAGGTGAAGCAGGCGGAGGGAGAAGCGCAGGTGCGCGTACTTCAAGCCAAGGCCGAATCCGATGCCATGCAGTACACGCTTCCCTTGAAGCAGAAACAGATTGAGCAATCGAAGCTCGAAGCCGAGGCGCGCAAAGAAACTACGGTGAAGAACGCGGAGGCCCAGGCCGAGGCGAAAGTGATCGACAGCAAGGCGGAAATGGAGCGGCGGAAGCTGCTGGCGGAGGCTGAGGCAGACCGCATTCGAGTGACGGCGGTTGCGGATGCGGAACGCATGCAGAAGGAGGGCGTCATCCTGAAACAGAATCCGCTGCTGATTAATAAGATTGTGGCCGAGCGGTTGTCGGACAAGCTGCAGATTATGATGGTCCCGGCGGACGGGAAGTTTTTCTTTGCCAACGACGTGCTGCGCAGTATGAGTGTGAGCAACCAGGCAGCCCAAGCCGAGGAGCCGGAAGAGCAGCCAAAATGAGCGGCTGCACGACTCTAATCAGTACCGGGAACCATGACGGGCCACCATCCCAAGCCGGTTTATAATGCGCGCATTCAGGAGATGCCCCTGCCGCGCGCATATTTTTTTCGGGCTTTGTGCTGCTTGTTGTTGCTAGGCCCCGCCACAGTAGTTTTCGCCAGCAACTGGCATACTCCGGAAACGCAGCTGGCGCAAAAGATTGCGGCGGTAACGGGCCCGGGCGCGATCGCGCTGGAGGTCACCAACCGGTCGTCAATGAGCTCGACCGAGAGTGAGGAAATTCGCCGCGGATTGTCGGCGGAATTGGCAACACTCGGGATTCACTTTGTCAGCGCTGATCAAGCTGCGGCTACGGTGCAGGTTTTCTTGTCGGAAAATTTGCAAAATTATGTTTGGATCGCAGAAATTCACGCTGGCAATAACGAATCGTCGGTGTTCGTGGTGACCGCACCGCGCACGGAACCTGCCCCGGAAGAACACCCGCCGGCACCCCTGACCATCCACAAGGCGCTGCTATGGACGGATAGCGAACGCATTCTGGACATTGCCCTGCCAACCGGCAGTCCTTTGATCATGATCGTTCTTGAGCCGGAGAATATTGTGCTTTACGCGGCGCGGGGTGATCAGTGGCAGGCGCAGCAGACGCTCGCGATTACGCATGCGCGTCCGTGGCCGCGCGACTTGAGAGGAAGATTGATTCTGAGGAAAGACCACCTGTTCGACGTATATTTGCCGGGTGTGCTGTGCCAGAGCACGATGACCGCGCCCCTCGCTCTTAATTGCCGCGAGAGCGACGACCCTTGGCCGCTGGCGACTGAACCATCTGCATTGAATGCCTTCTTTACACCCAGCCGAAACTTCTTCACCGGCGTGCTTTCCCCCGGGGTCCGAAAACAAACCGCCACCGTGCCGTTCTACTCTGCGGCGGCGCTGCCTAGAGACCAGTACACGTTATGGATATTCAGCGCGACCGATGGGCAAGTTCATATGCTCGACGGTATGAACGATCAGGCTGCGGCGAAGTGGGGGTGGGGCAGCGACATCGCCGGAGTGCGGAGCGGGTGTGGGCTGGGCTGGCAGGTGCTGGCGGCCTCGCCGGGCGGGGGTTCGCGCGATACAGTGCAGGCTTTCGAAATCGCGGACCGCCAGCCAGTAGCAGCAAGCGCGCCAGTGGAGTTTGATGGCAGCATTACCGCGCTTTGGACGGATCACGAAAGCGCCAGCGTGATCGCTATCGCCCAAAATTCAGGGACAGGCCGATATGAAGCTTCGAGGCTTTCCATTACTTGCCGGTAGTCTGCTTCTGGCGGTGGTCGCGGGGGCGGCGACGCGTCCGCATTACGGCGGAACGCTACGTGTATGCCTGCGGGCGGCTCCGACTTCTCTCGATCCCGATCAACAGGATTGGAATGCATCGCGCAACCTTTTTAGCCTAATCTTCGACACCCTGGCCACGCTGGATGATCAAGGCCGGCCACAACCGGCACTAGCGACCGCATGGCAAGCGGGCTCTGGCAATCAGCGTTGGCAATTCTGGTTGCGGCGCGGAATAACTTTTGCGGACGGTACAGAGTTGAACGCTGACGTTGCCGCCGCGTCGGTACGGGCGGCGAATCCCACGTGGAAGGTGTTTTCGACCGGCGATGCGGTGGTCATTGAGCGCGATTCCCCCGATCCGGACCTTCCGGCCGAACTGGCCCTGGCTCGCAACAGCATTGTGGAGCGCGAGGGTGGAAAGATCTTGGGTACGGGGCCGTTTGTGGTGACGCAGTGGGACCCAGGAAAGAAACTGGTAATAACGGCGCGCGATGATTATTGGGGCGGACGAACTTTCCTGGATTCCATCGAAGTTGAATTGGGCAAGCCTTTTCGCGAGCAGATGGTGGCATTCGATCTGGGAAAAGCTCAGGTTATCGAGGTTGCTCCCGAGCAGGCACGCGGAGCGGCGGCGGAAGGCCGCCGCATTGAGCTTTCGGCCCCGATCGAATTGGTGGCGCTGGTTTTTAATCGCGATCCTCAATCGGTCGAGGATTCAAAACAACGTGAGGCCCTGTCACTGAGTATCGATCGCCGGGTGCTCAATGCGGTGGTGCTGCAAAATGGCGGTGATCCGGCCGGGAGTCTGTTGCCGAACTGGATGACGGGATACGCATTTCTGTTTCCAGCGGACGTCGATTTGCTGGGTGCGCAGCAGGAGCGCGCAGAGATTCCAGAAACCACCGTCTGGAAATTGGGATTTGATGCCAATGACCCGACCGCACAGGTGCTGGCGGAACGCATCATTCTTAATGCGCGGGATGCTGGACTGCGGCTTCAGCTTGCCTCCGGCGCCGCTGACGTACGTTTGGTGCGAGTGCCGTTGGTTTCGCTCGACGACGCCGTCGCTCTGACCGAATTGACCGCCGCGCTCGGGGTGCCGACCCCAAAGATCAACGGCGACTCGGTGGACGATCTTTTTGTGGCCGAGAGCGCACTTTTGAAATCGCAGCGCGTCATTCCCCTGCTCCATCTGCGAATGGCGTGGGCGGTGTCTAAGACAGTGAAGGATTGGAGTAAGGCATGCAGCGGGGCCTGGCGGCTGCCGGATGTCTGGCTGGCTGCGGAGCAGCCATGAATCTTCGGCGGAAACTTCTGGTGACGCTGGTGTTGACGGCGTTTCTGTCGGTGGCTGCCGTGGCGTGGATCATTTCCTATTTGGTCCGGCGTTCGTTTGAACAAAATAATGAAAAGCGAACCGTAGCGCTGGTCGCGCAGTTCCGGCATGACTTCGCCAGCCAGGGCGAGGAAGTAGTGCGCCGGGTGGAAGCGATTGCGGCCGGGGACACTGCCGCCCGCATGGCTTTGGCTTTGAGCCAGGGATCTCCGGACTATGCTGCGTACCTCAACGACGCCCGAACCGTCGCAGAAAATCAACAGCTCGATTTTGTGGAATTCGTAGACGGCCAAGGCACCATCCTTTCCTCCGCTCAGTGGCCGGCAAATTTTGGCTACAAGGTCCGTTCGGTCATTCAACCAGTTCCCAAGGAGGCGTTCCTCAAGCGCGAAGAGTTGCCCGAGGGCGCGACCCTGGGCGTGTTTGCGATCCGGAAAGTGGACGTCGGGGAGAAGCCGCTTTTTGTGGTCGGAGGCAGACGGCTGGACCGTAATTTTCTCGCTCGCCTCGAACCTCCACCGGGCATGCGGGCGATGCTCTATCAAAACCTGGGAGAGGGATTCTCTCCGCAGCTTCTCATCGACGATTCCGGCCCGGTGAAAGCACCAAATCCAATCGTTCCGCTCATTCAGCAGCTCCAACAGCAAGCGCGAGAGGTCACAGCGCTGGTGCATTGGTCTGCGAATCCTGCCGACGATGAAAACGTAGATGCAATTCCCCTCACCGGATTGGACCACAAGCTTTTGGGCGTGCTGCTGGTGGAGGATTCGCGGCGGCCTTATGTTGAGATTCAGCGGCAGATCCGCTCCGCCGCACTAGTGGGAGGCGCCGTGGGAGTTGTGCTGGCAATTCTGCTGAGCGGCTGGGCGGCGGCACGAGTTACGCGCCCGGTGGAGCAACTTGCCACAGCGGCGCGTCAGGTTGCGGCGGGTGATTGGCATACCCAAGTCGCCGTCACTTCGGCGGACGAATTGGGGGAACTGGCGGAGTCTTTCAACCGCATGACCAACGAGCTTTTGCAACAGAAGGAACAACTGGTGCGCTCCGAACGCGTGGCGGCGTGGCGGGAACTGGCTCGACGCCTGGCGCACGAACTCAAGAACCCGCTTTTTCCCCTCCAACTCACGGTAGAGAATCTGCTCCGGGCACGGCAACAGAATCCGGGGCAATTCGAGGAAATCTTCAAAGAAAGCGCATCGACGCTGCTGGCGGAGATCACGAATCTTAAAGCCATTGTCTCGCGCTTCAGCGAGTTCTCAAGAATGCCTCAGCCGCAGTTTCAGAGGGTCGAGTTGAATGAACTGGTGGAAAGCGTTGCCCGGCTGTTCCAAGCGCAGTTGACGTCACCGGACCGGCCCCGGACTGAATGTAAACTGGAAATGGCCGAGGCGATCCCGCCGATCGCCGCCGATCCCGAGTTGTTGCACCGGGCGCTTTCAAACCTGGTGCTCAACGCGATGGACGCGATGCCGCAAGGCGGGAAGCTTACAATACGCACGCGGCGGAGGGGGAGTGGACGGTCCTCGAAGTGGCGGACACGGGAACGGGTCTCACGCCCGAAGAATGTGAACGGTTGTTCACGCCGTACTACACCAGCAAAGCGCGCGGCACCGGGCTGGGCCTGGCCATTGTGCAGTCGATAGTCAGCGATCACGGGGGTCGAATCAGTATGCACAGCGAGGCCGGCCGCGGAAGTACCTTCGTGATCGAGTTGCCGGCAAACACCGACAAACTGAAGTCGGGCGCAACAATTTGAGGAGCGATTCGTGGCACAGCAAGCGAATCTTTTGATTGTGGATGACGAGGCCAACACTCTGGCGTCGATGTCGCGCGCGTTTCGCCTAGCCGGTCACGAAGCTGCGGTGTGTGACAATGCGGCCAAAGCTCTGGAACTTGCCAAGTCGCAAGCGTTCGATTTGATCTTCTGCGATGTGGTCATGCCGGGCAAAGATGGGATTTCCTTCCTCGAAAATCTGCGGGCTCAGGGAAACGAGACACCGGTGGTCATGATGTCCGGCCAGGCGCACATCGAGATGGCGGTGCGAGCCACGCGTCTGGGGGCTCTCGATTTTCTGGAAAAGCCCGTTTCCACCGACCGGCTGTTGCTGACGGTAGAGAACGTGCTGAAACTCAAACAACTGGAAGCGGAGAACCGCCAGTTGCGGCAGCGGCTGGGGAAGCACGAGATGGTGTGGGTCGGGCGAGGTCATGCGCAAGGTCATAGCCCAGGTGGAACGGGTGGCGGCCAGCGAAACGCGGGTGTGCATCCTGGGAGAAACCGGCACCGGAAAGGAATTGGTTGCGCGCACGCTGCATGAGCATAGCCCGCGGGCCAAGGGTCCGTTCGTTACGCTGAACTGCGCCGCGGTGCCGGCGGAGTTGATCGAATCGGAACTGTTTGGGCATGAGAAAGGCTCGTTTACCGGCGCGGCCGCACGCCACGTTGGGAAGTTCGAGCAGGCCCAGCAGGGAACGATTTTTCTCGATGAAATCGGCGACATGCCGGCGCCCATGCAAGCCAAACTGCTGCGAGTGCTGGAAGAGGGCGAAATCGAACGGGTGGGAGGAGATAAAGCGATCGCGGTGGACGTACGCGTGCTAGTCGCGACGCATCGCAATCTGGAAGCACTGGTCCGCGATGGCAAATTCCGCCAGGATCTTTTTCACCGGGTGTTTGTTTTTCCGCTGGCATTGCCCCCGTTGCGCGAGCGACGCGATGACATTCCAGTGTTGGTAGCCCATTTCGCGGCGCAGGTTAGTTCGCAAAACAATTGGAAGCCGATTGCATTTGCTCCCGAGGCGATTGCAAAACTCTCAGAGCACTCCTGGCCGGGAAACGTCCGTGAGCTGCGTAATGTGGTGGAACGCGTGATGCTTCTGGCGGCTGATGAGGGGGTTACCGGGGAAACGGTCGACCTGGTGTTCCCCGTCGACGGGAGAGTTGGGCCAGCTTGGGACGCTGGTTCGGGACCGTTAGCGGAGCGGGTTCAGAGCTTCGAGCGCGAGACGATCCTTGCCGAGTTGAAGCGCAGCGGCTACCGGATCACGAGAGCTGCGAAGACGCTCGGCCTGGAGCGCAGCCATCTTTACAAAAAGGCTGAACAGCTTGGGATTGATATCCAGAAGCAGCGCCGCCAGGATGAGTCCGAGACCTGACAGCGGGCTTCTGGGGGTGGTCGATTTTTTCCCGGCTCTGGCATACACTGACGCCATGAACCGAAGAATGTTTGCATGCCTATTTCTGCCAGTCTGCGCGGTCGCGCTGTCACTTTCAAGCTCGGCCAAGACAGTCAAGGTGGAACTGAGGAACGCCGCCGGCAATAGCGTAGGCTCCGCGGTGATCAAGAGTGCCGGATCGGGAGTCGAGATTCGGCTCAACCTGAAGGACCTGCCGCCGGGCGAACATGCCATCCACATTCACCAGAAGGCAAAATGCGAGGCACCAGATTTCAAGTCCGCCGGCCCGCACTTTAATCCCGACGGGAAAAAGCATGGATTGCAAAACCCGGAGGGCCATCACGCCGGGGATATGGTGAATTTCACGGTCAATCCAGACGGCAAGGCCAAGGTACGCATCCGCAACAACGATGTGAACCTGAGTACAGCGGCGGGAGATAGCCATTCCTTGCTCAGTAACGGTGGAACGGCGCTGGTGATCCACGCCCAGGCAGACGACATGAAGAGCGATCCTGCGGGGAATTCTGGTGCTCGCATCGCGTGTGGCGTAATCACGGAGTAAGCCACGGACGCGATTACGAAGTCTGTCTTTGCGACAAGTAGGCCCTTAGAGCATCTTGCCAGTGTGGCATATTGATGGAGTATTTTCGGGCGCTTTTCGCGGACAGCACAGAATACTTCGGCCGCCGGGCTGGACGGACGAACTTTTCACTGGTGGTTGGCCGTATTATCGTGGTCAACCCGGCATCGCGGATGATCTCACGTGCAAATTCGAACCACGTGCAATCGCCCACATTGGTCACGTGCACAATGCCCCTGGCCTGCTGATGGCAGAGCCGAATGACGGCGTGGGCCAAATCCGGGGCATAGGTGGGACGGCCGCGCTGATCATCGACCACGTCAATCTCCGGCTTGGTGGCAGCAATTCTTAGAATGGTGTCGGGAAAGCACTTGCCGCCGACCCCAAAAAGCCACGAAGTCCTGACAATGCAGCAATCGGGCAAAATCTGGAGAAGCTGTTCCTCGGCATCGGCTTTTGATCTTCCATAAACGCATTGCGGAGCCCGGGGATGGTCAGTTTCGTACGGAGTCGCGCTGAGGCCGTCGAAGACGTAATCGGTGCTGAGAAAAAGCAGGCGGGAGCCACTGGCCTTGGCGGCTTGCGCAACGTTAACCGCGCCGGCGTAATTCACTTCGAACGCCAGGTCGCGATTGCTCTCACAGCCGTCTACGTCGGTGTAGGCTGCGGCCAGGACGATCCACTCTGGATGCGTTCGGCCAAGAGCGGCAAGGACTTGCTGTGGGTCGCGAATGTCGGCGTCCTTCGAGCCGAGACCGATAACCTCATCCGATTTCCATTCGCGGAGCAGCGCCTTCCCGAGCAATCCGGTAGCGCCGAAGATGGTGACTCGCATGGCTTGTAAAGGCTAGCAATCATCACCATAGCACAGGCGCGCCGTTACACAGTCCTCAGATGGCAGAGATCATGCGGCCCGTTTCGTCGGCGTGGCCGGCGGCTCTGCGAAGGCGTCGAGTGAAGAGTCTTGTCGCGCGGCAACATCGCGGCCAGCCAAATTTTCATAGACGGCGGCGATCTCTTGGGTGATGTGCGGCCACTGGTACCGGTCCCTCACCCGGTCGCGAGCAAGGCGGGCGGCTGTGGCGCGCATCCGTTCGTGCGAAAGCAAGAGGTCCAACATACGGGTAAGATCCTTGACGTCGCCGGCCCGAAAAGTGAATCCAGCGCCATCGACGACTTCGCGGTTCTCCGGGACATCGCTGGTTAGCACACAGGTGCCTGCTCCCATCGCATCCAGCAGGGCCAGTGAGAGTCCTTCGAGGTCGGAGGGCAAAACAAATAGAGCGGCATGGGTAAGCAGTTCATTCAAAGCGTCACCTGCGACCCAGTCGGTGAAGACGATGCGCTCGTTCGCACGGCGACGCAGAGTCTCAGCATACGCGTCGGTGTGGCTCGAACCACCGGCGAACACCAATTTCGCTGGGGTTGTGAGCCGCTCGTAGGCATCCAGCAGCAGATGGCAATTCTTTTCGGGCGAGAGCCTGCCCGCGAACAGAATGTAATTGTCGGGTTCCAGGCGCCATTGGTTGAGATAAGTAGAATCGTTGCGATGGCGGAGACCAGCCCCGTTCGGGATGTAGATGGTTTCGATTCCATAGGTGAGCCGATAGTATTCCTGCAAAGTACGTGACACCACCATAGTGGCATTAGGGCTACGCGCCGACGCCAATTCCCCGAGACGAAGCACTCGGGCTGCAAAGCGTCCCCACTTTTTTCGGCGCCAGTCGAGTCCCTGCACCGTGACGGCTGTCTTTTTTCCGAAGAGCTGGGGCAAACAGGAAAATAGCGCCGGCCCCTGGGCATGATAATGCACAATGTCGCAGCTACTGAAAGCCGCATGAACACTGCTCAGGAAAGTATGAACCAGAGTTTCCAGATGTTTGGAGCGGATGGTCGGTAAACGTACCAGCCGCATGCCGATGATAAGCCGTTCGAGCGGGAGTAAAGTAAGTACGGCAGTACACAGTGACTTCGTATCCCAGCTCGACGAGACGCTTGCCGACTTCTTCGTAGTAGGCTTCAATGCCGCTATACTTCGACACGACGCCTCGGCCCCCGATGAAGGCCACGTGCAATCGCTTCTGGGCGGCGACGGCGCGGGTGGCTCGAGGTTTTTCTGCTTTGGCGCACACCCGTTCGTATAGCTCCATCAATTCCTTGTAATGAACTGCGGGGGAGTGGTGCGTGGCCACGAGTCGCCGCCCCGCGATTCCCATTTTTTGCGCCTGCGCCGGGCTTTGCGCCAGACGGGATATCGCGCTGCTGAGTTGCGCAACGTCGCCGGGTGAATAAAGCAGGCCGGTCTCACCCTCGCGCACCAGTTCGCGGCGCGAACCCAGATCAGAGGCCACCACGGGACGCTGCCAGGCGTAGGACTCCAGAATGCTTTTGCCCAAGGTCTCATAGGCAAGGGAAGGCAGAATCGTGAAGCTTGAGGCAGATGATTCTCTGCTCGAGGTCTTTACCAGTCAAGTGGCCGGTAAACTCGATGTTCTCCAAGTTTAACGAACGCGCCAACTGCTGGAGTTCCGCTCGTTGCGGACCATCACCGGCGACTTGCAAGCATACGTGGGGCAAGGTCTTCATGGCATGGAACAGGTGATCCAAGCCCTTTTCTGGCGATAACCGGCCAAAATAAAGTATGGGAGCATCACCGGGGGCTGGTGATGTCGCCTGTGGCAAGGTCTGAAAGTGCGGGAGCACAGTAATTTTTCCGTCACAGAAACCGTTTTGCGTCAGCTGCTTCTTTGCAAAGTGACTGGGAGTTAAGAAGTGGTCCACGCATTTTCCGTAGGTACCGATCCAATGGTGAACGTAGGCCTCCGCCATTAACAACGTTGCCGATGAAACCGGACCCTCGTAGCACCCTTTGGCGAGCATCTTCCAATATTTCCCGGTGCACGACTGATCGCAGGCGTGGCCATTGGTCACCATGTTGTAAACCGGGCAGATGAGCTTGAAGTCATTCAGGTGATAGATAGTTGGGATTCGCTGCTCCTTCAACTCCCAAAGGATCGAGGGCGAGAGGTGGTGATAGATGTTGCGGACATGGGCGACATCAGGCTGAAAGGCCTTCACCATTTGCCGCAGCCGATCTCTGGCATCGGTGGAATAGACAGCGTGGGCGCCAAGTTGGGCCCGGGACAACCAGCCCAAGGTGGGGTCTTTGAAATCGGTGTGCGGGACAAAATACTGGTCGTAGGCAGTGGGTTGGCCGCGTGCATCGGCCATGGAAAACAAAGCGACTTCGTGCCCGTGCGACCGCAACAGGTCCATCAGTTCGAAGAGGTAAACCTCGGTGCCGCTGAAGGGGAAGTTGTACTTGTTGCAGAAGAGGATTTTCATGAGTGGCGCTCGCACTTTCTGGGGAAGTGTCAGGAGGTTGAAGAGATCGAGCTTTAGGGTCTGGAGTAAAAAGATCGCAAACCCTGGCCAGGTTCGTCTTTCGGTTGAAATGTTCGAGCACGTGTTCGCGTGCGGAGTGTAACAGGGGACGCAGTGCGGATCGCCGGTTCATGACAAACGCGATTCGGGCGATGAGATCGTCGAGCGAGCCAGCTTCATACAGGAAGCCGGTCTCACCATCGATCACCAGTTCTGGAATGCCGGTAATTGCCGGGGCCACGACAGGCTTACCCCGCACCATCGCCTCCATCAGAACAAGCGGAATGCCCTCGCTGCGGCTGGTGAGAACCACCAGATCAGCCTGGTTGTATCGTTCTTCCAATTGTTCCGGGGACAACTGCCCCAATAGCCGAACGTCCGATTGAAGGCCAAAGTCGCGAATCATTCCTTCCAGGGATGGGCGTTCGGGACCTTCCCCTGCGATCCGGCACACAAATTGGACACCGCGACATTTGAGGAGCCAACAGGCCTGGATCAGAAATGCGTGGTCTTTGACCGGATGCAGCCGCCCGACGCTCAAGATGGTGAATACCGGGTTCGGTTCGCGGTTTTGAGAGATGCGCGGGCTAACCGGGTCAGCGACTCCCATGCGCCGCACCAGAATCTTCGGGGGTTCAACGTCAGGGTAGTGTTCGAGAATGTGACGGCGATTGAAATCGGAAATGGTCACGCAGAAACTGCATTGCATCAGCTTGAGGTCGAGGAAGGCCGCATGAAGCAATAAATCGGAACCGTGCAATGTCATGCTGAAGCTGATATCGAGCAGACGCGCGGCGACCATAGCAATCCAGGATCCGAAATATCCGTGATGCACGTGGATGTGCTCCACCCGACGGGGCTGAAGCAGTGCGGCGTAGTAGACGCCTAGAAAAGTATGGACAAAGGCGCGGATTTTTCGTGGGAAGGGCTCTTGTTCGGAAAAAAGAGCGTGACGGAGAAAGCCGCCCAAGACGGACACTTCGCAATGCACAGCCCGGCGGCACGAAGCAAAGCTGTCGGCCTTAGCGGCTGTAGATAAAGGGTCTCAGCGGCGAAGGTCTGTAGGCGCTTATCCGGTCCCGGCTGGGCTTTGCGCAAGCTGGAAGGGACCACGGTAATGCCGCGGCGGCGGAGTTCGAGAATTTCATCGACCACGTAAGGTTCAAGCGGCGATGGAAAGAGATTGGAGAGATAAGCGATGGTATGCATGCGAGGGAGAGCCGCGGCGATTTAGGGAAGATCAGTTCATACGAAGCAGCGCGTAACTCGCGGGCGCCAGGAACAACCCTGCGACGAAACCAGCGACCCAGGGCCGGAGTTTCTTGTAGGAAATCGGCACGGTGACAGCCAGGCCGGAATGAATCACGCAGTAGGCGCCGCAAGCCACCAATTCCGCCCAGCCGTACCCGATAAGGCCCAAACGCGGCAGCAGTATTAGCGTGGTTGCGGCCAGCAGAACCACGTGGGCCGTATAGGATCGCATCACCAGCCATTGTTTCCCGACTACAAACAACGCGGAGGCTTGCAAGTTGTAGACCGAGTTCACTAAGACTCCAGCAGCGGCGAAGGGGAAAATCTGCAGGATGGGAGTCCAGCGTATACCGATCACGTGTTTGACGACGTACGGCCCCAGCAAGGCAAACGCGCACAGCAGCGGACCCAACGTGACTACCTGCAAGAACAGAGCTTGTTCAAGCATCTTGCGAAATTCTTCGGCGCGATTCTGCAAACGGGCGAGGGCTGCAATCGCCATGCGGCTGGCCGCCAGGCGGAAGCTGCCCAACGCTTCCGCGATCCGAAGGGCGAGAGCAACGTAAGCCACTCCTTCAGCGCCCACGAACCGGCCGACGATCAACGGATTCACCAGGGTCCGTAACTGCCAGGTGCGAAGCGATGCCGTCAGACCGATCCCGTAACGCAGCATGGGCCGCGCGTGCTTTGTGTCGAAGCACAACCGAAAAGGAATTGCTGCACAAGCGGCGGCGGCAACCAAGGTGAAAGCTTGCCATGCGATCTGACCCATCACCGGAGCCCATACACCGGCGTGCAGCCAGGCGAGCGAAGCTGCGACTACGAGTCCCAACGACTGGCCCGCAAGCTCGATGCCCGCAATGCGGCGAAATTCGAGGCCGCGCTCCAGCTTCGCCATGGGAACGCCGGTGAGGGCCGACACTGGAATCGCCAATAAAAGCACGAGGTAAGGCGGAACGAACTCCCTGCTCCCATACCAATGCACAAGTAATGGCGTGGCCGCGGCCGCGGCCAGTCCCAGCCCGAGGGATGCCCCCAAAATCAAAGTGGTGGCAGTGCCATACATGCGAGTATCGGGAGCTTCACTGCGGACGAGATACGTGTCAACTCCGCCCCGGGCGAGGACCGCGAGAAAGCGACCATGCCAACCGCGGTGACAAACAAGCCATAGGCATGGGGGCCAATCCACCAGGTCATTACCAGCATGTTCCCCACACCGACGATCACGCCGAGCCCATAGCGTGCCGCAAGATAAATTGCGCCGCGCGCTGTTTCACCGCAGAACGGGCCGGAGAGGCTGACCCGAGCTGCGGCGAGAGCAACGGGGGGCAGCGCGGCGGCCTCAGTCTGGCAGGGCATTCACTTCTTCCTGATCGCGCCGATTCTGTGCTGCCAACATGCCCGCCAACGTAAACAGGATGCCGTTGACGAACTGGTAATTCATCACCACGAAACTGGCGTTGATCAGATAAACCACGACAATCAGTGGCCATAGCGAACGGAATTGCGTGTCCAGGAAGCTGCCGTCGGGGAACCGGGCATTGGCCTGCACTCGACCTAACCGGAATAGGTCGATGATCAACCATCCGTAAAACCCCAAACCGACGAGGCCGTATTGGACAAGAATCTCCAGATAGGTGTTGTGGAAATAGAACTGTTCCTGATGGAAGTCGCTGATCTGGTTTGACAATTCAGTTTGCATGGCGAGGCTGCCCCATCCAGAGAGCGGCTTCTTTAGAAACATCTCCCATCCCGCCTGGTAAACAGCCACGCGGAAGGCCACCGGGCCGGTAGCCTCCAGACGTGTCCTTCAAAGGCTGGTGAGAATCACCAAGACTGAACCCAGCCAGCCCTAAACAACCTCCGACCACCAGACACAGACAGGTGCGGCGCAGGCAACGGCTGGGGGAAAACAACATCAGCCACAAAATCGATCCGCCAAAAGACAGCCAGACCGCGCGGGTCTTGGTGGCCACGATGGCCAAGGGGAAGCGCAGCGATGAGAAGAACAGCCGGCAGTTTGGGCAGCCGATGGCGGCGGAAAGAGTCCAGTGCAATCAGCCCCAACATGTTTAAGGCTAGCCCGTTCGCCACAGCTTGCAGGAAGGGACCGCGGGCGCGGTCGGCGTGAATTCCGAGGCCTTCGTCCAAAATGTAGCGTGGAAAGATGAAGTCTGTGGCGCCCACCATGAACAGAATCGCGATCAGACATAAGTAACTCAGCACAAGCAGGGAGAAGACTTCAAACTGGCGTCGGGACGGAGAATCGTCAAAGATGTGCGCCGCCAGAACATAACAGTCCCAGGGGAACCAGCCACTTGGCGGCGAGAACGCCCCAGGTTTCGGGGTCGTAGGGCTGAGATAGAGCGTCATAAAGTGCCAGAAGCAGCAGCGCGGACAGGGGCAAAACCACGGGACCGGCTAGGCGTACCGGGATTCGCAAAGTCCACGAGCGCAGCAGAACTACCATGATGAGCAGGACAAACGCAAAGCGGTCGTAAGAGTGAAAACGGTAATCGGCGGGACGAAACAGCATGACGCCCAGAGTGAAAAGGAAGAGCAGCGCCGGGGCGGTCATCAGTGCATGCAACGGGCGGAAGCAGGCGGAGACTGTCCAGCCCAGGAGGCCTTCTCTCCACGTCTGCGGCGACGTCTGCGGCAGTGTCTGCTCCAAGGCTCCCAAGCTATGCTCCCATCTCCCCGCAGCACCACGGCGACAGGTTTTGAAAAGAATCCGGAAGTCCAGGGCCAAGCTCCAACGTCCGATGTATTCACGGTCCAGCGCCATGTTGCGTTCGAACGAGGGATCGTTTCGCGCAGTAACCTGCCAAAGGCCGGTAAGGCCGGGCAGAACCTCCAGGCGCTGAAGGTCTTCAAGCTCGTAACGCTCGAAATCATCGACGGGATGGGGACGCGGCCCGACCAGGCTCATTTCGCCACGCAGCACGTTCCAGAGTTGAGGCAATTCATCGAGGCTGTAACGGCGCAGGAAGCGGCCGACCGGCGTGACCCGGGGATCGATCGGCCATCTTGAAAAATGGGCCGTTGCGCTGGTTGCAGGCCGCGTAGCTTCTGTTTCAGTGCATCTGCATTCGCAACCATGGTGCGAAACTTGAAACACAAGAAACGCCGGCCCTTTGAGACCCAGACGAGGAGCACGATAGAGGGCCGGCCCCGGCGAGTCGAGCTTGATCGACGCAACCAATGATGGCAAGAAGAGGCAGCGAGCAGCAACAGCCCGACTGCGGATAGCACACGTCAATCCCGCGTTTGACCAGCAGCCGGAAAGTCGGGACTCGCTCCTCAGACAGGGTGAGCACGGGTACGTTGCCGTATTTTCGAAAGACGACCGGCGCAGGATCACACCCGAAACACTCCGGGACCAGCTTCACGTCAATCTGGTTGGCGCGGGCTTCGCGAACAATTCTTTGAGTGGCTTCGCGGCGGCTGGTAGTGGTAAGGATGATCTCGTCGACGAATTCGCGGCGCGCGATCCTGGCGAGATCATCGACTCGGCCCAGGACCGCGCCGCCGATAGGGTGCGCGATCATCGAGGAAACCCAGCACCACGGACCGGGCAGAGTTATCTTGCTCTCAGGTGATTGGCCAACTGCCGGCCGAGCCTGCCCGGCCCCGATGATCAGCACATTGCGGACGCGGCGCGGCCTGGGAACGACCCGCCAGAACCCGCTTCCCGGTCACGGGAGGAGGCGGGGATGGCCATCTCCAGGAGCTTCCATCTACCGTCGCAGAGGCAGCTTTTTTGCGCGGAACCGTGGCTAAGGAACCCATGGCTCCAGGAATCAGACGCGAGGGGAGCACAACGGTGGCGCCCGAATTTTGTGTTGTGATGGCGGAGGAGCGCAGCACTAGATCAGTTCCAGTTCGTATCCTTCAATACGTACGGCCACCGAGCGCTGAATGGAGTCAATGGTAATCACCAATTTTTTTCCCCCACACTCGTCCAGGGTTCCTTGTAGTCCATCCAAACAGCCACCGCGAACTCGCACCCGCTGTCCGATCTTCAGGAAGGAGTGCAAGGCGCACGGCAGTTTCCGGGACAGCAAGAGTTGCAAATCCTCAATTTGTTTGTTGGGAATCGGAACGGCCTGCCCCGCGAATTCAATCAAACCGATTACACCTTCGGTCCGCAAGAGATCCATACGCGATTCGGAGATGGGGTTGATGCGCGCGAAGGTGTAGCCGGAAAACAAAGGCGTATCCACACGTTTGCGCGGTCGCTCCAGCGGTGGACCTCCCTCAATAGCGGAAGAAAGGTCTCACATGCGCTTTGGCTGAAGATGGGTTGTCACTTTTTTCTCAAAGCGGTAACGGGTCTGAATCGCGTACCAGGGCAGCATGTCGGGAATAGGAAGATGAGAGGCGGCGGTCACGGGGCAAGAGTGCGGTCGGGGCACGGCTCCGCTATTTGAGTCCCACACCATTTTTGACTTGATTCGCAAAGCTCATCTGTTTATGGGAATCACGGGCCAGTCGCGTACCGCGGGCTGCGACTGGTCAAGTTGACTGCACAGCTCTTCACAACCTTCGGTAGAGGCGAACTCGGAATTGGGAACGTACGCTCGCTGAGAACGGTGCCCAGCAGCCGCGCATTCGCCGAATGCAGGGTCTCTTTGACCCTTTGAGCGGTGGCGCGACGGGTGGCGTTGGCCTGCAAGACCAGCACCATTCCGTCGCACGTGGCGCCCAGGAGTGCGGCTTCGCTGCCTGCCCCGGCCGCGGGCCCTTGCAGCACGGTGTAGTCAAATTCCAAACGCAATTCCGCCAGGCGGGCTCGCAACCAAGCTGGGGAGAGGTCGTTTTCACTTCCCCCAATGAAGACGCTTCGTGGCATGAACCAGAGGCTGGCGGAAGTTGCTGCGATGAGTCGCGCAACGTGCCGAATCGTTTTTCGCCGGCAACCGGACCAAGCCGGTCTTTCCTAGTTTCGCCTACCTCCCGCCCGCTCCGGCAGGCCTCGACCACGCATGCCACACCCGATCCCTCATCCGCCAAGGTTTGCCCAACCTGCATACAGATGGGACCGATATCCGGCCCTTGATCCACGGGACTGAACACCACCTGGCGGCAAGGCCTCGGCCAGCCCGGCAAAAATATCTGTCGAACCAGGCCACGGATTTGTTCCTGGGCAAAGGACGCGAGGGTCCAGCCCGTGGCATGGAGCGGAGGTGCGTCCTCCTGCTCAACTGCTACCTCGACATCAGGGACTGTTGGATCGCGCCACTTCGTCAAGCATAGTTGGGGGGTAATAACTTCACAAATGTGCTCATGATAGGCCTCTCGAAAACTCTTCCGCATTGGCTGGCTTATTGCGAGGGAGGGATGCCAACACCGGCGCGCGCAGGAAAGCCACCACCTCGTCCGGAGTCCGGAATGCTGGGCTCAGATAATCGGTCGCGAATGCCAGGCTCACGCTCACCGTGGCCGCCAAACCGAGGCCGATCAGCCCAAAACTCAGTTCGGAGAGCTTGGGCAGTTCCGGCACGACGGGCTGCTCGACGACGGCAACGTTGAGGATTCCGCCCTGATCCAGAGCATCTCCAATTCGAGCTTCCTCGCGCTTGTTCACATACAACAGATACCGGTCCTCGGCGGACTTCAAATCCTGCACTAACCGATCTTGCGCGATGGCCTGATCTCCCAATTGATGGGCGGTGTCGCGATAGTGGACCAATAAAACGCTTTCCGCTGCCGCATGAGCGCCTAAGGCGCGGGCCTCGACTTCAGCCCTTACCAGCTCGGACTTTGCCCAAGCGTGGTTCGGATCCAGATCGCTGGTCTGGTCGCGAATCGGGGCGCGGTCTTCGCCGGCAATCGAGGCGCGGGTCTGTGCGATTTTTTGCTCAACCTCTTTCACCAGGCGATATGACGGCTCAAACTCGAGAAGAAGGTCCGTGCGCTGTAACTCGAGTTCCAGGAGCCGGGCCTTCATTTTCTGCATCAACTCGGGATTATCGGAGTTGCGGATCTGGGTCATGGCTCGCTCCGGCAATGAAGTGAGCTTCGACTGCAAGGCGCGGATCCGTTCCGAGTTTTCCGCGATCGCCACCTGGGTTCTGCGATCATCGGCGTCGACGTCGCTAAGTTTTTGCAGCGCCATGTCACGCTCTTGCGGCGCAGAAACTACACCCTGGTCGCGCGTGAACTCCGCCAGTTGCAGTTCGGCATTTTCAAGGCTTCGGCGCGATTCAATCACCTGCTGGTCAAAGAAGCTGAATTCTCCGGAGGCGCGATGCACCTGATGATGGCGCTCCAAATAGGCATCGGCCAACGTTCGCAACACTTTGGCGGCCCGCTCCGGATCTGAGGAATCGTAATTGATGCTAATGAGCGCGGTCTTGCGAATGGGTTCGACCGTCAAGCTGCCTGCTCATGCGTCGCACTGCGCGAGCCAGGCGATTTTCTGCATCGTCTCCGACTAGGCTCCAAAACCACGAACTGCTATCTGAGCCAAGCCCGGTCCGCTGCACCACGGTTCGGAGAATCTCATCATCGTGCAGCAGTTCTGCCTCGGAATTCACTTCCTCCTCGGTGACGCCTTGTCTTATGAGTTCTGCCTGGCTGGGAGTAGGTGTAACTACGGGATCGACGCGCCCCCGGCGCAACAGGACTTTCATCTCCGATTCATAGCCGGGAGCGACCAGCCGATAAGCAATGATGGCCGCCAGAGACACCACAAACGCAATCAGAACCAGACGGCGCTGCCGGAAGACCACTGCCAGCAAATCCCGCATGGTGGGAGATGGGGTGCGTATCGGTTTTGGGACCAATCTGAGTTCTTCTGGCATGTGGAGTTTAACTGCGCCTTAGATTTGTTTCTTCGATAAAGCAGTCCAGGTCCCTGCTCTTGTCCTAGAACTGTCCTGGGGTTGAGTACAGGCTGAGGTTGGAAGCCGGCAGGAACTGCCGGATCTTCGAGATCAGATTTTGCGGTACGAATAACAAATCGCCGGACCTGGAGATGCATATCTTCCTGAAGCTGCCGTGATTTCAGCATGGATTTGACGTTGAGAAGGTGCGACTCGAAAATCTCATTCGAGACGCGGCGAAAGAGCACAACCTGGGAGTGCTTGGCGCGCGGGCGTGAAGCCTCCCGCCATGGCCACCGCTTCGACTGACCGTGGTATCGGAACGCAATTCGTATTTGCCGGGACGGCCGACTTCGCCTCCGGCGATGAAAAAAGGCTTGTCGAAGTCCTTGAGCGTGACTGACACTTCGGGATCGTGGAGCACGCCCGTATAGGCTTCGCGTATCACCGCTCCCAAATCGGGAACGGTCATGCCTTCGGCATAAATTTGTTGTGCTCCGCTTTAAGGGAAGGTAGCCGTCGGGCTGGACGGTGGCGGTCTGGTTGAATTCGGAGAAAAAGTGAAACCGATGTTAAGGACATCACTCTTGCATAACCGGTAGAGCGGACGGCGCGCCTCCGTCAAGGCTGGACTCGATGCGCCGTCCGCTATTCCGGACTTCGAGGTCGCCGCGGCCTGCCCACCAGTTGTCTCCGGCTGCTGAGCGTAGACTGCGGCGACCCCCGAAACGTTCAGCACCAGGCAACCAGCCAGAAAGAAGAGGATATCTGTGCCCGTAAATTTCATGCTGGCTGCCCGCTTTCGCTTCGAAACGTGCTGAGGAATGAACCAATGTCCTATCGCAGTTGGCACGTTACGCGGTTGCACCATGCGGCACAAGACATGGGAAGTGCCGTCTACCAAGGTGGATGTTTGAGTACTGCGGGCTCTCCCGGTGTACTACTTTGGCGGTATGCTGCCACTTCGGACTTGTAAAAACAATTCCCACTCTGAGTGTTGCGACGAGGCGTTTGAATAGACCTGCTTTTATTGACGATGTACGCGGTTACACCGAAGTGCAGGAACGGGACAGCGACGAAGCTCTCAGAAGAAGCTGGTTTTCCACATCGCTTCTTATGGTTTGTATGTCGGGGCATCACAGAATCCAATCGTGCTGAGCGTTATGCTCGACGGCAACACTCGAACTGAGGAGTTATGGATCCGACATCTCTGGCCACTGCACCTGCTGTCAGCGTTCTGGTCACCGGCAGCAATCAATTGCATTGCCAGCTTCTGGTGAAGGCACTTCGCAGGCGGGACTTTCAGGCAATCTGCTGCGCCCCGGGCAAAGACGCCATTCTCGACGCAATCGCCGAGAGCACAATCGACGTGGCCTTGCTCACTTCCGAACACAATATGTCGTTGGTCCGCAGCCTGCATCTCGCGCATCCCAAGGTAGCCGAGATTCTGCTGCTGGATGCACCCGGCCGCGATGAAGTGGTTAACGCCTTCCGTTCGGGTGCGAGAGGGCTGTTCAGTTTTGCCGATTCTCCGTTCCGGCTGCTGTGCAAGTGCATCCAGACGGTGCATCACGGCCAGATCTGGGCTAGCAACGAGCAAGTGGAATTTCTGGTTGATGCCGTTACCCAGGTGCCTTCGCTACGGGTGGTGAACAGCCGGGGACGGAAACTGCTCACCCCGCGGGAGCAACAAGTCGTGGCCCTGGTGGCCGACGGACTCAGCAATCGTGGCGTAGCCGGCGAGCTTGGCCTGAGCGAGCATACGGTAAAAAAGTATCTGTTCCGTATCTTTGATAAGGTCGGAGTCTCGACGCGGGTGGAACTGGTCCTGTATGCCGTGACCAGTGGCGCTCCGCGGCAGGCGGAGTGGCTTTCCGCGTAACTCCACTCGCAACCGAGCTCGAGTCTAATTACAATGGGCAGGCGTGCCCGAAGCCTCGCCCACTTCGTCTTCGAAGTCTCGACGTTGGACGGTCATTGCCTCCGGCTTGCTCTGCGGACTGCTGGCGCTGGTGGTGATCTACCCCAAGGCCAGCGCATTCCGCAGCCCGCTGGCGGTGGTAATCGTCGCTGCGATCGGCTTGGTCGCAGTGATGTTGCAGTTGCGCTTCTACAATCGCCAGCACCGCCAGCCGGTACGCGCGCCGGTGTGGTTGAACATTCTGGGAATCGTGTTTGCTCTGGCCGCGCTGTTCGCCGATGTCCTTCATCTCGCTCAGATATGGCGCAATTGATGGCGCTGGGCGCGATTGGAAGTTTTTCGATCAGCAGCGCGGTGGTTCTGCATGCGTTTCGGAAGCGGCGGGCGGGGTAAGTCACTCGGTACTACGTCTACGATGGTCGGGGGGCTGGCCCAGCTTTGGCTTTGGCCTATCATCTTTATTAAAAATGGCTGCCCAGCTTTCGCGGTTTTCGAAAGCTGGGAACCACTGCACCTGATGTCCGTCATCACATACAAAGTGGGGCTAGCGGGGCTGCTGGTCGCAGCAAAGTCCGCCGGAGAGCGACGCACAGAATTCGCGTCTGCCTGATAGCATTGGCGGGCCGAAGTCCGTGGTGCCCAGCTTTGCAACATCAGCAAAGCTGGGGCAGCCTTTTCTTATAAGATGCCACATGTGGGAAAATCAAAGCTGGGCCAGCCCCCTCCGCCCGGCGTTATACTCGATGCGCGCAAGGGGCGGGCCACCCGCCCCAAATTAGTTAGAATGTCTCGTGCTTTCGTGGCAAGGAGGGTTACCATGCGAGCGTTATTCTTGGAAACATCGTGTGCAGCGATTCTCTTTCTGTCGTGCAGCGTCGCTCCCGCACAAGCTCAATATAATGTCACCTGATAGCTTCGGCACGAATCAGGGCGACGGCAGTATCCCCAATGGCGGTTCTGTTGTTTGACCAATCAGGGAACATTTATGAACTACGTCAGACTGGGGGGGTTGGGGCACCAAATGCCATGTTCTGTGGCACCGTCTTCGAGTTGTCTCTCCTTCGCAAGGTGGTGGCTGGACTGAGATGGTGATCTATAATTTCTGCTCGCAAGCTAACTGCGCCGACGGAGAAGAACCCGCGGCTGGTCTGATTCCCGATAAGTTCGGGAATCTTTACGGAACCACCGTTACAGGGCGGTGTGAACCAAGCGGGAACTGTTTTTGAACTCTCCCCGCCTACGGTTGCGGGAGGCAGTTGGACCGAGACTGTACTCTGGAATTTCGGATACCGGAATCCCCTAATGATGGAGTTCTCCCTTATAGCAGGGTTGAACTGGGACGCTGCAGGGAATTTGTACGTACCCCACCTTCAGCGGGCGGTGTCAGTGGTGGGGGGACAGTATTCGAGCTAAGCGCCAACGGGAGATGGGAGTTGGACGGAAACTGTGCTTTATATGTTTTGCCCAAACGACCAACGACTCCGGAAATTGTCCTGACGGAGGTGGGGCCAATGGCCGGCGTGTCGTTCGACAAGTCCGGGAATCTGTATGGCACGACGTTTGCCGGGGGAATTGGGCGACCGGTGGGGAGTCTATACGAGCTTTCACCTAATGTTATGCCAGGCAAGTAACTGGGACTGAGATCAACGCTGTACGAATTTCGTAGGCCCAGAAGGGTGATGACCCCCCCTTTTGAAGTTAATTTTCGACGAGAGTGGAAGAAACGGCTCACGTCACTGCATCTAGCGGAGCCCCCGATAGCCCCGGAGGGTGCGGGGGTGTGTTCAAGTTCATTCCTAATCCCGGCGGCGGCGGGAAGAAACTGTCTTACCTATTTTTCCCTGCGGGAACCGGCTGCAATCCTGATGCCGGGTGTGCTTCCTGGACGACACAGACGGCACACGGTGTATGGTACGACACATCCTCCTGGCGGCAAACAGAGGTGGCGGAAATGTGTACGGCATAACTGGAAACTAACGGGGACGGTTCTGTACAGCTTCTGCTCCGAAAGTAATTGTGTTGTACCGGGGTGTACCCTTCCGGCTCACTGACCGCGAATGCGAATAAGCTATACAGCACGACTACCCCAAAAGGCGGAGCGTTCAATCAGGGAGTCGTGTTTGAGATTAGACCGTAAATACCCAAGTTGGTGTCGAAGCCCAAAAGATGAGACGCAGTGCGCGCGCATCCGTGGGGTGCAAACTCATACCGCGCGGGACCTACGGTCCAACCGCGGTTGAGTCTCTGAATGTACAGTAATCAAGCAAAGTTGCAACGGCTGCCTTGAAATAGGACATCCAGAAATCTCGTAACGCGTCCATCTCTCGATCGACTCTGCAGCGGAATCGGCTCCCTGCACGCGTACTTTCACTCCGGGTAAGCGCGGCGACGATCATGCGTCGACGAGCGCTCTCGCGGAGCGACTTGCGAATGTGACTCCAGATATAGTGTAGTCGTGTTATCTCTCATGTCAGAGAAAATGACCAGTACGTTTTTGCTGCCATGAGGTTGGGCCGGCCTACGAATCTAATCTAGTCCTTGGGGTGCCCCGTCCAAGCTCTGCTTGGGCGGGGTTTGTCGACGGGGCGCACCCGTACTTTCGGGAAGATCCCCATCTTCTCCCGCCGCCGCGCCGTCCATTGGCGGGTGGCCCGGACCTTGTCCCCCTGAATTAATTTAGGAATAGGGTGCCCCGCTCCTTGCCGGTTTTGCAAGGGGCGGGTGCAGGGGATCACGGCGCTGGCTCGGTTACGCGCATCCGCAATAATCGAGCAGTCGTTGACCCGACGAGTCCGATCTCGCGGTACTGGTAGTAGCGAAAGTGCTCCAGCGCCATTGTTCCGGCTCTGCGACCAACCCCCGCTTGACCGGCTTGCGGTGCATATAGCGTAACTTCTCGATGCGCTTGCGTTCGGTCCAAACCTTGAAATCGTAAATGCACGGTGGCGGGAAAGCTGTGACGGGGGAACACACCCGCCCCTTGCAAAAAGCGCAAGGAGCGGGGCACCCCAACTTGAGAGAGGAAAGGCCTCACCCGGCGTTATACTCTCTGCCGATAAGGGGCGGGTGCAGGGACCGTCACTGACCGGATGGAGAAGTGGGCGGTGGCGGATACGGTTTGCGCGAAGTCAGGTCGAGGTTGGCGAGGCTGGCAGCGTCCCAGCCGCCGCCGAGCGCCTTGATCAGCAGCACGCTATCGATCATGCGCCGGCCGGAGACCTGAACGGCGCTGCGTTCGTCGGACAAGGCCGTGG
>CAWJTC010000011.1:0-41497 GCA_963845725.1 uncultured Acidobacteriota bacterium
GTCGGCAACATGAGGCGATTGAGGCCGGGCGGCCATTCGCGCAACTCCTGGACACTGGTATGAAAACGATAAAGCTCGAAGAGATCGTGCGCCAGAAAGACCCAGAACTGAAACAGGTAGTCGAGCAGCTTGCGCGTGGTGAAGTGCGCGAGGCGATACAGAATCTTGACCGACAGCGCCGCGTCCATGAGATTCAAGGCCACGACGAGCGCATCGCCGCCATCGCGAAGAAGTACGCACAATCGCCGGAGAACACGCTGGTGATTTCTCCCGATAATCGCTCTCGCATCGAGATCAACCAGCGCGTCCATGCTGAATTGCAGCGGAGTGGCATCGTCAGCAACGACGAGCACCGCATCAGGACGCTGGTGCCACGCCAAGACCTCACCGGAGCGGACCGCACCTGGGCTGAGCGCTATGAGGTGGGCGATGTGCTGTGCTATTCGCGTGCATCGAAGGAGACCGGCATCGGGAAAGGCGTGTACGCACAGGTGAAGAGCATCGATGCTCCGAAAAACCGGCTGACGGTCGAGCTGCAGGACGGCACGCAGCGGACTTACGATCCACGTCGCCAACAGGGCGTCTCGGTCTTCCACGAGGATATGCGGAGTTTTTCAGTAGGCGACCGCATTCAGTTCACCGCGCCGGCCAACGAACTGAGAGTTGCGAACCGCGAGTTGGGGACCATCGAGAGCGTCGAGGACAACGGGCGGCTGCGCTTCAAGATGGACGGTGGCCGCACGGTCGAACTCGATCCGCGCAAGCATCCGCATCTCGACTACGGTTATGCCATGACCAGCCACTCTAGCCAGGGGCAGACTGCCGACCGTGTCCTCATTCACGTGGATACCGAGTTGGGCCCTAAGGATCTACTCAACACCCGCATGGCCTACGTTTCCGTCTCGCGTGGACGCTATGACGCGCAGATTTATACGAACAATGCACAGACGCTCGGGCAAGAACTCAGTCGCGATGTGTCCCATTCCCCCGCGATTCAGCAAGAGCCAACAGTGCACAAGATAGAACCACAAACCACGCACACGAATCAGATCAGTCAGGGTTTCGGTCTAGGTCTGTGAATGCAGCATTCCCGAATGACATGCCCCGGATAGCCAGAGCATAGCCGAGGCCCGGTCAGTGTCAAGGCCGCGCTTCGCGCGCCGCGTTCGCGGTCGAAGAGCCTTGACACTGGCCTTTGCGCCTCGGCTTATTTTTCAGCTATCCGGGGGATGTCAGATCCTTACTTCCACGAACCGGGAAAAAGGCCATAGTTTTGAATTAGAAGCTTCGGCATATTGCGTTGTCGAAGTGCCGTTTACCGGCTCGCAGCGAGACTATAGCGCAAGTCTATGCGGCGTTCTCTTAACTCCCGCGCGATGATCTATGGAGACTCACATCCCAATCTCCTTAGCGGCGAGCGGCAGCAACCGCCCCCATCGCGTGCACTTCCAAGGTCGGTGGTTTCCGGCTGGAATGGGGTTTGGGCGTGACGGTAATCTGCACGTCATGGCCGAGTAAGAGCAAGAAGCCAACAAGCCGCTCGATGGAGAAATCTGTGAGACGGCCCCGCTTCAAGGCGGAGACTTTGGGCTGGTCCACACCCAACACCCTCCCCGCTTGTACCTGTGTCAGTTTGCGGGCTTCGATGATGTCAACAATCCGGTGAGCCAGATCAGCCTTCGCGCGTGCCTCTTGGGGATTAGCAACACCCAGATCGGCGTAGACGTTACCCGTACCTTCCACGTACCCATGCTTTTTCATCGTGATTTGTCCCTGTTTAGCGTAATTCTTCCTGTTCAGCCTAAATTCTTCCTGCTCGGCGTTTCCAGTTCCACCACTTGCGCGAGGCGCTTTTCCACGAGTTTCACTTCACGCGTCGGCGTCGCGATGCCCCGTTTGGATTTCTTCTGGAACACATGCAAAACGTAAACGGCCTTCGGGAACCGCACGGTATAGACGGCCCTAAACGTATCGCCCCGGAAGTCGGAAACAATCTCCAGCACGCCCGGTGCAATACCTTTGAGGGGCTTGGCGTTCTCCGGCATCTTGCCCCTCTGGACGCGCTCCAACGCAAACCCAATCTCGTCCTTGACCTCTTCCGGCAGTTCGCGCAGCACCTTCAGCGAGTCCCCTATGAAACGTAGCGGCCTCATCGAAGTGGCTGTCATGTCTCGACTTTAGAATATGCTAGTGTTAGCATACTGTCAAGGGGAATAACTTGTGGAAGACGAAGATGTAACAGTAAGGACGGATACAATCAACCACAGTCGGCAACAAGAACGGGATGACGTGCAGCATGTTCTCGCGGCTTTAATTCCTCGGCTTCCACTCGCATCGGCTCCGCACAATAGGACATTCTTTGAATTTAGGCGCTGGTGGGGAGGGCTTTCTCCTGCTGACCCCGCCTCCGCTTCTCAAAGGGGGGACGTCGCAAAAACGCTTTACACCACCGTCGTCGTTATATATGGGGGCCTTGCCTAAGGGCTGTTCCCAGGGTCAGCCCGAACTGGTTGACAGTCCCGGCACATAAGACTAGGGTTATAGCTGAGGTGGTTACCACCTTCTCCTCATTTCAGGTTCCCTGAACTAAGTCAGCCCATCTGAAGTTGTCTCTCTTAGCAACCCCAACCCTAAAGGAGGTTGCCTATGTTTGCACGTCATGTCTCTATCCATCTGAAATCCAATATGTTGTCCGATTACACGCGAGCATTTGAGAAAGACGTCCTACCTTTACTTCGTAAACAAAATGGCTTTAAGGACGAAATCACTTTCGCCGGTCCTGGCGGAGTTGATGTGACCGCGATCAGTCTGTGGGAGAACAAGAACGATGCCGACGCTTACAACACCAATACCTATCCGCAAGTGTTGAAGACTCTGGCAAACTTTATCGAGGGAACGCCCCAGGTTCACACCTCTGACGTTGTCACCTCGACCTTCCAAAAGCGCGAACTCGTAGCAGCGTAGAAGACCCGCTGTGTTTGTTGGGCGCGGAGGCGGAGTTGCTCCCGCTTCTCGCGCCACCAAACGGGAAGCACTCGACCGTGCCAGGAGGGCAACCATGCATCTAGCGCTGCAAGACGCGGAAACTATCAATCGTCTGCGTTGGAAAAAAGCAGGAAGAGAATGATGAAGAAATCTAGCCAGCACAATCAGTTTCGGATCCAGCAGACTTGAGTTCATTGAAGCCTCCACAAAACCAGGGTTGGTCACGAGATTCGCTTCGTCGGCAGAACCTTGTGAAGGGCCAGTATCGAACTTTAGTTTTCGAAAAGCTGGTCAGAATTGATCGTCTTTTTGAATTGGACCTTAATGTCAGCGAGGACGAGAGTGCGAGAAGGACTCCGCGAAGGCTGGTAAGACGTGCTTCCCCACAAAGTGAGCGATTCTGCACAGCGCTGGCGAAGCAAGTGAGCGAGTCTAGAGGCTGGCCGCTAAGGTAGAGGAATGGCTCAGCCTCTTAATTCGAGCCTGGCGCCGATCAAAGGACAAATATGAAAACGACTAAATTGTTGGTTAGCTTGCTCACGCTGCTCGTCCTTGGGACGATGCTGGGCTGCTCAGGGCCTTCTTCAAAGTCGCCGGATGTTTCTAACAGCATCCGTAAAGCGCTCGATCAGGTAGGCCTCAAAGATGTCTCCGTCAGTCAGGATCGTGACAAGGGTGTTGTTACCCTCGGCGGGCAAGTGGCCGGTGAGAGCGACAAGTCACAAGCCGAATCTCTGGCAAAGTCCTTGGCCGGCTCACAGGTGGTCGCGGACCAGATTGCTGTGGTTCCGGTGGGCGGGGAAAAAGCAGCTAAGGCTGTTAACTCCGATCTTGACCAAGGCATCGAGAACAATCTGGACGCTTCGCTGATCCAGAACAAGATGCACGATGACGTGAAATACGGAGTGAAGAGCGGTGTCGTCACGCTGACTGGAGAAGTAATCTCGGAAGACAAGCGCACGCGCGCCGAGAAAATTGCGATCGCAGTGCCGAACGTTCTGCAAGTGGTGAACGATCTGCAGGTCAAGAATCAAAAAGCCAGCTCATTACAGTAGGAACTGCGCAGTTGATCGGTGCCTGGGGTGGGGTGGCGGGCCGCCGAGCTCAGTCGAGTTCTCGGGGGACATCGCCACAGCTCACTGGAAAAGGAGATGCCATGTCATTCGGACTTTACGCGATCGGGTTCGCTATCATGATTGCCGGACTGGTTTACGGTGCGCACTTGATGCACATGCCCGCGCATTGGATCGTCGTGGGGGCAATCGTGCTCCTCGGCGTTGGGATTCTGTCGGGAGTGAAAGCAACGCGGCAGAAAGATCCAGACTGACCCTATCCTGCCTTATTGCGCTCTGTGCGTTCTTCGTGCCGACCGCAACGGCTGGTGACTGGAACCGGAAGGCTGTTATCACCTTCAGCGGGCCCGTCGAAGTTCCGGGTGTGGGCCAGCATAACTTGCCGGCCGGAACTTATGTCTTCAAGATTTTGAACTCACAATCCGATTGACACATCGTCCAGATTTTCAACCAAGACGAAACCCAGGTACTTACGACGATCCTCGCAATTCCGAACTATCGTTTGCACCCGACTGACAAGACGGTAATCACGTTTCGCGAACGTCCGGCCGGACAGCCGGAAGCTCTGCGCGCCTGGTTTTACCCAGGACGTGAATGGGGCGAGCAATTTGTCTACGCAAAGTCGAGAGCGTCGAGCTGGCCAAGGAAACCAATGAGCCCGTGCTCGCCACTCCTACCGAGTTGGATGCGGCTCCCATCGAGACTTTGAACACGGCGCCGGTCGAGGCCGTTGCTCCTACGGGAGAGCCAGTCGATCTAGCTCAGGTTGTTGAACCACCCCCAGCGGATGCCCCCATGGCTGCCGCAACACAACCTGCGGCTGATCCCTTGCCGCAAACAGCCAGCTCGTTGCCCATGATTGCACTGATTGGGCTGATGATGATCGGCGCCGGTCTTGCTCTCTCGTCTTTTTCGAAGCGAGCCGTTTGAGTTGAGATGGTGGCGAAACAATAGAATAGAGTGTGGGACTGGGTAGTGGCTCAGTTTCAAATTGAGCCACTACCTGGGACTGCGGTGAGTTGACTGAATGCCGGACGGCGAAGTAGGTGGTACGCCAGTACCCTCTCTTCGCCACCGGTCCGCAATGTTTAGACCGCAAATGAAAGGACTAAACGGATGACAGAGATGACTTCATCCGCGACATGTGTGCACCGCCATGTACAATTGCCCGCCTTAGAACGTTTCAGCACCGGTACGCATATCAGTATCTGTAAGGGATTTGCCTCCACACCCCGGTTTCTGGTTAGTCTTGTCGTCTTGACCGCTGTAACGAGCTTTGCTTGGGCGCAAGAATCCTCTCTGTCGCAGAGTCTCCCGGCCGAGCCCTTCACCATGAAAGTAAGTGTGGACATGGTGGTCTTGCGCGCGACGGTCCAGGACCGCAAGAACACCCTGGTTTCTGGACTCTCCAAAGACGATTTTCAGGTTTATGAGGACGGAGTGCTTCAAACGATCAAGTACTTCAGCCACGAGGATATCCCAGTCACGGTCGGTCTGGTCATCGATAACAGTGGAAGCATGAAGCCGAAGCTCCGTGACGTGGTTGCCGCGGCATTGGTATTTGCCCGTTCCAGCAACCCGCAGGACCAGATGTTCGTGGTCAATTTCGACGAAAAGGTTTCGCTTGGCCTTCCGGAGAACATACCGTTCACAGACCAAGTGGCTTCGCTGGAAGTTGCCCTTTCAACAGTCAAAGCGAATGGCGAGACCGCTCTGTACGATGCAGTTGCCGTCGCGATCGAGCACCTGAAGAAGGGTGACCGCGACAAGGAAGTGCTGATCGTAGTCAGCGACGGAGGCGACAACGCCAGCAAGCATAAGTTGGCCGACATCATGGCTCTGGCGGGAAAGCCTGACGTAATCATCTACACCATCGGCATCTTCGATGAGCAGGATGCCGATCGAAACCCGGGTGTACTCAAGCAGCTCGCCAAGAATACAGGGGGCGAGGCCTTCTTGCCTGCGTCACTGAATGCGGTTGCGTCCGTCTGCGAACGGATCGCTCACGATATTCGCAGCCAATACACCATTTCTTACGTCCCCACAAATAGAAATCGGGATGGAAACTATCGAGTCGTAAAGGTGCGGGCAAACGCTCCGGGCCGCGGACGTTTGCTGGTCCGCACCCGAACCGGTTACTTCGCACCAGCACAATCTCAGCCATCGCCGGCAGCGAAGGTCGATCAACCATGAAGTTCACAGCTAAGAAGGAGATGTTCCCCACGCGGGTCCAAAGGTTCTTGCGCTGGAGTTAGCGTCTGTTTTATAACTGGCTTCCTCGCGCTCGGTTACGTCGGCTTCACTCTGGTCGATGCCAGAGTCTGTCATCTGGAAAGCGCTTTTGATATCTCGCCTGCATGTGTTGCTGCGACGAAGCGGAGAACAGGTGAATCACAAAAGGCTACATGGGATCTACTGCGAGGCGGGGTTGAGGATACGGCGAAAGAAGCGGAAGCATTGCGTACGCGAGGGAAAGCCGCTGGTGGCGCGGACTTCGGCGAACCAGGAGTGGGCGCTGGACTTTGTACATGATGCGGTGGCGTGCGGACGAACGATCCGGGTACTGAGCGTGGTGGATGCCTATACGCGAGAGTGTTTGGCCTTGGAAGTGGATACGAGCTTTGCCAGCGGAGAGTGACGCGAGTGCTGGAGCAGATCGTGAATGAGCGGGATTGCGCAAGCGATCGCTGCGACAACGGCGGAAAAAAAAAAAAAAAAATCGACTCTACCAGGTATCTGCAAAACGGTCCTTGGAGAGTCAGATCCAGGTGGAAAAAGAGCACACACAAATACAGCCCAAACCGGCAGTCAAAAAGGGTGACGTTCTAGGCCGCATGGACATCCCGAGGTTGGGAATTTCCGTTGCAGTTCTACAAGGAACCAGTTCGCGACTATTGCGGCTGGGTGCGGGACATATCGAAGGTACTCCGCTTCCAGGGGAGAGCGGGAACAGTGCGATCGCCGGACACCGAGACACTTTCTTCCGTAGGCTGAAAGACATCCACAAGGATGACGAGATTCAGCTTCAGACGGCAACTGGGCTATTTCGCTACGACGTAGAGTGGGCGAAGATCGTCGAGCCCGATGACACCACAGTTCTGAAGCCTTCGACAACAGAAGATACGCTCACGCTGGTAACTTGCTACCCATTTTATTTTGTTGGGCCGTCTCCGAAACGGTTCGTCGTGCGAGCGCGCAAGTACTAAATCGCCAGCGCAACCTCGAGTTTGGATTCAGACGACGCGCGATTAAGTTGGCACCAAAACGCACTCGAACTGGCGGAGCGATGTGCATGTCTCTCACGTCTTGTCAAGGACTTAGGCGGCCACGTGGAGTCACTTCAGTTGTTGAGACACAGCATAACGTAGCACTGAAAAAGCCGAACTTGGATGGTTCTGCGAAATGATTCCTCGCGATACAAAGGATCCAGAAAACTGAAGTCACGTTGTTCGAGAGGCCGACTCCGGGCACCCTCCAGGCACCCAGACCAATGCCTTGTTGGCATCTCATTGATTTTGTTGTGTCGTGCATGGAGTAAGCTGGACGTGCAAGTTGTTGTTTGTAATTGGGTTGACGACCCTTTTAAGGCATGGGTCGCAGGTTCGAGTCCTGCCGCGCTCACCAAGATTTGAGGTCCCTCCCCTTCCACCTTCGCTTTGCTCAGTGTTCAGGGTTCGGGATTTCGCCTGCGGACTCTCGCCACGCTCACGCCCGCAAAACGGCTCAAGTTCGAGTCCTGCCGCGCTCACCAAATTTGAGGTCCCTCCCCTTCCACCTCGCTGCGCTCAGTGTTCAGGGTTCGGGATTTCGCCTGCGGGCTCTCCCCTTCGGCAAGCTCAGGGTCACGCCCGCAAAACGGCTCAAGTTCGAGTCCTGCCGCGCTCACCAAATAGCCCGTGCGACTACAGCCAGCCCTTGGTTCGCGCAATGCGTGCAGCTTCCACGCGGTTATTGGCGCCGAGTTTGCTGATGGCTTCGGAGAGATAGTTTCGCACCGTCCCCTCGGAAAGGTTGAGATCGGTGGCAATATCGCTGCTGCCTTTGCCGTCGCCGGCGAGGCGCAACACTTGCCGCTCGCGGTCGGTGAGGGGATCAGGCTCAGCCCAGGCCTCGGTCGCCAGTTCCGGATCAATCACACGCAGGCCCTGCTGCACCCGGCGCACTGCTTCCGCGAGTTCTTCGGCGCGCATGTCTTTCAATAAATATCCGGAAGCTCCGGCTTCAAGCGCGCGACGCAAGTATCCGGCGCGGGCGAAAGTCGTGAGAATGATGACCCGCGTGCCGGTGTGCCGCCGTTTCAATTCTGCGGCCACGTCGAGCCCGGTCATCTCCGGCATTTCGATATCTGTGATAAAAACGTCGGGCTTGTGTTCGAGTACGGCATGGAGAGCTTCTTTGCCATTGCGGGATCGGGCCACCACGCCGATGTCGCCTTCAATCTCAAGCAGGGCCGCCAGCGCGCCAAGAACCATGCCCTGATCTTCCGCGATGACCACGCGAATCGTCTTGCGTGCGTTCTTGGAGGCGGTGGTCAACAGGTCTCGGTTCTGCTTGCGGGGGTGATGGGAAACTCGATGGTGAGCCGCGTTCCGGAATTGGTTTCTCGCTGCAAGGTTCCACCCAGGGCCTCAATGCGTTCACGCATGCCGCGTAGTCCGTTGCCTTCGATGGCGCCGCCGCCGCGGCCGTCATCCTGAATCTCGAAGCGGCAGCTCCCGTTGACCGGAGCCAGGCGCAGCAGGCAATTGCGGGCGCCGGCGTGGCGCACGACATTGGTGACCGCCTCGCGCACCACCAGCGCTACTACGCTTTCCTGGACGGGGCTGAGAGCGACCTCGGCCGACTCTGACTTCACCTTCACGCCTGCGGTCTCGAGAGTGGCCTGAGCCTGTTTGAGCTCAGCCTCCAGACTATAAGCGCGATAGCCGCGGATGGTGGTTCGCACCTCCGCCAGGGCCTCGCGGGAGGTTTTTTCCACATCGGCAAGTTCCGCCTTGGCCCGCTGCGGATCGCGATCGATGAGTTTTCCCGCAAGCTCGGATTTCAAGATGATCACAGAAAGCGTGTGGCCCAGCACGTCGTGCAGATCGCGGGCGATGCGCTCCCGCTCTGCGACCTTGGCCAGATGTTCAACCTCTTCGTTTGCCTTTTTCAACTTGTGGTACATGCGGGTGCGCTGCGCAAAATAAATATTCGTGCCGCCCACAACCACCGATAAGCCCGCACCGTAGAACGCAAACCAGCCCGACAGGTGCAGCAGCCAGGTCTCGAGGACCACGACCGCCACGAGTGCCCCGATCAGTTTCAAAACTCCTAGCTCGGTCTCTGCAACGTAAGGCAATACGGCAGCGGCAAAGATAAAAAAGCAGCATGCGCCGCCGTTGAAGGGAGCATACAAGGTTCCAACCACGACCATCGCACCGAGGCCAACAAATTGCCAGGGCTTGCGGTCGCTCCAAAGCACACCGAGGTACAGCGCCAAGAAAATGACTGTGCCGAGCACGGTGAGCAGCCACTGCTTGCGGCTGGTGTGCTCCAAAATCGGCTGCAACCAGAAAAAGACGAAGTACGCCAGCGGCATGTAAAACGCCCAACCGTGCTCCGGTTGTTTGGCTGCAATTCTCATTTTCAGCTCTAGGCTACCGCTTTTCGGAGTCGCGCGTCAGCTTGGTAGGGTGGTTCCCCGGCCACGCCAGGGCGCACGCCAGAAGCAGCGAAATGGGCACCACCACGGCCAGTAGACCGATCCGGCCTTGGAAACCCAGCAGAAGAACGGCTAGCAGGACCAGAATCCAAATTGCCGAGTTGCAGGTTCTTGTATGCATCGAAGCTCCTTCGTGTACTTTCCAGCCGTGGGCGTCCAGATTCGCCGGGCAAGGTCATCTTCGGGGATGGGAGGCGGAGGCACCAGTGGAGATCATCATCCGTGGGCGGTGACAAATGTCATCCAGCGGCCAGTGACTCATGATTCTTCGTTTGTCAGTATGACCATGATATAATGACTATAGTCGAGGAGTTGAAATGAAAAAAATGGCAGCAGGCTCCTTCAAAGTGCACTGCCTGGCCCTGATGGACGAAGTGCAGGCCAGGCGGGAGACCGTCGTCATTACCAAGTACGGTAAGCCGGTGGCCAAGCTGGTTCCGGTCGGCCAGGAGAAAGACGACATCTACAATTTCATGAAAGGCAAGGGCGCCATCACGGGTGACATTCTCTCCCCCGCGCTGACAGAGGACGAGTGGGGCGAACTCAAATGATTCTTTTGGACACCCATGTAGTGTTGTGGCTGGCGTTTGAGGAAAGTCGGCTCTCAAAGGCAGCCAAAGCCGCCATCGACCGTGCGCGACACGACGGCGAGGGCCTGGCGATCTGCGATATCACTTTGCTGGAATTGACCATGCTCTCGACCAAAGGGCGCATCACCCATAATGTCAGCCTCGAATCCCTGTTGCGTGAAGTTGAAGCTCGATTCATTGTGCTGCCGATCACCGGCCGGGCGTGCGCTCGCTCACTGGAGCTTCCAGCGGCTTATCCCAAGGATCCAGCCGACCGCATGATCGGAGCAACCGCGTTGGTGGAAGGCCTGCTCTTGCTCACCGCGGACCGGGCGATTCGTCGGTCGCGGGCAATCAACACAATTTGGTGAGAACCGCTAGTTTCAAGAGCGGGTTCAATTGCCCCTCGGCAACAACTCCCTGTCTACAAGGTATAATCCGAAGTTTCATGTCGATGCGACCGGGTATTGAAATGGCCAGCCTGAGCGATCTGGGCTGCGTACGCGAGAACAATGAGGACAGCTATTCCTATTGGGAGCCGGCCAGCGATGCGGAATTTGCTCAAAAGGGAAGACTGGCCGTGGTGGCCGACGGCATGGGTGGCCATGAAGGCGGTCAGGAAGCCAGCCGCTTGGCCGTGGAAGCAATTCAGGAGACCTACGCCGATGGCCTCGTAACTGATCCTCAAGCTCTGCTGACTGCGGGTTTCTTGGAAGCCCACCAGCGTATTCAAAGTTATGCGATAACCCATACCAAACTTCGTGGTATGGGCACCACCGCTACGGCGGCGGTCCTGGTGGCTGACCGTCTTTATTACGCACACGTCGGAGACAGCCGTTTGTACCGGGTCAATAAGGAGGAAATCACCCGCTTGACCCACGATCACTCTTACGTCGGCCGTTTGGTTGAGAACGGAGTAATCACTCCAGAAGAAGCCGAGGCCCACCCCCAAAGGAACATTCTCACTGCCGCTCTCGGGGCAGGAGCGGAAATTGTAGTCGAAGCTCCGGCGGTCGCCTCTCGTCCTGAAATCGGGAGACAATCTGGTGCTGTGTACGGATGGCTTGTGGGGGCAACTCAGCGATCAGGAACTGCATCGGGCCGTGATGCAGAATGCGCCTGCCACCGCCTGTCGCGCTCTGATCAACCTGGCTCGGGAACGCGGAGGACCGGACAACATTACCGTGCAAGTGCTGCGGGTGATGTAATCTGGGCGCTTGGTGTGGTTTTCTCTCCATGGACTTGCATACCTGTGTGCAAAGTGATGCAGAAGAGGTTGAAAGATGCCCGGATGTAGGATTCCCTAATCGTCTGATTACCAAGTAGTTAGCGTCGGTATTTCCCAGCGGCGGAGTTGGCTGTGAGCGTGCTCGACTGCTTTTCGCAATTAAACTCTAGTAAGACGATAGAGTTTTATGGCATACTGCCAGCGTTATGAAAATCTCGCAAAAAGGACTTTACGCACTGCAGGCCATGATGATGTTGGCCCGCCACTACAACCAGGGCGCCATTCGCATCCGCGATATCGCCTATGAAGAGGCTCTGCCGGAGAAATTTCTGGAGTTGATTCTTCTGGAATTGAAAAACGCTCGCATGGTCGAAAGCGTTCGCGGGGCCAAGGGCGGGTATCAGTTGCGGAGGCCGCCAGCTGAAATCCATCTCAGCGAGATTATCCGTCTGATTGACGGCCCGCTTGCTCCCTTCGGTGACGCGGAGCAGTTGCGCAGCCTGATTGATCGCGATGCCGAACACCGCAAGCTGTACCAGATCTTCCTTGATGTTCGCGACGCCGCTGCCAAGATTCTTGAAAATACGACGTTGGCGGATATTGGGGGCCCCAAGTCGCCGAGGTCTAAGAAAGGCCGCAGGAAGAGGGACGAGGCCAGCATCCTGCCGATGGTGGTTCACGGGAGTCCGGGACGGGGCCGAGATGAGTAAGAGATATCTGCGATGGTTGGCTGTTTTTTTGAGTGCGACTCCAGGGTTTGCCACGACGATCGTTCGGGTCGGGGCATTTCCCAACATCACGCACGCTCAAGCCATGGTGGGCAAACACAACGGCTGGTTCGAAAAGGCGCTGGGGCCGGGGGTCAAGATCGAGTGGACCAGTTTCAACGCTGGCCCTTCGGCGATTGAAGCACTGTTCGCCGGCGCCATTGATATGACCTATGTGGGACCGAATCCCACCATCAGCGGCTATCTACGTTCGAATGGAGAGGCCCTGCGCGTGATTGCGGGCGCAGCCAGCGGTGGCGCGGCCCTGGTGGTGCGCAATGATTCCGGAATCAATAAACCGGAGGATTTTCATGGCAAAAGGGTTGCTTCCCCGCAGCTGGGAAACACGCAGGACGTGGCCTTGCGCGCGTGGTTAAAGGCGCATGGGCTGAAGCCGACCGATAAAGGGGGCGACGTGCAAGTGATTCCGATGGCCAATCCCGACCAGCTTACCATGTTTCTGCAAAAGCAGCTGGATGCTTCTTGGGCGCCGGAACCATGGGCGACCCGGCTCATTCAGGAGGGCAACGCTCATCTGTTTCTTGACGAGCGCGACCTGTGGCCGCATCGACAGTTCGTGGTTACTAACCTGGTGGTAAGTCCCAAGTTTCTGCGTGAGCATCCCGACGTGGTGAGGAAGTGGCTTGCAGCGCACGTGGAACTGACGGACTGGATCAACGGTCATTTGCCGGAAGCCAAGAAGGTTCTGAATGAGCAGATACAGAAAGAAACCGGCAAAGCCCTGCCCCCGAGCGTGCTGGACGAGGCTTTTGGACGGATGCAAGTCACCTACGACCCGCTGCGGAGCTCGCTGTTGATCTCGGCAAAGTCGGCTTACGAGGCGGGATTTCTCGGCAGGCAGGCACCTGATCTTTCCGGCTTGTACGATCTCAGCCTGCTGAATCAGGTTCTGAAGGAGAAGGGGAAGAAGGAAATCCAATGACGCCCAATTCTTTGCAGCCATCCGTATTGGCCGGCGATCATCGCTGCCCGATTCGTCCGGCGCCGTCGCGTTGGAAAAAAAGCTCCGCCTCTCCACTCGTCTCGCCCCGCCACATCAGCATAAACGGGATTTTCAAAGTGTGGCTGGATGGAATCTCGCTCAGCTACAAGACGAATGACGGATCGCAACTGCTGGCCCTGGACAATATCAATCTGAAGGTGAAAGCGGGGGAGTTTCTTTGCATTGTGGGCCCGTCCGGCTGCGGCAAGTCGACGCTGCTGCATTTGATTGCCGGTTTGCAGCCGGCAAGCTCAGGTAGGGTGCTGGTGGATGAGAAGCAGGTCGAAGGCGCGGGCACGGATCGCATCCTCATCTTTCAGGAGCTCGGTCTTTTTCCCTGGCTGAGCGTCGGACAAAACGTGGAATTTGGCATGAAGATGAAAGGCATTGCAAGAGTCGAACGTCGTGAGAGAACCGAATACTATCTCCGCCTGGTTCATCTGGCGCAGTTTAAGGACAGCTATACGCACCAGCTTTCCGGGGGAATGCGGCAGCGAGTGGCACTAGCCCGGGCGCTGGCATCGGAGCCTGATGTGCTGCTGATGGACGAACCGTTTGCCGCGCTCGATGCGCAAACTCGCGACCTGCTGCACGACGAACTAGAGCGCATCTGGTCAGAAACCGGCCGCACCATCATCTTTGTCACTCATAATGTGCGCGAAGCCGTCCGCTTGGGTGACCGGGTGGCCTTACTTACCTTTCGTCCGGGGCGGGTAAAACGCGAATTTCTGATCGACTTACCGCGGCCGCGCCAGCTTGAGGACGTGACAGTAGCAAAGAGCGCGCGCGAGATTCTCAACCATCTTCGGGAAGAAATCAATAAATCGCTGGAGGAGCAATACGGTCGTGAAGCGGTTCGCTAAGCACGCGGTCTTTTACTCGGGGGTGATCGCGGTTTGGATCCTCCTGACGAGGCTAAAGGTCTGGCCGCCGTACGTGTTTCCATCTCCCGGGAGTGTTTTGGAGTCGTTGCGAGCCGGCTTTGCCGATCACAGCTTTTGGATCGCGATCGGAGTCAGTATGCGGCGGATGCTACTTGGATACAGCATATCCGTCACGCTCGGCATCCTGCTGGGACTGGGAGTGGCCAGTAGCAAGTTTTTGGAAGAAACCATGGGCGGTCTGCTGGTCAGCTTGCAGAGCCTGCCGAGCATTTGCTGGTTGCCGCTGGCTGTGCTGTGGTTTGGCTTGACGGAGAAAGCAATTATCTTTGTGGTGGTCATGGGTTCGCTGCTCTCGGTTACCATCGCCATGGAGGCCGGACGCCAGCAGATGCCGAAGATTTACGGCATGGCCGGGCGAAATCTCGGAGCACACGGCTTCAAATTGTTCTGGCATGTGCTGTTACCGGCGAGTTTGCCTTACATACTTTCCGGCTTGAAGCAGGGATGGGCATTCGCCTGGCGCTCACTAATTTCGGGCGAAATGATTTTCGTGAGTCTGGGTCTCGGTCAATTGCTCATGATGGGCCGTGATTTAAACGACATGAGCCAGGTGATCGCCGTCATGATGCTGATTATCGCCATTGGTTATCTGGTCAATGGCCTGGTGTTCAAGACCATTGAACGCCGGTTACAGCTCAAGTGGGGGCTGGCTCCGGTGGCTTAGATGTACGTCGTTGTCTGCTCAAGCGTAGTTCAGCTAAAGAAGGCCGGGCGACGGCAATTTTGGTCCATAATACAAGTTAGTACATAGACATAGTAATGAATGTTCACTACAAAACGAAGGGGCTGTGGTCGCGGCGAAATCCCCAAACGCTGAGCCCGCTCCGCGTATCGCTTGACGAGCACTTCAAGAATGGGATAAACCAAGGTTCTCGAACCAGAGTAAGCAGGGAAGCACGGTGGGTCTGCTTTCGCGCAGTCACCAACCGCTTCACGATCCCTGTTGCAGCCTCCCACCGGCTGGATCGGTTTCCAGGAACCCTGGACGTAATGCCAAATCATCCCTGCTCAAGGAGTGCTCAATGAAAATTCGCAGCTTGTGCGCGAGCATCGCGCTGTTCTTGATCGCCAGCGTTTCTCTCTGCTGTGGGCAAACCATTGCTATCGCGGCCGCGTCCGATCTTCAATTCGCCTTCCAGGACGTGGCCACGCGCTTCGAGAAAGCCTCCGGCAAGCAAGTTAAATTGATCTTCGGGTCGTCAGGAAATTTCTTCGCGCAGATCGAAAACGGCGCTCCGTTTGATCTGTTCTTCTCTGCGGACCTCAATTATGCAAAGAAACTCGACGCGGCGGGCCTGGCTGAGCCAGGTTCGCTCTACGAGTACGCCACTGGCAAGATTGTGCTGTTGGCGCCGCGGCAATCGCACGTTGATGTGGAGCGCGGTCTGCAAGTGCTGTTGGATCCCACCGTCAAGAAAATCGCCATTGCCAACCCGGCGCACGCGCCTTATGGACGCGCGGCAGTCGCCGCCCTGCGCCACGAGAATCTCTACGACCGCGTCGAGGGCAAGTTCGTGCTGGGGGAAAACATCTCTCAAACCGCAAGTTTTGTAACTTCCGGCAGCGCGGACGTCGGTGTCATCGCGCTCTCGCTGGCCCTGGCACCCGCCATGAAAGATGAGGGTAAGTATGCGGAGATTCCGGCAATCGACTATCCCCCGATCAAGCAGGCGGCCATAATCCTCAAGTCATCCCGGGAAAAGGATATTGCGCGCGAGTTTATGGCTTTCGTGAAATCCCCCGAGATTATGAATTTGTTGAAGAAGTATGGTTTTTCGGTTCCGGCGAACGCCGGCACGGGCCCTTAGAAGGCAAGACTAAAACATATCGAAAGAGGATCAATATGAATCGCATGCGCAAGGCGGTGGCAGTGGTTGGACTGTTGGTGGTGGGCGCGGTCGCGCAGCAATCCCCGGCTGCGCCGGCCGCGTCCGGTAGCAACAGTGCAGCGGCGTCAAAGCTGGCGACTGTTCGCGGCTGCCTCACCGGTCAGCGGGGAAATTACATTGTTGTCGAAAATAACAGCGGCTCGGTCTATGTGCTGAAAGGCGTAGGCAACAAACTCGACAGTTATTTACGCCAGGAGGTCGAGGTGAAAGGAAAGATCCTGCCGGGGACCATCAAGACCGGTGTCAGGCCCGAAAAGGCAGGCAGCAACCCTGCGGACACGGTGCACGGGGTTGACGGAGTGCCATTGCGTGTGGCCAACGTCCAGACCGACATCCGTACCATCTCCAAAAAATGCAAAGCCGCTGACCGGGAGTAAGACATCGCTGATTGGTGGGAGGGCGCGGTTCGTCCGTAATCTACAGTAAGAACATAAGCTTTGATGACATGCAGTCGCGCAAAAACATTCGAGTTTTCTAACCAGGAGAAAATGAAATGAAATCGCTAGCCGCGTTCGTCGTACTGGCCTTGGCGGTGACTGTTCCGGCACAGACAGATTCCCGACCCAAGGCCGGTGCGAAGGCAACTACCAAATCAACAGCCGTAACCGCAAAGGAAGTACAAGCGCTGCGCGACGCTCTGGCGGCCCAACAGCGCCAGAGTGCAGAACAAAGCCGGCAGCTCGAGCAATTGAGGTCGCAAGTGCAGCAACTGCTCAATGCCACACAACAAGCCAATGCGAGCGCGCAAAAGGCCCAGAGCAGCGTGGATCAGGCTCAGGGTGCGGCGGCGCAAGCGCAACAGTCGGCTGCCGTGGCGCAAAAAGTAGCCGACCAAGCCTCTTCCAAAGCCAACGAAGCCACGACTGCTCTGGCCGCGGTCAGCAATCAGAACCAGGATGAAGGCAGGCAAATCAGTGCGCTGCAAGCCGTGATGGGCCGCTTCCGTTTCAGCGGCGACGTCCGGATCAGAGGTGAGAATTTCGACCAGGACGGTGTTCCCGACCGCAATCGGGCGCGTATACGCGTGCGTTTCGGTATCGATGGCAAGCTGAATGAAGACTTCATCGGCGGCTTTGCGCTGGCAACCGGCTCTCTCGGCGATCCCAGTTCCACCAACGAAACCCTGACTGGCGCCTTCGACCGCAAGACGATCGCTCTCGATCGCGGCTTCGTCACCTACAACCCCGTGGCCCATCAGTGGCTTTCTCTCACCGGCGGCAAGTTTGCCTACCCTTGGCAAAGGACCTCGGTGACCTTCGATCCCGACATTAACCCCGAAGGCTTCAACCAAAAGGCTTCATTCAACTTCTCCGGGCCGGTGGAAAACTTCACGGCGCAAGCGATTGAGCTTCTCTATAACGAAGCCAGCGGCAAGTCCGGAGTCGCGTCGCAAGACTCTTACGCCTTAGGCGCGCAGGTTTCAACGAAACTGCACGTCGGCCCCTGGACTTCCACTCCCTCGCTTCTGAGCTTGAAGTGGAACCGTCCGGATGCTCTGCTGAGCGAAAGCGCCTTCGTGACCGCCGCCACTACAACCGGGTATCTTCCTGCGGGCGCCACCAAGCCGATCACCGGAATTCCCATCAACGGCGAGGGCCAGGGCTGTTCTAAGGGAAACGGTCTGCCCAGCTATCCCCCATGCGCGTTCGCGCCCAATGGCATGACCAACGCCACTTATCTTGATTCGAAGGGAGTGCCGCACTTCTACTCCCAGTTCAACTACGTGGACTTCATCGTCAACAACCAGATTCAGGATGGGCTTGCACGCTTTCCGGTCAACTTGCTGGTCGAACTACTGGATAACCCGGAGGCGGCGTCGCATCCGCTGGACACCAAAGGCAACGCGATTTCCAGTCTGGGGCGCCAGAACAAGGAATATGGATTCGATTTTAGCCTGGGCCAAACCAAGAATAAGAACGACCTCCAGTTCGGCTATGCGTGGTATCGCGAGGAACAGGACGCCGCCATCGCCTCGTTTGTTGAGAGTGACCAGCGGGCCCCGACCAACATTCTGCAAAATCGGATCTATGCGTTGTGGAAGTTGCGCGCCAACACGCTTGGCAGCTTCAGTTGGTGGCGCGGACGCACTCTCAACACTTATCTGGAAAACAACGGCGCCCTGTTCAACAACTATGACGCCAGCGTCCCCAGCATCAGCAAGGCGGGCCAGCCGGAGCCGTATCTGAACCGCTTTCAGTTCGACTTGATCTACGCCTTCTAGCGCCGGGGCGATACCAGCCCCGGAATGCAGGGATCGAAAGATTCGTGAAATCCGTGGCTCGTTCTGCCGGATTCTGTTTTAATACGTAGTCACCAGGAAGGATCGACTTATGATTTCGCGCCGGGACTTTCTTAAAGGAGTTTCTGGAGCGGCAGCAGCGGCGGCCGCCATTCATCCCCTGATGGCTTGGGCCGCAGATGGTTCCCAGCTCGCCATACCCGGCGAAGATGGTCTGATCCTGCGCTCAGCCCGCTTCCTGGATCTGGAAATGCCGCCTGAGTTTATCGACTCCTGGATCACTCCAGTGCCGCGTTTCTTTGTGCGCAATCACATGCACGAGCCCAGCACGCTCGACGCCGAGACCTGGGAACTGAAGATCTCAGGTGAAGTCGAAAGGCCGCTCAGCCTGACCTTCGCTGATTTGGTCAGGATGGAGCCCCACTCGGTGACCAACACCTTGGAGTGCGCCGGCAACGGACGCGCGTTCTATCATCCTCATCTTCCCGGCGTGCAATGGCAGAAGGGAGCGGTCGGCACGGCGCGTTTTAGCGGGCCGCGGTTGCAGGTCCTGCTGCAACGCGCTGGAGTAAAGCCCAGCGGCAAACACGTCATGTTTCGTGGCTTGGACGAAGTGCCGGGCAAAGTGCCTCCCTTCATCCGCAGCATTCCCATTGAAAAAGCTAACCACGAGGACACTCTCATTGCCATGCGCATGAATGGCGAAGCACTGACCAAACATCATGGTTTCCCCGCGCGGTCGCTCGTGCCCGGATGGGTCGGCTCGGCTTCGTGCAAGTGGCTGAGCGAGATCAAGGTGCTGGAAAAAGAATTTGACGGCAACTTTATGAGGCCGGGATACCGCATGCCAAATCATCCTTTGAAGCCCGGCGATCCGCTCAACCTGGAAGACAGTCATGCGCTCACCGCGCTTACGGTGAAGTCGGTCATCGCGGGACCGATTAACGATTCGACTTCAAAATCGCGCTCCATTCATATTCACGGAGCGGCTTGGGCGGGAGAAACGGACATTGTGAAACTGGAAGTTTCCACCGACTCAGGCGCGACCTGGCAACCGGCACAACTGGGCCGCGAGCGTGCCAGGTATGCGTGGCGGTTGTGGAGTTACAACTGGAAAGCTCCGAGGGCGGGCGACTACACCATCTGGTCGCGGGCGACGGACAGCCAGGGCCGCATTCAGCCGCAGCTTGCCGACTGGAATCCCGGCGGATATTTGTATAACGCTTTCGATCAGGTGAAAATCCATGTGGAAAGCTAGCCGGCGATTGGTTGTCATCACCGTTCCGCTGCTCTTGTTGTGTGGACTGCCAGGGCTGCGTGCGCAGTCTCCCGAACTGCCCGCCGGGCCGGTACAAGCCAAAGTCACCACCGCGTGTACCGAGTGCCACGAGTCGCGCATCATCATTCAGCAACGCCTCAGCAAAGCTGCGTGGACGAAAGAAGTGGACAAGATGATTAAGTGGGGAGCGGTGGTCGATCCCGCTGACCGCGACAGCTTCATCGAATATCTAAGTACGAACTTTCCCCCCGACAAAGCTCCCGAACAGATGCCGCGAGTAGCTGGGGAAAAGAAGCGTTAGCGCGCCCTAAGGGGTTACCGCCTGTGGCTTAATAGTGGTACGAGTTGCTAGTGGACATGTTGTTGTGCATGCTGGTTGCCGACGGCAACCCAAGCAGGAAGTTGCTGATTGCCGTTTGATAGGTGGGGTCCCCGATGCTGGCGGCCTGCATGCCCATGCCGAGGCCGTACTCGCTGGCCAACTGCGCCTCCGTGTCCGAGTAGGATACGTTCATATTCGACGCTGGACCGTTGTGTGTGGGCGTGTCAATCGGGAACGCCCAATTCAGCGAGTGAATGTAATTGTAGAGTTTGGCCACATAGCCTGTTCCGTCCGTTAGGGGAGACGGCCATTCTGTTAGATATCCCTGATCGCTGTAGTCGCCCTGTTCGCCCCCATCGTATCCCTTCGGACCCGGCCAATAAAAAGTGTCGCACTGCGACCCGCCCGTGCTGCTGACACAGGCGCAATAGGGATAATTCTCTCCGCCCGAGGACGGACCAATGCGCATGTATGCGACGTAGGGCGCTATGGTCGCGCCGCTGATCTGTTGGGAACCCGTGCCCGACGTGCACCCCGCGAATGTGCATGCGGTTGAGTAGTGCAGTGCCAGCGCCGACAGGAAGTTTCTTACGCCGGACTGGATCGGAGCTTCGTACATGACAGGGTAGCCGGAAAAGTTGGTGAAGCCACTTCCGCCGGAGACCTTCATCGTGCAGCCCGACTGCGAGGCAAGCTTGTGGGCGCCGTTTACGTTCCAGAGGCCGTACTCGCCAGGTCCCCCGGCGGGCCAACAGCTATCGCTTATAGGCGCGCCGACGGCCCAGCCGGTGCCCGGCCCGCCTCCCCCCTGCCAGTCCTTGCAAACAACGACATCTTGCGGGGCGGCAGAATTAGTAAACACATAGAGAGGCGTGACAGGTAAGCCGTCATACGTGTTAAGGCCGCCCGAATCCTGCGTGAGCCAGACGATAAAGACAATTTTACAAGGCTTCCCGCCCGCACAGGCAGTATTGAAGTTGAACGGAGCCCCGCTCGTTCCCAGGTAGTTGATGAAGTTCTGTGCCAAGTTTCCGTCGATATAATTCCACGCGAAGCAATTCGTTCCAACCGTACAACTCGAATCCGCGACACATTGCATGGATTGGGGATGCGCGGTACCCCCGCAGTTATCCACCTGACCCCAGGGGATAACAACGCCGATGCCGGAGACGTGCGGCAATACGGCGCTGAGAAAGCACATATATTGGGTCATGGTGCCGCACGTATACGAGTAGTAGGTGGTGGAATTCGGCGCGGGCGGCTGGAACGCGATCACCAGAGGCGAGTTTTGCGCCAGTGCGCCTATCGACAAGGCGAGGAACAGCACGGCCGAGCTTCCACGCGCCGGCCCCCAGTTTCCACGGAAGGAAAGAATCGGAAATCCCTCGTTACGGCGACACAGCATAAATCACCCCTACACCAAACATGCCGCCTTCGCCGGTCGCGCCGTAAATTACCCCGGCGCGCGAGACGGGCGTTCCCGGGCTGGGGTCGGTGCCGTCAGAGCAATTCGGTAAGGAGCAGAACTGGTACAGGATGGCTAAGGCCCCGTTTCTGATCTGATAAACGTTGTCTCCCCAATAACTCGTGCCGACTAACCCGTTTTTCGCGCCGTCCACCAGAACGCCCGCCATCGGGTTGCCGGCTTGGGAGTCGAGCAAGAGGGAGTATCTTGCGACCCCTCCCCCGGACTTCGGGGCCAACTTGAAAACCGCACCGCAACCCTCGTCCGCGTAACACCCGCTCGTCCCCCCGAATTCAAGCGTCCCGTAAAGATTCCCCTCTGAATCAATGGAAAGGGCCGAGTTGGGGTTCCTGCCTTTCGTGCCATTCGGCTTGTAGAGTATCCGGCTGCTCCACCGGTCGCCGGACTGCATCAGCTCGAATACCGTCCCACACCCTCCCGCACACGCCCCGCCTGTTATCCCTCCATCCTGTGCGGTGCCGAACAGGTTGCCGGCCGAGTCTATTGCTACGCCGTATTGCGGGTTCACGCCATTGGGGCCCGAGAAACTGAGCAGCACCCTCTCGTTCCAACCTCCGCTGCCGTTCGGGCTCAGCTCAAACACGGTGCCCAAGCCGTCCGTCCCCCCGAACTCTGTAGTTCCGTAGAGGTTCCCCCGCGCGGCGTCCCAGTTTAGCTTGCCTTGGTAGGGCCCAACGCCGTCCCTCTTCCGTACGCCGAACTCCCAGAGCGTCGTTTCGGTCCAAGCGCCGCCCTGGGAGGCTGGGGGGCTAAGCTCGAATGCGACCCCGTTCCCGTTCCCGCCGGCAAAGGTCGCCCCGTAGAGATTGCCGAACTTGTCGCAGATCAGGCCGCCCCACGGCTCCGCACCGTCAAGGCAGGTGCTGGGATTATTGGTGCTACAAAAGTTGTACAGAATGGTCTCCGTATAACCGCCCGGCGACGGGCTAAGTTCGTAAACCGTACCGCATCCCCCGTCGTCCCCGCATGTATGAGTACCGCCGCCTAATGTTGTCCCGTAGATGTTCCCCTGAGTGTCGAACAACAGCCCTCCAGTGGGCCCAACGCCGTCCGTCTGATATGCCCCGAAGCTATACAACACTGTTTCGGTTGACTGCGCAAATGCAGCCGCGCAAAACAGCAGTGCCAGAAGCAAACACGTAATCAACTTTGTCATAAAGTACTCCTTGAGTCGAAATCCCGACTGAACACAGTTAGTCCCTAGCTGGCCTGGGTCAACACGCAAACCGAATTTGCCAGGACTGTAATATTGTTTGTTCCGTTGCCGATGGCCTGGAGCGCCAGGGTTCCAGAACTAGAACTCTGAATCAACGCCTTGACGTGGACTCCTATACTGGCGGTCGTACTCGTATCCGGTCCCGTGGAGGTGCTCCAGGCCATGCTCCCGAAGAATCCAATCTCCTTATAGCCCCCGCTAGCGCCAAGAGGACCTTCCATTAGCAGGTTGTAGGAGGTGGGCGTCCCAGGGCCCGTCAGCTGAAATGCCACTGTGGCCGAGGCGGCCTGTGTAATGCCTATTTCACAGTCCAATTTGTATTTGTTAGCAGTGATGCTCCATGACATAGGCGTGATGGTCTGGGTCCCTGTAAACGGGCCTTGGCTGGAGGTCAGAAAGCCGATGCTGGTGTCGTCATACCCTGCGGCCTTTATCCCTCCGGTTGCGACCACGCCTGCAGGGGTCCCTGAGAATGACTGGACGGAGGTGAATGTCTCCGCGACATTCAATTGGGCGACGTTCGCCGACGATATTGTGGAGTCCACTAAATCAATTGCTCCCGCGCCTGCGTTGGAAATCTTGACAATATCGCCGTTCGGTAAGGAGCCGGTTCCCACAGTCGCGAGCGTTGGCTGGGTGGGGGGATTGATTGTCGTATTCGTCATGTAGCCCACGCTAAGCGCGGAGGCCGGCGGAGTTCCGCTGTTGTTCGCGGCGGCTATGACGGGTCCATTCCATGTATTTGTCGCGGACGGAGCGGTCCAGCCGAAAGTAGTGATTGGTCCAGTTGGCGCCTGTATGAAGAACGAATTCATCTGGATGCAAGGTTGCGGCCCAGTTCCGGAAGCGCATGCCGGCAAAGCTGTGCCCGCGACCCAATCGCTTGTACCCGCGCCGGAGCCGGTGGCAACGAAGTTTTGGCCACTCACCGTGCCCGCCGCTTTAACGCCGCCCGTGCTGGGGACGGCCGGTGGGCTCCCCGTTGCTCCGGCGCCGGTGTCCAGAATCGCCGCGGGCGCCGCACCGCACGCGACGCTCCCGACTAGCTCCGCGCTCGGCGATGTGCGGTATACGACGCAACTCGAGGGCTGCGGTCCAATTACGATGGGGATAGTCACAATCGTAAAACTGGATCCGCTCAGAGACGCGCATCCCAAGACCGACGTGTTGGCTGGGCTTTGCATGGTTGTGCCCCCGGAGACATCGACCGCAACATACACGTACTGGTACGAGGTCGTCCCGCTACATGAAACAAATTGCACCGACGGGGCTGTGCCCGGCGTCGCCAGCTGGTTCGTCACTACGCCGCCGACCGTAACCGGGCTGGTTTGGGCAGAGAGAGAGAGAGAGAGAGAACAAAACGGCGGCCGACAGCGTGCATCGCATAGCCGAACTCCACAGCGCGCGGCCATCATAGAACGTCTTCACCACAAATGCAAGGCAGTATATTAGGCTGCGTAGTGACCTAAGAGAAGTGCAGATCGGCGGTCTCGCCGAGTTACACGCAAAAATAAAGGTCCGGCTGGCGCCGGACCTGCTTGCAGTTAGGCCGATAAACGAGTTACTTCACCAGAACGGTCACGCTCGGATGCATCACTGTTGGCGATTCGTTGATGACGTATATGGCGTTGCCGTCGGTGATAGCCGCAGTGTTGGGGCCCAGAGTTCCAGTGCCATCCGAGGCGAACGCATACGGTGTGGCCAGGACCATCTGGTTCTCCAAGAGAAAGGGCAGAGCGGTAACGTTCATATCCTGAGTTCCAGCGAAATTCCCAGAGTTGAAGTGGAGGTCTCCGTTCAGGTTGACAACCGAGTAGTCGACGTCTTCCTCAGTTCCGACGGTATAGCTTCCGGCGGCGGGCCGAAGGCTGGTTTGCGCCGACATCACGCCCGATGTCGCTGCGAAATCGTTCCCTGCGAGCAGTGCGGTGACGCCGGGAACGCCGGTCACTAAGTAACCCACGGGAACGATGAAGTTACCGGAGAAAACAACGCGTCCGCTTACCGGATCGACCGCGTACGTGCCCTGGATTCCCCATTCCGAAGCGGTGCCAGACTTGTACTGGAAAAGCGTGCCTCCGGTGATGGTGCTAACGCCATCGAAAGCGCCGGTGGTGATGGTGGCGACAGGAATGTCACCGGCCATGAGGCCGACACCATGAGCAACGTAGTTGCCGGAGAGATTGGTGGCGGAGAAAGGACCGCCGGTTGCGAAGGCCTCGCCGCTGGCGATGGGACTGGGTGGGTTCGGATCGGTCGAGGCAAAGATCACCTCGGTGGAATTGACGACATAGAAAACCCAGTGCAGGGTATAGGGCGCGATAGAGAAGGAAGCGGTCCCTCTGCCGTTGCTGTCAGCGCTGCTGTATGCGCCCGAACCGCCGGTCAAGTCGGAGCCAATAGCGCCGGCATCGTCGTAGTCCAGCGTGAGATTGGTAAAGGCGCCGCCGGAAGCGGAGAGAGATCCGACGATTCCCAGACGGCCACCCGATGCGTCGGCGCCAGTAAACAGGAATGCGTACATTCCGCTGAGGCCGGCGCTAAAAGCGGAGGTGTTCTGAAGGCGAAGAATGCCGGAGCCGCGAGTTCCGGTTCCGTTGCTGTCATCGAATTCGGTGATTTGACCAGTGGTGAAGGCGCCGGAGCCATTGACGCCGCCGACGCTGTAACGGAAGGCGCTGGTGCCGCTGGCGGTGGTTAGATTCAGGCAACCACGGTTGTCCGCGCCCAGGCTGTAAGTGCCGCCGGTGATGGCAGCGCTTTGCGCGCCTGTGCTGCGGTTCGCATCTTCGTTTCCACTCAGGATATTTCCATTTCCATCCGTCGTGAAGCTTCCGGTCAGGGCAATCGGGCCGTTGATATCAAAGCCTTTCAGAAGGAAAGCGTAGGGTCCAGTGCCCAGCCTCGATTCGACGCCGGCGCTGCAACCTTGCGCGTTGTTGATCTGAAGGCTGAGGCCGTTCGAGACCGCGGAGACAGTGAATGCGTCGGTCACCTGGAAGACGAGAGCACTTATGGTGGGCGAAGTGGGCGTGCCGATAATGGTGCCGGTCGCGGGGTTGAAGGACAAGCCTAGCGGCAGCGTGCCCGACCGTAACGACCAGGTGTAAGGCAGAGTGCCGCCGTTGGCCTGCAAGTTAAAGGAGTATGGAGTGCCGGCATTATCCATCGGCAGGAAGGCGGTCACCACCCCCGGAGCGGTTGCGGTGTGAATGTCGAGCTGACCGGACAATGCCTTGACGCTGTTGGTGTCGACAACCTGGAAGACCAAGGCGCCGAAATTGCCAGATGCCGTCGGAGTTCCGGCAATCACGCCGCTGCCGCTGAGGGACAGTCCAGCCGGAAGAGAGCCTGACTTCAACGACCAGCCGTAGGAACCGGTTCCGCCGGTGGCTTGCAAGGAAGCGGAGTATGCCGCGCCAACTTCGCTGGCGGGTAGAGAACTGGTTAGGACAGCGGGACCGGCGATGACTTGGATATTCAAGTTGCCAGACGCGGCCGTGGTTTGATCGGCGTCAGTAAGTTGAAACACAAGTGAGTTCACGGTTCCCGCGTTGGTGGGCACGCCTGAAATCGCTCCCGTGCTCGCGTCCAGGAACAAGCCGCTGGGGAGCGCGCCGGACTTTAGCGACCATTTATAGGGCGCCGCGCCGCCGCTCGCCTGCAGAATTACAGAATATGAGGCGCCAACTTCGCTACCCGGCAAAGAGGAAGTCAAAACTCGAGGCGCTGTGGGATTGATCTTGATGCTCAATCCGCCGGAGTCAGCGCTCGAACCATCGGCGTCGGTCACCTGAAAAATCAGGGAACTGAAAGTGCCTTGTCCAGCCGGTGTGCCGCTGATAGCGCCCACACCGTTCAATGACAAACCCGCAGGTAGCGCTCCCGACCTCAGAGACCACGAATAAGGCGCCTTGCCCCCGCTTGCTTTTAGACTCGCCGCGTAGGCCGCGCCCATGGTGCCGCCGGGAAGGGAAGTGGTCAAGATGCTCGGGAGGGATGCGCCACCACCGGTATTGGTGAGGCTCAGCGCACCGCCGCCGCAAGCTGTCATCACAAGCGCAAGAAGAAACAGGCAACCAAGGGAAAGAAGAGACACGCCACGGTTCGTCATAGATGAATCACCTGGAAATCGAATTTGGTGCGGAGCTGGTGTGCTCCGAATTTCACACGCATGTTCGGGATCAAGCCGGGGGAACTGCCGAGGGAGAAAGTACGGAGGAAGTACTAAATTGATTTTGGACGATTACCAAAAGCCTGACAAGAGAAGTCCGGCTGTGCCGGATGGGATCGAACGCATGGAGTCGTTGGTCTCTAGGGGCAGGCGGACGGCGCGGTAGTCTCTACCGAATGTGTGCAGTAGCAGAGTCTATAGTTTCCGAATGGCGCATTTCCTTTGACTTTTGCCACAGTGAATGTTAGAAAACCATTTGCTTGAACCCTGTTTCCCCGAGAGTCAGTCGCTCTCCTAGCCAGATCAAATCGGTGACTAGTCGAAAGCCGCCACTTTACCGGTCCGTCCGTGACTGCATTCGCCGCTTGCGGACGCTGCCCTGAAAATGTAGCAACGAGCGGCGGAGAACAGGGTCGTGTCACAAATTTAAATTGGGTCCAGTCGTTTTGCTATCGGGAGGAAGTAGTCGCCATGCGCAAGAGTCGATTTGCCGTTTCAGCAGTTGGGGTTTTCCTGGTCGCGTTCCTCGCGGTGGGGCAGGCCCAGAACCAGAACACGATCACCACTCTCGCCGGCGGCGGACCTAACAACCTCTCTGCAATCTCCTCCAGCCTCGGCACGCCTTGGGCGGTTGTTCAGGATTCGAATGGGAACACTTACATCTCCGACAACCTCTCGAATCGCGTATTCGAAGTGGATGGAAGCGGCAACTTGACCGTGGTTGCGGGCAACATCGTAAACAAATACAACCAGGGAAATCTAGGTGATGGGAATCTGGCCAACACGGCTTCCCTCAATGCCCCGGAAGGAATCGCGCTCGATTCCAAGGGCATTCTCTACATCGCAGATACGAATAACAACGCGATTCGAGTAGTGAACACCCTGAATTCGTCGCAGATGGTGGGAGGTTTGACGATTCCCGCGGGCGTGATCGAGAGCATCGCGGGAGACGGCAACGGCACGGCGGGATATACGGGCGATGGTGGCCTCGCCACGAGCGCAACGCTGAATGGCCCCGGCGGAGTTTGGTTGGATACGGACGGGAACATTTATATCGCCGACACCCAAAACTCGGTCGTCAGGGTTGTGAACACGCAGGCAACTGCGATCAGCTTCTACGGTTCCATCACTGTTCAACCAGGAGACATCCAGACCATCGCTGGTACCGGGACGGCGGGATTCAGCGGCGAAGGCATGCTACCTACGACAGCGAACTCAACCTTCCCGACGGACTTTTCGTGACTGGATCAGCCGTTAGCGGCACCGTCGTTATTGCCCTTGCAGATACCATCAACAACCGCGTGCGGGTCGTGAACGCCGGCACGGGCATGACGACGGTTGCGGGTGTCTCAATCAATCCCGCCGTGATCGTAACTGTGGCGGGCGACGGTACTGAGGGATATATGGGCGATGGCTTAGGTGCCACTCTCGCCGAACTGAATCATCCGTCGGCCGTCGTCATCGATAACGCTGGCAACGTCGACATCGCCGACGGCGACAATCTTCCGCACGGCAACTCGACAAGCAACGAGGTAATCCGCCAGGTGGACTCCGGCAACCTCATCTCGACCATCGTCGGTAGCGTCCCTGGGACGCCTTGCTCCAGGGGTATTCTTCCCTGCGGCGATGGTGGTCCGGCGAACATGGCGAACCTATGGGCACCTACCGGAGTTTTTGTGGATGGGGCCGGGAACTTGCTCATTGCCGACCAGAACGACGACGCGATTCGCGAGGTTAGTAGCGGAAACATCCAGACTTTGATGGGCGCTCTTCTTAATACTTCATACTCCCCGTTTCCGGTGACGCTCACCAGCGCAGCGACCGACGCAGCGCTGCGCCAGCCCGCCGGAGTCGCGTCTGACGCCGCAGGAAATATCTACATTGCAGACACTTTCAACAATGCGATCCGGAAGGTTGAATACAGCTGGCACCATTTCGACGTTTGTCGGGACCAGCCTCCCTTGTAATGCAGCACCCTGCGGCGACGGAAACCCTGCCGGCCAGGCTACAGTGACTACGCCCTTTGACGTTGCGTTCGACAATTCCGGCAACCTGTACATCGCAGATTCCGGCGATAACATCATTCGCGTAGTCAACAATCAGTCAGTAGCAATAAAGATTGCAGGCGTGACGATTGAGCCAGGGGTTATTTTCACCGTCGCGGGCAACGGCGTTGCATGCTCCGCTGCGCCCTGTGGCGACGCCCACTCAGCTACTAGCGCTGAACTTAACTCCCCAGAGGGCGTCTTCGTCGATAGCACGGGCAACATTTTCATTGCCGACACCGGGGACAACGCGATTCGCGAAGTGAACTCTGCCGGAACGATTACGACTGTAGCCGGAGCTGCCAATCCCAATGTGGCATGCGCTCTAGGCACTGATGCCTGTGGCGACGGCGGACCCGCTACCAGCGCGCAACTGAACGGCCCCGGAGGCGTGGGCTTGGATGGTTCCGGAGACATCTATATCGCGGATACAGGCGACAACAGGGTACGCGTGGTGAGTGCGACCACCAAAGACATCAATGCGTTTGCCGGGACTGGCGCGCCCTGCACCAATCAGCCGGCCTGTTTGGACGGCGGCCCGGCGCTCCAGGCGGTGCTCGACCTGCCCCAGAACCTACTCGTGGATCTGGGAGGAAATGTCTTCATCGCAGATTCTTTTGATTATGAGGTTCGTGAGGTAACCAAGGCCAACGGCAACATTCAAGGTGTCGCAGGAAATCAAACTCGAGGCTATTCCGGGGACGGCAATCCAGCCACCAACGCACAGTTGGCGGTGCCCTTCGGCCTAAGCGCAGATTCGTCTGGAACCATGTACATCGCCGACTTTTTCGAGTGGCGTGTGCGCAAGGTGACAGGACTGGCGGCCACCGCGCCCACGGCGCAGTTGTCGAAAAGCACTGTGACATTCTCCGCTCAGGCGATTAACACCAAAAGTACGTCGGTGCCGGTCATATTGTCCAACGGTGGCAACGGCGTGAACCTTACCACCGCCATCGCCATCACTGGCACTAACAAAGCTGACTTCGCAGAGAGCAACAATTGCGCCTCGGTTCCCGGTCCCGGATCCTGCACTATCAACATCACTATGACGCCGTCGGCCGCAGGCGTGCTCACTGCCACGCTCATGGTGACCGACAACGCATCCGGCAGTCCACAAACCATTGCTTTATCTGGAACTGGCCAGGACTTCAGTCTTGCCAAGACCGGAACGCTCTCCAACTCAAGCGTGTCGGCCGGAGGCTCGGCCACAGCTACGATTACCATTACAGCGGGCGCCGGACTTGCGGCCACGGTCGACTTGGCTTGCACGGTAACGCCCGCAACCGCGGTGCCCCCTACCTGCGCCCTCAATCCAAGTTCTCTGAAGCCAGGGACCACAAAATCAACCTTGACGGTGAGCACTATGGCGGCATCGGCGACGCTTGTGGCCCCGAGCATTGTCCGCCGTTCGGCACCTATGTACGCAATCTGGCTGCTTCTGCCGGGCATGTGTTTGGGTACGGCGGGCTTGGGCGCGTCGCGTCGCCGGAAGTTGCTTAGCTATTTCTTGATTTTCTGCGCCATTGCCGGCTGCCTGTTCCTCGTCGCTTGCGGAGGCGGTAGCACTGGAGGCGGCGGTACAGGTGGCGGGACGGCGGGCACGACAGCCGGATCGTACACCGTCACAGTGACTGCCAAAACGAGCACGACGACGGCTACTGAGACGCTGCCCTTCACCGTTAATTAACTCATCCAGGATGGGCTAAGATCGTCAATGACGGTCCCGCCCCACTAGAGACTTTAGTCCCTAAGAGCTTCAGCCCCTTGCGACGATGTGGCGTTACCTTTATGGTCTTTTGCAGTTCTGGACGTGCTTTTCCCCATGGTGCGTTGGTTCATTAAACGAGTAAATCCCCCCCTAACACACTGTAAACGGTTGGGCAAACTGCCCGGCGCGCATGTGTAGAGATTTGCATACTTGGCTCGGAAATTATCAAGTGGTCGGAAGTTGGCTTCCAGCAGATGGAAGTTATTTGCCGTTCTTTCATTTGATTGTATGATTCTTGTCCCCGTCCCAAATGAAGGACACATTTGGCCGGGCGAGTGCTCTCTGAGCAGGGCACGAAGATGGTGAGCCGCTTGGTTTTAGTCCCGTGATGGCAGCCCGGCGGGTGAGTAATTGCGGGCGCCGTAGGGAAATTTATGGCGTCGCAGAAATGTGACTGAGAGGGCGGAGCTACATCAGTTGGCACGCAGCGCGAAACGCAAGTGGCGCTTTATGATGCGGTTCCCATGGCGCAAATGCGACTGAGCAACCGCGATAATGTCTTTACGCGGGGAGCGGATTGGGGTAGCATCACCAGCAAAGAGCAAGCGGGATAAGGTTTTGGTCGAAGTCCAGGCACGGCAGGCTGTGCCTCCACCACGCAAATCCGAAAAGTTCGATGTTCTAAGTCATTCGAGGGGAACAATGAAGAAGAATCACAGATTTTCAATTTTGGTTGCTGGGACGCTCCTTCTGGCGCTGCTGGCGGTGTGCAGTGCGCAGAGCGGGACCCAGAACAACGCCACCGTGAACACGGCCTCGGTTAGTTCGCAAGCTGAAAACGTGCCGCAGTTCCAGGAGCGCAATGCCCGTTACCGGCTCGTATCCGGCGATGTTTTCGATGTGAATTTCGACTTGACTCCGGAGTTCAATCAACAGCAGGTGAGCGTCCAGCCGGACGGGTTCGTGACGCTGCGCGGAGTCGGCGACATTAACGTAGCCGGGCTGACTATTCCGCAGTTGCGAGAGGCCATTCGCAATGCCTACAGCAAAACGCTGCATGATCCCATCATCTCGGTTACGCTGCGGGAATATCAGAAGCCGTTTTTCGTGGCCGACGGTCAACTCGGCCATCCTGGGCGCTACGAATTGCACGGCCCTGTGACCTTGACGGAAGGCATCGCCATGGCGGGAGGTTTTCTGGACAGCGCGAAGCACTCGCAGGTGGTGTTATACCGCAGGGTGAACGATCAATGGACCTCCGCTCAGATCATTAATGTGAAGAAGATGGAAGGGGACCGGGACTTGAAAGAGGATCCACTTCTGCACCCCGGGGACATGCTGTTCGTTCCCAAGAATCGCATGTCCAAGGTGAAACCGTTCATTCCCACCTCCAACGTAGGCATGGCGGCGTACGGAGCGACATACTAGAGAAATCTAAGAACATCGAGGTTCGACTATGAACAATCAAGAATTGATGCTGCCCAGCGGGGCGCCATCTTACAGTTTCACGGTGCGGGATCTTCTGGCCATCATATTCCGGCACAAACGGACGCTCGTCATCTGCTTCGCCGGAATTATGCTGGGCACGGTGTTCGCGGTGCTGGCGAATCCTTATCGTGCGTCGACTAAGTTTATCGTGTCGCATGAACGCGTCGATCCCATCATCAGTTCCGAGCAAAGTGTCCCCGCGGAGAAGGCGCCGGATGTGACAGAAGAAGAGATCAACTCTGAGATCGAGATCCTGAAAAGCGGCGACGTCGCACGGCGGATAGTGATTGCCGTCGGACTGGACAAGAAGAAATCGCTTTCCGAATACATTTTCGGACCGGCAACACCGGAAGAGAGGATCGATAAGGCGGTTGCCCACTTGGAGACTGAGCTCAAGATAGAACCAGTGAATAAGAGCCACGTGATCACCGTCACCTATACCTCGTCCGATCCGAAGCTGGCGGCACGCGTGCTACAGGCCCTGGGCGAGGCCTACGCTGCCGAGCACAGAGCGGTGTTCACGCCGCCCGGCCAGGTGGAGTTTTTTGACCAGGAGGCCCAGCGTTACAAAAAAGACCTGGCGACCGCTGAGGATGAGATCAAGAAATTCGCAGCCCAGCAGGATGGAATCGCTCCGCACGTCGAAAGAGATATCGTACTGCAAAAGCTGAGTGATTTCCGCGCGGTATTGCAGCAAACCAAGGCCGACCTGGCCACAGTGGACGAGCGCATCGGTTCGTTGCAAAAACAGGAGGGGACGACGCCGCAGCGTCTTACCACTTCTACCTGGAAAGAAGATGACTACCAGGTGCTGCAAGGGCTTAAGAACACTTTGATGAGCCTGCAATTGAAGCGTACCGAGTATCTGATGAAGTATCAGCCGGATTATCCGCTGGTACAGGAAGTTGACAAGGAGATTGCGGAAACTCAGGCCTCGATTCAGGCTGAAGACAACAAACCCATCCGGCAGGAGACCACTGACCGCAACCCGACCTATGCGTGGATCAATGAAGAGATGGCCAAAGCTGAGGCGGAACGCAGCGGCTTGCAAGCGAAGTTGATTGCGACCCAGGCCACGGTCGAGCAGTTCGAAGCACAAGCCGTGGATTTGCAGGATAAGGGCCTCACCGAGACTGACCTTTTCCGCGCGATGAAGATCGACGAAGACAACTACGCGCTCTACCTACATAAGAAGGAGGAGGCGCGAATGGTGGCGGCGTTGGACAACACCCGGATTGTGAACGTCTCCATTGCCGAGCACCCGGTTGTACCCACTTCGCCGTACAATTCTCCGCTGCTGATTGCGGTGGTTGGCACCTTGGTCGCGGCAACGCTGAGCTTGGGGGTGGTGTTTACCCAGGAATACCTTGACCCGTCATTCCGTACACCTTCTGAGGTGGCCACCAGTCTGACAATCCCCCTCCTGGCGGCAGTTCCATACCGCTTAACGGAGTTTCACGGCAATGGCAACGGCCATGGGAACGGGAATGGGAATGGCTACGGATCGCACGGCGATGGCAAAGCGCATTCCCCCGATGAATCAATATCGATGAATTCCTGACCTTACTCTTCTAGGAGACGGATCAGCCAGAACGGGGCCGATTTCACCTTGGTAGGACGGGCTCCGGTTGTTTCGAGCCGCAAGCCAACCGACACCTTTTGCCAGCAAGCACGACCTCGGCCGAATCGGCCAAGAAAGGGAATTTGGGGTACCATGAGCAGAAACTTTGAACTCTTGAACCAGATGGGTAAGGGGGTTGCGCTGCAACCAGAAGTGGAGCCAAAGCCGGTTCCGGCGGCGGATCCATCCAGCTTTATTCCGGCCCTTCAAATCGATGGGATCGCCCGCGACGAGATTACGAAGCTGGTTCACCGGACTTTCCTGCTGGCCGGTTCTGAGGGACCTCGTCGCGTGGTATTCACTTCCACGGAATCGGGAAATGGTGGCACCTGGATGTGCGCCCACGCAGGTGAGATGCTGGCTTCCCAGGTCGGCCGTTCGGTGTGCATTGTCGATTGCAATTTGCAGAGTCCCACTTTGCATGAGCAATTCGCGGTGAAAAATCACCACGGACTGGCGGATGCGTTGCAGGGAGATGGTCCGATCCGGGAATATGCAACCCAACTGCGCCCCAATCTCTGGCTGGTAAGCTGCGGTGGAGCTTGCGAGAGCGCCATCGGGCTCCTTACTTCGGATCGGATGCGCAGGCGAGTTGCGGAACTAAGCACTGAATTCGACTACGTTCTGTTCGATGTGGCTCCCCTCAACGGCTCAAACCATGGCGTTATCCTGGGACACTTGGTTGACGGTGTGGTGATTGTGCTGAAGGCGCATGCTTCTCGTCGCGACTCGACTCGCGAAACCATTCAAGGGCTGCAATCTTCGAAAGTGAAAGTGCTGGGAGCGGTGCTGAATCAGCGGACCTTTCCGATTCCCGAGAAGATCTACAGCCGCCTGTAGTGCCAGCACTGCAAGGCTTGGGGTGAGGAGGTTGCGGTTCTCCAAAATCCCGGCCTATCCGTAGCGCGCAACACCTTCCTTCGTTCGCATTCCCGGTTGGTTCGGGGGTGACGGCTCAGTTTTTCCACTATCTTCTTTCTTGGCGGCAAACGCATGTATTCCCAAAACCAGATTCTTGATGGTACTCCGGGGTGGGCGCAATGAAAGGCCCAGTGCTAAGCAGCGTTACCAAGCTCTGCGACTTGGTTCTTCTCATTACCTCGTTCATCATCGCCACCCTGCCTCATATCGGAGCCTCTGGCTCGGTTTCACTCGTCCAGTTTTTCCAATACCGGATCAAGCTGGTTGATCTTGTCATCTTCTCCGTTCTGCTGGGAACCTGGCAACTTATCTTCGGGATGCTGGGACTGTACGGGTCGAAGCGGCTAACGACCCGTAAGAGTGAGGCCTTCGACGCCATGAAGGCCACGGCGCTGTCTGCCGGGGTCCTCGGCTTTGCCTCCTTTCTGCTCAACTTTCAGTGGGTGACACCCAGTTTCGTACTCACTTTTTGGGTTTGCAGCACCATCCTCGTGGTCGGTACGCGGATGGCGGTTCGGACTTGGCTGCGGCGCTTGCGGATGCATGGCCGCGATTCACGCAACATGCTGATTGTCGGCTCCAATCCGCGCGCCATTGAATTCGCCAAGACGATCCGGTCAAAACCCGAACTGGGCTATCGTATTTTAGGGTTTGCCGATTGCGAATGGAGTGGCATCGGCGCCTTGCAAGATCACGGCTGGCGGGTGGTGTGCGATCTGGACAATCTGCGCTCCTTTGTTCGACGCAGCGTGGTCGATGAAATCGTACTGACCGTGCCGATGCGTTCGTTTCATGACCTTGCTTCCGACATCGTGGCTATGTGCGAGCAGCAGGGTATTGTGGTGCGAGTGCTATCAGATTTGTTCAATTTGAAGCACGGGCCTTCGCGAACGGAGGAATTCGAAGGTTCCCCGGTCATCACGCATTACACTGGGATCGTGGAGGGTTGGCCGAATACCATTAAGCGTTCGATTGACTTTGTGCTGTCACTATTGCTCCTGATCCTGGTTTCGCCGGTCCTGTTGCTGACGGCGATTCTGATCAAACTCACCTCTGCCGGCCCGGTCTTCTTCGTGCAGAAAAGAATCGGCCTGAACAAGCGGGTTTTTCACATCTACAAGTTCCGGACCATGGTTGCGGGCGCGGAGACGAAACTGCGAGAGGTGGAACACTTAAATGAGGTTTCTGGGCCCGTGTTCAAAATTAAGAACGATCCACGGCTCACGCCGGTGGGCAAGTTCCTGCGCAAAACCAGCATCGACGAACTGCCGCAGCTGTTCAACGTTCTGAACGGTGATATGAGTCTGGTAGGTCCGCGTCCGTTACAGATGCGCGATTATGAACTCCTCACCGAAGCGGGCGAGGATTGGCAACGTTGCCGCTTTAGCGTGAGGCCTGGCATCACCTGCTTATGGCAGGTGAGCGGCCGTAGTTCGTTGCCATTTCACAAGTGGATGGAACTCGATCTGCAATATGTGCGCAATTGGTCGCTCTGGCTTGACGTGCAGATTCTGGCCAAGACCATTCCGGCTGTTTTTAAAGGAATCGGCGCGGCCTGATGCTCCTGCGGGAGACGAATTTGGCGGAAGGCACGAAGGCGGAAGAGACGCTGCGGCCATTTTCCACGATGACGGAAACCGAACGGCAGCAAGTTCTGTTGGAATGGAACCGGACGGCGTGTGACTATCCGAGCGGGCAATGCCTGCATCAGTTGATCGAAACGCACGCAGCGAATCAGCCGGAACAGGTCGCGGTAGTGGCCGGATCTGGCCGGGGGATCACGTATCGTGAATTCAATGAGAAGGCCAACCGGCTAGCTCATTACCTGCGCAGTCGTGGAGCGGGCCGGGAGGAGCGAGTTGGCATTTGTCTCGATTCTGCTCCTGACCTGGCGATCGCGCTGCTGGCGGTTTTGAAAGCGGGCGCGGCCTGCGTGCCGCTGGACCCCAACTACCCCAAAGACCGCCTGGAGTACATGCTGGCTGACGTCCAGGCCCGCCTCGTGATTACTTCAGCGGGCAAACTCCCAGCGGCCATTCCAGAAGGGTGCGAGGCGATTTTGCTGGCTGATGCAGCGAACGCCATCGCCAGCCAGCCGGCGGCAAATCCAGAAATCGATGTCAGTCCTGAAGACATCGCTTACGTAATCTACACGTCGGGTTCGACGGGAAAACCTCGCGGCGTCCTGCTCACACACGCGGGACTAGTGAACTACAACACGAACGCAGTCCGCCTGTACGCCATCACCCGACAGGATCGGGTGTTGCAATTCTGCTCGATCAGCTTCGATATCGCGATCGAGGAAATGTTCATTGCCTGGCTCGGAGGAGCCACGCTGGTTCTTAAGACCGCGGATATGCCGCTCGCGGTTCCCGAGTTCTTGAAGTGGACAGAGCAGCGTGCCATTACGGTCCTCGATTTGCCAACGGCTTATTGGCATGAATGGGTCGACGAGTTTGCTCAACTCGACAAGGTGGTTCCTGATGGCTTACGACTGGTGATCGTCGGAGGGGAGAAGCCGTCTTCGCGGGCCTATGAACAATGGGTAAATTCCGCGGCGAAGGGTGTACGTTGGATCAACACCTACGGACCAACCGAGACCAGCATTTGCGCCACTGCTTTCGAGCCAAAATTTGAGGTGGATGAGCCCATCCCGGAAAACATTCCCATTGGGCGCCCTCTAGCGAACGTTCAAGTCTATCTGCTCAATCCCGAACTCAATCCAGTCCCCATCGGTGTGGCTGGGGAGTTGCACGTAGGGGGAGTGGGAGTAGCACGTGGTTATCTCAACCGCCCCGAGTTGACTGCGGAAAAGTTCATTCCAGATCCGTTCTCATCGGAGCCTGGGGCGCGCTTGTACAAGACGGGCGATCGCGCCCGCTATTTGCCTTCCGGCGACATCGAATTTCTGGGCCGGGTTGACGATCAGATCAAGATTCGGGGTTTTCGTGTCGAGCCTGGCGAAATCGAAACCCTGCTGGGCCAATACCCGGGTATCCGCGATGCCGCGGTTGTGGCGAAAGAAAACGCGGACGGTGGAAAGCAACTGGTGGCGTATTACACGGCCACTCAGGGATCCGAACTGGTCGTGACTGAACTGCGGCGTTACCTTCAGGAGCAATTGCCAGACTACATGGTGCCCTCGGCCTTTGTAAGTTTGCCGGTCATGCCGCTGACCCCGAACGGAAAACTTAACCGGCTGGCACTGCCGGCACCACAGTTTGAGACATCGAGAGTCACCTTCGCGATTGCGACGGATCCATTGCAGGCCCAGTTAGTCGGCATCTGGGAAGAGGTTCTGGGCAAACGGCCAATCGGTATCCGCGATAATTTTTTTGAGTTGGGCGGTCATTCTTTATTGGCGGCGAGGCTGATGCACCGCGCGGGGCGAGCCTTGGGTAAGACTTTGCCGTTGGCCATGCTGTTTCATGCTCCCACCATTGAGCAACTGGCGACGGTCCTGCGTGAGGACCAGTGGTCGCAGCACTGGTCGTCGCTCGTGCCCATCCAGCCCTCGGGCATGCAGCCGGCGTTTTTCTGCATTCACGGGGTCGGCGGCAATGTCGTTGGCTTTAATCGGCTGGGGCGGCACATGGCCCCAGACTATCCTTTCTATGGTTTGCAGTCGCAAGGCCTGGACGGCAAAAGCCCGTGTCTCACCAGCATTGAGGCGATGGCTTCGCACTACATCGCAGAGATGCGTAGCGTGCAGCCGCATGGCCCCTACTTTCTCGGCGGATTTTCCTTTGGCGGTCTGGTTGCCTACGAGGTCGCGCAACAACTTCGCGACGCTGGCGAAGAAGTCGGACTGATGGTGTTATTCGATACCTATCCCGGCGACGTGAAAGAGGGAACCGTTTCTTTGCTGAAAGTGTTGTTCAAGCCATCGCGGAAGCATTGGCTGCACGATGTGCCGCGTGCCTTGGAGAAAAAGCTCCGGCGAACCTGGCGCGGCTTGCTCGTCCCCAAAACGCTCTGGGATGTTCATAATGCGAATCGTGCGGCGGCTTCGAAATACGTGTTGCAACCGTATCCCGGCAAAGTGACTCTGGTTCGCGCCACGGAAAAACCACTGGAAAGCTCGTTCGATCCTCATGCCCGATGGAAAGGCCTGGCGGGTAGCCTTGTAGTTCACGAGATTGCGAGCGATCACTACGATATCTTGCTCGAGCCACAAGTCCGCCAGTTATCCGATCGTTTAAAGGACTGGATCAGTGTCGCAAAGTCTGGATACGAACGACGCGGAGACAGCTTACGCGTGTCTTAACTTGGCCTGGGAAAGCTTTACAGTAGAGTTAATCGCAGAGACCAACCTTGCCGGACATTAAAGAACTCGAAACACCGGTTACTCAAGGGCGCCGACCGCTTGTAGTCATGCTGGAACGGATATTTCCGTCGCAGTTGCTTGGCATTAGTCACGAGGCGGTAATGTCCCGATTGGGTGCCTGGGTTCACAAGGGAGGTTGCGCAGTCCTTGATCAGGGGCTAATTTCCGGGTCCAATTTTATAGTGAGTATCCTACTCGCGCGGTGGCTGGTTCCTGAGCAGTATGGGGCGTATGCAGTCGCTTTCGGATTCTTTGTTTTGCTGTCGCTGATTTATGGCTCCCTGGTTTTAGAGCCGATGGCGGTCTTCGGGGGATCATCCTACCGCAACAGCTTGCGCGGATATTTGCGTTCTTTGATCTGGATCCATGTCGCCATGTCACTGGCGATTACAGCGGCGTTTGGTGTGAGCTCGTCATCGCTTGGAAAATAGCGCCAGCTGGTGGATTAGGTCAAGCGCTGGCTGGAGTCACCATCGCGTCTCCCTTTGTGTTGCTGTTTTGGTTGGCTCGTCGCAGCTTCTATCTGGAGTTGTCGCCGGCCAAAGCTGCGGTCGGGGCACTGGTCTACTTCACGATCACCCTGAGCTTGCTGTTTGTGGTATATCGGCGAGGATTGCTCTCGCCGTTCAGCGCTTTCGTATTAATCGGCATCGCAGCGCTGGCCACGGGATCTTATCTCTTGATACGTTTGCGAAGGGACCTCCGCCATGACTCTTTCGATCACACAGTCAGCCACGTGTGGCGACGGCATTGGCGCTATGGACGGTGGGCGCTCCTGACCTGCGTAGCTAGTTGGATTCCGGCCAACATTTATTATCCGCTCTTAGGCTCGTTTGGTACCATGGCGAAGTCCGGACAACTGAAGGCGCTGATGAATTTTACTTTGCCGGTTGAGCAGGTGAAGCTCGCGCTCGGTCTGCTGTTGTTGCCGTATGCGGCTTCGGTGCTCGGACGGGAGGGGCGAACCAGCGCCGGCGCATTGAGCCGGAGAATGACCTTAGTCGCCGTGAGCATCGCTATCGTATATTGGGCAGTGATTCTTTCGCTCAAGGCGCCGGCATTTCGCGCGCTTCTTCCGGACGCTATACGGAAGTCACCATCTCTTACCCGTTGTGGCCCTTGGTTCGATCGCATGGTGTGGTAGCTTTGGCTCGGCGATTGCTTTGCGTGCTATGGAGTCCCCTCGTCCGTGTTTGTGGCTTTCTGCCCTGGCGACCGTTCTTTCTCTAGTCATCGGAATTCCGGCCACTTGGTTTTACGGTCTCTCTGGAGCGATTTGGGATATCAACCTGTCAGACTTGCTTTCCTGGATGTTTCTGGTGTGGATACTGCGTCGCAAGATGGCCGGGGATTCGTTGGGAATCGAGCGCTTCGCAGGCTGGCGATTTACCCAGAAACCGGCGGTCGTCGAGGAAGTATCTGAGTAAGCCCAAATCGCCGTGAGAGGGATTTCCCCTGTACGAGGCGGCCAACGAATCTTAAGAGGGCGGAGAATGACTAAGAAATTTCACGACTTTGAATTACCCAAACGCGGTCTCTATTCCAAGCAGCGGATCAAGCCGACCAACGCTTACCGCAAACTGCGCCGGAAACTGTCGAGGACCTCGCTGCGAGCACCGCTGATCTGGCTGCGCCATCACGGATTCCGCCCGGCCGATATTTTTCTCGGATCCTACCCGCGGTCGGGAACCACGTGGTCGCGTTTTGTGCTCCTGGAAATCATCACCGGCCACGAGGGTGGATTTGATGAAGTCAATGGCATCCTGCATGGAGTGGGCAATCACGCAACCGGGGCTTGCGTCCTCCCCGGAGGCGGCCGCTTGCTGGCGACTCACGAGCAATACCGCAAGCAATATCACAAGGGAATCTATCTGGTGCGAGACGTGCGGGATGTGATCCTTTCGGAATTTGCCTACACCACCGCTCTGGAGTTCTTCGATGGAGACCTGGATGCCTTCATCTCCGAGTTCTTGCGCAAGAAAGTGAACCCCTTCGGACCCTGGCAGAAACACGCTGCCTCGTGGCTGGATTCCCCCATTGCCGGCACTCCTAATTTCTTGAAGGTTCACTACGGAGCTGCGCAAGAACCCAGTCCAGGGCTTCACGCGGATTGCACAGTTCCTCGGTGTCAACAGCGATGCGGCACGGATTCAAAGCGCTATTGAGCATAACTCGCTGGCAAAAATGAAAGAAAAGGAAAAAATCGCCCCGCAGCGAGCCTCGGTAAAAGGACAGTTCGTGCGCAAGGGCGAGGTTCAGGGGTGGCGCGCGAAGTTAACGCCTCAGCAAGTGCAGTTCGTCGCGCAATATGCCGGCGAAGTTTTGCAAAGGCTGGGGTATCCGCTCTCCGGCGAAACGGCGGAGAGAGAACCGCTGTGCTCAGGTTTGTCGAGATAGGTGAGGGAGAGAAGGAATGCAGGGTAATTTAACAGGACGTCCGGCAAAGAGTTGGTTTTCGTGGGGCCTGATCGCGGGGTTCGTCGCGGTTGCGCATTCGGTTGTTTTTTCG
>CAWJTC010000012.1:0-90141 GCA_963845725.1 uncultured Acidobacteriota bacterium
AGATGAACCAAAGCCAAACTGAACCGATTGCAGGCTGTAATTTCTCCAGCCTTCACAACCACCCAAGCAGTTCCAGCAATGTGACCCAGGGACAGGATGCCAAAGCCAAACCCTGCGCTCAGCATCCGCAAAAAGTGCGCGTGGACGCACTTACTATCACGCCCAAAAGATGCGTGTCAAGAAAAATCAACTAAGCGGATCGTGAGAATCTGAAAAATCGATCAACCTTTAGCCACAAACCTCAACAATAAGAAGCCAATCCACGAAGATCCACGGCCAAAAATTCCGCAAAAAGAATCCTAAGAGCCGACCATTCGGATAGACTTCGCAAGTGCGTGCTGACGCACTTACTATACCGCCTGACAGATGCCTGTCAACAAAAATGCGTTGCCTAGAACCGGATCGGAAAACTTAATCCACCTGGTTGTAGTGCAATCCGCGAACCAGAATGGGCGCCAACGTGGCCGCCATCTTCCGCGCGCGCGCACGGTCCTGCCCCAATACAATTGGGCGCATGAAACCAAACACCAGCCCGAACATACCCACCGACTGGGCCAACGCATCCAGATCCCCGCGCGGAAGACTGGCACACTGCCGGTGTCGCTTCAGCAGGTTCATGACCGCCCTGGTTCGGGACGACAAGAAGGCGCGGTTCATTACGCGGGTGACCGATGGATCCACCAGCGCACGTGAAATAAACACCCGAAGAAAATCCCGCTGTTTCCACAAGTACTCTATTTCCCAGGCGACGAACTGAATGAATTCCTCCTCCAACCCGTCTGCGGAGCGTGGGCGATGGCGTATTTCCACTAACTCCTGAGCGATCTGGTACTCGACCAAAGCCGGCAGCAGGCCGGCCTTGCCATGAAAATAGCGGTGAATCAGTCCCTCCGCGCATCCCGCGGACGCGGCGATTTCACGCGTCGTCGTCGACTCGTACCCCTTGCTGGCAAACAGCCGGAGGGCAGCCTGGATGAGGGCTTGTTGCGTGGCGGCCCGATTCCGTCTTCTCTTGGGTCGCACGTGATGCGAATTGGAACCGACTTTGGTACGGGCAACTGAAGACTTTCCGTGTCTAGCGTTCTTCGTGTTCATTCCACCAGCCCCGGGATCATGAAGTTGCAAGGGATATATCGCTCTCGCGCTGTGGAGTCAAGCACCGATCAGTTCCCATTTTATGAATGTTGTCAAGCGCCGGGGGCGGCGCGGTCTGGGCCTTGACCTCTGGTACTGGTGCCGTTTCATTTACACAGGCATTCGGCGCTAGACTGTACTCATGCCCAAGCGCAAGCTCCGAATCGTGAAGCAGAATCCCACTCTTGCCGTTTGTGAACGTTGCAGTTCGCAATTTCACGGCTCGGATGCCGAGATCACGGCTGCGTTCGATGCCCACGATTGCAAGCCTCTGGACAGCAGCCAAAATGCGCTGCGAATCGTCCGCGAAGCGACCAACGGCAAATAGCGGTTTCATTGTGCTTCAGCCTTCAAAATCTTCTCCTGCATCGCTAGAAAGTGCTCGTACTTCAAGAGCACAGCTAGCGGTTTGTCGTTATCCTGGATTACCAGCGTCTTGTCTAGCTCCCGAAGCTGCGTCACGTTCAGCGCCCGTAGGCGGCTGATCCCCACATGCTGCACGCTTGTGTCAAGGTATGGAATCTCAACATGATTTGCTTTCGCCATAAATCCTCTCAGTTGGCGTGTGCTAGCGCCTTGAGTACGAGTTCCTTGTCAGCCTTCGCGTTTGGTTTCCGCTGAGGCAACAAGGCGCACAATTCTTCCAACGTCCAAACGTGATCGGTCAAACCAGCCTGCATCGCGGGAGTTACGCGCAAAGACGAGTGAATCCGGCAGAAGTTGTAGTGAAAAAAGTACAGCGCAACCTGATGCCCGTGATTCTCAATCTTTTTGCTGTGTCCGTTAGTGAGCCGCGTAAAGCGCCGCATACCCATCCGCATGGAAAGGTTCTGCCGCTCTACGTAGCTAGTTGAGATGTACTTCGGATTCGGGATTGCCACTCAGCACGCCAGTCCGACAGCCGATGCAGGTTGCCGGGCTATAGCGCGACTCTGGATTGTCATTCGATGCACCGTACAATTTGACCAGCATCGCGTAGTCAATCTCAGAGCCGAAGGCATCCTCGACTGCTTCTGCGTATACGCGATGCCCGTCTGTCGTTAACTGAATCCGGTTAGAGATACGGGACGCAACATCCCGCATGAAAGCCTATGCCGTTCTCGCTCCTCGATCCCCGAGCATGTAAGAGACGATCAGCTTTGAATCGGCATCGATTGCCGTCCACGTCCAAACACTGCCGAATCCGGCATTGACTTGCTCTAGCGTGAGGTTTTTATCCTTACCGAGCACAAAGGCCCAGATTTCGTCGCACTGGACGCGATTTACGTTCAAGCCGCGCACTATCGCATCGTGATACGCAGCACAGGCGCATCCAGCATCCTCTAAGAGTCTCAGCACGGTATGTTTACCCACTCCGAGCATTCTGCACGTCGCGTTAATCGAATTGCCCTCAACAAGAGCCGCTATAATCTGAGTCCGCTTCGTGGTGTTTAGCTGATTCATCGCCGTTTAACCTTGCCTAATAATAGGCAATATAACGGCAAATGTCAAGCTTTATGTTGTCTCTTTATGAACTTTTTATAGCGTATTTCATCCCTTTCTGTTACGATTAAAAACCATGCTGCATAGCCTATCAAAACAAGAAGCAATGCGATTGTGATCTCTGCTGCTTTAGTCCAAGCTGTCTCTAACTTGCCGACTGATCCTTCCGCCTTAGAAAGTTCTATCTCTGCGCTGGAAAGAGCCATATCTGCTCTTGAAAGTAATATTAAGATTTTAGAAACATCATCGGGGCGTTGGGAGCCGTGGATATGGGTCTTCTCCAGTTTGGTCGTGCTCGGCGTTGTAATGGAATCGTGGGTCATTCGACATGAGTGGCGCGATGAGATGGAAGAATGGGCCATTTGGGATTTTGTCGGAACACACCAATCCCCATCTAGGCCCTCAACAGCCAAGTTACGAGTAGAGGTTGCCAGTGTTTTGCTCATAGCAATAGGCGTTGCTGGCGAACTCGTGATTGGGGTTGAGATTTCCCACATTAATGGGTCTATACGGGGCGTAAGCGCCCAACTGCGAAGCAAGAATGCCGATCTGCAAATTGCATCCGGCCAGCTTGTTGGACTGCTGAACCGCAAGACAGAAGAACTGAAGGCTGAAAATCTTAAGCTAGAACAACAAATCCAACCCCGAACTTTAGATGACGCCGCACGAAAGAATATCGGGAAAGAACTATCCAAATTCGCCGAGCACTTCTCTGGGCGAAAAATAAAGGTCGAGTCATACGGGGGTGACGCTGAAGGTATTGCCTTTTCTCTCGAAGTGATGGATGTCATAACGAAAGCAGGTATAGAGGTAGACCCTGTCGTTGGGCGGATAGAACCAGTCGGGTTGGTAGATACGGGCCTCAATATCACCGGCCCTAGCGGAGACGAGGACTTTATCCGGGCATTAGCGAATAACATCCGCGCACACCTTGATACCGACGTGTGTGGAGAGTGGAATCCGAAATATTCAGAACTCGATATTTTGGTCGCAGTTAAGCCGATCGCCGGGCTTACAAGGTTTAAAAGCTCCAACAGCACGAGTCCATGTAGTAATGTGCGATAGGCTGTGAACGCGAGACGGCACCAGTACCTGACCTCTTCCTCAGTTGACACGCAGACCGCGGGCAGAGTAAGAGCTTAGGAATGAGAGGTAGGTATTCGTCAGGTTTGAATTTGCCCTGGGCCGGACTCGAGCAAAATGGATAACCCGCACCGGAAAATCAGCGCGCTCCACTGCTCAAATCGCAAGCAACTACAGAGACGGTGCTTGGCGCTCACGCTCGCCCTCGTTAGCATGTTGCTGGTGGTAACCACACCCATGCCGGGCCGGGAGCGCAAGAAAAAGGCGCTATATGGCGCGGGACTTTCCATGGAAATAAGCTCACCGGTAGACGTGGTGGAGCAAGCCGTGCAGGCCGTGGTCAATGACGGAATGATCGAGGGCAGCAAGGAGTACAACAAGGACAAGTTCGTAGATAAGGCATTTCCGGCGACTTCCTCTCCCTTCTTTGCCGAATATAAGGGCCCCGGCAAAGTATTCTACAAAGTGAGAGAGCAAGTACTGGCCCCTGTAAATTTCAAGGAAAGCAATGACCAGGGCACCCTGGCGGTGCGCTACATCCTCGAGAACAATGGCGTTCAGAAATCCATCTTGCGAATTGACGCGCTGTTCGTTGAAGATTTTCGTCGTGTCGTCCACCCCTCAGACGGAAGCGTTGAAAATGCCGAGTACCAAGATATTCAGGACCATGTCGACGCTCTCGAATCGGAGAAAAGGCAGGCTGTGGAAAGCGCCCGGCACCGTCAGGAAGAACTGGCCCGGCAAGCTTTGGAGCGGAAGAACGCGCAAGCGGAGGCGGCAGCGGCCAGTTCTTTGGAGACCCGGAACAGCGGGTTGCAAACCTGCGCCGGCAAGTGGAACGCATCGTTAAGGCGCCAGGGGCGCAATTGAAGTCCGCTCCCTTCCACTCGGCCACGAATTTAAAGACGCTCGATCCCGGGTCTGAGGTTGTGATTCTCATCGTGACTCCCTACTGGTTCGGCGTGGAGACCGAAGATGGCGAACACGGTTGGATCAACCACACCCAGTTGGAGCCAGTGCCATGAGATCGGTTTCTTGGTTTGCGGCACTGGCCGCGGTGTGGTCGCTGGCGACAACGGTGGGACAAGCTCAGGGATCTCCCGCTGAACGCATCTTCCCCCAGTCGAAGCCGGTCGTGGAGGCGGCAATTCGCCAATTGCAACCTTCGACTAGTGGCCGCCTGCCGGTGCTCGATGGGTTCGCGATTCCGGGCGAGCAGCCGTTGGATCGTTTTCAGCGGGCCTATTACCAGTGTGGCGTTGAAGTGACCTCGGTGCCGAAGGGCGGTTCACTGGTCCGCGTCAGTGCCAAAATCACGGCATGGTACAACGCCCCGGTCGCGGCGAAGTCAGGTTACGAGGTTCTTGCGTCCAATGGCCGGCTGGAATCTGATCTACTGGATCGATTGGCAGATGCGCTCGGCGCGAAGACAACCTCCACCGCTGCCGGATCTTCACCCGCGAAAGCGCCCACAACTTTCAGGGCCAAAGGAGCTGCTGCTTCCTCCGCTTCGTCTGCGGACCTCCCGTCCGCTCCGTCGTTCAAGGCGAATGCGTTTCCGGGCGCAGCGACCAGCACCCCGCTGGCGACATCTCCGCCCGGTATGAGCGGAGCGACCGACCGGCACGATCAAGAGTTGGCGATCGAGGCTAAGAACCTGCAAGAAATCCTTCACAATCAGTCGCGCCCCGACAATTTAGCCGCTATCCGGAATCCTCGAACCCCAGTCTTGGTAAGCCCGAGCGAGGGAGCAAAAGTTTTGTTTCTGGCCGACGCGGAGGATGAGTTTGAGATTCTCGATAGCAACGAAAGCTGGGTGCACGTGCGCATCTCTGGACTTTCGCGCGGCTGGATTCGGCTCTCGAACGTAGAAATGCCAGGCTCTTCAGAATCTGTGGACGCATCTTCGGAACCGCCTCCTGCTGCGGCACCGCCTGCGCCGCCGGCCGCTGCTAACAAGGCGCCTTTTCAGATTGAAAATGAGCAGACCGCGTCTTTCCCGGGAGATTGGGATCCGCTCCGTGGCAAGATGGTGAGAATCGTTTCCATCCAGAAAGCTGGCAACAGCACTGCTGACACCGGTCCGCAGGCGAAACTGGCGTTCGTCAAGGAGTTGCTCGGCAGGGAATATGCTGACTTAACGCATACCTCTTCGATCGCGGCCGGCATCGTGGTGATTTTTGACTCCGCGGACGGTGGGATGGTGGCTGCGACCCGGCCTGCGCTAGAGCAATGGAAGGCCGGCAAGATGTCCGATGATGGGCTGTGGCAAAAATGTTACTTCGATCCTCCAGACATGTTCCACGCCGTCGCCAGTCAATAAAGCTCCCGAGAAAGCCGTATGTAGTTACCTTGGTACTGCTGCGCGTTTCCTGATTCGATCTTACACTTTGAAAATGATGCACCGGCACACGGAGAACGGACTAGACCGCTCTCTGCCCGCGCTGACGCAACAGCTTTCCAGTATTGAAAAACGGGATTGGGAGCTGTGGATGATTGCGTCGGTAACGGGCCTGCTCGCCGCAGCCGGACTGCTCTCCGTCATCATTCCCGCGGCCTTTCATAAAGACGGACGAGGTGCATTTCGAAATTACAGTTTCGCGGCAATTGGTAATTGGCCTGTTCGTTCTGCTGGCTCTTCTCAATACGTATTTGGTTACGCGGCGGCTCGACCTTCGTCGCGCGCGCCAGAGCTTGATCTCCAGCACCATTCAAAACGAGTTGGTCAGGTTGCAGTCGTTCACCGATCCGCTGACCGAAGTGTATAACCGCCGTTCGCTCGAAGACATGGCCGGACGGTTCATCAGCCAAGCTAAACGTTCGGCGAGGCCGCTTACGTTCATGCTGATTGACGTGGATCGATTCAAGGAAGTCAACACCAAGTTCGGCCACCTAACCGGAGATTTCGTGCTGGCGGAGATCGCGGGATTGCTGAAGAGTTCGGTCCGGGGTTCCGACGCCGTGGTTCGTTATGGTGGAGATGAATTCCTCCTGATTCTGGCCGATACTTCGCCGGCAGGGGCCCATAACGTTGTGGAGAGAACGCAGGCCTACGTGGCGGATTGGAACAAAGCCGGGCACCTGGAACGCTTTGAGTTGAGCTTGAGTATCGGCCTGGCGGAGTGGGTTGACGGCAAAACCATCGACGAAGTCCTGGATAGCTGCTGATCGCCACATGTATGCCCGCAAGAACGAATCCGCCGAAGCCGGAAGCGGTTATAAAGCCATGGGCGCAAGCGCGTCGAGTTAGTGACTTCCGCCTCGCAGTATTATTGCGGCAATCCTCCTGACCTTAGTTTCACATGCACTTCCACCTCTCCAATCGCCTGATGATTGCTTTCAGCGCGGCATTTGACCTGGCCTGTGTTCGTGTCGGCCGCAGGCGTCATAACTTGCACCAGCACCGGGGACGACTCTCCCGGACACCAACGAGAGGCTGGAAGCGTATTCCTGAACCGTCCAGCCCGGCGGCGCGGCTACGGTAAGTGTGATGGTCTGAGGACGCGGTACTGATATTGCGCACCGTTAACGGAATTTGCAAAGTCTGCCCGTGGTTGATGGCAATCTCCGGAATCGCCGCCTTTGGCAAGTTGCGTCAATCCATGTTCGCGCCGGAAAACATCATAAAATCCCCACGGGCCCGCGAGTTCGAGCGCGTGTGCCGTCTCTTCCCCGGAGGGTGTGACACGGGTAAATGGAATTGGCCCGGGGGTAACTCCTTCGAAGACGTCTCCGGTCCGGCTTCCTCCCACCAACGACTTACCGAAAATTAGTTCCACTGGATCGCCCCACTCGCTCTTTTGTTCTGCTGGCGTGTTCTTTGCGAGGCCCTCGATGTAGTTGCGATATTGCGTCAGATGAAAAGAGAACGCCTCCATCGCCAGACGCCAGTACGGTAAGTTGTGGCTGGGAGAAATGCCGGTCGTGGTATAACTCGGACCGCTGTCTTTGAACGGCTGCTCGGCATCGGAGAAGTAATAAATCTTTTTCGGTTGCCAGGGCCGCAGGCCCTCCAGCAAGGTTTCGTTTATTTTTGTCGGCAGCGGCAAGCTGTGCGGGAAAAATTGCCGGGTCTCCCGCCATGTCAAAAGCTTCCGTAGACAAAACTCCGGATGCCTGATGGTCGCCATGGTTCTCGCCAATGAAAAACCCGGGCAGCCAGGTAATGATGACCTCTGGCCGGGTAAGCCTGACCATGCGCACCACTTCCTCCAGCACCCGCCCGTGATTCCAATTTGCAAGCGATTGCAGAACGTTCTGGCTGGGAGTATCGCGGCCGTCGAGAAACCACACATTTTCGATCCCCAGTGAGGACAGTGCGTGGCGCACTTCAGTTTCGCGGACCGCTCCAAGCGAAGGGCCGCGTTCCGGGCCCATGTTATTGTGTCCGGCTTCTCCGTGAGTGAGGTATATGACCTCGACCCGCTTGTGCTGATCGAGCAACTCGGCGAGATATGCGGACACTCCAGTCTCATCGTCCGGGTGGGCCACGATCAGCAGAACGTCAGCCTTGAGTCTGCTGTCCGGCGGGAGAGCAGGTGTAGGTTTCAGTTCTTGCGCGAAAACCGGCGTTAACAGCAGAAAGGCCAGCAAAACTGTGGACGGGATTTTCATCGTCAGCACAAGTCTGATGTTCGTATCCCCGTCAACGACTTAAATGTTTTTATCTCAGAGGCGAGTCTCCAGCGGTGGGAGCCCCTCGGAGTTGCGCCGGGCTCGTGGGCGAGCGTTCTCTTACTTCAATTTCACGAAGAGCAACACGAAAATGGCCCACACCCCCACGGTCAAGGGGAATTGCACCAGCGCCGTGTCTCGCAAAGGACCACCCCTGGGGAGGAAAAAAGTGAGCAAGTACATGGCTACTGCGGTCATGATCCCGAGTATCAGCTTGCTTTTCCAATTCATGATGGCCCCCGCACGCTTTACCCACGAGAGTGCGCTGTCTGATCCCATTTTGCAAGGCTGAAACGGGCCACTCCGCGAAAAGGAACCCAGGGAGAAAACATGCGATTGACTCCGGCGCACCAACTCGCCGTAGCTCGAAAATGATGCCCATATAACTCTACGGCATCATCCCAGCCAACCTTGGGGCAACAGCAATCCTGGGACGGGGTGCGTTCATTTTCCTCATGGCCTCTGGGTGGCGCGCCCAAATGACGCTCTTCTCCGGCGGTGCACCAAACAGTTCTGGGTGCAGATAGAAGCCCCCTTTGCGGCCCGCGGTTCCGGGCTTTGCTCAGCCGCCTGGGGTTGGGACAATAGGTGTTTTTAAGAGATTCTTGCGTATTTCTTCCTACATTTTGTAGTAGTATTTCCGGCGTTCACTTGGTGTGGACGAGAAGCCGACACCCAAGGTGAACATTCTGGAGGCTTGAATGGAACATCCAGCTACAGGTAATTCCCCGGCCGCTACCCCAGGGCCTGATTCCCAAACGCGGCATCACGAAGGTCGTGGAGTTTGGGTACTGACGGCGTATGGCATCTCCGGCCTGGCGCTATTCGGCATCCTGATGTATTACTTTTCCGTTTACATGACCCGGTAAGCCGAGAGGGGCCCGCGCGGCTGATTTTCCGTGCCCGCAAGTGGGCACGAACTTGTGCGTAAACGTGCTAGAATTGTGCCGTTCACACGTGAGCGCTTCTTCCGAAAAAAGACCCGACGATTTCCTGACAGCCCCAAAAAACGGACCAGAGACGGATTAAGTGGCCCAAACTCCCTCGAATAACGCCACCGTAACCTATGCCGATGCGGGCGTGGACATCGACCGCGCCAATCGCACCAAGAAGCGCATCAAGTATCTCGCTCACAAAACCTTCACCCGCGGCGTGTTGAGCGAAATCGGCGGGTTTGGCGGGCTGTTCTCTATCGACCGGCAGAAATATGTGGATCCGGTTCTGGTGTCGAGCGTAGACGGTGTGGGCACCAAATTGAAGGTGGCGTTCGAAATGAACATCCACCGTACCATTGGCGCCGATCTGGTGAACCATTGCGTGAATGACATTGCGGTGCAGGGCGCCGCGCCGCTCTTCTTCATGGATTACCTCGCCACCGGCAAACTCGAACCCGAAATAGCGGAAAAAGTAATCGAGGGGCTGGCCGAAGCCTGCAAGCACAACGGCTGTGCCCTGATCGGCGGAGAAACTGCCGAAATGCCCGGCTTCTATCCCGCTGGTGAATACGATCTGGCCGGTTTCATCGTCGGAGTGGTGGAGCGCGAGCGCATCATCACCGGCAAAGCCGTGCAACCGGGCGACATCATTCTCGGTCTGGCTTCGAACGGCCTGCATACGAATGGCTATTCACTCGCCCGCAAGCTGCTGTTTGAGATCGCCCACTATACGCCCGACTCTTACGTCAACGAGCTCAAGGGGAAGGTCGGCAACGAACTCATGCATACCCATCGGAGTTACTGGCCGATCATCAAGAAATTGGTGAATGCCGATTGCGTCTCGGCGCTGGCCCACATCACCGGCGGGGGCATCACGGAAAATCTGCCTCGCGTGCTGCCGCGTGGCGTTGCCGCAGTGATTGAGATGGGTACTTGGCCGATTCTGCCCATTTTCGAGCATCTGCAAAAGCTGGGCAATGTTCCACCGGACGAAATGCTGCGCACTTTCAACATGGGGCTGGGCATGTTGCTGGTGGTGCCGTCGGCGAAGTTCAAGAAAGCGCAGAGTGTACTGGATAAGATCGGCGAAAAGGCCTATACCGTGGGCAGGATCGTAAAGGGGGACAGGAAGGTAATGTACACGTAGGCAGGCTGTAACCACTGAGACACAGAGTCACAGAGAAAATCAACGCCAACTCTTCCGCAAAGCTTTGGTAGCCGCACGCAAGGTTCTCACGTCCTCGGCCGAAAGCGAGCCAGCAAGCGACAGCAACTCTTTCCGGCGTAGTGCCTTGGCCCGACGACCATCGTATTGTGGCTTTGTCTTTCTAGCCCTCATACCATTAATTTACCGACACCAGACGGTCACCGCTTTAGCAAATCGACTGGCTCCCTTACATCCGTCACGCGAAAATACTTGGTCAGCGCCGGATGCTTTTTCGTTACCGCTTCATACATCGCATAAGCCACGTTGCGGTAAGAGGCGTGTCCAGCCGGCGTGGTTCTCAACTCCGAGATGTAAACCACCTCGGCGAAATCCATCTTGAATAACGTTCGTTTGCGAAAGCCCAACGGAATTGCATACTGCGCATTCTCGCGCGCCTCGCCGCCGGGCTGTCTCGACAACTGCTCCACTGCTTCCGCCGTGCGCTGCATAGCTTCGTCGTAGGCTTCGCGCGCACCGGCCATTTCCAGTTCTGGCGGCGTGTCGTAGCCGTGGCGAGTCGTGAACACCTGGCCAATCTGCACACAGCGCCGGTGACGATGCATATCGCGAAAACCGCCCACGTCCATCAAGATGTCAAAGCGGAACTGCTGTCCCGAGGAAAATGCCCGCAGCATCTCGTCATGTTTCCCGCGATGCCGCAGGCCCACATCGATGATCTCCCGCCGAATGCGTTCTCCGGCAGCCTCTACCGCCATGCGAATCTGCCGGTACGGATAATGGCTGTGCTCATAGACCAGCGTCGCCGCCAGTTCCACTTCCAGCGGTTCGTCTTCCAGCAGATCAACCAACGGAGCTTGAGCCACCGGCAGACTTCCCATCAACTCTTTTGCGATCTGCTCGAGTTCCCGCCGCGTTTCGATCTCGTATCGATTGGGATCGGCATACTTCACCAGCGTGGGGGCAACTCGGACCTCACGCAGTAATTCTGCTTCTGCGCGAGCGCCCAGCTCCGGAGAAACGTCGCGGATCTGATTCACCAGTTCCTGCATAGCACCCTGATTCACGTTATACGCCGGCGAAGTGGCCGCGTTTTTCAACAGTTCTCCCAAATGGCGCACCTCCCGATGAGTATGCGAAAGCAGACGTGAGACCTGGCCTTCGAGTGTCCGCGCGTTGACAATTTCTCCCAGCGAAGTATTGGTCGCGAGCGGCAACAGATAACGCGAAATATCGAATGCCCTCGCACGCAGCGTTCGCTCGTACGCCTCCTGTTTCATGTCATCCGGCTTGGGAGTGATGCTGGCCAGATACAGCGCCATCCGGTCGGAAAGCGATTCGTACTGGGCGAACAGATCATCTATGGTCTGCTCGTATAGAGTTCGTGCCAGTTGGTCATCGCCAAAATCGGGGATGAAATAGCCGCTCTTATTGAAATCCTGATAACGCGTTGATCGCTCCTGCCCATCCCAGCGCTGCTCGTCGGCTACGGCAATTGCCGCTAGAATAGACAGCTTTTCGATGGCCAGCGCGATGTGCGCCAAGTCCGCGATCGAGCGGTGTCCGTACTGGAAGTAAAAAGTATTAAGGAACTTTTCTGCTTTCTGCTGGCTGATTTCCCGGAGCGATTGCTTCATGGAAAGCGCCGAGCGCGAATACTTGGCCATGGCGTATGCCTGGATTTCCGGCTCCGCGCCATACACGGCGTAGACTTCGACCGACGGCTCGCTCGTCAGCCTTTGGCTTCCGTTGGCAGGATTGATCGTTTCGCTGGCCTCAGGCATCGCTGACCCTCAGAACTTTACGGTCTTGAAATCTTAGCAGGTTGCAGAACCTGAGGTTTAACCCGTGTGGTGCGGCCCAATACATACATCCATGCGCTCGACTGAATCTTTCCTTTCCGGGAAGGAATCAGATACTGGGAATGTTTGATTTATTCATGAGGCGCTCGGTTCTCACCACTTTGGGCCTGTTCCTGTTTCTGACGGGGTCGGCATTAGCCCAGTTCGGCGTGTCTCCCGTTGGGACCACCCGACAAGCATCAGACGTTCTTTTGCGCGACGATTCCCAGGCTCCGCCGCTGGTCCAGACTGGCGATCACACCCCACCCGTCCCGATGGCGCCAGCCACGTTGCCGCGAATGTCGCCTGAGCTTACTCTGCAAACTTACCGTAATCGTGTTGTGCAACAAGCTGAGCGGTTGACTTCGTATTCCGCAAGCTCCATTATCCTGGCCCAGCTCGCCCGCAACTCAGCAGATCGGAGAGTGCGACTTGCAACGCTTCTATTCCGCACCCCGCACGCTGGTGTTCAAGTCGGCCCGCTTCGTGGGAGATGGATTTGTGAAAAACAACGTGATTCTCCGTGTGCTTCAGTCTGAAGTCGATCACGTGCAGAAGGACGATCCGGCTGCAACCGCGCTTAGCGACAGCAATTACAAGTTTTCTTACAAAGGCACGGCCGAGCTGCAGAACCGTCCAATTCACGTGTTTCAGGTGAAACCGCGCGTCAATCGGCCAGGCTTGTTCAAGGGCAAAATTTACCTCGATGCGTCCACCGGAAGCATGGTTCGGGCCGAGGGCCGACTCTCGAAATCTCCCTCCCTGTTCATCAAGAGAATTGAGTTTGTCCAGGACTACAAAGAATTCGGGCCGTTCACTTTCCCCGTGCACATTCACTCAGAGGCCCGGACCCGAGTGGTGGGACGAGCGGTGGTGGATATTTACCATTACGACTACCAGCCGGTTCCCAGCACCCAGACCGCGCTGCTGACTCCCGATCTATAAACCAGTACGTCACTCGGTTGCACGTTTTCCGGCCGTTGGCCTATCCTGCCGATGGTGCCGCATTCCGCCGACCAACTGCTGCTGCAACTGTTGACCATCTTTCTCGCGGCGAAGGTCGTGGGAGAGATCTTCGAGCGCTGCCATCTACCGTCAGTTGTAGGTGAAATCATTGCGGGAGTTGCATTGGGGCCTTATGCCCTCGGCTGGATTCAGCCCAGTGACACCATGCATTCCCTGGCAGAGATCGGAGCCATTTTCGTCCTCTTTTACGCTGGCCTCGAAACCAGCCCCAAGGAACTGATTCGTGTTGGGGGCAAGGCGACGCAGGTCGCGGTTGCCGGCATCATTCTGCCGTTCATCCTTGGTTTCGGTTACATGAAGCTTCGCGGGGACGCCTCCAGCGAAGCGATTTTTGTGGGCGCCGCCATGGTCGCCACCAGTGTGGGCATCACTGCCCGGGTTCTGGGCGATCTGGGGGTACTGTCATCTCCTGCCGCCCGCATCATCATGGGTGCCGCAGTATTTGATGACATTCTGGGAATGCTGCTCCTGGCAGTGGTTGCCGGTCTGGCTACCAGCGGCAGCCTGGAATGGTTTCATCTGGGCGTACTGACGGTGGAGGCGGTTGGCTTCGCCCTATTCATGATGTTTGTCGCCCCGCGCATCGTGCGGCGGATGGAGCCTCGGATGGCGCGGCTCTCCACGCAGCACGCGTCTCTGGTCGTGGCCCTCTCAATCTGTCTGTTTCTCTCATGGCTGGCGGCAAAAATCGGCATGGCAGCCATCATCGGCGCATTTTTCGCGGGCATGATGTTTGCAGATCACGCGGCAGAGTGGAACCTGCGGGATCGCGTGGGTGGCATTACTGAGTTCATGGCGCCGTTCTTCTTCTTCGCCATCGGCGCCCGTCTTGACATTAAGATTTTTACTGGTGACATCCTGGTGACGGCCGCCGTTATCTCCCTGCTCGCCATCATTTCCAAGGTGATCGGTTGCGGGTTGCCGCTGCTGAAGCAAGGAAAACGCGACATACTCCGGGTTGGCTTCGGTATGTTGCCTCGCGGAGAAGTCGCGCTCATCGTGGCCCTGGTCGGCCTCGAATCCGGCATCGTTTTACAGTCGACCTACGCCATCGTCGTGTTTATGACCGCGGTGACCACCCTGATCGCCCCACCGCTTTTGCGTTACGCATTCCGCGGCGAACCCCGTGACTACGACCCGCACCCTGGAATCGAACACAGCCAGCTATAATCTCGACTTCGATGACAAGGAGCAACTTATGACCTTCTCAGGCCGGATCGCGCTGGTCACCGGTGCATCTCAGGGCATCGGCCACGCCTGCGCTCTCAAACTCGCCGCGTCCGGAGCTGCCGTCGCGGTCGCTGCCCGCAATCAGAGAGAAGTTGGATGAACTCGCACAGCAAATCACTTCCGCTGGCGGAAAGGCAGCAGTTTTTGCCGTGGACGTGGCGGACGAAGACCAGATCAAGTCCGCCTTCAAAGCCGCGCTCGCGCACTTCGGCAAGATAGACGTTTTGGTCAACAATGCAGGCATCACTCGCGATCAACTTGTGATGCGGATGAAGCGCGCGGATTGGGACGCCGTCCTCAACACCAACCTCACCTCGGCTTACCTCTGCACTCAGCAGGTAATCGGCTCCATGCTTAAGCAGCGCTGGGGGAGGATCGTGAATATAACTTCCATCTTCGGTCAGATGGGCCAAGCGGGGCAGGCCAATTACGCCTCTTCAAAAGCAGGTCTCATTGGGTTGACCATGGCCATTGCTCGCGAAGTCGGATCGCGCAATATTACCTGCAACGCGGTTGCGCCGGGCTTCATCGAAACCGCTATGACCTCCGCTCTGGGGGAAGACTTCAAGCAAATGGCGGTGAAGAACATTCCTCTCGGTCGCGTGGGCACCCCCGAGGATGTGGCTAGTGCGGTCGCGTTTCTCGCCTCCGACGAAGCATCTTACATCACTGGGCATGTGTTGAGTGTGAATGGCGGCATGTTGATGGGATAAGAACTTAACCAGAGAGCACAGAGTACACAGAGGCAATCGTGGCAAAACGAAACGAAACGGGAGAAAGATTTTCCTCTGTGGTCAAGGGTTTTTCGGTCCAGCAGGCGGCAACTCCGGCGCTGATCGCCCAAGCTCGCGAACTTTTCCTCGAATACGCTCAATCGCTGGGCTTCAGCCTGTGCTTTCAGAATTTCGATCAGGAACTGGCGGGTTTGCCCGGCGATTATGCGCCTCTCAGCGGCCGACTTCTTCTGGTTGAATTCCACGGAGAAGTCGCAGGTTGCGTGGCGCTGCACAAATTCGATTCTGACATCTGCGAAATGAAGCGGCTGTACCTTCGTCCTAGGTTTCGCGGCAAAGGCCTGGGCCGGGTTCTTGCCGAGACCATCATTGCCGAAGCGCGCAACATCGGCTATCGGCGAATGCGGCTCGACACTGTCGGCCCCGTGATGAAAGACGCAGTTGCCATGTATCGCAAGCTGGGCTTCCGCGAGATCGCCCCGTATCGTGCGAACCCCATGCCCGGCACACTCTACCTCGAGCTAACCCTGTGACGGCGGTACGATGATATCCTAGTGATTCCGTCGAGGGACAAGCCATGAAACACTTGGTTCTTTGTCTGGTAATGTTCTCGCTCGCTCTCCCTGCCTCTGCCGTCACATCCGAAACCGTTTCCTATAAGAGCGGCGACGAAACCGTGCACGGAGTTCTTTACACGCCCGCGGGCAAGGGCCCGTTTCCCGCCATCATTGTGATTCACGAATGGTGGGGGCTGAACGACTGGGTGAAAGAGCAAGCTACCAAGCTTTCGGATCAGGGTTACGTCGCCTTAGCGATTGACCTTTATCGCGGCAGGGTCGCGACGACGCCCGAAGAAGCCCATGAGCTTATGCGGGGAGTTCCCGAAGACCGTGCCAAACGCGATTTACATGCCGCGTTCGAATTCCTTGCCTCGCAGCCGAACGTCAAGAAAGACCGCATCGCTGCCATTGGCTGGTGCATGGGAGGGGGATATGCGCTTGATGTTGCGCTGCAAGAACCCACTCTGCGGGCAGTCGTCATCAACTATGGCAGCCTGGCCACCGACATTAGTTCGCTGAAAGCTATCAATGCTTCCGTGCTCGGTCTCTTCGGTGGTCAGGACCGGGGAATCACACCCGATGATGTACACAGGTTTGAGAAGAGCTTGAAGCAACTGGGCAAACAGGTGGAAGTCACCATTTATCCCGATGCGGGACACGCCTTCGAAAATCCCAACAATAAGGGTGGTTACCGCCCCGACGATGCTGCCGACGCGTGGAAGCGGACGGTTAAGTTCTTTGCCGCCACGCTGAAGTAGTAAAAACTCGAAGCGCTTGATTCTCCAGCATTGGTGTTTGCTTGCTGCCACGAGGCTTAGCCGTCTGCTTCTGGGCAAAAGAAATTCCACTTGCCAGACCGTACTACTCTGGTTACTATTCAGCATCGCGGAGAACCCACTTTGGCTTCCTTCTCAATGAATATTGGTGAGACCATCCGGAATTATCGGCTGCAAAAAGGAATGTCACAAGGCGATATCGAAAAGCGCACCGGACTGCTGCGTTGCTATCTTTCGCGGGTCGAGAACGGCCACACCATTCCTTCGCTCGACACGCTTTCGAAAATTGCCGGAGCCATGGAGCTGCCCCTATCGCAGTTCTTCTCTGAAGCTGGCCACACCAACGGCGGCAAGGGATTGCCGCAACTCTCCGATGATGAAGTCCGTTTCCTGAGTCAGATCCGCCGCTATTCCGTCAGCCTGAATGACAGCGACCGTAAGCTGGTCCTCGCCATGGTCAAGAAAATGGCTGCCAACGCGAGATAGTCTCCTCAAAATGGGTGACTTTCGTACCATCCTCAGCCGTGACCTGCCGGTACCTCGTCCGCAACCCCCAGTAGAATCTAGACTATTCGCTGGAGAATTCTCGGTGACCATTGACGAAGAACTGACTCACCTCGAGTCGCAGTTACGCCGGCTCAAGATCGAGTACGAGGTCTATTTCAGCAATCCGACCAAGAAGCCACCCACCGACGTCGAGTGGAAGGTGTTGAGTTTGTTGCGCAAGTTTAGCGACGGTGGCCGGCTGACTTTTTCGCAGCGCTTCCGCTACAACGAAATGGCGCAACGCTACGCCATCTATAGCGACTTGTGGCGCAAGAAGGGCCGCATCCGCGAGGAAGGCTACCGGCGTCCCCAGGATGCTTTGCTCTCGGTACAGGGTGTTCGCCCGGTGGACGGAGTCGAGCCCGAGCAACATCCGTATACGGGCTCGGTCATGCCGGCGCAGCAGCCGGAACCGCAGTTGCGCCGCGCCCAGTTCGCAGGAACAGCCGCTTACCGTGCAGTGCTCCGATCCCGCTGCCGAACGCGATCAGGTGGAGAAGCTTTACCAGGCGCTCACCGAGGCCAAGAAAAAGAGCGGCGAGCCCGTCGCCGGCAACCTCGACAGTTTTGCTTCTTTCGTGCAAAAAAAGACTGCACAAATCCGCCAGGAAAACAGTTGTCAGGCGGTGGAATACACGGTTGAGATGCAGAACGGGCAAGTCAAGCTGAAGGCGCGGGCCAAGGTGTAGTTCGCTGTAGAACTGTCATCCTCCCTAACGGCGTCTGCCTGTATCAAGGCAAGCTAAGTCGCGGATCATACATATCCGGGAAGGGCACGACTTCCAGTCGTGCCGATCACGCCACTCCAAAGAGTCCGGCTTTAGCCGCTCAGGGCCACGGATCCAGCTTGAACCCAGGAAAGGCTGAGCAATACCTGTATTCGCAAGCCCATTCCACGAGCTTGCCGTCGACGGGATTGGCATGAATGTAATTGCGATGATGCTCGAAATCCTGTCCATCACGAATGCGATGATCCGTAAATCCACGCTCCCACAATGACTTTCCATGGCCACGCTGTTCTCCTGCGGCGTGCGAGAAGCCGCCTTTGACGAGTTGCATGGCACGCTCAATCGTCACGTTTCTTAGCCGGTGCGATCAGCAGATGAAAATGGTCTGGCATCAGGACAAAGACGTGCAACTGGTATCGTCCCTGGCGGCGGTACCCGTACAGGGTCTTGAGGAAAATGCGAGCCAGGTTCTCGATCACAAACAAACGTCTGCGCTGCCAAGTCACGGATGTGACGAAATATGTGCCGGGCGGCGAGATGAGGCGCGTGGGCTTCATGGTTGACCTCAGCGGCTAAAGCCGATCTCTGTTCAGCCTATATCGGCACGACTGAAAGTCGTGCCCTTCCCGGTTATTTTTCTAAGAGGACCGTGCCAGTCTGGGCAATGCAGAGATCGCGACCTCCCGATTCAACGCCCCTCACCCCCCGCCCACCGCTGATAGAATCTTTGCAATGTCCAAAATTCAGCGTGCCATTCTCAGCGTCACTGACAAGACCGGACTGGCCGACTTTGCCCGCAAGCTTTCCGACTTGGGGGTGGAATTAATCTCGACCGGGGGCACGGCCAAATTGCTGCGCGACTCCGGCATTCCGGTGAAAGATATTTCCGAGCTGACCGGCTTTCCCGAAATGCTTGACGGGCGCGTCAAGACGCTTCATCCCAAAGTGCATGGTGGCATTCTGCATCGCCGCGAGAATCCCGCTCACCGCACCGCCGTCGCCGAGCATGGCATCAAGCCGATCGACATGGTGGTGGTAAATCTCTATGCCTTCGAAAAGACCGCGGCCAAGCCCGGCGTGCCTTCGAGGAGCTGATCGAGAACATCGATATTGGCGGGCCCTCGATGATTCGCTCCGCCGCCAAGAATTTCCAGGACGTTGCCGTCGTGACTTCGCCCGCCGATTATGCGGCGATTGCGGAAGAGATGGCGCAGTCCGGCGGGCAATTGTCCCCCGCAACCAAATGGCGCCTGGCGCAGAAGGCATTCGCCACCACGGCTGCATACGACTCGGCCATCGCATCAACGCTCGAACGAATCAGCGCCAACGGTGACATCGAACCGCTCCGCGACAATCGCCTTCCCGCGAACTCTGCGCCTCTCCTTCCAGCAAAATCATGGATCTGCGCTACGGAGAAAATCCGCATCAGAAAGCCGCCATGTATACCGATGGCTCGGGCCGAGGCGTGGCCAATGGCCGCCAGATTCAGGGCAAAGAACTTTCCTACAACAACATCGTGGATCTGCAGGCCGCATGGGACTTGGCCCAGGAGTTCGACGAGCCCGTATGCGCCATTATCAAGCACACGAATCCTGCTGGCACGGCAACCGGCAAAACTTTGGCCGAGGCTTACAAAAAAGCTCTCGAATGCGATCCCGTGTCGGCATTCGGCGGCGTGATTGGGGTGAATCGGCCCATCGATGGCGCGGCTGCCGAGGAAATGGCCAAGCTTTTTCTGGAAGTGATTGCGGCTCCGAAATTCGACGACGCTGCCAAAGCAAAATTCAGCGCCAAGAAGAATCTTCGTCTGGTCGAAATCACCGATGCTCCGCAGAAATGGGTGTTAAAGAATGTCTCCGGCGGAATTCTGGTGCAGGATGCCGACATCCGTCCGCTCCAGGAAAGCGACCTGAAAGTGGTGACCAAACGTCCGCCCACCGCGGAAGAAAAGCGCGCCTTGTTATTTGCCTGGAAGGTCTGCAAGCACGTCAAATCCAATGCCATCCTTTATGCGCGAGACGGACAAACGCGTGGGCGTGGGCGCCGGACAAATGAGCCGCGTGGATGCCTGCAAAATCGGCGCTATGAAAGCCGTTTTGCCGCTGCAAGGCACGGTCGCAGCTTCGGACGCCTTTTTCCCGTTCCCCGATGGAGTCGAAGAAATTGCCAAAGCCGGCGCCACTGCCATCATTCAGCCCGGAGGCTCGGTTCGTGACCAGGAAGTCATTGATGCCGCCGACCGCCACGGCATGGCGATGATCTTCACCGGAGTGCGGCACTTCCGCCATTGACGTAGCGACTGGCCATTGCCAATTGCTAACGGTCCTTGTACCTCTGGCTCTGTTTTCTGGGCGGCCTGACACCGTTTTACGCAATCTTCGGTGACAAGGGTTTACAATACTCTGAGCACCCGCTGGCAGCGATTCCGCATCCAAAACCGCTGTGACTATGGTGATCGAAGGTTATTAATGAAAAGCATTTATTGTGTTGTTTTTGCCTTGTTCGTTGCCATGGCTCAGGACGGTGACTGCGGCAGCGCAGCAAGCACCGCCTGCTTCTGCTTCCACTCCGCAAGTTCCGCGCCGGGCGCGCCAAAACCGCCAGCCTCAATTCCCCCGCGAAAAGTCGATCGCGCCGCCGCCTATTATCACTACACCCTGGCTCACCTTTATGAGGAGCAGGTGGCGATGTACGGCCGCAGCGAACTGGTCACCAAGGCCATCGACGAGTACCGACTCGCCATCGAGGCCGACCCCACATCCGAATACCTGACCTCGGCGCTGGCCGAACTTTACACCCGCGCCGGACGGATCCGCGACGCCGTGCTCGAAGCGCAGGACATTCTCAAGCGTGACCCCAACAACCTTGAAGCCCACAAACTGCTGGGCCGTATTTATCTGAAGTCTCTGGGCGATGTGCAGGGCGGTAACACTTCTGACAGCGTGCTCAAGCTGGCCATCGAGCAGTACGAAGAGATCGTCAAGCTTGAACCCGACAGCGTGGACGATCGCCTTCTGCTTGGCCGCCTATACAAAGTCAACAACGATCTTCGCAAAGCCGAAGAGCAATTCAAGATAGCAGTGAAGTTGGAGCCCGATTCCGAAGACGCCGTCACCACTTTGGCTCTGTTCTACACCGAGGAAGGCGACTCGACTCGCGCCGCCGAGGTGTTGAGTTCGCAGTTCCGGATGCGGCCCGTTCCGCGAAGCTCTATTCCGTGCTCGGCTACGCCTACGAGCAGCAAAAGGAATACAAGAAGGCGATTGACGCCTATCGCAAGGCCACCGAACTGGATCACGACAATCTCGACGCCATTCGCGGCCTGGCCGAAAACCTGATGAATGATGGGCAGATCGATGCCGCCCTCGAGCAATACAAGATCATCGCCGATGCCAATCCCGACGACGCTCAGACCTACCTGCGCATGGCGGAAATCTACCGCCGCCAGGGCAAGTTCGACCTCGCCCTCGATAACCTGACCAAAGCCGAGTCCATGGTGCAGGATTCGATGGAAGTGCCTTATAACCGCGCCGCGGTTTATCAAGCGCAGGGACGCTACGATGACGCTGCCCAGGTCCTGCAAGACCTGCTGAAAAAGACTGAAAAGCCTGACAACAATTATTCCCAGGGCGAGAAGAGCAATCGGGCGCTTTTTCTGGAGCGGCTGGGAACCATTTATCGCGACAACAACAACACTCCGCTCGCCATTGAAACTTTCCGCAAGATGCTGACTCTCGGCGATGACAACGCTGAGCGCGGCTATCAGCAGATCATCGACAGTTACCGCGAGGCCAAGCAATGGCAGCAAGCCACCGACGCCGCCAAAGAAGCCACCGAGAAGCTGCCGAACGACCGCGAGCTGAAGATGACCTACGCGGCGCAACTCAGCGACATGGGTCAGCCGGACGTGGCCCTACAGCAGGTAAAGGCGTTGCTGAAAGGCACGCCTGATGATCGTGACGTCTATATCCGCCTGGCGCAGATGAACAGCCGCCTGAAGCGCTGGGAGGATGCTGAAGGCGACCTCGATAAGGCCGCCCAGCTTTCCACTAAGGACGAAGATAAGGAGTACGTCGATTTCCTTCGCGGCTCCAATTACGAGCGGCAGAAGAAATATGACCAGGCCGAGCAAACTTTTCGCAAGATCCTGGTCACCGATCCGCAAAATGCCGCCGTACTCAACTACCTCGGCTATATGCTGGCCGACCGCGGCATGAAACTCGACGAATCCCTGATCATGGTCAAGAAGGCGGTGGAGCTTGATCCCGCCAACGGCGCTTACCTGGACTCACTGGGCTGGGTATATTTCAAGCTCGGCAAGTATGATCAGGCGGAAGACAACCTCTCGCGCGCCGCGCAACACATGGGGAGCGATCCCACGGTGCAGACGCACCTTGGCGACCTCTATCAGAAAACCGGACGCCTGAAGCTGGCCGTGGCGCACTGGGAGCGCGCCATTCAGGAATGGAACAAGACTATCGCTCCCGACGTTGATCTGACGAGCTGGCGAGGACCCAGAAGGACCTTGAATCCGCCAAGGTCAAGCTGGCAAAAGAGAATTCAGACCAGAAGTAGCCTTTCACAATGCGCGAGACTCTCCTCATCCGCGATGCCAATTCGGATGACATTCCCGAGATTCTCCGCCAGCGTCGGGCCATGTATCTGGACATGGATTACGAGGACTCGCCTGCGCTGGCGAAAATGCTCTCCAGCTGCGAACCCTACCTACGCGAGTCTCTTGCCGAAGGTTCATTCCGCAGCTGGCTGGCGCTTGCAGGCAAAAAGGTGGCAGGAGGCGGCGCCGTTATCATCAGCCCCTGGCTCAGTCATCCCTATGATCTCGAGTGCCGCAGGGCCACCATTCTCAATGTGTATGTCTACCCGGAGTTCCGCCGCCGGGGAATCGCCCGCCGGCTGATGGAGACCATCATCGTGTGGTGCCGCCAACAAAACTTTGCTTCGGTGTTCTTGCACGCCAGCAAAGCCGGCCGCCCGCTTTACGACGCGCTGGGATTTGACGCGACTAATGAGATGAAGCTGAAGCTGAAGTAAAGCGCGGGTGGTTTCGGAGGTGTTTTCGCCATTTTCTGCGACCACTACCGACACTTGCCATCCGGTGCTATCAATGCTAGCATTGATAGCATGGCTACGTTGACCATCCGGCAACTGGACGAAAGGACCAAGGCCCGTCTTAGGGTCCAAGCAGCGGAGCACGGCCGCTCCATGGAGGAAGAAGCCAGAGCGATTCTCCGCTCCGCGGTAAATGCTTCCGCTCCGGAAAAAGAGAATTTGGCGGATGCGATTCGCCGCCGATTTGCGCCATTAGGAGGGGTTGAACTCGAACTGCCAGTACGAGACGCGCCCCGCACCCCACCTGATTTCTCCGAATGATCATTCTCGATACGAATGTGCTTTCGGAGCTGATGAGGCCTGCGCCCGATCCCACCGTCCGAGCGTGGCTCGCGAAGCAATTTCGGACGGAACTGTTCACCACTTCCATCTCGGAGGCGGAGATCTTCTATGGGGTGGAGTTGCTCAGCCCCGGCAAGCGCCGCGAGAAGTTACTGGCTGCCGCGGAGGAGATATTCGCGGAGGAGTTCGCGGGACGCATCGTTGGCTTTGAGAGCGACGCGGCGCGGAATTTCTCTAGAATACTGGCGCAGCGGCGTTCACTCGGCAGGCCCATCGGCTACGCGGATGCGCAAATCGCGGCCATCGCCCAGGTGCGCAGAGCGATATTAGCGACCCGCAATGTGGCTGATTTCCGCGACTGCGGAGTAGATCTTGTCGATCCCTGGAATGTTACTTGATCACGTGGAACGGTACATTGCTGCTCAGCGTGCCACTGGGCGTGGTCACAGTGACATAGCCTGTAGACGCCCCCGCAGGAACCGTGGCTTCAATAAACGTGTCAGAAACAACCTTGAAGCTTGCCGGGATTCCGTTGAGCGAGACGCTGGTGGTTCCGGTGAATCCTTGGCCAAGAATGGGGCCAGTTTGCCCGACTTTGCCAGCAGCGCGGACGAAGGTCACGAAGGGGCCGAGGCCCATGTTCAAACTGAATGCGGTGCCACCGCCAACCCCGCCCAGCCATGTGGTACCGTAAAAGACCCCATTCGTGGCTTGTGTCAAACCCCCTAAGGGCTCGTATCCGTCTGCGCATCCGTTCTGTGGGCAGAAACTGTAGAGCGTGGTGAACTTTTCTTTCGAGGCTTGAAAAATGGTGCCACAGCCTAAGGGGCAATTTGGGTTGCCACCTTCAGCTGTCGTTCCGTACAGGTTGCCATCGGTCCCTGATGCCAACGGTGCATTCGGATCACGACCATCCGAGCAAGTCCTTTGGTTGCAAAACATGTACTGGACTCCAAGTTTGCCGGTACGCGTAACTCTGAAAATCGTCCCGTAACCGTTGGGATCACCGGTGGTGGTGCCGTAGAACCCACCATCGCCCAATTGAATGAGTGGCGCAATAGGCTTGGAGCCACCACCACTCTGGTCAAAATTCCACAAGCTTGTAAACACACCGCCGGGAGTGATTTTGAATAACGTACCGAAATGATTCTGCCCTCCGCCACCAAAAGTGCTGCCATAGAAGCTTCCATCGGCACCTCAGTCAAGGCTGCCTGCGGTGAGGCCCCGTCGGAGCAAAGACCGCCTTGGGGGCAAAAGGTGTAGAGCGTCTTCAATAAGCCCGCCGATGTAATCTTAAAGATCGTGCCAGCGCCCGTGCCCCCTTCGGAAGTGCCGCCCGCCGCTGTTGTTCCATAGAGGTTGCCATCGCTGCCTTCAACTAGTCCCCCGTACGGATTTCTGCCGTCCGTGCAGCCGGTCAGATTGCAGAAGCTATAGAGCGTAGTAAGCGAACCGCTGAGTGTAAGCCGGAACACTGTGCCGTAGTCGTTGGCTCCGCCCTCGTAAGTTACTCCGTACAGATTTCCGTCAGTACCTACAATTACGCCAGAAATTGGCAGATCGCCGTCTGCGCAGTTCGGCAGTGAGCAGAACTTGTAGACGGTGGTCAGTGTCCCGTTCGTGCCAAGCCGGAATACGGTACCTGGCCCATCTCCTAGATTATCGGTTGTCCCGTATAGTCCGCCATCAGTGCCCTGAACGAGCGTCACGAGACCCGGAGTCGGCGCCGTCACTGCCACCGAAACCCACCAGGGTTGTAAACGTCTGCGCATGAGCCGCGATCCCCGTCGCGGCACAGACCGCCAACACAGCGCAGGCTTTTCCCCACCAGCCAAGGTTACACATACCTACCCCCTTTTGCGGCGATGACAGTTTACTCCTCAGTAAGACGCCAACCAATAGGGCCAAAGGTATGTCTTCCCACCGACCCGCATCAATCGCGTCCGGCTAAAAGCTGAGAGCTGAAAGCTGATAGCTGACAACGTCTGCTAAACTTTCCTATGCTCGCCGACTACGCGGTGCATGCGGACGAGTCCCGCGGACGCCGTTTCCCCGAGCCGCAGCATCCCTACCGCAACGACTTTCAGCGCGACCGCGATCGCGTCATTCATTCCCGCGCCTTTCGCCGGCTGGAGGCCAAGACCCAGGTCTTCACCCGCCGCTACTCTGACCACTTTCGCAACCGCTTGACCCACACGCTCGAAGTAGCGCAAATCGCACGCACCATCGCCGCGCAACTGGGGCTCAATGTCGATCTGGTCGAAGCGCTTGCCCTGGTCCACGATGTAGGCCATCCTCCGTTCGGCCACGCGGGAGAAAAAGCGCTCGACAGCGTCATGCGCGCCCACGGTTTTTTCTTCGATCACAACCTGCATGCCCTGCGGATTGTCGAAGACTTCGAGCTGCGCTACGCAGCTTTTCGCGGATTGAATCTGACCTTCGAAGTTCGCGAAGGCATCATCAAACATTCGCACGATTACAGCGCCGATGAACACCCGGAGCTGACCGAGTATTTGCTCGACCGCCGTCCCCCGCTCGAAGCCCAGCTCATCGATCTGGCCGACGAAATCGCCTATAGCACCGCCGATCTCGATGACGGCTACGAAGCCCGCCTATTGACGCTGGAGACGATCCGCAACGGCGTGCCCGTGTTCGCGCGCTTCTACGCGGATGCAGAATGCGCTTATCCTGACGTGATGCAGAAACTGAAATTCAACGAGGCCATCAGGCACATGCTCGACCGCTGGGTGGGAGATTTGATCCGACATACGAAAGAGCAGATCGCTAAAGCCGGCGTCCACAACCTGGAAAACGTACGCGACTATCCAAAGCGGCTGGTTGCGCTCAGCCCGGAAGTCGAAGAAGAGCGCCGCCATACCAAGGCGTTTCTCTACGAGAAGCTCTATTACAGCCCAACGCTTGATCCTGAAAAAGAAGACGCGGAGCAGATCATCCGCCAGCTATTTGAATTCTGGATGGCCAAGCCCGAGCAACTTCCTGCCAGCTATCAGGAGTCAGCCAATCACACGCCGCTGCCGCGGGTAATCTGCGACTACATCGCCGGCATGACCGACAACTACATCTACGAACAGTACGAAAAGTATCGTCGGTAAAAAACTTAACCACAAAGGACACAGGGGTTCACAGAGAAAAACCTTGGGCCCCACGGTTTCCCTTTGTGCACCTTTGTGTCCTTTGTGGTTGCTGGTCTATTCCGGCTTCGCCGCGACTTTCGTCACTACGTCATACATCACGCGAAACCCGCGCCGTACTTCTTCCACGCGGATGCGCTCATTGTCTCCGTGCTCGGTGTCGTTTTCTTCCTGCGTGGCGGTATAGGGATTGAATCCGTAGGCATAAATTCCCAGCGGACGGTAGCGCTGGTTCTCGTCGTAGCCGCTGGTCAGCAAGGGCGCGACCGGCGTGCCGGGAAAGTAGTTCGCGGTCACCTGGCGGATGGCTTTATATAACACTGTGTCCGTGGGTGAATAGTTTGCTTCACGAAAATCCGCCGTCTGCGGCTCCACGGTCACGTTTGGATCGTCCACCACACGGCGAATCGTTTCGAGAAACTGCTTTGGATTTTCCCCTGGCAGCAGGCGCACGTCGAGATTGGCCCAAGCTTCGGAAGGAATCACATTGGTCTGCTCGGAGCCGCCCAGCATGGTGAGCGTAATGGTGTCGCGCAGCAAGTAACTGACGCTCTCATCCGCTTCAATCTGCCGCCTGAATTTTGGGTTGTTCAGGCTGCGGCGAATATCGCGAAACATCTCCGCCTGTGCCGGCGGCTCGTCGGGAGCAATGGTTTCAAGAATTCCTCAACCACTGGCAGCACGCGCAGAGGCGTCTTGTAAGCCAGGATTCGTTGCAAAGCCCGCACCAGCCGGTTGGGCGCCGAATCGGCGATGGGCCGCGAACCGTGTCCCGGCTGCCCATGCGCCACCACATGCAACCAGAAGGGCGATTTCTCACCCACATCCACGCCCACATATTTCACCCGACCATCGGGACGCAGAATGTTTTCTCCGCCTTCGTTGATCATAAATTCTGCGTTGCCCAGCAACTCGCGTTGATGCGCGATGAACCAGTCGGTGCCGGTGCCATCTACCTCTTCGTCGCTGACGGCCAGAAAGATCACGTCGCGATCCAGAGGAACTTTTTCACGTTGCAGCATCACCATGACCATCAGATGCGCCAGGCCCTCGCTCTTCATGTCCTGCGCGCCGCGGCCATAGATGGCCCCGTCTACGATGTCGGCGCTGAACGGCGGCACTTTCCAATGCGCGGGGTTACTGGTTACTACATCCATGTGGTTGAGCAGAACAAACGGCCGCCGCGGCGTGGCCGTGGTGTGCGGAATCCTCGCCCACAGATCCGCCCGGCCGGGAGCATATTCAAAAACACGGTTTTCAATGCCCTCGGCGTCAAAGATCTTTTTGAAGAAGGCCGCCGTCCGCATTTCATTCCCTGGCGGATTCGTGCTATCGATGCGCAGATAAGCGCGTTCCCATTCCACTGCCTGATCGGCATATTGCTTCATGCGATCGGCCGGGATTCGGTCCGACATCAGACTCTTGGCACTTTCTTGTGCGTGAAGTTGAGTTCCAGCCGTCGAAATCACGGTCAGGAAGGCGAGCAAAACGCGGCGGACACGGTCTCTTTGGAACACTTCGTCTCCAGGAACTTGATTGGTGGTGCGCGCAGTTTTTATATCAGCTTTGCCAAAATTACTCCCATTTGTCGCGGCCGAAGACTACAATACCATTGTCAACCAAGGACTTAGCCACATCAGTAGTTTGGCATCGAACCTGTTCTACAGGGTGGCGCATGCGAGCATTAAGCTGTCGTCGCGAGTTGAGACAGCCAGCCTACAAGGCATCAACAGCTTGCCGCACGCGACCTTTGATTTCGAAACGCGACGCGCCCGCGAATGGCGCGCTGGAGTGGAGCTCCCAGGAAGCTCCCACCACCCCGGAGGAAGTAAAATGAAGAATCGCATTCTGACCGCGTTGCTGATTACCGTGCTTGCGCTGCCAGCGCTGGCGCAAACCAGTTCCGCCCCAGCGGCTGACCAAAATCAGGCGCAGTCCCAAAACACGGCCAGCCAACCCGTTGCCGTTACCACGGAAAGCGCCACTGGAAAGCCCTTGCAACCGCCGGCACGTGAAGGTTTCTGGGGCCACCTCAATCCGTTTGCCCGCAAGAAATATGTGCAGCGGCAGACCGACCCGATCCGCGACCGTCTGAATGAACTCGATGAGCTTACCGCGGCCAACAGCAAGATGATCAAAGATGTGGATACGCGCGCCCAGCAGGGCATTCAACTCGCTTCCTCCAAAGCCAACGAAGCCGACCAGCATGCGATCGACGCCGGCAACAAGGCCCAGGCCGCTCAGCAGACGGCAACCCTGGCCAACACTCGTCTCACCACCGTCGAACAAGTAGTCGGCAACATCGACCAATACAAGGCCACCAACCAGACCGAGATCCGTTTCCGTCCTGGCCAGAGCGTCTTGAGCAAGAACGCCAAAGTCTGCGCTTGATGACCTCGCCAGCCCGCTGAAGGGTCAACGCGGATACATCATCGAGGTCCAGGGCTTCTCTTCCGGCCGCGGGCAGGCCGCCATCGCGGTTTCGCAAAAAATGGCCGACTCGGTGGTAAGATACCTCGTGCTGAACCACGAGATTCCCGTCTACCGGATTTACGTTGTAGGTATGGGAAACGCTCCGGTGAACGAGGAGGGCGCCAAAACCGTCAAGCGCACCAGTGGTGGCCGCGTGGAGATCAGCTTGTTGAAGAATGACTTGGAGCAGCTATCTGCCAGCAGTGCGCCGGCAGCCGCGCCCCAGCAATAAGTTCTGGTCGTCGGCAGGCTCATGGCCCGTCGGCCCTCCCCCAGAAAGAAGCCCCTCCAGCGCGAGGGGCTTTTTATTGCCCTATTTCCTGCTTAGGCCACGCCGGCGGTTTCGTGCTTCAGCTTCTCCGCCTGGAAATGCGCCACCAGGGGATCGAGCAGCGGCTGTAGTTTGCCATCCATGATATCCGGCAGTTGATGAATGGTCAGGCCAATGCGGTGATCGGTGACCCGGTCCTGGGGGAAATTGTAGGTGCGGATCTTCTCGCTCCGGTCGCCTGATCCCACCATCTGCTTGCGCTCTTTGGCCAGCGCTTCCTGCTGCTTCTGCATCTCCATTTCATAAAGCCGTGAGCGTAGCACGCGCATGGCTTTGTCCCGGTTCTTGATCTGCGACTTCTCATCCTGACAACTGACAACCGTATTGGTCGGAATGTGAGTAATGCGGACCGCCGAATAGGTCGTGTTCACCGATTGCCCGCCTGGGCCTGACGAGCAGAACGTATCAATGCGTAGATCTTTCGCCTCAATCTTGATGTCCACATCTTCCGCTTCCGGCAGCACCGCCACGGTGACGGCCGAAGTGTGTACTCGACCCTGCTGCTCGGTCGCTGGGACGCGCTGCACCCGGTGCACACCGCTCTCATATTTCAGGCGCGAGTACACGCGCTGTCCCTGAATCAGGGCGATGACTTCCTTCAATCCTCCCACGGACGACTCTGAACTCGAAAGCACTTCCACTTTCCAGCGCTGGGTTTCGGCGAAGCGCGTGTACATACGAAATAGTTCGGCGACAAACAGCGTGGCTTCGTCACCGCCCGTGCCCGCGCGGATTTCCAGAATGACGTCTTTTTCGTCATTGGGGTCCTTGGGGAGAAGCAATACTTTCAACTCTTCTTCGATGCCGCCGACCCGCGCCTGCAGTTTGTCCAACTCCTCCTGTGCATAGGCTCGCATTTCCGCGTCTTTCTCAGTAGCCAGCATGGCCTTGCTTTCGGCGATGCCGCGGGTCAGATCCTTATACTCACGATACGTCTCGGTAACAGAGGCGATTTCGCTGTGCGCCTTGGCGGTCTTCTGGTATTTCGCCGAGTCATTGATGACTTCCGGCGACGCCAGCGCCCGCGTCAGTTCCTCATAGCGGGCTTCGATTTGGTCAAGTCGTTCAAACATGATCGCTTGTCGTCGGTCCTCGGTCGTTGGTCGTCGGCTTTGCCGCTTCGTTGTCGAGGGAGTTTATGAGCCCACTCAGGGCTCGGCCCACCCCGCTGGCCGACCCTAATAGACGCTCCGCACAATCCTTCGGCAAGTATTGTAATTCTTGCGCGATCAAAAGCTGCGTGTGCAACTCGAGCAGCGATCCGCGAGCGTGGAAGAGAAAACGCGTAAACTCGCGGTTCGAGCGATGCCCCTTTTCCTTCCGCGATATTACTAGGCACCGAAACCGCAGCCCGCCGCATTTGTTGCATCAACCCGTACACTTCATGTTTTGGGAAAGCCGCCGTGGCAGTGTAAACCTCGCACGCCAGCTTCATCGCATCCTGCCAAACCCGCAAATCCCTAAACGACGACGGCATACAAGGCCTCCACGACCCAAGGTATGCCGGGGTAAAGAAGCTGGTCAGTGACAAATGACCCAAAAGGTTCGGCCAACGACCGACGACCAACGACCACCTAAGCGATAATCAACTCGCCGCCGCGCTGCTTCTCGAGCGACATGGCCTCATTCAGCGCCACAATGGCACATTGCGCCTGATCATCCGCCGGCGGCTGGGTGGTGATCCGTTGCAGCCATAGGCCGGGCGCAGTCATCAGCGCGAAGAGTGAACCACGATGCTTGGCGGAAAACCGGATAATTTCATACGAGAGGCCGGTGATCACCGGCAGCAAGGCAATCCGCAGCGCAAACCGTGCCCAGAATGTCGTTACCGGGAACAACATGTACACCAGGATCGAAATGATCATCACCGTCATCAAAAAGCTCGTACCGCAACGGGGATGGTAAGTCGAGTACTTCTGCACCTCGACCGTCTCCAACGGGTCGCCATTTTCAAATGCGAATACCGTCTTGTGCTCTGCGCCATGATATTGATACACGCGGCGAATGTCCGGCCACAACGATGTGCCCCAGATGAAGAAAAGGAACAGAAGCAGCCGGATCACGCCATCCACCAGGTTAAACATGATCTGCCCACCCAGCGCCGGATCGACCTTCTTCAGCTCCGTCGCCGCCAGCAGCGGCAGGTACTTGTACATGAAGATGAAAAAGCCGACCGAAAAAATAATATTGAGAGTCGCGACCCAGCCGCTGATCTCCAGCTTTTTCTTTTTTGGTTCGCCCGGCTCGGGAGCAGGCTGCAGCTCATCCAACGCGATATTGGCAGAGAACTTCAACGCCCGGAAACCTAACGTCATGGCGTGGCCCAGCGTTATGACGCCACGAACCACCGGCCATCCCATCCACTTATGCCTCTCTGAAAGCCGCTCCAGAGGCTCGCTGTGCACTGAAAACTCGCCCGACGGCTTACGGCAGGCAATTCCCCAGGCATGGGGAGAGCGCATCATGACACCTTCGAGCACTGCTTGCCCGCCCACCAGCGTTTCTTCGCCGCCTTCGAGCGCCGGCAAAAGCTGCACCGCTACCAAAAAACGCGACAATGTCCGCCAAAACTGCATAGGGATTGGATGATCCTTCGGTGTGCTGCGAACCAAGCTAGAGTATGACATAGTTTGGGGAAAGTGGGATAGAGAACAAGTCTCGATGCCACCGTCGTTTACAGGCCGCCGAAAATGATGGCTTTAACCCAGGCGTGCGAGCGCATTGCAGCCACCAGCAAGAAACTGGAGAAAATCGCGATTGTTGCTGAGTTTTTGAAGTCAGCACCGACTGAAGAAGCTGCCATTGCCGCTATTTTTCTCTCCGGTCGGCCGTTTCCCGTCTGGGAGGAAACTACCCTTCAGCTCGGCGGCAGGTCGCTATGGAAGCTAGTCCAGGAATTATCCGGAAAAAGCGGAACTGAACTGACGGCGGCTTACCGTAGGCTCGGTGACCTCGGCGCAGTCGCGGAAGAAGTGCTTCCACCTCAGCGAGCAGCGAGCGACTCCGTCCGCCCAAGCGCAGCACAGACCGCCTTCCGAGAGATTGCGGCTGTTCGCGGCCCTGCGGCCAAAGCCGCCCTGCTGCGAAAACTCCTCTCCCAGGTCACGCCTCTCGAGGCCAAGTACGTCATCAAAATCATGACCGGCGATCTTCGAATCGGCCTGAAGGAAAGCCTGGTCGAAGAAGCCGTCGCCAAAGCTTATGGCGCAACTCTGCCCCAAGTACAACGCGCCAACATGCTGCTCGGTGACATTGGCGAGACGCTACGCCTCGCTGCCAATGGAAAACTGGCAGAAGCCCGCATGCGTCTGTTTCATCCGCTCGGTTTCATGTTGGCCAGCCCCGCTGCTTCGTCGGAGGAAGCGCTCACCTATTTCGACAACCCGTTGGTCGAAGATAAATATGACGGGATCCGCGCCCAAGCCCATATTTCGAGGGATGACGTAAGAATCTTCTCCCGGACGCGAGATGAGATTACCGAGTCCTTTCCCGAGTTGCCGAATGCTCTGGCTGGCCTGCCTGAAGATGTCATCCTCGACGGAGAAATCGTAGCCTGGAGCTATCTCGAGGGCGACGCAGGCCGCGCGCTGCCGTTCAGCGCACTTGCGCGACGCCTGGGACGGAAGAAAGTCAGCGAACAAATTATGCACGATGTCCCGGTCGCGTATGTGGCGTTCGATGTTCTCTACGTTGGCGGCGAATTGCAAATCGACCGGCCGCTGAACGAGCGGGCCAAGCTGCTCGACGATCTGCTGGCGAATCGGTCGTCTCCCAGCCGGACGAGGACGCCGGGCCTCAATCAACGGACGCTGGAATTCCGATCGGAAGAACCGGCGCCAAGTGCTCAAGTAATTCGCGCGCCGGTATCGCGGGCTTCGTCCGCTGCCGAACTCGACCGGCTCTTCGAAGCTGCCCAGGCGCGCGGCAACGAAGGTCTGATGATCAAAGACCCCGAGTCGGTTTACTCGCCGGGGCGCCGGGGAAAGTCGTGGCTGAAATTGAAACGCGAACTCGCGACCCTGGATGTAGTTGTGACTGCGGTGGAATACGGCCACGGCAAGCGCATCGGCGTATTGAGCGATTACACTTTTGCAGTCCGCGATGGCGACCGCCTGGCGAACATTGGCAAAGCCTATTCCGGTCTCACCGACGCCGAGATCGCCGAAATGACCAGATGGTTTCTGGAGCACAAACTCGAAGACCAGGGTTTCCGTTTGATCGTCGAGCCGAAGATTGTACTGGAGGTTGCTTTTAATAACATGATGCGTTCCGACTCGCCATGAGAGCGGCTATGCGCTGAGATTTCCGAGAATCGTGCGATTGCGGCCCGACAAGTTGCCGGAAGATGCAGATACGATTGAGACGGTGCAGGAGATTTATGAGAAGCAGAAATGACCGCCCCGGGCAACGGGGGGGGCAAGCGTTCAGTGGCTATGACCGTGCTCTTCGCCACCCACCGGTATCACACATCCATGCGCCACTTCGCACACCACGTTTTCGAACTGAATGGTGGTGTGGTCGATATGGAATTCTTCGTGCAGCCGTTCCTTCACGTCACGCAAAATGCGCTCGCTGACCGACGGGGGGATGTCGGCGATCGAAATATGGCAGGACAACGCCGCCGTTTCTGACCCGATGCTCCAGACATGCAGGTCATGAACATCGTTGACTCCCTCAATGGCGCAAATCACGTCTCGCACGCGTTCCAGCTTGATCCCCTGCGGCGTGCCTTCGAGCAGGATGTTCAGGGTTTCGCGCACGATGCCGAAACCAGACCACAGAATCAGCGCGCCAATGCCAAACGAAAGCGCGGGATCAATCCAATATTGCCCGGTGGCCATAATCGCCCAGCCACCGGCGATGACCGCGGCCGTCGAAACCGTGTCACCGATCTCGTGCAGCAAGGCGCTGCGAATGTTCACATCACGGCTCGAACGGCGGAGCAGTAAGGCAATCGCTCCGTTCATGACCACGCCCACTGCCGCTACTCCCATCATCAATCCGGCATGCACCGGCTCCGGGTTGCGCAACCGCTTGAAAGCCTCATAGAAAATGAGCAGCGAGATCACCACCAGCGATCCGGAATTCATCAGCGCCGCCAGCACTCCGGCGCGATGCCATCCATAAGTCTTGGTGGCGCTGGGTGGGCGAGCCTGCAAATACACCGCTACGAGAGACAGAAGCAGAGCAACCAGGTCAGAAAGATTGTGCCCGGCTTCCGAGAGCAGCGCCAGCGAGTGGGCGCGAATGCCGGCAACGACCAGCAGAACAATGTAAGCCAGGGTTACAAGCAGCGAAACCCTCAGGACCTTCGAGGTCCGCTCTCCGCCGTGGCTGGCATGCACATGCATCGTCCTTAAGTCTAAGGGGATGCAGAGCTGGGTTCAAGGCAGCGAAGGCAACCGGGTTGCTTTGCGGTCTTCGCGCAACCCTTAGCGTCCTTTGCGGAGAACCCGCTAACCGCGAAGGACGCCAAGGGACTTCGCGAAGAGCGCGAAGAAAATATTCTGGTTAGAATCGACCTGGCTATGCAAACCGCGGAAGTCGTCATCATCGGCGGAGGTATCGTTGGCTCTAGCATCGCCTATCACCTGACCGCGGCCGGCTGCAAAGACGTTCTGGTCATCGAGCGCGAAACCGCCCAGGGCAAGGGATCGACCGGTAAGAGCATGGGCGGAGTGCGCGCGCAGTTCTCCACCCCCGTCAACATCCAGATGTCGCTCTATTCCATCCCCTTTTATGCCAGCTTCGACGAGCGCCTGGGATATCCCGCCGGCTATCGCCCGCAGGGTTATCTATTCTGCGCTACCGAAGAAAAGCACCTTGCCTACCTCCGAACCAACTATGAAAAGCAGACATGCCTTGGGATTAAAGGATGTCCGTCTGATCACCGCCGAAGAAATTCGTGGCATGTTCCCACAACTTCGCTCGGACGACATCGTAGGTGGAAGTTTCTGCTCGACCGACGGCTTTGTCGATCCCTACAGCGCCATGAATGGCTTCATGAGCTGGGCCGCCGATCACGGTGCCAAACTGTGGAAGAACACGCAGGTAACCGACATTCAGCTCGATGCCCACGGCATCGCGGGAGTCGAGACTACTCGCGGCCCGGTGTCAACACGCAAAGTCGTCAACGCCGCCGGCGCCTGGGCGGCGGGCATCGCCCGCATGGTGAACTTCGACTTGCCAGTTGAACCGCTGCGGCGCATGCTGATTCCCACCGAACCGTTTGACCAGTTTCCCCACACCGCGCCCATGATCATCGACATGTCGAACGGCTTTCACTTCCGTCCGGAAGCGTTGGGGTTTCTGCTGGCGTGGAACGATCCGGAAGAAACGCCGGGGTACAAAACAGATTTCGAGCCCGCCTTCATTGAGAAAGTTTGACTCGGGCCGCCGGCCGCGTCCCGATTTTCGAAAATCTGGCGGTCAATCCCAAACGCGCCTGGGCCGGACTCTACGAGATGACGCCCGATCACCATCCCATTCTAGGTGAAGCCCCCCGCGTTCCAGGGTTCTTCCTGGCAAACGGCTTCAGCGGACACGGCGTGATGCATGCCCCGGCGACCGGCAAGATTCTTTCCGATCTGATTCTCACCGGAAAGACCGATCTGGTGGACGTGTCGCTGCTCGGCCTCTCCCGCTTCGCCGAAGGCCGCATGATCGAAGAGACCGCGGTGCTGTGAAAACCTTAACCGCAAAGGTCGCGAAGGCTGGCGCGAAGGTCGCAAGGAAGTTCAACGCTGAGTCTCTCGTCGTCCTTTGCGGTTTCGCTTTGCGAACTTTGCGGTTAGCTCTTTTGTGTTGAAATGATCTCGTGCTCCTTAAAGAAGCTCTCAACTCGGCGGTTTCTTCCCTTGCTTCTGCCCGGGTAGGCTCGCCGCGACTGAACGCTGAACTGCTGCTTATGTTCGTCCTGGGCTGCGACCGCGCCTATCTCTTTGCACACCCCGAGCGCGAACTCACTCGCCTCGAAGAAGACAGCTATCAAGAAGCAATCAGCCGACGCGCCAGCGGAGTTCCCGCGCAATACATCACCGGCCATCAGGAATTCTGGGGCATGGACCTTATCGTTTCTCCCGCCGTGCTCATTCCCCGCCCCGAGACCGAGCACGTCATCGAGGCCGTATTGCCCCTGGTTCGTGCGGTCGAGAAGCCCCGCATTGTGGACGTCGGCACCGGCTCCGGCTGCATTGCCCTCGCTCTTGCCAAGGAACTCCCGCAAGCTGAGATTCACGCGACTGACATTTCCCCAGCGGCTCTCGAGATCGCCCACGCTAACGCCGCTCGTCACCGGCTCGATAGCCGCATTCGTTTTTGCCAAAGCGATCTGCTCCAGGGATTCGATCCCGGCACTTTTGATCTGGTCGTCTCCAACCCTCCCTACGTCGGCGAATCGGAAGAAGATCAGGTCCAGCTTGAAGTTCGCAAGTTCGAGCCGCGTAGCGCGGTCTTCGCCGGCCCTACAGGACTGGAAGTCATCGCCCGCCTCATCCCGCAAGCACACAGGGCTCTCAAACCGGGCGGATTTCTGGTCATGGAGATGAGTGGGACCATCGTGGGAGGTGTAAAACAATTGCTCAGCGGCTGGGCAGGAGTTCGTGTGATCGAAGATCTGCAAGGCATCCCCCGAGTCGTCCTGGCCGGTAAAGCCTAACCGCTCCGCTATGGGATGAGCACGATCCTTCGTCCGCGTCCGTCGCGTTGCCACACCCTCTCAACCTGAGCCAGTGGAACTGGTTCTACGTCGATGTGGAGTTCGCCATGAGCGGTGCGTGTCATCACTTGATGAAGGGCATCCATGAGGATGTCGGGGGACGGAATACCGGCGGTGCCCATGATCGTCAGAGGCGTGCTGCGCAGTACCGCGGCGGGCACTGCAATAGTGGCACCCGCGCTCTCGCCAACTTGCACCAGACGAATCTCACCCTTTACCGCTGCAAATTCCTTGCGGGTAAGGGCGGCCAATAGAGCTTCGGTGGGACGACCCCACAAATAATCGATGATGACATCAAAGCCAGAATCCCCGGCTGCGTCAGCGAATGCGGCTTTGAGATCGTGGCCGGGTTTGTCAATACGGATAATTACGTCCGCACCCAAATCGTGCAGTGTGCTCAGCACTTTTTCGTTTCGCCCAGCCGCCACCACCCGACCTGCACCAAGGATCTTAGCTATCTGCACCGCAAGTTTGCCGGTCACTCCGGTCGCGCCCAGGATGAGAACCGTCTCACCTCGCACCAGCTTTGCCCGCTGGGCCAGCGTCAACCATGCGGAGACGCCGGGATTCATGACGGCAGCGGCGGTCAGGTCGTCGATCTCCTGCGGAAGCGCGAAGCACCGCTGCCGAGATACGACCGTGCGCTGCGCCATTGCGCCACAAGGCGGTCGACTGCCGGCGAAGTAAACCCGTGTGCCGTCTTCGAGGCGGCCAACGCCATCGAGGCCGCACACGACCGGCAGTTCGCGGGGGCTCGCATAATGCGAGCCGCTGGCGATCTGCTTATCTACCGGTTTCAGGGCAGCGGCCAGGACGTGAACCATCACTTCGTTTTCGTCCGCAGGGGCCGGCTCAGAAAACTCACCAAAGTGCGGCGGTTTGTGGAAAGCGTGCAGCACGGCAGCGTTCATGGTTAGTTTGCCTTTCCGGTCTCTGCTGGTACTCTATTTGGGTTCCAGATGGCCTGCTAACGGTAAGATGTCTTTTTATGTCGGAAAAGGGTCAACCTCGCAAATCGAGATTTTCGGTTCCAAAGAACGTGGAAGAACTGCGCCGCCTCGTCGAGAGCGATGTGCCCGCGCTGGCGTTCGCCTTCGAGAGGAGCGGCGCGGAAGACTGGGCCCCGGCGCACCGTCACGCCCGCGGGCAACTCTTCGCACTGACTCGAGGGCTGCTGATTGTGCAGGCCGGCAGTGAGCGTTGGATGTTTCCTTCCCACCGCTGTGCGTGGATTCCCCCAGACTGCCTGCACGCGGCACGCTCGGTCGGAGGCGCGGCCGGGTCGATGGTTTATTTGTCTGCCGAGATGTGTCGTGGATTACCCACGAAGCCCTGCATGTTTAGTTCTTCGGAGTTACTGTTTGCCATTGTTCACCGCGTTCTCGGTTGGGATCCCCGGCAGCCGCTCAACTCTGCGCAGACGCGTCTCATCACTATTCTGCGCGATGAGATTCGGCGGCCCGAACAGCAGCCTCTGCGCTTGCCTATCCCCGGAGAGAAGCGGTTGGCCAGGGTCGCTCACGCTTTGCTGGAGGACGTCGCCGACGACCGTACGCTTGACGACTGGGCGCACCTTGCGGGCATGGCCCGCCGAACTTTCATGCGTGCGTTTTCGGCTGAGATTGGAATGCCGTTCGGGCGTTGGCGACAGCAGGTGCGGCTATTCGCCGCGCTTGAGATGCTCGCACAACAGGAATCTGTCACTGACGTGGCCATTGCAGTCGGCTACGATAGCGTGAGTGCCTTCATTGAGATGTTCCGCACCATGCTCGGCCGCACGCCACAAGCATATTTCCGAAACGAGCTAAAACGGCATCCGGTCGAGTGAGACACACAAGACATCGGTTATGTTCTGACATTCCGAGACCTTGCGGGCTTACTAGCGCTGGTAGTACGTGGTAACGCGTCGGTACTCTCGTGTGCAAATGCCATCCGAGAATGCTTGCGCAGTTCTATTTCGCACCAGCTTATTGGTTCTCTGCTTGATGTCGCTGCCGCTTCTGACTCAGGCCCAGATCGCTACTGGATCCATGCGCGGCGTGGTGCAAGATTCCAGTGGCGCCCGGCTGGCTCATGCCAAGATCGTGGTTCGCGCCAGCGGATCTGCTTTTGAACGCCATGCGACCACTGACGATCATGGAGAATTCCGCTTGTTCGACCTGCTTCCCGGAGACTACCAGCTAACGGTCAGCGTTCCCGGCTTTGCTGAAGCACACGCCAAAGTCGAACTCATCGTCAGCTCAGTTCGTGATTACACCATTACTCTCAGGCCCATCGGCGCCAAGGAAACGGTTCAAGTTACGTCGCAGGCGTCATCCATCACTACGCAGCCGATCGACCTCGTCAGTGCCGTGCACCAGACAGTAGTCACATCACAGGACCTCGAAACCCTGCCGCTGAGTGCTCGTAGCTTCGCCAACATCGCATACTTGGCCCCCGGAACCGAGCCGGTTGAGCCTTCCGACCCCACCAAGGCGCGCATCACCGCAGTTTCCACCGGCGGAAGCTCAGGCCTCAACAACGTCCTTTCGGTAGACGGCGTCGACAACTCCGATGACTGGATCGGCGGCTTTCTGCAAAATTTCTCACCCGATGCGATTCAGGAACTCGCGGTGCAGACCGCTCAGGAAGATGCCGATACCGGAGGCACGACCGCGGGCTCGATTGTGATTACCACCAAGCGTGGTACCGACGATTGGCACGGGGGCTTCGCGTTTTACGATCGCCAGGCCGCCCTCAACGCGCGCTTCCCCATCGAAAATCCTGCCCCCAATCCCAAGCAACCATTTTCCCGGCAGAATTATGTTGGCACCATCGGCGGGCCAATCAAGAAAGACAAAGTTTGGTTCTTTGCCGCCTTCGAGCACGTACACGAAAATGCCAGCATCGCCTACAGCGACCCCAGCCTTACGCAATTCAATGCGCTATCGACTCTCGCATCCGAAGGTTTGATTCCCGGCGTCAGTTCCATCGCCGTGCCCGCCAATGTTCCTGTTCCTTTCCGTGATTACCAGGGCTCCCTGCGCTTCGATTGGGCGCAGTCGCCAAAGTCGCAGTGGTTCCTGCGAGTTTCTGGAGATAGTTACCTCACCCACAACGCCCTGGTCCAGCAGGCAACTTTACCTTCGACCGGCCTGACCACGCACAATAACTATTGGAACGCCGCGATCGGCAATACCTACGCCTTTAGCTCCACCTGGGTAGGAACCTTCACTTTCGGCGCCAGCGAATTGCATCTCACTCAAGCGCGCAACTCGGACCTGGGTTTTGCTCTGGCTTTTCCTTTCAGCTCTACGTCCTTGACCGTCTCCGGTTTCGAAACTTTCGGCGACAATCAGTTCGCCACGCCGATCACCTTGTTTCCCGATCTGCGCAACCAGGAAAAGTATCAATTCCGTTATGACGTGAGCCATGTTTCCGGGCGTCATGCGCCGAAGTTTGGTATTGACTTCATCCACGAACCGGTGTTGAGCGGCGCATTCCCCGGCAACAACGAAACCCTTTATTCTTTTCCCCAGAATCCAACTTATTACCTGACTCAACCTTCCTCTGTATTCACCGCCGACCTCATGGCCGGGGCCTCGACTTCCAATCTGGGCGGGCCTTTCTCCCAGAATGTGCAACGGCTCGGCCTGTACGCGGAGGATTCCTGGCGGGCGACAACGCACTTCACAGTGAATTACGGCTTGCGTTACCAAGCTAGCTTCGGGCTCTTCGAAGGTTCCGGTCGCAGCCAACTCGAGAACCCGGCATATCTGACCTTGCAAGCGCTGGGCATTCCATTACAACAAGGTGCGCCGCATGATGATCGCACGCAATTCGGACCACGAATCGGAATTGCCTATTCTCTTGGCCACAACGGCACAACCGTGATTCGCGCAGGCTTCGGTATGTATTACGACGATCTGGCACAGAACGGCTGGGCAACCGCGTTCCAGGCTGTGAATCAGCCCGCCGGCCCATGCAGCTTCAACAACGTACCGGGCCATTACGCGCTAGTCGGATCTGGCTGCATTCAGGGTGGCGCCGGAGCCGGAGGAAACCTCATCGCTTCCGGTTACAAGACCCCCTACAACATTCACGCTACCGGCGGAGTCCAGCATGCCTTCAATCAAAACTGGACTCTGAGCGCCGATTACACCCACGAGGAAGGCAATCACGGCTACCGCGGCTACAGCTACACCAGCGGCGTCAATCTCTTCACTCCCCTCATTCCCGCCACTGATCCTAACTACGCCGCCGATCAAGCCGCGGTTGTCCCCAACCTTAACCTGTTCAAGTCTGACAATCGGTCCAGCTACAACGCTCTCATGGTCCACTTGCAGGGCAATATGTCGCGGCGGTTCAGCCTGATTGCCAACTACACATTGTCCAGGGCCGAGACGTGGGGCTGCGTCCTCGGCGAACTTTTTGACTATGTGAACGGTGTTTGTAATCCGCTCAATCCCTTCGGCCCCGGCGATTACGGCCCGTCGGGAGAAAATGTCACGCATCGCTTCGTTCTGGCCGGCACTCTTCGCCTTCCCGGCGGATTCGAAGTAACCACCCTGACCCAGGCGGAAAGCGCCCGTCCTGTGACTATCACCACGGCGGACAACAGCCAGCGCATCTCAGTCAACGGCGTACCCACCAGCCTGGACGAATTCCGCGGCACTCCCTACATCCAGGCCGATCTGCGGGTCAGCCGGCCGTTCAATTTCCGCGACCGCTGGTCGGTGATTCCGTTCATCGAATTCTTTAACCTGTTCAACCGCAATAATCCCGGGGCGAACTATATCGGCAACATAGCCACGCTCCCGGTTCCGCTCGCGGACCAGCAGTCCGGCAACGTAACCGCAATCTGCACCAACCCGGCCTGCACCACCACCAAGCCCGTTACCAGCCTCCAACAACTAGCCATTCCAGCCGGCGCTTTGGGAGACTTCTTTGGCCCAGGGACGACCGTCGGCATCCCCTTCGCCGCGCAAATCGGGGCGCGGGTCACCTTCTAGCTTGGTCGGCCGCGTTGTAGGAAGGAAGTCTCCCCACCCTAGTCAAAAGACCCCGTTGACCATTACTGTGGTTGACGCTACACTTCCTTCCCAGTCCGAGTCTGCTCGAAGTCCGGGGTGCTCGTCTCCACTGCACAGCTCTCTTGCAAGGTGCGAGAGAATTCTCGGGTCGATCGGCAAATCGAACAATCCTAGAACTGAGGAATCAACCATGAAGAGAAGTTTGATCACTGGCAGTTTGATCGCAGTACTCGTCGCGTTAGTCTGCGTCAGCTTGACCGGCACCGCATTCTCCCAAGGACCCATCTACGACCCGTCGGCGCGTGCGATGTACAAAGCTCTGCCACCGCACAGCTACTTCCCGACCACCCAAAACAATGACCCGGCCGTCCAATTGCCACAGTGGACGTTCACTTGGACCTCCTCCTATAACAACCGTAACTACAGTACCGTGATTGTTGGCGCCGATCCCAGGAGCTCGGACGCTACGACCACAGTGACCGTCGGCATCATTCCCATCAAGATGGTCTACGGAGCGAGCAACGGGAATATGACGTTCGATCCCAATTCTCTGTACTACAAGAATTACACCACCACCCAGATGGTCAACCTCTCGCCTATCTTCCAGTCGGAATTCGACTACACTCAGGGCGGGACCGACCTGGGCAAGACGCAGTACGAAGATGCCTACCAGCGCGGCGACTTCTGGGGAGCTGTCAAGACCAACACCAAGTATCATCTTCTCCTCAAGACCGTCATCGGGCCTGAGCAGACGTTCACCGTTCCCGCGGGAACCGGCAGCGTAATCTCGAACCCGTGGAGCGGAATTCCCACCGGCACCGCTGATATCAACTGGTTTGACGAACAGTTGCAAGTTGTGCTGAATAAGTACAAGTCGCAAATCACGCCCAATGTTTTACCGCTGTTCATTACTGAGAACGTTTACCTGACCGAAGGTGGATGCTGCATCGGTGGCTACCACAGCGCCAATGGCGGAGCGCCCGGCGGGCAGACGTACAGCTACAGCACCAGCATCCAGCAAGCCGGCGTCCCGGTATTTTCGCAGGACGTGGGCGCGCTGGCGCACGAAGTCGGCGAGTGGATTATGGATCCGTTCACCGAGAATTCGTCCCCTTGCCCGAGCAACGGCATCCTGGAAGTGGGCGACCCGCTGGAGAATCAAAACAACTTCGGCGATTATCCCTACAGCATTAAGGGCTTCACCTTCCATCCTCAGGACCTGGTATTCATCACCTGGTTCGGAGCGCCGGCGGCGACTTCGCTGGATGTGTGGAACGGCACTCAGAAGGACGTAACTACGTTCCAGAACGAGAACGCCGGGGTGTGCCAGACCCTGTAAGTAATTCTGCACTCGAAAGCCCGCTCCGAAAGGAGCGGGCTTTTTTTGTTCAGGCAATTCGCCGGGTGGCCCGCCTTTGCGTTCGTTGCAAAGGTGGGGCGAAAAAGACGTTCAGCCGCCGGGTGGCCCGCCTTTGCGTTTGTTGCAAAGGTGGGGCGAAAAAGACGTTCAGCCGTCACATACTTCCGTATGGCAATGCGTTTAGTGTCGACTGATGCCCAGCCGCCTCAAACGCTACTACGATACCCGTCATCTGCATTTCATCACCTGTAGCTGCTACCATCGGCAGCGCTGGCTGGGGAGCGCGAAACGGCGCGACTTGTTCCTCGCCGTGCTAGAACAAGTGCGGGGGCGCTACGACTTTGTAGTGGTTGGCTACGTGGTCATGCCGGAGCACATTCATCTGCTGATCAGTGAGCCGGAGAAGGGCGATCCATCGCGAGTGATGCAGGCGATCAAGCAGGGCTTTGCGCGGCGAGTGCTGAAGCAGATGCGGAGGCGCCGGGCGGTGGGACAGCAAGGCTTGTTCGACGACGCGGCGGAGCATGTCTGGCAGCATCGGTTTTACGACTTCAATGTGTGGAGCGGAAGGAAGCGGATTGAAAAGCTCAAGTATATGCATCGGAACCCGGTGAGACAGGGACTGGTGGCGGAGCCGGAGCAGTGGCAATGGAGCAGTTATCGCAGCTACGCCTTCGGAGAATCTGGAGTAGTGCGGATTAGTGAGGTTGAGTCAGCGTGAGCAAGTTATCCCCACCTTTGCAAAGAGCGCAAAGGTGGGCCACCCACAATGCAAAGCGGGGCCACCCGGAGCTACCGCTTGACTGTGGCCGGCTGGATTTCTTCAACGTCCACTAAGTTTGTGGGGTATGAACCGGTGTAGCAGGCGGTGCAGTAGGTAGTCTTTTCGCCATCGCCGCAGGCCTTCTTCAGGCCTTCGAGTGAAAGGTACGATAGCGAATCTGCACCGATGAACTGTCGAATCTCTTCGACGGACTTGTTGGCGGCGATTAGTTCCTTCTTGGACGGTGTGTCCACTCCGTAAAAGCATGGAGAAATCGTGGGCGGGCAGGAAATGCGCATGTGTACGGCTTTCGCGCCCGCGCTGCGCACCATGCGAACAATCTTGCGGCTGGTGGTGCCGCGGACGATGGAGTCGTCAATCAGCACCACCCGCTTGCCCTCCAGCAGGCTGCGCACCGGGTTCAACTTGAGCCGGACGCCGAAATCGCGCACCGTCTGCCGTGGCTCAATAAACGTCCGGCCCACGTAGTGGTTACGGATCAACCCAAAGCGGAAGGGAATGCCGCTTTCGGCTGCGTAACCCATGGCAGCCGTCACTCCAGAATCTGGCACCGGAACTACGATGTCGGCTTCGGCTGGCGCTTCACGCGCCAGTTGCCGTCCCAGCTCCTCCCGGCTCTGCTGCACCGCCCGACCGAATACCAGGCTGTCAGGCCGGGAGAAATACACATGCTCAAAAATGCAACTCGACTGCGCTAAGGGCGGGGTATAAAAACGCGAGGTCATTCCCTCCGGGCCAACCACCACCAGTTCACCCGGCTTGACGTCGCGTTCGAATGTGGCCCCGATCAGGTCGAAGGCGCTCGTCTCCGATGCAAAGACAATCGTGTCCTGTTTCTCGCCCGGCTGCGCCGGAATTCGCCCCATGGCCAGCGGCCGGAAGCCGCGCGGATCGCGGACTGCAAAGATCCGGTCCGGGCTGATGATGACCAGCGAAAAAGCTCCTTCAACCTTCCGCAAGGCGTCGGCAATTGCCTCCGGCAAAGTGTGCTCTTTCGAGAGCGCAATCAGATGCACCATCACTTCGGTGTCGCTATTGGTCTGAAAAATCGACCCCTGACCTTCTAATTGGGCGCGAATTTCCTGCGCATTCACCAGATTGCCGTTGTGCGCCAGCGCCATCATGCCTTTGTTCGATTGCACCATGATGGGCTGGGCATTGAGCAGTGCCGAGTCGCCCGCCGTCGAGTACCGGGTGTGCCCAATGGCCAGCGTGCCGTGCAGCTTGGCCAGAACGTCTTCCACAAAAATATCCGCAACCAGCCCCATGGCCTTATGCATGTGCAGCGTCATGCCATCAGAAGTAACGATCCCTGCCGATTCCTGGCCGCGATGTTGCAGCGCATGCAGGCCGAGGTAGGCGAGCTTCTCCGCCTCAGGATGGGAGTAAATTGCGACCACCCCGCACTCGTCACGAAATTTGTCGGAAGTTGGCATTCGGCTTTCGGCCTTTAGCTCCTAGCTCCTGGCTTTTCTCAGCGATCTTCGCGGCCTTTCTTTGCGAGCTTCGCGGTGAAAAGCTTTGCTCTTCCCTGCGACCTCTAGGTTCTTCTCTGCGCCCTCTGCGGTTAAAAGCCTTTCAATCCGCCGCCACAGACTCGGTCTTTAAAGCCGTCTCTAGCGCACTCTCATAAGCCTGACGTAACTCGCTGACCGGCGCCGACACGACCACCGCGCCATCCGACTTGATTTCCAGCTGCTCGGGAACCGTCTCTCCGATCACGTCCGCCGCGATGCCGTATTTTACCGCTACTTGTTTGATTGCCGTGAGGTTACTTCGGTCGCACGAGATCACTACCCGGCTCGCATCTTCGCCAAACAACACAACCTCCGCCGGCAGCCCTTGCGCGCTCAAATGCACTTTTGCCCCCACGCCTTTCCCAAGCGCTGATTCCGCCAGCGTCACTGCGATGCCGCCTTCCGAGCAGTCGTGGGCCGATTCCACCAGGCCAGCTGAGATCATCGCGACCAGCGCCTTTTGCAGCGCCGCTTCGCGTTCCACCTCCAGCGCCGGAGGAAATCCCCAAAGCGCTCCCAGTATCTCTTTTGCGTATTCCGACGAGCCGAATTCTGATTCGGCATCCACCAAATCTCCCGGCTCCGAGCCACGCAGCAGCACGACAACCCGCCCCGGCTCACGAAAATGTGGAAACACGGCCTTGTGGACATCATCCAGCGTGCCCACAACCCCCAGCACCGGCGTGGGATAAATCCCCTCGCCCAGCGTCTCGTTGTAGAAGCTGACATTGCCGCCGGTGATGGGCACATCCAGCGCCTCGCAAGCTTTGGTGATGCCATCGACCACCTGGGAAAATTGCCACATGATATGCGGCTTCTCGGGATTGCCGAAATTCAGGCAATTGGTCGCGCCCACCGGCGTAGCACCACAGCAGGCGACATTGCGGGCTGCATCGGCGACGGCATGCATGGCCCCAAGCTTCGGATCGAGGTAACACCAGCGCCCATTGCCATCGAGCGCCATCGCCAGCCCGCGCTGCGAACCTTTAATGCGAATTACGCCTGCGTCACCGGCCCCAGGGCCTTCGACGGTATTCGTTTGCACCATGTGATCGTATTGCTGCCACACCCAACGCTTACCGCAGATATTGGGACTGGCCAGCAGGCGCATAAGGGCTGATGTAGGCGCGGGCGTCCCGCCCGTGCTTGCGCATATCGCCTCAGCGCCGCCCTCGTCCGGACCGGGAAGGGCACGACTTCCAGTCGTGCCGCCCCTGCCCGATAAGTTGCCGGGCTTTAGCCCCTGAGGTGCGCTCAAACGAATATCCTCCGGCATTTCTCGCGGCACTGGTGGCTCCCATCTTTCTAGCGGCCGTTTGTAAACCGGGGCATCGTCAGTCAGCGCTTCATTCGGAATCTCCGACACAACTTTTCCGTGCTGAAGCACCCGCATCTTGCCGTCGTTGGTCACGCGGCCGATCTCAACCGCATCCAGGCCCCATTTTTCGAACACGCGGAACACTTCCTGCTCGCGGCCCTTTTGCGCCACCAGCAACATGCGCTCCTGCGACTCGCTCAGCATGATCTCGTAAGGACTCATGCCGGTCTCGCGCTGCGGCACGAGGTCGAGTTCGATTTCAGTACCCACTTTCCCGCGCCCGCCCATTTCGCAGGTGGAGCAGGTCAGGCCGGCAGCGCCCATATCTTGAATTCCGACGATCGCGCCCGTTTGCATGGCTTCGAGACAGGCTTCCAGCAAGAGCTTTTCTAAGAAAGGATCGCCGACTTGCACATTCGGCCGCTTGGCTTCCGAGCCTTCACTGAATTCTTCGCTGGCCATAGTGGCCCCGTGAATCCCGTCCCGCCCAGTCTTCGATCCCACATAAATGACAGGATTGCCTTCGCCCGAGGCTTTGGCATAGAAAATCTGATCACGCCGGACTAAACCCAAAGCGAAAGCGTTCACTAACGGATTGCCCGAGTAGCACGGCTCGAACTTGGTTTCGCCGCCGAGATTGGGAACGCCGAAGCAATTGCCGTAAGAAGCAATGCCGCTAACCACGCCTTCGACGATGGATTGATTCTTGTGAATCTCGGCTGGTGTAGGCACAGCTTGTGTGAGGCGGACACTCTTGTCCGCCTCCGAGCGAAGCTCGGCTGCTTTTGAAGTTATCGGTCCAAACCGCAGCGAATCCATCACCGCCACCGGCCGCGCGCCCATTGTGAAAATGTCGCGAAGAATCCCGCCGACACCAGTCGCCGCTCCCTGAAACGGCTCAATGAACGATGGATGATTATGCGACTCGATCTTGAACGCGCAGGCCCAGCCTTCGCCGATATCGATGATGCCGGCGTTCTCTCCCGGCCCCTGCACCACTCGTTTACTGCGCGTCGGCAAACGCTTCAAGTGCACTCGCGAAGACTTGTAGGAGCAGTGCTCACTCCACATCACGCTGAAGATGCCCAGCTCGGTGATGGTCGGCTCCCGCCCGCCGAGCAGTTGCTTGACCTTCTCGTACTCTTCCGGCGTAAGCCCGTGCTCCCGAACCAGTTCGGGAGTGATGGCAGGGGTGGCAGCTGTGGTCATGGGGAAATACTATTGTCGCATTTTGGGAGATGGATGGGTAGGAGTCTGACAACATCGCAAGCCTGCCATGGGCTGAGCGGTAGGGCGATCATGGTACGAGGTCAGCGCCGACTGGTGTTACTGGTGTAATGTTCAACAATCGGTTCGCTAGGTGGCTCCGCCGCCTGCGTGTAAGATTGTTGGCAGGATATTCCTTTCTAACGCACGATGAAACGAATTGCCAGCTGGGTGTTGCTTATTGCCGGGACTGTTGCGGTGTCGATGCCGGCCCGAGCTCAAATCTTCATGGGCCCAAACAGTGCGAGCCAGGCACAAAAGGCCGCCAAGAGGGAGCAAAAAGCGTCATACAAGGCAGCCAAGAAACAGCAGAAGGCAATGAAGAAATATAGGAAGATGCAACAGAAGGCGGCCAAAAGGTCCAAACATCGCGCCTAAACACCTACGAGGATAACTACAGCCGATTCTTCAACTGCTCGCTCACCGTCACACGAGCCTCTAGTATCATTCCAGACGAACAGAGTCCGACATCGTCGGCACCGCTGGCCACAATAATCTGAGCGATTAACCGGGGAGACCTTATGAAGCGCACACTCGCTGTGACTCTGTTGTGCATTTTGCTCGCACCAGCCATCTTCGCCCAGACGCTGGCTGCCAAGAGCGACTTCTTCAAAACTTCCGACGGCGTTCGTATTCATTACCTCGAAGCCGGCAGCGGCCGCGCCATCGTCTTCATCCCCGGATGGACCATGCCCGCCTGGATCTGGCAGAAGCAAATCGACGGACTTTCCGGCAAGTATCACGTCATCGCGGTTGATCCGCGTTCCCAGGGCGAGAGCGACAAGCCAACGTTCGGGCATCTGCCCGAAACCCGCGCCCGCGACTACAAAGAACTTGTGGACGGCTTAGGCCTGAAGCAGCCGGTGCTGGTCGGTTGGTCGATGGGATGCGGAGAACTGCTGAAATATGTCGAACAATTCGGCACGGCAAACGTCGGTGCTGTGGTTCTCGTCGATGGCTATGCCACCGACAAACCCAGCCTCGAAATGTACGCCGGCATGTCAGGGTTTATGAACTTTCTTCAACAAGATCGAGCCAAACAGGCCGATCTTTTCGTTCGACACATGTATACCAAGCCGCAGCCCGAAGACTATCTGAAGCGAGTTATCGCCGCCTCCATGCAGGTTCCAGACGACACTGCCGTCGTTCTTATTTACAATATGCTGTCTATCAATGACTGGGCCACCGGCTTCGCGAAAATGGACCGGCCGCTGATGTTCGCCTACCAACCCGACAACCAACAGAGCGCCGATTTCCTCAAGTCGAAACTAGGCTATAAAGTTCGGCTTGAGAAGTTTGAGGGTGATGGCCATGCACTCTTCGTCGATGACGCGGACAAATTTAATCGTGTGCTCGAGGAATTTATGAAAAGCGTGCCGTAGTCGTGACCGGACACACAATTGTTTATGTACCCTCGTGTCCTGTGTGTTTAGTCGTTTTAGAAAGCTGCCCTCGAATCAACTTTAGTATCATTGCCTCCTGATGAAGTCCGTCATCGTCGGCACTGCGGGCCACATCGACCACGGTAAAACCGCGCTGGTCAAGGCGCTTACCGGCATCGACGCCGACCGCCTGGAAGAAGAAAAGCGCCGTGGCATCACCATCGACATCGGCTTTGCGCACCTTGAACTTCCCGGCCCCGGCGGCGAAACTTTACGCCTCGGCTTCGTCGATGTCCCCGGTCATGAGCGTTTCGTTCGCAATATGCTGGCGGGCATCGGAGGCATCGATCTCGTTCTTCTTGTGGTCGCTGCGGACGAATCCATCAAGCCGCAAACTCGCGAACATTTCGACATCTGCCGTCTGCTTTGCGTGCGCCGCGGCATTACGGTGATTACCAAGTCTGATCTCGTCGATCGCGAAACTCTGGACGTCGTTCGCCTGGAAGTTGAAGATTTCCTTCGCGGGACATTCCTCGATTCATCCCACGCGCCCATCGTGCCCGTTAGCTCGCTCACCGGCGCGGGCATAGATGACCTGAAGCGTGCATTGGTGCGAGTAGCTTCCGAAGTGCCCGCCCGCGATTCTACCAGTCTGGCGCGCCTCCCCATCGACCGCGTCTTCTCCATGAGGGGCTTCGGCACGGTTGTGACTGGCACACTGATCTCGGGGGAAATCAAGAAAGAAGCCGAACTCGAAGTTTTTCCGACGGGCAAGCGTGTGCGCGTGCGGGGAATTCAGGTGCACGGAGCGCCGTCCGAAAACGCCATTGCCGGCCAACGCACCGCGCTCAACCTGGCTGGAGCGGCCACCGAAGATCTCGCGCGGGGTATGACTCTCGCCCCACCCGCAACTCTCAACGCGACCGCGCGAGTTGACGTGCAACTTTCGCTGCTGAAGTCGGCCAAGCCGCTCAAAGACCGCGCCCGCGTACATTTTCATTCCTACACTTCCGAAACCATCGCCACGGTCGTGTTGTACGGTAAAAAGCAGGTTGCCCCAGGAGAAAACGCCCTCATGCAGTTGCGCCTCACCGAACCCACATTGCTCTTGCCCGGCGACCGTTTCATCATCCGCAAGTTTTCCCCGGTGATCACCATCGGCGGGGGCGTAGTGGTCGAGAACGCTCCGCCCGCCAAAACAAGAGATGTAACCGCGCATGTTGCCCATCTTTCCTCACTCGCCGATGAATCGCGATCTGATACGTTGCAGGCGCGAGTGGCCTTAGCCGGGGCTCGAGGTCTGAGCATCGCCAAGGCTGTCGCCCGCACTGGCTGGACGAGCCAGCAGGTTGCGGCCGTGGCGGCGACGCTGCCACAGATCACCCGCGTAAACGACTCCCTAATTACGAGCTCGGCCTTGGCGACCCTCCGCAGCAATCTGCTCGGCGCCCTCGATTCCTTCCACAGGAAAAACCCGCTCGTGCCAGGCATCAGCAGAGAGGAACTACGCGGACGTTTCTCCGAAGCTTCGCAGGAGATTTTCGCCCACGCAATTGAAGGCGCCCTCAAAGAGAAGAAAATTGAACTCTCCGGCGACTTGGTCCGCCTGGCCGGACGCGGCGTGGCGCTAAAAGACGAAGAAGCCGAATCGCAGAAAATCATCGAAGGCGCATTCGCCACTGCGGGGCTAAAGGTCCCAGCTTTGAAGGATGTTCTGGCCGGACTGAAAGTGGATAAAGCCCGCGCCCAAAAGATCGTTACTTTGTTGCTGCGCGATAAAGTCCTCATCAAGATTTCCGACGACCTAGTATTTCACCGCGACTCGCTGGCCGATCTGCGCAAACGCATGGCCGCCGAAAAGGTGAGAGCACCCAGAATCGACGTCGCCCGCTTCAAAGACCTGACCGGAGTGACCCGGAAGTACGCCATCCCACTGCTCGAATATCTGGACCGCGAACATGTCACCCGCCGCGTGGGAGATGAACGAATCATCATTTAACACCGGGCCACGGATTTCCGCGGATCAACACTGATCAAAAACAAGGAATCGATTTATCCGTGCGAATTTGTGAGAATCCGTGGCCGCGTTTGTTCAAATACAATAAACCCATGCCGCAAGTACGCATCATCGGCGCCGGGCTTGCCGGATCAGAAGCCGCGTGGCAATGCGCCCGCCAGGGCGTTGCCGTCGAATTGTTCGAAATGCGCCCCGTCCGTTCTACGCCCGCTCATCAGACCGCGGATTTCGCCGAACTGGTCTGTTCCAACTCTCTGAAATCAGACAGCGAAAATACCGCTCCCTGGCTGCTCAAAGAAGAAATGCGGCGCGCGGGATCGCTTTTGCTCGAAATCGCCTGCCAGACGGCGGTTCCGGCGGGGCACGCCCTCGCCGTCGATCGCACTGCCTTTGCTGCCAAAGTTACCGAAACAATTTCGCGGGAGCCGTTGATTACCATCCGCCGCGAGGAAGTCACACAAATTGACGAACACCAGCTCACGGTCATCGCCACCGGTCCGCTGACTTCCGACGCGCTCTCGCAGGAAGTCGCGCGCCTTAGCGGCGCTTCGCATCTCTACTTTTACGACTCCATCAGTCCAATCGTCGAAGCCGAGTCCATCGACATGGCGAAGGTCTATTTGGCCGCTCGCTACGACAAAGGCACAGCCGACTACATCAACTGCCCTATGTCGAAAGAAGACTACGACCGTTTCTACGATGCGCTGACCGCGGCCGAATCCGTCGAGGCGCACGATTGGGAGAAATTGAATTATTTCGAGGGCTGCCTGCCCATCGAAGAGATCGCCCGCCGTGGCCGCGATACGCTGCGCTTTGGACCTATGAAACCCGTAGGCCTGAGGAATCCACAAACCGGGAAAATGCCCTACGCCGTGGTCCAATTGCGACAGGAAAATCTGCGCGCGGATTCGTACAATCTTGTCGGATTCCAGAACCACCTGAAGTTCGGCGAGCAGGCCCGCGTCCTGCGCCTGATTCCTGGCCTTGAGAACGCCCGCTTCCTGCGCTACGGACAAATCCATCGCAACACCTACATCAACGCTCCCACGCTGCTGCAAGAGACCCTGCAAATGAAACAGCACCCGCATGTTCTGTTTGCCGGCCAGATTTGCGGCGTGGAAGGGTACACCGAGTCCATCGCCACCGGTCTGATGGCGGGAGTGCACGCTTGTGCGCTGGCCAGCGGTGCCCAGCCGGTGCCGCCACCTCGCGCCTCGGCCTTTGGATCATTGACCCATTACATCACCCACGCTGACCCCGCCAAGTTTCAACCTGCAAACATCACTTTTGACCTGCTGCCGCCGCTCGAACGGAAGGTTCGTGACCGCCAAGAACGCCATCGGCTGCAATGCGAGTTGGCGCTCCAAGATTTCGACGGCTGGATCGCAGACCGCAAATCCGGCGAGGCGCTACAGAATCCAGCGTAGATTTGTCATTCCGAGCCGCTCGCAGCCGCGAAGCGGGCGAGAGCGTATCGAGGAACTTGCTTTTACGACTTGCGCCCACAGCTGGGAAACCGCTGGGGCCATTCCTGGTTCGCACCCCGCAGCAGCACTTGCGGAACAAAACGCCCTGGATCCACGTACTTAAGCCTAGAGACGGCTCAATGCCCCCGGCTCACGTTCGGGCGGCCCAACCGTCCAATCCTCGGCCATGATTCTGCGCGATCTTATCGGCGACGTGCTCCGCACCCTCTGGTCCCATAAACTACGTACTTTCTTGACTATGTTCGGCATCGCCTGGGGAATTATTTCCATCGTCCTCATGGTGGCGGCTGGAGAAGGCCTGCGCGCCGGCCAGGCAGCTCAGGCCCGAACTTTGGGTAAAGACGTCATGATCGTATTCCACGGCCGTACCAGTCTCCAGGCCGGCGGAGTCCGCGCGGGCCGTACCGTCCACTGGGAAGACGCCGACATGGCTGCGGTTCAGTCGCAATCTCCCGATTGCCAGTACGCCATCCCTGAGCTGGAGCAGGATGACGTCCGCACTCACAGCAACTACAACAACGCGGCGTTCCTCGTGACCGGCTCGCAACCGCCGTTTCAGGACATCCGCAGCCTTGCCGTCGGCCAGGGCCGCTTCTACGACTGGGATGATACCCGCGAAGGCCGCCGCGTCGCCTTCCTCGGCAGCGATGCCGCTAAACAGCTCTTCCCCGGCCGCAATCCCGTTGGCGAAAATCTTTATTTGAATGAGTTTCCCTATGTCGTGATCGGCGTCATGGCAGAAGAAGAAACAGGATTCCAGTTACGACGGCTGGGACGTGAACAAGATTTTCATCCCCTTCGGCGCCATGCGCCGCGACTTTCCCGACAAGCCGCCGGGAACCTCAACAACCTTTGACCAATTGCTGGTCACCCCAAAATCGGTCGAGCAGCATGAAGCTTTGCAAACGCGAAGTCCGCGTTGCCCTCGGCCAGATGCACAACTTCGACCCCAACGACAAAGAAGCTTGTCCCATCTGGGACACGGTGCAGGAAGCCAAAGCTTTCCGGCAGATGACCGACGGCATGAAATATTTTCTCGGCGCTGTGGGTGTGGTCACTCTGTTTCTCGGTGGCCTCGGGGTGATGAACGTGATGATGGTTGCAGTGCGCGAGCGCACGCGCGAGATTGGCGTTCGCAAGGCGCTGGGCGCGCCCGCACAGACTATTTTGAAACAGTTTTTCATTGAGGCGCTGCTGATTGCCTGTCTCAGCGGCGGCATCGGACTTGGCATCGCTTTCGGGCTTTGTTTCCTGGTGGACTTGCTGCCCATGCCCGATTTCTTCGCCGGGCTTTTGCCCACATGGGGATCGGGACTGCTGGCTTGCGGTTTGCTGGGCACGATCGCAGTGCTTTCCGCGCTCTATCCCGCGCGCAAAGCCGCGGCGATTGATCCCATAGAAGCACTGCGGTTCGAGGCTGGCGGATAAATTAAAGATTGTCATGCTGAGGCGACGAGCTGTTTGTCGCCGAAGGATATGGGTGAGTTCCTGCGCGCAAGCTCGCGAGGCAAGGTTGCCTAGAGCGCAAGCGGGCTTCTATCTACGTATGCTATTCGAAATCATTCGCGAAGCCTGGATCGCCCTGCGGCGCAATTACACGCGCAGCCTGCTCACCATGCTGGGCATCGTCTGGGGCATCACCACCGTGACACTGCTCATCGCCTATGGCAGCAGTTTCCGCAGCCATCCTGGTCGGCGGCTTCGACGCTTTCGGCAAAGACGTGGTCATCTGTTGGCCGCAGCAGACCAGCGAACAGCCCGGCGGCCAGCGCGCCGGCAAGAAAGTCGTTTTCGAGCAGGCCGACCTCGATTTGGTCAAAGAGACCGCCACGCTGGTGAAACACGCCTGTCTTGAAACCGTGCGCCGCCCTGGCATCGCCTACGGCGACCGCATGGTCGGCACCGCTGCCGTCCGCGGCGTTTGTCCAGCTTATGGCGAAATGCGGAACGAGGTTCCTTCCGAGGGGCGCTGGATCAGCGCCGGCGATGAACTCGAACGCCGCCGGGTAGTCTTCCTCGGCGGCCGCATTCGTGAAGAACTCTTTAGCGGACGCCCGGCTGTGGGCGAGACCGTTCAGATCGGCGGCGTGCGCTTCACCGTGATCGGCGTAATGGCGCGCAAGATCCAACTCAGCAACTATTTCAGCAGCGACGATGAATCCGTCTGGATCCCTTATTCCGCGGCCGGCGATTTATGGAATACCAAAGACGCAGCAGTCATGGTGTTTGAGCCGGTCGCTCCGCAATTTGAGAAACGGGCCATGGCCCAGGTTTTGGCGGCGGTGGCTACGCGGCAGAATTTTTCGCCGACTGACCCCAAAGCCATTCAAATGTTCGGGCGCGATGAGTTCCGCCCCGTCATCGACGCGCTTACCATCGGTCTGCAAGTGCTGCTCGCGTTCATTGGGACTTTGACCCTCGGCATCGGCGGCGTGGGTGTGATGAACATCATGCTGGTCTCGGTCGATGAACGCATTCGTGAGATCGGCCTGCGCCGCGCTTTGGGCGCCCGTAAGCGCCACATCAAGTTTCAATTTCTCGCCGAAACTCTCTTGATCATGCTACTGGGCGGAGCCATGGGCGTGCTGCTCTCGTACGGCATCGCCGCCGCCGTCGGCACCCTGCCATTAATGGGCCCGCTGTTTGAAGACACCTCCGGCAAAGGCGATATCCATCTCCGCATTTCGGTTATGACCATCACTCTCTCAACCATCGTGTTGCTGATCGTCGGCGTCTTCAGCGGCCTGGTGCCGGCCCTGCGCGCTTCGAAGCTCGATCCTGTCGAAGCTCTACGCTACGAATAAAAACCAGCCACAGATCCCCGCTGATCTTCACAGATCGAACGTCTTGGTCTTTGATCCATGCGCATCCGTGTAAACCCGTGGCCGCCTTGGCACCTATAATGTCCCCGTGCAGGCATTCGAGCAGGAAGTTCGCGAGAGCTTCGGCCGGCAGGCGTTCATGGCAACAATCGGAGCCGAACTGGCGTCAGTGACCGCCGGTGCGGTCGAGATCAGGCTGCCTTTCGGCAAGCATCTGACCCAGCAAAACGATTTTCTTCACGCCGGCGTCATTACCAGCATCCTTGATTCCGCCTGCGGCTACGCCGCACTCAGCGTGGCCCCAGAGAATGCAGAAGTCCTAAGCGTGGAATTCAAGATCAACCTGCTGGCCCCGGCGGTCGGAGAATCTTTCATTGCTCGCGCCCAGGTCAAACGCGCAGGCAAAACCTTGACCGTATGTACAGCTGACGCTTTTACGCTGAGCCAGGGAAGCGAAAAGCTCGTGGCGACCATGCAGGCCACCATCATGAACATGATCCCGCAGGCATAAGTCTCCCACTAACTCGCCCTCGTCTTGATCCAGATCGGCGTACCTACAAATCCGAATGCCTTGCGAATCTGGTTTTCCAGAAACCGTTCGTAAGAAAAATGCAGCTTCACTTTGCGATCGGTAAATAAGATAAATGTCGGCGGCGCCACGGTGGCTTGCGTCAGGTAGTAGATTCTGACTCGCAGCTTGGCTGGGACCGAGGCTCGGTCGAAATCCACATTCTTGAGGAAACGGTTCATTTCCGCGGTGGGAATTCTCATGCGTCGCTCGGCGGCGACTTTTTCGAGCAGCGGCAAAATCTTGTCCGTGCCTTTCCCGGTCGACGCCGAAATGAACAGTATTGGAGCATATTGCAGAAATTTCAGACCGCGCCGCAGGTTCTCCTCGTAGGCGGCGCGTTCGGCGGGGTGCTTGCTCGCACTCATGCGCGCATTCTTTGCCTGGCCCACGGCCTTTTTCTGGCCGCTCATGATGAGATCCCATTTGTTCACGATAATGATCACCGACCTGCCACTCTCATGCGCATAACCGGCAATGGCGGCATCGAGCGAGCTCACGCCTTCGGTCGCGTCGATCATCAGCAAAGCGATGTCAGCAGCCTCGAGGTGCTTGCGGGCCATCACTACCGAAAGTTTTTCCGCCATCAGATGGGTCTTGCCCTTGCGTCGAATGCCGGCTGTGTCAATGAAGCGAAAGCGCCGTCCATCGTGCTCCACCACTTCATCGACAGCGTCGCGGGTGGTACCCGGGATGGGCGAAACGATCGACCGTGCCGCGCCAGTCAGGCAATTCAGCAGCGTCGACTTGCCAACGTTGGGGTGGCCGATGATCGCGACCTTGGTTTCTCGCGGCGTTTCCGCCTGATCCTCTAGGTCCTCGGTGCTCTCCGGGGTTGATTCTGGCGGCGGAAGCGTCTCGAACACCGCGTCCAGCAGTTCATCCAGGCCGCGGCCATGTTCGGAAGAAATGGGGAACATCCGCCGAATTCCCAGCCGATGAAATTCGTTCACCCAGGCCCGTTGCTTCTCAGTGTCAATCTTGTTCACCGCCAGAAACACGGGTTTGCCCGAGCGCAGCAGCAGGCGGGCAAGTTCGAGGTCGGGAGCCGTCAGTTCGCTACGCCCATCCACCACCATAATGATTGCCGCCGCCTCCTCCAAAGCTACGCGCGCCTGGCGAAATATCTCGGAAGGAATGAATTCATGGTCATCGGGAATGATGCCGCCCGTATCCACAATGCGCAGCTCGCGTCCGCGCCATTCGGCCTTGCCGTAGAGGCGGTCGCGAGTGATGCCAGGTTCATCACCGACAATCGCCCGCCGTGAACCCACGAGCCGGTTAAACAACGTGGATTTACCAACGTTGGGGCGGCCCACGATGGCAAGCGTGGGAACACCCGCCGTCGCCGGGAGGCTCATCGAATTAGAATTGATTCGGGTCAATCCAATGGGTTCGTGTGTGAGGGGAGGTGCAGACAGTATTATAGAGGTTCCTGTGGCTTCCGCCTCCCAGCCCGTGGTTCCAGCCAAAAAGCAGGCCGCATCGCTCTACAGCTTCTTTTCGCCGGGAGGCGTACTTTCGCAAACTCACCCGGCTTACGAATTTCGCCGTGGACAACTACAAATGGCGCAAGCGGTGGAGCAGGCGCTGGCAGAGAAGCGTCACCTGATCGTCGAAGCTGGCACCGGAACCGGCAAGACGCTCGCTTATCTGCTGCCCGTCATTCGCTCGGGCAAGCGAGTCATCATCTCGACGGGCACGAAGAATCTGCAAGAGCAGCTTTTCAATAAAGATGTTCCTTTCCTTGAGCAGGCTCTTTTCCCCAACGGCGAGGGCAAACTGAACGTCTGTTACATGAAAGGACGCAACAATTATTTGTGCCGCAAGAAACTCTACGACCTCACCGACCAGCCGATTTAAGCGGCCTGGAGGAGATTGAGCACTACCGCGCCATCGCCGCCTGGGAGAAAGTCACCCATACCGGCGACCGCGCCGAACTGGCCGCGCTGCCCGAGGCCAGCATGCTCTGGCACAAGCTGGACGCGCGTTCCGACACCTGCCTCGGCCAGAAATGCAGTTCCTTCGACAAATGCTTCATCACCGAAATGCACCGCCGCGCGATGGAGAGCGACATCATCATCGTCAATCACCATCTATTCTTTGCCGATTTGGCGATCAAGCAGCAGGCGGAATATGCACCGGATGCCGGGATTCTTCCTGAAGTCGGAGCAGTAATTTTCGATGAAGCACATGAACTTGAAGACATGGCCGGCAGCTATTTTGGCGTGTCGGTCAGCAATTCGCGAGTAGAAGAACTGTGCCGCGATGTCGAGGCGTCGCTGCAACGCAATCATGCACTTTCGGCAGTCACTGTCGGGAGCGGTAAAGAGCCTGCGCGACCGGGCCATGTTTTTCTTCGCATTGTTGCCGCAGGGCGAGGGCCGTTTTGCCTTCGAGAACCGGCGCGAATTTCTCGAAGAAAACGGCGATGAGTTCTTGGCTTTGCAGCAATCGTTGACGCGCCTGGGATCGGAACTGGAAAATCTGCCTTCGAAACCGGAAGAAGTCTTCAACTTTGTGCGTCGCGCCCAGGAACTGCAGGTGCAATTGGGCTTTGTGATGGAGTCGGAGGATCACAACACCGTTTTCTGGATTGAGCGGCGGCGCGGCGGACGGGAACGGCAGAATGTTTTTCTCCAGGCCACTCCCATCGACGTTGCTCCTATCTTGAAAACTTGCCTTTTCGACCAACTGGAGTGCGCGGTACTGACCTCGGCGACTCTGGCCGTGGGCGGGGGCTTCGACTACATCAGAAAGAGACTCGGGCTAGAGCAAGCCCGCGAACTGGTTCTGCCGTCGCATTTTGATTACGAGAATCAGGCGCTGTTTTATGTTCCGCCGGACTTGCCGGATCCGCGCACGCCGCAGTTTTCGGTCAAGGCTGCGGATTGCATTCGGCGGTTGCTGGAAATCAGCCGTGGGCGGGCGTTTGTTCTGTTTACGAGCTATGCGCAGATGAACGACGTCTACCAGCGCTTGCTGGGTGACATCGACTTCCCCATGTTGCGCCAGGGCGACGCGCCCAAGAGCGCGCTGCTGGAAGAGTTTCGCATCACGCCCAATGCCGTGCTGTTTGCGACATCCTCATTCTGGCAGGGTGTGGACGTGCAGGGCGAGCAACTGAGTTGCGTGATTATCGACCGCTTGCCGTTTGCCGTGCCGAGCGACCCTATTGTGGCCGCGCGAGTGAAATCCATCGACGCCGAAGGCGGCAACGCGTTCTTTCAATATCAGGTTCCGGCGGCGGTCATCACGCTGAAACAGGGCTTTGGACGGCTGATTCGGTCGCTGCATGATCGCGGTTTGTTGGTGTTGCTGGATAATCGCATTTTGAAGAAGCAGTATGGGCGGGTGTTTGTGGAAAGCCTGCCGAATTACCGGAAGACGACGGATTTGAGGCAGGTGGAAGAGTTTTTCGGGGCAGTATGACAGGCTAGCATGGGTACGGAAGAGAACATGGCGAATATCGAATCGCTTGTCGTGGGAAGTGAAAAAACTCACGGAAATCTTCGGGTATTGGCCAAGCTTTCACGACGCCGAGGTTCTTGACCTGCACTTTTGGCGCGGCCACATCGATACCAGTTAGGATCTTTACGATTTTCCTGTCCTCACATTGAAAATCCACCTCTGGCAGCTCACAAAGGAAGTCAATCCGAAAGGCTATCTCGTTCTTAAGCATCACACGGTCACGACACTTCGCTTCAGTGACGTCCACGATTTCGAAATGCGGGACACTTCAACCATCAGAACGCAATAATGGAACTCACATTGAGCAGGCACGAACGGACGAAGCCTCCCTCGCCCTACCTCGCCGTGCAATTAATCCCGGCCCTCGGGATTAGCACCTCGTTCAAGTGCATTCGAATTGAGGTAGTCGACGCGACGCCGTGCACTGAGGACGGTCTTGTAATCCCCTGAGATGGTCATGCGGCTGTCGGCGCACGGATTCACTGAAGCAGCCTCATCCCCGCCCCCACCGCCTCCCGGTCAAAAGTAAGGGTGTATTCGCATTCCGCGGCGTGGCCGATGCGCTCGATCAGACAATGAGCGAAATCGGCATTGCCAGCACCGAACTTCCGAAATGCTTGCCAGACGATTTCCGCTCGCTCAACGACAAGCTCCTTACTCCTCAACAAAGTCTCCAAGACTTGCTCAAGCTCCAGCTTCTCGAAGCCGTAAGAAACCTCCAACACCCAGACCACTTCCGCCATGACGATCAGAGAAAGGAATCCAGGCGAATCCGCGGTAAGCGAGTCCATCACCTTCTCGGCTGCAGCCGTTTGAGCGGGATCGTCGTGCGTAAGATAGCGGACAAGAACATTCGTATCGAGCCCGATCATCGCGACTCAGATGCCCGCCTCGCGATGGCCGCGTTCATCTCTTCAATTGTGACCGGTTTGCTCCGCCTGCCTCGGAATAGGCCATTCAGCTCCTGCACCGAGCGAGTGGCGGCAACGATCGCAAACTGCCCCTTTTCCACCTCCACAAACTCAATCCGATCGCCCGAGTCAATCCCCAGAGCGGCGCGAACCGGCTTGGGTATGGTGACCTGCCCTTTTGAGGTCATAGTAGCGGTGGCCAATTCTTCCTCCTGTAAGTTTAATATATTTCTTACTATATAGTAAGTATCAGAAAATGTCAATTCTTCGCGGGACGGCCCAGTCTGGCCGGAAAGCGCCCTGTGATCCTCTGTGCCCTCTGTGGTTCAGATTCTTGCCGGACGATACCGCGATACAATGAACTCCATGTTCGAAGTCACCGTCGAAGACTCGTTTGCCGCGGGACACTACCTCCGCAATTACAAGGGGAAGTGTGAGAACCCGCATGGGCATAACTACAAGGTGCGGGTCACGCTTGCCGGCAAGGAACTCGACAAGGCCGGGCTGTTGCTCGATTTCAAAGACCTGCGCGAGGTGATGAAACATGTCATCGAGCGACTCGATCACCAGATGATCAACGATCTGGAGCCGTTTACGAAGCTGAATCCCTCGGCTGAGAATCTGGCCAAGTATTTCTACGACGAGTCGCAATGCCAATCTCGACCGCGTCACCGGCGGCCGCGTGCGCATTAAGAATGTAACGGTATTTGAGACCGACAGCACTACCGCCACTTATTCCGAGTAGCGGTTTAGCTAAGAGCTAAAAGCCAAGGGCCGATAGCTGCCTCCATGCAAATCACCGAAATCTACAAATCGATCCAGGGCGAATCCACTCACGCAGGCCTTCCCTGCGTGTTTGTCCGGCTGACCGGATGCAACCTGCGCTGCTCGTGGTGTGACAGCGAGTACACATTCACCGGGGGTCATCGAATGAGCGTGGAAGAAGTATTTGCGGAGGTGGAACATCTCAGCGCCAGAGGTCTGGTCGAGATCACCGGCGGCGAGCCGATGCTGCAAGAGAAAGAAGTTGTCCCGCTCATGCAGCGCCTGCTTGACGACGGCTACACCGTGCTGCTCGAAACCAGTGGCGAGCGTCCCTTAGGAGGCGTTCCCAGGGCGGTGCATAAGATTGTTGACGTCAAGTGTCCGCATTCCGGCGAGCCTGACACTTTTTACACGGAAAACCTGGAAGCCCTCACCTCAGCAGACGAAATCAAATTTGTGTTGAGCGACCGCACCGACTATGAATTTGCCAGAGAATTCGTGGTTGGCCACGACATGGCACACCGGGTTAACGCGATATTGTTCTCACCCGCGTTCGCCAAAGACGCACGCGGCGGCCGGGATACTTCACACTGCCTGCTCGATCCGCGCGAACTCGCCGAGTGGATGCTCGCTGACAACGTTCCCGCCCGCCTCGGGCTTCAGCTTCACAAGTTCATCTGGGACCCGGCGATGAAGGGAGTCTGAAATCCCTGATATATGCCGGAGACCATCCGCCAAATCTCGCGCCGTCGTTCTTCTCAGCGGTGGCATGGATTCCTGTGTCTGCGCCGCGCTGGCGGCACGCGACTCGGACGCCGCTGCCGTCCACGTCAGCTACGGACAGCGTACTGAAGACCGCGAGCGGCGGGCGTTCATCGGAATTTGCGACCGCCTGGGAATTAGCCAACGGCTGATCGCCCGTAATGATGCCTTGCCCGCGATCGGTGGATCGGCGCTTACCGATCCTGCGATTCCTGTCCCTGCGTCTCATTCCATCGGCCGCGAAATTCCGGTTACTTATGTGCCTTTTCGCAACGCCCATTTTCTGTCCGTCGCCGTGAGCTGGGCCGAGATTTTGGGAGCTGAGAAGGTGTACATTGGAGCGGTCGAACAGGACAGTTCCGGATATCCCGACTGCCGGCCCGAATATTACCGGGCATTCAATGAAGTGGTGAAGGCCGGCACCAAAGATGGCCGCATCCAGATCATCACGCCGCTGATCGCCATGCGTAAGTTTGAGATTGTCCGGCTTGGCCTTGAATTGGGTGCGCCATTCGATTTAACGTGGTCTTGCTACACTAACGAAGATCGCGCCTGCGGAGTCTGCGATAGTTGCGTACTCCGCCTGCGCGCGTTTCGCGAGGCGGGACTGCCGATCCGATCCCGTACGCTGGCGTGATCGATGGAATGTGAGCGGTATTTTTCGACTTCCAATTGCCGATTCCGAACTGTGAATCGTAGATTGAAAATCGAAAATCGCAGTGTCGTTCCCTGGAGGCAGCAATGAAGCGACGATTCTTGGTACCGGTTCTGTTGGGCCTGATGGCCGCTGTGTGCTCCCAGTTGGCATTTGCCCAGGCCACGGTGAGGGGCTTATGCACGGACGTCGACGGGAAGCCTATTGCCGGAGCGGTCGTGCATCTCGTCGACGTCGACAACGGCCGTCAGTATGACCTCAAAACTAACAACAAGGGTGAATACTTTTCACTGGGAGTCGCCTCCGGTAAGTACAACGCCACCTTGCTAAAGGATGGCAAGGAGCTGTTCCACGTCAATGGGCTTCAGGTCGGTGTGGACGAAGTAGTTCAGGATTTTGACCTGAAAAAGGCTGTAGTGACCAGCGGTGGCCTCACGCCTGAGCAATTGAAGCAGCGGCAGGAAGAAGAGTCCAAAGTCGCCAAGGAGAACCTCACCATCAAAGCTCTGAACGAAAAACTGGCCACTGCCAAGGCAGCCGACGATGCCGGTGATTCCGCCACCGCAACCAAGATCCTTACCGAAGCGACCGCGATCGACCCTTCACGCGATGTACTCTGGGCCAAGCTCGGAGAGTACACATTAAAATCGGCCAGCGAAACAGACCGACAGCGCCGCCAAGAGCAAAGATTACCAGGACGCAATCAGCGATTACCAGAAGGCACTTGACCTGAAACAGAAAACCATTGCTGCCGATCCCACCAAGAAGACCCCGGATGCGACGAAGATACTCGCCAGTTACTACAACAATATGGCGCAGGCTGCTGCCAATGACGGCCGGACGAACGACGCAGTCAAAGCTTATCAGCAGGCCGCTGCAGCTGGATCCCTCTTCCACCGGCATGTACTACTTCAATATGGGCGCAACTTTGACTAACGCCAACCTCAAGAATGATCCGGAGATGCGCAAGGCGGCCGTGGAGGCATTCGACAAAGCCATCGCAGCCGATCCCACCAAAGCCGATGCCTACTATTGGAAGGGCACGAACCTCATAGGAGCAGCAACCTTGCAAGGGGACAAGATGGTCGCCCCCCAAGGCACCGCCGAAGCCTTCCAAAAGTATCTCCAATTGGCGCCCACCGGGCCCCACGCCGAAGAGGCGAAAGCTATGCTCACCGCCCTCGGAGCAAAGGTTGAAACTACTTACGGCACCCAGAAGAAATCCAAGAAATAACCCGTCCCCCAGGCAATCTCAAAAAGGGCAGCTTAACCGCTGCCCTTTCTTGTGGTTACCAAGGTATATGGATTTGCCTTTCTTCGTGGCCCGTTGCCTTGGTTTTCGCTAGATTAGGGATTTGATGCCCTCGTGGCCGGTCGCAGAGTCACTCGGCGCATACAAACCAACATGGCAGCCCCCGCGAACGCTCCCACGTTCCTCTTTCTTCGAACCCTCCACCAGTTTCGACGCGGGGGCAACGCAGGCGCTGCTGGGCGCGATGCTCCGCGCCCGCGAGCACGTCAGCGATCTGATTTTTTCACCCGGCCGCCCCCCGCAGGTGGAAGTAGACGGCCGCCTGGTGCCGGTCCAAGCCCCCGGATTTCGCACTCTCAGTGCCGACGATACCCGCCGCATCGCCGCCGACCTCATCGGCAATAACAAACAAGCCATCAACATTCTGCGGGAACAAGGTTCCTGCGACGTTTCCTACGGCCTGCCCGGACTGGCACGTTTTCGCGTCAATGCCTTCATTCAGCGGGGCAGTTGTGCGGTGGTCATGCGCGTCATCCCTACCACAATTCCTGACCTGGCTTCGCTCGGCCTGCCGCAGCAATTAGCGGAGATTGCCAGCGTTCGTGACGGCATGGTGTTGGTTACGGGGCCACGAGGGTCAGGTAAGTCGTCGACGCTCGCCGCCCTGCTCGACCTCATCAATCAGAAACAGATCTGCCACATCATCACCATCGAGGATCCCATCGAGTTCCTGCATAACCATAAGTCAGCCACCGTCCATCAGCGCGAGCTGCACAGTGATATTCCCAGCATACCGATGGCGTTGCGGGCAGCGTTGCGCCAGGCGTCCAGTGTGATTTTCATCAGCGCGCTGCGTGACCGTGAGACTGTCGAGATGGCGTTGGAAGCCGCTGAAACCGGTCACCTGGTGCTTTCCAGCATGAATACCGTGGACGCTGCCAAGACCGTTGATCGCCTCCTGAGTCTGTTCCTCGCCGCGGAGCAGGCGGCCACGCGCAGCCGCTTGGCGAGGTGTATCCGCCAGATCGTTTCACAGAAACTGATCCCCCGCCTCGACACGCGCGGTCGCGTGCCGGTCGTCGAGCTTCTCAAGGTGGTTCCCGGAACTCTCGAGTCTCTGGAAATCAGCAGTCCCTCATCGACGCACGCCCTGCATTTTGACTGTGAGATCGCGAAGTTGGTCCGCGCGGGAGTCGTGGATCTGGAAACCGCCATCTTGCACGCCTCCGATCCCGGCCAATTGCGACTGGATCTGGACGAATCCAAATAAAATCGACCGTCGAAATTTTCCTCGCGATGCCCGTATCATCTGTTCGATGCCTGCGCTCGAGCGAATCTTGAGTTTTGAAGACGCCCGCCACACGCGTGGAGGAACACGCTGCGCAGCTTCGCCCTCATGGCAAGGAACTGGTGGAGTTGCTCGACAGCGCCGGCCAGGTGCTCGCCGAGGCGGTTCCCGCAGACCGCAATTTTCCGCCTTTTCCCCGCGCCACTCGCGATGGATACGCCGTGCGCGCCGCCGATCTGGCCCAACTTCCCGCCAAGCTTCGTGTAATTGGTGAAATCAAGGCCGGTGCGCCGGATGTTGCGTTCACAGTGAACGCCGGCGAGGCTGCGGCAATCATGACTGGCGCGCCCGCGCCTGCCGGGCGCCGACGCCGTGGTCATGATCGAATACACCTCCCGCAATGGCGACAAGGTGGAGATCACAAAAGGAATCGCCGCCGGCGACAACATCGTCCCCACCGGTGCCGAGGCCAAGCGTGGCGATCGTCTGCTTGTCCCCGGAATGAGACTCGACCACGCCGGCATCGCCGTGGCCGCATCGGCGGGCAGATCGCACTTGCTGGTTTACTCCAAGCCGCGAGTCGCCGTCTTGTCCACTGGAGATGAACTCGTGGACGTCGACGTGCCCCCGACGCCACATCAGATTCGCAATTCCAACAGCTATTCATTGGCCGTACAAATCCAGATGGCCGGCGGGGAACCCGTGCTGCTGCCGATTGCTCCCGACGAACCGGAACGTCTGCGCGAACTGATTGCGGAGGGATTGGAAGCAGACTTGCTTTTGCTCACCGGAGGCGTCTCCATGGGCAAGTACGATCTGGTGGAGCAGGCGCTATTAGAGTTAGAGGCAGAATTCTTCTTCACCGGCGCGCGCATTCAACCCGGCAAGCCGATTGTGTTCGGACGAATCCCGGATGGGTCAGCGCCACAAATACTTCTTCGGTCTTCCCGGAAACCCGGTCTCGACCATGGTGACATTCGAGCTGTTCGCCCGGCCAATGATTGAGGCGCTGGCCGGAATGCAGCCGCGAAAACTGATCTTTCTTGCGAGCCAAGCTGAAATCGGAGATCAAGGCAAAGCCTGGTTTGAAGCGCTTCTTGCCGGCAGTTCTCTCTGGCGAGTTCGAGGCGGCGGAAGTTGAATTGGTGCGCTGGCAAGGCTCTGGCGACATCGCCGCGACGGCGCGGGCGAATTGCTATGTCGTGGTTGATGGCGGCGATATTGCGGCGGGCGAGTGGGTGCCGATTTTAATGCGCTAGCCGCTCTCCCGATTGCCCAGTAGCTTCAGCTAGTATTCGAAAAATGCCGCCGCGCTGTCGATCTCACCTTCCCTCGTTCGACTAACAAATGGAAACAAGAAAGTCGAGGGTAGGGCGATGCAACACACACTTTTCGGACGCGCTAAATCGAGCTGTAGGAGCGGCCCTGATCGGGCTCGGCGTCTTTGTTCTCCACGAGAATCTCGGGCATGCTGCAAGCCAGTTGAGCCGCTTGTTGGACGCCTCGGCCAAAGTGTTCGGGATACGCCACCGGTCATCCTGGCGGCCTTGCGAGTATTGCAGGCCTATGGCTCTGACCACCAGCGTTTTGTGCAGGGCCTCTTTCAGCACGCGTTGATAACATTCTGGCCACTGTTGCTCGTCATCATCGGAACGGCGCTATCGCGGGGCGATGCCCCAAGTGATGCGGACACCCTCGCAAAAAAAGATCGTGGAATTGTCGATTTGAATATCCATCGTTCGACATTAAAGTAGAAGTTATCGCAAACTGAAGACCACCAAGGAGACCTACAATGCAATTCATGATGAATGAAATTCCCGGTTGGCTTCTAGTAGGATAGTTTCTGCGGATGCCGAAGAAGCTCTCTCACTACGACTCTGCTGGCCGCGCCAGAATGGTCGACGTCTCCGCCAAAGCCGCGACCAAACGCACCGCCGCCGCCAGCGCCTTCGTCGCCATGAAGCCAACGGTCCTCAAAGCGTTGCCAAAAAACCCCAAAGGCGACGCGCTCGAAGTGGCGCGCCTGGCGGGAATCATGGCCGCAAAACGCACGTCCGAATTGATCCCCATGTGCCATCCCTTGCCACTGGCTCACATTGATGTGACCCTGCGGCTGTGCAAGAATGGCGTGGCCATCACTTCCCAAGTCACAACTACCGCCACGACCGGCGTGGAGATGGAAGCGTCTGACCGCCGTCAGCGTCGCCGCGCTCACCGTGTACGATATGTGCAAGGCTCTCGACAAGGGCATCGAGATTCGCGAAATCGCGCTTGAGCGCAAGACCGGCGGCAAGAGCGGTGACTACGTGCGTTTGCGCAATAAGAAATAGTTCCATGTCGAATAACGTCAAGGTCCTGCTGGTGGACGACAATCCCATGATTCTGGGAATGCTGCGTGGCGCGCTTACTCCGCTCGCCAACCTTTCAACCGCCAATGATGCCGCTGACGCCCTACTCAAGGCCGTGGACGATCCTCCTGACCTTTTGGTCTGCGACTACCGCATGCCAGGCATGGACGGCCGTCAACTCGTTGAAAAACTGCGAAGCCGTCCGCGCACCGCGGGAGCCGCGATCATTCTGCTGGCCGCCAAGGCCGATATTGCGGAAAAGCTCACGACTCCCGACCTGCCCATTGACGATTTTGTGGAGAAACCGTTCTTTCTGCGGGATGCCACTCATCGCATCAAGCGGCTGATCGACAAGATCGCCTTGGAAAAGATGGCCAAGACTGCGCCCTCCGACGGCGTTCTCCGCGGGAGCCTGCTGCAAATGAACGTCATCGATCTGGTTCAGTCGCTCGAAATGGGCCGCAAGAGCTGTGCGCTGACCCTTACCAGCAAAGATGAAAAATGTGAAGTGTACTTCAAAGAAGGGCAGGTAACGCATGCCGCCTACGGTTCCTTGCATGGCGACCAGGCCGTTTTCAAGGTCCTGCGCTGGACCGATGGCAATTTCCAGATCAATTTCGATGGCAAGACTACCAAGCAAACCACCACCCTCAACACCCAGGGCCTGCTGATGGAGGGCCTGCGCCTGCTCGACGAAGCTCAGCGCGAAGGCGGCAAACCTGCTGAAGCGGAAGAAGAAGACGATGTCCTCCTCGACTCCTGATGGGTTGACCGCGGCCGTCATTACGGTCAGCGATTCATGCTCCCGCGGCGAACGCACCGATCGTTCCGGCCCCGCTGTCACCGAAGTTCTCAAGAAACACAAATTCGCCATCGTCGGAACGGCGACGGTTCCTGACGAGCAGGCCGCGATACAGCAGGCGGTTCTGTCATGGGTGGATCGCGCGCGGCTGGTTGTGACCACAGGAGGAACCGGCATCGCGCCACGGGATGTAACTCCCGAGGCCACTCTCGCTGTTTGCGACCGTTTACTCGAAGGCGTCGCCGAACGAATGCGTTCGCAAGGAGTGAAGAAGACTCCACTGGCCGCGCTCAGCCGGGCAGTTTGCGGAGTGCGCGGAAAATCCGTCATCCTGAACCTTCCGGGAAGCCCGGCGGGCGCGGTTGATTCACTCCAATCGGTGATCGACTTGTTCCCGCATGCACTGCAGTTGCTCAGCGGCAACACGCGTCATGATCGTTCTCATGAATGAGTCTGCGCTTCTTTGTTCACAAGGGCGAGCGAGTTCACGTACACTTCTAGATTCATATCTTGAAGACCATCAAACACATCCTTACCCGTTACACGGCGTTTCTTTGGGCTCTGCTCAAGCCGCTGGGAGCGTGGGGCGTGATGGCGGCGGCGGCCCTCGATGGGGGTTTCATCGGGCTGCCCATCGATGCCGTGGTCGCCGGTTACGTTTACACGGATCGCGCCCGTTTTCTTTTGTACGTCCTCATGGCGTCGGCGGGATCGGCGCTGGGCAGCATCGTCATTTACGTCATCGGCTATACCGGCGGCGAGGAGTTACTTCGCAAACGCATGTCCCCGGAGCGTTTCGAAAAAATTCATTCCGCCTTCAACCGTCATCCCTTCTGGGCGCTCATGTTTCCCGCCATGCTGCCGCCTCCCACGCCTTTCAAACTATTTGTGCTGGCCGCGGCCGTTTCCGAGATGAGTTTTGTCCGCTTTCTGCTGGCGGTTTTCTGCGGACGCGTTTGTGCGTTTCATGATCTTGGCCGATTCTGACCATCAAGTTCGGGCCGGACGTGGTGCGCCTTACCGGCGAGCTCTTCGGACATCACTACTACTGGATACTGGCCGCCTCCGTAATGGGGTTGCTTATATGGCTGACGCTGCACAGGAAGAAGCGGCGTCGTAGCCGCGAAAGCCTGCCCTGAGCGGAGCCCAAGGGCAGCGCAAGAATAAAGCCCACCGTCGCAGACCGTGGGCCGAAAACAAAATCAATCGAGCTCCGCAGGAGCACAGAACCCTTACGCTGCCGCCGTGCGATCTCCCGCCTTGCCGAACATCGCGCCCAGCGCCTTCAAAAACACCGGTGTGCTGAACATCGCCGCGGTAAACAGCAGATCGCCTTCGAGAGCATGCCGGAAGAACGGTATTCCAGCTGCGTACGACATCATCACGCCGCTCAGGTTCTTGGGATACATGTCCAGCCAAGCCCAGGCCGTCAGGTTGGTCAGCAGAAAGAATGAAACCGAACTAGCCAGCGCCGCGCCCAGAATCGGCAGCGGTTTTTCGTGATCTTGCAGCTTGGTGCCCAGCCACAGCACCCCCGCGTACCAGGCAAAGCTGGCGAAGTGGTCGAGCGTAAACGGATAGGAATAAACCACCTTGGTGAGCACGACATCAGAGGCGGCCAACACCAGAAATGGTATCCAAAGCTGGCGGCGTGATCCGCGGGCCCCGAAAAACAAGAGTGACCCCGTCACCGGAGTAAACATCCAGGGGTGCGGAACGAACCGCACGGCTACCGCGAAAACCAAGAAAATATAGGCCAGCATGAAGCCTCCTCACCGTGTCTGATTGTGGCGCGCCCTGCCAGACCTGTCAAGCAGGGACACCAAGTCACCGAAAGAATTACAGGGTTTTCATTTCGTCGTCGGTTCTCCCACGAACACCACGCATTCGTTGGGGTCTCCAATGTGGAATTCTGTCATCCCGTAGTCCCGATTAAACAGATCCCGAATCCGGTAGCGGTCTTTGAAGGTCTTCACGTGCTCCCACAAGGCATGGATGCCGGAGACCTCGAGGTAGATCTCAGTATGCCCGCGCACACAGTTCAGGACCTCCTCGGACGCGGCTTTCATGAAATGGATGGTCTGGCCATCGCGCTCCACAATGGAATAGTCTGGCGTTTTCAGGGTGGCCTTGAATCCCAACACGGTCTGGTAAAAAGCTACCGTTTCGTCCATATTGGCCACCGCCAGCATGGGGCTGATCCTTTTCGCAATCGTGCTCCCCATCGTGGTGTTCTCTAGCGGACTCATCTTCCACCTCCGGCTGGGACTCGCTGCCTTCTTCTTCCCATGCTCTCCGCAATCACATTGAGATTGTGGTCCAACTCCACGCTCGATCCTAGAACGCTGCGGCTCGTGCTTCCAGGATACGCATAGCGCAGGTCGCGGAACCGCACCAGATATCCCTCTGGCAGCTGCTCTGTTTCGGTCAGCGGATATTGCGCCCAGTCCAGATAAACCCTCCCAAGATACGACTTCTTCGCCGCCAGGGTCACCGGCGTCTCTTGCGGCTTGTAGAAGACCTGCATCTCGTCGTCCGGATCAACCTCTGGAATCGAAGAATCGACCAACATGACTCCAAAGAAATTCGGCGCCTCGACCACGCCATTCCAGTGGAACGGACTCCACCAGTATGGATAAGCCGAAACTCGCATGGCATCCGTACCCTGATAAGTGCGGGCTTCAAGTGCATTCACTGCGCGACGGTGCTGATAATCGCGCAATCCCCACCATCCAACTAGCATCACCAACGCCGCAATCGCTCCCCAGCGGCCACGTGGTGCGCGTGTTCGCACGCCGAGTTCCCTGTCTATCAGACCGAACAATGCAGGAAGAACCAGCCCGCCCAACAGCACAGCCCAGATCACAGGATCGGCAATGAACACGATGTCCCACGAATACCATTTCTCGGAAAATGGCCAAAAGGGACGCACTCCGTAGTTGTTGGTGTAATCAAGAAGGATATGGGTCAGGCCGGCGAAATACGCAAACCCAAACAGTAGTCCCCAGCGCGGCGGCAATTTGGGATCTTTGATCTTTCTGCCCCGCAACCGCCAAACCAGGTAGATAAATCCCACCACCAGCGCCTCTACAGGCAACAAACCCAGGAATGAATGGGTAAATCCGCGGTGATGAGCCGAAGCCAAACACCGGGCCTTTCAAGCTGCCCAACACATCAAGATCCGGGGCTTCGGCAGCCAGCGTCACCGTGACCGTGGCCAGCGCGGTTTTGCGATTCAGTCCGGCTCGCCCCAGGCACGCGCCGGTCAGAAAGTGGGTTAGGGGTTCCAAGGTTTGAAAAAGCTTAGATGTGATCTTGCACTTCGCCGATGCAGACTCTTGTCGTCCACTAGACACCAGGCATCAGTATCGTCAGCGCATCGGGCACCACGCTCATCTCCGCCGGCAGCGTGCCCAGCAATTCGCCGTCAGCCTCCACGAAAATGCGAGTTGATTTTCCCGCGGCATGACAGTTCACCCGCAACGCATGAACCAACTCAATCCCCGGGACCTGCCACTTCGCCCCCAGCAGTCCCCGCAACACATAACCCAAATAGGCCGCTCGGCTGCGGGTGTGAAACAACACCAGCCGTAGATCATCGCGGTCCAGCGACGCCCCCGGCGCCAGCTCCTGGAGCACTCCACCAAAGTGGCGTATGCGGACGGCCAGAAGCTGTGAGACTTCCGCACCTCGCGAAGTCTCTCCTTCCACCTCGACCGCAAACGTTTCCATTTTGTGCGTGAGCCACAAGCGCATGGCTTTGGCACAGTATGCCGCCATCCCAAGATGCCGCTTCATCAGCGGATTCAACGTGTAAAAGAGATGTGCATCGACTCCGACTCCGGCGGTGACGGTGAAGTAGCGCGCCTTCTTTCCACCTTCAAAATCCTGATACGCAACCCGGCCGACAGCGATCCGTCGAGGCCTCGCGTTCAGCGCGGCCCGCGCGGCGCCGACTGGGGAAATCGGCAATCCCAAGTCGTTGGCCAGCGAATTGGCCGTTCCCAGCGGAATGACGCCCAAGGCCACGTCACTGCCGACCAACCCCTGCACCACGTCATGCACCGTGCCATCGCCGCCGCAGGCAAACACAGTATCGCAACCGTCTTTCATGGCCTGCTTCACCTGCGCGGCGGCATCGCCGGGCCCCGCCGTGGCGGCGGACGCCACTTCCACGCCTCCGCCCCGGAGCACCGACTGCGCCCCCTCCACTTCGCTCACACGCCGCTCATGGCGGCGTCCTGAAAGCGGGTTGTAGAGCAGTAGGGCCTTGCGCATGGATATGTAGGCGCGGGCGTCCTCGCCCGTGCAGGCAGCGAAATAACTCTACGCCTTTCCCCTCGATCCCCACTCCCACATGCCAAACATCGCTTTCTGCGGCAGCGGATGCCCAACCTGCCGCGCCAGCATACAAATCTGCCCCCGATGATGGGCGTCATGCGCGATGAGATAGCCAAAGAACCCGGCCACGTCCGGCTTAAATCCTTTCACTCGGCCGTCGGCTTCCAACGCCGATTTGAGCGCCGCGCTCAGCGCAGCCCGGCTCTGCTCCAGCCCTTTCAAGGCCTGCGCCGGAGTCACGCTGCTGCGCTCGAGTTGTTCGGGAATCTTGCTCCCCTTGGCCGCCGCCTTCAGCCACATCACCCGCACGTTGTGGATGTGGGCCACGATGGCCGCAATCGTCCGCCCTTTGCCCTCAGGCGTCTCTGCCCGCCAGGCCTCCGCCGGAAGATTCTCAATCATGTATTGATTGATGTGGTCGTTAGTGTCGAATGCAGTTAGCAAAGCTTCGGGCAACGACAAAAGTCGCGTCACTTTTGGCATTGGAGTTCTCCTCAGAACACGTGGGGACAGCCGCCCCTCGGCTGTCCAGCCGGGCGAAGCCCGGCAGTTCGCCATTGTAATCGTTCAACCCGATTTAGATCATCCATCGTCGAGCTGGGTCGACCGGACAGCCGAGGGCGGCCGTCCCCACGCCGGTCTCGCCTATAATTTCCCCAATGTCTCGCCAAGACAACGAGAAAGAAGCTCGAAGCCCTGCGCGACAAAATCCGCCATCACGAATACCGCTACTACGCCCTCGACGATCCTGAAATCTCCGACGCCGAATTCGACCAGTTCATGAACGAGCTCATCAAGCTCGAAACCGAACATCCCGAGCTCGTCACCCCCGATTCTCCCACTCAGCGCGTGGGCGGCCAGCCCCGCGAAGGCGTGGTCAAGGCGCCGCATTCCTCGCCCATGCTGTCGCTCGACAATACCTACAATGTGGACGACCTGCGCGACTGGGACCGGCGGGTTCACGAACTCACCGGCCGCAAGGACGTCGACTACGTCTGCGAACTCAAGCTCGACGGCATGTCGCTGGCGCTGATCTACGAGAATGGCAAGCTGGTGCGCGGCATCACCCGCGGCGACGGCACCATCGGCGAAGATGTCACGTTAAACGTGCGCACCGTCCGCTCGGTTCCGCTTTCCATTTCCAAAGAAAAGCTGAAGGCTGCCGGCATTCCCTGCCGATTTCGAGGTGCGCGGCGAGATGCTGATGCCCATCGCCGCCTTCAAGAAGATGAACGAAGAGCGGGAAGAAAAAGGCCTGTCACTGTTCGCCAATCCGCGCAATGCAACCGCCGGAACCGTGCGCCAGCTCGATGCCAGCATCACCGCCAACGCCGCCTGGATTATTTCGCCTACATGCTGCTCAAAGACGGCCGCACCTATTTCGACCGCCACTGGAAGACGCTCGAGCGCCCTCGACGCTGCCGGCTTCAAAGTGAACTCCAGCCGCAAACTGGCCAAAGATTTCGACGAAGTCTGGAAATTCATCGAGCAGCAGGAGACCCGCCGCGAGAAGCTGCCCTATGAAATCGACGGCATCGTGGTCAAAGTCGATCGCACTTCGTTGCAGGACGAACTCGGCTACACCGGAAAAGCTCCGCGCTGGGCGATCGCCTACAAATATGCCGCACGCTCCGGCATCACCCAGATCGAAGACATCTGTTCCCCAGGTCGGGCGAACCGGAAAACTCACGCCCGTAGCGGCGTTGAAGCCGGTACCCGATCGGCGGCACCACCGTCAGCCGGGCCACCTTGCACAACATGGACGAGATCGAGCGCCTGGGCGTGAAGATCGGCGACTGCGTCGAAGTCGAACGCGGCGGCGATGTCATCCCCAAAGTCACGCGCGTGGTCGAGGACAAGCAACATCCCCGCGGCCACAAACTGTTTCACATGCCGGAGAAGTGTCCGGTATGCGGCACTCATGTCGTCCGCACCGAAGGCGAAGTCGACTACCGCTGCGTCAACGCCAATTGTCCCGCCAAGCTGCGTGAAACCATCCTGCATTTCGCCTCGCGCGGCGTGATGAACATCGAGGGCATGGGCGATGCGCTGGTCAATCAACTCACCGAACGCGGGCTGGTCAAGAATGTCGCCGACATTTACAAGCTGACGAAAGAGGATTTGCTCTCGCTCGAGCGCATGGGCGACAAGTCCGCGCAAAACGTGCTCGATGAAATCGAAGCTTCCAAGAAGCTGCCACTCGAGCGCGTGATTTACGGCCTGGGCATTCGCATGGTCGGCGAGCGCACCGCGCAGTTTCTTGCCGAGCATTTCGGATCGATGGACGCACTCATGGACGCGAGCGAAGAAGAATTGCAAAGCGTTACCGAAGTCGGCCCGCGCATCGCCGAACAGCATCGTCGAATTCTTCGCCGAGCCCAGCAATCGCAAATTGATCGACCGCCTGCGGGCCTCCGGCCTGACATTCGCCGGCAAGAAGAAACAGCGCGGAACCAAACTCGCCGGAAAGACTTTCGTTCTGACCGGAACCCTCACCCGCCCTCGCGACGTGGTCAAGAAAATGCTCGAAGACGCCGGCGGCGCGCGTCGCCGGTTCCGTCAGCAAGAAGACGGACTACGTAGTCGCCGGCGCGGATGCCGGCTCCAAACTGGACAAGGCCAACGAATTGGGAGTCCGCGTGATCAGCGAAAAAGAAATGGAAGAACTACTACAGGGCTAGTCGTCTATGTTAGATGATCCGCTCCACAAAACTTTACTGCTCTTTTGACATTTTTTTGACAAACTCCCCGCTCTCATCCCGGTACTCTTGTGAGGCGCTGTACTGGCCGTTGCCAGGTTATCGTCATCAGGCTTTGCTGACTGCAGGAATCAACGCGGTCGCGTCTATGAGAGTTGGCGCACTGGGAGCATCGCGGCTCGGTCGCTGGGCGTCGATTGTGCGCCTTCGTCGCGGCGTTCATCCTGGGTGGGGTTTCCGCCCTTCGAATCCCGCTCAGGGTGACACCGCTGATTGCAGGCCGCCCTTGATCCTTTCGTAAGTGATGTCCAGCGTCTCCGGCAGAATTCGGGTTTCTCCCACCACCGAGATAAAGTTCGCATCCGCTACCCAGCGCGGCAGCACATGCATGTGGATGTGCCCCGCCACTCCTGCGCCCGCCGCTTTGCCGATGTTCATTCCCAGGTTCACCCCGTCCGGCTTATAGAGCTGCCGCAGCACCTGCTCCATCCTCTGCGAAAGCTCCATCATTTCGTGGGCGGCTTCGGCGGGAAGCTTCTGCAACTCGTCGAGATGCGCAAATGGCACCACCATAACGTGGCCGGGCGTATAGGGATAAGTATTCAGCACGATATAGCAGTACTGGCCGCGATAAACGATGCGGGCCCGCACATCGTCTCCCAGCTTGGGAAGGTCGCAAAAAATGCAGTCCGAGGTCTTTTCGCCGGCGGTGACGTAGGCATAGCGCCAGGGAGTCCAAAGATAGTCCATCGCAGGGCAGAGTAGCAGATGGCGCGAAGTTTCGGAACCCGAGGTTTTACGCCTTTTTACCAGCTTTTAACCTGCCTTTCACACACCCCCAATTTCCTCACTTTTGGGGTTTGACACTCTTCCAAAGCGGTTGCTATAGTCGAAGAGTTCCCTTAGGACGCGGGTTAGCTTTTTAGAAACGTCCGACCGCTGGGATTGTCAACAGTCCGTTCGCCAGGACGGGCTCAACACAACCTAAGAACTCACGCCAGCAGTCTGCTAAGCAAGCTCCCGCATCCTTCGCACTCAAGCGTGCGATTTGACCAGAGAGGCCATGACCTTGTTCGACGATAACAACCCCCACAACCCGGAATCCGCCACCTCAACCTTGACCGAACCCGCCGCAGCCCCAGCCTGACGACGCCACTGCGGAAGTCACGGTGGAGGCCATCAACCCAGCGCGCGGACGACAAACCCGCCGCTTCAGGCGGCGACGACTTTGCCTCCGCCCTCGAGAGCTTCACCACCGAGACCGAAGAAGCCGCGGGCGAGGACAAGGTCATCAAGGGCACGGTGCTCAAGCTCACGCCCACCCACGTGGTGGTGGACATCGGCGCCAAGTCCGAGGGCATGCTGCCGCTTTCCGAGGTGCTGGATCACGAGGGCAAGCCCAGGTTCCAGCCGGGCGACGAAATTGCCGTCATGCGGGACAAGGGCGAGACCGAGGAAGGCTACATCAATCTCTCGCACCAGAAGGCCCAGAAGATCCGCTCCTGGGATGAGATTGAAAAGGCCTACAACGAGAAGAAGCCGATCCAGGCCGTCGTGGTCGAGCGCATCAAGGGCGGCCTTACCGTGGATATTATGGGCGCCCGCGCGTTTCTGCCGGGCTCGCAAGCCGACCTGCGCCGCACCCGCAATCTGGATGCGGCCAAGGGCCAGGTTCTCGAAGTTGCCATCATCAAGCTCAACAAGAAACGCGGCAATATCGTAGTTTCCCGCAAGCAGGTGCTGGAGGAAGAACAGGGCGAAAAGCGCTCCAAGACTCTGGAGCATCTCGAGGAGGGCAGTACCCTGACCGGCGTGGTCAAGAACCTGACCGACTACGGCGCTTTCGTGGACATGGGCGGCATCGACGGCCTGCTGCACATCACCGACATGTCCTGGGGGCGGCTGACTCATCCCCGCGACCTGGTCAACGTCGGCGACACCGATTCACGTCAAGGTGTTGAAGTACGACAAAGAGAAGCAGCGCGTCTCGCTGGGATTCAAGCAGCTCACTCCCGATCCCTGGCTGGATGCCGAACACCGCTATCCCGTGGACGCGCACGTCAGCGGGCGCGTCATCAGCGTGACCGACTACGGCGCCTTTGTGGAACTGGAGCAGGGATCGAAGGCCTGGTGCACGTTAGCGAGATGACTTGGTCGAAGCGCATGAAGCATCCCTCCAAGTTGGTAAATGTGGGCGATCAAGTGGAATGCGTGGTGCTGAGCGTGAGCCCAGCGGAACGCCGAATCTCTCTGGGCATGCGGCAACTGGCTTCGAATCCCTGGGATGCACTGCATGAGAAGTATCCGGTGGGCGCGCAGGTCGAAGGCCGGGTGCGCAACCTGACCGACTTCGGCGCGTTCATCGAAATCGAGGACGGAATTGACGGCCTGGTCCACGTCAGCAACCTGAGCTGGACCAAGCGGGTCAAACATCCTTCAGAAGTGCTGAAGAAAGGTGATCGGGTGAAAGCCGTGGTGCTGGCGATTGAGCCGGACAAGCGCCGCCTCTCGCTCGGGCGTCAAGCAGTTGCAACCTGACGTTTGGGAAGCCTTCTTTGAGAAGCATCATGTGGGCGACGTACATGCACGGCAAAGTTCTTCGCGTGGCCAGCTTTGGTGCATTCGTGGAGATTTCCGATGGCATTGAAGGTCTCTGCCACAACTCGGAAGCGGTTGACGGCAACGGTCAGCCGCTGACGCTTGAGCCCGGTCAGGAAAACGACTTTAAGATCATCAAGATGCACCCCGAAGAAAAGAAAGTCGGGCTCAGCATCAAGGCTGTGGGCGAAGAGGCATCCCACAAGGAAGTGGAAGCCTACAAGCATCCCGCTTCTAGCACCGGTGGTTCTACCATCGGCGAGCTGATGTCGTGGAAACGCGCCGGCAACGAGAACAATTGAAAACGGACAAGCCGTAGGCTGGGAGTTTTCATCCTGAGCCGTGCGAAGGATCTGCTGGCCACGGATCAACAGAGCAGGCAGAATCGAAGGCCCGGAAAATGGGCCTTAAGAAATTGTTGTTGATCCCTGAAAATCCGGCCGATGTTCGCTCTATTTCAGCAACCCAAACACTCCGACCCCATCGATAGTCCCTACGTAGACCTTGCCATTGATTACTGTTGGAACGATGAACTTGTTGCCTTCGCTCAATTCATCTCGTGCATCGCCGGCCTGGCCGCTGTTGTACAGTTCCTGCGCGAGATTGGTGGCATCATAGGCGTGCAGAACTGCAGGATCGCTATTCTCCGCCGCCCACAGGATCGCATTGCTGGTCCCGCTGGCCGAGATACTCGGCGTCGCGCCGGGATAAGGGAAACTATGGCTAGTGCGAGAACTCGCGGTCGTCGCCAGCCGCGCCTGGGCGATGGCAAAAGCCTTGATTCGGTCCCCTACCGCCCCGTAGTAAAGGGTATTGTTGAAGTATGCCGCCATGGAAAACACACTGCCAGACAAAGCCCTTGAAACTTGCTGGTAGACCTTGTTCGACTCGCGGTTGAATCCTCCCAATGCATCCCGGTCCACCACATAGATGTTTCCATCTTTGCCCGCGCCAACCGCCAAGTGACGCACTCTGCCCGCGCTATCATTGAAGTCGGGCAACACCAGCGCTCCTCCCGAGCCTAGATCCTCATCGGCATCGTTTTCCGCCGCCTGATTGAACATCTCGAAATAATCCGCTACTGCCAATTGCTTGTTGCCGGTGGAGATCTTTAAGAATGCATTGCCAAAGTCGCCCTGGCCTGGGAAACCGCGGGTGTCGAGCGCGGTGTCGAACGCACCGTTGGCATCCAGCAGATAGATGTTGCCGCTCGCGTCCGCCGCCGGCCCTGCGCCGCTCATCCAGATCGCCCCTTCGCTGCCGTTTGGAGTCAGGTTCAACACGCTGACCTGGGCCAGCGTGTTCTGGTCATAGCCGATCACCCAGCCGGTGTAGGGACGATGGTCGCAATGCGAGGTCCACGCGGTATACACGATTCCGTTCAGCAATAGTAGGCCTGCCCTTTCTTCGTATTGGCCGGGAGCGAAAACTACGCGTCCTGCCGAGCTATTGTCACCCTTTCCGGGGAAAGACGCTTGAATCTCCTTCGGCCCGCCGAATTGCTCCGCGCCAGTAGAGACATCCAGGGCATGCAGCCGCTGATGATAATTCCCCGATCGGTCTTTCGACATGGCGACAACGTATATAGTGCCGTGCGGTCCGGCGAAGGGATCAATCACCGGCGTTGCCGTCACCCCGATTTCCGGCGTCACTTGCGAACATCGGCGGGCATCGCTCGGCCTCTCGCCAGAAAGTAAGGTAGAGATTTGCCACACCAGCGCGCCGGTGTCAGCGTCGAGCCCGTACACCGTTCCATGCTCGCTTGCCACATAAAGAATGTTGTGGGTGCCGTGGCTGGGAGTCACTCACATTCGGCAGATAAAGTGGTTGGGCATCGACCTTGCCGTCGGTGGGGATCGTGAAAAGCTTGCCGAATCTGGAAGAGTTCACGTTGCCCGGCGTCAAAATCGTTTCATGCAGGTTCTGCCCCGTGCGGGCATTGTCATTGTGATAGGTGAGCACCACGTTTTCCGGTGTCGATCCGGGGGGCGGCTGCGCGGGCTGCCTTCGCGGTGTCCCCCCGGCACTCTGGCAAGCGACCAGATGCAGTCCCCAGATGATCACGAACACTGCGGCCAAGCCGCTTCGCAGGGGGCATGCGCGGCCCGGAACTACTGTCTGGAGGTTCGAGGACGAACGCAAGAATGTGCTCCTTGAAGATCTGCGGACCTTACTTGGTATCGATTCGCAGCACAATATTGACCTGCTTGTGGTCGTCGAACTGACTCACTTCCCTGGTTTCGCTTCGCTGCCCCTTGTATAGGGCGTACACTTCGTAGTCCACGTTAGGGGAAAGCTCGGGAAAACGGTAGGTTCCGTCGGGTCCTACGATGTAAGTCTTTACGGCTCGCGTGCGCGTGTCTGAGAGATATACCACAGCGTCGATGATCGGGTTGTCTCGCCTGTCTAAGACTTTGCCCGTCAACATGCGCCCAACCGACTGGTCTTTGTCTTTCGGCGCCATCGGACTCGCTCCCGCAGTAAAAACGGCGAGCACACCGAAGAAAAGCAGAAGCAGCGCTGCAAATCGCCTTTTCATCCCGCAATCCTCCGCCCGGCCAGGACCCGCTATTTCAAGTGCAGCCCAATATCTTCCCGCTCGTCATTATCCACGTGGATCTTAACACTGTCGCTCAGCCGCAACCGCTCGCCGCTGGTGGATTTGTACCCCTTCACATCCGCCCAAGCCACATAGTCTGCCTTGCCTGCGGGCACGCGCAGGTCGAACTCTCCGTGGTGATCGGAATATGCCTCCCAGCGTGCTTTTTTCTCGTTTTCGCGGCGCAGCTTGACCTTCACCCCATATACCGGCCGGTCGTCGGGCCCCCACACCGTCCCAACAATGACCGCGTACGGCTTTTGGTTGACTCCTGTTCTGCCAGGAGAAATCGCTGGCGGGACGCGCTTCGACGGTAGAACCGAGCACCACAATCGGAAGTAAGAGAAACAGGATTTCAACTCCGGCGCGGCATCGCCTCCGGGCTTGCCGGGCGCGCCAACTAGGAGTAGTCACCGTCTTCCGTTTCCTCCTCTTCGTCGTCCTCCTCGTACTTCGCTTCTTCCATCGCCTTCAGTTCGAGGGGGCTCACCGTCACCACCTCAAAATCCGTGCCGCACTCCGGGCATGACACTACTTCCCCTTCATCGACTTCTTCTTCGTCGAGATCCAGATTATTTTCGCACTCGGGACACAGGACCATAATTGCCTCCGTTCCATTAGGGCACACTGATAATATTTAGTGGCTCTTGCGGCGAAGGTCAAGTGCTTGCCCCGCAAAATCCAACTTGACCACCGAAGCGAGATATGATGCAGAATTGACCCTTTGGGACAACTGTTTAGCCATGGCCAATTGCTAGATGTCCAGGTCTGACCATATCCCTCCACAGTCGCGCCTATGTTTCCCCCATCGAAGCGCTGACCACCGACCTGCTACTATGTGAAAATTGGGTTTTGCCAAACTACCATGCAACGATTGATCGACCACCACCGACCAACGACTGGCGACTGATTTTATGCCCTCCGGACGCACCTTTTCGCTTAGTTTGCCTCCCTTCACCAAAGCCGTGAAGTGACTCGTGATTATCAACGCAGCCGTGTATTTATTCATCACCTTGCTCAAGGCAGTTTCTGCTGGATTGGGCGACGTTGTCTCCCTCGTGCTGGCCTTGGTTCCCCGCATCGTGATGCACGGCGGGATTTGGCAGTTGGTGACTTACTCGTTTGTCCACGCCGGCCTGTTCCACATCTTATTCAACATGCTCGCGCTCTGGATGTTCGGCGCTCAACTGGAAGTGGATTGGGGACTTCGCAAATTCCTCGAGTTTTATTTCTTCTGTGTCATGGGCGCTGCCCTGGTCACCATCGCCGTTTCCTACACCGGCCTGGGCGGCATTACGCCGGACCTCCCAACGGTCGGCGCGTCCGGCGGCGTTCTCGGCCTGCTCATGGCGTTTGGGCTGCTCTATGGCGACCAGCAGATCATGCTGTTCCCCATTCCGCTGTCGATCCGGGCGAAATATTTCGTGATGGGAGTTGCCTTCATCACCGTGATCGGCGCCATCGACGCCGCTGCTCCACGTCATGGCGAGTCCGTCGCCTATGTCGCCCACCTCGGTGGATTACTTTTCGGCTATCTCTACGTTAAGTTCGTGCCTCGGCGCGGGCTTATGTTTGGCGCTTCCGAGCAATATTTCAGCCCGCGCAATTCTTACTATCGCTGGAAACGCAGCCGCGCTGCTCGCAAATTCGAAGTCTACATGAGTAAGCATGACCGCAAAGTCACCTTTGACGAGCACGGCAACTACGTCCCCCCGGATGAGATGGATAAGAAAAACGGCGGCTCGAAATCCGGCTGGATAAACTAAGGCGAAGAGCGGCCACGGATTTTCACGGATTAATACTGATCTTACGGAATCCTCGTGAGGTACGGAATCCTGGTTAGCAGCTGAAACTCCGCTACGATCTGCCTCGGCAATCCTCACGCCTCGCCTTGCCTTTGAATCCCAAATCGTGCCCCGCTCCTTCGACCCTCAACAACGCTGTTTTCGCCGGGATTAGCTTCCGCGCCGCATCGAGTTCCTCGATGGTTCCGAACGGATCTCGCGTTCCGTGGACAAAAAGAACTGGCACTCGCAGAGCAGGCAAATGCTGAGTGCGCGGCCGATCAGGCTTTCCGGGCGGATGCAGAGGATAGGAGCACAGCAGCAGGCCCTCCACCAGCTCCGGTTGTTCCGCGCACAGCATGCTTGGCTGACGTCCACCGTAGGAATGGCCGCCAAGGAAAACCCGCCTGGGAACCAGCTTCTTCACGCGCCAACCGCATTCATCAATCCTTGGCGGTCACGGACGGCGTCGCCCTGGACGCGGTGGGCCATATGGCCGTGTCTGGCGATATGGCAGATCACAGCGCAGATACGGTAAACTGGCGCTGGCAAAAGCCTCCGCCAAGGCCACCAGCAGAGGCGCTCGAGAGTTCGATCCCGCCCCGTGGGTAAGGACAAAACCGTTCTGTGGCAAATCCGGCGCGTGGAGGAAACCCGCGTACTGGCGGGTCAACCGAGATGTCAGCAAAGGTTCCGACGCCGGCCAAGGAGGACATCGGTAAGCTCCAACCTCTTCCAACGTCTCCATGCACGCTGACTGTCCGGATTTCCTGCGCCAGCTTTGCCCAGCAGCGCAGACACGTCGGGATCTTCTAGCGCCGCACGTCGAGCTTCCTCCGACCGCCAATAACGCAGAGGACGTACTGACCCGACTTCACATCCCGGTAGAGCAGAGTCTCGGCTGTATCCGGCTTTTGCCAGCGCTGCGCCCAGTTCTCGTACGGTAGCCACGGCTGCCTCCTGGCTCTCGGGAAGCGGTACAAAGATAGCGAGGGATAGTATCTCCGTCATGGTCAGGTATTAATTCGCCTCCGGGTCGGCGCGACGTTCCTTAGGCAGACAAAACCGCAGCGGCCTCCTCTTCTGTCACGACATGCAGCCGCATGAAGTTCGTCGATCCTGACGCCATTTGTGTCCCGGCAACCACGCTCAGGACTTCTCCGGCGCTGATTCGTCTCCGGCGCAGCAGCGTCTGTTCCGCAGCCGCCAGCATGTCGTCTCCGCTGTGCACTGGCGGCTGCACCAGCGGATGCACTCCCCACAGCAGATTCATTCGATTGCATACTGCCGCAACATAGCTAAAGGCAAAAATGTTCGCCTTGGGCCGGTATTTCGAAATCATGCGCGCAGTGTTGCCGGTCTCCGTAAACACCGCGATCGCACCCATGGGAAGGTCTTCGGCGGCATGCGCCACCGCTTCGCAAATGGTTTCCGCTACGCTCAGCGAATGCCTTTCACGCCGGCGACGGGGAAAATCCCGCACGTTCTGTTCGGCTTCCACCACAATCCGCGCCATCATGGTGACCGCTTCTCGCGGATAGCGGCCCGCTCGCGGTTTCCGCCGAAAGCATCACCGCGTCCGTCCCATCAAAAATCGCGTTGGCAACGTCACTGGCTTCCGCCCGTGTGGGACGCGGGTTTTCGACCATCGACTCCAGCATCTGCGTCGCCGTGATCACCGGCTTCCGCCAGTCCGCCGCCCTGCGAATGATGTGCTTTTGAATGATCGGCACTTTTTCCGGTGGCATTTCCACGCCCAGGTCGCCCCGAGCCACCATCACGCCGTCGGTCACTTCCAGTATTTCCTCCAGATGTTCCAGCGCTTGCGGCTTCTCGAGCTTCGCAATAACCGGTACATCACTTCCGTGGCCGGCAATCAATTGTTTGGCAGTGCCCACATCAGCGCCTGAGCGCACAAACGAAACCGCAATCATGTCGACGCCATGCTTCAGCCCAAACTCCAGGTCGGCCCGGTCTTTTTCAGTCAAGTGCCGGAATGGAGAGCGCAATTCCCGGCAGATTGATGCCCTTATGTTCGCCGAGCAGGCCGCCATTGATGACCTCGCACTCCACATCGCTGCCACGCACGCGGCTGACCCGCAGCTCGATCAGTCCATCAGACAAGCAGAATGCGCGCGCCCGGGCTGAACTTCCCTTGCCAGTCCCCGAAATGTCGTGGAAATCAGGGCAGCCGTGCCCTGAATTTCGCGCGGAGTGATGCGTGACTTTCGATCCCGCTTTGAGCGTGACGTGACTGTGCCCTTTGAGCTCACCAGTACGGATCTTGGGCCCCTGCAAGTCCTGGAGAATGCAGATGGTGCGGTCTTCCTTCTCGGCCGCGCGCCGCAATCGCTCGATCACCCGCCCGTGTTCTTCATGGGTGCCGTGGGAAAAGTTCAGACGGGCAACGTCCATGCCCACGCGCATCAGGTCGCGAAGCAGCCCTTCCGAATTGCACGAAGGCCCTACTGTACAGATGATCTTGGCGCGGCGGACAGCGGCGGCCCCGGCGCCGACACTCTCCGAGTGATTGTCTTTCCGCACAATTCTCCCTGGTCTTAGGTGCCGTGAATATTGTATATGGCCGGCGCATGACCGCGAGCTGATGGCGGGATACGCCACAAGGGAACTTATAGCGGCCCGGCAAAAGCTGCCGCTCTACTCGCAGCTGGTAGTGAACTCGCAACCGGCTCGGGCGCGCTCGATTTCATGCACAACTCCGCCGCCTCCGCAATGCTTTGGGATTCCTGCTGTTTCATGGCGAGCCAGCTGTTAAAGGCGGTTTTCTCCCGAGCTACACCATCCAGGTTGCGGGCAATGCGCGTCATATAATGCTCCTTAACGCGCTCAAGCTCGGCCTGAGTCTGGGCGTTCTCCTGCTCTTTGCGTTCCCACTCGGCTTCGACCGCGTTCCTTTGCTCGGCCTCGTAGGATTCCAGGGCATCCTGGCGGGCTTCGGCATCCTTCAGCACTTCGTCGAGCGGGACCCCGGCCACATCGAGAGCCATCAAAACCGCCGCCCGCTTGGCCTCCTTCGACAATTCACGCATGTATTCGCTGCGCAGCATCTCGACGACTTTGCCAATGCTGTATCCACTGCGCGGATTCATAATGCCGGCAATACGATAAATATCTTCCACGCGGACGAGCTTGGCCGGAAAGCTCGTGATTTCATCCCTTGCCCCGCCGGCGGAAGACACGGCCGATTCCGCAGCGCCGTGCTCCTCTTTGCCTTTGCTGTCACCGTTTCCGTTGCCGCTCACTTTTTCTTGCTCGTTGTGCCGGCGCACCAGTTCAGACCATTTGCGCTGCATAGGTTTCCTTTCCTTGCCAATTTCTTTCGCTTTAATGGGCCAGTTCGTTTGCAGTTCAGCTTTCGAAGTGCCCGTAATCGACACCATTTCCGCTTCGCGAATGACGACCGAGGCGTCGCTGATTGGGCGGCTCTCCGGCGGCCCGCTGCTGCCCTTGACTGCTGGAATTGCGACACCTCTAGGAATGGGCTGGTCACGTGGGAGTTTCGTGAGCGGGTCTCGCTGAATACCCACAAGGTATCTCGCTCCCACGCTACGGCAGTACTTGGCAACACCGGAGATCTGTTCCCATCGGCCCTGAATGCTCAGCTTCGACCCCACGCCGATGCGGGTGTCTGACTCGTATACATGCCCCACCCGCGGACTTGTTCTCCATCCATGCAGATGCCACCTGCAAGGCCCCGTTTTGGTCCTGCCACGACGCTTCCACCAGGATCTTTACCGCCGTCCGGGGCTCAGGCGTAGCTCCTCTCATGCTGGATCTATCGGCAAGAACGGAGAGGACTAGACTTGACCAAAGTCGCCCTGGACGGTGAACAAAGGTCATGGGTATGGCGCGAAACGTACGGGAGGCTAGCCCGCTTGAGGGCATGCGGTTGGACGGAGGAGCAAGTACAGGATCAGAGACGAGTCCAACGCCAGAACCAAGCTACGCTTCCGCTTTCGGCTTGGCCGTCCCTTTCAGCTCTTTTCCCAGCATGGCCCGAGGGAACAGCATGGCGTTGTATTCCGCCGCCACCAGAATGATGAGAGAAACCATGTACATCCACACCAGCAGCGCAACTGCCACGCCCAGCGAGCCATAGATCAGGCTGTAATCTGCATAGCTCTGCAAGTACCAGCCAAACAGCGCCGTGGCCAGGAACCACAGGACCGTCGCCAGCGTCGCGCCGGGCAGCACGCTGTGCCAGGGCTGGGTGCGGGGCACGGCATTGTGATAGATCAGGGCAATCACAGCGATGCTGGTCAACGTCGCGATCAGCCAGCGGATCACGGTCCACATCACTACAATCAACGGCCCAAACTCGTGGCCCAGTGGAGAACAGGATCCGCGTCTCGATGCGGCTGCCGAAGGCCACCAGCACGGTCGAGAAGGTCAGCGGAATTCCTGCCAGAATGACCAGAGCGAACGCAATCATGCGTTCCTTGACCAATCCCCATATCTTGGGAAGCTGGTAGGCATTGCGAAAGCCTTCCATCCAGGAAATCATGACGCCGGAGCCGGTCCACAAGGTGATCAGCGAAGCGGTAATCAGCACGCTCAATGGCCGTTGCAAGGTGGTGCCTCTCAGGTAGGCCATGGCCTATTGCTTCCCGCCGGCAGGATCTTGTCGACCGCGCCGGAGATCTCGCGCAAATAGGCCTCGGTCCGGTGTGAGGTGGCCAGCACCGAGCCCGACCACCAGCAGCGCGGGGAAAAAAGTAAGAATTAAGGAATAGGCGGATGCCTTGGCGACCGCGAAGGCGTCATGCTCGAAGGCCCGCCAGCAGGCCAGCCGCAACAGCCGCAGAAAGCGATAAATGACGGGCCACAGCGTCGCGCCTTCCTCGACGTCATAAAGCAGGGAGATTTCCATCTGCTCCCGGTCGCGCATTTGTTGTGGTGTGGCGTACATTGAGGGCCCAAAAAGCAGAGGGGCGGTTGGCCCGCCCCTCGCAAGTTCAAGCAAGTTTACTCCGCGGTAAGTTCTTCCGTTTCGCCTTCGTGACGCATCAGCTCGAGCGCGCGCTCGGCTTCCTCGTAGGCTTGCGAAACTTCCTCTTGCACCTTGGCGGCAGCTTCTTCCATTTCCGGCGAGAGGCGAACGTTGCGGTAGTATTCCATGCCGGTGCCGGCAGGAATCAGGCGTCCCACGATCACGTTCTCTTTCAGCCCGCGCAGATGATCCACTCGGCCGTTGATGGAAGCCTCGGTGAGCACGCGCGTGGTTTCCTGGAACGACGCCGCCGAAATGAACGAGTCGGTCGAGAGCGACGCTTTGGTGATGCCCAGCAGCAGGGGCCGGCCCGTTGCCGGACGTCCGCCCTGCGCGATCACCCGCTCGTTTTCTTCCGCAAAGTGGAACTTATCCACCTGCTCTTCCAGCAGGAACTTGGTGTCGCCGACGTCTTCCACCCTGCGCCATCGCATCATCTGGCGAACGATCACCTCGATGTGCTTGTCGCTGATGTTGACGCCCTGCAACCGGTAGACTTCCTGGATTTCGTTCACCAGGTAAGCCTGTAGTTCCTTTTCGCCGAGCACAGCCAGAATGTCGTGCGGATCAAGCGGCCCGTCCATCAGCGGTTCGCCCGCCTTCACGCGTTCGCCTTCCTGCACGTTGATATGCACGCCACGCGGCACCGAGTATTCTTTCTCGGTCCCGTTGTCGGCAGTCACATACAGTTTGCGCTGGCCCTTGGCCACTTCGCCGAACTTCACCGTGCCATCGATTTCGCTGATGACCGCGGTATCATGCGGTTTGCGGGCCTCGAACAATTCCACCACGCGCGGCAGACCGCCCGTGATGTCCTTGGTCTTGGTGGTTTCCCGCGGGATCTTCGCCAGCACATCGCCCGGAAACACCGTATCGCCGTCCTGCACCATCAAGTGCGAGCGCGATGGCATCAGGTAACGCTTGCTGGCCTTGCCCTTGATTACGATCGCCGGCTGCCGCTTCTCATCGGGCGAATCCGCCACCACGTGCCGCGACAATCCCGTGACTTCGTCGACTTCTTCGTGCAGCGTGACCCCTTCCTGAAGGTCTTTGAACTGCACGGTGCCGCCGATTTCAGTCAGAATGGCGAAGGTATAAGGATCCCACTCGACCATCACCTGGCCGAGCTGGACGGTGTCGCCTTCGTTGACCTTCACTTTGGCGCCGTACACCACCGAATAGCGCTCGCGCTCGCGGCCCTTGTCATCGACCACAGCAATCGATCCCTGGCGGTTCATCACCACCAGATCGCCGCTCTTCGCCTTCACCGTCTGCAAGCCGGCTGAACCGCACAATGCCGCCGGTCTTGGCTTCCAAACGCGACTGCTCGGAGACCCGCGATGCCGTACCGCCGATGTGGAACGTCCGCATGGTGAGCTGCGTTCCCGGTTCGCCGATGGACTGCGCCGCAATCACTCCCGTGGCTTCGCCCAGTTCCACCAAGCGGCCCGAGGCCAGGTTGCGTCCGTAACACATCACGCAAACCCCGCGCTTCGATTCGCAGGTCAGCACCGAACGGATTTTTACCCGTTCAATGCCGGCGGCTTGAATCGCCCCCGCCAGTTCTTCCGTGATCTCGTTGTTGATGTCCACCACCACATTGCCATCGTAGTCTTTGATTTTTTCCAGCGACACGCGGCCCACAATGCGGTCGCGCAGCGGTTCGATGACTTCGCCGGCTTCCACAATGCCCTGCACGTAGATGCCGTCGACCGTTCCGCAATCGTATTCGCTGATGATCACGTCCTGCGCCACGTCCACCAGACGCCGCGTCAGATAGCCGGAATCGGCGGTCTTCAGCGCGGTGTCCGCCAAACCTTTGCGGGCGCCGTGAGTCGAGATGAAGTATTGCAGCACGTTCAATCCCTTCACGGAAGTTCGCCGTAATCGGCGTCTCGATGATTTCGCCGGAAGGTTTGGCCATCAATCCGCGCATACCGGAAAGCTGGCGAATCTGCTGCTTCGATCCTCGAGCGCCAGAATCTGCCATGACGTAAATCGGATTGAGGTCGCCTTCCTTGTCCCGCCGCTGCATTTCGCCGAACATCTCGTCGGCAACTCTTTCCGTGATGCCCGACCAGATTTCGATGACTTTGTTGTAGCGTTCACCGTTGGTGATGGCTCCGTCCAGATATTGCTGCTGCACGGCCACGACCTGCTTCTCGGCATCTTTTACCAGGACATCTTCTTATCGTCCGGAATGACCATGTCATCGATCCCGATCGAAAGTCCGGCCTTGGTCGCGTAGCGGAAACCAAGTTCCTTCACTTCGTCGAGCATCTTGACCGTGACTTCCAGCCCGAACCGCAAATAGCAGTAGACGG
>CAWJTC010000013.1:0-78660 GCA_963845725.1 uncultured Acidobacteriota bacterium
TCCCCGATGATCACGTTCTGAAGAATTCCAGCGACGTGAGGCTGCGCGCGTCGATTCAACGCGGACAGGCCTTCGTGCAGCAGGGAGATTTCGCCTCAGCGCTTTCGGAGTACAACAAGGCGCTGGGAGTCAACAAGAACAGTTCGCTGGCCCATTACCGGATTGCTGAGGTGTTCTTTCAGCAGAAAAACTACCAGGCATCGGCCAACGCCTATCGTGATTCTCTCAACGGCGATGGCGAGCCGCGATGGACGGAGGTCTGGAGCCACATTCAACTGGGCAAGATTTTTGATATCACCGGACAGCGTGAACGCGCGGTCGGCGAGTACCGCCAGGCGTTGCAAACCAACGACAACACTCAGGGCGCTTTGGATGAAGCGCGAAAATATTTGCAGAAGCGCATTTGAGCCGGAGAAGAGCAAGTCGTAGTTCCTGCTTCTAGCTAAAGGCCCAGCGCAGCAGCGAAGCTCCCACGGTAAATCCTGCTCCTACCGCGGCCAGAAGAACCATATCTCCCTTCTTCAATTTGCCTTCCTGGCGCGCTGTTTCCATAGCAAGGGGAAGCGTTGCGGAGGTGGTATTGCCGAAACGATCGATGTTGATGATGACTCGATCCGTCGGCATGCCCAAGCGGTCGGCCGTGGCGGTGATGATGCGGCGGTTGGCCTGGTGAGGAATAAATACGTCGATATCCTTGCCAGTCAGCCCATTCCGTTGCAAAAGTTTCTCACACACCTCCGCCATCTTGCGGACCGCGAATTTGAAAACCGCCTGACCATCCTGATGCACGTAGTGCATGCGGTGTGCGACGGTCTCGTGGGTAGCGGGGTTCAAGCTGCCTCCCGCAGGCATGAACAGAGAGCAGCCGCCCGAACCATCGACTTCATGCAGAAAGTCGATAGCCCGAGAGAATCGTCAGTCGCCGGTTCCAACAAGACCGCGCCCGCGCCGTCACCAAAAATGACGCACGTGGCACGATCGGTGTAGTCGATGATGGAAGACATGATATCCACGCCGATGACCAGAACTTTCTTGTGATCTCCGGAAACTACAAATCTCGACCCGACTTGAAGCGCATAGAGGAACGACGAGCAGGCCGCATTCATATCAAATCCCCAAACGTCTTTGGCGCCCAACTTGTCCTGCACCAGGCAGGCAGTACACGGAAACAGCATGTCCGGGGTGACGGTGGCGACGATGATGGCGTCCAAATCGGAGGGCTGAATGGCGGCCTGCGGAAAGAACTTTCTTGGCGGCCTCAAATCCCAGATCGCTGCTGGCGACTCCTTTTTCGGCGAGATGGCGCTCCCGAATGCCGGTGCGATCAAGAATCCACTGGTCGGTGGTGTCGACCATTTTTTCCAGGTCGGCGTTGGTAAGCAGGCGGGGCGGAACGTAGGTTCCCAAAGCGCTGATCTTGGCGCGCAAAAGTTGACTCACTCGCAGGATGTCTCCAGTTGGAATGTAAACCCGCTATTGTGCAGCACGCGCCCCAGCCGTGTCCAATAAACGAGTAGTGACTGAGAGTTTTCTCAACAACACAAATGCGGAGAAGAAAGTGAAACAAGCCAGGCACCGGCGACCCACTGCACACGCAAGAGCCCGTTACCGTTGCTTCCTTCCGGACCTGGCGGGGTTGGCGGGAAGACGTCGCGCGGGACCGATGCCTGACACTTCGATTCTAGCATCTGGCTCCCGGCTGCCAGCTTTCAGTCTGTCGGCTCAGTTGGACCGGACATCGAAAGTACCCTTCCTTTCGGGGCAAGAATCGCCAACAATAGAGCAGGCCCATGGTCGCAGCTGACAATCCGCAGCCGTTTCATGCCGCAATCGAGCGTTACTTTGAAATTGCGCTCTATATGCTGGTGCTGACAGGCTTTGCCACGCTGGCGTCCACCGGTGGCCTGGATATCCCAACCATGGTGCTTGCCGGCGGCGCGATTTTGTTTCGCGGATATTGCGTGGCGACCCGAAGTACACTACTGATTCCTGAGCGTTGGACCACAATCCTAACCCTTGGGTATGTCGCGTTTTACCTCGCCGATTATCTCGTGATGTCGCGCGCCTTTGTCAGCTCGGCGGTGCATCTCGTGCTTTTCGTCCTGGTAGTGCGCGTGTTCTCGGCGCGGCGCGATCGCGACCACTATTTTCTTGCCGTGATTTCCTTTTCTGATGGTGCTGGCCGCGGCGGTGCTGACGGTGGACTCGACATTCCTGCTGGCTTTCGTCGCGTTCATGCTTACCGCGGTGGTGACGTTCATCCTGATGGAGATGCGGCGTACCTCGGCGGGCGCGGCGTTCCAGTCGGCACCGGACGCCGCGCTTCGCGCAGATGGGAGTTTCGCTGGCTAGGGTGACGCCGGCCCTGGTGTTATCTTATCGCGTTGGCTGCGGCGGTGATTTTCTTCGTGCTGCCCCGGGTTTCAAGCGGCTATCTGAGCGCCTACACTCCAGTCGGCGAAATTGCCACCGGGTTCAGCGATCGCGTGCAACTGGGCCGCATCGGCGAGATTCAACAGTCCAGTGCGCTGGTGATGCACATTCAGATCGATGGCGACTCCCATGGCGCTTTCGACCTGAAGTGGCGCGGAGTCGCGCTAAGCCTGTTCGATGGCACGACCTGGTCGAATCCGTATGAACATCAACTGGTTCCGCGCTCGCCGGATGGACAATTTCTGCTTTCAACGTCTGGTGAAATGCGGCCGGGCGGCCATCTCATTCATTACCGGGTGCTGATGGAGCCGCTGGCCAACAATGTTTTCTTTCTGGCGCCGGAAGCGCTCAGCCTCGGCGGCAATTATCGCCTGGTGTCGAGGGATGATGCGGGCGCCGTTTTCGACAGCGACGTGGAGCATCCGGTTAGCATTTACGATGCGGAATCTGACATCGCTCAACCTCCGGCCGGCGGAATTGCGCAGGGCTGCGCAAGATTATCCGCCGGCGGTGCTGCTGAATTATCTGCAACTGCCGCGGCTCGATCCGCGAATCGCGCCACTGGCGGAGCAAATCACCGCCGCCGCAAAGCAACAATTACGATAAGGCTGTGGCTCTGGAGCGCTATCTGCGAACCCACTTTGGATACACGCTGCAACTGGGGCGCGTGGCGCAGCGTGATCCGCTGGCGTATTTCTTGTTTGAGCGCAAACAGGGCCACTGCGAATATTTCGCTTCGGCGATGGCGGTGATGCTGCGCACTTTGCGGATTCCTTCGCGGGTGGTGAACGGCTTCCGCACCGGCGAATTCAATGATGTGACGTCGCAATATCTGGTGCGCGCCAGCAACGCGCATTCCTGGGTGGAAGCGTATTTCCCGGGATATGGCTGGATCAGTTTCGATCCCACACCGGCCGCGCCGGCCGAGATGAGGACGGGCTGGAACCGGTGGGCGCTGTACGCCGACGCGATGGCTTCGTTCTGGCGGGAGTGGGTGGTTAGTTACGACGTGAGCCATCAGTACATCCTGGGCCATCGTGCAGCGCAGGGTGGCGCGGATTGGATTCGGCGAGCGCGCCGGTGGGGACGGCAGGCAATATAAACAGTGGCTCAGGACTGCATGGCGCGTGGCGGAACAGGCGTGCGGATGCCCCATGGCGATGGGGTGGCGCACTCTGGGAGGGTTGGCGCTGCTGACGTTGGGAGCGTTTTCGGGGCGGCATATGGCGGGCGATGTGGCGACGTCGAGTGGCGGCGCGGCCGGAGCGGTCACCGCGTGTGGCGGCGACCGTCTGGTATGAACGCGTGTTGCGCATGCTGGCGAAACGCGGCTGGCAGAAGTCGCCGGCACAAACTCCGGCGGAATTTGTGGCGTCATTTGAAAGACGACAAAGTGCGCGATCCGCTGGCGCGATTTGCCGAGCACTATGAGCGAGCGCGGTTCGGCGATTCGGCGGAAGATGCGGCAAGGTTGCCAGAGGATTATGAGGAAGTGGTGGAGGCGAGCCGGCGAGTGATGGAAGGGCGGAGGGGGTGTCCGCCCCGCGTAGGGGCGATGGTTGGCAATCGGATGCGCCTCACAAGCTGCTAAAATAGCTAGGATTGCATGCCGCGGCCGAACCCCACTGTAGAAATCGACAACGAAGCCGAAACCACTGAAAAAGCGGCCCCTGCGCCGCCTAAAGTCGGCTTTGTCAGCCTGGGATGCCCCAAGAACCTGGTCGATAGCGAAGTCATGATGGGCATGCTGGCGCAGGCCGGGGCGGAGTTGATTGCCCGCGCCGAAGATGCCGACGTCATTGTGGTCAATACCTGTTCGTTCATCGAGAGCGCGCAACAGGAATCGGTCAACGCGATCCTCGAAATGGCGCGGCACAAGAACGATGGCCGCGCGCGCAAGCTGATCGTTGCGGGCTGCCTGGTGGAACGTTTTCGCGGCGACATTCAAAAGAACATTCCGGAAGTCGATGCGGTGGTCGGCACCGGAGAGCTGGAAAATATTCTGGCGGCTGCCGGAATCGCGCCTCCACCGGCGTCTCAGGTCGACGGGAATTCTCCGTTCAAGATTTTGACTTCGCGGCCTGAAGGCGATGCCCGGGCTGCCCAAGGCCGGTTTTCGCGCGAGACATGGGACGGCGCCATCGCCGATCTTCCCAATTATCTTTACGACGAAGCCACGCCCCGCGTACTGGCCACGCCGAAGTACACCGCCTATGTGAAGATTGCCGAAGGCTGCGATCATCCCTGCAGCTTTTGCATAATTCCCCAGCTTGCGGGGAAAGTTTCGCTCGCGACGATTTGAATCGGTGGTCGCCGAAGTGGAGCGGCTGGCGCGGGGTGGAGTGCGCGAGGTCACGCTGATCGGCCAGGACACCACCTGCTATGGCGAAGACTTCGGCCTGAAAGACGGTCTGGCGCTGTTGCTGGAAAAGCTCGCCGGCATCGAAGAACTGCGCTGGGTGCGGTTTCTGTACGCATATCCCAACAAGATCACGGGCCGGTTGCTGGAAACCATTGCCGCTCACGACAAGATTTGTTCCTACATGGATGTGCCCCTGCAACACGCCTCGGCGACGGTATCTGAAGCGCATGAAACGCGGCGGCGGCGCGGATGTTTTTCTGCGCTCGATCGAGAAGATGCGCCGCACGATTCCCGGCGTGACTCTGAGGACATCTTTCATCGTTGGGTTTCCCGGGAGAAACAGAAAAAGAATTTGAAGAGCTGTGCGAATTTGTGCGCGAGGCCAAATTCGACTGGATGGGTGCGTTCGGCTATTCCGATCAGGAAGGCGCGGGCGCTTTCGGAATCGAGAGCAAGCTTTCGGGACGCGAGATTGAGCGGCGGCGCAAGCATCTGATGCAGATCCAGAAGCGCATCAGCAAGAAAAACAAGAAGGCTCTGGTCGGCAAAGAAGTTCGATTTGCTGCTCGGAGGCATGTCCGAAGAAAGCGATCTGTCTGCTCGAAGGCCGCACGGCGATGCACGCTCCCGGAGATCGACGGCAAAGTGTTTGTGAATGACGTGCGCGAAGGGCTCGAACCCAAAGAGGGCGAATTTTATCGCTGCCAGATCACCGAGGCGCACGATTACGATCTGGTGGCGAAGATTGTGTAGAAGCTATGGCCCGCAACGCGCTCAAGCTGAGCTGTCCTACCTGCAAGAAGCCGGTGACCAGCAAAGATCCGGAATTCCCTTTTTGCAGCGAGCGCTGCCGTCTGATTGATCTGGGGAAATGGGCGAGCGGGAAGTACGTGATTTCGTCTCCGGTAACGGATACGGATGATGACGTCGATGAGAAATCGTGAGCGGTGGATGGACGGCGGCGCTCCATGAAGCGACGACCGCGCGCCGCGCTGGGCCACGCTGGTAGCGACTTTCTTCGGCATAGGCCTGATTCGTCCTGGGCCGGGAACTTGGGGTTCGGCGGCGACGGTGATTTTATGGTGGCTGGTGGCGCGCGGGATCGCTCCGGCATGGCAGCCTATTAGCCGCACTTGGCCTGGCGGCTCTGGCGGTGGCAGTGGGCATTCCAGCGGCGACCCAGGTCTCGCGCGCCAGCGGCCTGAAAGATCCGCAGTTCGTGGTGATTGACGAAGTCGCGGGCCAGCTGATCACTCTGATCGCGGCGCCGGTCGCATGGAAATCCCTGTTGCTGGGATTTATACTTTTCCGAGGATTCGATATTGTGAAACCTCCTCCGGTGCGTCAACTTGAGCATCTTCCCGAAGGCTTTGGCATCGTAATAGATGATGTGGGCGCAGGGCTTTACGCGTTGGCGGTAATGCAGGTCGTGCTGCATTTCGGCATTTTGCCGAGATAGAGAGCATTAGGGAATTCTGGAGTTCATGGGAATTTCTGACCGGCTGCTGGGAAAGAAAAACGTGAACGGAAAACCGCACATTCAGGCGGTGCAGCCGGGCGCTGCCCTGGCCGGCGGCGAAGTGCGGATCAGCGGAAGCGATTTGTCTCCCCACGATTTGCGGCGCCCGCGGGTGCGCTTTGGCGAAGTCGAAGGCGCGGTGGTCATCAGCTCTGATGATTTTGTAGTGGCGAGAGTGCCGCACGGGCGCATCTTCAGGCCCGATCGTGGTCTCCACCAACGGCCACTCCAGCAACGCTCATCAGATCAAAGTGGCGGTGACGATTGCCGAGGGACTGCATCCGGTCACCAATCCCGCGCTCGATTCCGAAGGCAACATCTACGTCAGTTTTTCCGGGAGCCGCGGGCAGAAAGTGAAAGTCGCGCTGTTCAAGATCGACACCAACTATAACGTCAAGCCGTTCGTGGCGGACTTAATGAACGCCACTTCGATCGCTTTCGACAAAGCCGGCCAGATGTACGTTTCTTCGCGCTACGACGGGACCGTGTACCGGATTGCTCCCAACGGGACGATGTCTTCCTACGCGGAGGGCATGGGAGTGGCGACCGGCATTGCCTTTGATCGCTCTGGCAACCTCTACGTGGGCGACCGCAGCGGAACGATTTTCAAAATCGCCCCCGACCGCCAGATTTTTGTGTTTGCCACGCTCGAACCCAGCGTTTCTGCTTATCACCTGGCGTTTAGCCCGCAGGGCGATTTGTTTGTTACTGGCCCCACCACTTCGAGCTTCGATTGTGTCTACCGGATCGATATGCAGGGCAACGTCACCAATTTCTTTCGCGGGCTGGGACGGCCGCAGGGTTTGGCTTTTGACATCGAAGGCAATCTTTATGTGGCGGCGTCGCTTTCGGGCAAGCGTGGCATCGTCAAGATCACGCCGGATGGTCAGGCGTCGCATCGAGGTCGCCGGCGCCGGGCTGGTGGGTCTGGCTTTTGCGCCCGGCCGATCCGTCGTCCTCACCACCACGGATGCGGCGCATCATCTGGCGTGGGACATTCAGGGATGGCCGCTGGTGGAGTAGAGCTCAGCCATCAGCACTCTGCGGCACCATCCATATCCCGTCAGGTTTCCTCGAGACCGCTGAGTCCCGCTCGATTTTCATTTACACTTTTGAGAGATGAATGCCGAGATCATTGCCATTGGCTCGGAACTGCTGACCCCTTACCGGCAGGACACCAACTCGCTCTACCTCACCGATAAGCTCAACCAGATGGGAGTCGAGGTAAGTTTCAAGACCATTGTGGGCGACAGCCTGGAGAATCTTATGCAGGCGGCCACGGTGGCTTTCTCTCGCGCCGATGTGATCATCTTCATGGGCGGACTGGGGCCGACCGAGGATGACCTTACGCGGGAAGCGGTGGCGGCCGCGCTGGGATTGCCGCTGCGACGCGATCCGGCGATTGTTGCCGGGCTGGAGCAACGCTTCGCGGCCCACGGCTGGAAGATGGCGGCCAATAATTTGAAGCAGGCGGACGTCATCGCCGGCGCGACTTCCTTCCCAACGCCAACGGCTCGGCTCCGGGCCTGTGGATCAGCGGCAAGTATGATGGACGCGCGAAGATCACGATGCTGTTGCCCGGGTCCTCCGCACGAGCTGAAAGCGCTGTTTGAGGAACAATGCGTGGCGCGATTGCGGGCGAAGCTGCCAGAGCAGTTCATTGTCACCCGGGAACTGAAGATCACGGGGATGGGGGAGTCGCAATGTGACGCGCGGGTGGCGCCGATCTACAAGCCTTTCACTGATGTGCAGACCACGATTCTGGCCGGAGCGGGAGAAATCCAACTGCACTTGAAGACACGGGCGCTCACGCTCGAAAAGGCACAGAAGCGGGTGGATGAATTGGTGGAACTGATCGAAGACGGAACTTGGCGATTTTGTGTTCTCCGACAATGGCGATTCGATGGAGCAAATTGTCGGGTACTACTTGCAAATGCGCAAGCCACGCTGGCGGTGGCGGAATCGTGCACTGGAGGGATTGATTGGCGAGCGCGTCACTTCGATCAGCGGCAGTTCGCGATACTTTCTCGGCGGCGCGGTGGTGTACTCGAATCGAGATGAAGACGGAACTGGCAGGAGTGCCGGCCAGGCTGATCGAAAAAGAAGGTGCCGTAAGTTCGAAAGTGGCGGCGGCGCTGGCTGAAGGAATTCGCGCCCGCTGTGGCTCGACGCTGGGTCTGGGAGTCACCGGCATGGCCGGGCCAAACGGAGGAACTGCGGAGAAGCCGGTTGGCCTGGTGTTTCATGCCCTGGCCAGCGATGGCGCGACTGAAGTTATAGAGCGCAAGTTTCCCGGCGACCGCAAGCGCATTCGTTGGTTCGCCAGCCAGCAGGCACTCGATATGGTGACGGAGGAAACTCGAAGTGACAGTCAGCCTGGCTAGCTCTGGCTTCAAGTTTGCGAGGCTTCAAGCTAGAGCCATATAAGCTAAGAGCCAGCATGCGGTTCTTCATCGCTCTCGACATTGACGACGGCATCCGGCAGCGCATTCAGCGGTTTGTGGAGGGCGTGTCGGGATTCGCAGCCGATGCGCGGTGGGTGCATCCGGAGTCGCTGCACGTAACTTTGAAATTTATTGGCGAGAAACCGGCAGACATGGTGGATGAAATCAAACGCGCAGTCGCGGCAGGAAAGAGAGAGCCTTTCCAGATCAGGTTTCGCGGCTACGGATTCTTTCCTACCGCAAAATCGCCGCGGGTATTTTGGGTGGGCATCGAGTCCGGGCCGCAACTGGCCGACCTGGCAATGGCCGTTGACGAGGCAACCTCGAAGCTAGGAATTCCGAAGGAAGACCATGTTTATAGCCCGCATTTGACTTTGGCACGCGGCGGCAGCCGGCGCTCGGGTGCGCCAAGCAGGCAGAAAACAGACGGCCCGAACCGGAGCTTTCAGAAGCTGCAGGAGAAACTGGCGGCGCTGCCATCCCCCGAATTTGGTACCATGACGGCCCGCGAGTTTTTTCTTTATCAGAGCCAGCTCATGCGGGGAGGGGCGCGGTCTACACGAAGATTGAACGCTTCGGACTGAGCTAAGCCCGCTTTTCAGGATGTCGTGCCCGGTGCCACCATGCAAGCACTGCTGATCACCGCCGTCATCAGTTATCTGCTCGGTACCATTCCCTTCGGATATCTGCTGGTCCGTGTTTTCCGGGGGCAAGACGTGCGGCAGACGGGCAGCGGCAACATCGGAGCCACCAACGTGTCCCGCACTTCTCCAGCTTTGGGTGTGCTCACGCTGGTACTGGACGGATCAAAAGGCCTGGCGGCGGTGGCAATTACGAGCATGCTGTTTCCCAATCGGCCCATCCTGCTGGGTGTGGCTGCCGTTCTTGCCATCGTGGGTCACATGTTTCCGTTGTGGCTGAAATTTCGTGGCGGCAAGGGAGTGGCGACCGGCCTTGGCAGCTTCGCATTGCTAGTTCCCAAGACCGTTCTGATAACGGTCGGTGTTTTCGTAGCAGTCTTTCTGATTGTTCGCTATGTGTCCCTGGCCTCGATTCTTGCAGTTGGATTGTTCCCGCTTCTGGTGTGGCTTTTGGAACCTGATAAACGCGCGCCCCTGGCTGGCTTCGCTGCGCTGTCTTCCCTGCTGATCATCCTCCGTCATCGGGAGAACATTCGCCGCTTGCTTGCCCACGGCGAGCCGCGGTTCGAGTGGAGGAGGGGATGAGCGACATTGCCATCATCGGCACGGGCGCCTGGGGAACGGCGCTGGCCATTGCCCTGGGACGCAAAGGGACGCATCGGGTGCGGCTGTGGGCACACGAAAAAGAAGTGTGTGACTCCATCAACCAGCGTCACCGCAACGATCTTTTTCTGCCTGGGCACAATGTTCCAGAATCCGTCACTGCGACCGGCCACTATCAGGAGGCCGTTCGCGGGGCGGCGATCGTGGTCAGTGTGATGCCCTCGCATCATTGCCGGAGAGTATTTGAGCAGATGTGGGCGTACTTGACTCCGGAAATGCTGATCGTGAGCGCAACCAAAGGGCTGGAAAATGAAACTCATTTGCGCATGTCGGAAGTGATCATCCAGGTGATGAAAGCGGCGCAAGGGTTTATTCCCCGTGTTGGCGCTCTGAGCGGACCGTCTTTCGCAAAAGAAGTGGCACGGGGAGATCCGACGGCCGTCACCATCGCTTCCCATGACGATGACCTGGCGGAAACGGTTCAGCGGGAGTTCAGTGATCCCCAGTTTCGCGTGTATACCAACCGCGATATTATCGGCGTGGAACTCGGAGGCGCATTGAAAAACACCATCGCCATTGCCGCCGGCGTGTGCGACGGGTTAGGTCTCGGGCACAATTCGATCGCGGCGCTGATTACTCGCGGGTTGGCCGAGATGACCCGCCTGGTGGTCGCTTGCGGCGGAAAGCCAGAAACCATGGCCGGACTGGCAGGATTGGGCGATTTGGTGCTGACCTGTACTGGGGGATTGTCGCGCAATCGCAGCGTCGGTGTTGAACTCGGCCGCGGCGGAAGGCTGCCCGAAATCATTGCCAGTATGCATGGCATGGTGGCCGAGGGCGTTTTCACTACGCATGCCGCCGTCGAGCTGGCGAGGCTTCACAACGTGGAAATGCCGATTACCGCTCAGGTAGACGCCATCCTGCATCATGGTAAGTCGCCACGCGAGGCCATCCACGAGCTGATGACCAGAAGCGGGAAGCGGGAAACTGCGTAGTTCGCCCTGTGCGCGAGGTGGTCCCCGGTGTGCTTTTCCTTGCCAAATCACCAAAATCTCGTTCCCTCGCACGGTACTTTCGTAACGGCGAGTGGCGGAGCATTCCAAGTAAACTCGTAGCAGTATCCCCTGAAAATTACCGTGCACCCCGCACGGGCACGTAGGGCCACTTTGTCACTGAAGCTGCCTACACCATCGCGCCTGCCCATTCTTTACGTCATCCTTGGTGTGCTTGTACTGGTCAGCGTCGTGCCCATGTATTTCTACTCAGCGCAAGTGGAATCCATTAATCGCGACCGTCTGATCACCAACGAACGCCTGCTTCAGAACGCGGTGACCCGTTCCCTGGCAGATGATATTTCGCAACACCAGGAATCGCTGCGCATGATGCTGGCGAATTTGTCTTCCGCGCTGCAAGTGGCCAGCGGAGGAGACTTCACCGCGGAGCATGTGGAAGCGCCGGAGTTGCGCGCGCTGCTGGAAAATTTTGTCTCTTCCTCCGACGACCTGGCTTATGCGACGCTATTGAACTCCGAGGGTAAAGGAATCTCCGCCGGCCGAATCGCGGCCGACGCCTTCTTGCAGCGGGAACTGGAGCGTGGCTATGCCGCGGCGCGTGAAGGCAGAATCTATAACGGCCAGGCTCTTGCGGTCGGGAATGGAAAATCGTCGCGCACGGTAGTGCTGGTTAGCGCACCGGTGATGGTGGGTGGACACTTCGTTGGCATGATCGGCTCGGTGGTCGACTTGCAGTTCTTAATTCGTCGGCTCCAGGAGGTGAGCCACGGCGGACTCACGCCCTACGTGGTGGACAGTGAAGGGCGACTGGTCGCAGGCGCCAACCCTGAGTACGCCACGGGTCAGGACATGACGGATATGGAAATCGTGCGTACCTTCGTGGACCAAGGTAGCAAGGCCCAGATGGTAGCCGCAACTCGCGAGTTCAACATTACCCGCGGCAAGACCACCATCGCCATGCTCGGAACCTGCAGCCCCGTGACTAACCTGGATTGGGCGGTCGTGGTGCAGAAGCCGCGGTCGGAGGCTTATCGCGGAGTGTACGAAATGCAGCGCACCGGGCGGATTCTCGCCATTATGGCAATTGCGCTGAGCATTGCCATCAGCGTCTTCGCTGCCCGGCGGATTACCAGTCCGCTGGAGGTGCTGACTCTTTCGAGCCGCGCCATTGCCCGGGGCGATTTTTCGCAGCGGGTGCACTTGAACAGCCGTACCGAGATCGGCGAACTAGCCCACACCTTCAACATAATGTCCCAGGAGTTGGAGCATTTTGTCCACGACTTGAAGCGCGCAGCCACGGAAAACCGCGAGCTGTTCATGGGCTCGATCCAGATGCTGGCGGGCGCGGTCGACGAAAAGGACCCTTACACACGCGGCCATTCTGACCGTGTGACACGTTACTCCGTGCTGATCGCACGCGAGATGGGCATTTACGAGGACTACATTGAAACCGTACGCATCTCCGCCCAACTGCATGACGTAGGCAAGATCGGCATTGAGGACCGCATCTTAAAAAAACCGGGGGCGCTGACGCCGGAAGAGTTCGACATCATGAAGACGCACACCACCAAGGGCGCTAACATCCTGCGGCCGGTGGCGCAATTGAAAGACATGATTCCGGGCATCGAACTGCATCACGAGTCGCTCGACGGGCGCGGCTATCCGCACGGGTTGAAGGGTGATGACATACCTTTGTTGCCGCGCATCATCGCCGTAGCTGATACCTTCGATGCGTTAACTACGAACCGTCCCTATCAGCACGCGCATACTCCTGAGGAAGCGCTGCGGATCATTCACTCGCTTTCTGGCAAACGGCTCGATCCAACCGCAGTCACGGCTCTGACTGCGATCTACGAACGCGGAGAAATTCATGTGCACCGCCCGGCGCCGATGGCGGCTGCAGCAACGGCGGCGACTTCAAACACGCCGCCCACAGCGGCTGTGGAACCAGTTGAACCTCAAGTTTCCGTTGATCCTGCGATCCTGCCGCAGCCCAGCCGCGTTTAGCCTGAGCTTCTGCAGACTCATCGGCTGTTAAGGCGCCCTTCCTGGTCTTTGCGCACTCTTCAGACTGTTCTCAGCGATCTCTGCGATTTGAGGTTTTCAGATCTGCAAAACACAATGTCCTGTTCGCTGAGGTCACCTTGAACTTCCCCAGAGTGCGCCGGGAAACCCTGACAAACTGACTCACAGCTGCCGGTAACCCAAGTTCCGAGTCGAGCCCTGCGGCTATAATCGAACATAGCGCCACCCACGGCCAACCAACCATGATTCAGACCCTTTTTGGCAGCCTCGACGAAGAGCAGAAACCCAGCTTCCTGGAGCGGATGAAAGAAGCGGTCACGCGCACGCGCGAGAGCCTCAGCGAGCGCATTGAAGAGGCGGTTTCGTTCAACAAAGAGATTGACCGTAGCACGCTCGACGAACTGGAAGCCACGCTGATCAGTGCCGACTTGGGCAGCACGACCACGCGCGAAGTGCTGGGAAAGCTGCGGGAAAAGGCCGACCGCAAACAGATCAAGAATGTGGATGAGTTGAAGCGTCTGCTGAAAGAAGAACTGCTGGCAATCCTGAACGCAGCGAACACCCGCCCGGTGCAAAAGGTGGAGGGCTCGCCAGAGGTGATCCTGGTCGTCGGGCGTGAATGGCACTGGTAAAACCACCACCATCGGCAAACTGGCGCAGGTTTTTCGTTCGCAGGGCAAAACAGTGCTGATGTGCGCGGCCGATACGTTTCGTGCCGCGGCCATCGAGCAACTGGAGATCTGGGGCGAGCGCACAGGGACCGAAGTAATTCGCACCAAGGCCGGGGGCGATCCCGCGGCAGTGCTGTATGACGCGCTGCAAGCGGCCACCGCCCGGCATACGGATTACGTAATCGTGGATACCGCCGGACGGCTGCATAACAAGTCCAACCTTATGGCGGAACTGGAGAAGATGCGGCGCACGGCGCAGCGAATGATCCCCGGAGCTCCGCATGAAACGCTTTTGGTAATGGACGCAACTACCGGGCAGAACGGCTTGCAGCAGGCACGGCAATTTGCCGACTCGGCAGGAGTGACCGGTATTGTATTGACCAAGCTCGATGGCACCGCCAAGGGCGGAGTGGTGGTGGCGATTTGCCGTGAGCTGGGGTTGCCGGTGCGCTATGTCGGGGTGGGTGAAAAAGCCGGGGATTTGTTGCCGTTCGACCCGAAGGACTTTGTGGATTCGCTGTTTTCGTGAGATCTTTTTACCAGGAAGACACGGAGAACACATCGATTCGCGTGATCATCTCTCACGAAACTGACGAGCATTTTCTCCGCCAAGCTCTGGAGCTGGCGCGGGCCGGGATTGGCCTTACTTCGCCCAATCCGAATGTCGGGGCCGTGTTGGTGGATACCAACGCCGCAATCGCAGGCAGTGGCAGCCATACCTATGCCGGCGTCAAGCACGCCGAGATTCTGGCGATCGAGCAGGCGGGTCAGCGATCTCGGGGTGCGACGCTCTACATCAATTTGGAGCCTTGCTCGCATCAGGGACGTACGCCGCCGTGCGTAGACGCAGTAATCGCCGCCGGCATCACGCGCGTTGTCGCTTGCATGCCCGATCCTAACCCGCTGGTGAGCGGACGTGGCTTTGAACGGCTGCGCGCAGCGGGCATCGCGGTCAGCTGCGGCATTTTGCAAGAGGAAGCCAAGGTGCTGAATGAGGCCTTCGCCAGATACATCCGCGAACATGTGCCGCTGGTGACGCTGAAGGCGGCGATGACGCTTGACGGCAAGATCGCGCCTCCCCCCGGTGAGTCGCGCAATCCGACGGCGCTCGGCGCCGGTGGCAGCGGAAGTGGATACATCACCAGCGAAATAGCGCGGGCGCACGTGCAGGAACTTCGCCATCAGCACGACGCCATTCTAGCGGGCGTGGGCACGGTGATTGCGGACGATCCGCTGCTCACCGACCGCAGCGGGCGTCCGCGAGGCCGACCCTGTTGCGCGTGATTCTTGATTCGCGTTTGCGCCTGCCGCTGGACTCACGAGTGGTGAAAACCGCGCAGGAGGATCTGCTGGTGCTGTGCTCGTTTGCGGAGGAGAAGAAACGAAAACAACTTCAGCAGCGCGGGGTATGGGTCGAGCAGATTCCAAAGCCCACGGCCGATGGGCATCCGGACCTCACGGCGGTGGTGAAACATCTGGGCGAGCGGGAGATTACGAGCCTGATGATCGAAGGCGGCGCGATGGTGAATTGGGCCGCGTTGCGTCAGGGATCGTGGACAAGATTTTCTTTTATTACGCTCCTAAGATTCTGGCAGGTACAGGCGCGGTGCCGTTTTCAGCGGGCGCGGGATTCTCGCACCTAGGTGACGCGGCGCAAGTGAAGTCTATGCGACTGCATCGCTTCGGAGAAGATTTCGCAGTGGAAGGGTATTTGAGAGATCCCGTATGCGTGAAGCTTTCAGCTTCGAACAGTTGGCATTCAGCCGATGCCGTCTACCGCATGCTGAGTGCTAGGATAGTCCCCATGTTCACCGGCATCATCGAAGAAGTTGGACGCGTGCTTCGAATCGCACAGGATAACGGTACGCGCAGGCTCACGCTGTCATCCGCCGAGTTGGTGAAAGAATTACGGAAGGGCGACAGCATCGCCGTCAGTGGCGTCTGCCTGACCGCGATTGAGATCGCGCCACAGTCAGTGAGTTTTGATCTGGCAGAAGAGACCTGGAGGCGGACTTCGTTTTCCCGCATCCAAGAAGGTGCTCTGGTGAATCTCGAACTTCCCATCCGCGCCGATGGACGCTTCGGCGGACACATCGTCCAGGGTCACGTGGATGGCATCGGCAAATTCTTGGCACTTGATCTGATTGAAGGTGCGGATGACTACTGGCTGCGGATCGAGGTTCCATCGGAACTAACGCGCTACGTCGTCGCCAAGGGATCGCTTTCGATTGAGGGCATCAGCCTGACTGTGGCCAAGATCGAGGGCACCCAGGTGACGGTGGCGGTCATTCCTCACACCGTGGCCGCGACCAACCTGAAATCGCTTCGGCCGGGCGATCCGGTTAACCTGGAAGTGGACATGATTGCAAAATATGTCGAGAAGATGATGGGAGTGAAACCTGTCAGCTCGATTACGCTGCAAAAGCTGGTGAAAGAAGGCTTCTAGGCGCAGGCGTTCGAATTCACGCCGGTGCCAAGGTAATCTCGTCGAGCGTGAGGAACTCCTGAATGATGGGCTCATCACACTTTTCCATCTCCGGATAGGTCCCAAAAAATATCGCCCGCGCTTCGTACAGGAAGACTAGACGATCAGCGAGCTTCTTCGCTAGGCGCATGTCGTGAGTGACCACCACACTGGTGAGGTGCAATTGCGCCTTGAGTTTCTTAATCAAGTCGCCGAGCAGTTGAGCCATGAGCGGATCCACCATGGTGGTGGGCTCGTCGAAGAGCACGCAGTCGGGCCGCGCCGCCAGAGCGCGCGCAATAGCTACTGACCGTTTCATTCCGGTCGAAAGGTCGGATGGCAGCAGGTCGCGCATTTCCTTGACCCCCACCATTTCGAGCAAGCCGTCGACCACCTGAAAGATCTGCTGCTCGCTGAGTTCCCGGTGCTCACGAAGTGGGAAGGCCACGTTTTCGCCAACGGTCAACGAATCGAAAAGCGCGCCGTTCTGGAACACCATCGTGACTTTCTTGCGGATTTCGTCCATCTGCGCATCGGTGTAATCGGTGACGTCCTGGTAGGCGACGATGACCCGCCCCGAGTCCGGCTTGAGGAACCCCATGATCTGATGGAGCGAAACCGACTTGCCCACACCGCTGCGCCCCAGAATGCAGACCGTCTCTCCTGGCATCACGCTGAAGCTGACTTTATCCAGGATGCGCTTGCTGCCGAAAGACTTTGAAACTTCCTTGAATTCGATGTAGGGGCCGAGTTGTTGGGCGCTTTCAGCCATTCTCGGTCGATGATAACTGAATAAGGCTCAGGCGGCTAGGTACCGGAACTTGATCTACCGCTTTCCTCCCTCCACTCCTCTGGAGTATTCAAATTGCGAAACATGGCAGTGGAGAAACCAGCACGGGTGAACTCTGATTCTTCGACGATTCGGGTCCTGACCTGCGCAAACAAGGCATCAATCTTGTTCTTGCCGGCCTTGAGCGACTGCTCCGCCACTGGCAAGAATTCCCGGCGATAGATCGCACACAGCGGCTGCGAGACGCCGCCGGCGCGAGGCACGGTTACGGTGGCATCTCCGCTCCTCGCCCTTTCCATGAGAAATTGCAAGAATTGAGATTCAATGAGAGGTAGATCAACGGCCAGCATCAGGTTCAAGTCGGTCGCCGTGCTCGACAGCGCCGCATGAATTCCCCCCAAAGGACCACGGTCGCGATAGATATCTTCGATGACGGTGCCAAAAGTGGCGAACTTCTGCGAGTCTCCGACAATTCGTACATTGGGGGTGACCGAAGAAGCAAGTTTCAGGGCATGAGAAAGAAGGGTGCCGTTCCCCCACGGAAGGAAGGCCTTGTCGCTTCCCATGCGCGTGCTCTTGCCTCCAGCCACGATGAATGCAGTCAGGTTGGTCATTGCAGGTTCGGAACCGCGAACATCCTAGTCCGGCCCGTTCGCATTGGTCAATCTCCTGACGCGTGAGTTGGCTGATCTTCTCAGTCGATTGAGGAACTTGCAGGGACAGGCTGGCAGACTGCACGGAAGTAACCTACCCAATTTTCGCGGGCCGTAAGATGATGGCCTTTCCGGCGACCCCCGGAGAAAGACGAACATGCCTCAGAAGTTACTGGACGTTCTCATGTTAGGTCGTTGCTCTCACGAATTCTCCTGGCCGCGGCGGGGGAGTGATGGCGATTTCTATCAGGTTTGCCTGGTGTGTGCCGCGGAATACAAGTACGACTGGAAGACCATGCGCCGCACCGAGCGGGTGGAGCGCTCGGCGCCTCAGAGTTCCGCCGAATCTGCACACGCCCGGCGCAGCCGTACCCACTCTCGCAAGCCCACCTGGGTTCCGCGGGCCCGCCGGCTCAAGCTGGATACTCCGGTACGCTACCGGGTGAAGAACCTGGGAAGCTGGCACGAGGGGATCATTCAGAACTTGAGCCAGTCCGGTGTGCTGTTGCAGGGTTCGCAACGCTTCCCTGATAACACGCTGGTGGAGATGGTGTTTGAGATGCCAGAAGAAATTTCTGGTCAGAAAAACAGCACTGTGCTGTGCCAGGGACGAATTATTCGCACCAAAGAGACGCAAGAGGCACAGGAAGGTGCAGAGAACACCAGCCTGGCGGCCAGCATTCTCGATTACAAATTTGTTCACCCACGCAGCGCGGCAAGCGAAAAGTAAGCGGCTGCCGTTCCTGCCGTCCCAACTACTGATGAACTCCTAACGCAAAATTCTTTCCAGACCTGACCGTCTTGCATCTAAACTAGCGAAACCAAAACACACGTATTCCAGGAGTTCGCTATGAAGGTGAGGGCTTCATTCTGCCGGAGAGCGGCGCTTATTCTCGCGCTGGCAGTAGCCGTAGGCTGTTCCAAAACGCCAAGTGACAGTCAGATAGCGACGGACATCCAGGCCAAAATAAATGCTGATTCAGGCCTTCAAGGGAAGCAATTGGGCGTGCAAGCCGCAAACGGCAGTGTGACATTGTCGGGCACGGTGGATAATGATACTCAACGCGATGCGGCAGCCCGCTATGCGGCCTCTGAGCCGGGTGTAAAGCAAGTGGTGAATAACCTGCAAATCGCGGCCCCCGCCCCGCTTCAAACCGCTCAAGCGCCGCCCCCGCCGGAGAAACCTAAGCCGGCGCCTGCGAAGCATCACCGCCAACCACGCAAGCCGAAGGAGGCCGAGGTTCCCCCGGTTTCTGACACAACGCAAGAAGCCTCCGCTGCACCCGCTCCGGCACCCGAGTCTGCCCCGGAGCCTGCTCCGGCTCCGACGATCCGAGTCGAGCCTCCGTCTCCGCCACCTCCTCCGCCGCCACCGCCTCTACAAAAAGTGACCGTCCCCTACGGCACGGCTTTGTCAGTGCGGTTGGTCGATCCCATTGACAGCGAGATAAACCAGATTGGAGACGTTTTCCACGCGACGCTGAATACTGCTATCACGCAGAACGGGGAGACCGTAATTCCGAAGGGCAGCGACGTGCGCGGCCATCTCGTCGATGTAAAAAGCGCGGGCAAGTTCGCCGGCAGGTCGGTGGTTGTTTTGCAACTGGACAGCGTTTCATCGGGTGGCCAGACCTACAACATCCAGACTGATCAGTACACCCGCGAGAGTAGTTCGCGGGGCAAGAATACCGCCGAGAAAGTTGGTGGCGGCGCCGCCATTGGGGCCATTATCGGCGCGCTCGCCGGCGGTGGAAGAGGAGCCGCGATTGGAGCAGCCGCCGGAGGCGGGTTAGGCGGCGGCGTTCAGGCCGCAACCAAGAGCCAACAGATCAAGCTGCCATCGGAGACAGTCCTGAACTTCACGTTACAGGCTCCAGTGACGGTTATTGCGACCAGCCAGGGCCCAGATGCCGGCCGGCAAAAACTTGAGCCAAGCAATTAGGCCGTCCGTGGAACCTCCGGAACGATGCGCACTCGCGATAGGGCTGAAGAGATTACTTGGTTGGCTTGTGTGAGGGTTGAGCATCGAGGGCCTGCAACCGTTTGAGGGATTGTCGGGCCCCTTCGGACTCGGGGTGGGCCTGCAGCACCGCCTCGTATTGCTCAATTGCCTCGCGGCGCCGATCGGGAAGTTGCGCCAAAGCGTCCCCTAAACTCACGCGAGCCTCCCAATCATCGGGTCGAATGCGCAGTGCAGCCTGGTATTCGGCAATCGCTTCCGGAAGCCTGCCTGGCATTTGTGACAGAGCGGATGCCAGCAATTCGTGAACATAGGCGTCATTCGGTTGCTGAAGGAGCGCAGTTTCAAACTCCGTGATCGCATCAGGCAGGCGGTTGGGCATTTGCATCAGGGCGATTCCCAAGTCGATGTGCGCTGGCGCGTAATTCGGCGATAGTCGCACCGAGGTCTGGTATTCGGCAATCGCGTCGGGAAGCCGTCCTGGCATTTGGGACAAAACGTTGCCCAGGTTCATGTGCGCCTTGGCGTGATCCGGCTTAAGGCGCAGCGTGGCCTGAAACTCAGCCTCCGCATCATTCAATCGTCCCGGGATTTGTGCCAGATCCATTCCATAGAGGTTGTGGATCATCCAACTGTCTGGATTTCGTACCAGCGTGGCCCGGTAAAGAGTCTCGCTGTCGCGGTACAAGCTGCTCTGTTGCCTGGTCAAGAAACCGAGAACCGCGAGCAACAGGACCGCAATCGCGTTGCTCACCGTTTTACTTGACGTGATCCTGAGGATGCTCTGCACCAGTAAGCATGCCCCAGGCACGATGATCCCCAAACTCGCCAGATACTGAAAGTGGTCTGCCACGTAGGAGAACCTGAATGGATAAACATGCAAGAACCCGAGTACCGGAAACAGTGTCCCGCCGAAGAAGAGAAAGCCTGCCAACGGACCTCTCCGGCGCCGCGCCAGAATCACCAATCCCGTCCCTACTACGATGACAGTGAGCGGGTACAAATATTGCCACCATAGCGTCGGATCCAGATGCCACCGCGGGTAGGAAAACATCAGATTGCTCGGCCACACAACCTTCCCCGCATAGAAGCACAACATCCGTCCCGTCAGCAGAATGTGTTGAACAAAACTCAGTTCGTACGCCGCCCCTGTGGCGCCAATGTAGGTTCGCTCTACCCATGCCGTGAACAGGCCGGCGGTCGCACCCAGCACGAACCAGGGTAGCAGCGGCCCCAGGTCGCGGCGCCAGTCAATGCGGCCCCGCTGCCACCAAAAGACCACCAGCAACGCTGCGGGAAGAGTAGCGGTTACGGTCTTACTGAGGAGGGCCAGGAGAAACAATCCGAGCGCCCACAGATAGTGCGACCGTCGCCGACTGCGATCAAAATGCAAGTAGGTCAGGGCCGCAGCCAGGTAAAAAAGGCCGGAAAGAGTGCTTTTTTGCTCTGCGATCCATGCCACCGCCTCCACGCACACTGGGTGCAAAGCAAAAACGCAGCCTGCCAACCAGGCGCCTGGCAGCTTAAGACGCCGGACGATCAGTACCACTAGACAGGCGGAGATCGCGTGCTGAGTGAGGTTGACGAGATGGTAGCCCAGCACAGCGTCGCCCCATAAGCGATGCTCGATCCAGAAAGCGCTGTGCAGCAGTGGATAGTATTGCTGAGTGGCGCCCAGTTCGAACCAGATGCGCCACAGACCGTGGAGGGATCGAAGCGCTGGGGCAGTGACATGACCGTCGTCATCCCAAATCCCGCCCCCGCGGAGCGCCGGCCAGTAGGCCACCAAAGCTGCCAGAAAGATGGCAGCGAACGTGACGACATCCTGAAGGATGGTCACGTGCGGAAACGGCTGCCGAATGGCTTGGTTTCGATTCAGACTTGATTCCGGAGCCTTGGGAACTTTTGTGGCGGTTCTTGAAGGCATTCGCCTTCTATGCTGGTCCAACCGAAATCTCCTCGCGCTGTCGAGAATTTCAGCAATTATAACCTTGTGTCAGTCAAGAATGCCCGGCGCACAAGGCCACCATGGGCCGATCAGTCGCTTAATTCCGGGCGGGGGGAACGTGGGGAACCGTCAGCCGGTCGAATCGAACTGGCGAGTCTGGCCACCATCCTCGCATAGCAGAAAAAAACGCTTGCGCAAGTCGATCTAGGTCACAGGTTCCAGTGACCGTGGTTGCGACCGCCTCCATAGCCTCAATCGACTGACAGGATGGGCCAAGCCGGAGCGAGGCTCAAGCCGCTGCTCTCCCCGTTGACCTTCTGTACACCGCCTTTAGTACCCTGCTTCCCGGCCTGGGAATCCCCGTATAATCAAGCAAAATCAGCGGAAATCTGCATTCAATACAAGGGAACCTTTGGATCCAGCGTTGGCATTGGCGATGTTCGCACTGGGGCTGGCCTTCGGCAGCTTCCTGAATGTGTGTATCTACCGGCTGCCGCGAGGGATGTCCACGGTGACGCCACGCTCGGCTTGCCCGCAATGCAAAGAACCCATAAGGTTCTACGATAACGTTCCGATCCTCAGCTGGCTGGTTTTGCGTGGCCGCTGCCGTCACTGCCGGAACTGGATTTCGCCGCGCTATCTGGTTGTCGAACTACTCACGGGGCTGCTCTTTCTTGCCTGCTTTCTCCACTTCGGCTATGCGCTGGCAACTGTAAAGTACTGCGTTCTGGGGTTCCTGCTGCTGGGGTTAATTTTCACCGACGCCGAAACTCAGCTTTTGCCGGACAAGATGACACTCACCGGGCTGGTGCTGGGCCTGCTGTTCAGCCTGATGGTTCCGGTAAACGATCTGGTTTCACAAGTGCTGCCGGGGTTGGTTTCCATGCCGGCTTTCAGCACGTCCTGGCGATGGCTGTCTCTGCTGGATGCGGTGACGGGAGCGGTAGTTGGGGCTTCATTTATCTACGGCGCGGGAGCCATCTACCTGCGTGCTCGCGGAGTGGAAGGCATGGGCTTCGGCGACGTGAAGCTCATGGCGATGGTGGGAGCGTTCCTGGGAGTTCGCTTGACCATCTTCACCATTTTTGCGGGATCAATCGCGGGCTCATTGTTCGGGCTGTGGACGCTGCTCGTAGTTTGGCTCAAGCGGACGCGCCGACGAATGGAACGGAACCATGAATCGGGGCGCGAAGCTCGGCGCCGGGCCTGGGGATCAGCTAACGTTGCGTTGCGGCGCTTTCCCATGCCGTTCGGGGTTTTTCTGGGCGGTGTGGCCATGATTGCGCTCTTTTTCGGCAACCAGTTCTTGCGCTGGTATTGGAGGTTGCTGTGAGAGTCCTGAGCAATCCCATGGTGTTGCGCATGGCGTTCGGGCTGCTGGTTTCCGGCTTTGCGTGCGTGCTGGGGATCGGGCTGGTGCGCAGCCTGCGCCGTAGGATCACGGAAGAGGGATCGCTTGATGAGGCCCGTCCCGAGCCGGAGCAGTTCCCTATGCACGCCTACAACGCGGTGATCCAGCAACTGAAGCAGCAGAAGCACGAACTGGCAACGGCCCAGCAGGCGGAACGGCGGCGGGCGAAGACATCGGAGAACATCAGCGCGGCCGTGCTTTCCCGCCTTCCCAGTGGGGTTATGTTTTTCGCTGCGAATGGCTTGGTGCGGCAGGCCAATGCCGCAGCGCGGCAGATTCTGGGTTTCGCATCGCCGGCAGGAATGAGTGCCAACGAGATTTTCCGCGATGCCACGCTGGCTCCGGCGAAAGGCTTGCCAACCAGGCTCACGGATGCGATTCAGATCGCATTGCACAGCGACGCACCGGCGCGTGGCCTGCAAACTCACTACATTGCGCCTGCGGGTGATCACCGCATCCTCGACATCACCTTGACTCCTGTGTACGCACCCGCAGGAGAGATTCTGGGAGCGGTTTGCCTGATCAACGACAAAACCGAGATGCTGGAGATCCAACAGGAACAGGAACTGCGGGGGGAAGTCTCTGCGGAGATGGCGCTGGCCTTGCGTACTTCGGTGGCCACCATTTCCGGATATGCCCGGCAGTTGGCGGCTGGGCGTGATCCCGAGCAGACGCAGCGCCTGGCGGAAGACATCATTTTAGAAGCGGCCCAATTGGACCACACGATTGGGGGATTTCTGGCGGGAACGAACGCCACAAGCCACCCCGCTGAAGTTTAATTTGATTGACGCCGATTCTTCCGATCGTTGTGGATGAAGGCGACAAGGATGGAGCAACTATGAAACGTACTCTCTTTGCTTTGCTGATTGGAATTCTAATGTTGGGGTTGACGGCTTCCCTGAGTGCCCAGAACGCCACCGCAACGGCGCCAACAACCAATGTCCAGGAACCTTCATTGGGCAGCTATGCGCGCGCAGTACGAAAGGAAAAAAAGCCGGAGGCGCCAGCCAAGAAGTGGGATAACGACAACCTTCCGAAGGGCGATAGCATCAGCGTCGTCGGCAATGGAGTCACCGCTTCTGCTGATGCAGCAGAGGGCTCGCCGATTGGCCAGTCGCCGGCTGCGGAGAGCCCAGCCGACAAGCTGGCCGTCCAACCCGGCCAGACCCAGCAACAACGGCAAGTGATTTACGACCAGTGGCAACAGAAAATAAACACGCAGCAATCCCAGGTCGACTTGTTGCAGCGCGAACTCGATGTGGACCAGCGTGAATACCGTGTGCGCGCGGCCGCGTTCTACGCCGATGCCGGCGACCGCCTGCGCAACCAGACAACGTGGGACAAGGACGACGCAGATTATAAGCAGAAGATTGCCGACAAACAGAAGGCCCTGGATGACGCCAAGCAGAAGATGACAGACATGCAGGAAGAAGCCCGCAAATCAGGCGTACCATCGTCATCCCGCGAGCCGGCGCAGCCGGACAATCAGCAATAGTCGTATTCCTCTGTCATGCCTCCGGCGACAGCCGGAGGCGTTTCTATTGGCGCGCGAACAGGCAAGAGGACTCCGGCAGTTTCACCCCTCCTGACGCTGAGTCAAATCCCTCACGAACTGAGAAGTCCCCTGAGCCGGCTGGCAATCTTCAGCATCTCCTGCAAGTCCGCTTCCACGGATTCGGCCGTGGGGGCTGGCATAGCCCCATAACCGCGAATTCGGGCCGGCCGGCTGTCCTCTAATGCCACCCATATCTGGGAGACATCTGCCGCCAGTATGCGACGCAGATTCCTCTTCGAGGGCTGAAGTTCGTACTTTCGCACGAAGCCAGTGATGAGTTCCTGAAGCCGCAGCAGGCCCGCTTCGATGTACTCTCTTTCGCTCTCAGTAACTGAGCCTTCGACGACCTTCATGGCGGCCGCTGAATGCCGGTCTTCCAGGAGATCAAGCATACGCACCGCAGCGCCATCAACGATCAACATGCCGCTGGCGATGACCCGCCGGTGGCTCTCTCTCAGGCCGTCATCCAGCATGACGAGCACTCCACTTCAGCCTGAAGTCGATGTAGAGCGGCGAGAGCTTAACGTGCTCATGGGTGACGTACCGCGGGTTCGCTGCCATCTCCAGCATGGCAACGATCGCGCCCGGGTTCCCCTTGCTGTAATCGACAATCTTCTCAATGGCCTCGTCCCGGTTGGTGGCGCTAAGCTGCATCTCCTGGGCGGTTTGTAGAGCAAATTCTCTAGCCGTGTTCGAATCGAAATTCCGCAGAGCACATTTTTCGGAGCGGTTTGGAAACATGGGCAACAGGAATCCGACGTCTTCCATGTGCTCGGAACGGGCTACCGCGATCAAACGACTTTCCGCCCGATTGCAAACGTCCTTTACAGCAGCAGAAAACGATTGGGAGGGAGAATTCAAGTGGTCGATTACAAGCGCATAACTGCCTGCGCGCAGGGCCTCGGTCACGATTCCACGGATTGCGACGGCAGACTTGGACGCGATAGCGTTCAAGCCGTCAGGCTCGCAGGCATGGAGGACATGCTGATTCTTCCTGGCAAACAACTCGGACGCGAGCTGGCGAAAGACCATCTGGCTGCTGGAAGAGTCATCGCAGTACAACATTCCGGGAGTCGCGCCCGCCAGATGTTTAAGGAGGAGGCTTTTGCCGACCCCAGCCGGCCCGTAGAGTAGGAAGGAGCGACGGCGGGAAACCATCTGGCTCAGTTGCTCAATTTCGGCATCTCTGCCGTAGATGGAGGCCGGTGTCACAAGCGTTCCAACTGAGACGGCTTAGCCCCGCATAGACAAGCCAATTCCGCCTCGATTTCGCACAATTTTCTCAACGACAACTCTACCGATGCCGCACCCTGTGCGTGGGCGACGCGGGCGCGGGCCAGCGCGCGTTCTGCAGCCGCACACAGCTCGCGCAGTATGGCACGAACCTCGGCTTCGAGATGGCGGCGGCTCTCGCTTACACGCTGTTCAAGATCGTTTCGCACGCGTTCGCTGTTGGCCTCAAGCAGCAGGTCGAGAAACTTGCGGGCGTCTGCGTCGATCGCATGATGGGCGCTAACCGCACCAAAGAACAAATCAACCATATAACGCACCGGAGAGGCCGGCAACGCGAGGTGAATAAACTCATAAAACCGAAACTCGGATGGCGCACAGAAGACCCGGTCAATGTCCAGTTCTCCCGGAAGGCTGGAAAGTTGGCTCCTTGAATCATGGATTCTTGCCAGGAAATCGTTGGCCAAATCCGCGAACCTCTTTGCCATCCTGCCGTAGGCCTGTTCCGCATTTTCCCGCTCGGTTTCCAACCAGGGCATCGTGTGCTTGCGTCCAACGCCCTGAGCCGCTTCCATCACCGAGCGCCGATAGCGGGGTCCATTCGTTCGCGGCAAATGCCTCACTTGCTCGCCAAGCTCGCGCTGCGCTGGCTCGCGCACGGACTTGAGAAAGGAATCGCGGTGCTCGCCAAAAACCTTCGACATGCGCTGCTGCTCTCCGGAAAGCAGGTGCCCGAGATCGTTCAGGGATTGCTCGGCCTGGAAAACTATTTCTCGCAGACGGCCGATCTGCCTTTCGGACTCCTCAAAAGGCTGGGCCAGGGCCTCTCTCTCCCCATTCACAATGGCCTGGAGTTGACCCGAGAAACGCCGCACCGAGCGTTCGGCAGCATCGCGGACAAGCCGCCGGCCCGATTTCCGCACCAACTGCTCGAGCGCAGCCACCAACTGAGCCCAATCTCTTTGCGATCCGCCACGGTCGAGTTGCTCAAGGGCGCTGACTTCGAGGATGGGATGCACTGGTCGCTCAAGACGACGTTCCAGCACTTGCCTGGCGAAAGAAACCGCCTCTTCCCGCTCATGACTGGCGACGCGATCCGCCTTATTCAGGACAAAAAGTATGTCCGGGATCTGCTTCGCGACGCTTTCGACCAATGTCAACTCCTCACCTGCGAGAGGAGGATCAGCGCCAATGACGACGATGGCAGCGTCGATGTGAGGGAGAAATGCCTGCGTGGCTGCAGTATTTCCTGCAAAAACCGAACCGAGCCCCGGCGTATCCACCAGGCACATGCCTTCAATCAGGAGCGGGCTGGGCACGAAGATTTCCAACCCGGCGACTCCCTTGCTGTTTTCAGGATTTCTGGCTTCGGAAACATATTCGATAATGTCGGCGATTGCAATATCCGTCCATTCGCCGTTTTCCAAGCGAACCCGTGCGGCGTGGCTCTCGCCGAATCTCAGAATCGTCGGCACAGTTGTTACCGGAGCGACCCCACTGGGAAGAATCGGCTCGCCCATCAAGGCGTTCAGCAGGGTGGATTTGCCGCGCTTGAATTGGCCCACGCAGGCCACATAAAAACGCCCCTCTGCGACCCGCCGGGCCGCGGAACGAGCATCATTCGCGACCTGACGGTTATCAAACTGCTCGGCAAGAACTGCGATGCGAAGCAATGTATCCGCTTGCGTCTCAACGATCTTGTTCGGTCGCGGTCTGTCCCAGTCTTCGGACGGTCGTGACCCGTCAGCAATCAGGAGGTTCTCCGTATCCCTCGTCCGCCAATCTGGACTCATTGCTCTGACCGAACTCCCTCCTGGTGCACATACTTCACCACTTCGACATCGGAGATGGCAATTAATCCCTCATCGACCATTTGATCAAGAATGGGGATGAGTTTCTGGATTTTGTCTTCGTTATCGATAATGGACACCATGATGGGTGCATCGGATGAGAATGAAAGTAGATGACGGCGATGAATGAGCGTACTGGCCCCATATCCCTCGATGCCTCGATATACCGTTGCGCCAGCGATGTCCAGTTCTCGGCACTTCTCGACAATTGCACGATAAAGAGATTTGCCCTGCCACTTATCGTCCTCGCCAAAATGGATACGCAGCATCTTCGCGTTGCCTTCGAGTTTCACTGGCGCACCTCCTGCCTGCGATCCGTCCCCTTATAGTCGTGGGTGTACTTGATGACATCGACATCGGACACCACCACTAATCCCTGCTGCAACATCTGGTCGAGAATGGGAGTGAACGCTGCCAGCTTCTCTGCTGTGTCGATCACGGCCAGCATGATGGGACGATCATGAGAGAGACTGAGGGCCTTGTCTTTGTGAACCCTCCGATTCGCCCCGTAGCCGAGGATGCCCCGGTAGACCGTGACACCGGCAATGTCATTGGCGCGCAGAGCCTCAACCAGAGCCTTTTGCAAGGGTTTGCCATGCCACTTATCGTTCTCGCCAAAAAAGATGCGCATGAGCTTTGCCCGGCTTTCTGTCTTAAGGGGATGAGGGGACGCGACATCCGGCTGTCCCTTGGAGGTCTGTGCCGGCTTGATGACCGTAGTGTCCTGAATCTCGATCAGTCCACTTCCTGCGAGTTCCTGCAACTTGGGTAAAAGCTCTTCCACGCGTTCCGCAGTTTCGATGAATTCGATTTTCACCGGCAGGTTCTTGGCCAGTTCTACCAGGCGAGTAGTGTGGATGTGGTGATCGGCCCCGAAGCCAGCGATACCCCGCATGATCGTCGCCCCGGAGACACCACGGTAGAAAAGAAAATCCAGGATTGCGGCGTATACAGTGTGGCCGTGATACTGCTGGTCTTCACCGACGTAAACGATAACCTTCTTAGCTGCGCCTGCTTTAAGCACAGGATCTCCTATCCTCCCTCAATCCCGTATTGCAATCCAGGTCTGCCACGTCGATGGGTCCGGTCTTCATGCAACTGCCTTTCCTACGATTGCGCCCATCCACACCATGAGGAAGCCCACCACCACACTGAGCACAACATTGAGCATGCCGATGGTGAACTGCCCATCTTGAATTGCCCGAAGGGTCTCATATTCGAAGGTCGAGAAGGTTGTAAATCCGCCGATGAAGCCGATGGGAATGAGATAACGCCAAGCGGGGTTCAGGTGGGTCCGCTCAGTGAGTACGGTCATGGCGAGACCGATGAGAAAACAACCGGAGGCATTGACCAGAAAGGTGCCATAAGGGAAGCGGCGTCCCCATCCTCTGCCCGACAAAAGTTGCCAGCCAAAAACGGGCCGCCGAGCCCATAAACCCGCCGACGCCCACCGCGAAGTACTTTCCCACGCGCTCAGACCTTTCTATGCCAGCGGCTGGTGCGCGATCCTTGCGCACTCGAAACCGAAGCTTGACAGCGAAAGTTTGGGATTTCCCGAAAGGAGAACTGGAAAGATGGGAAAGCTCCTCCCGGGAGAATCCTCCCGTAGGAGTCATCTTCCCCAAAGGCGGGGCGGTTAAGGGTGAACTCCAACACCCAAGACGATTATGTATTCGTCTCATTCCTAAAGTCAATAACTGTCAGGTGCCGGGTGGTTACGAAGGCCACGAAACAGCCTGCGCGGAGAAATGAACGCCAGGGAGCATTATTGTGTCGACCGCAAACGAGCTAGCTGCGGAGGTTCCGGATCTGCTTCATGTGATGTCGCGCGTGCAGCCAATGCAGCTTTCGCCACTCGCGGGCGGTAAGCGGGCCAAGCACGGGATGATCAAGAATGCGTGTCGATCGGCCGAAGCGCGCTTCGCATCGTGCGATGACCTCATCCATAGCAAAAAGTTTTTCTACGATCGCCTGCGCCACTCCTTCTGCAGGCATGCCACGCGGGATCATTTTTTCTGGAGATTTTCGTCCGCTGGGAAAGTAGCCCAGGCCGGTCACGACCAGAGCGGATACTCGCTCTTTCAAAGTTGCGGTGTGAACCAGTGGCCGGCCTTCCCGAAGGCAGCGCTCGAAACCTTTTACGGTTCCTGCGTAGGTCAGATAAAGATGCTCCAATATCTGCGCCGGGCTCCACTTGCCCTGGGGCTGGCGTGTGAGAGCTACGGTGTCCATACCCTGGGTTGCGGATGCAATCCTGTCCTGTAACCTTTGCAGGTACGAGTCCATGGGATATTTGCTCCTGTCATCTAGTAGAATGAGCACCGACATCCACGGTCGCAAATTTTATGCTGGTGGGGAAGGTGTTATGAAGGGACTGCTTCTTGCGGTAGCGGCATTATTGTTGATGTCGGGCTGCTCTTCGGAGCCGGCCAAGCCGGCGCAAGCAGAAAAGCCGCAACCCAAACCCACGGAGTTTGAGACCGGTCGCGTCGCCTTCCAGAAGCTATATGTCGCTGCCCACGGCTGGGCGCGGGACGCACAGGGGTTCCAGTTGCAGTCGCAGCTAACGGCTGACTCCAAAGGCAAGGACGGAAAAGCTGATGTCTGGCGGGCGTCATTTGCGTCTCCCTCACAGCGCAGCGTGAAACCCTACATCTGGTCGGGTACAGATGCTCAGGACGCACCGGCACGTGGAGTTTCGCCGGGCCCGGAAGATACTTACAGCCCCACCAATTCATCTACGCAGGTCTTCGACATTGCCTTCCTGAAAGTCGACTCCGACCAGGCCTTCGAAATCGCTCAGAAGCACGGCGGCGATAAGCTCCTGGAAAAGGATCCCAACACTCCGATCCTGTATCTACTGGATTGGAGCCGTCCCGCCAGCCAACTGATCTGGCACGTAATCTACGGAACCAGCCGCGACGACGCCAAGCTGCAAGTGGTGGTCAACGCAACCACTGGAGACTTCATCCGGGTGGAAAAATAGCTATTTTGGTGTGGCCTTCGCCGAAGCTTGTTTCTCTCCGAGCTTCTCCAACGCCTTCCTGGCGTGTTTTGCGTGCGGTCCCTCCGGGAGGATCTTCAAATATTCCTTGAAATGAGCGATGGCTTCCTCGGGCTGACCCAGTTTTTCATAGCACTGCCCCATTCCGAAGTTTGCCATCGCATCGTATTGCTTGAAGATAAGCGCATCCTGGTAGCGGGCAAGGGCCGCCTTGTAGTTCTTGATTTTGTAGTAGTAATCGGCCACTTCGTTATCTTTGGCCGCGCGATAGGGATTGAAGGGGTGAAGTTCGTGTACATCGGCGGCTTCATCGCCGAACCCGGCAGGCGTCGCTTCGCTATTGGGATGGTTCTTGGCGTCATCCTTGGGCGGACTTAGATCGATGCGGGTATCACGGCTGGAGCTTTCGCCGGGCGGAGTGGTGGAATCCCCCTGTTCGGACCGCGGCGGCGCCTGGTTAGGCGGAGGACTTTGCTGCTGAGCGAATGTCCAGATGGAGAACCACAGAAGCGTCAGTAAGACCAGACCTCGCATAAGAAGATTTTAGCGCGTCGGCGGCCTGGGTTAAACCTCACCGTGGGGAAAAAGAAACCAGGCCATTCCATTGGGGGAGGGATTGGAACGGCCTGGATCGGCGAAGTCCTCCGAGGCGGAGGCTATGCCTTAATTCGAGATTCTATTCCCCCGGTGGCGTGCCCTTGCTTGCGGCGGTCGCCGGAGTGCCGCCTTCGCCGGTGTTGGTCATCAAACGCACATCAACCCGGCGATTCTTGGCCCGGCCTTCCCGGGTCGCGTTGGAGTCTACAGGTTTATCTTTCCCCAAGCCAATCAGGTAAATCTTGTAGGCGGGGACGTTATGTTGCGACGCCAGGTATTGGATGACCGCATCGGCGCGACGCTGGCTGAGCGCATAATTGTAGTCCGCGCTGCCGGTTGAATCCGTGCCGCCTTCGACGGTGATGATGTAGCCCTTGGTGTTCGCGACATTGGTGGCGAGCTGATCGAGCGCGTCCTTGGCGTCCTTGGTCAGGTTGTCTTTATCGAAGCCGAATTGGACCGAGGTCTCGTTTACCACGTGGTAGTTGTCCAGATTGGCCACGGTGTTTTGCAGTGTATCGACGCGGTTCGACGCAGTACTCGCCAGAGTTTGAGCCTGATCGGCTTGCTGTCCGGCGACCTGGGCTTTCTGGTCAGCATCTGCGGCTTTCGCCTGGACCTGCTGAATGCCGGCCTGGGCACGCGCATCGACATCCTTGATGTCGCGGGTGTTCTTGGCGGTCATGTCATCCAGTTCGTTAGTCTTGTTGATGAGCGGCGTAGTCTCTTGGCGAACATAATTCTTGCTGGCGCAGCCTACGGTGGCCAGCGAACTTAGTGCCAGGAGAAGGGTTAGTGAAATTCGATTCATCTTGGGAGGGCTCCTTTGACCCGGCCAAAAATCTGGTTGCAAGGTCTATAGAGCACGAGCGCTGCCAACTTTTTCATACGCTGCTGTGCCCGTTAACATATTGATGCTATGGACGATAAACTGACTTGGCTCTGGGCTTGTCTCCACAAGAGTAGTACAAAGCGATGTGGATTGGGGAAATTTTATACGGTTGGGGCGGGGCGCCGGCGCCAACGCCTTCGTCTGTGCTTTGATCCATCGATCTGTGCTTTGATCCATCAAATAAAATGGAGTTGATCCATCCCACATGGACCTGAGTTCCAAAATCCGCAGTCTGCCCACCTCCGCCGGGGTGTATCTCTATAAGAACGCCGAGGGTGAAGTCATTTATGTGGGCAAGGCCAAGAATCTGCGCAGCCGCGTCAGTTCGTACTTTCATGAGGGCCGGATCGCGGACGCCAAGACTGGAACCCTGGTGCGTGAAGCCGTTGACGTCGACTACATCGTGGTCGCCAACAACAAAGAGGCGCTGGCACTCGAAAATCACCTCATCAAACAGAAACAACCGCGCTTCAATATTCTTCTTCGTGATGACAAAACTTATCCCTATGTGATGCTGACGCTGGGGGAGCGATTTCCGCGCGTCTATGTCACGCGGCGTCTACGAAAAGATGGCAGCAGCTACTACGGGCCGTACTTTCCGGCGAACCTGGCGTATCGCATCGTGGACTTGATTCATCGCCATTTCATGGTTCCTTCGTGCAAGGTCGATCTGACGCATTTTCATCCCCGGCCCTGCCTTCAGTACTACATCAAGCGCTGTCAGGGGCCGTGTGTTGAGGATCTGACGACTCCTGAGATCTACCAGGAGGCAGTGCGGGACGTGAAACTCTTCCTGGAGGGACGGCCCACGGATCTGTCCAAATCATTGCGCGAGCGCATGGCCAAGGCGGCGGAAGCAGAGGAGTACGAGCGAGCGGCGAAGTATCGCGATTTGATTTCAACGGTCGAGCAATTACAAGAGAAGCAACGCATCGCCGCGGTGGAAGGCGATGACGCCGACGTCTTTGGCTACCACTTCGAAAACGACATGTTAGCGGTAAATCTCTTCCACGTCCGCGGCGGAAAGGTGCTGGACCGAAGAGAATTTTTTTGGGAAGAGTTGCCGGAACTGGAGACAACCCAACCAGCAGGCGGTGATGCGGCGAGTGAAGATATTGAAAGCCAGATTTCTACGGAGTCACAATTTCGTCCCGGGGAATTCTTTTCGGCGCTGCTCACCCAGATCTATATCGGCCAGCCGTATGTGCCCCGCAATATTTATGTTCCAGTAGACTTTGAGGACCGCCAGGCGCTGGAGGATTTGCTCTCAGAACAACTGGCGGCTATGGGCGGGCGGGCTACGCGCGTGAATATCCTGGTTCCGCAGCGGGGCGACAAGCGGGCGCTCATCGATCTGGCAGGAAACAACGCCAAGCAGTCGTACGATCAGCGCTTTCGCGTCATGAAGCCGAACCAGCGTCAAATTCAGGAGGCGCTGCAGGACGCACTAGGGTTGCCGGAGCCTCCAAAACGTATCGAATGTTTTGATATTTCACATATCCAGGGCGCTGAGACCGTTGCGTCGATGGTGGTGTGGGAAGACGGGCGAATGAAAAAAGTCGATTATCGCAAGTTCATCATTCGCACTGTGGATGGAGTGGACGACTTCGCGTCCATGCGGGAAGTGGTAACCCGCCGCTACCATCGGGTACGAGACGAAAAAAAGAAATTTCCCAGCCTGGTGTTGATCGACGGAGGACTCGGGCAGTTGCACGCCGCAGCGGAAGCGCTGGCCTCGCTCGAGATCATCAACCAGCCGCTGGCGGCCATCGCGAAGCGGGAAGAGATCATCTACGTCTTTGGGCAGGAGAATGAGCCGGTCGTATTGGACCATCACTCACCGGTCCTCCATCTGGTGCAATTGATTCGCGACGAAGCTCATCGCTTCGCCGTGACGTTTCATCGCAAACGCCGGCAGATGCGCGACCGTTCGACTGAGTTGCTGGCGATTCCTGGGGTGGGGGCACGCACCACGCGCCGTCTATTGGAACATTTCGGCAGCATGCAGGCGGTCAAGCAGGCCGACGTAGCAGCACTATCGGCGGTCGTCACGCGTAGTCAGGCAGAAGGCATTCTGGATCACTTCCGAACCGCCGGCCGCGCTGATAAACGGTGATCTCCATTGTACTGGGACGATTCTGCTCCCCCGGCTACGCTGGCAGTTAAATTCCACGCTTCCGACCCTCCACCTTTGATTGGTTCTCGCGCCCCCATTATTACCCCCGATTACGCTGCGCCCAGCAATACTCAAGCCGCGCCCTCTATAATGCTGGGAGCATTTGATCAACTGCGTGCCCGTGTTCACGAAATCCCGCCAATGGATTGTCACGCTGGGATTGCTGGCGCTGGTTGCGGCCGCCATCGCCGGTGCCATCCTCACTCGTAATTGGGGGGCGGAATTGCCGCCCACGGCCCGCACCACAGCCATCCGCAAAGTGCTGGTGGACGAGCGCCCGCTCAAAACTGCCCGCAACTTAGCCAAGCTGGCTTCGGGGTGGGACGAACGCAGCCTGGCCAACGAGGCGTTGCGGCTGGGTGACAAGGAAGTTGACCTCGCCTTTGCGGACGCCTTGCGCGACGCTGCTAACGCACCCGCGCAGTCAACCCCTCGAGTGCGTGAAATGTACGCCCGTGTGAGCAAGGCTCAAGCTTTGGCGAAGGCCGATCAGGAGCGGGTTGACGATTTGAACAAACAAATCGTCAAGGCCAGCGGCGCTCGGCTCGATGACCTCAAAGACCAGCTTGACCTGGCCAGTGCTCAACTCGAACTCGATCAGGATGAACTGGGCGATGCCAAGGAAGATCTGATTCGTTCCGGCGCCGACCCCGAGAGCTTGATCCAGCGGCAATACGAACGGCACGAAGCATCCGCCCATTCGGCGGATGCTGCTCAAGCTCAATTGCCGAACAATCCCGCGATTGACTATCACTCAGGCAATTTGCTGGGCCAGGTGCTGGCGTGGAATGGCTTGCGCGGCAAAGTGGCGCAACTGGCGCAGGCCCGGGATGAGGCTGCCGGGGTCGCCACAACTCTAGGCGCAACTCACGACGCGCTCGAACAGAAAGTTCAGGGAGAAGAGGCCACCAAACAGGCGATTCGCGCGCAAGCCTCAGGCCAGTACGCGCAACCGGGCGCACCCGGTCTCCCACCGTCCACTTCGATTTTGGCCTCACTCCACCAGTTATCGCAGGACCAGAAAGACCTGTCCGATCTGGACAAACGAATTCAGACAGAGCAGGAATTGCAAAACAATTATTCGAGTTGGATTGCGATCGTGCAGAGTCACCAGCGGATCGCCGTACATGGAATGATTCAATCCGCGCTGTGGATTCTGTTGATCGTTCTGGGCGTTTACCTGGCCGGGCTCGCGATTGATTACCATCTCGCAAGGACGGGCCTTGAGCGTACCCGCCTGCACACGCTGCGCGTGGTGATTCGTTTTGCCGCGCAAGCCGTGGGAGTGATGCTGGTGTTGCTTGTGGTTTTGGGAGTTCCACAGCAGATGCCGACGATCCTCGGCTTCGCCGGCGCCGGGCTCACCGTCGCGTTGAAAGATTTCATCGTCGGCTTCTTCGGATGGTTTGTGTTGATGGGAAAGAATGGGCTGCGGGTGGGTGATTGGGTGGAAATCAACGGCGTGGCCGGTGAAGTGATCGAGATCAACCTGCTGCGTACAGTGCTGCTCGAAACCGGAAACTGGACGACCACCGGCCATCCTACGGGTCGTAAGGTAGCCTTTGTGAACAGCTACGCCATCGAAGGTCACTTTTTCAACTTCACCACCAGCGGGCAGTGGTTGTGGGACGAATTGCAAATCACCGTGCCTCCGGACCAGGATCCTTATGCGCTAATCGACGCTATCCAAAAGACCGTAACCAGGGAAACTGAGGCGGACGCCAAAGCTGCCGAACAAGAGTGGGAGCGGGCCGAAAGCCATTACAAAGTGCGGTCGGTTTCACCAACTCCCGCCGTCAATCTGCGGCCCACTCCAACGGGTGTGGAAATTCACATTCGTTATGTCACGCGGGCCCAGGAGCGTGTCGCCATGCGGGCGCGCCTGAATCAGGCACTGGTGCAATTGCTGCACGGTAAGGGAGCGGTCGAAAGCGTGGGCTCGGCCTAGGGAGATGTTTGTGAAACATTCCCCGAAGTCGTAAGCGACGCCTTGATATCCGGGGACAACCTGGAATTTCGCAGAATCTTCTTTCACTACATCGCCAGGCATGGACCGCGCAAATTCGATGGCATACCGCGCCGGTGTGTGCCGATTTCGCAGCAAGGTGATCCGTATCTCCCGCCGCAAGGACCACTTGGGGTGAGCGCAAACCGCCAGTACCAATGCAGGCGAAGCTTCGTTGCGCAACAGGACTTTCGTGACCAAAGCTTCCGTCAGCCGAGCATTCTCCAGGGCAGCGGCCGCGATACGAGCTTCGGCATCCAACAAGAGAGCGCTCGCGACCCGTCCTGATGCTCGATGGGCGAGAGAAAGTTTTTCTCCCGAAGAAATGTTTTCCAGCCGATTCATGAGCACTTCTTCGGCCGCCATTTTGAGGTCGCCCGCGACCGCTGGGGTCAGCGCCACCTGCATAAGATCAAACGTAAACAGGTGGCGCAGCATAGATAGTGAAACGTAACGCGGCGCTTTTGAGTGCCTGACGATCGCCAACTTCACTTTGCGGCTCTTGCTGGCGACGCCGCTCTTGCTCAGTTTCTCAATTAATTCCGGGGAAAGGCAGGTGCATCGCAACAGGGCCAGAGCGGAATCTTCGACCTGGTCTTCTGGCGCGATTCCAACCGGCAAGAGATTCGCGGTCTCGTAATCATCATGCGCCATAGGTGCTGCGGTACTGAAGATGTCCTAGGCCTTGGCTCCAAGCGCGGCTCTGCGAGCCAACTCCAGGGCGCCTTGAACCGGATCAACCACGTTGACGTTGACCGCAGCCTTGGGACATTCCAACCGCAGCCTATTGTAGAAAACCTGGCGTATCAGAGCCGAATTACGGAAGACGCCGCCCGACATGGCCACCGGTGCACGACTCGCTTCTGCGAACAGGCGGGCGATCACAATTTTCGCCAGGCTCGCCAACTCCACTCCCGCCCGAGCCAGAATATCGTGGGCATTGGGATCGCCCGAATCTACCGCCGCAAGCACCGCGGGAAACAAGCCCGCGAAGTCCGGCGGCGGCGACGCATTGGACAGCAAAATCATCTGTTCCCGCGACTTTACGCCCCAGGCCTTCATGAGGCGCGCCAGTAACTCACCGTTCTGACCTTCATCGAAAGCACGCATGGCCGCGGCGACGGCCTCGTGCCCAATCCAGTGCCCTGAACCTTCGTCAGAAATCGCGGGTCCCCAACCGCCCGCGCGTGCCGTCTGGCCGGCGGCGTTGCGCCCATAGGCGATGGAACCGGTTCCGGCAATGACAACCACGCCTGGGCCACCCTCAGAGGCTGCTTCCATGGCAATGACCATGTCGCCCACGACTTCAATTTCGCCGGACACCAGTTCGGAGAGAATTCGCCGGATGATTTCCGTGGTCTCAGGCCGTGCCCCCCCGGCGACGCCGATGCAGGTTCGTTTAATTTGCTGTGGAGCGACACTGCGCCACGGCGCAGGCTTCGAGAATCGCAGCCGCGATGGATTTTCTGGCTTGCGCTTCGCCCACGCGAAGCACATTGCTGCCGGCACCACTGCCGCTGCCCAGCAGCAAGTTTCGTCGCCGATCGCGCATGTGGTCTGGCTGCCACCGCCATCAATTCCAAGAAAAATGCCCACGAGCCTAGTTTTATCACACGTAGAATTTCCGGCGACGCACGTTAGTACCTTCGCTGGTTGCAGTCTCATTTGGCTTACAAGTTAGGTACCTGTGCGCAATCAAGCAAGACTGATGAGCACAGGGCCGCTAGGCTGGAACTAGCGCTTATGGGTCTCGACAAGCTCGATCTTACGATCATCGCGCTTTATCTCGCCGGCATCACGCTGTTTGGCTTGCGGTTTCGTAAGCGCCAGCGAACCTTGCGCGACTATTTTCTTGCCGACCGCAACATTCCCTGGTGGGCAATTGCGTTGTCCATTGTGGCGGCCGAGACCAGTACGCTCACCATCATCAGCATTCCCGGCCTGGCCTACGACACGAATTTGGCTTTTCTTCAGGTGGTTCTGGGATATCTCGCCGGCCGGGTGATCATCAGTTTTGTTTTGTCTGCCGCATTACTTTCGTGGCGATCTTTACACCGCCTATGAATTGATTGAGCGCCGCTTCGGGCAGAAAGCTGCGCTCGCTGACCGCAGGGTTGTTTCTGGTTACGCGGGCGGCTGCGGAAGGCGTGCGTGTTTATGCGGTTTCGATTGTGGTGGCGATTGCCATCGGCACTGGGGAGGTTGCGTCGATTGCGATTATCACAGTGCTCACACTGATCTATACCTTCGAAGGTGGTCTCGCGGCGGTGATCTGGACCGACGTGGTGCAAACGTTAATTTATGTGAGCCGGGACGCTGGTGGGTTTGTTCACCATCGTTCATCTGGTTCCGGGCGGCTGGCCGGCGATTCACAGCGTGGCTGAAGCTGCCGGAAAGTTTCACGTATTCGATTTCACCCCTGATTTCTGGATGCCCTACACGTTCTGGGCAGGTTTGATCGGCGGGGCGTTCTTAACCACGGCCAGCCACGGCACCGACCAACTGATCGTGCAACGGCTGCTCGCGGCACGCAGCGAGCGGCAGTCGGTGGCGGCGCTGCTCTCAAGCGGAGTCGCCATTCTGTTTCAATTCGCTTTGTTCTTGATCGTTGGTGTGATGCTGTTCGTCTATTACCGCGTTCCCTCGGCTAGCTTCGGCACGCCGGATAGAATTTTCCCAACCTTCATTGTCAGCCGGATGCCGCACGGCATCTCGGGTTTGCTGATCGCGGCCATTCTGGCGGCGGCGATGTCGAACCTTAGCGCGGCTCTCAACGCTCTGGCGTCGACTTCGGTGATTGACTTTTATTTGCAACGTAATCCCCAGACAGACGAACGCCGACGCATGAGACTCTCGCGCTTCATGACAGTGTTTTGGGCGCTGGTGCTGTTCGGGCTGGCGGTGCTGTCGTTGCATCGGCTAGGGAGGGTTGTGGAAGTGGGCCTGCAAATCGCTTCCGTGGCCTACGGCGCGCTGCTCGGCGTGTTCCTGCTTGGCGTTCTCACGCGGCGGGCAAACCAGAGCCGGGGCGATGGTCTGGCATGCTTTGCGGCTTTGTGACCGAGATCTATCTGTGGCTGGGAACGCGGGTGCCCTGGACCTGGTACGTGATGATCGGCACAATGGTCACGTTTGGCGTGGGATACGCGATCAGTTGGAGTTTCGAGTAGAGAAGATTCTAGCCACCAACCGCACAACGTCCGCGCGTAGAAGCCGTGCTCGCGTATACTTCAACTCCAATATGGCGAGTCAAGCTGCATCCCGTCCCGGCCTGCTTCGCGATCTCGGCCTGAGCCAGGCCTGCGCAGTGGTGGTGGGAACCATCATTGGCAGCGGAATATTTCTCGTCCCTGCCGAAATGATGCAGGCCGTCGGCTCGGCAAAACTGGTCTATCTCGCGTGGCTGGTCGGCGGCGTGCTTTCGTTTTTCGGCGCGCTTACCTATGCTGAACTGGGCGCGATGAAGCCGCAGGCGGGCGGCGAGTACGTCTACGTTCGCGACGCCTATGGACCCTTGCCCGGCTTTCTCTATGCCTGGACTTGGTTTGTGATCGCGAAGCCCGCCTCGATTGCTACGGTCACGACCGGCCTGGTCCGCATCCTGGGAACGTTCTCCGCCTTGGCTTTTTTTTCAGATCGCTGTGCGACCTGGCCCTTCGCGGTAACCTATGGACAGCTTGTCGCCATCGCTGCCACGGTTCTGATTTCTCTGCTCAATTACATGGGTATCAAGAAAGCTGGAGAATTCCAGTTGGTTTTCACCGTATTGAAAGTCTTAATCATCCTCGCAATTGTGTTCGTGGGCTTCAGTTATTCGTCGGGGAGCTGGGGCCATTTTGCAGCGACTTATTCCGGCGCCAGAGGAGGGATTGTCGGGTTTATGGCCGCGCTGGTGGCGGCGCTCTGGGCCTATGACGGGTGGAACGACTTGAATATGGTTTCGGAAGAAATTCGTTCGCCGGAACGTAACATTCCGCTCGCACTGATCGTAGGCGTAGCCACGGTCGGGGCGCTGTACATGCTGGTAAACGCCGCCGTGCAGTTCGTTCTGCCGGCTGCTGCAATCGCCGGGTCGCCTCGTCCAGCTTCGGATGCCATTGGTTTGATTTGGGGGCCCATTGGAGCAGGCGTGGTTTCGGCGGCAATGGCCATGTCGATGCTAGTCACGCTCAATGGCACCATCATGAGCGGCGCCCGCGTGCCGTTTGCCATGGCGCGCGACCGCTATTTCTTTTCCGCGCTGGCGGAGGTTCACCCACGCTTCCACACTCCTTCGGTAGCCATTGTGGTGCAGGCTGTGCTGTCGATCGGATTATTGCTGCTGGGTGGGAGCTTCCGGCAATTTTTTTCACTGGCGATTTTCGCGGAATGGCTTTTCTATATGATCGCTGGAAGCACCGTGTTTGTTTTTCGCCGCCGCGAGCCGAACGCGGTGCGTCCCTATCGCGTTTGGGGATATCCGCTGGTTCCGGTTCTATTTGTCCTCGCCTCGGCCCTGCTGCTCTATTACACTTTCACCGCCAATCTGCGAAATTCTGCTTTGGGCTGTGTGGTGATTCTGGCCGGGATTCCTATCTTTCACGCATTTGCCCGGCGCCGAGTGGTGTGAATCGCTGCATGGATGTCAACCTTGTGTGGGTACTTTGGTCACCTTGCAAAGGACACAACACCGCTGACACCTTGCGCCGTGGCCTGATTCCAGCCCAGAATCTAGATGTTCTTTGTGATGCAGTTCCCGAATACCGCCTTGCGAACTTGGTTGCCTATATTGTCGAGAGCAGTCTGGGGCATCTACCTGATCCTCACCTCGGTTTATTGTCTCCTGGCGTTCCTTCCCTATACCTACGTCGCACTGATCAAGGAACCGCCCTACGCGTGGATGCCCTGGTTCGCGGTTCACCACGCTGCACTCTACCTGCTGGCGCTGACGGGGCTAGCAGCCACACATTGGCCTAATGAAAAGAGATTTGAGTTTTTGATGATGTTGGGGGTCTTAGCCGCCGCTGGCATTGGCCTGTGGCTCCGGCCATTCCTCCCGAACATCCAGAACAACCAGACGGCTTTCTGGTGGAGCTTGACTGCGTTGATTCCACTGACACTGGTTGCAGGATTCGCGCTACGCCGTGATGGAAAAGCAACTAAAAGCAAAACAGCAGAAATGTTTTCCTACTCTAATGCCGTGGTCATTGCGGTATTGGTTACCTTGATCTATGGCCTCGCGGCTCAGGTTCATACTTACGCCGAGCGAGCATCATTGCAGTCTGGATAGGCGCTGGCTCGAACTTTCCTTGTGGAGCCTGATCTCCCACGCGCTACTGGCGATTCTGACGGTGTCGGCGTTTAATCTAATCCGCCTGGCCAGCCAGCGTACCCGATATCCGCGGCAGGTAGAACTGGCGGCCACGGGCGCTTTGGGTTTCGCATTCCTGTGGGCAACGCTAAGTCGGTTTTTAGGAAGCGCATTCAGTTTCGAGGGCTGGGAGGCCCAGTTGTATGCCGCTTCGCTGGCTATGGCCCTGATCCTGTGGATAGCATGGCTTGCCTCGCCCCCTGTTCACAGCACCGAACCCTCGAGTGGCCATCGCAAGTTTGGGTTGGCGGCAGTCGTGCTTACCATGTCGGCGTTTGCCGTAGTCCTACCTACAATGGTCACCGGCAGCGACTGGAATGGAGTGTTGCAAAATACCTTTGCGGTGATCTTCTGGGCAGTATTGAGCGTTTGCATTTATCGTCTGCGCCCGCGGCGGGCGAGCTACTCCGATGGTCGCAATGCTGGCGGTCGTTTTTTTCGCTGGCTTCGGTTACAAAGCGCTGCAAGCGACGGAGATCCTGTGGGCAAGACCGCTGGGTGCGACCGATGATGAGGTCGCTCGCGCCATGGATAACTATGCTGCCGGGGACGCTTCCTTCCAACTGGTGCATCACATACTGGGCAATGGACGGGAAGAGGCCTGCGGCGATCTCTGCCGCATCCTTCGCGAAAACACCAACGTCCGCGACGCAGAAGCGGTCCGCGATCTGCAACTGGTCGACCCGCTGGTACCATCACGCGTTCCGCATCCCAACATCTTCATTTTCGTGATCGACTCGCTGCGCCAGGATTATGTAGGAGCTTACAACCCTAAAGTCGACTTCACGCCCAACCTTGACGCCTTTGCGTCGGATAGCGTGGTAATTCACAACATCTATACTCAGTACGCTGGCACCTCGCTTTCCGAACCCGCCATCTGGGCCGGAGCCATGCTGCTGCATGCGCATTACCTCCAGCCATTCGCTCGCCTGAACAGCCTGGAGAAACTGGCCAGAGTCGACGGATACCAGATGGTCCTTAGCGACGACGAGATTCTGCGGCAGTTGTTATCGCCCACCGACAACCTGCTGAAACTCGATACTGACAAGAAGCTCTGGAACCAACTGGAAGTCTGTTCCACGATTCGCCAGACTGAGACATTGCTAGACGGCGGGCTGGGCGAAAAGCAGCCGATACTGTTTTACACGCAGCCCAAGAATGTCCACCAATTCGCGCGCAACGATTTGCCCATGATGAATTCCGAAAACTGGCGCCTCCGGACGGGCTTCAGTAACCGCATCGCCTATGAGGTACATCAGGTCGATGGATGTCTGGGCGGCTTCTTCGCTTTTCTCAAGACCCACGGCCTCTACGATAACAGCATCGTCATTGTGACCGCTGACCACGGTGACGCGACCGGCGAATTTGGGCGGTTCAGCCATTCGCTCTCGATTTTTCCAGAGGTGATGCGAGTGCCGCTGATCATCCATCTGCCCACGGGGATGCGCCACAAGGTTGTTTATGATGACACCCACCTCTCGTCGTTGACCGATATCACGCCCTCACTCTATTACCTGCTGGGGCATCGTCCGATTGTTGCGAATCGGCTGTTTGGCCATCCGCTGTTTGCCGAGAGCCGCGAGGAACTGGAACCCTACCAGCGCAACGAGCTCTTCCTCGCCTCGGACGAGCGGGCAGTCTACGGATTGCTCACCGACAATGGCAGATATTTATACACGACCTATGATTCTCCCGCGCGGAGTTATCTATTCGATCTCGAACACGATCCCAACGCGCTGCACAATCTCATTGCAACTTCGGTGGAGAGAAGCTACGACAGCCAGATCATTGACTACCTGCATCAGATAGCCGACTTCTACGGATACAAGCCGGGTGTGGGATCGTTGTTGGCGGCGCGATAGCCGATCATGCTCGCTTCTTCTTGCCCGGCAGTCCGACGGGATTTTCGTGGGTACGCTCGCGGAAAGTGCCACCCAGACCTGTGGCCAAAGAAACACTCGATTCGCCAAACTTGTCGCGCAGTTGGTCGGCGGCTGACAAAGCTTGTTGCCAGCGTTTGCGGCGCCCGTCTTCAAGCAGATCGCCTTGCTGGTTGGGCTTTTCAAAAGAAGCTGCGTGCACTCCCAGCAAACGCACCTGCGCGCCCTTGCGCCAGTTCTTGCGAAACAGGGACCGGATGTGCTCGAAGATTTCCGTATCCAGTTGCGTGGGTTCCGACAAGCTATGCGCGCGCGTGATGGTCGTGAAATCTTTATAGCGCAACTTAAGCTGGAGGGTACGAGCGTGCAATTGCTGTTCACGTAGCCGCCGGCCGACCATTTCCGAAAGCCGCATTAGAGTGGATTCGAGTTGCTCCATGTCAGCTGTGTCCTGGTTGTAGGTGTGTTCGTGGCTGATGGACTTCGCGCCGATGTCAGCGCCGACTTCGTTGATGAACCAACCGCCGGCGTCTTCCCCACGGGACTTCCCTGCCAGTGCCAGTCCCCATTTGCCAAAGTGTTCTTCAAGAAATGCATCGTCGAAACGCGACAGATCGCCGACCCGCTGGATGCCCAGCCTGAGCAAGCTTTGCTCGGTTACTTTTCCCACTCCCGGGATATCGCGCACATCGAGTGGCGCCAAGAATCGCGCTTCCTGCCCCGGAATCACCCACAGAATTCCATGCGGCTTGGCCTTCGCCGACGCGACTTTGGCAATCAGCCGCGAGGTGCCAATGCCGATTGAACAATTGAGCTGGGTTTCCGCTTTGATCTTGTGGTGAAGCTGGTGGGCAGCGGACAATGCCGGCCCGTGCAGGCGCTCGGTGCCGGTCAGATCGAGGTAGGCTTCGTCGATGGAAGCCATTTCGACCAATGGCGAAAAGGTGGTAAGGACGCCGTGAACTTTCTCAGAGTATTCGAGATAACGATGGCGATGGCCGTCCACGAAAATAGCATGCGGACATAGCTTGGCCGCCGTACGCAGCGGCATGGCGGAATGCACGCCGAACTTGCGGGCTTCGTAGGAAGCGGCGGCAACCACTCCGCGCTCATCGCGTTGGCCACCGACAACCACGGCTTTGCCTTTGAGCGCGGGGTCGAACAGCTCTTCCACGGAGACGAAGAAGGCGTCCATGTCGACGTGGAAGATGGTTTTGGCGCGATGGGACAAGGGAGTAGTGATGCTTCAGCGATTGTACGGCAGAGGCCGAATGCTGACGAAAAAAAGACTCTCAAACGCCGAGAGCACTGAGGTCTCACAAAGAACGCAGAGAAAACTCCGAATCGTAGCCGTTACACCGTCGCCATCGCATGCGTCGCATTGTGGGTGGTGCGCAGTTGCCGCACCCGTTCGTAAATCCGTCCGTACTCTTTGGCCGAGTTATTCCAGGAGAAGTCCTTGTTCATGCCGTTGCGCATGAGCGTTTGCCATGAGCTTTGGTCGCGGAAGGCTTTCAAGGCTTCTTTGATGGTCAGCAACAGGGCCTCGCCGTTATAGTCGGTGAACTTGAAGCCGGTGCCGCGGCCGGTACGGGCGTCCCAGGGCTCGATGGTATCGTCGAGACCGCCGGTGGCACGCACAACGGGCACAGTTCCGTACTTGAGGCTGTAGATCTGGTTTAGACCGCACGGCTCATACTTCGAGGGCATGAGAAACATGTCGCTGCCGGCCTCGATTTTGTGGGCGATGGCATTGTCGTAGGCGATTTTGATAGCGATCTTCTGCGGGAACTGCTTTTGCAGCCGGGCAAACATCTCTTCGTATTGCTTGTCGCCGTTGCCGAGCGCGATGACAATCATCTCCTCACGCGCCAGACGGTCCATGATCTGAGAAATAAGATCGAAGCCTTTTTGTGCGGCAAAACGCGAGACGATGCCGATGACTGGCAGGTTAAGATTCGCATTGGTAACTCCAAAGGCCGAGAGCAAATCCTGCTTGCATTTCGCTTTGCCGGACAAATCCTGCGGCGAATACCTGGCTGCGATGAACTTGTCCGCTTGCGGGCTCCACTCGTCGTAGTCAACGCCATTCAGGATTCCGGTGACGGTCGAAGCACGGTCGCGCAGTACGCCTTCAAGTCCAAAACCGAACTCGGTGGTCTGGATTTCCTGGCTGTACTTCCGGCTGACAGTGGTAATGAAGTCGGAAAATACCAGCGCGCCTTTCAGGAAATTGACGTTGCCAAAGAACTCCATCTTCGACATGGTAAGCAGGTCCCAAGGCAAGGTCAGCAAGCGGCAAAGTGTCAGGCGGAAACAGGCCCTGATATCCCATGTTATGAATGGTGAAGACTGTGCCCACTTCCTGAAACGCTGGGTCCTCAGCGTACTGGGTTTTGAGCAGGACGGGAATCAAGGCGGATTGCCAATCGTGGCAGTGGAAAATCTGCGGGATGCCCAGGATCTTCGAAGCTTCGAGCACGGCGCGCGAGAACAGGGCAAAGCGCTCGGCATTGTCCGGATAGTCTCCCGCGGAGGTTCCATATAACGCCTCACGATCGAAGAATGGCGGATATTCCACAAAATAGTGGTCGACTCCGGACTTGCTGCCCGCAGTCACCACCGAGCAGAAGCGATAGTGGTCATCGAAGGGTACGGTGATGCTGCGCACCACGGTGCGTGCGTCGGTAAGCTTGGTTTGGCGGTAGCGGGGGATGTAAACGCTAACCTGATGTCCGGCCGCCGCCAAGGCACGGGGCAGGGCTCCCACCACGTCCGCCAGCCCGCCAGTTTTCGAAAAGGGCACACATTCCGAGGCCGCAAAAGCAATATGCATGATTCCCAACCTCCCAGGTCAGATCGCCGAGGCTCCGCGCAAGCTATGATAAGAAATGTGCGTGAACCGCTCGCGCCGAAATATCGCGGTGAACTCTTAGTCTAATCGTGCGTAAGAAAGAGGGTCAATGTGCCGAAAGTATCAGCCGCTCGTTCCAGCGGTGGAAAACCGAAACTAGGCCAGCATTTCTTGACAGATCCGTTGGCGCCCGGCCGCATCGCCGAGGCTCTGGGCGAGACCAGCAACAGTACGGTCTTCGAAATTGGCCCCGGACGCGGTGCACTGACCTCCCTGCTGGCAAAACGCGTCCGCCGGCTGATCGCCATCGAAACCGACCGGGTACTGGCGGCGCAGTTGCGCATGAAATTTTCCCTTTACCCCAACGTCGAAATCATAGAAGGAGACGTGCTCGCGGTGGATTTTGACACTATATTCGGGCCCAAACCGGGCAGCACCCGTCCCGGAATCAACCAGCAGCCGGAAAGAGTGCGCGTGGTGGGCAATCTTCCTTACTTCATCACTTCAGATATTCTTCTGCGGCTCTTCGCCTTTCGCAAATACTTTGAGATGAGTGTGCTCATGGTGCAACGTGAGGTCGCTGATCGTCTCGCTGCGCACCCCGGAAGCAGTGAATATGGATTGCTTTCCGCCACCACACAGCTCTATACCACAGTCGAAAAGCTTTTTACTCTGCCTCCGACCGCTTTCACCCCGCCGCCGAAAGTGTATTCCACCGTGGTCCGGCTGACAACAACCCACTGCTTGGAAAGTTTGCAAGTTCCCGAGACTGCGTTTATCGACTTCCTCAAGCTGTCATTTGGACAAAAACGAAAGACTCTCTGGAACAATCTGAAGACGCAATATGACACCAAAGTATTACGCGCAGCAATGGAGGAAACAGGAGTGAAGCACGATGCCCGCAGCGAGGCGCTTTCGCTGGAGAAGACCGCGGCATTATTTCGAGCGTTGTCGAACGGTTCGCCAGCCGATCTGAATCCGGGATTACAATCTGTACAGGCCACAGGAGCGGACGTGAATCTGCCTCTCCGCCATCCCGCCGTTGCCGGACGCTTTTATCCGCGAGATCGAGACACTGCTTCTGGACGACGTCGAAGCCTTCTTGGCTATCAACGGCGTCTCAAAAGCCGCGCTGGGATGTGTTGCGCCCCACGCCGGCTACATCTACTCGGGCGGCGTCGCCGGAGCGGTTTATGCCGCCATCGACGTGCCCCGGCGCTGTCTGGTGCTGTGTCCGAACCACACCGGCAAAGGAAAGCCGCTGGCGATAATGAGCGAAGGCGCGTGGGAAACGCCGCTTGGGACGGTGCCGATCGATACCCCGTTGGCAGATGCCCTCAGAGAACAATTCCCTGCGCTCATCGAAGACGCCGAAGCGCACCGCAGTGAACACGCCATCGAGGTACAGCTACCGTTTCTGCAGTTGAGAAATCCACAGCTTATCTTCGTGCCCATCGCTCTCGGCACCGGCCAGTTCGACATTCTGGAGCAGCTTGGAAACGCGGTCGCAGACGTTCTGCCGCGGCAACCCGAGCCCGTCCTGATAGTCGCATCGAGCGATATGAATCACTACGAAAACGACCGCATTACCCGGGAGAAAGACCACAAGGCCATCGAACAAATTCTGGCGATGGATGCCCCGGGACTGTTCGATGTCGGTGATGAAGGAAGACATCAGCATGTGTGGCTATGGCCCCACCGTGGTCATGCTTACGGCAGCGAAGCGACTAGGTGCCAAGGTCAGCTGAGCTGGTAAAGTACGCGACTTCCGGCGATGTCTCCGGCGACCGCGAAACGGTCGTGGGATATGCCGGGGTAGTGGTGGGTGATCTGCTTTCTAGCGGCGCACGCCCCCGGAGTGCGCTTCGCCCGCATGGCTGACACCGCTCGGAGCGCCCATGGCTGCCGGTCCGAAGCCGGCGCGAGGATTGCCAGCCTCGCCTCTTGGGCCTTCGTATCCACTGTTTAACCATGACGAGAGACCCGTGGGTCCGGTGTGCAGGGTGGTGTTGACAAAGCCTTTTTGCTGGGCTGTACGCGACAGATCTCGCAGGTCTGCGACACTGCCACGCGGAATTCCCAACCCTGCGGAATTGCTCGGAATACGCACGTGGTTGATTGATTTCCCTCGCTGTGTGGTCAGCGGCCCCTTGCTGACAGCCTGTAGACGCAGACCGGGCGCAGTCGGAGCTTGCGGAGCATTGAAGTGCAGAGGGGCATGGGCCACTACCGGAATGGTATTCGATCCCATCCACGCACCACCCGGTTGCCAGACCCATCCGTAAGCCGGAATGAAGCTCCAGGAACCGTAGTGATATGGAGTCCAGCCCCACGGGTAAGCCGACACCCACCCATAGCCAAATCCCGGATAGAAGGCCCACGCGCCATCCATGAACGGATCCCAGCCGGCGCCTGCAAAATACGGCTGCCAAACGCTCCCGTAACCGGGCGCGCTAAAGAAGTTGCCGTAGTAGTTAAGGTCGCTGGTACCATATGGATACGGCGAATAGCTCGCGTACGACTTGCTGCTGTATTCCTGTTGGAATTGACCCTGTTGTTTGTCCCACGCGTCATAGTAATTGTCTGCAATCTCTGAAGCCAGCTTGTGGCTGTCATTGACCAGATCGAAATCTGCGGTCTTGCCCTTGCTAACTTCCACGATCCCTGACGGCGCCGCGACCTGCACCGCGCCCTTGAAAACAGCGATCTCGGCGTCGGTGTCGCCCATCTCGATCCGCAGATGAGCGGTCTGATTGACCGCAACGGTTTCGTGCGCAAAAGTAAGAGTCAGTTCGCTATCCTTGGCACTGAGGAAGTTGATATAGGCCGTGCCTTCTTGCAGGTGAAAGGTCGAAACCTTGGCGCCCGAATCCCGCAGCGAAAGCTGAGGGACCTCCAGCACCGTGTTGGGAGTAAGCCGGAGAGTGCTGCCGTCTTCTAGTTCTAGCGCGGCGCGACCGTCGTCCCCGGTCTGAATTTTCATGCCCTGGGTAATGGGCAAGTTTAAAAACGCCTTCTCATAGCCTTGCGCAGTGTTGCGATCGACACGGACATCGCCCTCGGCCTCGCCCAGTCGCACCACCCGGGCTTGGGAATCAGCGAAGGATGGAACCACTGCGAGACCGCCCACGGTGATCGCGAGTAGCAGCCTAAGAACCAGTTTGAGCCCAGCCACGAGACACCCCCGACGGAGGAACTTCCTCGCATGATTAGAACACAGGCGGGGCGAGGGGGTTGTCAAGAATCGCAACGATTGGGAAGATTCCGCGGCCCGGGCCGGCGGCTACTGGTGGGCTCTGGCGTGCTCCAGCAACCGCATCGCACGTGCCCGGACAGGGTTGATGACCGAGGAATCATCCGCAATCTTTTGCAGAACTGGGACAGCGGCGGGCAAGTCCGGCCCTACGTCTCGCAGTGTCGTTTCTTCCATGCGCCTCATTTCTTCGTCCAGCGCCAGCTTCTGATAGCGGTATTCGTAGTCCAGCCGCCGGCCAAACTCAATCACGGCTGACAGGTTTTGAAAAAACGCAGTAAGCTCCTCAACGGCGGCAACCGAAGAGTAGTTGTAGCTGGCGCTGATGCTTTGGTTACCGTCCTGATAGGTGAGGGCCTTTTCACCTGTAAACGCGACGTTCTTCTTTTTGAAATCGATGTCGCCTTGGAAGTAGTGCGCTTCTTTTACCAGATTGAAGATGTGAGCGGCGGTTCCCGGCGAAATGTTTAAATCCATGCGGAATGGCGAAGCGTCGGTGGGAGCTGCCTCGTCAGAGGCGGAGCCCTCATCAAGATGGAGCTTGCCATCTGAGTTGTATGAAGTTTGGCCCTTTGAGGTCACAGAAAATCCGTAGTGCGACGGGTTGGATCCGGGAAAATCGCAGCTAAAGGAGACGGTAGCGGCGCCTGTCTGCTGAGCTTTCGCCACGCCCAAAACAAGCACCGCCACGCAAGCCAGAGGGGGCAGGCATCGGGGCACAAACCGAGGCAAAAACATACGAGGATTATGTCAAAAAAACAGGTCAGATCACATAGCGGGACGCTGGCGGCGTAAGGTGGCCGCAGTGTGAAGGTGACAAATGGCGATGGCCAGGGCATCAGCGGCATCTGGCGGTTCTGGAAGCTCCGGCAGCTTGAGCAGTTGCTGGACCATGTGCTGCACCTGATGCTTCTCCGCACGGCCATACCCGACCACGGCAGACTTGACGCTCAACGGGGCATACTCAGCGACCGTGAGCCCGGCCGAAGATGCTGCCAGCATAGCCACGCCGCGAACTTGTCCCAGTTTGAATGCTGACTTCACGTTCACCGCATAGAAAACATCTTCGATGGCGACTTCGTCCGGCTGGTGATCCGAAATGATGACGCTCAGGCGCGTGAAAATAGTGGCCAACCTCGCGGAAAGAGGCACGCGTGGCGAAAGCTTGATGGCTCCGCAGGTGAGGCAGCACAGATCTCCCTTCGCCCCCAGTTCAATGACACCATAGCCGGTGTATTTGGTCCCGCAGTCGATTCCGAGCACGCGCATTGCCAGCAGTGTACTGCTTCTCAGATGTAGCAGCCAGATAGCAAGTAAGGTGACAGCACTGTGGATGAGTGCGATGTCTCATCCCTTTAACCCGGCTGAGGATTTTCTCGTCTTGATTTCGATTTGGGCTTGCGGTCTCTTCAGCATTGACAATCTTTTCCCGGCGGCAGAAAATCCGCTGACCATGCCCGCACTGGATTTGCTGCTGGCGCGATGGGCGCTGGACATCATCGAACTGGTTCTAGTCCTCGTAGTGTTGATCGTGTCGTTTCGCCACCGACCGGCCAACGCTAAGCCTTCGGCTTTTGCCGCCGCCGAAGAGAAAGTTTCGCCGAAGTTGGCCAAGCGAAGAACTCTCTCGGTTATTGCGGTTGCCGCTCTTTCCGTCGCGGCGCGGACTCACTGATACCCCTCCTCGGCATCCCTGAACCTGGCGCGCATGACGAGTTCAGTTATTTGCTGGCGGCCGATACGTTTGCTCACGGCCGCATCACCAACCCGCCCCACCCCATGTGGGAGCACTTCGAGAGTTTTCACATCATCCAGCACCCGACCTACATGTCGATGTATCCGCCGGCCCAGGGACTGGTGCTGGCAGCCGGGCAATTGCTGGGAAACGCCTGGATTCGGCCAGCTTTTGATCACAGCGCTGATGTGCGGCGCACTGTGCTGGATGCTTCAGGGCTGGGTACCGGCAGAATGGGCGCTGCTCGGAGGCATCCTTTCCGTGCTTCGGCTCGGCATTTTTGGATACTGGATGAATGGCTACTGGTGCGCTTCCGTAGCAGCCTTCGGGGGAGCGCTTGTCCTGGGCGCATGGCCTCGGCTGAAGCGCAGCAAGCAACTCGGGGATGCTTTATGGATGGCGCTAGGGTTGGTCATCCTCGCGAACAGCCGGCCCTATGAAGGATTCGTGCTTACGCTGCCCGTGGGCCTGGCCATGATGATCTGGATGGTTGGTCTTCCACGGACCCAACGTCTGGTCGCTCTGGCACGCGTTGCCACGCCGATATTGGCAGTGCTGGTGATTGCAGGCGCCGCGACGGGGTATTACAACTACCGCGTTACGGGCAAGCCACTGCGCATGGCATACGTGGTCAATCGCAGCGAATATTCCAGGGCAGCGTATTACATCTGGCAGGGTCCGCGTCCCGAGCCGGTTTACCGCCACGAAGTCATGCGCAGGTTCTATGACAAGGAGTTCCAGTATTACCGAGAGAACCGCACCCTGAGGCGGATACCTTCGCCACGCCGCGGTCAAAATCGTCTCCTGCTTTTGGAGTTTCTTTCTCGGCCCGGCGCTCACTATTCCTCTGGTGGCGCTGCCCTGGGTTTTTCGTGATCGCCGGATGCGGTTGCCACTCTATTTGGCGGGCGGTGTTTGTGTGCGGATTGGCAATCGAAACCTGGTTCCGTGCCCATTATTTTGCGCCAGCAACCGCGCTCTTGTACTTGATCGTCATCCAGTGCATGCGTCATCTTCGTTGCTGGCGCCGCGAAACCGGAGCGGGGGCGACGCTCGTGCGTGCCGTTCCCTTAATTTGCTGTGGGATGGTGATTCTGCGAATCACAGCACTGCTGGCACATGCTCAGATCGAGCCTGTCTATCCGCGCGGGAACCTCAAGCGCGCCAGGATAGTGCGGGCATTGGAGAGCCGTCCCGGCCAAGATCTTGTGTTCGTCCGTTACGCCCAGGACCACATTCCCGATGATGAATGGGTGTACAACGCTGCCGACATCGATGCCGCGAAAAATAATCTGGGCTCGCGACATGGGCGGGCAGCAAAATCAGGAACTGCTGGACTATTTCCGTGGCCGCCAGGTGTGGCTCGTCGAACCCGACCGCTCTCCTCCGGTGCTTTCCAAGTACGCGCACTGAGGTTCCGAGCAAAGATCATGCGATGGAAGCATGACCGGAAGCGCCTAGCCAGCCATATCAGCAGGCTCACCCCGCATACGCGGCCAGCAAGAACATCACCGGCTCTATAGGATGGCGGTAACTATTGAAAGTATGAGTAATGTAGTAGATCAGCGGGAACACGACCAGGACAACAGAGTATGGGATCGCCTCAAGTCCTTTCCGCCGCAAAGCCAGAATCAGTCCCGCTCCAAGCCATCAGGCTGACAAAAGACCAGACAACAGGATCAGGCGCAGTCCAATAATGTAGCCACCTGCCGGGCCGATAGCCGCAGAAATTCCGCTGGATGCTGGCCGATGAATTGCAATGCAATGTCACGCTTGGATTCCATGAAACCAATCTCGCCCAGCCGGTTGTATTCGTTGGGATCAAGAATCGGAAAGTCGTTGTCGATAGCGCCGGGCTCACCCCTTCGTGGTTCCCGAGCCATAATTCAAGGCCGAAATTGTCGCGCACCGGCATCAGTCGGCCAAAAACCTGATAGTTACGAATGGTCCAGGGCAGCAAGGTAAGGAGGAAAATTCCAACCGATGCCAGGAACAACCGTGTCGCATGATCTGCCGCCCGCTGACGATAACTGACCCATAACCAAGCCCAGAAAAATGGAAACACCGCAGAGCAGAGTAGTGTTGGTAAGAGCCAGCCACTCCCGCCAGGAATCCGAAAAACAACCATAGCCAAATGCGTTCGTGCGCTTTCAGCTTGGGCAACATAAGTAGGACGACCATCAGCAATAAAGCCGACAAACTGCTCTCCCAGAGACGGACCGCGACTGCGGCTTCGTACAACCAACAGGCCCATACCCAAGCCGCCAGGACGCCGGCCAGGGATCCGAACTCACGCTTGCCCACGCGAAGAATCAGTACTGCAGTCAGACGCAGAAAAACTGCATTGAGGCCGGCCGCGATCCAAAGAGAGCGGTAGCTATAGGCTCCGGCGAAATGAAAAATGCCGGCCACAAAAAGCGGATAGATCGGCGGCTCGACTGCGCTGTGGCCGCCAGCGGCGTGTTCGGCCAGGGGGAGCTATAGCCGTGGCCAGACACCAAGGCCCATGCGATCCGCGGAAGTTCGTTGTAATGGTAAAAATATTCCCAGGCCTTTCTGCGGAAGCAACTGCGAGAGCACCCACACTCGCATAGTCAGCGCGACCAGAAAAACTACACCGGAGATTCTGCGATTCGCAGAACAGCTACGGCGTACGGTTTGGCATGGGTGCACCGAATTGTAGCAGCGGCCCTGACCGGATCGGCGTCATGCGGCCGGCTACTAGGAAAACAGGAAACTCAGAGCCTCGGGAAATCGTTTCCCCCATTCCGCTTCGTTGTGTCTGGCTCCCACATCGATGCTGTACTCTAAGCCGATCATCGCCCAATCCCGCGTGCTGAAGGATGTCCTGAAGTTCGCGAACATCTTCGACCACCTGCCGATCTTTGTCTTCGCGCCCGGCCTCGCGGGTTCCGACGCCGATGTAAATTTTCTCCGGCCACTGCCGGAAGTAGCGGCTGTACTTCAATATTCGCCGGCTTGAAACGAACAAAGACGGACTTTCCAGCAGCAACCGGCTGAATGTGCCAGGGCGATCCATGACGCGGTGTACAGCGAGATCAGCGCGCCCAGAGATGAGCCTCCCAAGCCAGTGTTTTCCGGCCCGCGCGCGATCCGGTAGCGCTCATAGACGAACGGCATGACTTCATTCATCAGAAATTCGGGATAGCGTTTGCCCTGCGGACGCAAGAACAGGCGGACTGAACGACCGGTAAGGCAGGAATTCTTTAATGCGGTCGCCCTGCGCATTGTCGATCCCGACAATGATCAAGCGGATAAATCTTCCCTTCCCTGATCAGCTTGATCGGCAGTTTCGTCCACTCGCCACTCCACGCCCGCGAATGCGGTTGCGGGGTCAAAGAGGTTCTGCCCGTCATTGAGGTAAAAGACCGGATAATGACGCGTAGCATTTTCCGGCGCATCGTAGTCGCGGCGGCAGCCATACCCGCAGCATGCGCGTATTGCGATAAATCGCGGCTGGGAAATTCATGCAGCCGAAGATCGCCTACCGCCGATGACCGCCGGAAGGCAGCGGCCCTCCACCTTCGACGTCTTTGATTTCTTCCGTCAGCTCGGTCTGAAGACATATGGGGTTAAGAACGCCGCATTGCGCTTGCCACCAGAAATGACGAAAGCCCAGTGATCAGGACAATCAGCGTGAGCGACGAAAGACACAGGATGCACCACGTGGCCAACACAAAAGCTTCAATGTAGGTGAGATAAAGGGCAAAGCTCAGCCCGGCCACGGAGCAGATCAGCAGCATGGCCGGAGCCTCGGCCTTCGCGCGATACACGGTCGCCAGCGCCAGCAGCCCGGCATATCCGAGAATGCCGATGAGGGCATCGGGCACGCCAAGCACCGTCGAATAAATGCTGCGGTTCACGATGTCGCAGTTGAAGCTCTCGCCAAAATCACAATAGTTAGTTTGGGAAGTTCCGTAGTGATGGTGCAGCGAGAGCGACGAAACCGCGATTCCGGCCAGGGCCAGCACGCGATAGCGATGAAAACCCGCCGCATGGCATCTCGTCATCATCGCCTCGGTCATGGCAGCGCGCACCCGGTCGTATCACCCAGAAGTGCGAGCGACTGCTTCTCCCTCCACTCTGATGCCGTCCGGCGAAAATCCAGGTGGGAAAATGCTTGATGCCAGCATCAACGCAGACCTGTGCCTCGGCATGTGAACCTTTGATTCCGCATTCGATATAGGGGGCGTACTGAAACGAGGAACCGAACAATTCCTTCTGGTCGGCGCAGTGCGGACACCAATAGGCCCCGTACATCTTAGCTCCCTTGGTGGTGAGACACCGGGCGAACGCATCCATGCGGCTGTTTTGCTTGGTCCGCAAGAGAAAATAAAGTCCGGCGCCGACAACCAGAATAGCGACAACAATGACAATTTTCAGCAGCAACGGATTGGGCCCTGCGCTGGGGCTTCGTTTTTGCTGGCGCTTTTTTCGGACTTCTGACATGGCAATAGTTTTTATACCACGACGTTGAGGGCGGAAGGCAGGACATCCAGCGTCTGGCACTGGATGCTCATCACCTCGCCGTCCACCATCACATCGACGGGAGCATCAAGTTCGAAGTCGATGCGCTTGGCGCCATGCCGTTCAGCCAGCGGATCGTTAATGTGGGTGCCGTCATACAGCGTTGGCAGCTTGCGAACCAGCTCGATGCGGCCGATCGGCCCCCAGCGCACGTATTCGATCAGCCCGTCGTTTACCTCCGCCTTGGGCGCGATCATCATGGTTCCACCCGTGAATTTGCTGTTGTTGAAGGTCAAGAAGAGGCACGGACGGCGGTCGAGTTCTCCCTGCAGATCAATGCGCAGCGGGAACGGACGTCGCCTCATGCGGGCCAGTGAAACGAAAATCGACGCCTGATATCCCAGTTCCCCCCAGGCACGGAAGCGGCGCGCACGCAGAGTGGCCACGTCGGCGGCAAAACCCATGCTCAAGAGATTGATGTAATGGATCACGCCGCCAGTATGTTTCATGCGCAAAACATCGCACGGCCGTGAGCGTCCCGCCAACAGAGCTTCGATGGCGTGTTCTACTCCGCGATCGGTAAATTCGCGCAGAAATGAATTGCCGGTTCCCAGCGGAAGGAACGCAAGCGTGGGCTGTGGACCCGACACGTCACGGGAAAAAAGTCCGTTAACAATTTCGTAGGAAGTACCGTCTCCGCCGACGGCGATGAAGTGGCTGCGCCCTTGGGCATGGGCATCTCGGGCGATCTGAGTGGCGTGGCCCGGCGCGGTGGTCTCGGCGACTTCCACAGAAACGCCCCCAGCCCGCAGGCGATCAAGCGCGGACCCCACCAGGTTGCGGCAGCGCCCGCCTCCGGCCGCAGGATTCACCACCGCCAGAAACGTCTCGCTCACAGTTCAATCACCGCGCTGGCACGATCAAGATGTTTGCCGATTTCTTCGGCGAGCAGTATCCGCTTGATCTTCATTGACGCGGTGCGGGGGAAATCCTCGTTCCAGATCACCCATCCGCTGACGCGCTTGAAATCGGGCAGCTTTCGGTTACGGGTAACAATTTCGGACTTCAGGCGTTCATCAAACTCCTGATTCTGCTCCAGGCGCAACACCAAAACCAAGGCTTCCCGGCCCAATTGCCGTTCCGGCCAAATGTAATTGGCCGCAAACACGCAATATTCTTTTACGGCCAGGCCATCGAATACCGTCTCAATGTCCTCCGGATAAATATTCTTGCCGCCCTCGGTGACGATCATATTTTTCTTGCGGCCCAATAGTTGCAAGTGGGCCGTGTCGTCAAAGCGCCCCAGGTCGCCAGTCAACAACCAGCCATCCACGATGGTTTCCGCGGTGAGTTCGGGATCGTCGAGGTAGTACGCCATGATGGTCTTACTGTGCGCGGCCACTTCGCCAATTCCGTCGGCGTCCGGATTTAGAATGCGCAATTCGACTCCGGGCAACGGCTTGCCCACGCTGTCCGCACGGAAAGGTCTGAAGTCATTGAGAGTGAGCGACGTGCCCGCCTCAGTAAGCCCGTAACCATTGGCAACCGGAATCCCCAGATCATAGAAAAACTGCAGGGTCGAAGGCTCCATGAACGCGCCGCCCGTGAACATGGCCAGCAGTTCCCCGCCGAATCCCTCATGCACCTGGCGCAGCAACTTGCGGCTGCGCTCAATGTTGGGGCGCTTGCGTACGAAAACCCGGTTCAGCGAGATCATACGGTTCAGCAGGAAGCGCTTGACAGGGGACAGCTCCTGGAACTTGGCTCTCAGGGCGCGCTCCAGATTCTTCAGCACCATCGGAACCAGACTGACATAAGTGATTTTGTATTTCACGAAAGCATCGCGCACGAACTCCGGACGAAGCGTCCTGAGATGGACGACGCAGGCGCCGCACACGAATGGCCCAATAAAACCCACCATGAAATCGATGGCGTGATTGGTTGGAAGAATGCTCAAGTAGCGCACCCCCGGCCAGAAAGGATACCAAGCGGTCAAGGACTTGCATTGTTCCAGATAATTCTCGTGGGTCAGCACGCATCCCTTGGGACGGCCGCCGGTGCCCGAGGAATAGACGATGCAAGCGATGTCGTCGCGTTTACACGGGATAAAATCGGGCTCTCCCTTGCGGCGAAAGTCTTCCCAGCGGAATGCCCCGGCAAGCTCTGCGCCTAAAGGCGCTTCCGTTACCAGCACGGTCTTGAGTCGGTGGTCGCCGAACTCTGGGGCGTTGATGATGGCCCGCCAGAGATAGTACTCGGCCACCAGAAACTTCGCGTGAGAATGCGCCAACAGTTGCAGCTGTTCGGATGCAGTGAGCTTGTAATCGAGCGGGACCAGCACGCCGCCGATGTGAAGAGTGGCGTACGCGGAAATCAGCCACTTGGACTGATTGGTCATGATTATCGCGGCGCGGTCTCCGGGTTTGAAATCCGCATCCTCAAGCGCGCGCGCCAGAGGCTCGGCGGTTTCCTTGAAATCAGAATAGGTGAGCCGTATCTTCTCCCGGTTGCGGTCAGACTCGATCAGGCACACTTCGTTAGGCCAGCGATCAAGCGCATCCCGCAAGGCTTCGCCCAGGCAAGAGTACCGGTCAAGATTGAGCATGAAAGATCTATTTCATCACAGAGACAGGGGCGTACGGAAAACAGCTAGTTATCAAGTCAATTACTCTTCATTCACAATCTCGCCTGGATGCGGCTCGCCAATGTGCGGAAATCCGAGACGCCTTGAAGTTCGTAATCTGGCAGCTCGATCTGGAAATGGTTCTCCAGCTTGGTCAGCAAATCGAGGGCCTGCAGGCTGTCGATAGCCAGAGTCTTGAAGAAGTCATCGTCAGCGGCGAGCTTTTGCCGCGGCACCTTGAAATGGGCGGCTGCGAGTGTGAGAATTTCTTCCAGCGTTTTATCAGTCGTGGTCATGTGCTTCACGGCAAATATGGCAGCGCTTCGGTGCTCTGTACGAACTTGCGCAGGCCCGCCTCCACCGCAGGCCTCGCGAACAGCTCGCAAAAAAGATCGATCTCCTGTTTCAGTTCTTCGTACGGAATCGGTTTGACGAATTTCTTCGCCGCTGCGGCGGTCGTCCGGTCAAACTTCTTCAGTTGGGCTGCGGTCGCACGTGCTGCCCTTAAAGCTTCGCCTTCACTCACCACCTGGCTGACGATGCCGATCTGTTGAGCCTTAATGGCGTTGAAGCTGCGGCCAGTTAATAACAGATCGCGGACCACCGCGTTCCCCAAATCGCGCTTCAGCCGTGGGATTCCGCCGAATCCGGGAATCAATCCCAGCCGCAGCTCGGGAAAACAAAAGCGCGTCATTTTATCGGCAATAATCAGATCGCAGGTCAGCGCCAGTTCGAATCCTCCGCCAAACGTGACCCCATGCACCGCGGCGAGGGTCGTGAGCGGAGAGGCGTCAATCGCATTCATTACCCGGTGAATGCGCTCGAGATAGTTACGGACGCCCTTGGCGGCATCGGCCGCTTCCATTTCGCTCGAGCGGGTATACAGTTCCCGCAGGTCAGCCCCGGCGCAGAACCCCGGCTTGAGTTCGCTATGGATGATAAGTGAAGAGGCTTCACTCTCCTGTGCCTCCAGTGCTGTAACGAACTTCTCCAACTCTTCTAGCGTTGTAGAACCGATCTCATTGCAAGGTTCGCGGTGCAGCGCCAACTCGAGGACACCGTCCTTCAGTTCCCACGAAAGGGTTTTGCCTTTAAATCGATTCATGAGCTTAGACTCGCCACTGTCAGACTGCCTGCTTGATCGCGTACATCTCTTCGATCTCGTTGTTCAGCCGGGCGGCAATCAAATCGCGCTTCAGCTTCCCATTCGCCGTAAGCAAGCCATTATCCATGGAAAAAGGTTCGCCGTGAAGGTGAAACGCCCGAATCTGTTTGTAGTGTGGCATTGCATGATTCAGCGCGTCTACGGCGGCTTGCGCCTGTTGCGGCGTCACCGGACCGGTAAGAATTGCCGAAAGATAACCTCGCCCATTTCCCACCAGCACCACCTGCTGAGCTGCGGGCAGACTTTGCAGCAACTCGTCTTCGATGGGCTCCGGGGCAATGTTATGGCCAGAACCGAGGATGATCAAATTCTTAATGCGGCCGATGATCTTCCAGTTCCCGCTGGCGTCCACTTCGCCCTGGTCGCCGGTATGAAACCAGCCGTCGTGTAGCGCCTTCGCAGTTTCCTGCGGCCGGTTCCAATATCCTGGAAAGACATTTGGCCCACGGACGATAATCTCACCATTCTCGCCGAGCTTCATTTCAACCCCACGGATCGCCGGCCCGACTAGCCCCGGCTCGACCTGGCGGGGGTCATCCATGGTGCAGATCGCCGTCGTCTCAGTCAAGCCATAGACTTGAAGCACCGGGATTCCAAGCATCATGAAATATTGCTGGGTCTCGACGGCAAGCGGCGCCGATCCGCAGATCAGCGCTTTCAGGTTCGATCCGATCATTTTCTTGCGAATGGTGGGAAACACCACTGATTTCGCGCCGGCGAGCCACAATGAATCCACCAAACCTGACTTATGTTCTTGTTTCCGCATCCATGCACTCTTGGCCTTGCTGTAGATGCTGAGAACCAAGCCTCCAGTCTTCCAAAGTTGTTCGTCAACCGCTTTGCGCATGCGTTCGAGGAGTTGGGGAACGTTCAAGAAATAGTCGGGCGCGGCAGTCCGCATATCGCCGGCCAGTTTCGTCAAATCCGTATTCAGAGTGAGGCGGCTTCCCCGCAAAAGACAAGTTAGCAGCATGATCCATGAACCGGCGAAGCACAATGGCAGGTAATGGAATACACGGTCCTGACTGGGGCGGCTTTCCATCAACGAGTCGAGCCGCTCCGACGTGCAGCCCAGCATGTGGCCGATGTTCCCGGCCGTGAGAACGACCCCCTTGGCCTCGCCAGAAGTTCCGGAAGTGTAAATGATGGTAACCGGATCGGACTCCTCAACGCGGGGAAGCGCATTACTCACGGATTTCGCAGTCAGTATCTCATCGAACAAATGCTGCGGCGGCGCCTCCGGCCATTCCCGCACCATGGCGTCTCGCAGTGCGGCATCGCCACAGCAGATCAGCGCGGGAGAGCAATCCTTCATCATGGCGACAAGTTCGGCAGGAGCCTGACGGGCGTAGAGCGGAACGACGATCAATCCCTCGGCCATGATGGCGAGGTCGATGGCAACCCAGTCGATGCTGTTGTGGCCGAGCAGTACGACGCGGTCGCCTTTGCTGAGGCCTTTCGCCGCTAGAAACGCACGGACCTGCGCGATTTCCCTCAAAAGCCCATTCCCCGTCACGCCCAACGTTGGAACACTGGGATCACTGCGCAGCTCTTCAACGAGAGTTGAGTCCGCCGTCTGTTCAAGCCGCACGAAAATGTTTTCCAGAAAAATCATGTGCAAAAACTGCTGCGCGGTCGGCTCAGTTGTAGACTTCGACCAAACTCTTGAGACCCGCACTCATGGGCGGCAAGTAATCGTCCCAACTCCACTCGCCTTTGCGCGTGGGAAACTCCGGATAGCGCCGCTGAACTTCTTCCTCGAAGTAGACTCCCATGCGGGCCATCACTTTCAGGTTGCGTACCACCGTACGTCCAATGGCTTCGGCGATGCGCTCCCCGTCGGTCGCCAACTTCTCGAGCGCAGCCAGAAGTTTCGGCTCAAGGTCGGCGTCATCCACGTTCATCAACAGATCCTCGTGGCCGCGCTCGTGCATCAGGTTACGGATGCGCTCGTCCATGGTGATGCCAGCCGATGGAACCAGACCCGGCATTGAGGTCACGATTCCGTGGTAGCGCGAGGACGCCATCATGTGACATGCGCGCAACACGCTCACCAGTTCGTAGATGTTGTACTCCTCGGAAGTCAGTATCGGAACACCCCCGAGCTGCTCCGAGATGCGATTCGCGGGCCGGGCATCGAGGCGCTCGGTAGCTACCATGATGACAAAGACCTTGTGCCGAGAGCGAAACGCCTCCACAGCTTTCGCGATCCCCGTGAGGTATTGCTGATAGGCGCGAGCGGCATCCGCTCCCGAATTATGAAAATACGGTCCGCGGTAGTGCTCTTCTTTATAAGCGCCGGTCAGGCTATGGATGGCCAATTTGGCCACCGACGCTTTCACCGGCCACTCGAAGGGATTGATGGGACACACCACCAGCACCAGCGTTTTGCCGTCCCATCCCACACTACGCAGTGTTTTTCGTCCGTATTCGGCGGGATGGGGCTCGAAAGTCCAGGCTGTATCTGTTCCCAACTCGGTTGGTACGCCCAGTTCGCGCAGAATGGTACGCGACTCTTCGTTACGCGTGATGATCAACGAATTCCTGCAGAAGCGCCCGCACATTTTTCGTACCAGCGGATCCATATGTCCTGCCTCGGCGCCATAACCAACCGAAAGCTTATTCTCAGCCGCCGCGATCCCCAGCGATCCGATCATCATGGTGGTCAGCGCATTGGCAAACTTGCTCTTGAACATCGAGCCTTCGCAGGCCACGACGCCGTGGTGCTTGGGAACCTCCCGGGCCAGGAAAGGGGGGAAAATATCTGGCAGACGCACTTGAGTCGTGCCTTCGAAATAGCCGCGCGAGCGTTCGAAGTTGAAAGTCATGGCGCTGAAATCAACGTTCTGCGCCCCGAGAACGTGCCGGATCTGCCGCAGCATTTCTTCGACGCGCGCGTCTGAACCCATGTTGCGTGTGCCGTTGTATCCCGCAAACAACAGTTTGAGTTTTTCTCCTGGCCGCCACGGCCTGCCTCTGCCCAGCACCCACGCGGCTTTCGACTTTTCAATCGACGCGCTGACCCAGGCTTCGAGGATGAAGTCCATCATGCCGCCGTGCCCCCGGCCTGCGCAGGCCAATCCTGGTACCGGTAGGTGAATTTGCCATCGCGACTGAACTTGAGCAAGCGGAAAACTATATTGAGAAAAGGGCACCGGCTTGCGGCCGAGTTCCATGGTCACGCGAGCATTGTCGAACACCGTATTCCATACCAGATACGGCATAAACACCTTCATGAGCGACGCCCCACGCGAGATCGGTCCGCCGAAATTCGACAAAGTGTTGACCGTCGCCGAAAATGGCCGCTCCAGCAGGGGCAGGAATACCGGCCCGCGCTTCTGCCGGGCGGCGGCCAGGGCGCGGTCAATTCGCGGAAGGTCTGGGAGTCTTTGCCCGAAGAAAGATGATACACATCGTGTTGCGGTTGAGCCTTCTGGTGCAGAGTGGCAATGGCATCGGCCACGAAATCGACATTCACGATGTCGATCTTGTCATCGGGACGGAAGGGCAGCATCGGCAGTCCCGCCAGAAAAACAAAGGCCTTCACCATATCGAATTGTGTAGTTTCGGCGCGGCGGCTGTCGCCGAGCACGATGCTGGGCCGGAAAATCGTAATCGGAACTTCGGGGAGCAACTGCCGGATCATGTGCTCGCAGAATTTTTTGGTGCGGGCGTAGGGATCGTAGTCGGAGCGTTCCCAATCAATCGACTTGTCTTCGGTGACGACTTCATCCTGCCGCTTCCCCGCCACCGCCACTGTGCTGACGTGGCTGAAGCGGCGCATGCCGTGATAATGATGCACTCGCATGGCCAGCTGCAGCACTTCCAAAGTGCCTCGCAGATTTACGTTGAGGCAGCTCTTTTCTGATTTGCGGTTCAACGACGCGGCGCAGTGGATCACCGAATCGCTGGTGTGGATGAGCCGGTCGTAGTCGTCGCGGGCAAGGCCGAAGCGTTCCCCGGTGAGATCGCCGCGGAAGATCCTGACGCGGGTTTGCAGATGCTCATAGAAACGCGGGAAAGTCGAGATGCAACTGCAACGCCTGCCAGAGCCGGAGTTCGGCTTCGTGCGCATCCCGCGCCCGAATCAGCACATTCAGGGATGCGCCGTGCTGTTCCAGCAGGTTCGCGGCAACGTGGCCGCCGATGTAGCCGGTGGAGCCGGTCAGGAATATCGCCACGTTGCCCCGTTTGTGCCGGTTTTGACGGCGATACCGTTATCCGCCTCGGTCAGATGGAAGGTGCGCGCCGGACGCGCCTCTAGCGGCCGCCCTTCGATCAGCGGATAAGTCCATCGCCGCAGCGCCGGAACATGAATGTTGATCCAGAACTCCCACCAATCGATGGCAGCAGTGTCGTAGCCGAAGTCGGCTTTTTCTTCCGGCACCAGCGCATAAGCCAGTTGCTCCACATTTTCGGCAACAAAATCATGTTCGTTTAGGAGAATGAAGGGCTCGAAGAGTTCGATTAGCTTTTCGAGCTTCTCGAGATTACGTTGAGTGCGGGCCAAGGGCGTCTTCTTCAGCGGGAGGGCCGACATGATGTGCTGGATCGACTTGATAATTGCTTTTTGGGCGGGCGCTGACATCCGCTGATATCGCTCTTTTGAAACCGGGATGGCGTCGAAGCGCAGCCGCAACCAGTACTCCAGACCCTCCTGCGCGCGGTAGTGTTTGCGATGCGCGAGCGAGGTAAGTTCGATGGACCGCCGCATATCGCAGGGATTGGTCACTGAAGCGGCGAGCTGATAAACCGGATCGTGGCGGCGCTCCATGATCGCGGCCGCAATCAGCGTCATGCCGGCGCAAACCGAATCTACCGGAATCAGGTCCAAGCGTTTACGCTCGTTCGACGGAAGTTGCCGGAAATACGTTCCCAGCAGATAAGAAAGCGAAGCGGAGGTGTTGATGCCCTCGTTCCATCCCCGGAACGGCTTCTCAATCGAGGTTTCAACGATGGCTGGCCGTACGATCGCAATCGGCAAGCCAGCACCGTACTTGGCCAGAAGTGACTCGGCGAGTCCCTTAGTCAAGGTGTAAGTGTTGGGCCAGCCCAATTCCAGCGCCCGCTTCGTTCCGGCGTCGGTTAGATGATTCCGCAGCCAGCGTACCCGATTCTTCCGCACCTGATTATCGAGCGCCGCGCCGTGAAGACCTTTAGCAGCGTGTTCTTTTTCCAGAGCCTGTCGCCGCAGCTCTCCCGTAACTTCGCCGCCTTCAGCCTTCAATTCGGCATCCCGGATGAACTGGCGCAGGGCCCGCCATTCACGTTCCGCATCGTAGCCATCAACGGCAGCGGGTACGTAGTTCGGCCGGATCCTTTCTGCGACGCGACCATCCTTGCCTCCCCGCCACGTAGCAAGTGGAAAGGTGGAGCAGCCCCGCGTGATCGGATCTGCGCACAAACTCGACCACATTCACAGCGGCATCGACATTGGTCAGGAGCGCGTCCCGCAGATCAGGATTGAAGTCCGTCAGGCCCGAGCTGTTAATGATCAAGTCTAGCTTCTTACATAAGATATCGCTGGCCGCCGCCGACAGTCCAAGCCCGGGCTGGGACACATCACCCTCAACCACTTCGACGCGTTCAGCTACAAATCGCGACAGCCCGGCTCCATAGCGCTCCCACAAGGGATCAAAAACGGGCGATTCTTCCACCAGCTTTTCGAAGCGCCGCTGGGCGGGATTCGATTTCTGCCGCCGGATCAGCAGATAGATGCGGCCGGTCTCCGGCAAATCCATCAGTGTGTTCACGAGCCAAACTTTGCCGATGAATCCGGTCACGCCAATCAGCATGAGGTGTTTCCCGGCAAACGCCGAGCGGACAGAAAGCGGCCGTGACCGCCGCGTCCCATCGAAGTGAACAATCGGCCGTCGCGGTCGCAGGCGTCTGCCGGCGGGATGGAACGACAGCCGAGCGCAACTCCTCGACCGTAGACAGGTTCAGGTCGCGAATCAGCCGCTCCGGACGGCGTTCTCCATCCGGACCAGTCCCGGTGATTCGGGCGAAGGCGCCGCGCGGGCGAATCACGGGGTCAAGCAGCCTGCCGGTAGCCATGCCATCGCGGAACTCCAGACGGTTCGCGACGATCCACTGCACGCCCAAATGCCGCGCCAGCGGACGCATCACGTGGTCCAGTCCCTGGCTTACCAAGACGACATTCCGCCGGGAATCCACCAGCGACTCGAGCTGCCGCACGCCCTCCGGCTTGAGCTGAGGCTTTAATTTGTACTGGAAGTATTCTTCGCCCAGCAGATCAAGGCGGTCCCGGCTAACGCCGCGAAGCACGCTGTATACCACGCGCGTAGCAAATTCCCGGTTTAGCGCATATAGAAATGGCCGCAACACCGCCATCAGAAAAACCAGGCCGCGCCGGGTCCAGCGTTCCGAAAAGGTTTGCAGATTCCAGGTGAAGAATGCAATCGACCGGACCGTGGTTAATTCGAGCAGGCTGCCCTCGACCCGCCAATACACGGGATCATCATGGCCGGGGCCGCCAGGATTTGCTTGGGACGTTTTCAAGGGTTTTTTGCTTCCCGAGATATACCACTCTCAGGCCAACAAGAGAAACGAAAGACTTTATTGTAAACAATCAGCGGCCAAAGCGCGAAGCTGGTGATTTTGCAAAACCGCGAAGTGCCACGAATACATCGGGTTAGCAACTGAGTGGCAGCACTCGTCTTTCTCAATATCGACCTACTTTCCGTAATTCCTCTCCATCCCATTGCGTGAATTGATCACCCTGAATTTACCATCGGAGTCGGCTTTGACCTCGATATAGTTCCCGTCAGAACCGTTCTGGACATTGGCGATCAATTTCTCCAGCGTATTGTGTTGCTGGTCCGAATCCATCGCATAATGCAGTTGCCATAGATCGGCAAGATCCGGTGAATCATGAATAATCTGCCATGCCTCAGGATTGCCACCTTTGTGCGGTCCGTTGTCAATGACCGCGACCCGCGGATGTAACGCCCATACCAGCGCTTTGGGGTTGTCGGGATAGCCTCCATGATGGGTCGCCAGATAGAGATCGACCGTCCCGATCAGGTCGTTAGGGCAGACCATCGCCAGCGTTTTTTTCTCTGTCAAATCACCCAGATCCAGGAATCGAAATTTGCCATAGGTGATCAGCACGCCCAGAGAGCGTGAGTTCTCGGTAGTATCGTCCGGGGGTTGCTTCTCTGAGGCACAGTAGATATTCGCTTCGCCGGAGCCGGGCAAGGGTTCGGTGATGGTATCGCCCGCAGCCGCTAGTACCTGCAAGGTTATTCCTTTTAAAGGTATGCCCTCGCCTGGCCTCAGAACCACGCGTGGGAAAGGCGCGATCGCTTTCACGTAGTTGGCATAGTTCTTCTTCGTGTCGTCGGAGTCTTCCTGGTTCTCGCCGTGGTCGACGAACGTGCCGACTTTGATCCTCTGCAAAAGGTCAGCTACACCACCGACGTGGTCATCGTGGTAGTGAGTGATGAGCACATAGTCGATCTTCTTGATGCCGGCAGCCTTGGCGGCATCCACGATGCGACCTGCATCTCGTGCACCTGCCCAACCGGTGTCAATCAGAACGGACTGCTTGGCCGGGGTCACGATCAAGGTTGACTGGCCGCCCTCCACGTCGACGAAATAGATTCGCAACGGTGGCTGCGGCTTGGCCAGCGCGGCAGCAGTAAACAATACCCCAATACTCAAGAAACAGATGCCGTGGCGTAATGAGCGAATCAAGCTCGCTGTTCGACGCATGTCGCGAAAACGCATATGACTAAGGTAACGGAACCGGAGCTTTCCTGCCTCTGCCGACTCTAGACCCAATCTTATAATTTTGTTGTGACCAAGCCTTCCAACGCCTCGACCGCATTTGTGATCGTTTTCGGAATGATCTTCGCGGGGTTTGGCCTCGCAATGGCCAGGACCCTTCTGGCTGCTGATCCCGCCAAGGCTCACGGCAATTCATGGGTTGGAGTGCTGCTGTGCGGAGTTTTTGTCCTGATTGGACTCGGAATTATCTATGGTGGCATTTATGGCAACCGCAAGCTGAAGGAGCAATACGCGGTGCAGCTGGCTGCAGCCAGACACCCCCTGGCTGTGGCAGAAGGATTGGGCTGCAAGCCGCGCCGAAAGTAAAGACCGTAACAACGCCGTTGGCCTATGGGTGCTGGCAGGATTTTGGAACGCCATTTCACTCACCATCGCCATCCTGGTCGCTCCGAAGCTTTGGCGAGAATCTGATCCGAAGGTCTTCTTCCCTCTCCTGTTCGCCCTCCTGGGTGTGATTCTTGCCGCCATTGCCGTCCGGGCTAGCATTCGCCGGGAACGCTTCGGAAAGACTTATTTCGAGTTCGCTTCCCTCCCGTTTTCTCCAGGAAAGACGCTAAAGGGCGCCATTCATCTGCATTTCGACACCACTACCCGGCACGGTATCGATCTCACTCTCTCTTGCGTCCGCCGCGTGGTTGAAGGATCGGGCAAAAATCGCAGCACCGCCCAAATCATCCTCTGGCAATCGCAAGCCAATGTGCCACAGCAGTCGGTCGCCCCCGGTCCCATGGGAGACGCAGCCATTCCCGTGAATTTCGCTGTCCCGAGCGATGCTTACGAAACCAATCACGACCAACTGAACGACCAGGTGGTCTGGCTGCTACACGCGCAAGCGGATGTTCCCGGCGTGGACTACGCGGACGACTTTGAAGTCCCGGTTTTCCGGCTGACTCCGGCCTCTGTCACCGCGTCATCGGACACAGTTTTCGGCGACTCTCAGCCCCAGGCCGCTCCCGGATTCCAAAGCGATGCCTCGGACGTCGCGGCTCCCGAGAAGACGAAAGTTGTGATTTCGACCGCCCCCACCGGCGGCACGGAATTTTACTTCCCACCCTTTCGCAACCCCATCCGTGTCATGGTTTTGTTTCTGGTCACCGTCGGATTCGGCGGAGTCATTTACGCACTGCACCATTTCGGGGGCCCTTGGGTGTTCACCATCGCATTCGGCCTGATGGAGCTGTTCTTGGTTTATGGTGTCATCCAGTCGACGCTGGGGTCTTATCGCATTGAACTGGACGGTACCAACCTGCGGGCAAGCCGCGCCGTGCTGGGAATGAGTTCTACCCGCGAAATTCTCTTCAGCGAGATCGAGAAGATTCTCCCTGTCAGCAGCAACCAGCCGGGCACGAATCTCAACAGCGCGACTTACTCCCTCCGCTTGCAGACCAAGGACGGCAAGCAGATCACTTTGGTCAACGCCATCGACGACCGTCAGGAAGCACGCTGGGTCGCCGCTCAATTGGAAAAATCCGTGGGCCTGAAATTGGATACCCACGTTGCAGTGGACAATCCCCTTGGTGCATATGGTCCCCCTCCGCAGCGGGGCGTGGCTCTTCCCGGCCAAGCGATGGCCTTCCGGCGCGGCAACGCCGTGGCGATGGCCGTTGGAATGGCTCTGATGGCCGCATGGATCGGGTTCCTGGGTTACCGCATTTTCTCCGTCCGACATGGCGTACCGAGGCCGGCATTTTCACGGTCGCGTGGCTCGGCCAAATTCCGGGCGCAACGCGTAACCTACACACCTCTCACCGATGCAGAGGCACAGCGCTTGCAACTGTTGCCCGAACAGGAACAAGCGGAAGAATTGCTGGATCGCGCCATTCACCACGATGACCGGGCCCGCGACATGTTCGAGCAGGACATCGCGATGTGGCAGGGTGGCATCAAGCTCACCGAACGAATGAAAGAGTTGGAGCGGCGCTCCAGCTTTTCCACCGACCTGCGGGTGCGCTACATCAACGCTGATCTCAACCTGGGGATGGACGGCTGGGCCAAGACGCAAAACTCCGTCGATCTGCTGATCACGCAGGCTCAGACCAAGGGATCCCGTGCCGCGGCTGTCTACGAAATGGGGATGCTGGCAGGCCGCGGCGTCGGCTACAACCTGATTTACCCGGTGCTCGTCGATTATGCGAAGAACGATCCCGATCCCTACGTCCGGCAGTGGGCGGTCGAAGGCATCCGTTATCTGGGCACCGATGAAGCCCTCGACCAGCTCTTCTACTCCTTCACTCACGATCCCTCGTACGCGGTCCGGGAGCGCGCCGGGTGCAACATTTCTGATTGTGGCAATTTCACGCGCAAACAACGCATGCGTATGGCGCCGAAGTTGATTGCATTGGCAGAAGATCCGAAGACTACGCCGCAAATGCGCAATTGGACGTTTCTCGCGCTAACCGAAATCACCGACCAGCACCTGCCCGCAGATGCCGAGGCATGGGAGCGCTGGTATACCGACCACGGCGCGGACAAAATGGCCGAGTTCGAGCAGCTGGATTGGTGGCGGGTGCGCGGCGATGAGTAGCCTTCTCGTCTACTGATCCGGATTATTTTCTTTGCGCCACCCTCAGCCTGCTTTGTTGAAACGTTTCAAGGCCAGCAGCGAGCCCACTCCCGCCAGCCACCCTTCGAATTCGGCCACTTTACGTGCTGAAGTGTCGACGAATCGGGGTAACAACAAGGGATGGCTCCGCGGCGTCGCCAGACCCGGATTACACGTCGCGGCCGAGACCACCCCTTCGGCCGCCAGCCAGGGCAAGAACTGCGAATGGTACTCTCCGCTCGGATAACAGAAGTGGACTGCATCACGTTTGGTCATGGATTCAAGCCGCTCCCGGTTCTCCTGAATCTCTTTACGGAAAAAGGCTTCGTCCATCGGCGTACAGTGTCGGTGGGCATGTAATTGAAAGTCCACTCCGGCGGCTGCGAGCTGAGAGATCTCCTGGGGGCTCATTACGTGCAGCAACCGCTTCCTCAATAGCTCCGAGTAATCGACTTCCAGCATCTGTGCCAGCCGGACGGCCAGTGCATCTTTCTCCGCGCCGTTAAGGTGGTCGGCCTCGGCAAGTTGCATCAGCCGGCGGACGATTTCGTCGCGGCTCGCTTCAGTGCGGAGGTCCAGGGGCGGCTTGAGCCCCAGCTCTACGCCCGCGTCCAACACTTTGCCGCGGTGTTTCCATAGCATGTAAGAACAGATAAGGTTAAAAATCGGCCTCTGATAATCACTGTAGTAAGTTGTCTGATAAACAGTGACCGGAAAACCACAAGACTTAAGCAGCGGATAGGCACGGCTGTAGAAGTCAGACATTCCATCATCGAAAGTGATTGCGACACTGCGCGGCGGCAATTCTCGAGCGTGCAGTTTCTCCAGAGCTTGCCCCAGCGGCAGCACGTTGTACTCGCCTCGTTGCAGAATCTCCAATCGCTGCCGGAGCAAATCTGGTTCCATGTACAGATGGGGTCGCCAAAGGTGTTCGTCCTCCCGTGAAATTCCGTGATAGCACAAAATCAACAGGCGCTCTCGGCGCCAATCGCTGTCGGCAACCAGGCGAGAGACACCCAAAGCCTGCAATGCCCGCAACGTCGCACGCCTGATCTTCCTCAGCATGAGAAGAGCTGTCTTGACGGTTAGTTTCACACCGCACGAGAAGTTTGATGACGCGAAACAGCAGCCGGAACTGGGTCGGGTCTGTCAGGTCTTTCGCCGTCGATGAAAACCCGATGCCAGATCTCAAGATTCAATAACCGCCAGATGCGGTCGCCGTGGTCACGGCGCCCGGCTCGGTGCTCGGCGAACAGGCGCCGAACTCCATCCTCCCGAAAGATTCCGCGATTCTGCGTTCGCGGCTCCAGCAGCATGTCTTCCAGTCCGTCGAGTCGAGTCCTCAGCCAAATTGCCCAGGGTGTGGGAAAACCCATCTTTTTCCGGTAGATCACCGACTTCGGAAGCAGGCCTTCGGCCGCCGACTTCAAAATCGACTTGCCTTCCCTTCCTCGTACCAAGTACCGCGCCGGTATGTTGGCAGTGAATTCGACTAGCTCATGATCCAGAAATGGCACCCGACTTTCCACCGATGCCGCCATGCTCATTTGGTCCTGCTTCATAAGCAGTTCCACCAGATAAGTCTTAATGTCGGTATCAAGCATGCGGTGTAGCAGATCGCCAGACGACTGGTCCCAATGGCGCAAGGAGCTGGCATACGCATCTCCCGCCCGGTCCAGGAACTGAGGCGTGAGCAGATCGCGCTGATCACCGGCCGAAAAAGCGGAATAGAAATTGTCGAAATACAGCGAAGACCATGCCTCGCCATTGCGCAGCAGAAAAGTGTGCTCCAGCTTGCGATGCGACGAGGCGGAAAACGGTGCAGCATGCAGAAAGTCACGAATTAGCTTTCGCAGGATCGCGGGCGCCAATTTACGATAAACGCCGTCCATCTGGGAATTTATCAACGTCCATGCATAGCGAGCATACCCACCCAGAGTTTCATCGCTGCCCTCACCCGTCAGCACCACTTTCACATAGCTCTTGGCCAGGCGAGCCACAAAATAAAGAGGAACGCTGGACGGCCATGCCATGGGCTCGTCCTCGTGCCACACTAAATTCGGCAGAATATCGAAAAAGTCGCCGCCGCCGATCCGGATCTCGTGATGTTTCGAGCCAAGATGATCGGCAACCTGTCGCGCGTATGGCAACTCACTGAAAGTCTCTTCGCTATATCCGACTGAGAAGGTATCGACCGGCTCACTACGGATTTTCTGCGCTAGGGCTGCGATCACACTGGAATCCAATCCGCCACTCAAAAAGACACCCAGAGGCACATCGCTCATGAGGTGACCGGCGACAGCGCCTTCCAGCAAGTCGCGATAGCTCTTAACGTAATAATCGCGCGGACGCTCAATCGCCTCTGGGGCACAGGTCAGAGTCCAGTACTGCGAGATCTTCAATTCTCCAGTCTCGCCGATTTCCAGGTAGTGGCCGGGAAGCAGCTTGCGGATGCCCTGAAACATCGTCTCTGGACCCGCGATATAGCCGAAGGCGAGATATTCCGCGAGCGCGCTTGGATTGAACTCCGCTTTCACCCCCGGATACTCAAGAATGGCCTTGATTTCCGATCCAAACAAAAACGTGCCGTCGTCCAACCGATAGTAAAGGGGCTTGATTCCAAACCGGTCGCGGGCCATAAACAAACTCCGCGCCCGCCTGTTCCAAACGGCAAATGCAAACATCCCGCGCAACCGCCGGACACATTCGCTGCCGTATTCCTCATAGAGGTGCAGAATGGTTTCGGTGTCGCTGTTCGTGCGGTAACGGTGACCGCAAGATTCGAGTTCTTTGCGTAAATTCCCGTGGTTATAAATCTCCCCGTTGTAAACGATCCAGAGGTTCTCATCCTCGTTGCTGATCGGTTGATGCCCGGATCGCACGTCGATGATGCTCAGGCGGCGAACCGCCAGGCCACCATTGCCTTCGACATAGTATCCGTCGTCGTCCGGACCACGATGAACAATCTGCGCGCACATGGCCGGCCAGAGCGTCTTGCTCCACCTGCCGTCGCGCATCCCGATGAAAGATCCCACAGATTCCGCACATGAGATTATGGCTTCCGAGGTATGCCGGACACCCGGCCGGATTTCGTCTCCGGTTCGGTCGCGACTGCCCTCGCCGCCGCCTCGTTCACAATGACGCTGGCATCCGATGAATAAGTTTCGAGTCTGCCTCCCGTGGAGATTATCTCGCAATGCGACATGAGTGTCGGAGCGGAAACGATCTGCTGCCCAGCAAAGCTCACACTCATGGCGTTAGCACAAATCAGCTTTGATTGGGACCCATCGCGGCTCACCGTGGAGTACAAAAAGTCCGCGTCGCTGCTCCACTCACCCGCCCGCCAGGCGCCAGATTGCCGTGCGAAGAAAAACAAATGCTCCGCCTCGCTCGTCAGGTACCGGTAACCGGCCACTTGTCCCTGGTCACAGGAGTCAAGGTAGTTCAGGGTTTGCTTCGCTTTAACAACTTCTGCCGGGATCAACAAAGTCGTAAATTCTGTCGGTAACTCTACGTCGCACCGAAAGCGAAGACTATAGGCGGAAGATTTAACACCATAAGCAGGGGACCACCGTTCGTCGAGCATTTCCCGCGACCAGGCAGTCGTTCCCGCAGTAAGCAGGCAAAAGCCCGATCCGTCACTTCCAACACACCTCCCATCCGACTGGGGCAGGAGTCCGGCACCGAGGTGCCAGGACAATTCCAAATGATGCTGCCCGTCTCCCACCGCCACATCGCGCACGAAGTAAAAGCCAGGCTGCGTAAATATCCAACGTTGGTGGATCACCGAGCTTTTCAGACGGGCATACCCGTCGTGACTGGCTGCGATGAGATCAAAAGTTTTCCCGCTAATTCGCCTCTCGGTGCGCACGCTGGGCAATTTCCCCCAGCCAAATGGCCCAAGTGGCTCCGCCTGATCTCTCCCGTCCACCCGCAAGGTATTGTGGGCTCCGGTCCCACGAAACGAATTCCGTTGCGGCCCCACATACTCGTAGGTGCCCGGATCAACCAGTAACGCCCGTCCGTTCGAAGCGAGGGTCACGCTCAACGCATCGGCATGGCTGTGGCCGGCGGTCAATGCGCCCTGTGCGCCTGCATCGAAAACAACCTGCGTTGCCGCCGGACCTGACAGCACATATAGATCATCCATCGCGACCGATGTCGACCAACTTTCCGCCGATGAGGAATCGATTGCGTCGAAAGCCGAAACTCCCGGCTCACCCAGTAACCACAGAGTTTCTTCACGGAGATCACTGGCGACCGATTTGAAATCAGAGCGCCCAAATATCGCCGCGCCAGTGGCCAGCGGATCGAGCATATGTTCGGCACCATTGCGACGTCCATCAAACACCCGGCCGCCATCATCATCGCCTAGACGCGCTGGAGCACCCGCCCTTCCCATCAGGCACAGCGCATTTAACATCTTCTCAATTGTCTCGTCGAAGGCCGGCGGAATGGCGACGCCATTGGCGGCAGCCAAAATCCGGGCGTGGAGAAAAAAGTCCAATGCATAAATGTGATAGTAGGCGGACCGCTCAAAATGCAGACCGTCACTTAGCACCTGCAGCTCTGCTTCCTGGAGCACCAACTGCCATCCTCGCTGCTTCCAGCGTGCCGCCGCCGGAATTTCTGGACACAGCGTGCCAATGAAAAACAACGCGACCGCTTCGCCCAACAAATGAGTGTTGGGCGAGAAGAAAGTTGAAAGATGGCGTTCCATATGGCGCCCATTGGTCGCCAAGGCTCTAAGCCATCGGGCGCGGAAATCGGCCGGTAACGCGGACGAATCCCCAAGCAAGAAATACACCCACAGCCAGGAAAGACTGCGGAAGGCGACTTCGAGGGAACTCGCCCAATTGATTCCGATGGGATAAGGATTGCTATGCTGCCAATGGTCCCACTGCTGCATCAGCTCGGCCGCGAATCTGTCATTCCCGCTCAGCCGGTAAGCTTTCGCCAACGTCACCAGGTGCTGATGCCGGTTCAATTCCCAGGTTACTTTGCTATCGCCCACTTCCTCGAAATCGAGGTAACGAATCTTAAACCAAGGTTGATGCGGCGCGCTCTTACCGTGGACACGATCGCAATGCCAATCGACGTCGGTTCCGTAATCGACACCCTCGTACCCCAGCAGATCGAAACGGTGGCGGCAGATCTGCTCCGCCTGAGTAACGATTTCATCCGCTGTCTGTGGCAAACGCTTTTTAAGCAGCGCGCATATCAACGGCACATCTGGTGAATCAAAGAAAAACTTGCCAGTTTGAGGAGGACTGCTTCGCAGCCGAGACTCAAAACCGAAGCCCGCCCGGGCACGAACCCAGTCAAACCGCGCCGACCAGCCCTGACGCAGCCGATCGCACGCTTCAGCCGGCCCCATCGTAACCAGGCGTCGCCATCGTTGGCTTTCGAGTTTGCCTGTCAACGATTCGCCGCCTCACGGCGTTCAAGCAACTCTTCGTACAAGGACTCAATCTCTTTCACCAACTTTTCAAAGCCAAAGTTCCGGCGTACGAACTCTCTTCCGTTGTGTCCCAGACGCGTCGCCAGGTCAGGGTCGCGCAAAAATCGAAGCACCGCCGCGGCCAGCGATTCGGCGTCGTCCGGCGGAACCAGCAATCCGGTCACGCCTTCTTCCACAATTTCGGCGTTTCCACCGGCGTCCGTCGCCACTATACCCAACCCGGCCGCAAGGTACTCCAGAATCGCATTCGGCAGTCCCTCGGTTTTCGATGGCAGCACCCCTATGTCGCATGCCGCCACAATTTCGGGAACATCCTCCCGCTCTCCGAGAAAAAGAAAATGTCCCCGCAAACGCTGATTGCCAATCTGTGTTTCAAATCGTTCTCGGAATGCTCCGTCGCCGACGAAAACGAAACGAACATCAGGGAATTCGCGCACGATCGCCGGAGCAGCCGCAATCAGCAGAAAATGTCCCTTGACCTCGCTAATCATGTTTCCAACCAGAACGATGCGTTTGCCCTTTCCCGCATTCGCCGAAGCAACGCCAGTATCGCGGGAGGCCCGATCGAATTTCTCGAAATCCACACCATTGCGGACGACACGGACCCTCTCCGGCCGCAAATGGCCTTCTTGAATTAATTGATTGCGGATCGCACTGGCATTGGCCAGCACCACACTTGAAAGCGCCTGAATGCGGCGGAGCCACAGCTTTCGTCTTCCCTGGTACCAGGGAAGGTGGGACAAATCACGCTGGCTCGAAACGATGACTGGCACTCGCGCCATAAATGCCGCAGGAACGCCCAGCAGATTCGACCATAGATCGTGAGTGTGAACGACCTCAAAATCTTCGCCGCGGAGAAACATTGCCAGCCGAAGCAGTTGCCAAACGCCGCGCACCGAGTCGATTCCACCCTGCGGATGGAATTCCAAAACTGGAACACGTGAACCTGCCATGCGCTTCAACAGTCGCCCCTGCTTCCGCAGACAGCCCAATGTAACTCTGTGCTGTGCCTGTGATAATCGCAGGGCTAATTCCACAGCCTGACTCTCACTGCCACCGATTTCCAGAGAGTCGACCAAGAAGAAAACTTTACGACCCGGGGCCTTGACAGGTATAGCTTGCGGAGGAGGCGGTTGAACTGCCAGTGGCCGCAACCGGTCCTGTTCGGTGGCCTTCATGAGGCCACCATTGTGGCACAGTTGCGCCGCACGGCTTCGCAGACTGCCACCACACTGTGTGAGTGCACCTTTGTGGGGCCATATTGGTCATACGAGGGTCTAGGTAAGCCGGGATGAGATCGAAAAGGCCTTCGTTGGTCTGCTGGCGATGATGGCAGCCGTCAAGAGTTGTGTTTCAGGCTTTTTCCCGAGAGTGTGCGCTAAAGCCGAGAAACGGCATTTTTGAATCACACAACACTTGGGTAATCAAGAGCATGCGCAAAACGATCACATTTTCTTCCAACCAAATCATTGGCGTCCCCGACGGGATTTGAACCCGTGTTACCGCCGTGAAAGAACGGCCCATACACGACTTTAAAGGACTTACAAGAGGCGGACGACCTCTAAGTCGTTGGAAATTCCCGGTAGCGGGAGCACAACCGTAGCGTAATCCGTAGTGCGGTGCGGCGGATATGAGCGCCGGATTGAGACATCGCGAAAGTGTGGGTATCGCGAGTTTCGGCGAGGAATTCTGCACCGTAGAGATTAAACGGCCTTCATATGAACCTGCAACATGAGATTGAAACGTACTGGCAAGATGAAGGTGACTGGCTCTGCACGATCGAATTCTTGCCAGGCGATGATCCCAAAGGCCGACTGTTTGGCAGCAGAAATCGTCGGTCATCTCTTTGGCTACGCACAACTGACGAACACACGTGTTCTGGCACTCATCGGTGATCCGGATGCCAGCGCTTACGAGCTACTGTTTTCCTTTTCGTCCCCTGCGGAGAAAAACGAGTTCCTGAAGTTGGCCCGTTCAAATGAGGACATGGGGAACGATTATGTCGTCGAGTTTACGCCGCCCACTGCTGAAGAGATTAGGAATGGTCGTCCGCTCGCAATGGTCCTACCCCAGGATGCCCTCACCCACGCCTTGCTGATTGCAGCGGCCGTGTGGGTGGACAAGCCCTAAGCAAATCGTCAAATCTCAGTCCAGACCAACATGCAATTGCACTCGACGTCGACGCTTACAAAGCGGGTGATTTCTTTCATGCGTCCGGAAAGATGCTGGCAGGTTGTGCATGTGAAGCAGTGGCGGCGAAGACTGTCATGCACGTCGCGGTAATCAATTTCCCATGATCTGAGCAGGTTGCCGGCTAGGTGGGCCAAAGTATTGCGGTTCATACCTTGGTGCAATTGCGTTCCTTCAGCTGTGGTGGTGAGATCTCCCTATGACATCCTCAAATGCACAGAGCCCAATCGAAATCTCCAGACCCCGCTCCGTAGTTGTTGCAAGAGGTTTTCGGCAAAGACAGGAAAGTTGCCGTTTTGTGTAGGAGTCGCAAGCCTCCCGCTTGGCGCTCCAATCGAACTTGGAGTTATTTTCGAGGTCGGTGATTTGACGATGTCTGACAAACAGAGTGGAGGTATTTATGTTTCGAAGCCTGCGATCATTGCTGTCTGCTCGGATTGCTTCTCTAATGGTTGCCCTCGCGTGCCTCAGTGCCTCTGCGCAAATGAACGCACCTAACTCGACATCATCCGATTTGCAAGAGTCGGCACAAAGCAAAATTGCGCGCGCCCTCTCCGCGGGTCCTCCCAAGGTGACGAAAAACGCCACGGTCGCTGAGATGGACGCCCAGGGACAGATGAAAGTCCTCCGGCTGGGCACCAATGATTTCACGTGCCTGCCGGGAGACCCGAACGGCATCGGATCACCTCCGATGTGTGAGGACAAAGTCGCAATGCAATGGAATCACGATTTCGCGGAACACAATGCAAAGCCGACTACCACCGTTCCCGGCATCGAATACATGCTTGCGGGAGCGACGCAGCGAAGCGACTCCGACCCGTTCGACAAAACTGACGCACCCATCAGAATCGGACCGCATTGGATGATTCTTTGGCCCTTTGATCCGAAAACCACGGGCCTGCCTACGACTCACACGCCAACGGGCGCTTACATCATGTGGGCAGGCACTCCTTGGGCTCATCTCCATATTATGGGCACGCCCTAGGACAGGCCGTTGCCGTTAGCAGCGCAGTCGGCAAGACATTAAAGTCGACTGAAAGGAGTACGTCGATGACGGAGAA